>NZ_BPQD01000025.1 GCF_022179065.1 Methylobacterium adhaesivum
GGCGCAGCGCTGGACCTACTGATACGGTTTATGCCTCATCAGTTTGGTGATGTGGTGACTCACGGGTCCCCTCTCCTGGAAGGAGAGGGGACCCGTCGCGCCCGCTCGATCCGAAGTGATCAAGCGGCGACTGTATTGGGGGTCAAACCAAGTCCGCGCGGCGCTTGAGCGAAGCCGAACTCCGCCATTCCGAAGGAATCAGGCGGCGCTCGCACGAGCGCCGCGCCCGGCGGGCCGGATCAGACGAACAGCCGCTCCTTCTCCAAGCCCTTGTAGAGCCCGGCCACCTGCTCGCCGTAGCCGTTGTAGATCAGCGTCGGCACGCGCTGGTCGGTGCCGAGCACCCGCTCCGTCGCCTGGCTCCAGCGGGGATGCGACACGGCGGGGTTCACGTTGGCCCAGAAGCCGTATTCGGCCGATTGCAGGCCCTCCCAGAAGGTCTTGGGACGCTCGGCTACGAACGAGATCTTCACGATGGATTTGACGGACTTGAAGCCGTACTTCCACGGCACGGCGAGGCGGATCGGCGCGCCGAACTGCTTCGGCAGGGGCTTGCCGTAGATACCCGTGACCACGAAGGCGAGGTCGTTGGCCGCCTCCGCCATGGTGAGGCCCTCGACGTAGGGCCACGGATACAGGAACGAGCGCTGGCCCGGTGCCATCGCGGGATCGTTGAACGTCTCCATCCGGATGTACTTCGCCCCCGAGGCGGGCTTGGCCAGGGCCACGAGCTTCGACAGGGGAAAGCCCGTCCACGGCACGGCCATGGACCAGGCCTCGACGCAACGGTGCCGGTAGAGGCGCTCCTCGAGACTGACCTTGCGCACGAGATCCTCGAAACCGATCTGGAACGGCTTCTCGACGAGGCCGTCGATAGCGATGGTCCAGGGGTCGGTCTTCAGGGCATTGGCCGCCGGCAGGACGGTCTTGGACATGCCGAATTCGTAGAAGTTGTTGTAGTCGCCGCTGTACTTCTCCGGCGTCACGGCGCGGTCGAGGGTATAGGCCTCGTTGCGCGGGGCGGGGTAGAGGCCCGTTCCGGCGGCCGCGCGGGCGGCTCTCGGCCCGAGGAGCGAGGCGGCCGTAAGGCCGGCCCCGGCGCCGAGCAGGGCACGCCGGTTCAGGAAGACGCTTTCGGGGGTTGCGAGGTGCTCCGGGATTTCCCAGCCGCGCGGGCGCTTGATGTGCATGTCGGGTTCCTCCGCCAAGGCCGTCCGGTGCGCGCGGGGGCGCATTCGGGTCCGGCCCGTGCCGTACATACGGAGTGAAGCACCGCTTGGTTACAGTCCGGTGGAGATCACGACGCGGGCGGATCGTCGCGCAGGGCCCGGCGCAAGACCTTGCCGACATTGGTCTTCGGCAGGGCCTCGTGGAACACCACCCGGCGGGGTACCTTGTAGCCGGTGAGCTGGGTCTTGGCGAAGGCCCGCAGGATATCGGGCGTGGTCTCGTCCGACCGCCGCACCACATGGGCCACCACCATCTCGCCGGTCTCGTCGTGGCGCGCGCCCACCACGGCGCATTCGAGGACGCCGGGATGACCGGCCAGCACCTCCTCGATCTCGTTCGGGTAGACGTTGAACCCGGAGACGAGGATCATGTCCTTCATCCGGTCGACGATGCGCACCTGTCCGTCGGGCTCGAACACGGCGACGTCGCCCGTGCGGAAATAACCGTCCGCCGTCGTCGCCCGGGCGGTCTCAGCCGGCCGCTGCCAGTAGCCGGCCATCACCTGGGGGCCGCGCACGCACAGTTCGCCCGCCTCGCCGGGCTCCGCCTCCCGCCCGTCCGCGAGGCGGATGGCCACCTCCGTCGACGGCAGGGGAAAGCCGATGGTGCCGGACCATTCGGCGAGCCCCGGCGGATTCACGCAGACCACGGGCGACGTCTCGGACAGGCCGTAGCCCTCGACGATGGTGGTGCCGGTCACCGCCTTCCACTTCGCCGCCACGGGTGCCTGAACCGCCATGCCGCCCGCGATGATGAAATCGACGTGGCCGAAATCGACGCCGCCGATGCCGGGATGGTTCACCAGCATATTGAACAGGGTGTTGACCCCGGACAGATGCGTGAAGCGGTTGGCGCGGAGGGTCTTGATGAAGCCGTCACAGTCGCGCGGGTTCGGGATCAGCAGGCAGCAGCCGCCGAGCCTCACGAACAGGAAGAAGCAGCAGGTCAGGGCGAAGATATGATAGAGCGGCAGCGCGGTGATCATCACGCGCGCGTGGCCGTCTTCCCCGTCGATGCAGAACCAGCTCTGGCACTGCACGACGTTGGCCACGATGTTGCGGTGGGTCAGCATCGCCGCCTTGGCGACCCCCGTGGTGCCGCCGGTATATTGCAGGAAGGCGAGATCATTGGGCGCGATGGTGACGGTGGGGCGCGGCAGGGTCCGGCCGAGACGTCGGACCTGCTCGAAGCGAACCGTCCGGTCCGCCGGCAGGGTGTAGGCCGGCACGGCCTTCTTCACACGGCGGCTGGCCCAGCCGATGGCCATGCCTTTCAGGCCCAGACCGTCGCCCGGGCCGACGACGACGATGCGCTCCAACGCGACATCGGCCAGCGACACCTCGACGGTCCGGGCGAAGTTCTCGAGGACGAACAGTGCCCGCGCTCCGGAATCCACCAGCTGCGCCGTCAGTTCGCGCGGGGTGTAGAGCGGGTTGACGTTGACGACGGTGCAGCCGGCGAGCAACACCCCGAGGATCGCCGCCGGATAGGCCGGCACGTTCGGCATCATGAGGGCGATGCGGTCTCCCCGGCCGAACCCCTGCGCGGCGAGCCACGCCGCCACGGCCCGGGCCGAGTCGCCGAGCGCCGCATAGGTGATGCGGGAGCCGAAACACTGCAGCGCCGGTCGCTCCGGATGGCGCCGCAGCGTATCCTCGAACAGGTCGACGAGGGTGCCGAGGGCCGCCGGATCGATCTCGGCCGGGATGCCCGGCGGATAGGCGGACAGCCACGGGCGCTCGGCGCCGCGGACTTGACCCATTGGAACCTCCCTGTGATGTGACGCAGCGACTTGGCGCCGCTTTCGTTCACATCTGAACCATCTTCCCGGATTCATCCTCTGGGATCAACCCGTCGTACCCCATGGTGTCCGAGCCCGTGCCCGGCTGTCGAGCCAGTCGAGGCCGGCATGGGGCAGGAAGGCGAGGAGAACGAGGCCGGCGGCGAGGCCCGCTTCCTCACCCGTGAGGGGGCGGCGGGGCCAGGCCCCGAAACCCGCGACCGTCGCGAGGCCGAGCACCGCGACGGCGAACCAGAGGGCGAGGGTCCGCGCGAGCATCCGGCCCGCGCCCGCGCGGAGGCGCCGGCCCCATCCGGCGCGGCTGCGGGCGAGACCCGGGGTGAAGAGGCCGCCGAGGCCGAGGGCAAGGCCGAAGACGACGGCGGCGGCGGCCGAGCCGAGGGCGTAGGCCACCGGCATGCTCTGCCCGGTCAGAAACGCCATGCCGCCCGTGGCGAAGCCCGCCCGCAGGACCAGTCCCCCGAAGGTGGGATACAGGCAGGCGGCCGCCAGCAGCATGACGGCGAGAGCGCCACCGAGACCGCGCCGCACGAGGCCGACGTGTCCGGGCCGCGCCGATCCGAGGAGGATTCGCGCGAGGCCGTACACGATGGCGGCGGCGAACAGCGGGTAGCGGTCGAGGAAGAACCCGTAGAACCAAGCCTCGACCACGCCCGGCAGGACCGTGCGCTGGCTGAAGCCCGTGAGCCAGGCCAGGGCAACGGCCAGGATCGCGACCGCCGCCGGGCCGAGGGCCCGGACGGCAGCAGGGACCCGGATCACGCTTCGTAGTTGTCGCGCACGAGGCGGTCGAGGAGGCGCACGCCCCAGCCGGCACCCCAGCTCCGGTTGATCTCCGAGGAGGAGGACGACATGGCCACCCCCGCGATGTCGAGATGGGCCCACGGCACGTCGTTGGTGTAGCGCTTGATGAACGAAGCGGCGGTGGCGGCACCTCCGTGGCGCCCGCCGGTGTTCTTCATGTCGGCGAACTTCGAGTCGATGGCCTTGTCGTAGGCCGGGATCAACGGCATCCGCCACACGGCCTCGCCCGTGGCCTCGCCGGCGGCGGTGAGCTTGGCGGCGAGGTCGTCGTCGCTGGAGAACAGGCCGGCCACGTCCTGGCCCAAAGCGACGATGATCGCGCCCGTGAGGGTCGCGAGGTCGACCATGAACTTCGGCTTGTAGGCGCCCTGGACGTGCCAGATCACGTCGGCGAGGACGAGGCGGCCCTCGGCGTCGGTGTTGATGATCTCGATGGTCTGGCCCGACATGGAGGTGACGATGTCGCCGGGGCGATACGCGTCGCCGTCGGGCATGTTCTCGACGATGCCGATGGCGCCGACGACGTTCACCTTCGCCTTGCGGGAGGCCAGGGCATGCAGGGTGCCGACGACGCAGGCCGCCCCCCCCATGTCGCCCTTCATGTCCTCCATGCCGGCCGCGCCCTTGATGGAAATGCCGCCGGAATCGAAGCAGACGCCCTTGCCGATGAAGGCGATGGGCGCCTCGCCCGGCGTGCCGCCGTTCCAGCGCATGACCACGACGCGGGGCTCCTTCACGGAGCCGCGGGCCACGGCCAGGAGCGCGCCCATGCCGAGGGCGGCGAGCTTGGCGGGACCGAGCACCTCGACCTCGACGCCGAGCTTCGTCAGGGCCTCGGCCCGGCGGGCGAATTCCTCGGGGAAGAGGACGTTCGGCGGCTCGTTGACGAGTTCGCGCGCGACGATCACGCCCTCGGCGACGGCCTCCGTCGCCGGTGCCGCGGCCTCGGCGGCGGCGGGGTCGGCCACCATCAGGGTCAGGGCGGTGCCGCGGGCCTCCTCGCCCTCGGGCTTCTTCTTCGTCTTGTAACGGTCGAAGCTGTAGTGCCGCAGGCGCGCGCCAAGGGCGAAGTCGGCGGCATTCCCGCCCGACACGGAGACGCCCGGCAGGATCAGGGCGACGCTCGCGGTGCGGCCCGTGACCTTGCTGGCCGTGAAGCCGCCGAGCACCGGCCAGTCGATCTTGGCCCGGTCCTTCTCGGAGCCGAGGCCGACGACCACGAGCCGGTCGACATCGAGACCCGCCGGGGCCGGCAGGGAGAGTGCCGACAGGGACTTGCCCTTGAAGCGCTCGCTCGCCGCCGCCCGCGCCAGGAGATCGGCGGCCCCGCGCCCGATCGCCTGGGCGACTTCGGGGGCGAGGGTCAGGTCGTCTCCGACGAAGACAACGAGGTCACCCCGGCCCACTGGTGCGAGAGGGCCGAATGCGATCGTGATATCGTCCGCCATACCTGCAGCTTCCCAAGGTCGTTCGTGGCAAGGTCGTTCATGGTGCGTCACGGCCCGTCGCGAGGGGCGGCACCGCGTCGATTTCCTGTGTACCCGTTGAGCGGCGGAACGCAACGCGAGCGCGGCACCGTCCCACCCCGTGCGCTGCGTAACATGCCGAGGCTCGACGCACCCCGCGCCCCCGCGCTACATCGGCCCGTCGCCGTGCCGGTGCCCGGGCGGATCGACGACCGCGAGAATCGATGACGCAGATCGAACGCTACATCTTCCGAATCGCGTTCGGAGCCTTTCTCTCCTGCCTCGTCGGCCTCACCGGAACGATCTGGGTGACGCAGGCCCTGCGGGAACTCGACCTCATCACCGCCAAGGGCCAGACCCTGGTGATCTTCTTCCTCATCACCGGTCTGTCCCTCCCCACCCTGATCACCGTGATTGCGCCGGTGGCCCTGTTCATCGCGGTGGTCTACGCCCTGAACAAGCTCAACGGCGATTCCGAACTCATCGTCATGTCGGCGGCGGGGATGAAGCCGCGCCGCATCCTGCGACCCTTCCTCACCCTCGGCCTCGCCGTGAGCTTCGCCGTGGCGTTCCTGACCATCCAGGTGATGCCCTCCTCGTTCCAGGAACTGCGCGACGTGCTCACCCGCGTGCGGGGCGACTTCATCGCCAACGTGGTCAAGGAGGGCCAGTTCACGCAGCTCGACAGCGGCATCACCTTCCATTTCCGCGAGCGCGGCCCCGGCGGCACGCTGCTGGGGATCTTCATTCAGGACAAGCGCGAGCCGGGCAAAAGCGTGGTCTACCTCGCCGAGCGCGGCCAGGCCGTGGATTACGGCGGCCAGAGCTACCTCGCCCTGGAAAAGGGCAGCGTGCACCGCCAGCAGAAGGATTCGCGGGATTCCTCGATCATCACCTTCGAGCGCTACACCGTCGATCTCGCCGCCTTCACCCCTCCGGACGGGGAAGTGACCTACAAGCCGCGCGAGCGCTCGACGACGCAGCTGTTCTTCCCCGACCGGTCGGAGAACTACTACCAGCTCCAGAAGGGCCGCTTCCGGTCCGAACTCCACGACCGCCTGTCGTCTTGGCTCTATCCCCTGGCTTTGACCTTCATCGCCTTTGCGGCGCTCGGCGATCCGCGCACCACCCGCCAGGGCCGGGGCGCGGCGGTCGCGGGCGCCGTGGTGGCCGTGGTGGTGCTGCGGATCGCGGGCTTCGCCGCCACCTCCGCGGCCACCCGCAGCCAGGGCGCGGTTGTGGCGATCTATGCCGTGCCGCTCGTCGCCATCGCGTGGTCGAGCGTCCTCATTTTCTACGGGCCGGCGGTGCGGACATGGAGCGCGCGGGCGGCGCGCAGCTTTGCCGGACTCCTGAGCCGCCCGCGCCTGAGTCGGGCCTGACCCGTGAGCGCCCTCATCGGCCTCACCCTCGGGCGCTACTTCGCGGCGCGCTTCCTGCGCACGATCCTGGGCGTGTTCCTCACGGTCTTCACCCTCGTCTACACCCTCGATTTCGTCGAGCTGCTGCGCCGCGCCGGCGACGCGGAGGGCGCGTCCACGGGTCTGATGGCCCAGCTCGCCCTGTTCCGGACCCCGGCCGTGGCCGAGGGCGTACTGCCCTTCGCGATCCTGTTCGGGTCCATGGCTTCCCTGCTCCAGCTCTCGCGCAAGCTCGAACTCGTGGTGGCGCGGGCCGCCGGCATCTCCGCCTGGCAGTTCCTCCAGCCCGGCCTGTTCGTGGCGCTTGCCATCGGGGCCTTTACGGTGGGGGTCTACAATCCGGTCTCGGCCCTCTTGAAGCAGCGCTCCACGGAGATCGAGGCGAAGATCTTCGCCAAATCCACCAAGGCGGGGTCTGGCAAGGACATCTGGATCCGCCAGCGCAGCCTCGACGGACAGGCGATCCTGCGCGCCGAGACCGCCGTCGAGGGCACCACGACGCTCGCGGGCGTCTCGGCCTACACGTTCGACGAGGCGGGCCTCTTCGTGTCGGAGATCGACGCCGCCCGGGCGATCCTCCACGACGGCTACTGGGAGCTGCAGGAGGCCCGCCTGCTCACCCCCGACGCGCCGCCCGAGGCGTTTTCCACATATCTCATCGCCTCGACCCTCGACCCCGGACAGGTACGCCAGCGCTTCACCCCACCGGAATCTGTGCCTTTCTGGCAACTGCCCGAGACGATCGCACGCAACGAGCGGGCTGGATTGGATGCGACGCGTTACCGACTCCAGTATGATGTGCTGATGGCGCGACCGGTTCTCTTCGTCGCCATGGTGCTCGTCGCGGCCAGCGTTTCCTTAAGGTTCTTCCGCTTTGGTGGCGTGGGAAAGCTCGTGCTCGGCGGCGTGGCCGCAGGGTTCGCGCTCTATGTCGCGCGGCAGCTCCTCGAGGGGTTGGGAGCGTCGGGGATCGTCACGCCGGCGGTGGCGGCGTGGTTCCCGGCTGTGGTAGGAAGTCTTCTCGGTACGCTCACGCTTCTCTATCAGGAGGACGGCTGATGTCGGTCTTCGGATCGGGAAACGGAACGGGACCGTGGCAGGAGTTGGGACTGGCGTTGCGTAAGGTCGCCGACATCGCGTTCGCCGCCAGCTTGCTGGCGCTGCTTCCGGCCGCCGGTTCCACGGCGGCCGAAGCGCGCCCGGCTGCGCCAGCGGACGCCAAGAACACGGACGCCAAGGGCAAACCCGCGTCGGACAAGCCCGCCGAGCGCCTCCTCGTGGAGGCGGCCGAGCTCATCTACGACAACGACCGGAACACCGTCACGGCGCGCGGCAACGCCGAACTCCATTACGGCCCGCGCACCCTTCAGGCCGACCGCGTCCTCTACGACCGCAACACCAGCCGGGTCTTCGCCGAGGGCAATGTCCGCCTCACCGACGAGACCGGCGCGGTCCTGACCGGGGCCAAGATGGAGCTGACGGACGACTTCAAGAACGGCTTCATCGACGCCCTGCGCATCCAGCAGACCATCGAGGTGAAGGGCCAGCCCGTCCGTACGCGGTTCTCGGCACCCCGCGCCGAGCGCATCGAGGGCGACCGCACGAGCTTCGAGTACGGCACCTACACGGCCTGCGAGCCGTGCAAGAACAATCCGGAGACGCCGCCGCTCTGGCAGATCCGCGCCACCAAGATCATCCACAACAACGAGACGCACACCATCGCGTTCGAGGAATCGACCCTCGAGATCGCCGGTATCCCGCTCGCCTACATGCCGTATTTCGAAACGGCCGATCCGAGCGTGAAGCGGAAATCCGGCTTCCTCACGCCGCGCTTCATCACTTCGACGGCGCTGGGCACCGGCGTCTCCACGCCGTACTTCTTCAATCTCGCGCCCGACTACGACCTCACCCTGTCGCCGGCTTTTCTCAGCAACCAGGGCGTCTTGGGCCAAGCCGAGTTCCGCCAGCGCCTCGACACCGGGTTCTACAACCTGCGCCTGTCGGGCATCTTCCAGACGACGCCGAGCGCGTTCCTGCCCGGCCCCCTCGGAGCCGGAGACCGCGATTTCCGCGGCGCCGTCGAGTCGAAGGGGCAGTTCCACATCAATGACCGCTGGCGTACGGGCTGGGACCTCGTCGGCGTCACCGACAAGTGGTTCCTCGACAACTACCGCATCCGCAATCAGAGCATCACCACGGATTATTTCCGTGAGGCGGTTTCGACCGCGTACCTGATCGGACAGGGCGACCGCTCGTGGTTCGAGGCGCGGGGCTACTACTTCAAGGGCCTGTCGAGCTTCGACTGGCAGAAGGAACAGCCCATCGTCCTGCCGGTCATCGATTACGACAAGCGCATCAACGGGCCGGCGCCGCTGGGCGGCGAAGTCCGGTTCGAGGCCAACATCACCAGCCTGACCCGCGAAGCCACGGATTTCCAGGGCGTGCCGCGCACGGGCGCCTACCTCCTGAGCCCGAGCGCCAACGGCATCAGCTACCCGCTCTACGAGACCTGCCTCACCTTCACCCGCAGCACCTGCCTCATCCGAGGACTCGCGGGCGCCAATACCCGCGCCTCGGCCCAGGTCTCCTGGCGCCGCACCTTCATCGACGATGCCGGCCAGGTGCTGACGCCGTTCGCCTACCTGCGCACGGATGCGTTCTTCGTCGATCCGCGCAAAACCGGCTACCAGAACGCCCTGGTCCAGAACCTCACCACCCAGGATTCCGACCTGTCCGGCCGGGTGATGCCGGCCATCGGCCTCGACTACCGTTATCCGTTCGTCGCGAATTTCGGCGCCCTCGGTGTCCACACCCTGGAGCCCATCGCCCAAGTGATCGCCCGCCCGAGCGAGACCCGCATCGGCCGCCTGCCCAATGAGGATGCCCAGAGTCTGGTGTTCGACGACACCTCCCTGTTCGAATGGGACAAGTTCTCCGGTTACGACCGGGTCGAGGGCGGCGTGCGGACCAATCTCGGCGGTCAGTACTCCGTCGTGACCCCCGCCGGCTGGTACGCGAACGTGCTGTTCGGCGAGTCGATCCAGATCGCGGGCGTCAACTCGTTCCGGCGCGGCGACATCGCCAATGTCGGCCTCGATTCGGGCCTCGAGAACCGCCGCTCCGACTTCGTCGGACGTTTCCAGCTCTCGCCGAACCAGAACATCAGCTTCATCTCGCGGGCGCGGTTCGACCAGCGTGATTTCGCCGTCAACCGGTTCGAGACTGGCGTTACGGCGCGCTTCGCTCCGTTCCTGCCCTTGGACCTGTCGGTCTTCTATTCCTACTACAACGCGCAGCCGGCCCTGGGCTTCGTTCATCGCCGCGAGGGCGTTACCGCTTCGGCCACCTACCACATCACGCCGAACTGGTTCGTTACCGGTTCCGCGCTGGTCGATCTCAGCCACTATCTCGACGTGCGCGACAACTTCGCCGACGCCTACACCGCTTATCTCGCCAATCCCGTCGGCACGGCGCCGGTCTACGTGAACCCCGGCAAGGCGTATCTCTCGGGCATCAGCCTCGGGGCGGGTTATCAGGACGAGTGCACCACCGTGTCGCTGAACTACATCGTGTCGCCCATCGCCACGGCGTTGGGCACGGCGGAGCGCAACCGCACGGTGCTCCTGCGCGTCGAGCTGAAGACCCTGGGCGAGGCCGATCTGCGTCAGAACCTCGGGACCGTGACGACCTCGGACGGGATCGCCACCGTTCGGTGATGCCGTCCACCGGGCCGGTGCGCCTTGCCATCCTGCCCGCGACCTGCGACGCGGGCGGGGTGACAGAGGAAGGACGGCCTGCCGCGTGACCGATCATAAACCGATCGCCCTCACCCTCGGTGATCCCGCCGGGATCGGGCCCGAAATCGCCCTGATGGCGTGGCGAGAACGCGATGTCGGGCCGGGCCTGCCACCGTTCTTCCTCATCGGCGATCCGGATTTCGTCGAACGGCGCGCGAGCGAACTCGGCTTCTCGATCCCCGTCGCCGAGGTCGGGCCGGATTACGCGACGGAGGTGTTTCCCCGGGCCCTGCCGGTGATGCCCCTTCCGAGCGGCATGCGCATCGGCGCTGTGGCCGGACGACCTGATTCCGCCAATGCCGGGGCGACGCTCGAATCCATCACCACGGGGGTATCCCTGGTGCGGGCCGGAACGGCCGCCGCCCTCGTGACCAACCCCATCGCCAAATACGTCCTGACGCAGGTCGGCTTCGCCCATCCCGGCCATACGGAATTCCTCGCCGCCCTCAGCGTCGAGCCCGGCGAGGCGCCACCGCTGCCCGTGATGATGCTGTGGAGCGAGACCCTGGCGGTGGTGCCGGTCACCATTCACGTGGCCCTGCGCCGGGTGCCCGAACTGCTTACGCTGGATCTTGTCGTTGCCACCGCCCGGATCGTCGCGCACGACCTGCGCCGCCGGTTCGGCGTCGACCATCCCCGCCTCGTCCTCTCCGGCCTCAATCCGCATGCGGGCGAGAACGCCACCATGGGCCATGAGGACCGCGATGTGCTGGAGCCGGCGGTGGCGCAGCTTCAGGCCGAGGGCATCGACATTCGCGGGCCGCTGCCGGCCGACACCCTGTTCCACCCACGTGCGCGGGCCACCTACGACGTCGCCCTCACGCCGACCCACGATCAAGCCCTGATCCCCATCAAGACCATCGCGTTCGACGACGGGGTGAACGTGACCCTGGGCCTGCCGTTCGTCCGGACCTCGCCGGACCACGGCACCGCCTTCGACATCGCCGGCAAGGGTATCGCGCGCCCCGACAGCCTGATGGCGGCCCTGCGGCTCGCGGCCCGCCTGTCCGCCGGCAAGACCTCGGCCGGCAAGACCGGCCGGAGCCCCACCGCATGAGCGACATCGACCATCGCGCCGACGACGGCCTGCCGCCCCTGCGCGACGTCGTGCGCCGTCACGGCCTGGAGCCCAAGAAGGCCCTGGGTCAGAACTTCCTGTTCGATCTCAATCTCACGGGCCGCATCGCCCGTTCGGCCGGGCCCCTGGACGGCGTCACCGTCGTGGAGATCGGCCCAGGACCGGGCGGTCTCACCCGCGCGCTCCTGAGCGCCGGTGCCGCGCGGGTCGTCGCCGTCGAGCGCGATCCCCGCGCCCTGCCGGCGCTGGCCGAGATCGCCGCCCACTATCCCGGACGCCTCGACGTCGTGGATGCCGACGCGCTCCGGTTCGACCCCGCCCCCCTCGTTGGCTCCGGCCCCGTGCGGATCGTCGCCAACCTGCCCTACAACATCGGGACGCCGCTACTGACGGGCTGGCTCACAGCCCCGGTCTGGCCGCCGTGGTGGGATTCGCTGACCCTGATGTTTCAGCGCGAGGTCGCCGAGCGCATCGTGGCGGACGAAGCCGACCGGGCCAATTACGGGCGCCTCGGCGTCCTGTGCGGCTGGCGGACACAGGCCGACATCCTGTTCGACGTCGCGCCCTCGGCCTTCGTGCCGCCGCCCAAGGTCACCTCGAGCGTGGTGCGCCTGACGCCGCGGTCCGAGCCCCTGTCCTGCGCCGTCGAGGCCCTCGAACACATCACCCGCGCCGCCTTCGGCCAGCGCCGGAAGATGCTACGTCAGAGCCTCAAGGCAGCGACCCCCGATCCCGGCCGCCTGCTGCAGGCCGCCGGTATCCCCGAGACCGCGCGGGCCGAAGAGGTGCCGGTGGCGGGTTTCGTTGCCATGGCGCGGGCTTGGACGCCGGGATCCTAGAGCCCCGGGCGTCCACTCGGTGCCGGAGCGACCGGTGATCAGGCATAGGCCCGTTTGACCGGGTCGTGGAACATGGCCCGCAGGCGGGCCTGCTCCAGGTCCGACGCGAGGATGATGGGAGCCGGTTTGGCGAACAGGTAGCCCTGCACCTGATCGCATCCGAGTTCCCGCAGGATCGCCAGCTGTGCGGCCGTCTCGACGCCCTCGACGGTGACCTGAAGGCCGAGATTATGACCGAGATTCACGATCGCCCCGATGATCGTGAGGGCGTCGGTATTCTGTCCGAGCCTGCGCACGAACGACTGGTCGATCTTGAGCTTGTCGAACTTGAACCGCTGCAGGTAACTCAGGCTCGAATACCCGCATCCGAAATCGTCGAGGGCCAGGCGGATGCCCTGCTCGCGCAAACGCGAGAGCACGTCGACGGCATTCGTGGCGTCCTGGATGAACACGCTCTCGGTGATCTCCACCACCAATCGGTTGGGAGCGAGGGCGTTTCTTGCAAGGGCGGCGGCGGCGATGGCCGGCACGTCCGATTGCCTGAACTGGCTCGGCGAAACGTTCACCGAGACGCGCCACGGCTTCGGCCAGCTCGCAGCCTCGGCACAGGCGGTCTCGATCACCCACTGGCCGATGGACGCGATGAGGTTGGTCTGCTCGGCGAGGGGGATGAATTCGGCCGGTGAGACGAGGCCGCGCATGGGATGCTGCCAGCGGATCAGAGCCTCGAAGCTCTCGATCTCGCCGGTGTTCGCATTCACGAGGGGCTGATAGTACAGTCTCAGTTCGTCACGTGCGATCGCACCGCTCAATTCCTGTTCGAGTTGTCGACGTGCGTGAAGATGGGCATTCATGGATGGCTCGAAGAACCGCAGGCCCCCCCGCCCTTCGTCCTTGACCCGATAGAGAGCGGTATCGGCCGCGCGCAGCAGGCTCTCCACCGTGCTGCCGTCGTCCGGGTGGAGCGCGATACCGGCCGAGACGCCGATCTTGACGACGTTGGGCTCGAGCCGGAATGGCCGGGCAAGACTCTCGACCAACCGGGTCGCGATCTCGGCGACATAAGCCGGCTTCGCCACGGGAGTCAGGAGAACGACGAATTCGTCGCCCCCAATCCGGGCTAGGGTGTCGGTCGGGCGCAGCTCCGAGAGCAGGCGCTTGGCGACCTGGACCAGAAGAGTGTCGCCCGCGGCATGGCCGTAGAGATCGTTGATGGGTTTGAAGCGGTCAAGGTCGAGATAGATCACCGCGATGCCGTCGCCGTTCATCGCCGACGCGTCGAGGGCGTGGGCGATGCGTTGCTCCATCAGGTAGCGGTTCGGCAGATCGGTCAGGGCATCGTGCAGGGCGAGGTGCCGGATCCGCGCCTCGTCGCGCCGCAGGGCCGAGAGATCGCGCAGGGCTACCGCCGTCGCGGGCTTGCCCCCGAACTCGATGGTGCGGCAGGACAGCTCGACGGGGACGAGGACTCCGGCGGCCGTGCGTGCCTCGAACTCTTCCGGGTGCAGATCCTCCGGACGCGAGGCCGCGCGCCGGGTCAGGGCGGGAGCATCGCTTTTCGCGAACAGCTCGAGGACCGGGCGGCCGATGATCTGCTCGACCGGCATCCCGAACAGGCGGGTCCCGGCGCTGTTGACCTCCAGAACCCGACCGTCCCGGTGGATGAGCAGCACCTCGTAGGCGAGGTCGCTTAGCAGGCGCATCCGGTTCATCTCGTTCAGGCTGCGCTGCGACAGATGATGCTGCAACATCAGCGCGACGAGACCGGCGCAGATGACCAGGAGACTCACGGATCCGACGGCGAGGCCGAGATGGGTCGAGCCGAGGAGCAGCGCGGCGCCCTCGAGGGGCTGCATCGGCGTCACAGTCACCGCGGTCATTCCCGTGAAATGCAGTCCGCAGATCGCTAGGGCGAGCCAAGTCGTCACTTCGAAGCGCCGCACCATGCTGGCGAGGGTGCGGGCGCGCATCAGTGCGATCGTCGAGAAGCCGATGCTCAGCAGGATCGACAACGCCACATAGGTCGGATCGAAAGACACGAGGCTGGAGGCCTGCATGGCACCGACGCCGAGATAATGCATCCCGGCAATGCTCAGGCCCAGGATCGTCCCGGCCAGGATAGCGGCCGAGGACGTGCTGGGCAGGCGATGCCGCAGGACGAAGGCCAAAAGCGTACCGATGACGGAAACGACGATTGACGCATACGTTGCGTGGAGATCGTAGGCGATGTTGAGCGCCGGGTGGAACGCCAGCATGGCGACGAAATGCAACGACCAGACGCCGCAGCCGAAAACGGTGGCGGACACGAACATCCACCCTGACAGCAGGCGATTTGCCGTCGCCTCCGTGCGAAGTGTCGACGCTTCGTCCTGCGCTATCGCCGTGGTTGCGGCAAAACAACCTAGGATGCAGATGCTGGCCGACAGCGCAACGAGACTGTAGTCGTGCTGCGTCAGGATGCAGTCTAAGACCTTTAGCATGACGTGGACCGAGAGACCTCGTGTTGTGTCATTTGATAAGCGCCGATAAATCTTTCCAAGCTGAAGACGGTACGCGATCACATGCCCGTCACCACAAAAATTGGTAAATGAACTTCTACCTCCAATGAGCTTAGGATTCGCTCGCACCAGGGTTTTACCTCAGTGCAGTTCTGATCGCGGTCTATGCGGAGGATTGAAGACTGCGACATGATGGCCGTCACCTGTCCTAGGCGGACCACTCAGCGCAAAGAAAAAGGCCGCCCGGTTGCCCGGGCGGCCTCTTGCCTCACGATTGCAGGCCGTCACCGACCTTGCTGGATCGCCGAGAGTATCCAGCGTCCGCCGCGCTCGCGCACGAAGGTCCAGAGTTCCACGGCTTCCGGCTCACCGGTCTCGACCACTTGGTTGGTGCGGCGGTCGAGGGTCACGTCCTTGATGGCGTAGCGCATGGCCACGGTGGCGTACTCGGCATTGCCCTCGCCCCAGGCTTCCGAGAGATCGCCCTGCAGGAGCTTCACGTCGGAGATGCGGTTGACGACGCCCTTGGCCTCGTTGGCGCGCAGCTCCTCGATGAAGTAACCGGCCATTTCCGGGGTCGCGAGGTTGCGCAGGGCCTGCACATCCTCTCGGCCATAGGCCTCTTGTACGCCGTTGAGGGCGATCTCGAAGCTCTGGAAATCGCCGGGGCCGATCTGGACCGGGCGGGTCTGTACCGGCTGCACCGGCGCTGGGCCGCGCCCCATCCCGGTATTGCCCGCGCCGAGCCCATTGCCGCCCATGCGATCGCCACCGATCCCGTTCGCGCCCAGTTCCGAGCGGGCATGCCCGGCTGCTGCCGGCACGCCCTGACGCCGGCGGAACCAGCGGACCGCGAAGGCGACGAGGAGGACGACGAGACCGACCTGCAGCAGCAAGCCGATGAACGAGGCGATGCCCCCGAGGCCGCCGAAGAAACCGCCGCCCAGCAGTGCCCCGAGGAGGCCCGCACCGAGAAGACCGGCCATGAAGCCGCCGCCGAAGCGCGGGCGCTGGGCCGCCGCCGGGCTCATGCCCGGGTTGCCCATGCTCGGCTGGGTCTGAGAACGCTGGATCGGGGCCGCCGTGGTGGGGGCCGTCGTGGTGGCGGACGGGGGCGCATAGGTGCGTGAGCCACGCGAACCCATGCCGCCGCTGCTCCCGCCCGGACGCGCCTCCGCCATGGGCGCCGCCAGCGCCAGGGCGGCGGCGAGCGTGAGGATGGTGGCCGCGCGCCTGCGGCGCGTGGGGATGGTGAGCATGAATTCGCCCCTGATGCGGTTCGGTGACGGTCTGGCGGAAGCGCCAGTCACCATATGGTGACGGGCGAGCCGCGGTTTTAGTCCGTCACGGCGAAGGGTTTTTTCGCGCGAATTCAGGCGACGGCCGGGAACAGGAGGCGGACCACCGTGCCCTCGCCCGGTTTGCTGTCGAGGGTCACGGTGCCGTTCTGGCGTTTGACGAGCCCGTGGACGATGGCGAGGCCGGTGCCGCGCCCGGCCTCGCGGCTGGTGACGAAGGGGGCGAGCGCCCGCGCCGCCATCTCGGGCGACATGCCGTGCCCCGTATCCGTGACCGTGATGCCCACGGCGCCGTCCCCCGGCCGCTGCAGGCTGCGCTCGCCCGGCGGCACCGCGAAAGTCGCGATGGTGATGCGGCCCTCCCCCGGCATTGCCTCGCACGCATTGGTGACGATGAGGTTGAGGGCGAGGTCGACCTGATGCGGGTTGCTCAGGCCGCAGGCGAGGCCGGGCGTGGTGCGGATGTCGAGGGCAATCCGCGCCGGCAGGCTCGCGGCAGTCCGCGCGCCGAATGCCGTGACGAGGGCGTTGAGGTCCACCGGCCGCACGTCTGGCGCGATCCGACGCGAGAAGGCGAGGAGCTGTCGGGTGAGGATCGTCGCCCGCTCGGCCGCATCCGTCGAGCGCAGGATGGCCCGCTGGATGAACGGCTCGTCGCGGTCGCCCAGACGCCGCTTCAGGCCGTCGATGTAGCCGATGAGGATCTGGAGGAAGTTGTTGAATTCGTGCGCCACGCTGTTGGTGAGAAGACCCAGGGCCTCGCGCTGGCGCGACAGGGCGAGAGCGCCCTCGGCGTCGCGGCGCCGGGACACGTCGATCACCTGCACGATCCGCTGGGACGTGCCGGGCACGGGCGCCACGAGGATCTGCGCCCAGAACGCCGCCCCGCTCCCGGTCTGCGCGAGGAGTTCGATCCCCTCGGGCGGGGCCTCGGACAGGGCCGACGCGAGGGCGACATGGGCCGCCCGGTCCGTGTCGGGTCCGAGGAGGAGGCGGGGGGGACGCCCGATGATGGCCTCGGCGCCCTGTCCGGTCAGTGCCAGCAGGGCCGGATTGGCGAAGACGATCCGGTCTCCGTCGGGGGTCGCCTCGACGAGGAGGGCGGGCACGCGGGAGGCCGCGAGGACGGCGTACGGGCCCGTATCCGGCCGAGGGGCCGGCGCCTGATCGTCCGGTGGGGGCGATGCCATGGCCTGTCCGCGCGTGCGAGGAGCTTCGAACCTCGGGAGACCGAGGCATAACCCCATCCGGCGGAGGGACAAAGCGTCCCCGGGTTCGTTACTGCCGCACCCACATCACCCGGCCGATCCAGGCGACCTCGCCGACACTGATGATCCGGTCGGGATGGTCGGGGTTGAGGGATGCGAGCTCGATGGTGCGGGCTGTGCGACGCTTGAGCTCCTTTGCCAGCACTTCGCCCGCCTCGAGGCGCACCACCACACGGTCGCCCTTGCGGACGCTGGCCGAAGGCGAGACGATGAGCACGTCGCCGTCCCGGTAGAGCGGCGCCATGGAATCCCCCTGCACCTCGAGGGCGAAGGCGCGATCGTCGGCAAGATCGGGAAACTCGATCTCTTCCCAGCCCGGACCACCCGTGGGCATGCCCTCGTCCGTGAACAGGCGTCCGGATCCGGCCTGGGTCATGCCGATCAGGGGGATCATCGAGCGGGCCGGTCCGGTCCGCACCTCGATGAGGCGCAGAAAATCGTCGAGGTTCGCGCCCGTGGCGACAAGGACCTTGGCGATGGATTCCGTGGAGGGCCAGCGCTTGCGCCCGTCGGGGCCGACCCGCTTCGATCGGTTGAAGCTCGTAGCATCGAGGCCGGCGCGTCGCGCGAGTCCGGACGCCGAGAAGCCGTGGCGCTCGGCCAATCGGTCGATGGCGGTCCAGATCTGCTCGTGCGATAGCATAACAGCTCACGAAGGGAAGTGTGTGAGACCTTCAGCCTACATCTAGGAAAGTAGAACTAATATAGTCTGAAAGCAACTGGGTGTGATCGCTTGCGTACCGTTTCCTCCCTCTCGGGAATCGGCCGGTTCATGCGCGGCTCGGCGGTCGCCCTCGGTCATTGCTTTCGGCGGTTGCTTGGTCCGGGCCGCCGCTCTATCGCCGGGCCAGCGACACTGCGCCAAGGAGACCGGATGTCCCTCGTCTACAAGATCTGCCCGCGGGATCTCTGGGCGGCCGCCGAGGCTCGGGGGCGCTTCACCGGGGCCCCCGTCGATGTGGCCGACGGCTTCATTCACTTCTCCACCGCGCTCCAGGCCGCCGAGACGGCAGCGCGGCACTTCTCGGCCGTGCAGGATCTCGTGCTCGTCGCCGTTGATGCAGAAGCCCTCGGTGCGGCGCTGCGCTTCGAGCCCTCGCGGGGCGGCGACCTGTTTCCCCACCTCTACGGCGATCTACCCCTCGCCGCCGTGCGCGCGGTCCATGACCTGCCGATCGGGGCGGACGGGCGCCATGCGTTCCCGCAAGGGTTCGGAGGTGCCGCATGATCGGCGCCCTGTTTCCCCTGGCCAAACCGCTGCTGCACCGCCTCGACGCGGAGGCGGCGCACAACCTCACGATCCGCGGCCTGTGCCTGCTGCCGCCCCGCCGCTTGCCCGTCGACGATGCACGCCTTGCCGTCGAGATCCTGGGGCGGCGCTTTCCCAATCCCGTCGGTCTCGCGGCGGGCTACGACAAGGGGGCCGAGGTGCCCGACGCGCTCCTCGGGCTCGGGTTCGGCTTTGTCGAGGTCGGCGGCGTCGTCCCCCTCGCCCAACCCGGCAATCCGAGCCCCCGGGTGTTCCGCCTGCCGCGTGATGGCGCCGTCATCAATCGGTTCGGCCTCAACAGCGAGGGCCTGGACGTGGTGCGCCGCCGCCTCGCCGCCCGCCGGGGGCGGCCGGGCCGGATCGGCGTCAACATCGGCGCCAACAAGGAGGCGACGGACCGCCTCGCCGATTACGTCGCCTGCACCCGCGCGCTGGCGCCGCTCGTCGACTTCGTCACCGTGAACGTGTCGTCGCCCAACACGCCGGGCCTGCGCGACCTCCAGGGCGAGGCGTTCCTCGACGAGCTCCTGGCGCGGGTGGTGGAGACCCGCGACGCCGTCCATCCCGAGACGGCGATCCTGCTCAAGATCGCCCCCGACATCACCCTCGAGGCCCTCGACTCCATCACGGCCACGGCCCTTCGGCGCGGCGTCCAGGCGCTGGTCGTCTCCAACACCACCATCGCCCGGCCCGCCACCCTGGCGGGGGCGGCCCTGGCCCGCGAGACCGGCGGCCTGTCGGGCCGCCCCCTGTTCAGGCCCGCGACCCGCCTCCTCGCGCAGACCTATCTGCGGGTCGGATCGCGGATCCCCCTCGTGGGCGTCGGCGGCATCGACTCAACGGAGGCGGCCTGGACCAAGATCCTTGCCGGCGCGAGCCTGCTGCAGCTCTATTCGGCCCTCGTCTATCAGGGGCCGGGTTTGATTGACGCCATCAAAACCGGTCTCGTCGCCCGCATGGCGGCCGAGGGGGCGGACAGCCTCGCCGGGTTCGTCGGCCGCGAGGCCAGGTCCTTGGCGGCGATGGCGGATTGAACCGGCCTCGCGCCCTCCGCCCATGCGGAGAGCGGGGACTGTTGCGATGAAAACCGTCAGAGCCGGAGCCGACCCCGGTGGCCGGTTCCCACGAGCACGACGCAGGCCGCGAACAGGCCGATCAGTCCCCATTTGACCGGCAGGAGATCGGCGCCCTCGCTGGCGACGGGCAGGCGCGCGAACTGGCCGGGACCGGTCTCGACGCCGGGTTTGCCGGCACCTTGCGCATCCGCGATCTGCTCGGGCGAGATCGCCCATTCGATGCCCCGCTGCCGGTCGTGCGCCATGACCGCGAGGGCCACGGCGATCCCGACAGCGATGGCCGCACTCACCCGTACCGGGGTCCGCATCTTCACAGGTCCTCCGTCATCGAGGCTTGGCCCCCCTTGCCAGTGCATACCTCACCTGCGTGCGGCACCGCGGTTCTTAACTCGTACGAAACCGGCCACAGGAGAAAATTAATCCCAAGCAAGCGCATGACTGGCCTGCGTTTTCACGCGATTGAGGGCCCGGTGTGCGGTGCGGTACCTCAGCGGTGACGAAGGCCGGCACGGCCTCATCGATTTTCAGCCAGGATCATTCATGGATCACCCGGTCGCGACCCCGAAGCGTTCGTCCGCCGCCGGCGGCTGGGGCGCGCTGAAAAGCTGTGGCAAGCACTTGCTCGGCAGCCGCGCGCCGCTCTCGGGCGCCCGGGCCATGCTCAAGGCCAACCAGCCCGACGGATTCGATTGTCCGGGCTGCGCCTGGGGCGACCCCGCCCACGGCTCGTCGTTCGAGTTCTGCGAGAACGGCGTCAAGGCGGTATCGTGGGAAGCCACCGACAAGCGCACGCCGCCGAAATTCTTCGCCAAGCACACCGTGAGCGAACTGCGCGGCTGGACCGACTATGCCCTCGAGGGCGAGGGCCGTCTGACCCACCCGATGCGCTACGACGCGGCATCGGACCGCTACGTGCCCACCACCTGGGCGGACGCCTTCGCCGCCATCGGCGCGAGCCTGCGCGCCCTCTCCTCCCCGGATCAGGCCGAGTTCTATACCTCCGGCCGCGCCTCCAACGAGGCCGCCTACCTCTATCAGCTGTTCGCCCGGCACTACGGCACCAACAACTTCCCCGACTGCTCGAACATGTGCCACGAAGCCAGCGGCGTGGCCCTCCAGGCCGCCATCGGCATCGGCAAGGGCACGGTGCTGCTCGAGGATTTCGAGAAGGCCGACGCGATCTTCGTCGTGGGGCAGAACCCCGGTACCAACCATCCGCGCATGCTCGGCGACCTGCGCAAGGCCGCGACGCGCGGCGCCCGCGTGGTGGTGTTCAACCCCGTGCGCGAGCGCGGCCTCGAACGCTTCGCCGACCCGCAGAACACCGTCGAGATGCTGCGCGGGGCGAGCGCCCCGGTGGCGAGCCACTATTACCAGCCGCGTCTGGGCGGCGACATGGCGGCCTTCCGCGGGATCGCCAAGGCGGTGTTTGCCGCCGACGACGCGGCGCTGGCCGCCGGCAAGCCTTCCGTCCTCGACCGCGCGTTCCTCGCCCACCACACCGATGGCCTCGCGGCCTACCGCGCCGTGGTGGACGCCACCACCTGGGAGGCCATCGAGGACCAGTCCGGCCTGAGCCGCGCCGACATTGAGGTGGCGGCCGAGGTCTATCTCGGCGCCGACAAGGTGATCTGCACCTGGGCCATGGGCGTGACCCAGCACCGGCATTCCGTCGCGACGGTTCGCGAACTCGCCAACGTGCTGTTCCTGCGCGGCCATGTCGGGCGCCCTGGCACGGGCCTGTGCCCCGTGCGCGGCCATTCCAACGTGCAGGGCGACCGCACGGTGGGCATCAACGAGAAGCCGCCTGCTACCCTCCTCGACGCCCTTGAGGCGGAATTTGGCTTTGCGGCGCCGCGCCATCACGGCCACAACGTCATCGCCGCCATCGGCGCCATGCTGGACGGCTCGTCGAAGGCCTTCATCGGCCTCGGCGGCAACTTCGCTCGCGCCACGCCGGACACGGCCCTCGTCGCCAAAGCGCTGGCCTCCTGCGACCTCACCGTCCACATCGCGACGAAGCTCAACCACTCGCACCTCGTGCCGGGGCGCGTCGCCTATCTCCTGCCCTGCCTCGGCCGCACGGAGATCGACCGCAACCCGGAGGGCAAGATCCAGATCGTCACGGTCGAGGATTCCATGAGCATGGTCCACGGCTCGGGCGGCATCAACAAGCCGGCCTCGAAGCACCTGCTCTCCGAGATCGCCATCATCGCCGGCATGGCGGAAGCCACCGTCGGCTCGAGCAAGGTCGACTGGGCCGGGCTCGCGCAGGATTACGACCGTATCCGCGACTGCATCGAGCGCACGATTCCGGGCTTCTCCGGCTACAACGTCCGGGTGCGCCGTCCGCGCGGCTTCATGCTTCGCAATCTCGCCGCCGAGCGCAATTTCGAGACGCCGACGGGGCTTGCCAACTTCTCGGCCGATCGCCTGCCCGAGGCCACGGAGCACCAGCGGGCCGGCAAGGCGCCGGGCACCTTCGTGCTCCAGACCTTCCGGAGCCACGACCAGTACAACACCACCATCTACGGCATGGACGACCGCTATCGCGGGGTCTACGGCGAGCGCCGCGTGGTGTTCGCCCATCCCGACGACCTCGCCGAGATCCGGGCCCTCACCGGCGACCGGGTCGACATCGTCGGCAACCATCAGGACGGCGTCACCCGCGTGGCGGAGGGCTTCCGCCTCGTGCCCTTCGACATGCCGCGCGGGTCACTCGCCGGGTACTACCCGGAACTCAACGTCCTCGTGCCCCTCTCCACCTTCGGCGAAGGCAGCGACACGCCGACCTCGAAGTCGGTGATGGTGCAACTCCGCGCGCCGGCCGCCGCGTGAGCGAACCGCCCGCCGACGCGGAAACCTTCCTGGCGGTGACGGACTCCGTCGCCGCCCTGCAGCCTGGCCTCTCCATCCTGGAAGCCGGGGTGCTGGCCGCCCTGCACCTCGACCTTGCGCAGGATTCCCGCAGCTTCGCCAAAATCTTCGGGGTGGAGCACGCCCTCGTGCTGCGGGCGGTGGAGACCCTGGTAGGAGAGGCCGCGTTCCTCACGGTGATCGAGCGCGTGCCCCGCACCCAGCGCACGCGCTACGCGGTCACGGAGACGGGCCGTGCCGTCCTGGACCATCTCCACGGCTGATACTTTCGCCGCTTGATCGCTTCGGATCGCGCGGGCAAGACGGGCTCCCTCTCCTGGAAGGTGTGGGGACCCGCGTTTCACCACATCACCGAACGGATCAGCCGGTGACTGTATGACGTCTTGCGCGCAACGCGTACAGCGTCACGACACCATCGTGGCCGATACAGTCCCCCCACCCCGCGCGGGGTGAGGGCGAATGGCACGAACGCTCTACCGTTTGATCGCCACCGGTCCGTTCATGCCCGGCCAATCCGAGTAGCCGTTGGCGCCGCCGCCGTACCAGTACGCCTTCGGGGCCTCCGCGAGCGGAGCTCCCGTGCGCAGGCGCTCCACGAGGTCCGGATTGGCGATGTAGGGGCGGCCGAAGCTGAACAGGTCGGCGCGGCCCTCCGCGAGGTCCTTCTTGGCGAGGTCCAGTGTGTACTGGTTGTTGCCGATATAGGCGCCCTTGAAGCGCTCGCGGATCTGCCCGAAATCGACTTCGTCCGGCACGTCGCGGGTCTGCTGGGTCACGCCCTCGATGGTGTGGACGTAGAGCAGGCCGAACCCGTTGAGGGCCTCGACATAGGCGCCGAAGGTCGCCTTCGGATCGCTGTCCAGGGCCGTCTTGCCGGGCTCGGTGGTGGCCGGGGACAGGCGGATGCCGACGCGCTGGCCGCCCCAGACGTCCGTCACCGCCTTCACCACGGCGAGCGGAAACCGCAGGCGGTTCTCGATGGAGCCGCCGTACTGGTCGGTGCGGTGGTTGGTGGAATCGCGCACGAACTGTTCGAGGAGGTAGTTGTTGGCCGAGTGGATTTCGACGCCGTCGAAGCCGGCCGCCTTGGCGTTCTCGGCGGCCCTTCGGTAATCCTCGACGATACCGGGGATCTCGTCCGTCTCCAGGGCGCGCGGGGTGACGTGGGGCTGCATGCCCTTCTCGGTGAAGGCCATGCCCTCGGGCTTCAGGGCCGAGGGGGCGACGGGCAGATCGCCGTTCGGCTGCACGTCCGGGTGCGAGATGCGGCCCGTGTGCCACAGCTGCAGGAAGATGAGTCCGTCATTGGCGTGGACGCCGGCGGTGACCGTCTTCCAGCGCTCCACCTGAGCATCGGTCCAGATTCCGGGCGTCAGGGCGTAGCCCACGGCCTGAGGCGAGATGTTCGTCGCCTCGGAGATGATCAGGCCCGCATTGGCACGTTGGGCGTAATAGTCGACGGCGAAATCCGGTGGCACGCCCTCGCGCGACGAACGGCTGCGGGTGAGCGGCGCCATGACAACGCGGTTCTTCAGGGCGAGGTCGCCGAGGGTGTAGGGTTCGAGGATCGGGCTCATGCGGGGCTGGGTCCTTGTGGGAGCGCGCCGCCACGCGGCGCGCCGTCAGCGGGGAAAGCCCGGCTTCCCCACTCCCGTTCCGCGCTTCAGCGCATGGCGGGTCCGCCCTTATTATTGTCCCTTGGCCGCGATGGCCTCCGACCAGTTCACGGCGCGGCGCGCCATGCCGATGTGCTGGCGCTCGTACATGCGGCCCTCGATCTTGATGGCGCCGCGCTTCAGGTTCTCGGGTTTGTCGAACGCCTCGATGACGATGCGGGCGCGGCGCACCTCCTCCTCGGAGGGGGCAAAGCAGGTGTTGGCCGGCTCGATCTGATTGGGGTGGATCAGGGTCTTGCCGTCGAAGCCGAGGTCGCGGGCCTGCTGGCACTCGGCCCGGCAGCCGTCGACGTCGCCGATGTCGTTCCAGACGCCGTCGAGGATGGTCAGACCCTCGGCACGGGCGGCCGCGAGGGTGAACATCATCCAGGGCAGCATCGGCACGCGGCCGGGCACGAGCTGGGCCCAGGTGTCCTTGGCGAGATCGTTGGTGCCGAGCACGAAGCAGGCGAGCCGTGTGCGCCGGTCGCGCCGGGCCTTGGCGATCTCCTGGATGTTGAGGATGGCGGCGGGCGTCTCGATCATCGCCCAGACGGCGATGCTCTCGGGCGCTTCGAGGGCCTCGAGGTGGTTGGCAATGCTCTCCAGCACGGCCGGCGAGGACACCTTCGGCATCAGGATGGCGTCGGGCCGGGCCTCGATGGCCGCCTTGAGGTCGGATTCACCCCAGGGGGTCTGAGGGGCATTGACCCGGATGATGATCTCGCGGTTGCCGTAGCCACCTTCCTTCACCGCCGCGCAGACCTGCTCGCGGGCGATCTCCTTGGCCTCGGGCGCAACCGCATCCTCGAGATCGAGGATCAGCGAATCGGCCGCGAGGGTCCGGGCTTTCTCCAGGGCACGCTGGTTCGAGCCGGGCATGTACAGGACGCTGCGGCGGAGGCGGAGGTCGGACATCGAGGGTTCCCGTGAATTTTCGCGCACCTTAATGCAACATCGCCGCCGGGGCACCCCGTCGCACTGACACCCAGGCCGTTGCGACGTTCGATCCCGGCGCGGGTTGCGCTAGAACGGATTCCGGCGGCCGTCCTTCGCCGTCCTTCGACCAACTCCGAGAATGCCATGCCGCTGATCCGCTTCGACCTCCTCGAAGGCCGCACCGAGGCCGAGCTGAAGACCCTCCTCGACGCCGCTCACGAGGCCATGCTGGAGGCCTTCAAGGTTCCGGCGGGCGACCGTTATCAGATCGTCACCGAGCACAAGCCGTCGCGGATGATCGTCGAGGATACGGGCCTCGGCATCCCCCGCACGCGGGACATGGTGGTGGTGCAGGTCTTCACCCGGCCGCGCTCGAAGGAGTCGAAGCAGGACTTCTACCGGCTGCTGACGGAGAAGCTCGAGGCCGCCTGTGGCATCGCGCCGTCCGACGTGATGGTCTCGTGCATGGTCAACAGCGACGAGGACTGGTCCTTCGGTCACGGCCGGGCGCAGTTCCTCACCGGCGAGCTGTGACGACACCCCTGCCCTGGACGTCCGGTCCGGACGGCGTCCGACTCGCCGTCCGGCTCACGCCGCGTGCCAGCCGCACCGGCCTCGACGGTCTCGTGATTGGGGCCGACGGGCGGTCGGCCGTGCAGCTCCGCGTCGCAGCCCCGCCCGTGGAGGGCGCTGCCAATGCGGCCCTCGTTGCCTACCTCGCCGACGCCCTCGATCTGCGGCGGCGCGACATCCGCATCGTCTCGGGCGAGACGGCCCGCCAGAAGCTGGTGGCCCTCGCGGGCGATTCGGCGGACCTGACCACGCGCCTCGACCGGTGGATCGCGGCCGCGCCCCCACGCCGGTAGATCAGAACAGGCGGCCGCCGTTGGGCACCGCTCGGTCGGGCGCGAACAGCACCACCGCGCCGTCCGCATCCGGAAAGCCGAGGGTCAGCACTTCGGACAGGAACGGTCCGATCCGGCGCGGCGGCAGATTAACCACGGCGGCGACCTGCCGCCCGGGCAGATCCTCGATCCGGTAATGCTCGGTGATCTGCGCGCTCGACCGCTTGAGGCCGATGGTGGCGCCAAAATCGATGACGAGCTTCCAGGCCGGCTTGCGTGCTTCCGGAAACGGCTCGGCCGTCACGATGGTGCCGACCCGGATATCCACCTGCAGGAACGTGTCGAAGGCGATCGTGTCCGCCGCCGGAGCATCGAGGGGATGATCGAGGTGCATGGCCGATCAGGCCGTGCGTAGCTGCCGGCGCTTGTCGGCCGACGACCATTGCATCAGGGCGATCATGACCAGGATGGTGCCGAGATAGACCACGCCCTGCAGCACACTCGGCCGGTCCGTGTAGCCGACGAGGGCATGGAGCACGCGGCCCGCGAGGCTGTCCTCGCGCAGGACCGAAGCCGTGTTCCACAGGGGCCTGTCGAGAACCGTGACGACGCCGGCATTGAGGAGAAACTGGGCTGCCTGCGAGGCAAGGCCCGCGGCGAGGAAGATGATGAGGGCGCTCGTCACCGAGAACACGTAGCGGGTCGGGATTGCCGCGAGGCCGAAATAGCTCACGCCCGACACGGCGGCTCCGACGGCGACACCCGCCAGCGCCCCGAACTGGATGTCGAGGCCCGAGGTGCCCGACGCCACGAGGCCGTAGAGGAACAGCACGAGCTCGGCGCCCTCCCGCAGGATCGCTGCCCCCACGACGAGGGCGAGCGCCGCCGCCGTGGTCTGCCCGGTGCGGACCTTGTCGCCCGTTGCGCGCAGCTCACCGGCGAGTTCCCGGCCGTGCTTGCTCATCCAGGTGTTGTGCCAGATGAGCATCAGCACCGCGACGATGAGCACGGCGGCGTTGAGGATGTCCTGTCCGGCGCCCTCGAAGGCGTCCGAGATCTTTTCCGCGAACAGGGCGATGAGGGCGGCTCCGGCAAGGCCCCCGAGGATGCCGAGCCCGATCCAGCGGCCGCGTCCGGCGATGCCGCGCGTCGCCGCCATGACGATGCCGATGATGAGGCCGGCCTCGATGACCTCGCGGAAGGCGATGACGAAAGCGCCGATCATGCGCGGGTTTCCTTCGTGTGAGCGCCGAAAGCGCCGGTTACCAGATCCAGAACAGCAGCACCCAGCCGAAGACGGAGAGGCCGCAGGCGGCCGCGATGGCGAAAGTCGCGGCGATTCGGCGGGAGCCCACCGCGTAGAGCCCGGTGACGCGCCAGGCGAGCCACGTGCTCCACAGGCCGGAGCCGAGAAGAAGGCCGCCGCGCAGCTCCGAGACGTAGGGGACGACGAAGCCGTCCCCCCGTAGGAAGGTCACGGTCAGGGCCGACAGGCCCAGGAACACGCCGCAGCCCGCCACGGGGATCAGCGTCTGGGTAAGGTGGTGAAAATGCCGCCACGACCAGGCGCCGAGGGCGCGGGTGCCGAGGGCGACGAACCCGGAGAGCGACAGGCCGAGAACGAGGGCCGTGGCGGCGATGTAGGCCAGCAGCAGTACCCCGTCGAGGAGGGTAAGGACGTCGTTGTGCTCGGGGTAGTTGGTGAGGACGAACCACGGCAGGGTGGTCTCCAGGGGCCAACTGATTCCGCCCTCGACGAGGGCCGTGGCGAGCCACTGCTTGGCGTCGATGAACCACGGGCTCGACGACCACTGGAATGCCCCGACGGCGAGACCCATCATGCCGAACAGGATCAGGGCGGTCTGGTCGAGGCTCGGCTCGTTGCCGGCGACGTGGACGATTTCGTGAGTGGGCGAGCGGCGTGCGAGGCGCACGGCGCCGCGATAGCCGGAGCAGCGTCCGCACATGTGGCAGGCGCCGGCTCCGTTCATGGTCTTCACCGGCACCAGGGGGGCGCAGTTGAAGCTCTCCCCTTTCGGCTTCGGCGAGGCGGCCCAGGCGGCGTGATCCACCTGGAAACTGATGGGTGCGAGCTTTGCCAACACCGCGAACACGCCGTTCACGGGGCAGAGGTAGCGGCACCACACCCGCTTGTTGCGGCCGTAGAGCAGGCCGATGACGATGGCCGCCAGCGTCGAGCCGCCCAGCACTGCGAGCACGGGCTTCGGATAGCCGTAGACGCTGACCATCTGGCCGTAGACCGTGGTGCCGGCGAACGCGACGAACGGCCAGCCGCCCCAGCTGAGCCAGCGCGGCACGGCGCGCCCGAGGCTCCAGCGGCTGGCGAATTCCGTCAGCGCGCCCTCTGGGCAGAGGATGCCGCACCAGGCGCGTCCCACCACCACCATGCTCACGAGTACGAATGGCCACCAGATGCCCCAGAACGCGAACTGGGCGAACACAGTCAGGTCGTTCCACAGGTGGGCGGTGCGGCCGGGCAGTGGCAGGAAGGCCGGCACCGCCACGAGGACGAGGTAGATCGCCACGACGATCCACTGGATCGTGCGGATTACGCCGCCATGGCGCTGGAGCCATTGGCCGAGGTCGGCCAGCTTGGCGTCGACCCAGGCCTCGCCCGGTGTGATGGAGGCGGATGCCGCCATGAAAAGCCTTCTGAAGTCTATTTCGCCACCAGGGTGGCTTTGGCGTCCGGATGGAAATCGTCGAACACGTCGTAGCGGCCGGGATCCAGGGTCCGGAACACGATGGCCGACGTGGCCCCGGCGGCGAGCGCCTTCTCGCGCTTGAGTTCGGTGCTCTCGAACTCCGCCGGGCTCTTGCCGGTGTTCGAGATCTCGAGCTTGAACCGGGTATTAGCCGGCACTTCGATCACGTCGGGGATGATCGTCCCGTCGCGCATCTCGACCTTGATGACCGGCATGTCCTCGGCGCGGGCCGGGCCACCGAGAACCAGGGCCGCGAGTGCGAAGGCGTAAGCGATCCGACCCACGATCAGTACGCCCCCTTCTTGCCGATCCCCGCGAAGGTGAAGTCCTGGGTCACGTCGAACGGCTTGAACCACTCGGCGATCCCCGTCTCCTTGTCGACGTGGCGGCCGAAATGCTGATTCGGACCGGGGGGCGCCACGGTGAGCTTGAGGCGGTAGCGGCCCGGGCCCGACAGCTTGACGTTGTCGCCGTAATGCGGCCCGTCATTGGCCACCATGGGCATCAGGGTGCCGCTCACCTTCGGTCCCGTCGCGGCGTCGCCCTCGAGCTTCGTCAGCTCGAACGACACGGCGAGCGCCGGCACCCAGTCGCCCTCGGCGAATCCATTGCGGTTGTCCTTGGCGGCCCGGATATCGGCTTCGAGGTGGAGATCGGATTGAGCCGCGGCGCGCATCATGTCCGGCGGGTCCATCTCGATGGGCTGGAGATAGACGGCGGCGACTTCGAGGCCGTTCTGGACCACGTGCGGCCCGATGGGAATCTCCTTCGCCACGGCGGCGACGGGCCCGGCGAGGGCGCCCGCGAGGACGAGGGACGGCAGGAATCGGTAAAACAGGGATCGGGCGGTCATGATGATCTCGCGCAGGATTGCTCAGCGCGTAGACCAGTCGCGAAGGCAAGCAAAGAGGCTTCTTCGTCGCGTTAGCATATCGGAATCATTCTAATCAGCAGGATTGCCGGAGTTGCCTGGCGCTTGTGAAGCAATTCTCCGTTCCAAGTGAGTTTTGAGTTGAGCTTGATCTTGCTTTTCGACAGTACAGGCGCACGGCGCCGATCAGGTCTGCTGGTGTACGCCCGGCGTGAGGTAGGCGTCCGCCGTTGGGGAAAACGTCCGCCGCGCCAGACCCGGATAGGCCAAGGCCTGTCCGATGCCGCGCCCGCCCAGGAGGATCAGGAAGGCGGCCCACAGTCCGGCATTGCCGAGACCGAGTTCATGGAAGGCCAGGAGCGCGAGGGCGTAGCCCGCCGTGGCGGCGACCATGAGGTTGCGCATCGCCCGGGTCCAGGTGGCGCCGATATAGATCCCGTCGAAGGCGAAGGGCAGCGCGGCGACGAATGGGGCGAGGGCCGCCGGAACGAGGTAGATCCGCGCCATCTCGCGGACCTCGGGGCTCGTGGTCACGGCATCGATGAAGGGGTGGCCCACGACGAGGAAGGCGCCCGCGATGGCGGCCCCGAAGGCGAGGCACCAGACGAGGCTGAGGCGGGCGGCACGTCGGAAGCCGTCCGCGTCGCGGGCGCCCACGGCCTGGCCGCACAGGGTCTCGGCGGCCGTCGCGAAGCCGTCGAGGAAGAACCCGCCGATCATGAAGAGATTCCACAGGACGGCGTTGGCCGCGAGCACCACGTCGCCCGAGCGGGCGCCGAGCGCCGAGAACGCGGCGATGCAGGCGACGAGCAACAGCGTCCGGATCATCACGTCGGCGTTGACGCTCAGCATCCGCGCGAGCGCCAGGGGATCGGCGACGACGCGCAGCGGTACGGCGAAGGGATGCGAACCGAGGCGGGCGAGGAGCACGAGGCCGAGCCCGGTGCCGGCCGCTTCCGCCAGGAGGGTCGCGAGGCCGGCGCCCGCCACGCTCATCCCGGCCCCGAGCACAAGCATGAGGGTGAGGACGATGTTGACGCAGTTGATGGCGATCTGGAGCACGAGCCCAAGATCCGTGCGGCCCCGGCCCAGCACCGAGCCCAGGATCGCGTAGTTCGCCAGGGTGAAGGGGGCGGCGAAGATGCGGATGTGGAAATAGTCGGACAGTCCCGCGATCACCGCCGGGCTCGCCCCGCTCACCGCGAAGGCGCCCCGCCCGATAGGCACCTGCAGGATTACGATTGCCACGCCGACGAGGAGGCCGGCGGCCAGGGCCCGCGCCAGGGTGCGGTCGACCTCGGCGCCGTCGCGGGCGCCGACGGCCTGGGCCGTCAACCCGGCGGTGGCCATGCGCAGGGACCCGAACGACCAGAAGATCGCGTCGAAGATCACCGCCCCCAGGGAAATGGCGCCCAGCAGCGCGGCGTCACCCAGACGCCCGATCACCGCCGCGCCGACGAAGCCCAGCAGCGGCGTCGTGACGTTGGCCACCGTCATCGGCAGGGCGAGGGCGAGGACGCGCCGGCTCGTGGCCGGCGCGGGATGGGCGCCGCGGATGCTCACCGGTCGCCCTAGTGGCAGCCGCACCCGCTGCCGCAGCTTCCGCCGCCGCCGGCCTTGGCGGGCTTCACGGTGGAATCGCGCGACAGGCCGCGCTCCTCCAGCTCCGACAGGTAGGTCGCCCAGCGGTTCCGGTACTCGCGGCCGAGATCGTACAGATAGCCCCAGCCGAACAGGCCGGTGTCGTGCATGTCGTCGAAGGTGAGCTTGACGGCGTAGTTGCCCACGGGCTCGACGTTCAGGATCGCGACCTCGCGCTTGCCGCCGATGACCTTGCGCTCGGCGGGCGAATGGCCCTGCACCTCGGCGGACGGACTCGACACCCGCAGGTATTCGGCCGGGAGGGCGAAGCGCCCGCCATCCTCGAAGGCGACGTTCAGGGTGCGCTTGTCGCCGGACAGCCGGATCTCCGTCGGCCAACGCTCCGGCGCCTGGGCGGATGGGGAGGCCTGTTGGGTCATGACTGGCTCCTGAGACGGGTCGCTTGGCCCGGCGTGCGCACGCGTCACCCCCGGTGCGCGCTTGCCCGTACGGGTGCAAGACCTCATATGCGTTTTCATGCTAGGTTCGTCACGCGACCAAACGCCAGTGCTTTCCCCTCAGCCGAGTACAGAGTCCCGCATGTGGGGTCCCCGCACCGCCGACGATGCCGCGCCCGCCGCCGCTCCGTTGATCGATCCGTTCCAGCGGGCAATCACCTACCTGCGGATCTCGGTCACGGACCGCTGCGACCTGCGGTGCGTCTACTGCATGTCCGAGGACATGAACTTCCTGCCCAAGCGCGATCTGCTCAGCCTGGAGGAACTCGACCGCCTCTGCGCCGTGTTCATCGGGCGGGGCGTGCGCAAGCTGAGGATCACCGGCGGTGAGCCGTTGGTGCGGCGCGACATCATGCACCTGTTCCGCCGCCTGTCGCGCCACCTCGGAACGGGGGCGCTGGAAGAGCTGACGATGACGACGAACGGGACGCAGCTCGGCCGCTTCGCGCCCGAACTCGCCGACCTCGGCGTCCGGCGCGTCAACGTCTCGCTCGACACCCTCGACCCCGACAAATTCCGCGCCGTCACCCGGCGCGGCGACCTCAAGGTGGTGCTCGACGGCATCGCGGCGGCGCGGAAAGCCGGGATCAAGGTCAAGATCAACGCCGTGGCGCTGAAAGGCGTCAACGAGGACGAGATCGCCGACATGATCGCCTGGGCGCATGGCGACGATATGGACATGACCCTCATCGAGGTGATGCCGCTCGGCGAGATCGAGGGGGACCGCACGGACCAGTTCCTGCCCTTGTCGGTGGCGCGCGCTCGCCTGGAGAGCCGCTACACCATGATCCCCCTGCCCGACCGCACGGGCGGCCCGGCGCGCTACGTGCGCATCGCCGAAACCGGTGGGCGCCTCGGCTTCATCACGCCCCTGACCCATAATTTCTGCGAGAGCTGCAACCGCGTCCGCCTCACCTGCACGGGCCAGCTCTACATGTGCCTTGGCCAGGAGGACGCGGCCGATCTGCGCGCGGCGCTCCGCGCTTCTCCCGACGACGCCCTTGTGACCCAGGCGGTGATCGACGCCATCGCCCGCAAGCCCAAGGGCCACGACTTCGTCATTGAGCGCGCCCGCCCGGCGGCGGTGCCGCGCCACATGAGCGTCACCGGGGGCTGACCCTTCTCGGCTGTTTGACCCCTCGGTTCATCGAACCTAGACCCCAGTCCATTCTCGAAACGGACGTGGGAGACGGATGATGGCGAAGGTCGCGTTCCTGGGCCTTGGTGTGATGGGTGGGCCGATGGCCGGGCACCTCGCGAAGAAGGGGCACGCCGTCACCGTCTACAACCGCACGACGGCCAAGGCCGAGGCGTGGGTGACGGCGCATGGCGGGGCCTCGGCGCCGACGCCGCGCGAGGCGGCCCGGGGACAGGAGATCGTCTTCGCCTGTGTCGGTAACGACGACGATCTGCGCGGCGTGACCCTGGGGCCGGACGGTGCCTTCGCCGGCATGGAGAAGGGCGCGGTCTTCGTCGACCACACCACCGCCTCGGCCGAGGTCGCCCGTGAACTCGCCGAGGCGGCGCAGGCAGCCGGGATTCATTTCATCGACGCCCCCGTCTCCGGCGGTCAGGCCGGCGCCGAGAAGGCGGCCCTCACGGTGATGTGCGGCGGCGAGCCTAAGACGTACGCCCGGGTCGAGCCGGCGATCCTGAGTTTCGCCAAGGCGAGCCGCCTCATGGGCCCTTCCGGGTCGGGTCAGCTCACCAAGATGGTCAACCAGATCGCCATCGCGGGCGTGGTCCAGGGCTTGGCCGAAGCGATCCACTTCGCCAAGCGCGCGGACCTCGACGTCGAGGCGGTGCTGGACGTGATCTCGAAGGGCGCCGCCGGTTCCTGGCAGATGGAGAATCGCGGCCGGACCATGAACGCTGAAAAATTCGATTTCGGTTTCGCCGTCGATTGGATGCGCAAGGACCTCGGCATCCTCCTGGCGGAGGCCCGCCGCAACGGTGCGCGGCTCCCCGTAACGGCCCTGGTCGATCAGTTCTACGCCGATGTGCAGGGCATGGGCGGCCGGCGTTGGGACACGTCGAGCCTCATCGCTCGCCTGGAGAAGTGAGCCTGGCCTCGGCCAGCGCCAGGGCCGCCTCGGGGGCGGTCCAGGTCCAGTCGGGGCCCATCTGGTGGCGGAACCAGGTGAACTGACGCTTGGCGTAGCGGCGCGTGTCGGCCTGACCGCGCCGGATCGCTTCCGCGCGGTCGAGGGTCCCGTCGAGGTGGGCGATGAGGCCGGGCACGCCGTGGGCGCGCATGATCGGCAGCAGCGGGTCGAGGCGGCGCTCGCGCAGGGCCGCGACCTCGTCGAGGGCGCCGTCGGCGATCATCGCCTCGAACCGGGCGTCGATGGCGGCCCGCAGGGTGTCGCGCTCGGGGGCGAGGAACAGTTTCAGGAGCGGCAGGCCCGCCAGGGGGCCGGGGATCCGATGCCCCTGGAAGGCCGCGATGGGCCGGCCCGTCGCCTCGAAGATCTCCAGGGCGCGCAGGATCCGGGCGCGGTCGCTCGGCCGCAGGGTTTCGGCGCCCTGGGGATCGCGGGCCTCGAGATCGGCATGCAGGGCCTCCGTCGCACGCCCCTCGGCGCCCGTTCGGACCGCGGCCCGCACGGCATCGGGAACGGGTGGCAGGTCCGACAGCCCCTCCTCCAGGGCGCGGAAGTAGAGGCCGGTGCCGCCGACGAAGATCGGCAGAAATCCTTCGCGCGTGACCTCGGCGAGCAGGCCCGTGGCCTCCCGAGCGAAGTGCCCGGCCGAATAGTTGATCGCGCCGTCGACGTGCCCGTAGAGGCGGTGCGGGGCAGTAGCTTCCTCCGCCGCGCTCGGGCGGGCGGAGAGGCGACGCAGGTCGGCGTAGACCTGCATCGAATCGGTGTTGATCACCACGCCTTGAAACTGCCGCGCCAGGGCGGCGGCGAGGCCCGACTTGCCCGAGGCGGTCGGCCCTGCGATGAGGATGGCCGCCGGCCGACCCTCCCCCTGTGCTATGTCCGTGACCGGCGGCAAGGCGTGGAAGCTCCCGGATGTCCCTCGTCGCGATCCTGATAGCAAACCCCGCGCGCCCCGCCATCACCGATGCGGTCCTGGCCGAGACCCGCCGGGTCCTGCGCACCGATCATCAGCCGCGGACCCTGCACGGGGAGGTCGCCGCCGAGCTGCTCGTGCCGGGCGACCCCGCCGATGCCCCCGCCCTGTCCAGGCGCCTGCGGGCGGCCTTCGCGGCGGAGCCGTTCGACGTCGCCGTGCTGCCGGCCGGCCCGCACCGGCGCAAGCGCCTGTTCCTCGCCGACATGGACTCGACGATGATCGAGCAGGAATGCATCGACGAGCTCGCCGACACCATCGGCCTCAGGGCGGAAGTCTCGGCCATCACCGAGCGTGCCATGCGGGGCGACATCGCCTTCGGGCCCGCCTTGCGCGAGCGCGTCGCCCTCCTGCGCGGCATGCCCGTGAGCGTTGTCGACACCCTGATCGCCGAGCGCATCAGCCTGATGCCGGGCGCCCGTACCCTCGTGCAGACGCTCAAGGCCCACGGAGCCCACACCTGCCTCGTGTCGGGCGGCTTCACCCTGTTCACGGGGCCGGTGGCCGAGCGGATCGGGTTCGACGAGGCCCACGCGACGACCCTCGAGGTGGCCGCGGGTCGTCTCACCGGTGCCGTCCGCGAGCCCATCGTCGACAAGGCGATGAAGCGCGCGACCCTGACGACCCTGCGCAGCCGCTTCGGCCTCGATCGGGCCGAGACCCTGGCGGTGGGAGACGGGGCCAACGACCTCGACATGATCGGTGAGGCCGGTCTCGGCGTCGCCTTCCGGGCAAAGCCCGCCGTGGCCGCCGCCGCGCAGGTCCGCATCGACCACGGCGACCTTACCGCGCTCCTCTACCTTCAAGGATATGCCGCGAGCGAGTTCGTCAATTGAAACGGTAAGGCCGCCGCCCCGGAGGGGCGACGGCCTGTGGTTCGACGGTTCGGCGTGGTGCGGGTCAGTCGAGGCCGAGCGCCACGAAGCGGACGTCGCCCGAGGCGCTCGCCACCATGAGGAGCACCGACTTGCGGTTCTCCTTGCGCAGCTGCTCCACGCGCTTCGTCACCTCGGCCGGGGTGGTGACCGGCTCCTGACCGACTTCGACGATGAGTTCGCCGGGCTTGATCTGCTTGTCGGCCGCCGTCGAGTTCGGATCGACCCGCATGACGACGACACCCTTGAGCCCGTCCTTGATGCCGTAACGGCGGCGCAGATCGTCGTTGAGGTTCGAGAGGTTGAGGCCCAACGCCTGGCGTACGCTGCTCTCGGCCTCCGGCTGGCGGGCATTGGCGAGCTGCGGCTTCTCGTTGTCCTCAAGGCGCCCGAGAGTCACGGACTTCGTGGTCTCGGCGCCCTTGCGCACCACCAGCACCTCGACGACCTTGCCGACGGGGGTAGCGGCGACGATGCGCGGCAGGTCGCTCGACGACTTCACCGGCGTGCCGTTGAACTTCACGATCACGTCGCCGACCTCGAGACCCGACACCTTGGCCGGACCCTTCTCGTCGACGCCGGCGATGAGGGCGCCACGCGCACCACCCTTGAGGCCGAGCGCCTCCGCCGTGGCGTCGTCCACGTTCTGAATGCGCACGCCGAGCCAGCCGCGCCGGACCTCGCCGAACTCGCGCAGCTGGTCGATGACCTGCGAGGCGGTGGCCGAGGGCACGGCGAACCCGATGCCGACGGAGCCGCCTGTCGGCGACAGGATCGCCGTGTTGATGCCGATGACCTCGCCGTTCATGTTGAACAGCGGACCGCCGGAATTGCCCTTGTTGATGGCCGCATCCGTCTGGATGTAGTTGTCGTAGGGACCCGACTCGATGTTGCGCCCGCGTGCCGAGACGATGCCGGCCGAGACCGAGCCGCCGAGACCGAACGGGTTGCCGATGGCGATGACCCAGTCGCCCGGCCGCATTTTTTCGGAATCGCCGAACGGCACGGCCTTGAGGGGCTTGTCGGCTTCGGGCTTCACCCGGAGCACGGCGAGGTCGATCTTCGGGTCCTTGCCGATGATTTCGGCCTTCAGCTTGGTGCCGTTGTGGAGAATGACCTGAATGTCGTTGGCGTCGCCGATGACGTGGTTGTTCGTCACGACGATGCCCGAGGCGTCGATGATGAAGCCGGAGCCCAGCGAGTTCGATTTGCGTGACTGTTGGCGCGGTGATTCACCGTCGCCGCCACCGCCACCGCGTCCGCCGCGCTTGTTGAAGAACTCCTCGAACAGATCCTCGAACGGGGTGCCGGGCGGAAGCTGCGGACCGCCACGGGCGCTGGGCCGGGCCTCGACGGTGGTGGAGGCCGAGATGTTCACCACGGCATCCGTCACCTGATCGGCGAGGTCCGCCAGGGATTCCGGTCCCTTGGCGAAGGCCGGCTGCGACAGGCCGGTCACGCTCACGGACGTGGCGACGGTGGCTGCGATGAGGACCGAGGATAGGGTGCGGCGCAGCGCTCGCAGGCGGAGCGCCGAATCGGCGCGCACGACGGAATCCATGATCGACCTCTTGGCTGAAACGTTGTGATTAGATCGTCCCCCGGCGGCGGCGATCAAGAGGAGACGGCCCACATGAGAACGGCCGGCACTGGTGTGCCGGCCGTGGATTTGGTGTCGCAGGGCAGGTGGTCGTGCTCAGCGACCGACCGAACCCGTCGCTCCTGCATCCGCCCCGGTCCGCCCCGTGGTGGCGGGCGTGCGGCCCTGCGGATCGCTGAAGTAGCGGAAGAAGTCCGACGAGGGTGAGATGACGAGGCGGGTGTCGGAGCCCTTCAGCCCGGTCTCGTAGGCCTGCATCGAGCGGTAGAAGCTGAAGAAGTCGGCGTCCTTGCCGTACGCGACGGCGAGGATGCGGTTCTTGTCGGCGTCGCCCTGGCCGCGCAGGGTCTCGGCCGTCTGGTTCGCCTCGGAGAGCAGCACGGTCACGTCGCGGTCGGCCTTGGCCTTGATCGTCGCGGCGATCTGATCGCCGTTGGCGCGGATGTCGGCGGCCTCGCGGTTGCGCTCCGTCGTCATGCGCCGATAGACGGCCGTGCTGTTCTGCGCCGGCAGATCGACGCGGGTCATGCGCAGGTCGACGATCTCGATGCCGAGTTCCTTGGCCTGCCGGTTCACGTCGCCCTGGATCTGGTTCATCAGGTCCGAGCGCTGGGTCCGCACGATGGCGTCCCGCGTGGAGCGAGCCAGGACGTTGCGCAGGGACGAGTTCGTGAAGCTGGCGAGTAGGGTGTTGGCCCGCAGGATGTTGTTGGCCGACTGATAGAACTTCAGGGGATCGATGATCCGGTAGCGGGCGAAGGCGTCGACTTCGAGGTTCTGCCGATCGGCCGTGAGCAGGGTCTGCACCGGCAGGTCGAGGTCGAGCACGCGCTTGTCGAACAGCACGACGTTGTCGATGAACGGAACCTTGAAGTACAGGCCGGGCCTGTCGGTGCCGGTCTGGTTCAGCACGGCGCGCACGCGGCCGAACTGAAGGACCAGAGCCTGCTGCATCTGACCCACGGTGAAGACTGAGGCGTAGAGCAGGATCACGACGGCCGCTGCCGCGATGAGGGCGCCGGTGCGCAGGGCGGGATTATTCATTTGGCGGCTCCACCGGTGCTGCGGGCGCCGAATTCCGTGAGCGGCAGGACGGGGACGACGCCGGCGGCGCCGGAGTTCACGCCGGTTCCGTTCTGGTCGATGATCACCTTGTTGACCGAGCCCAGGACCCGCTCCATCGTTTCGAGGAAGATGCGCTCGCGGCTGATCACCGGGGCGACCTTGTAGGATTCGTAGACCTGCTGGAAGCGCGCGGCCTGACCGGTCGCCTCGGCCGTCGCCTGCGTCTTGTAGGCCTCGGCCGCCTGCACGATCTGCGCGGCCTTACCCTTGGCCTGCGGCACCTCGCGGCTCGCATAGGTGCGGGCCTCGTTCTGGGCGCGCTCGGCATCCTGCTGGGCGGCGTTCACGTCGATGAAGGCGGGACGAACCTCGGGGGGCGGATTCACCGCCACGAGCTGCACCACCTCGACACGGACACCGGCGCCGTATTCGTCGAGCGCCTTCTGGGTGATCTCCTTAACCTCCTGGGCGACGCTCGACTGCTCGTTGGTGAGGATTGCCTGGATGTTGCGGCGGCCCACCACCTCGCGCATGGCGCTCTCGGCGATGGACTTGATCGTGCCCTCGGGATTCTCGAGGTTGAACACGTAATCAGAGGCCTTGAGCGGGTTGACGCGCCACTGCACTTCGAAATCGAGATCGACGATGTTCTCGTCGCCCGTGAGCATCAGGCTCTCGTCGGCCTTGTCGGACGTGCGACCCTGCGGGCCGGCGCGGTAGCCGATCTGGATGCTGTTGACCTGACCGACATTCGGCTTCGTCACCGCCCCGATCGGATAGGGGAAGTTGTAATGCGGGCCCTGGCCCGTGGTGCCGTGATAGCGGCCGAAGATCGTCTCGATGCCGACCTGTTGCGGCGCCACGGAATAGATGCCGGTCAGTAGCCAGCCGGCGACCAACAATCCGCCCGCGATCAGGATGCCGCGTCCGCCACCCATGGAGCCGCCCGGCATGACGCCGCGCAGGCGGTCCTGGCCGCGCCGGAGAAGCTCTTCGAGATCCTGGGGCGTCTTACCGCCGCCACCGCCGCCGCTGCCCCACGGGCCACCCCCGCCGCCATTGCCGCCGCCGCCCCGGCCCCAGGGCCCTCCCCCGTTGCCGCCACCGCCGCCGCTCTGATTGCTCCAAGGCATGCTCGCCGATATCTCCCGTTCCAGCAGCGTGTTCGCCGCGCAAAGTCTCGTTGGCACGAAGCCCACTCGCGCCGTCCGGCCGGACACCCGAGGGGTCAACCGGCCGTCCCTCACCCCGTGGACAGAAGCGTTCTACGGTCTCGCTCGATCTGGCTTACCTGCGAGGCCACCCGCCATCCTGTCAAGGTTGGGCCGCGGGCGCCCGAAGTGTCCGATCCCGGACATGGTGCGGATTTGGGCATCGCCCCGGCGAAAGACAACCGGTCCAGGGAACCTTTGCACCATCGGTCGCGGGCGGCACCCCGCCTCACGGGATCCGTTCGAGATCGACGAAGCTGAAGGCGCACGCGTCGTGCTCGCCCGCCGGGTGGGCCTCGCGCAGGGTCTCGCGGAAGGCGGTGCGGTCCAGGGGCGGAAACACCGTGTCGCCCTCCGGCGCCAGGGCGACTTCGGTGAGATGGATCCGGTCGGCCTGCGGCAGGGCGAGCCGGTAAATCTCGGCCCCGCCCGCGACCATCAGCTCCCCGGCAGGCTCCGCCGCCGCGACGGCGCTCGCCCAATCGTGCACGACCTCGACACCGGGAACGGCGAAGGCGGGATCGCGGGTCAGCACGAGGATGCGCCGGCCCGGCAGGGGGCGGCCGATGGAATCGAAGGTCTTGCGTCCCATCAGCACGGGCTTGCCGAGGGTCAGGGCCTTGAACCGCTGAAGATCGCTGCGCAGGCGCCAGATGAGGCCGTTGTCGCGGCCGATGACGCCGTTCCGCGCCACGGCCGCCACGAGGGTGATGCGGGGATCGGCCATCAGACGGCCACCGGGGCGCGAATGGCGGGGTGCGGCGCGTAGCCCTCGATGGCGATGTCCTCGAACCGGAAGTCGAACAGGGAGGTGACGGCGGGGTTGAGGACGAGGCGCGGCAGGGGTCGTTCGTCCCGCGTCAGCTGCAGCCGGGCCTGGTCGAGGTGGTTCACGTAGAGATGGGCGTCGCCCAGGGTGTGGATGAAGTCGCCGGGCTGAAGACCCGTGACCTGCGCGATCATCGCCGTCAGCAGGGCGTAGCTTGCGATGTTGAACGGCACGCCGAGGAACACGTCGGCGGAGCGCTGGTAGAGCTGGCACGACAGCCGCCCGTTCGCGACGTAGAACTGGAACAGGCAGTGGCAGGGCGCCAACGCCATCCGGTCGAGGTCGGCCGGGTTCCAGGCCGAGACCACGAGGCGGCGCGAATCCGGGTTGCGGCTGATCTCGTCGAGCACCCAGGCGATCTGGTCGACGCTGCCGCCGTCGGGCTTGGCCCAGGAGCGCCATTGCCGGCCGTAGACGGGGCCGAGGTCGCCGTTTGCGTCCGCCCATTCGTCCCAGATGGTGACGCCGTTGGCCTGCAGCGCCCGTACGTTGGTGTCGCCGGTCAGGAACCACAGCAATTCGTGGATGATGGAGCGTAGGTGCAGCTGCTTCGTCGTCACCAGGGGGAAGCCGGCCGACAGGTCGAACCGCATCTGGTGGCCGAACACCGACAGGGTACCCGTGCCCGTTCGGTCGTCCTTATGGACGCCGTCCTGCAGGATGCGTTCGAGTAGCTGATGATAGGCGTGCATCGCGGCTCCGGCTGATGCTCCGGGATACCGCGTTCGCGGGGGCGAGGCGAGGTGGCGCGCGATCTCCCGCGGGCTTGTCCCTAACGATCCCTATCCCACCGGGGAGAGCATCCAGGCGACCATGCAGAGATTGCTCCAGGCGTGGAGCACGATGCAGGGCCACAGGCGGGCCGTGCGCCAGCGCAGCCAGCCGAGGACGAGGGCGAGGGGCAGGAGCGAGACCGGCCGGGCGAGGCCGAACTCAGAGACGTGGGCCGCGCTGAACAGAAGGGCCGTCGTCGCGACGGTGAGGCCGGGGCCGGCGCCGCGCAGCCCCCGGGCGAAGACGAGGCCGCGCATGAGCAACTCCTCGGCCACCGGCGCCAGCAGGACGACGTTGACGAGCCACAGGACCGTCCCGGCCTCGTGCAGGGTCGGCGACAGGGTGGCGTTGCGGGCGACGGGGACACCGAACGCCTCGCCCGTTCCCGTGACCCAGGCGATATGCGCGACGGGCCAGGCGACGAGGAGCCACGCGAGGGGTCTGGACCGAAGGCCCGAGCCGTCCGGGGCTGTCAGGGCCAGGGTGCGGCGCACATCCGGCCCCGTCAGGATGCGGGCGGCGGCCAGGACGAGTAGCGCGAGGAGTGCCTGGCGGATCACGTCGAGAACGAGGCTGCGGGCGGCGAACTGGCGCGGTCGCAGGGGACTGCGCCCGGCGGCGGAGAACGGATCGAGCCCGTCGAGCCAATCGGCCCCGACTCGGACGATGACCAGAGCCAGGATGCTCGCGAACCCGAGGAGAAGAGCGGTGCGAAAGGCCATGTCGACCACGGCGAGGCCGGCCCGCACGATCGTGCGCCACCGTCCGGCCGCGCTCGGGTGTTCACGTTCGGGCGGGAGGCGCGGATCGGGCTTCAAAAGCGGCCGGACTCTCTCTATGTTGGACACGCTGCCCGAAGCGCCGACGACGGCGACGAGCGCTCCCCATGCCGGAGGAGCGCTCCGACCCCGAGACGGTACGCGGCGCCTTTCATCGGAACCACGGGCTTTTGGACGCATCGGATGCGGTCTGAACGGGCACCTGGTTCGGAGACAGGCCCGCGGCCGATCGGGCAGACTACCGGAACCGCCCGCGACGCGGTTCCCCTCGATTTTCATCCGACCCCGGTGCGCCCTTGGGCGCGCGACGGCGGCCAGGCACCGGGTATAAGCGACCGCAGATGGCAGACGATCTGATCCGCTACGATCTACTGGTTCAGGACGCCCTGCGGGGTGTCGTGCGCAAAGTCCTCACCGACGCCGCCCGCGACGGGCTGGCCGGCGAGCATCACTTTTACGTGTCGTTCCGGACGGAGGCGCCCGGCGTGCGGATGTCGCAGCGCCTGCGGGAAAAGTACCCGCAGGACATGACCATCGTGCTCCAGCACCAGTTCTGGGACCTCAGCGTCAACGAGCACACCTTCGAGGTCGGCCTTTCGTTCTCCGGCGTGCCCGAGCGCCTGCTGGTGCCGTTCGACGCCCTCTCGGGCTTCTTCGATCCCTCCGTGCAGTTCGGCCTCAAGTTCGACCTGACGGAAGGCATGGAGGAGGCCGTCGAGGCCATGGACGACGAGGTCACGCCGCTTCCCACGGGCAAGACCGCCCCGCGGGGCGCCGCGTCCGAGCCGAGCGAGATGAAGCCGAAGGGCACGGGTCTCGCAGCCATCGGCTCCGGCCTGTCGAAGATCGGCCCCGCCGCGACCGCCGAGAAGGCGTCGGACGAGGGGGACAAGGCCGCGGCGGCGAAGCTACCCGTCGGCAAGCCCGCCCCCGCGAAGAAGGCCGAGGGCGAGGGCAGCGAGGCCGGCGCCGAGGTCGTGAGCCTCGACGCGTTCCGCAAGAAGAGCTGAGCGTCAGCCGATGCGCTGAGCGTCAGCCGCGTCGCACGACGTCGAGGCGAAGGCCGTTCTCCGGCCGTAGTGTTACCCGCTGCAGGGGCGTGACCGGCGGGTGACCCGCCGGCACGGATAGGCGCACGGCCCGCACGATGTGGGCTAGGACGATCACGGCTTCCTGCACAGAGAAACTCTGGCCGATGCAGATGCGCGGTCCCGCGCCGAACGGCAGATAGGCGAAGCGCGGGATCGCCTTGCGCGCCTCCCCGAGGAACCGCTCCGGCACGAAGGCGGCGGGATCGTCCCAGAGGGTGCGGTGGCGGTGGAGCACGTAGGGCGCCACCATCACCAGGGAGCCGCGCGGGATCTTGATCCGCCCGATCCGATCCTCCGCGATGGCCTGCCGGCTGAGGAACGGCACCGGCGGGAACAGCCGCATGGTTTCCTCCATCACGGCCTTGGTGAAGGGGAGACGTTCGGCATCGAACCCTTCGCCCTCCGACACGGCATCGACCTCCGCCTCGATTCGCGCCCGCGCACCCGCATCCTGCGACAGGCAGTAGAGCGCCCAGGTCAGGGCGTTGGCAGTGGTTTCGTGTCCGGCGGCGATGAAGGTGACGATGTTGGCCTTCACTTCGAGGTCGGTCAGGCCCTTTCCGGTCTCGGGGTCCTGGGCTTGGAGGAGAAGGGTGAGGAGGTCCGTCGGCGCCGTGCCGGATGCGATCAGGGCGCGACGCTTGTCGATCAAGGCATCCACCACCTCGGCGAAGAAGCGCACGGCGGGGCGCGCCCGCAGGCGTCCGATGCGCGGCACGAAGCCCGGCACGCCGAACACGTCGAGAGGATCGACGGGGCCAACCGCCTCCAGGAAGCGCGTGATGGCGCGGCCCAGGGCATCCGGGTCGCTCGCCAACCCTTGCGTGAAGATCGTCCGTTCCAGGACGTCGAGGGTGACGCGGGTCATCTCGAGGGCGGCGTCGACGGTGGCTCCGTCCCGGCGCGCGAGGCGCCGGGCGATGCGTGCACCGGCGGCGTTCATCGGCTCGGCGAAGCCGAGGACGTGGCGGGCCGAGAAGATCGGCGCCAGGGTGCGGCGCTGCAGCTTCCACTCCTCGTCCTCCGCCGTGAGCAGGCCGTTGCCCAGCCCCGGCGCGAGGACGCGGCGCTGGAGATCGTCCTTGCGGTAGTTGGCGGCGTTCTCGACGTAGAGGTAGCGGATGAGGGCCGGGTCGCTCACCACGGTGACGCGGCCCAAGGCGCCGTCCCCCGCCATCACGGGTTTCTCGAAGTGGTCGTCGAGCCAGGTGGTGATGGGGTTGGACCGTGCCGCCTTGAGGAAGGCGAGGAGCCCGGGGGCCTGGCGCAGGGGGCGCGGTACGGACGGACGGAAGCGCGTCGGCGCTTCGGGCGGGCACGGGGTGGCGGCATCCATCATCGGCGTGTCATCACTCCAGGGTCCGGGACAGGCGCCGAAAAGCGTTGAGACTTCTCCGGCACCGTCACTCGGTGCCATCGCGGTTTCGACCCACCCGGTTTAAGTAGGGTGCGCCGCAGCTACACGAAGAGGCCACGATGTCGCCCACCGAGACGCCCGCCACCCGCACGGAATCCGACACCTTCGGACCGATCGAGGTTCCGGCGCATCGCTATTGGGGTGCGCAGACGCAGCGCTCGATCCAGAACTTCAAGATCGGCACGGAGCGGATGCCGGCGCCCCTCGTCCACGCGCTCGGCCTCGTCAAGCAGGCGGCGGCTCTGGTGAATCAGGATCTCGGCGGCCTTGACCCGAAGGTGGCCCAGGCCATCGCGGCCTCCGCCGCCGAAGTCGTGGCGGGTCAGCACGACCAGGAATTCCCCCTCGTGGTCTGGCAGACGGGCTCGGGCACCCAATCCAACATGAACGCCAACGAGGTCATCGCGAGCCTCGCCAACGAGCTCCTCGGGGGCGAGCGTGGCGGCAAGTCGCCGGTCCACCCCAACGATCACGTCAACCGGGGCCAGTCCTCCAACGACGTGTTTCCCACCGCCATGCACATCGCGGTCTCGCGCGAGATCAACGACCGGCTGATGCCGGCCCTCAAGCACCTGCACGACGCCCTCGACGCCAAGGCCATGGCGTTCGCCGACATCGTCAAGATCGGCCGCACCCACCTGCAGGACGCGACCCCCGTGTCCCTGGGCCAGGAATTTTCCGGCTACGTGGCGCAGGTCGCGCTGGGCAGCGAGCGCGTGAAGGCGACCCTGCCGGGCGTGCTCGCGCTGGCCCAGGGTGGCACGGCGGTGGGCACCGGCCTCAACGCGCACCCCGACTTCGCGGACAAGTTCGCCGCCAAGGTCGCCGAGCTGACGGGCCTGCCGTTCACCTCGGCGGCGAACAAGTTCGAGGCGCTCGCCACCCACGACGCCCTGGTGTTCACGCAAGGCGCGCTCTCGGCGCTGGCCGCCGGCCTGTTCAAGATCGCCCAGGACATCCGCCTCCTCGCGTCCGGCCCGCGCTCGGGCCTCGGGGAACTGTCGCTGCCCGAGAACGAGCCTGGCTCGTCGATCATGCCCGGCAAGGTCAACCCGACCCAGTGCGAGGCCCTCACCATGGTCTGCGCCCAGGTGATCGGCAACGGTACCACGGTGAGCTTCGCCGGCTCCCAGGGCCATTTCGAGCTCAACGTGTTCAAGCCGGTCATCGCCAACGCGGTGCTGCAATCGGTGCGCCTGCTCGCCGACGCGGCGGTCAGCTTCGCCGACAATTGCGTGGTGGGCATCAAGGCCAACGAGGACCGGATCGCCGACCTCATGAGCCGCTCGCTCATGCTGGTAACGGCGCTGGCCCCTTCCATCGGCTACGACAAGGCCGCCGAGATCGCCAAGACCGCGCACAAGAACGGCACCACCCTGAAGGAAGAGGCCCTGCGGCTCGGCTACGTGACGGAAGCCGAGTTCGAGCGCGTGGTGCGTCCCGAGACCATGCTGGCGCCCAGCGCCGACTGAGAGAGGGGTCCAGCGTATGGCGGAGATCATCAACCTGCGCGAGGCCCGCAAGGCGAAGGCGCGGGGCGAGAAGGAGGCGAAGGCGGCCGAGAACCGGATCGCCTTCGGCCGGCCGAAAAAGGCCAAGACTCTGGCCGAGGCCAAGAAGGCCATCGAGTTCGCGCGGCACGAGGGCCACAAGCTCGTGGGCCCGGCTTCGGACGGGTGAGGCATTGCCCCCTGTGACCGGCGGCATCACCAAACGCTCGGTGATGATCGCCGGCCACCGCACCAGCGTCTCCCTGGAGGACCCGTTCTGGGACGCCCTGCGCGGCATCGCGGAGGCGCGCGGCCTGTCGGTGCAGGCGCTCATCGGCGAGATCGACGCGGGCCGCGACGGACAGAACCTCTCCTCCGCCATCCGGGTCTTCGTGCTGGCGGCGGTGCGGGACGGCATCCGTTGAAGCGGATCGTCTTCATCGACCACGCGGACGAGCGCCTTCTGCGACGCGATCTCGATCCGGCCTGGATCGAGCGGACGCTCATGGCTCCCGAGGCCGAGGAGCCGGACCCGGTCCATCCGCATCGGACACGCGCATTCGGCAAGGTGCCCGAGCGCGACGGTCGCGTCCTTCGCGTGATATACGAGCAGGACGGCGACGTTCTGCGCGTCATCACCGCTTTTCTCGATCGCTCTCGAACCCGGAGGCAAACGCGATGAGGACACGCTACGATTCGAACGCCGATGCTCTCTATCTCGGCTTCTCCGACGAACCCATCGTGGAGAGCGAGGAGGTGCGACCGGGAATCATCTTCGATCTTGACGGTGAGGGCCGGGTGATCGGCATCGAAATCCTCGACGCAGCCCAGCACATGGCGCGCGGGACGGACCTGAAAAGCCTTGCGACCGCTGCCTGAGATCATCGGCTGCCCTGAGCATGGGCGCGGCACCGAGACCCGAATGTCGGACTGCGCCCGTGTGATCGGCAACGGTATCGTGGGGGCCTCGCGGGCAATCGGCGATCGATAAGGCTCCTGGCCCAATGGTATCACCGGCGGATTCCCAAAAGGCTGCGCGAGGCGGGCGCCCCGAACGTCCGCCGGAAATCGTTGGCGAAATGCGCCTGATCGGCAAAGCCCGCCGCGTGCGCCGCGCCCGTGAAGTTTGCCCCCGCCACGACGGCGGCGATGGCCCGGCGCATGCGGACCCAAGCGCGGTAGCGCCGGAACGGGACGCCGACGTTTTCGGTGAAGAGGTGTTGCAGGCGGGAGGACGACAGGCCGACCGATCGAGCGAGGCTCTCGGCCGACATCGCGCCCTCCCGATGATCTCCCAGGCGTGACACGACGCGGGCAATCCGGGCGTCCGTCTCGGTCCCAACTCGCCGGAGCGAGTAGCCCGCGAGGTCGGCAAGCGCTGCGCCGGTCCAGGCGCTGGCGCCGCGATCCTCGTAGAGCGTGCGGAGTGGGATGATCTCGCCCTGCGCCGCCACAAGGGCGCCCGCGATCGGATCGCCGCCCCGCACCAGGGTCGTCAGGGCGTGCGGCGAGGCCTCGGGTTCGAGGTACAGCACCGCCAGGGGCTCGCCGCCGCAATCGAGTTCATGCGCCAGGCCCGCCGGTACGAAGGCGGTCCGGCAGGTGATCCAGGCGGTACCGTCGAACCGGATTCGGAAGCCGCCGTAGAGCCCCGCCAGATAGACCGGCGCTCCGTGCCTGTGGCTCGCATTGTAGGTCAACGGTCCGGCGAAGAAGGTGTGCGCCCCGTCCACGTGCCAGAGCGGGCCGAGGGCGCAGGACGTAGCAGGTTCATTCAAGCGCGGCCGTCCTTCACGATGCTAGCCCTGCCTTCGAGCCGGATGGTCGCGATCATCCTGGCGCATGCGACCCGGCGGAGGAATGGCCATCATGATCGATCTCACGCGCCGCGGCCTCGCGGCATCGGCCCTCGCCCTGGGTTTGTCCCGGAGCGCATCGGCTCAAGGTTGCCCGGTGGCGACGCCGCCCATGGTTCACCGCCTCCAACTGGGGGCGTTCGCGATCACGACCCTGCTCGATGCGGCCGCGATGATCGACGGCCCCTGGCCCATCGTCGGGGAGGATCGTGAACGTGGCGCGGTCGAGGCCCTGATGCGGGAGAACCGGCTTCCGCCGAATCGCTTCAAGCCGGGTTTCACACCGACCGTCGTCCAGACCGGCCGCGAGACGATCCTGTTCGACACCGGCAACGGCGAGGTGGGATTCGTGCCCCGCCCCACGGGTGGGCGGCTGGCCGGACTTCTTGGTCAAGCCGGCGTCGCACCGGACACCATCGACGTCGTCGTGCTGACCCATTGCCACACCGATCACATCGGCGGTCTGATGGAGAACGGGCGCCCGCTTTTCCCTCACGCCCGCTACGTTCTCGGCGCCGCCGAGGATCGGTTCTGGCGGGACGACGCCCGCCTGTCCGCCGCGCCGGAGAGCAACGCGTACAAGTCGGCCCGGGTCTTCCGCAGCCATCTGCTGCCGCTCGCCGACCGCACGACCTTCGTGAAGCCGGGCGACACGGTGGTGCCGGGGATCACGGCGCTTGCCGCTTTCGGCCATACGCCGGGGCACCTCGCCTATCACGTCGAGAGCGCGGGCCAGCGGCTGCTGGTCTGGGGCGATTGCGCCCACCACGAGGTCGCGTCCCTGGCACATCCCGAGTGGCACGCGTTCTTCGACATGGACAAAGCAGGCGGGGCCGCCACGCGCCGGACGATCTACGATATGGCGGCCACGGACGGGGTTCTGGTCGCGGCCTACCACACCACGTTCCCGTCGCTCGGCTATGTGGTGCGGCAGGGCGCCGGCTACCGCTGGATCCCCCTCACCTATCAGTTCGACCGCTGATCCGGTGCGGCGAGCCCTTCGAGCACCGCCGGCTTCGGCCCCCCCGTCGCCCAATCCAGCAGCTCCACCGTGTGGACGATGGGGATCGCCGTGCCCTTCCCGATCTGCGTCGCGCAGCCGATGTTGCCGGTCGCGATGACGTCGGGGCGCATCCGCTCGATGTTGGCGACCTTGCGGTCGCGCAGGCGGCCGGCGATCTCGGGCTGGAGGATGTTGTAGGTGCCGGCCGAGCCGCAGCAGATGTGGCCCTCGGGCACGTCCTTCACGGTGAAACCCGCATTCTTCAGGAGATTTTTTGGCTCCGTGCGGATGCCCTGGCCGTGCTGCATCGAGCAGGCGGAGTGGTAGGCGACCACGAGGTCGGACGCGATGAGCGTCGGCATCAGGCCGAGGCCGGCCATGTACTCGGTGATGTCCTTGGCGATGGAAGAGACCCGCGCGGCCTTCTCGGCGTAGGCCGGGTCGTCGCGGAACATGAAGCCGTAATCCTTGATCGTCGTGCCGCAGCCCGACGCCGTGACCACGATGGCGTCGAGGCCGGCGCCGTCCATCTCGGCGATCCAGGCGTCGATGGTGCGCTTGGCCTGGGCGTGGGACGACTCGGCCTTGCCCATGTGATGGGTGAGCGCGCCGCAGCACCCCTCCCCCTTGGCCTGCACCACCTCGACGCCGTGGCGGGTGAGGAGCCGGATCGCCGCTTCGTTGAAGTCCGGCCGCAGGACGCTCTGAGCGCAGCCGCGCAGGAGCGCGACGCGGCCCGCGCGGGCCGGGGCCGTGGTGCCCTGAAGGGCGGCGCTGGCCTCGAGCGCCCGCGTCTCGGCCGGAAAGGTGCCGGGCCGGTCGGTGGGGTTGCGGTTCGGCAGTTCGGCCGGCGCGAGGTCGAGCATGGCGGCGAGGCGGTTGCCGAGTCCGGGAATCCGCGCGACGAGGGGCCGGAACGGACTTCCCAACTTTGCGCCGAGGAGCGCCAGGCGGAAGCGGTCGGGATAGGGCAGGACGAAGGCGAGGACGGCGCGCAGGGCCCGGTCGCCGAAGGGGCGGGTGTAGGTCTCCTCGATATGCGCCCGGGCATGATCGACGAGGTGCATGTAGTGTACGCCCGAGGGGCACGTCGTCATGCAGGACAGGCACGACAGGCAGCGGTCGACGTGCTTGACCACCTCCGGCACGGCGGCCTTGCCGCCCTCCAGCATGTCCTTGATCAGGTAGATGCGTCCGCGCGGACTATCGAGCTCGTCGCCGAGCAGCAGATAGGTCGGGCAGGTGGCGGTGCAGAAGCCGCAATGGACGCAGGTCCGAAGGATCTTTTCGGACGCCGCCATGGCGGGGTCGGCGAGCTGCGTCAGGCTGAAATTGGTCTGCACTGCGTGTTCCTGATCCACCCTTCGCGGCGCCGCTCCACGCCGGAGCGTGCGGACACCGTCTATTCACAAGACTTTAGTTCGGAACGGTCACCAAGCCGAGCCTTTGGAACGGCTCCAAGCAGCATCCGGCCCGGTTTCGATAGCCGCAACCGGCTTGCGATGCCTGCGGGGTAGAGTGTCGCGGCATCCCCGCAGGGTATTCGGCGAGGTTCAGACGCTCGCGTACATGCGGCCTGGATTGAAGAGACCGCCGGGATCGTGAGCCGCTTTCAGGCCGGTGGTGATGCGCATCAGCGGTTCGGACAATGGCTCGAACACCGGCACGGCCGCCCGCACGGCATCCGGTGCCCGCACCAGGGTGGCGTGGCCGCCGTGCTTGGCCACCGCCGCCCGCACGGCTGCGGCGCCGGCATCGCCCTCCGCCGCGGTGGCGAGCCAGATCAGACCACCGCCCCAATCGTAGAACCATCGGGCCGCGCGCTTGGCCGCGACGGCGGCCGTCAGGGCGGGGGCGTGGGTCGGGGCGGTGGAGATGCGCCAGATCGCGGTGTCGACCGGCTCGGCAAGGGGAAGGACGTCGCGGATGGCGGTCCAGAGGTCGGTGCCGGCCTCGCCCTCCACCACTTCCGGTGCCCCGAAGCGCCTGAGGAGCTTGGTGAGTTCGCCGAGCCGGTAGGCCACCGAATCCGAAAACCCCTCGACGCGCATGGCCGTGCGCGCCTGCGACGCGCCGCAGCCGGCGGGCAGGTGCGCGGCGCCCGTGAGCTCGAACGGCGAGCCGAGGGCGGCCGAGAGGGCCGCGACGGCGCGGGCATCGTCGAGGCCCGCGAAGACCAGGGTCGTCACCCGCTCCTGAACGGGCAGCACCTTGAAGGTCACTTCAGTGAGGAGGCCGAGGGTGCCCCAGGCGCCGGCCATGAGCTTCACCAGGTCGAGGCCGGTGACGTTCTTCATCACCCGGCCGCCGGACTTGATGATCTCGCCCCGGCCGTTGACGAAGCGCACGCCGATGAGGCTATCGCGGGCCGCCCCGGCATTGATCCGGCGCGGGCCGGAATTGTTGGTGGCCGCCACGGCCCCGAAGGTCGGCGTGCCGGTGGAGCCCATGAGGCGGCGATGATCCATGGGCTCGAAGGGCAGCATCTGGCCGCGCTCGGCCAGCAGCGCCTGAACCTGCGCCAGCGGGGTGCCGGCGAGCGCCGAGACCACCATCTCGGCCGGCTCGTACAGGGTGATGCCCGACAGGCCGGTGGTGGAGAGCGTGGCCTCGTCTTGGGCCGGGCGGCCGATCCCCACTTTTGTGCCACCGCCGACGAGGCGCAGGCGCTCCGTCCGTGCGGCGGCGTCGCGAACGATATCCGCCGCCTCGTCGGCGCTTTGAGGCTCGTATGACCGCATTGTTTCCCGCCCTGGCCGGACGATGCCGCCCGGCTTTTTTCTCTACCGCGACCTTAATGAGAATCGTTCGGGATTGCATCCAGCTCGGCGACGTCGATCGCGGGAGCCGCCGACGCCTGACGTGCCGGGCCGCGCCGTTCGGCCCAGCGCGCCGCGATGAGACTGCGCAGGCCGGCGATGTCGAAGGTCCAGGTGAAGGCGCCGTAGACGAGGATGCCGAGCGCGAGACTTGAGGCGAGGGCCGGCACCGGTTCGAGGTGACGCACGGGCGAGAGGCACAGGGCCATGACCGCGCAGGCGAGGCCGGCCATCAGGATGTCCCGCCAGGGCAGGCGCAGGCGCTGCGGCCCCGTGAGCGTCCGTACGGCCAGGATCAGGGTCGCGACGGCGAGCCCCAGGGTCTGCGCCACGGCGATCCCCTCGGGGCCCATGACCGGCGGCAGGAGCCAGAGGCCGAGGGCATCGACGGCGAGGCCGATCACGGCGGCGGCCACGACCGGCAGGGTCTTGCGACGGATCTGGAAGACGGGATTGAGGGCGAAGTTCGTCATCGCGAGGAAGAAGAACCCCGGAATCATCAGGCCGGCATAGGCGGCGAACGGGCCGCGATAGGCGTCCGGCACCGCCAGGGCCTGGAGGGCCGGCAGGATCGCCCAGAACCCGACGGCACAGGGCAGCAGCAGGGCCACGACGGTTCCGACGTTGCGCCCGATCTGGGCTTCGGCCGCGGCGCGCCCCTCCTCCTCCTCGGCGCGCACGGCGAACTGGAACAGCAGGAGGTCGAGGGCGGTGCCGAGGGTGCCGATGCTGCGGGTGGTGACGTCGGCGGCAAGGGCGAAGTAGCCGGCCTCGGCCAGCCCCGCCTGGGCCGCGATGGTGCCCCGGTTGAGGAACGGCATGAGCTGGTAGACCGCGTTGGCGGCGATGAGCGGCAGGCCGTAGGCCACGAACAGGCGCCAGGTCTCGGCGAGTCGGACGCGCAGGCGCGGCGTCACGGGATCGCGCATGGGGCGCCACAGGAGCGCGGCGGCGAGGAACTGGCTCAGGCCCGCGGCGGCCAGCACCCAGGCGGGCTGGGGCAGGAGCCAGGCCGTCCCGGCCATGAGCCCGAAGGCGAGCCCGTTCTTGACGGCCACGAGCCGGAAATAGAGGCCGCCGTCGAAGCGGGCGCGGGCGAGGGCCGCGTGATAGTCGAAGATGCCGATGCCGAGGGCCGCGATGGCGGTGCCCGCCAGGATGGCCGCCCGGCTTCCCGGACCCGATCCAACGCCCAGGGCGGCACATACCAGGGCCGCGACGAACAGCGCGACGCCCATGACCGCGTAGGCGCGGTCGAGGCCCTGGCGGATCCACGGCTCCTGCGCGCGGACGCGAGCCGAGTAGAACCGCGTCGCCGACAGGCGCAGCCACTCGAACAGGACGGTGTTGGCCACGACGGCGCCGGCGGTCGCGAGGGCGAACAGGCCGAACTCCGCCGGGCCGAGGAGCTTGGCGATGAGCAGGCCGAGGACGAAGTTCAGGCCGGCATTGAGGATGAAGGCGCAGATCACGGCCATGGCGGGAATGCACGATCCTCGATGACGGGCGCACCCGCGCTTGGTCCCTCAGGCTTGTGGCCCGTTCCCCGAAGAATCCGTCAACCCGATGGCGGGACGCCCGTCAGATCCAGCCCCGGATCCGGAAGAACACGAGGGGCACGAGGGCGCTGAGAATCACGAGGGCGAGGCCGTAGGGGTAGCCGTAGGCCCAGTCGAGTTCCGGCATGTGCTTGAAGTTCATGCCGTAGAGGGAGGTGACGAGGGTGGGGGGAATCCCTACGACGGAGACCACGGTCAGCACCCGGAAGGTGTTGTTCTGCTCCATGTTGATGAGGCCGAGCGTCGCGTCGAGGAGGAACTGTACGTTCTCCGACTGGCGGATCTCGAACTCGTCCAGGGAGGCGATGTCCCGCCGCACGGCCTCGAAGCGTGGTTTCTGCTCCGCGGCCAGGAGGTGGTCGCACTCGTTGGCGACGAAGGGGACGATCCGCTCGAGGCCGAGGAGGCTGGCGCGCAGCTTGCCAAGCGCCTTGCCGCGCCGGCCGATGCCGCGCAGGATCCGGCGCAGGGCAAGGTCGCGACGGCGCGGCGTCTGAGACTTCGAACCCTCGCTGCCGGTGGCCGCGCCGCCGCGCACGTCGAAGTCGAACACCCGGGTCGACAGGGCGTCGAGGTCAGCGCCCATCTCTTCCAGGGCATCGGCGAGGCTGTCCACAAGTTCTTCCATGAGCAGGAGGAAGATCTCCGTGCTCGTGGTGGCCGGGCCGTCGCCCTCTGCGATCCGCTTCTTGACCGCGCCGAAGGCCCGCAGCTCGTGGAACCGCACCGTGACGAGGTGATCCTTGGTCAGGACGAACCCGAGGGGTTGCAAGACCGAGTCGACCTTGTCGAAGGTGATCATCGGGGTCGAGAGGGAGAACCCGTTCTTCAGGCGCCGCAGCCGACTCGAATTCTCCACCTCGTTCAGGGCCTTGCGGGAGGGGACGCGCAGGCCCGTGGCGTCCTCGACGCGCTGCGCCTCCTCCGCGCTCGGATCCTCGAGATCGATCCAGACGGCGTCGCGGTGCCCCGGGCCGGGGCCGTCCGAAGCGGGAAGCGCCATCGCACCCTGCGGTCCATGGAGGCTGATCATCGGAGAAGGATGGTCCGTGGCGGGGCCGGTCGAGAGAGCAAAGCCGTCGCGCAACCGTCGCGCGGACCTGCGACAGTCTTGACTCACGGAGCGCATGCGCCTACCTCCCCGCCATCGTTAGCACTCACCTCGTGGGAGTGCTAACGGCCTGGGTTGAGCGCGCTGCCGCGCCGCATCAACGCCATTCACGAATTTGAAGCAAGAGGGCAGCTCATGAAGTTCCGTCCGCTGCACGACCGTGTCGTCGTTCGCCGTATCGAAGGCGAAGAGAAGACCAAGGGTGGCATCATCATCCCCGATACCGCCAAGGAGAAGCCGCAAGAGGGCGAGATCGTCGCCGTCGGCCCCGGCGCCCGCGACGAGGCCGGCCGCGTGAATCCCCTCGACGTCAAGGCCGGTGACCGCGTGCTGTTCGGCAAGTGGTCCGGCACCGAGGTCAAGATCGACGGTCAGGACCTCCTGATCATGAAGGAATCCGACATCATGGGCGTCGTCGCCTAAAGCGGCGCGGCCCTCTTCCTTCGTCCCCGATCCAAGCCCTTCGAGCGCGATCCATCCGCGCCTCGGGGCTGTCCACCGTAAGAGGAATAGACCATGGCAGCGAAAGAAGTCCGTTTCGGCTCCGACGCCCGCGAGAAGATGCTGCGCGGCGTCGACATCCTGGCCGACGCCGTGAAGGTGACGCTGGGCCCCAAGGGTCGCAACGTCGTCATTGAGAAGTCCTTCGGCGCGCCGCGCATCACCAAGGACGGCGTCACCGTCGCCAAGGAGATCGAGCTCTCCGACAAGTTCGAGAACATGGGCGCCCAGATGGTGCGCGAAGTGGCCTCGAAGACCAACGACATCGCGGGTGACGGCACCACCACCGCCACCGTGCTGGCCCAGGCCATCGTCCGTGAGGGCGCCAAGTACGTCGCCGCCGGTATGAACCCAATGGACCTCAAGCGTGGCATCGATCTGGCCACCACCGCCGCCGTGAAGGACATCACGAGCCGCGCCAAGAAGGTCGCCTCGTCCGAGGAAGTCGCCCAGGTCGGCACCATCTCGGCCAATGGCGACAAGGAAATCGGCGAGATGATCGCCCACGCCATGCAGAAGGTCGGCAACGAGGGTGTCATCACCGTCGAGGAGGCCAAGACCGCCGAGACCGAGCTCGACGTCGTCGAGGGCATGCAGTTCGACCGCGGCTACCTCTCCCCGTACTTCATCACCAACGCGGAGAAGATGGTCGCCGAGCTCGAGGACCCCTACATCCTCATCCACGAGAAGAAGCTGTCGTCGCTTCAGGCGATGCTGCCGGTGCTCGAGGCTGTTGTGCAGACCGGCAAGCCGCTGGTCATCATCGCCGAGGACATCGAGGGCGAGGCGCTCGCCACGCTCGTGGTGAACAAGCTGCGCGGCGGCCTCAAGGTCGCGGCCGTCAAGGCGCCGGGCTTCGGTGATCGCCGTAAGGCCATGCTCGAGGACATCGCGATCCTGACCCAGGGCCAGATGATCGCCGAGGATCTCGGCATCAAGCTCGAGAACGTGACCCTGCCGATGCTCGGCCGCGCCAAGCGCATCCGCATCGAGAAGGAGACCACCACGATCATCGACGGTCTCGGCGAGAAGGCCGACATCGAGGCCCGCGTCGGTCAGATCAAGGCGCAGATCGAGGAGACCACCTCGGACTACGACCGTGAGAAGCTCCAGGAGCGCCTGGCCAAGCTCGCCGGCGGCGTCGCGGTCATCCGCGTCGGCGGCGCGACCGAGGTCGAGGTGAAGGAGAAGAAGGACCGCGTCGACGACGCGCTCAACGCCACCCGCGCTGCGGTGGAAGAGGGCATCGTCCCCGGCGGCGGCACCGCGCTGCTGCGCGCCCGTGAGGCCGTCCGCGCTCTCAAGAGCGACAACCCGGACGTTCAGGCCGGTATCAAGATCGTGCTGAAGGCCCTTGAAGCCCCGATCCGCCAGATCGCCGCCAATTCCGGCGTCGAGGGCTCGATCGTGGTCGGCAAGATCACCGACAACACGGGCTCGATCACCTACGGCTTCAACGCCCAGACGGAAGAGTACGTCGACATGATCCAGGCCGGCATCGTCGACCCGGCCAAGGTCGTGCGCACCGCCCTGCAGGACGCCTCGTCCATCGCCGGCCTGCTCGTCACCACCGAAGCCATGATCGCCGATGCTCCGAAGAAGGAGTCCACCGGCGGCGGCATGCCGGGCGGCGGCGGCATGGGCGGCGGCATGGGCGGCATGGACTTCTAAGAAGTCCACGCGCTCAGGACCGCGCCGAAAACTCCAGGTCCGGCAAACCGGGCCTGAAGAAAAGCCCGGACTTCAAGCGAACGATGAAACGAGGGGCCACCGCAGGGTGGCCCCTTTTTGTTTTCGTGAGCGGCGCTGGGTCCGACGGGTCTCGTGTGCCCGATCAGCCTTTCGCCTTGCGCTTGCCTTTGCCCGCGGGCGGGTCGTGGTCCCGTCCGTCCCAGCGCGCCCCGAAGGCGCTGGACCCGAGGGCGCGAAGCACCGGGGCCTTGGGGCGGGACGGCGCCCGAGGGGCTCTCGCCGGCACGCCCTGGGAGCAGGGCGCGGCGCCCCCGGCCAGGGCGACGATCTGGCGGCGCAGCCAGTGGACGGGAGCGGTCTTTCCATCGGGATGGCGCGGATCGAAGCGCGCTACCAGCGCCCGCGCTTCGATCTCCGTGAGGCCGTCCACCACGAGGGTGAAGGTCGCGTGTCCCAGGATGTCGTAGACCTGTCTGACGCCGGACAGCGGGAAGGACTTCGCCTTCAACTGCCGGATCACGAGGGCACGGGCGATCCTCGATGCCTCGTCCCGGATGTCGGGAAAGGCGCCCGGCATTTGACCGATCGCCCTGAGGAGGGCGAGGCCGTCCGCGTCAAGCAGCATGGAAGATGCCTTTCACCTCGTCGACGAGGGGACTGAGGACGGCGGAGATGTAGGGGCCGTACTTGCCGACGAAGGTCGGCGGCACGGCGCGCGGCATCAGGGCTTCGGCCAGGGAGGCGGCCTGGGGCACGCGGGTGGCGAGGAGGCGGAACCCGGCATCGCCCGCTTCCGCCTCCGCTTCCAACCGGGCGAGGATATGCCGGTGCTGCCGGACCTGCTGCTGGAACCGGGTCACGAGGATATGCGGCGGGCGCCGGGACTGCAGGTTCTCCTCCTCGTCCCATGCCCAGAGCGTCTGCACGAAGGCGTCGAGGCCGTAGGTCGAGAGGTAGTCGGGGATCGAGGTGACGAGGACGAGGTCGGCACCGCGGATGGCCACTTCGGTCATCGGCGAAAGCCCGGGCGCGCAATCGAACAGGATGTAGTCGTAAGCGCGTGCCAGGGGCCGGAACTCACTCGCGAAGAGCCGACGCAGCTTGGCGTCGATCTCCTTCATCGACAGATTCCGGGCGCTCAGCGTGTAGAGGATTTCCCGCTCCACCAGTCGCAGGTGTGGTCCTGCGGGAAGAAGGGACAGCGCGAGGGGGCTTCCCCGATGGGTCGTGATGCTCACGCCGGCGCGGATGCGCGCCTGGAGCTGCGGTTTCTCCCGGATGATCAACTTAAGCGCGAGGTAGGCCTCGAGGGTCCGTCCCTTGGCGATGAGGTCTCCCAGAAGCGCTTCGCCGGCCAGGCAGACCGAGACGCTCGCCTGGGGATCGAGGTCGACGATGAGCACGCGGGCTCCACCGGCAGCCAAGGCTTCGGCCAGCATGATGACGGTGGCGGTCTTGCCGACCCCGCCTTTCATGTTGGCGACGGAAATCAGTTTGCCGACCATACTCCGCGATCCATTCCAGGCCCGTCTCGACGGAGCCGACTTCCTCTTGTTGAGGTGGGAATTTCAGGGGATCCGCAGGCTAAATCGTAAGGTGGATTGTGGGGGGAGTCTTCTCTGTTGGCTCGTACGGCTCGATAATTGCTGTGCAAATGGGGCCGGATCGATGGCGATGAGGCCCCCTGCGCGCAGCGAACCCCCCTGTGCGGTTGACGGCGCCGGCTCTTCAACCTGAGTGGCCGGCGCCTCCGCCATGTCCTCGAACGGCGCGGACGCGCGTTCAGACAAGCGCGAGATCGTGGGGTGCGGCGTCCGGGAAGATGCGGCCGAGGCTCGCGGCATCGAGATCATAGAGGCGCTGGAACAGCCCCCCGAGCAGGGCACGGTAATCCGTCAGCACGGGAAAGTCTCGGTTCTGGAACAGGTTGGCTTCGTCGGCGCGGGCCGGACCCGCCGCGACGTATCCTGCGAGGATCGCGCACCGGAGCATCGAACGCGAGCGGGAACCGGCCACGGGCGCTTCTCCCAAGACACGAAGTCCGAGACCGCCGCGCGAACGCGGCGGAGTCATGAAGGTTTTCCGACGGCAACCGGCCTTAGCGGCCGAAGATGCCCTTGAGAAATTGGGCGGTGCGGTTGCGCTTCTTCTTGCGCTCCAGCTCGGCCGCGTCCTTCACCCAGGCGACCTGCACCACGCGGCGCTCACCCTCGAAGGGCTCGTGGCCGTGCCAGGAATTGTCCGACCGCAGGAAGGCGAACATCGTGCCCATGGTGGGCGGCACCTCCACGGCGAAGGGCTCGTAGTTCTTGCCGTCGTAGAGAACTCGCAGGCGCCCGGCCGCCGGGGCGTCCCAGGCATCGTTCATGTAGACGAGCAGGGTCATCACCTTCGATGGTCCGTCCGTGTGGATCGAACCGTATTTCGGCTGGCTCTTCTTCATGATGGTGGTGAGGCGCGGGCACGACACGAGATCGATGCCGAACTTCTCGCCCAGGATGCGGGAGAACTCGTCGCTCTCGAGTTCGTCGATGAGCGCCTTGAAGCGCCCCTTCAGGGCGACCTCGTCGACGGTGAGATAGCCCGGCTTGGCGATGGCCGGAAAATCCTCGCGGATCTCGTCGATGGCGGCCCGATCAAGGACATCCGTTCCGAGGAAGAACGTATAGGGCTCGCGCGACAGGGGGGCGCTGCGCACGGCCTCGAGGTTGAGAATGGAAAGGCCCGACATCTAAACTCCACCCTGGTTGAGACCGTACCGTCACGTACGGAATGTGTGCCACTTTCGCGCAACGGTCGGTGGATAGAGCCGAGGATTGCGGCGACCGGACGGCAAGACGGGGGCTAGCCCTTCCCGCGCCTGCCGGAAACTGCCATGCTTGGGCTCCCGATCATGCACGGAACGGCCCCCTCCCATCGTGACGCGACGCCTCGCCCTTGCCCTTTGCGCCGTCCTGGCGGTGCCGGCGAGCGCCCAGACCCCGGGTATCACGAGCCGCATGATGTGCACCGACGCCATGGCGTTGGTGAAGCGCCAGGGGGCGGTCGTCCTCGATACCGGCCAGGCCACTCACCGCTTCGTGCGCGACCGCAGCTTCTGCGAGATCACCGAGATCGCCGATCTGCAGTTCGTGCCGACCCGCGACAATCCCGAATGCCCGATCGGCTATCGCTGCCGCGAGCCGGGTTACGGCGATTGGGACTGGCAATAGGTCGCCCGCGCCGCAGGGGATCACGGCCGAGGACTTTTATCTCCGTACGCTTTCCGGCGGCCACGATCTCGCCACGACCCGCCGTCACTGCCGTCGTCGCCCGCGCATCGGTCCTTCGACGGTGACGCACGGGCGTGACGACGAGTGCGGGGAGACGAGCACGTGGGCGTATTGAGGACGGGCCTCGGCCTGCAGGCCGCCGTGACGGCTTTGTTCGCGCTCGTTCTGCTGGCGTTTCCCGGTGACGCCGCGCCGCCCCTCTATGTGTCCCTGAGCGGCCTCGCCATGGCGGGCATCCTGCTCGGTTCCGGCAGGATCTCCGCCTATCTGAAGATTTTCATCTCGGTCTACGGCATCGGCTATCTGCTGTTCGCCGGCGCCAAGCTCCTGGCGGCCCTGGGGCTGCTGCCGCCAACCTTGGCCGCCCTGCTGCCGCCCGCCTTCGCCGCCACGGGCGCCGTGGTGTTCGCCGGCATCGTGCTGGGCATCTCGCACCTGAAGGCGATCCGGGCGATCACGCTCATCGCCGATCCCTACTTCGCCAACGGCGACGTACCGACCCGCGAGATCGGCCTGTTCCGTTGGTTCGGCCGCACCGAGGGAAAGATCGGCCAGCGCCTCGTCGCGCTCTCGATCTTCGTCAGCTTCGCCGATGTCGCCCTGACCCTGCGGTTTAACTTCTGGTATCGCGATCTCTACAACGCCATCCAGGAGTACAACCTCGACGCGTTCTGGTATCAGATCCTGTGGATCTTCGTGCCGCTGGCAATCCTCAACGTCTGCATCGGCATGTTCGACCTGTTCGTCGACCAGTCCCTGCACATCCGCTGGCGGACCTGGCTGACCCGCAGCTTCTACCAGCGCTGGCTCGGGGACGGCACGCATTACCGCATCCCCTTCACCGACGAACACGCCGACAACCCGGATCAGCGCATCCAGTCGGACGTGAACGCCTTCATCTCGCAGACGGCGAGTCTGTCGATCCGCCTGCTGTCGCAGGCGGCCCAGCTCGTGTCGTTCATGGTGATCCTCTGGACCCTGTCGCGGGATTTCGTGCTGCCGTTCACCGATACGGTGGTGCCGGGCTTCCTCGTCTGGGCCGTCATCGCCTACGCCGTCGTCGGCACTTGGCTCGCCCACCTCATCGGCAAGCCGCTCATCGGCCTCGACTTCCGTCAGGAGCGCGTGGAGGCGGATTTCCGCTTCTCCCTGGCCCGCAGCCGCATCTACGGCGAGCAGATCGCCCTCCTGCGCGGGGAGCGCGCCGAATCCGTGCGGTTGCAGTCCCTGTTCGACGGGATCATCGAGAACTACGTGCAGATCATCTTCCGGCGCATCAAGCTCATCGCGTTCTCGTTCGGCTACACGCAGGCGAGCACCATCGTGCCCCTGGTCATCGCGGCACCATCGTACTTCGCCAAGAAGATCACCTTCGGCGCCCTGCAGCAGACGATCAATGCCTTCAGCAACGTTCAGTCGTCGCTGTCGTTCTTCATCAACGCCTACACCACGCTGGCCGCGTACAAGGCCAACACCAACCGCCTGTCGTCGTTCAAGCGCGCCATGACGAAGGCCGAGGCCATGGCGGGGGCCGGCTACGGTCTCGCCCAGTCCAATGCGTCCGGGAACGACGTCACCGCCGAGGGCGTCACCCTGGCGTTGCCGGACGGCCGCGAGATCGTGACGGCCGACCGGTTCACCCTGACGCGCGGGGGCGCCACCCTGGTCACCGGTCCCTCGGGCTCGGGCAAGTCGACCCTCTTCCGGGCCATCGCGGGCATCTGGCCCTTCGGCCAGGGGCGGATCGCGGTACCGCCGGGCCAATCGGCCCTGGTGCTGCCGCAGCGCCCGTATCTGCCCCTCGGGACGCTCCGCGGCGCCGTCGTCTACCCGGCCACAACCGACCAGTTCTCCGACGCGGCGATCCGCGACGCCCTGGTGGCGGCGCAGCTGCCGCAGCTCGCCGACCGGCTCGACGAGGTCGACGCCTGGGATCAGCGCCTCTCGGGCGGCGAACAGCAACGGGTCGCCATCGCCCGCGCGGTGTTGGCCAAGCCCCAGTGGCTGTTTCTCGATGAATCCACTGCCGCCCTCGACGAGCCGAGCGAGGCGGCCCTCTACCGGATGCTGCGCGAGCGCCTGCCGGAGACCACCATCGTCTCCATTGGCCACCGCTCGACCCTGCACGCGCTCCACGACCGCCGCATCGACATGCGGGCCGGCGCGGATGGGCGGTTCGTGCCGACGCCCGTCACCGGTTAGCGAGAGCTACCTGAGGAAACTCACGGCGATGGGGGCCAGCATCGCCGTGACAAAGGCGTTGAGCCCGAGGGCGATGCCCGCGAAGGCGCCGGCCACGACATCGACCTGAAAGGCCCGTGCCGTGCCGACCCCATGGGCGGCGAGCCCGGCGGCGAAGCCCCGGGCGCGCATATCGCGGATGCGTAAGGCGTTCATCAGCGGGGTCACGAGGATTCCCCCGGTCATGCCGGTCAGCATGACGATGACGGCGGCGAGCGTCGGATCGCCGCCGAGGCCCTGGGCGATGCCCATGGCGACGCCCGTGGTGACGGATTTCGGTGCCAGGGACACGATGACCTCGCGCGGCACCCCGAGGAGGTGGCCGAGGGTGAGGGCCGAGGACAGGGCCACCACGGAGCCGACGAGGAGCGCCGCCAGCATCGGGGCCAGGGCGCGCAGGACCGTGGCGCGGTACTCGTAGAGGGGGAACGCGAGGGCGACGGTGGCGGGCCCGAGGAGGAAGTGGACGAACTGCGCGCCCTCGAAATACGTGGCGTAGGGCGTGTGCGTCAGTTCCAGCACCGCGGCCGTGAGAACGATGGCGATGAGCACCGGATTGGCGATGGGGTTGCGGTTCGTCGCCGTGGCGATCCGGTCGGCCACGACGTAGGCGACGAGCGTCACCGTCAGCCACAGGAGCGGGGTGCGCGAGAGATAGACCCAGACGGCGAAATCCCCGGTCACGCCCCCTCCCCCGGCCGCAGGCGGCGCGCCACCCAGACGAAGGTGAAGGCCGTGGCAGCCAGCGTCGTGAGGGTCGAGACCACGACGATGACGGCGAGCGCCGTTCCGTTCGCGGCGAGGACATCGAGACGCCCGACGATGCCGGCGCCGGCCGGCACGAACATGAGCGAGAGGTTGGCGAGAAGCCCGCGCCCGGTGCCCTCGAGCTGCCCGTCGACGAGGGGCCGCGGCAGGATGCGGGCGGCGCCCTGCGCGAAGCGATCACGCACCGCGAGGAAGACCAGCAGCAGCCCCATGCCGATGACGGGCCCCGGCACCGGAATGCCGGTGACGCGCGCCAGAACCTCTCCGAGAAGCTGAATCGCGAGAATCAGCGTCAGGCCGACGATCATGGTGTGGATCCGCCCCTACGGCAGGGCCGCGAGGGGATCGCCGGCGCGGGCGAGGAGGATGCCGGCCTCGTCGAACCCGAGAAGGCCGCCGAGGCGCCAGACCAGGGCTTCCTCGAATTCGTGGACCGTGCCGTCGGCTCCGGCCACGGACCAGGCCATGGCGAGGAGCCGGGCCTTCTGTTCGTGTCCGGCCTCGTGGCCGATCACCTCGACGAGGGCCGCCATGTCGCGGGTCTGCGTATCGTACGCGGCGGCCCGCGCAATGAGGGCCTCGGCCTCCCCTCGCGTCGCGGCGAAGCGCCCCTCAACGAGGCGGGCGAGGCGTTCGGTCTCCTCCGGGGCCAGGATGCCGTCGGCCCGCGCCACGTGGACGAGGAGCGCGATGGCTGCGAGGCGCTCGTCCGCCCCCTCCACGGCATCGGTGGCCTGCCCGAGCCCGAAAGCGTCGGCGGCATAGGCACGCAGGCGGGCGATGAGCGACATGACAATTCCCGAAGAGGCGATGCCGGACCCTGAAAGCCGGCCCCGCCCCCGTCAAGCAAGCCGAGCCCTCTGGCCTGCCCTGCCCGCCCATTGCCGCCGCGTAGTGGCGCCGCTGCATCGCTCGCCGCGCACGACACCGTCGTCGCTCTCGCCGTCTTGCCAACCGGCCGCTGGCTCGATATGAACCCTCCCAACGACGCCGCGCCGACCCAAAGGTCCGCATCGCCTCGTGCCGCAATAGCTCAGCTGGTAGAGCACCTCATTCGTAATGAGGGGGTCGGGGGTTCGAATCCCTCTTGCGGCACCAATTGCCTTTAGAAATTGTTGTTTCGACGTTGGCGGCCTCGCGATAGCTCAGGTACGCTGCCCCGAGGGCTATCCCCGGGGCGAAAGTTAATTAAAAATGTTTATACATTTACGATCGAGATTTGGATACCGCAGAGATCTCCATGGGTGCTGTTTTCGGGTAAATTATTGCCAATCACATGCCTTATATTTCCATTTTCGTTGAAAACGTATTGGACTTCGACTTTCAATTTATTTTGAAAATCGGAGCGAATTCTGACGGAAACTTCGGCGAAAGTTATCATTTCACTGCGCGAACCTAGAAATTCTCCCTCAGGCATCCAATCTGTCCACTGTCCTCCAACAGTTTTGGCGCGATATTCAAGACAGTTATTTGTTGAATTTATTTCAAATCCTTGAATCGGCTATTGTAGTCCTAGATTTATATATCCATTTGGAGAATAAATATCCCCAATATTTCTCACGTGAGCATAAATCGATGCTTGAAGTGCTCCGTTTGAGTCAATCGTAGAAATAGGTTTATTCTCTACTGCCATTTGAATTCGAGGTTTCATTCTTTTTTTAATAAGGCATGCTCTTTTCGCGAACGAAATTAAATCAATGTTTCTACCGTATGTTGTTAAAAAGGCATCTTCTTGGGATTCAATGTCGACCTCTTCATCTCCGACTCGAAAATCAACTAATTTTTTTACATAATCAACAAATGATATTGTGGCGACTCCTTTGTAATGTGAATATCTCTCCCCAAAATTCGTTTGTAGATCTTCAGCAATGTAGTATCCCCCATCTTTTACAAACGGGAATAGCGTTCGAAGGCTGGTAATTTGATGTTCCCACATATGAGAACCGTCTTCTATAATCACATCAAATGGGCCATGTTTCGAACCTAGGTATACTAAATCCTCTAAATTTGATTGATCAATAATCTCTATCTTGGTTCGATCTTTCTCAAAACGTTTGGACGCTTGAACAATATCTGCTCCTACAATTTCCGCATTTGGAAAATAAGCCTCCCAAACCCTAATTGACTTGCCATTTAGGACGCCAATCTCAAGCAACTTTATTTTTTTGTTTCTTAGCGGAGCAAGAAACATTTCGTAAAAATTTAAAAAGTTATGATCGATTGAAGATTTATCAGTCTTGAAGTGAACTCCAATCTCATCAAGCGATTTATTTGATAGCATCTTTGATTTTTCCTCATGCTGACAAAGTGGGGTAGCGCAGCTTATCGATTGACTTATTTGCGGTACCAATTTTTCTTCTGCCGGGCAACGTTAAAAATTTCATATCTATAATTTGTATTTTGGATGAAGTGAGAAAAATTCATTTTTTGTCATAAGATTTTGTCCTAGTTGTATTTTGTCCCCTACCCAGACAGGCCAGCCCTGGAAATCGTAGTTGGTTCGATCTGATCGCCAAATTTCGATCATCTGAGCAACGCGACGCTGGTTTTCTGAAAATTCATTCGGAGCGCAGGGGCCATGAAGCCACGAGTTGCCGATCGAAACATCCAAATTTTTATGAAGAAGCAGAGGCTCGAAGCCAGCCATGTCGGCGATCCAAGAAAATCCGCCTTCAAAGAAGTAGCGTGATACTCCGGTTCCATCGAGAAGGTTGTTCTCGAAAAAGCGGTTGTCCGCGCTCCCGAGAAAGTTTCTCAGGGCGATGCCGGTGAGCCCGAAGAAGGTATAAGTCGCAACGTATCCGATCGGTTGGTATCGGCTCGGAAAAATGCTTTGAAGATAGGCGATAACAGGCTCGTTTGGGCCAGCTGCTGGCATTGGGAGTGCAGGAAAAGCGCCATGGCGTGTAGGCTCACACCGGGCTTCGACCTCGGTTCTGCGCGACCAGAAGTTTTGCTCGATAACAGCGCGGAGGGCTTCTGCGTTCTCAAAACGTTGATGCGATGCCCCCTTTGTATGACCAAACCAGTAAAATTCGTGATTGGCACGCGTTGCTCGCAGGGTTCGTAAAGCTGCTTGGAAACCTGCAACGTCTGAATTTATGCTCAGGTTTTGAGGGACTTCGCATACAACGATGTCAAGTCCAGATTGTGCGAGCATCACCCGCCAGCGTTCGCATGAACCGGTATTTACGCCAACGTAGACCGTACAATCGGCAAAATTGCGTCTTAAAAGGTCAAGGTAGTAATCCCCAACAGCTAAGCCGACGTCTGTTTCTGGTACGTAAGACGACAATAGGACAGCGTGTCGTGCATTTGATAATCGTTGCATTGGATTTGATCGGGTTTGAATTTTGTTGAGTTTAGATCTAGAAGTAATTGAATCCCGCTCGTTGGTAACGACATCATCCCGCGCCAGCTGCTGTGGTTGGGTCGGTATACCTGTCGAATTCTTCGCAATTTGAAGCGCACGGTACAGGCGATCAAGATCAATTTCACGCCCCATTTCGGGGCTGTCTGCATCGGACGAGCAGAGAACGGTAATCTGCTGACCTCTCAATGCGGCGATCGAAACCTGCACCTGATTTGCAGGATTTAAGCAGACTACTACACTTTTGGGAGAGCTGAATATTGCGTTATGTAGCCCTGATCCATCTTCGCCGGCGATTACCCTAGCTTGCGAAAAGATTGAAATTTGCTCGTGCCACGCTAGATCCTCCGGGCTCAATACGGTAAAGCCCATCGACTCGACAAGTTCTAGCACTTGTTCTTCATTGGCGATTGACCGCGCATAGCTCGTGCTCACCCCACGGAATTTCTTGCGGGTTACATAGATTAGGTTGGGAAAAATTGTTGACGCCGTCTGTGTATCAACTACCTTCGGGTGTGTAAGTAGCCAATCGACAAACTCATTCATGATTAAATGAAAGAAGTGATCATTATGGGGTAAAGACGGGACTATCACTTCTTCAAGTAGTAGATTTTCTCGGTCTAGATCAAAATTGACCGATGTCGGGATTTCAAAATAATCCCGCATAATCTCCACAGCAAATTTTGGGGTTCCGTTGGGTATGATAAAATTGGACGACTTGTCGACGCCACAGATTTCTATTGCAATCCAAAGTCGCGGTATTATATCAAGTAGCCAGTGCCCATAAATTTGGTAGGCGTTGGACACGAATGCGACCGAGAGACCTTCAATCTTCCTCACCGGCAGGTTGGGATTGAGTTGCGGTTGCTGCCCACGATCCACGTCGTGACGAACGTATCCCGGAATAAGATCAGGCTGATCAACGAGACGCCCATCCAGGTAGGCGAACGCAAGGCCTCGTATCTCACATTCGCGCAGGACGTAGATACCGACGGAGCCGATGGTGGGGGCCATCCCTGCGAACCCCCCAAACATTCCTTCCCGGTCGGGCCCACCAGCCAGTCGATGAAAATCTGCAGGCGTCGTTTGTATGGGCGGTCGAAGCTCAACCTTAACCGCGCGCTGCTTGACAGACGACTGTTCGTTCCAGTGTGCTGCCTCGATCGCAGCAATTGCACCGTAACGCTCTGGCTTCGTCATCACTCTGTGCCACTTGTGTCGGGATTTGGATACCAGACGTGTTTAACGGTCTGGCATCGATTTGGAAATAAAGCAGCCGCACCATCGCGCCCGCCTCTCCACATGCTTTCATTCTTTGTGGCTATCCGACACTCCAAGAAAGACGTATTAACACATAGACGAGTAAAAATAGAAAAAATTGTAATTCAATATTGCGCACTCCAGCTTGTAGAAATCTTTTGATATTCATTTTTAATTTGAAATATTTTGCATAAAGATTGCTTTTTGTTTTCGGTAATGTTGGCGATGTATCGGGTTGCAATATTTATTTCTGGACATATCTCAATTATCCAAAATATCCTAATAAATAAGAAGTTGATCCAATTAAACTTCCAAGCCCGTCGCCCCACCGAGTCCCGAGAGATCCGTCACTCCGACAATCCGGATGACGCCGTCGGCAGCAGCGGTGAATCCCATATCCGCCGCCGCGTTATGCACGATGTAGGCGTCGCCCGCAAAGACCACGGCACCCGTGCCGTTCGAGTGGGTACCGTTGGCCGAGGCGGCCGTGGCCGCGAGGTCGAGGGCGGCTTGGAGGGTGGTCGGGGTGCCCGTCGCCAGTGCGAGGGACCCGCTTGCGCCGGTACCCGTGAGGGCGAGGTGGTCCTGGCCGAGGATGAAGTCGGTGATCGTCACGGCGACGGCAGGGGCATCCATACGCAGGGTGACGGTGTCCGAACCCGCCCCCGTCGCGAGGGTGACGCTGGCCTGGGCGAGGGTGCCGGGTGTGGCGGCGGCGATGCTGATGCTGTCGTTGCCGGCGCCACCGTAGACCGCGATGGCGCTGGCGCCCCCCTCGACGGCGACCGCAACGCTGTCGTCGCCGCCCGTGGCGTAGATCGTCACGGTGCCAGATCCCGAGAAGGCGATGCTGTCGTTGCCGCCGGCCGGATCGCTGGCCGAGGTGTCGCCGTAGATCACCGTCGTGCCCGTGTTGTGCACGCGGATGGCGTCGCCGCCCTCGCCGCCGAACAGGGAGGCCACGGTCCGGGTCTGGCCGGCGTCGTACACGAGGGTGTCGGTGCCCGCGCCGCCATAGACCGCCGCCACGGTGGTCGCATCGAGGTCGGTGCCCGTGCCCACCGTGATGCCGTCGTCACCGCCGTTGCCGTAGATCGTCACCCGTCCGCCGCCCGCAAAGGCGATGGTGTCGGCCGTGTCCGTGGGATCGGCCGCCCCCTGGCCGCCGAAGATCGCCGTGGCGGCGTCGGACCCGGTGTTGAAGACCCGTATCGCATCGCTGCCCTCGCCGCCGTAGATCGCCATCTTGGCGTCGAGGTTGCGCGTGTCGGCCAGTCGGATGGTGTCGTCGTCGCGCCCGCCGAAGACCGAGACGTAGCTTTGCGAGTCAAAGGCGGCGGAGCCCTGCTGCAGGCTGTCGCTCCCAGCATTGCCGAAAACGCCCCACGAGCCCTTGCCCCCGAAGGTCACCGTGTCGCCCCCGTCATTGGCATCGGCGTAGCCGAGGCCGCCGAAGATGATGTGCGTGCCGGGGGCCTGGGCCGGATCGACGACGTCGGTGATGCGCGAGGACCCCGCCCCGCCGAGGATGAGGCTGTTGGCCTTCACACCCGTGAGGGATTGACCGTCGCCGCCGATCAGAACTTCGCCGTCGGCGAAACTCACGTTGGAGAGGCCGTTCGTGCTCAGCGTCGCGCCCGTCACGGTCAGGGCCTGCACGCCGGCGAAGGTCAGGGTCACGCCGCCGTTCGCCTGGGCGGCGCTGACGAACGTCCCCGGGCTCATCGTCAGGGTCACGGGATCGGCCGCCGTCAGGGTCAGCGGCGCGGTTCCGTCAAACACGCGGTTCGCCGCGCCATAGAGGGCCCGGATGCCCTCGATGTCGGACGCCTGGAGGTCCGTGACCGTCCGGTTGAGGTAGGTGTTCATGATCGACGCCGCCCCGTCGTAATGATCGAGGCCGATGGCGTGCCCGATCTCATGGACCGCCACGGTGAAGAAGCTTGCGTTACCCTGACTGACGATCCCGTTGCCGCTCGCGTACCAGCCCTCGCCGCTGTCGAAGCGGATCGCCGCCGAGAGCATCTGGCTTCCGCGATAGCTGTAGGTCGCGTCCCCGAGCACGTTGGACAGGCCGTCGATGGCGGCAAAGCCGATGTCGATCGTTGCGCTCGTCACCGAGGCCACCTGGGTGAATTGGATGTTGGCGTAGGTCGACCAATCGGCGAAGGCTCGGGCCAGGGTCGCGACGAAGCTGGCCGGCACGGTGGTATCCACCGCCCAGGTGACTGTTCCGCCCGCGGTTCCCAGGGTGGGCGAGCCGAATTTCGGTCCTTCGAGAACGTAGTTCGCCATGCGGTCGAGATTTCCTTTTTAAGCCACGGCGCGTGATTGGGTGAGGCGCGCGCCGGACCAGCGCGTGATCGTTTCGTGGACGGTGGCGGCCGGACCGGGCTTGGCGATGAAGTAGCCCTGGCCCTCGTCGCAACCCTCGGCGGCGAGCCGATCGAACTGGATCTCGGTTTCGATGCCCTCCCCGGTCGTACGCATGCCGAGACTCGCGCCGAGGCCGATGACTGCTCGAACAATGAGGCCGGAATCGGCATCGGGCGTGATGTCGCGCACGAAGGATTGGTCGATCTTGATCTTGTCGAAGGGGAAGCTGCGCAGGTAGCTCAGGGACGAATAGCCCGTGCCGAAATCGTCCATGGCGATGCGGACGCCGACGCGCCGCAAGGCGTGCAGGGTCGCCAGCGTGGCGAGATTGTCCTTGAGCAGGACCGATTCGGTGATCTCGAGTTCGAGGCGCTTGGGCGGAAGGTGGCTGTCCGCAAGGGCATCGCGCACGGAGGCCACGATGATCTCGTCGCGGAACTGGACCGCCGAGACGTTGACCGCGACCTTGATGCCGTCCGGCCACCGCATGGCATCGCGGCAGGCGGTCTTCAAGCACCAGGCCCCGAGGGGGACGATGAGACCGATCTCCTCGGCGATCGCGATGAAATCGCCCGGCGGTACGAGGCCCCGCGTCGGGTGGATCCAGCGTACCAGGGCCTCGAATCCGCCGATACGCTGAGCGCGAAAATCGTAGATCGGCTGGTAGTGCAGCTGGAACTCGCCGTTGGCCAGAGCCTCGCGTAGATCGAGCTCCAGGGCGCGGCGGGCCTGAAGGCGAATGTCCATCTCGACTTCGAAGAACCGCCATGTGCCGCGGCCGTCGGCCTTGGCGCGGTAGAGGGCGACGTCGGCGTTCTTGATCAGCTTTTCGCAGGAGCTGCCATCCCCCGGAGCGAAGCAGATGCCGATACTGACCCCGACGCTCACCAGATGCCCTTCGAGGGTGTAAGGCGCGCTGATTACCTCGACGATGTGCCGCGCCAGCACCGCCGCGTCGTCCGGCCGATGGATGTCCGTGAGGATGACGGCGAATTCATCGCCCCCCAGCCGCGCGACCGTATCGGTGTCCCGCACGCAGGCTCCAAGACGCTCAGCGACGGCGCGTAGGAGCGCGTCACCCACGGGATGGCCCAGGGTATCGTTGACCTCCTTGAACCGGTCGAGGTCGAGGCAGAGCACCGAAAAGCGGTTGCCGCGCCCGATCTGGGCGAGGGCTTCGTCGATGCGTTCTCCGAAGACGGCCCGATTGGGCAGGCCCGTGAGTGTGTCGTGACGGGCCATGTAGGCGATGCGCGCCTCGGCCTGACGGCGTTCGGTCACATCCTCGTAAGTGGTAACGAGGCCGCCGCCGACGACCGAATTGTGCGAGATGGCGACGATCCGACCATTCTCGAGGTGCCTCAGATCCCGGCCCGGGATCGTGCCGTCAGGGCCCGGGAGGGCGCTTTCCCGTCCCAAATTCGTGACCCCGCCGCTGCATGCGAGCTCCTCCCGAGGGAGGCCGAGGATACAGGCGTCGGGTGGCAGGTCGAAGATCTCGAAGTAGCGCCGGTTGACCACCGCGAGGCGGCCTTCCGCAGTGAAGAGGCAGAGGCCTTGGGACATGTTGTCGAGGGCGGTGTCGAGGCGCAGGTTCGTCGAGACGAGCCGGGCCTCCTGATCCTTCAGAAGGGTGATATCGCTGCAAACGGCGACGAAGCCCCCGTCCAGGGTCCGGCTCCGGCCGATCCGCAGCCACCGGCCATCGCTCAAACGATGTTCGCCGTGCTCGTCGGCGGGGTTCAGGAGGGCGCGGGCGAGGCTTGCCGGGTCCGATGTCGCCGCGGCGAGCTGGGTCACGGTGATGCCCGGAGCCAGGGAACCGGGTTCCAGACCGAGATCGGTCTCTGCTTGGCCGTTGGTGAGCGTGATGTGGCCCTGCGCGTCCACCACCACGACGCCTTCCTGGGAGGTCTCGAGGGCATCGGCAAGTCGGGCCTCGGCCGTGAGGCGCTGAGCGACCTCCTGCTCCATGGCGCTCCGGATGTTGTCGCGCATCACCCCCATGGCCGCGAGAAGTCGACCGACTTCGTCGGCGCTGCCGGCGGGAATCTCGCCACTGAGGTCGCCCGCGGCGATGCGGGAGGCGATCTGTGAGGCGTCGGCAAGGGGGCGGATGATCCTGCGGCCAAGGGCGTAGGCCACCGTGCCGGATAACAGGATGGCCACGAGGGTCCCGATGAGATTGATCTTGGTCTCGCGGGCGACGACGGCCCTGGCCTCCTGTCGGTAGATGAAGCCGTCGCCCGCGGTATAATTGATGAGGAGATCGAAATTCTCGTTGGCCGCGACGGCATGCCGATCGAGGGCGACCCACGCTGCTTCCTGATCCGGACTGTTCGAGAGCTTGAGGCGGGCATCGAGCCATTCCTCGACGGCACTGGCCACCGCCGTCGCGGCCCGGCTCGCGCGAACCGATTGCGCCCGCTCGACGGCGATCTCCAGGCTTTCGTTGTAGGATTGCCGGAGGGCGGCGATGCGCCGGTTGAGGTCGGCCCGCAGGGCGCTGTCGTTGGTGATCCAGCCTCGGGTGTTGGCGGCCCGCATTCCGGCGAAATCGGCGGCGGCCGCACGCGCGTAATTGATCGACATCAGCGAGTTGTCGTACGTCCGGCTGACGAGTTCGTCGGCGTGGCGGATGCTGACGGCGGCGGACAGGCCCAGAAGCGCCATGATGGTGCTCGTCGCGAGGAATGCGACGGTGATGCGGCCCCGGACGGTTCCAAACATGCGCCGAACCCCGACGATTCTGTCGTTCAGGGACCGGAGGCGGCGGTGAGAGGTGGCGCTCTCGGGGAGGCTCATCAGAAGATTTCCAGCCGCCGAAACCCGAGTTCTCGGCATCAAGGCGGAAGGCTTGGCAGAGACAGGTTAAAGTGACCTTGCTTCAGACGGATCAATCACCGGTCTTAAGTGAGTCTTCAGGGAAGGACGATATCCTGGACACTGGCGGCGCACGTTGTCGTCAGGCTTTGGTTTTCCACCAGACCGGCAAACGATTCTGTTGCCCGTGCAGCTTGGCGGCCGGGTGGACCCCGAACTTGGAGACGTCATGGACGCCTATTTACGCGGTGCCGCTCTGGCGATCGTTCTCGGTACGGGAATCGTTGTCGTCACCGGGGCGGCCATCGGTGCCGGGAACAACGACGTGTCACAGAAGGGGCGCACGTTCCAGCCTGCTGCCCTGACGATCAAGCGAGGCGAGGCCGTGCAGATCGTCAACGACGACGCTGACCTCCTGCATCACGCCTATGTCGACACACCCGAGTTCAGTTTCGATTCCGGAGATCAGGCGCCGGGCGAGAAAGCGCGGATCGTCTTTCCCGTGGCCGGAACCTTCGCGGTCCTGTGCGGCATCCATCCGAAGATGAAGCTCACGGTGCGCGTCGAAGCACCTTGATCATGGCCGCGACCCGGCTCGTCCTTACAGGATGTTCGAGCCGTACAGGATGGCGTGAGCCCCGTAATACAGGCCGATGAACGCGGCGAGCGCAGCGGCGTAGCCCATCGGCATCAGGGCCAGGGCACGGTGGCGGAGGGGGGCGGTGGTGTTGTCCGCCGCGATGGCGATCATCGCGACGATGATCGGCGCGTGCCCAATGGCGTCGACCTTGCCGAATTGAAAGATGGCCGCGACGAAGGCCGCGCTGAGGAGGATCGCGGCGATCCGGCGGATCAGGGGTGAGCAGATCAACGCGAAGGCCAAGGCGAACTCCACCGCGCCCGCAGCCTTCATAAAGTACTCGCCGTCGAAGCCCATGGTCATGGTCGGATGCTCGATGAAGAGCGGGAACGTCCAATCCGGATAGGCCCATTTTTCGACGGAGGCCCACATCAGGGTGACGGCGGCGGCGTAGCGCACCACGTCGATGGGCCTGAGGCTGAACAGGTCACGCTGGAACGCGATGAGGACGAAGTAGACGGCGAGCCCGAGGAAGATCGGGTAATCGGCGAGATGGAATGCGCCGTACTGGCTCGCGGCGATGGCGAACAGGGCGACGATACCGGCGGCCGACGCCGGCAGGGTCGCGCGCCACAGAAAGCCCGCCGCGATGGCGAGTTGCAGCCAAGACAGCGCCGGATTCGTCGTCGTGAGTTCCGGCGTCAGAATGATGCCGCCGAACGACCACAGGGCGACGAAGAAGCCGCCGCATACGGCCCGGAAGAGGAGTTCGGTGTTGGTGCGGATCCACCCCGTCGTCCGATCGAGGAAGCGGACCATGGCCGCGCCGAGGACCGTATTCTCAAAGAGGCCACCGACGATCAAAGCCAGGATCGAGAGAGCGACGAGTTTCTCGAAATCGTCGCACAGGACGCTCTCGAGGCCCCGGGGCGCCCCGACCACATCATAGGCGCAGAACCATTTCACGTGCGCATGCGCCGGTCCGATTGCCACCAGACCGAGACAAGCCGCCATCGTCCAGGCAGCCGGAGACGGCAGCCATCCACTCGCATTGCGCATGGTGAAAGACCCTGAAGGAAATCGAGACTGGAAATCCGTCCGGAACGAAGCGCGGCGACGCGTCATTCCGAGACGCCATTATGGTTACGCTAATTCGCCTATTGGCGTAAGGATGTTGTTAACGAAGATGACCGGATAGTTAACAGCGAATGCTGAATTCGCTCGACGGTCCGCCCTACGGTGATGTGCGATCTCTAAGATTGCTCGCCGAGCAACCCCATATCGCCGGTGCGTTGCCATAACTTTTGTTAGGCGGTTGCGCCGATGATCTTGCTCGGCGCGCATCGGACGAGGCTAGCCACGCGGTGCATTGCGCAGACCGTACAGGGCGGTGCTTTCGCTCGCGTGCTGGACGGGCGGTGCGTCCGAAATCCGGGACGGCCGCTGGCCGCTTGCCAGGCTCGTTGACGTCGGAACGCTCGGCCGTTCATGCGCCGATGAGTCCGGCGCCGGGCGGGAGGGACGACGGATGTTGTACGGCGCGGACGGATCAGCGCGGCGACGGTGCGCCGGGGGCGTCCGGGGGCGTCGTCCCCGTGAGGGTCTTGAGGAAGGCGAGAAGGTCCGCCTTTTCCGACGGCGTCAGGCCGAGGGCACGGACCTCTACCGCGCGGCTCGGCCGGTCGATGCCGCCGCGGTCATAATGGTCGATCACCCCCTCGAGGGTCGCCACTGATCCGTCGTGCATGTAGGGCGCCCGGATGGCGACATCGCGCAGGGTGGGCGTCTTGAAGGCGTAGCGCAGCATCCGAGAGGATGGGAAGTAACGTCCCCGGCCGATATCCTCGCCCTGTGCGATCCCGATGTCGTGAAACGATGCATCGGTGAATGCCGCCCCGCTGTGGCATTCAGCGCACCGGGCTTTGCCGGTGAACAGGCGAAAGCCATTCTGAGCGCGAAGGGAAATCGCACGGGCATCCCCCGCTATCCAGCGATCGAAAGCCGATTGGCCGGGCCGGATCGTGCGTTGATAGGTGGCGAGTGCCTGCTCGATGCTCGTGCGCGTGATCGCCCCGCTCGGGAAGGCGAGGGCGAAGTCCCGCACATAATCGGCATCGCCCCGCAGGCGCTGGATCAGCACGCTCTCGGGTAGGTTCATCACCGCCGGCGAGGTGATCGGCGTGAAGGTCACGTTCTCGAGGGACGAGAACTTACCGTCCCAGCCGAGGATCGGCGCCGACGCCGCATGGAGCAGGGTCGGCGTGCGGACCTTCATCGCCGTACCGATTTCGCCGATGCCGCGCGGACGGTTGTCACCCCAGCCCCGCGATGGTTCGTGGCAGGAGGCACAGGACAAGGTGCCCGCTCCGGACAGGGCCGGATCGAAGAACAGGCGTCGGCCGAGGGCAGCCTTCTCGACGGTAAACGGGTTCGTATCCGGGTAGACCACCGCCTCTGCGGTCTGGAACGCGAGGCGCGGGTCCGAGAGGTCCGGATCCGCTTTCGCCGGTTCGGAACGGACAGCCATGGTGAGGCCGGCCATGGAGGCCACCAGCCCGGCGACCACACAGGCGCTGCCCACCGTCCACCGCATCGCATCCTCCTCGATCCGAGGAGCCTTGCCCCGCGAGAATGAACGATCCGTCAATCTGATCGATTACGCACGATAAGGGCGTGAAACGACCGACATCGCCGGGCGCGATGGTCAGTCGAGGCTGAGCATCAGGCCGATATTCTGTACCGCAGCCCCCGATGCGCCTTTGCCGAGATTGTCGAGGCGTGCGACCAGAACCGCGTGCGGATGGGCCTCGGACCGGAAGACGCGCAATTCCAGCCGGTCCGTATCGTTGAGATCTTCCGGCTCGATGCGTTCGGGATGGGGACCGGGAATCACCACGACGAGGCTGTCGTCTGCGTAATAGGTCTGCAGGGCGGCCTCCAGGGCCGGAGCGGCCGGGTGCCCCGGAATCGTATCGAGGTGGAGGGGAATGCTGACCAGCATGCCCTGACGGAAGTTGCCGACGGACGGTATGAAGATCGGCCGGCGGGTGAGTGCGCCGTAGGTCTGCGTCTCGGGCAGGTGCTTGTGCGCGAAGCCGAGGCCGTAGAGCTGGAACGCTGCCCCCTCACCCGCCTCGTAGATCTCGATCATGCCCTTGCCGCCGCCGCTGTAGCCGCTGACCGCATTGATGGAGAGCGGGGTGTCCGCCGGAACGAGGCCCGCTTCCACCAGGGGGCGGATCAGCGCGATGGCACCGGTCGGATAGCAGCCGGGATTGGCCACGCGCCGGGCGTCGCGGATCGCCTGCGGCTGGTCCGGCGTCAGTTCGGCGAATCCGTAGACCCAGGCCGGGTCGACCCGGTGGGCGGTGCTGGCGTCGAGGATGCGCGGGCCGCCGCCCGGCATGGCGTCAGCCAGGGCCACGGTTTCGCGTGCCGCGTCGTCGGGCAGGCACAGGACCACGAGGTCGACGGCCTCCATGAGGGCGCGCTTGACGGCCGTGTCCTTGCGGTGCTCGTGCGGAATGCTCTTGAGGGTGACGCGGCCCTCGCGCTCCAGGCGCTCACGAATGCCGAGGCCGGTGGTGCCCGCCTCTCCATCGATGAAGACCGTGGGCCGGTGCTGCGCCTCGTGCTCGCTCATGGACTGCCTGTTCCTGCGGCTGATCTGTATCGGCCGTCGCGTGATGCGCCGCGTCGCCGATCTTGTCGACCCGAAAGCCGTTGTCGACCCTGGGCTATCGCCGCCACATCCGACGGTTTCATGACAGGTGTGGATGACGGGGCCGGCGCGGAACGCGGGCGCACGCTTCCGGTTGTCGCGATGAACAACGCGAGGATGCTTCCATGTCCGCCACTGCGAAGAAGACCGATCCGGCCCTGTGGGAGAAGGTGAAGAAGGAGGTGACCGAGTCCGACAAGGGCGGCAAGCCCGGTCAATGGTCGGCACGCAAGGCTCAGGCCGCGACGAAAGCTTACAAGGAGGCCGGGGGCGGATACGCCGGCAAGAAGTCGTCCGACAACCACCTCAAGGAATGGACCGAGGAGGAGTGGGACACCAAATCGGGCAAGAAGAGCGGCGAGACCGGCGAGCGTTATCTGCCCAAGGCGGCGCGTGAGAAGCTCTCGGATTCCGAGTACGAGCGGTCGACGAAGAAGAAGCGCGCCGATTCCGCCAAGGGGCGCCAGCACTCGAAGCAGCCCGGCGACGTGGCGAAGAAATCCGCCGCCGCCCGCGACGCGGACAGCTCGACCAAGGCCGACCTTCTCGCGCAGGCGCGCAAGAAGGACATTCCCGGCCGCTCCAAGATGACCAAGGGCGAGCTCGCCCAGGCCCTGCACGCCTGACGCGCTCCGGACCCGGACGGCGATTGCCGTTCCGGGTCGCGGCGCCTAGACCCGCGCGGAACGTCCGCCCGAGGAAAGGCTCCCTTCACGTGTCGCGACCGGTGCGCTGCCGCCTCGATCCCGTCCACCAGATCGTGGCCGATGCACCGGGGGTGTGGCGCGCCGTTGGCTCGGACCCGTATTTCAGCATCCTGCCGCCCGAGGGACGGCGCCGGCATCGCGGCGGCTGGGTCCGCATCCGCGCCGATCTCGCGCCCATGGGGCGCACGAAGCTCGTGCCGCTCCTCTACATCGACGACGGCAAAGGGTTTCGCGAAGCTCTGACGATTCCCCTCGAACGGGACGAGGCGGGAATCGACAACCTCGTGCGCCTGCCGCGCCGGGTGCGCGGTCTGCGCCTCGATCCCCTGAGCGGCGCCGGCGGCTTCACCCTCGGGGCAATCACCCTCGACCATCTCGGGGCCCTGGGCGCTTACGTCGAGATCGCCCGGCGCCTGGTGGCGCAGCTGCCCCCCGGCGAGCGCGCCCTGCCCCGTTTGACACGTCTGCTCCGGACCCGCTCCCCCGTCGCACTCTGGCGTGCCTTCCTCGCCAGCGCCCGGCCGCGGCCGGTGCCGGCCTCCTATGCCGCCTGGATCGACGCCGTGGAGACGCCCGCCCGCCCCTCCGTCGAGGCCATGCGCAGGGCAATCGCCGGGTTCGCCCTGACCCCGCGCATCTCCATCGTGATGCCGGTCTACGACACCCCGAAACAGTGGTTGGAGGCCGCCGTCGCATCGGTGCGGGCTCAAGGGTACGAGAATTGGGAATTGTGCCTGTGCGACGACAACTCGCCGGCCCCGCACGTCTGGCCCATGCTGCAGGCCTTCGCCGCCACCGATCGCCGGATCAAGCTGCATCGACGCACCACGAACGGGCGGATCTCCGCCGCGTCCAACGATGCCATGGCGCTGGCAACGGGCGCGTACATGACGCTCATGGATCACGACGACGCGATCCCCGACAACGCCCTCTACGAGTTCGTCCGCGTCCTCAACGAGGACCCGACCGTGGATTTCATCTACTCGGACGAGGACAAGATCTCCGTCGAGGGCCAGCGCTACGATCCGTTCTTCAAGCCGGACTGGTCGCCCGAGGCCCTGGAGGCGTGCATGTACACGGCCCACCTCGCCCTCTACCGCATGGACATCGTCGCCCGCATCGGCGGGTTCCGCGACGCGTGCAACGGCGCCCAGGATTACGACTTCGCGCTCCGCTACACCGAGCACGTCCGCAATGTCCGGCACGTGCCGAAGGTGCTCTACCATTGGCGCGCGATCCCCGGCTCCACGGCTCAGGCCATGGACAACAAGGACTACGTCATCGCCGCCGCCGTGCGGGGATTGGAAGACCGGGCGCGCCGCACCGGCACCCTCGATTTCGTCCGGCCGTCGCCCTATGCCGGCTGCTTCTTCCTGCGCCGGCGGATCGTCGGGGCGCCACGCGTCTCCATCGTGATTCCGAGCGCAGGCCGCGACAGCCTCGTCGGGGGGCGAAGCGTCGATCTCCTCGCCGCCTGCCTCGCCAGCCTTCGCGAGAAGAGCACTTACGCCAACATCGAGATCGTCGTCGTCGACAACGGCGACCTGCGCCCGGCGACCCTCGCGGCCCTGGAGCGCCACGCTGCGAACCGGATCACCTATTCCGCGCCCGGCTTCAACGTCGCCGCCAAGATGAACCTCGGGGCCGCCGGCGCCACGGGCGAGATCCTTGTGTTCCTCAACGACGATATCATGGTGATCACCCCGGACTGGATCGAGGCGATGCTGGCGCTTCTCCAGATCGAAGGGGTCGGCGCCGTCGGCCCCAAACTGCTGTTCGAGACGGGTGAGATCCAGCACGCGGGCGTCTCCATCGTCGACGCCACGCCCGATCACGTCCGGCGCGGCTATCCGGGCGACGATCCGGGGCACTTCTTCTCAACCGTGGGGAACCGCAACTATCTGGCGGTGACGGGGGCGTGCCTCATGGTCCGGGCGGCGGATTTCCGTTCGCTCGGCGGCTTCGACGAGGCCTACGCCGTCAATTACAACGACATCGACCTGTGCCTGCGCCTCTGGGACCGCGGCCAGCGTATCGTCTACTGCGCCCAGGCCGAACTCTACCATTACGAGAGCCGCAACCGCGCCCGCACCGTCGACCCGGCCGAGCATGCCCGCTTCCGGGCGCGGTGGGCGGAGCGAATTCCGGAGGATCCGTTCTACAGCCCGTGGTTCGAGGCCCTGCCGCCGACCTTCGAGCTCGACCCGGCTCGCTTCTGAGCCACGACCTCAGCCTTCGCCGCACGCGAAGGATCGGTGCCGAACTGCCGAATTGCGAACCAGTCTAATTCGCGGTTCTGTCCGCCGCCCGGCGAGGCTTCGATTGCGTGCCGGCATCGGAACGAGAGCATGCTGGTAGGGCCGATCATGGGGGGAGATGCCACGGTCTGGGTGACCGGCGGCCTGCTCGTGGTCTGCATGGGCCTCTGGGCGAGCGGTCTCGTCGCCGAGATCGTCACGGCCCTGCTGTTCTTCACCGTCGCGATGCTGTGTCGCCTGGCGCCGCCGAACGTGGTGTTCTCGGGCTTCGCTTCATCGGCGTTCTGGCTCGTCCTCGGGGGGATGGTGGTGGGGCTCGCCATGACCCGGACCGGTCTCGGGGATCGCCTCGCGCGCGGCCTCTCGGGGTATCTGTCCGGCTCCTACGCCGGATTCATCGCCGGTCTCGTGGTGCTGGCCTTCGGGATCGCCTTCGTGATGCCGTCGAATCTCGGACGCATCGCCCTGCTGATCCCCGTGGTGCTGGCCCTCTGCGATGCCTATGGCCTCGGACCCGGGCGGCCGGGTCGCCACGGCGCGGTTCTCGCCGTCGGCGTGGCGACACCCGTCCTCTCCGCCGCGATCCTGCCGGCCAACGTGCCGAACCTCGTCATGGCCGGCACGGCGGAGGCCCAGTACGGGCTGCACATCGCCTACCTGCCCTACCTCGTCCTGCACGCGCCGGTGCTGGCCTTCGTGAAGGGGGCGATCCTCGTCGCGGCCATCGTCCGGCTGTTCCCCGACAGGCTGGTGCGCGGTGACGGCGTCGCCGCCCCCGTCGCCGCCCTGACGCCCGAGGCGCGGCGTCTCGCCGTGATCCTCGCCGCCACCCTTGGCTTCTGGGTGACCGACAGCCTGCACCACATCGCGCCTGCCTGGATCGGCCTGACGGCGGCGGTGATCTGTCTCCTGCCGCGCATCGGCGTGCTGCCGGCGGACGCCTTCGGCGCCGTGAACCTTCGCACCTGTTTCTACGTCGCGGCTCTCCTCGGCCTCGTGGCGACGGTGAACGCCACCGGTCTCGGGGCCGCTCTCGGCCACGTGCTCCTCGGCCTCGCGCCCCTCACTCCGGACGCGCCGGCCCATTCTTTCGGCATCCTGAGCGGCCTCGCGGCGATCCTCGCGCTGCTCGTCACCGCCAACGGCGCGCCGGCCCTCTATACGGCGCTCGCCGGCGAGATGTCCCGGGCGAGTGGCCTCGATCTGACGAGCGTGGTGATGATCCAAGTGCTGGGTTACTCGACCCTGTTCCTGCCCTATCAGGCCCCGCCCATCGTCATGGCAATGGATCTCGGCCGGGTGCCCTTGGCCCAGGCGACGAAGCTCACCCTGGTGATGGGCGCGGCGTCGCTGCTCATCGTCGCACCGCTGGATTACGGCTGGTGGCGTGTCCTCGGGAGGTTGCCGTGACGGCTTCGCGCCCGACTTACGATTCCCGACAAGTGTCGCCGCTCTCCCGGCCGCACGGTGGATTGCCGATTGGCGCGGGATCACGGTCAGATTAGAGACGGTCCAAAATCTTTTTGCACTGCAGCGCCACAGCGGCGCGCCACCCACCATCGAGGAATTCGGAACACGATGGCTCCCACCGCCCGTCCCACGGTCACCGCGCCGCTCTCTCCCCATCTCCAGATCTATCGCTGGACCTGGACCATGGCGATGTCGGTGTTCCATCGCATCACCGGCACGGCCCTCTACGGCGGCACCGCGCTGGTGGCGATCTGGCTCGTCGCCCTCGCGTCCGGACCAGCGGCCTATGGCTGGGTCGCCGGGTTCTTCGGCTCGCTCTTCGGCAAGCTCGTGCTGTTCGCCTACACCTGGATCCTGATGCACCACATGCTCGGGGGCCTGCGCCACTTCATCTGGGACGTCGGCCAGGGATTCGACCGCGAGCGCCGCATGTGGCTGGCGCGCGGCACCCTGATCGGGTCCGTGATCCTGACCGTCCTGATCTGGGCGCTCGCCCTCGTGATCCGCTGAGGAGCCCCACCATGGCCGCACCCTCCCCCAGCCTCCGCACTGCCCGCGCCCGCGTGAAGGGGCTCGGCGCCTCCGGACACGGCGCCGGACATTGGTGGCAGCAGCGCGTCACCGCCGCCCTCAACATCCCCCTGATGATCGGCTTCATCGTCATCATCGCGATGATGGCCGGGCGGCCCTACCCCGAGGCCGTCGCCCTGGTCTCGCACCCCCTCGCGGCCCTCGTGCTCATCGGCGGCGTGATCTCGGTGACCCTGCACATGCGCATCGGCATGCAGGTCGTCATCGAGGATTACGTCCACGACAAGGGCCTGAAATTCGCGGCCCTCTTCGCCAACACCACCTACGCCGTCGCCGTCGCGGTGGCCTGCCTCTACGCGATCCTCCGCGTGAGCCTCGCCCGCCTCGTCTGACCGCATCCGAGAACCGAAGGACCTGTCCATGGCCAGCAACGGATCGAACGGCACTCCCGCCTACGCCATCACCGACCACACCTTCGATGTCGTCATCGTCGGCGCCGGCGGTGCGGGCCTGCGTGCCACGGTGGGCTGCTCACAGGCGGGCCTGCGCACCGCCTGCATCTCGAAGGTGTTTCCCACCCGCTCGCACACGGTGGCGGCACAGGGCGGCATCTCGGCGTCGCTCGGCAATATGGGGCCGGACGATTGGCGCTGGCACATGTACGACACCGTGAAGGGATCGGACTGGCTCGGCGACCAGGACGCCATCGAATATCTCGTGCGCAACGCTCCCGCGGCCGTCTACGAACTCGAGCACTGGGGCGTGCCGTTCTCGCGGACCGAGGAAGGTAAGATCTATCAGCGGCCCTTCGGCGGCATGACCACGGATTACGGCAAGGGCACCGCCCAGCGCACCTGCGCCGCCGCCGACCGTACCGGCCACGCCATGCTGCACACGCTGTACGGGCAGGCGGTGAAGAACAACACCAACTTCTTCATCGAGTACTTCGCCCTCGACCTCATCATGGATGACGAGGGTCGTTGCCTCGGCGTCATCGCGATCGATCAGGCCACCGGCGAGATCCACCGCTTCCGCGCCCAGCAGACTATCCTGGCGACAGGCGGCTACGGCCGTTCGTACTTCTCGGCCACCTCGGCCCATACCTGCACGGGCGACGGCAACGCCATGGTGTTGCGCGCCGGCCTGCCCCTGCAGGACATGGAGTTCGTGCAGTTCCACCCCACCGGCATCTACGGCGCCGGCTGCCTCATCACCGAGGGCGCGCGCGGCGAGGGCGGCTACCTCACGAATTCCGAGGGTGAGCGCTTCATGGAGCGCTACGCGCCCTCGGCCAAGGACCTCGCGTCCCGCGACGTGGTCTCGCGTTCCATGACCATGGAGATCCGGGCCGGACGCGGCGTTGGCAAGTCGAACGACCACATTTACCTGCACCTCGACCATCTCGACCCGGCGATCCTGCACCAGCGCCTGCCGGGCATCTCGGAATCCGCGAAGATCTTCGCCGGTGTCGACGTCACCAAGGAGCCGATCCCGGTGCTGCCGACGGTGCACTACAACATGGGCGGTATCCCGACGAACTATCACGGCGAGGTGCTGACCCTGAAGAACGGCAACCCCGACACGGTGGTGCCGGGCCTGATGGCGCTCGGCGAGGCGGCCTGCGTCTCCGTACACGGGGCCAACCGCCTCGGGTCCAACTCACTCATCGACCTCGTGGTGTTCGGCCGCGCGGCGGGTCTGCGCTGCGCCGAGATCGTCGAGCCGGGCCGCCGCCAGATGGACCTCCCCAAGGACTCCGCCGATAAGGCGCTCAGCCGCCTCGATCGCTTCCGCTACGCCGACGGCGGTACACCGACCGCCGAACTGCGTGCCCAGATGCAGAAGACCATGCAGAACAATTGCGCCGTCTTCCGCACGGGCGAGGTGTTGGAGGAAGGCAAGTCCCTCATCCACAAGGTCGCCTCGGGGCTTTCCGACATCCACGTCACCGACCGTTCGCTGATCTGGAACACCGACCTCCTGGAGACCCTGGAGTTCGACAACCTCATCGGGCAGGCGGTCGTCACCATGGAATCGGCCGCCAACCGCAAGGAAAGCCGTGGCGCCCATGCCCGCGAGGATTTTCCTGATCGCGACGACAAGGAATGGATGAAGCATACGCTCGCCTGGATGGACGACAAATCAAAGCAGGTGTCCATCGATTACCGCCCGGTCCACACCTACACCATGTCGAACGAGATCCAGTACATCGAGCCGAAGGCGCGGGTGTACTGAGGAAGCACGTTTCTTGTTTCCTTTAATGACTGTCTCGAGACGGAATTAGGCACGCCACCCATGGCCCAGTTCAACCTTCCCAAAAACTCGCAGATGACCGAGGGCAAGATCTGGCCCCGGCCAGTCGGCGCCAACAACCTGCAGGAGTTCCGGATCTACCGCTGGAACCCCGACGACGGGAAGAATCCCCGCGTCGACGTCTATCAGGTCGACCGGGACGATTGTGGGCCGATGGTCCTCGACGCGCTTCTGTGGATCAAGAGCAAGGTCGATTCGACCCTGGTGTTCCGCCGCTCCTGCCGCGAGGGCATCTGCGGCTCCTGCGCCATGAACATCGAGGGCCAGAACGCGCTGGCCTGCACCATGGGCATCGACGAGTGTCAGGAGCACGCCAAGGGCAAGAAGACCGGCGCTGTGCGGATCTACCCGCTGCCGCACATGCCGGTGCTCAAGGATCTCGTGCCGGACCTGACGAACTTCTTCGCCCAGCACGCATCGATCGAGCCCTGGCTGCAGACCGAGACGCCGGCTCCCGAAGGCGAGTGGAAGCAGACCCCCGAGGACCGGGCCCAGCTCGACGGCCTCTACGAGTGCATCCTGTGCGCCTGCTGCACCACGTCCTGCCCGAGCTACTGGTGGAACGGCGACCGCTTCCTCGGCCCCGCCGCTCTGCTCCAGGCCTATCGCTGGCTCGTCGACAGTCGTGACGAGAACACCGGCGAGCGCCTCGACGCCCTCCACGATCCGTTCCGGCTCTACCGCTGCCACACGATCATGAACTGCGCCAACGCCTGCCCGAAGAGCCTGAACCCGGCGAAAGCCATCGCTGAGATCAAGAAGATGATGGTCGCCCGCGAAGTCTGAGGATTTTCGGCGCAGCAATGAAAAGGGGCACGCGGCTGAAGCCGCGTGCCCCTTTTCATTTGCGGTTCGAAGGGCGAGCCCTTCGCGGGTCTAGGGCGGAGCCCTGGGTTCTTCGTCGGGATCTGCCCGACACCCGCCGAAGGGCTCGCCCTTCGGAAACCCGGTATTGGGGTCGGATCACTCGGCCGCCGCCGGGTGATGCGCTGCCGTGGCCGCGTTCGCCTCGGGCTGGATGCCCTCCCTCGCGTCCTTGCGCCGGAACAGGCGCATCACCACCACGAAGAACACCGGCACGAACAGCACGGCGAGAAGCGTCGCCGAGATCATGCCGCCCATCACGCCCGTGCCGATGGCCTGCTGGCTCTTCGAGGCCGCGCCCGTGGCAATGGCCAGCGGTACCACGCCGAGGATGAAGGCGAGCGAGGTCATCACGATGGGGCGGAAGCGCAGGGCCGAGGCCTCGATGGTCGCGTCGACGAGGCTCTTGCCCGGCTTCCACAGGTCCTTGGCGAATTCCACGATGAGGATTGCGTTCTTGGCCGACAGACCGATGATCGTGATGAGGCCGATCTTGAAGTAGACGTCGTTGGGCAGCCCCCGGAGATAGACCGCCGCCACGGACCCGATGACGCCGAGCGGAATCACGAGGAGCACCGAGAGCGGGATGGCCCAGCTCTCGTAGAGGGCGGCGAGACACAGGAACACGATGAGCACCGACAGGGCGAGGAGCAGGCTCGCCTGGCTGCCGGCCTGCTTCTCCTGCAGCGATTGCCCGGTCCAGGTGTAGCCGAAGCCCTTGGGCAATTGGCTCATCAGGCGCTCCATCTCGGCGATGGCATCGCCCGAGGTGTAGCCTGGGTTCGGCTCGCCGGTGAAGCGGACGGACTGGTAGCCGTTGAAGCCAACGATCTGGCTCGGCCCCATGCCCCATTTCAGGTCGGCGAACGACGACAGCGGCACCATGGCGCCCTGCGCGTTCTTCACCGCATAGCTGAGCAGATCGGTGGCCTGCATCCGCTGCAGCTGTTCCGCCTGCACGTAGACGCGCTGCATCTTGCCCTGGTTCGGGAAGTCGTTGGTGTAGACCGAACCGAGGTTGACCTGGATCGTCGCGTTGATGTCCTCGAACTTCACCCCGAGGGCGGCGGCCTTCTCGCGGTCGATAATGAGTTCCGCCTGTGGGGCCGGCGGCAGCCCCTCGATCTTCATCTTCTGGAGCACAGGGCTCTTCTTCGCCAGCGACAGGAGCTGCGTCTCCGCCGCCGTCAGCGCCGAGTACCCGCGCTGCGCCCGGTCCTGGAGACGGAACGAGAAGCCCGCCGCGTTACCGAGGTTGTCCACGGGCGGAGGCTCCTGAGCGTCGATGATGGCGTCGCGGTAGCCGGCGAGCGCCGTATTCGTGCCTGCCACCAGGGCGGCGGCGGAACTCGCCGCGTCGCGCTCGCTCCAGGGTTTCAGGGTCACGAAGGCCTGGCTCAAGTTCGCCCCCTGCCCCGAGAACGAGAAGCCGTTGAGCATGGTCACCGTGGCGACGCCCGGCTGGGCCAGGAGGTGTTCCTCGACCTTGCGGACGGCCGTCTGCGTCCGGTTGAACGAGGCGCCGGGCGGTGTCTGGATGTCGACGGTGAAGAAGCCCTGATCCTCGATGGGCAGGAAGCCCTCGGGGAGGCGCATGAACGCGAAGGCGACGCCGGCGAGAAGCGCGAGGTAGACCACCATGACCCGGCCCGACGCTTTGATGAACCACGCGACGCCGCGCCCGTAGCGGGCGGTCTCCCGGTCGACGATGCGGTTGAACCAGCCGAAGAACCCGCCCTTGGCGTGGGCGTGGCCCTTCTCGACGGGCTTCAGCAGCGTGGCGCAGAGGGCCGGTGTCAGGGACAGGGCCAGCAGCGCCGAGAAGCCGATGGACGTCACCATGGCGATGGAGAACTGCCGGTAGATGATGCCCACGGAGCCGGGGAAGAACGCCATCGGGATGAACACCGCCACGAGCACCAGGGTGATGCCGATGATGGCGCCGGTGATCTGCTCCATGGCCTTGGCGGTGGCTTCCTTCGGCGGCAGCCCCTCCTCGTTCATGATGCGCTCGACGTTCTCCACCACCACGATGGCGTCGTCGACGAGGATGCCGATGGCGAGCACCATGCCGAACATGGTCAGCACGTTGATGGAGAAGCCGGCGAGCAGCATCACCGTCACGGTGCCCATCAACGCGATGGGCACCACGATGGTGGGGATGAGCGTGTAGCGGAAGTTCTGCAGGAACAGGAACATCACGAGGAACACGAGCACCACCGCCTCCACGAGGGTGTGCAGCACCTTCTCGATGGACGCCTTCACGGCGGGCGTGATGTCGTAGGGGATGTCCCATTTCAGCCCCGGCGGGAAGAACTGCGACAGCTCCTCCATCTTCGCGCGGATCGCCTTGGCGGTCTCGAGGGCGTTGCCGTCGGGCGCGAGGGTGACGGAGATGCCTGCCGCCTCGCCGCCGTTCAGGCGGGTCGAGAACTGGTAGGCGTCGCCCCCGAGCTCGATTCGGCTCACGTCGCGCAGGCGCACGTTCGAGCCGTCGGAATTCGCCCGCAGGACGATGGCCCCGAAATCATCGACGGTGTTGAGCTGGCCCTTCACGATGATGGGCGCGAAGACGGGATTTCCGATCGGACTTGGCTGCGCGCCGACGGCGCCCGATGCGATCTGAATGTTCTGGTTGCGGATGGCGTCGGCGACATCCTCGGGGCTGAGCGACAGGCCACGCAGCTTGTCGGGATCGACCCAGACGCGCAGGGAGCGTTCCGTCGAGTAGAGGGTCGCGCGTCCGACGCCCGGCACGCGGCGGATCTCGTTGATGACGTTGCGAATGAGGAAGTCGCCGAGCCCGATCTCGTCCATCTTCCCGTCCGTCGAGACGAGGGTGATGATGTTGAGGGTCGCGGCCGAGGCTTCTTCGACGAGGATGCCCTGCTGGCGCACTTCCGCCGGCAGGCGCGCTTCGACGCGCTTCAGGCGGTTCTGCACCTCGACGGAGGCGAGGGCCGGATCAGTGCCGGGCTGGAAGGTCGCCGTGATGTTGATGGAGCCGAACGAGTCCGTGGTGGACTCGAAGCTCATGATGTTGGCCGCACCATTGAGCTCGTCCTCGATGAGCCGCGTGGTGCCCGTGTAGAGGCTTTCCACCGAGGCGCCCGGGAACGCCGTCGAGAGGGCGATGGAGGGGGGAGCGATCACCGGATACTGCGCCACCGGCAGCATGGGGATCGACAGGACGCCGCCCAGGATGATGAAGAGGGCGACGACCCAGGCGAAGACCGGCCGGTCGATGAAGAAGCGAGCCATGGTTCAGCGCACCTCGGCGGCCGATTGCGGCCCGGGCTTCTGCTCGGGCACGTCCGTATCGCGGGGCTTCGGCTTGGTCTCCTCCGTGGCGGGGTGCAGATCCACGGTCTTCACCTGCTGGCCGGCGGAGATCTTCTGGACGCCCTCGACGACCACGCGGTCGCCAACCTTGAGTCCGTCGCGAACGATCCACTGACGGTCGACCACGGGACCGAGTTCGACGGGCTGCAGCATCGCCTTGTCGTCGTCGCGCACCACCCAGACCTCGGGCTTGCCGTCGCTGGTGCGTTGGATCGCCTGCTGGGGAACCGCGAGGGCGTCGGTGTCGATGCCCTGCTTGATCCGGGCGCGGACGTACATGCCGGGGAACAGCTCGTCGTGGGGGTTCGGAAACTGCACCCGCAGGGTCACCTGACCGGTGCTGGGATCGGCTGTGACGTCGGAGAACAGCAGCCGTCCGGCCGAGCCGTAGAGCGACCCGTCGTCCATGATGAGATGGACGTTAGCCGTGTCGGCCGAAAGCCGCGAGAGTTCGCCGCTGGCGAGGTCCCGCCGCAGCTTGTTCAGCTCGCCCACGGACTGCGTGATGTCGACGTAGATCGGGTCGAGCTGCTGGATCGTGGCGAGGTTCGAGGCGGCCCCCTGGTCCACCAGGGTGCCTTCCGTGAGCAGCGCGCGGCCGATCCGGCCTGAGATCGGGGCGCGTACGTCGGTGTAGTTCAGGTTGAGCTTGGCCCGGTCGCGGGCGGCCTTGGCCCCGGCGACCTCGGCCTCGGCCTGCTTCAGGCCCGCATAGGCGCTGTCATACTGGGCCTGGCTCGCCGTCTGGCGCGACAGGAGCTGCTCCAGGCGGTCGGCCTGCTGGCGGGCCAGGACCAGGGCGGCTTCCTGGCGGGCGAGCACGGCTTCCGCACTCTGCAATTCGACCTCGAACGGCGCCGGATCGATCTTGTAGAGAACGTCGCCTTCCTTGACCAAGCTGCCCTGCTCGAAGGTCCGCTTCACCACGAGGCCCGAGACCCGCGAGCGCACTTCGGCGATCCGCATCGGTGCCACGCGGCCGGGGAGGTCCCGCACATACGGGATCGGCTGTTCGCGCACGGTGACGATGCTCACCTCCGGTGGCGGAGACGGGACGGGAGCCGCCGCCTGCTTCTGGTTACAGGCCGACAGGGTGACGAGGACGATGCCGGCGGCGACGGCGGTCGTCCGTGCGCGGAGCATGCGTGTGGAGGGGGACGTCACGATCGTTTCGCTCCTGCGAAATTCAGTCGTGGTGCATCCCGAGCGGACGGGACGACACCACGGCGTTCAAAGGTCCACGCAGTCCCGCCTCCGGGATCGGAAGGGTCGCGTAGCGAGCGTCGGGCCACATGGGGCGAGCCCGGACGAAAGGATGCAGGCTGCATCGAGGGGGCGGCGGCCAGGCCGTTCGGCGTCCCGTCTGAACGACGATTCAGGCGAACCGACGACAGCGAGATGAAATCGGACGAGGCTGCGCCCCGGCGGAAGCCTAGGGCCGACACCATGCCGATCGGTTAAGGCATGGCGCGCGGAGGCGCCTGCCTTCCGTCAGCCTGCGGATCGGGGCGGCCTGTCGGGGGGATGATCGCCTTGCTTGCCGGCGTGGTCGATGCGGCGGGGCGCGAAGGCCGTCGACGTCCGGGTGAGGGCAGCGAGTCTTGGCATAGGACCCGCGACGGCTTCGCGCAGATCGTCGACCTCGTTGCCCAGCCGCGTCAGCTGTGGGGTCTCGTCGGACGCACTCGCGCTACTGCTCAGGACGACGGTAACCTCGGGTGGGGACGACGCGGCGTCGAACGAGCCCCCCTGTATCAACGCCGGGCAAATGACCAGAAGCAGGGTGAGTAGCCGAAGGAGACAGGTCAGCGCTCCCCACCGGCCAGAGCCGCGGGGTGGACGAACGAACAAAGCGCCGATCGTCGGCGTCGGATGGGGGATAGGACCTCTCACAGGTCCAACACTGGTATGTTTGCGATCCCGCAACAAGTTCCTGCGGCATTGTGTCAAGGCCCTGATATCGCCGCGCTGCCGGGTTGCCGTTGCGGCCGTCACGGAACAAGCCCGGGCGTTGCCGAGATCACACAGGTCGATCGCTTCGCCCCCGGCGTGGTTGACCGCTCCCGCCCCGGCGGCCAAGTCTGCCCGCCCCGACCATCTGCCTGCCGGGTTCGATGCCGTTCCGGCACGGATTCGCTTCGGCTGGAGGACAACATCATGCAGACGCGTCGCGGCCTCGCCGCATCGGCCCTGGCGGTCGCCTTCACCCTCGTCGCGGCGCCGGATGCGCAGGCCGGCAACCCGTTCGACAGCGGTCCCATCGCCGACTTCATGAACATCTTCCGGGAGCAGGCGATCCCGCGCGAGACCGTGGCCTGGAAGGGCGCCGAAAGGCCCGGCACCGTCGTGGTCTCCACGAGCCAGCGCCGTCTCTACTACGTGCTTGGTGGCGGGCAGGCCGTGCGCTACGGCGTCGGCGTCGGCCGCCAGGGCTTTTCCTGGTCGGGCCAGAAGACCGTCACCATGAAGAAGGAATGGCCGGATTGGCGCCCCCCGGCGCAGATGCTGGCACGCCGCCCCGACCTGCCGCGCTTCATGGCCGGCGGCCAGGATAATCCGCTCGGCGCCCGCGCGATGTATCTCGGCTCCTCGCTCTACCGCATCCACGGCTCGAACGAGCCCGAGACCATGGGCGCTGCGGTCTCGTCCGGCTGTATCCGCATGACCAACAAGGACGTGGTCGATCTCTACGACCGGGTGAAGGTCGGCACCAAGGTCGTCGTCCGCAACTGACTCTTCGTCGATCGAGGCGCCCGGCTCCAGCGCGCCTCGGTCGAGACCCCGTGCCCTCCCCTGGTCGGCCCAACCTGAACCATCGCCAGAGGGCACATGATCTTCGGTATCGATCCCGGCCTGCTCGCCGGTTTGTTCGCCGTGGCGGTTGCGGCGGGCTGCGTCGATGCCATCGCGGGCGGCGGCGGTCTCCTCACCCTGCCGACCCTGCTGCTCGCCGGCCTCGATCCCGTGAGCGCCATCGCGACCAACAAGCTCCAGGGTTCGGCCGGTGCGGTCTCGTCGACCTATGCCTTCGCGCGGCGCGGTCTGATCCACTGGCCGGCGGCCTGGAAGATCGCCGTCTCGGCGGCCCTGGCCTCCATCGTCGGCGCCCTGTGCGTGAGTCTGCTGCCCCGGCCGGTGCTGGACGCCGGCGTACCGATCCTGCTCATCGGGATCGCGATCTACTTCGCCACGGCCCGACGCATGAGTTCCGAGGACGCCGCGGCCCGGATGACCCCGGCCCTGTTCGCCCTCACCTGGGCGCCCATGGTGGGATTCTACGACGGGGTGTTCGGGCCGGGGGCCGGCGCCTTCTACATGATCGGCTTCGTGACCCTGCTGGGCCTCGGCGTGGTGCGGGCCACCGCCCACACCAAGCTCGCCAACGCCGCGAGCAATGTCGGCAGTCTCGCCCTGTTCGCCTTCGGCGGCCACGTGGTGTGGGCCGTCGGCCTCGTCATGGCCCTCGGCGCCATCCTGGGTGCCCAGATCGGCGCCCGCCTCGCCATCCGCCTCGGCGCCCGGCTGATCCGGCCGCTCCTCGTGACCATCGCCTGCGTCATGGCGCTTCGGCTGCTGTCCGACCCGGCGAACCCCCTGAGGCACGCCGTGGTCGGTCTCTTCGTCGGCCCGTGATCAGCGGGGCATGAATGCCCAGTAGTCGAGATCGAGGATCACCGACGGATCGTAGACGTCCCCCTGCTTGTCGGGGTGGGCACCGCAGGGCTGGTTCTTCGTCGCGACGGTACGCAGGCGCAGGAGCCCGACATCGGACCGGCCGGGCAGTTCGGCGGTGTCCAGCACCTCGCTCCAGGCATAGACGGTGTCGCCGGCAAACAGCGGCGCCACGTGGCGCCCGGCATTGATGCCGGCGATCGCAAAGGCGTTGGCGAGGCCGTTGAAGCTGAGGGCGCGCGCGAGCGAGATCACGTGCCCGCCGTAGATCAGCCGCCGGCCGAACCGCGTATCCTTCGTGGCAAAGGCGTCGAAGTGGACCTTGGCGGTGTTCTGGAACAGCCGCGTGGCAATCTGGTGCTCTGCCTCCTCGACGGTCATGCCGTCGACGTGGTCGATTTTCTCCCCGACGGCGTAGTCGGAGAAGCGGTGCGGGCTCCCGGCGAGATCGTAGTCGTAGGCGCCGGTTTCCAATGGCGGCAGGGCGCTGGCGAGGTCAGCCGGCGACACGAACTTGGCGAAGGTCGGTACGTGCTCCTGGGCGATCTTCGCCTCCGGGTCGCGCTTCTTCACGAGCACCCAGCGGCAGTAGCTCAGAACCGTCTCGCCGTTGGCGTCCGAACCCGTGGACCGAACGTAGACCACGCCGGTCTGGCGGTTCGAGCTCTCCTTCAGACCAATGACCTCGGAGACCGTAGACAGAGTCTCGCCCGGATAGACCGGCCGGCGAAACCCGCCCTCCGCATAGCCGAGATTGGCCAGGGCGTTGAGCGAGATGTCCGGAACGGTCTTGCCGAACACCACGTGGAAGGTGAGGAGGTCGTCCAGCGGGCTCTGCGGGTAGCCGATCGCCTTGGCGAACGCGTCCGACGACTGCACCGCGAAGCGCGGTCCGTAAAGCGCCGTGTAGAGGGCCACGTCGCCCGTGGTCACCGTGCGCGGGGTGGCATGGCGGATGGTCTCGCCGAGGCGATAATCCTCGAAGAAGCGGCCGGGATTGGTCTTCATGGGAGCGGATCGTCCTGTTGGCGACTGTCGCGAGGGCGGATTCCAGTCCCGCGTCGCCCCGCGCGACCGTTCGAAGGCTGCGGCAGGCCTCGAACGGCCTGCCAGGGGTGGGGCTCAGCGCATATAGACGGTGGTCTGCACCGGAAGGAACTCGTGGAGCAGGCGGCTCGCGAACAGCAGCAGCAGCACCAGCACGATGGGCGACAGGTCGACGCCGCCGAGATTGGGCAGGATGTTGCGGATCGGGCGCAGCACCGGCTCGGTCAACCGATAGAGCACCTCGCCGATCTGCGACACGATGGGGTTGCGGACGTTCACGACGTTGAACGCCACCAGCCAGCTCAGGACGGCGCTGGCGATGAGCACGTAAATGTAGAGTTGGACGACGGTGTCGAAGAGCCAGAGAAAGGCGTTCATGCGGGAAATCGAGGTCCTCGTGGTCCAGCGCTCCGGGCGCGGGTCGCGCGCACGCACAGCGGCAGGATTTCCGGAATTGACAGGCCGGCGTATGCGAGCCTAAAAGGCCCGCACCCCGGAACGGGGCTGTAGCTCAGATGGGAGAGCGCCGCAATCGCACTGCGGAGGTCAGCGGTTCGATCCCGCTCAGCTCCACCAGGTTTCTTTTGGACCGAAGAAATCGGTGGTCGGGTTCGAGCCGTGACGGCTCGCCCTTTTTATTTTTGCAACGCTGTTCTGCTGCGGCGACCGCTTTCGCGGTCGCCTTTTTGCGTTGGGCTCAGGCGTTCCGACGCAGGCGGCTCGCGAAGAAGCCGTCGAGGCCGCCGGAGCCTTCGGAGGTGGTGCCGCCGAGATGCGAGGGCAGCGTGCGCAGATCGCCCTGCGCGTCGATGGACTCGGAAAGACCACCGACCTCGTCCGCCGTCACCGGTACCCGTTCGAACCCGTCGTTGCGTTTGAGGAAGTCGCGCACCTGCTTCTCGCCCTCCTCCGGTTCGAGGGAGCAGGTGCAATAGACGATGAGGCCGCCGGGCTTGACCAGGAGGGCTGCCCGATCGAACAGCCGCCGCTGCAGGGCGGCCAGACGCAGGATGTCGTCGCTCTGCTTAGTCCAGGCCACGTCCGGGTGCCGCCGCAGGGTGCCGGTGGCCGAGCAGGGCGCATCGAGGAGGACGGCATCGAAACCGCCGGGCTCCTCGACGTCGAGGGCGTTGCCGACGCGGATCTCCGCCTCCAGCCCGAGCCGGCCGAGATTGTCCCGCAGGCGCTCGAGGCGCGGTGCCGAGCGGTCGACGGCGACCACCGTCGCCCCGGCCGCCGCAAGCTGCGCCGTCTTGCCCCCCGGCGCGGCGCAGAGGTCCGCCACGCGCTGTCCGGGTCCGACGGCGAGCAGCCGGGCCGGGATCGCCGCGGCGGCATCCTGCACCCACCAGGCGCCCTCCGCGTAGCCGGGCAGATCGCTCACCGCCGAGCGGACGTCGTGCAGGCGCACGCTCCCCGTCGGCAGGACGGTGCCGCCGAGGCGTTCGGCCCAATCGGCTGCCGAGCTTTTCACCGTGATGTCGAGGGCCGCCCCGTCGAGATGGGCCGCCGCGATGGCCCGGGCCGTGGTCTCGCCGTAGGCGGCGCGCCAGCGTCCGGCGAGCCAGTCCGGGGTGTTGTCGGCCAGCGGATCGCTCAGGGCGCCGAGGATTTCGGCGCGCTCGCGGACGATCCGGCGCAGGACCGCGTTCACGAGTCCGGACAGGTGCTGGAGTTGCGGGTCGCCCTTGGCGAGGCGCACGCCGAGATCGACGGCGGCGTGGTCGGGCACGTTGAGGTCGAGGATCTGCGCCGCGCCCGTGGCGAGCAGGGCGACGAGGCGGGGCTGGCCCTCGGGCAGGCCCTGCGACAGCCGCGCGGCCAGGACGGCCTTCAGGTATCCGAGGCGCCGGAACGTCGCCGTGGCGATGGCCCGGGCCAGGGCGGCATCGGCGGGGTCGAGCCCGGCGTGGCGCCCGGCCTGGGCCAGGGCATCCTCCAACGCGAAGGCGTGGGCGCCGCCGAGGAGATCGGCCACGGCACCATGGGCGACCTGGCGGGCGGCGAGGCCCGCGACGGTGCGGTCGATGACCGTCGTCGGCCCCTCCGCGTTGCGGCGTGTCGCCATGAGGGCCATTTCTCCGTTAAGCTCCGCCCGAACCGGGCCTGCGTTCCACAGCCCTTTCACCCCGCGCCGCCGAGATGCAAGCCATGCCGATGCAGGACGATACGGAAAACGTCGACACGGAAAACGCCGATCCACAAAACCCCGGCCGCCCGCCCCTCTCGGCCGCCGCCAGCCGGGCTCTCGCCGAAGCCGAGGCGCGCCGACAGGCGATCGATGCGAAGGCGGCCGAGATCGCCGCCGCACGCGAGCGCCAAGGCCGGGGCGGCCTCGAGCCGGTCCGCTACGACGATTGGGAGATCAAGGGCATCGCCGTCGACTTCTGACGACACCCTTTCGGCTGAAGCCGGATCAGCGCACCACGTAGACCGGTGTGCCGACGGAGACTCGACTGTAGAGATCGACCACGTCCTGATTGTACATCCGGATGCAGCCATACGAGGCGTAGGAACCGATGGAGCTCGGCCGGTTGGTCCCATGGATGGCGTATTCGCCCCCCGACAGGGTCAGGGCCGCCGAGCCCATGGGATTGTGGGGCGAGCCGCCAGCGATGACGTCGGGCAGGCGCGGGTTGTCGCGCTTGACCTCGCGGGGCGGCGACCAAGCGGGCTGAACGTATTTGCCGTCGATCTCGCGCGCGCCCGTCCATTGCTTGCCGGGCTTGCCCACGGCCACGGGGTAGCGGATCGCCGTGCCGTCGCCATTCACGAAGTAGAGTTGGCGCGCGGCTGTATGGACGACCACGGTGCCGGGCCCGACATCCTCCTGGAATGCCACCACCTCGCGGGCTGCGGCCGGCATGGTCGCGAGGGCGCAAGCCAACGCCGCGACGGCACACTGCTTCACACCAACCATGGACCTCGTCTCCGTCAGCTCGACTGTACTGACGAGGACAATTCACGGCCAAGGTTGCCGTTCCGATTAGGCCACGCTGTGGGCGGGGGAGAACCACGTAGGACTTGCGAAGACGGTAAAGAGGGTTCGCGCGGCGCGTCTTCGAAGAATCCGATTCGTGTTCGGGTCAACGTAACCTTGATCGCGTATTAACGCTCGACGAGGGCGGCCGCCGCCGCGATCCGTGCCTGCCAGCCGTGGCGTACGAGTTCGGGGTCGGCATGCTCCTCGACGGGGAAGCCGACGCAGAGATAGGCCACGAGGTGCCAGGTGCAGGGGACGTCGAGGACGGTGCACACGGTTTCGGGTTCGAGGATGGACACCCAACCGACGCCGAGGCCGTGGGCCCGAGCCGCGAGCCAGAAGGTCTGCACGGCGCCCACCACGGAGTAGCGGAGCATTTCCGGCATGGTGGCGCGTCCGAGGCCGTGACCGGTCTCCGCGCCTTCGTCGCAAAACACCGCGAGATGAACGGGTGCCTCGCGCAACCCCGCGAGCTTGAGGCGGACATAGGCGTCGCGTCGGTCGGCCGTGTAGCCCTCGGCAGCGGCGGCGTTGCAGCGCTCGAAGCTCCGCGTCACCTCCGCGCGCCGGGCTTGGTCGGCCACCCGGACGAAGCGCCAGGGCTGGCTGTTGCCCACCGAGGGGCTGAGGGCGGCGAGGTCGAGGCATCGGCGCAGGAGCGCGTCGTCGACGAGATCGTCGCGGAAGCGGCGCACGTCACGGCGCCACGCGAACAGATCCGCGAGGATTTGACGAAAGCCGGCATCGAACTGGACCAAGACCTGTCGTCCCACGAGAAGCGCGCGGCCCGTCATAGCCCCTCGGGCACGGATAGGCCCGAAAAAAAGGCCGCGCTCCGGGGAGGCGGCCTTGAAGTCCTTGGGTCTCGAAACCTCTGGAGTGTCGCTCCCGTGAAGGCCGGTCCCGTACCCAAGCGCTGGGGAGCGTAAGGTTCGGGCACCGGACCGGCCGACGGAACCGACGAGGTTCGGCAACAGGTGTGCCGTGTCATCACGGCGGCGGCACGGCATTTCGGCGGCAGAAATGGGATCGGTGCGCTCTCGCACCGGCGCAACCGGGATCGCCCGTCTTCATGCGCGACCCTGCGCGTCCGATGTCACCCTTGCGGGCGCCTGGGGGCGGGACCATCATCACGGTTTGATGACAGGCAGGATCAGGAGTGACGATGAGCGAGAGGACCAGCGTCGAACCCAGGCTATCCGAGCCCGCGGCCCGGATCATCCCCTTCCCCTCGGCGCCCGTCACTCCGCAGATCGCCTTCGACCGGGCCGAACTGCGCGTGCTGTTCAACCTCTATGGGCGAATGGTGGCGGCGGGCGAATGGCGCGACTACGCCCTCGACTTCCGGCGCGAAAAGGCGGTGTTCTCGATCTACCGGCGCAGTTCGGAGATGCCGCTCTACCGGGTGGAGAAGGATCCCAAGCTCGCGCGGCGCCAGGGTGCCTACGCGGTCGTGGCCGCGTCCGGCCTCGTGATGAAGCGCGGACAGGACCTCGCCCGCGTGATCTCCGTGCTGGAGCCACCCCTACGGGCCGTGTGATTGGATCGGTCGCGGAACATGAAAGGCCCCGGCGGTCACCCGCCGGGGCCTTTTCGTTCATACGATTGCGTGTCGTCTTAGCGACGATCGCCCAGGAGGGAGAGCAGCATCTGGAACATGTTGATGAAGTCCAGATAGAGCGTCAGGGCACCGTTGACCGACATCTTGGCCGCGCCCTCGGCATCCGCGCCGCTGTAGAGGAACATCTCCTTCAGCTTCTGGGTGTCGTAGGCGGTGAGGCCGGCGAAGATGAGCACGCCGAGGACCGAGATGGCGAACTGCAGGGCCGAGGAGGCCATGAAGATGTTCACCACCGAGGCGATGATGAGCCCGATGAGGCCCATGATCAGGAACGAGCCCATGCCCGACAGGCTACGCTTCGTGGTGTAGCCGTAGAGGCTGAGACCGCCGAAGGTCGCCGCCGTGATGAAGAACACCCGCACCACGCTGGCACCCGTGAACACGAGGAGCAGCGAGGACATCGAGGCACCCATCACCGCCGCGAAGGCGAAGAAGGTCATGCGGGCGGAGGCCGCCGACATGCGGTCCATCCGCATGGAGAAGATGAAGATGAAGGCGAGCGGCGCCAGCATGATCACCCACTTGAGCGGGCTGGTATAGAGGAGTTGGCCGAACGGCGTCAGGGCCACGCGCCCGGTCGCCGTCTGGGCGATGGAGGCCATGTTGAGGCCGAGAGCCACGAGACCCGAGATCCCGAGGCCGATGACCATGTTGTTGTAGACGCCGAGCATGAAGGTGCGCAGGCCCTGGTCGATATCGACCTGAGTGCCTGTGTACCCCGTCGGCTGGGCGCCGACCCGGAAGGGGCTGTTGTCGAATGCCATGGGAGATTCCTTTGGAAACTCTCTCAGCGTGTGATTTTACGAAGCGAGGCTCACGCACAGGACCTCTGGCATCCTGGGATGCCTCAACCGGAAATATGTTCCGTCCTCACCCATCGCACAAGAGGCCGGCCGAGCTTCGGGCGGGTGATTCTGGAAGTGCTGGGGCCAGATTTTATTGAGTTAATCCGGGATTAAATCTCGTCGACCTCATTTCAGTCAGAACTGACGCAGGTAGGAAGCCGGCTTGCGACCGAGAATGCGCCAGGTTCCAGCGAGGCCCAGAACGATGGCGAACGCCACCGCCACGGCAGCGACTACGAGGGGACCGGAGAGAGCGAGAGTAAAGTCGAGCTTCATCACCCGGGTGACGATGATCCACCCGGCCAGGGTTCCGGCGAGGAGACCGAACAGGGCCGTGGCGAGGCCGAGAGCCCCGTATTCGAGGGTGTAGGCGGCCAGCAGCCGGCCCCGCGTCGCGCCGAGCACCTTCAGCACCACGGCGTCGTAGAGGCGGGCGCGGTGGCCCGCCGCCAGGGCACCGGCCAGGACGAACAGGCTCGCCACCACGGCGATGCCGCTCGCTCCCCGGATTGCCAGGACGAGCTTGCCGACGACGTCGTTGACGGCTTCCAGGGCCTCCTTGACCCGGATGCTGGTGACGGAGGGGTAGGCCCGGGCGACGTCGCGCAGGATCACCGCCTCCGCCTTCGCGTCGGGGCCGTTCGGCAGGGTGAGGGTCGCGAGATCCGAGTGCGGCGCCCCCCGGAAGGTGCCGGGCGAGAACACCATCACGAAGTTGATGCCAAGTGAGCGCCATTCGACCTTGCGTAGGTTGGCGACCTTGGCGGTCAGGGTCCGCCCGAGGACGTTCACCGTCACGGTACTTCCCACGGCGAGGTTGAGGCTGCGGGCGAGTTCGGCGTCGAAGGAGACGAGGGGTGTGCGGGCCTCCTCGGCGTTCCACCACGTGCCGGCGACGAGGCGCGAGCCCTCGGGGATATCCTCCGCGTAGGTGATGCCCCGGTCGCCGTCGAGAACCCAGGCGGCATCCTCGGGGGGCTTGATCGCGGCGGCGGGTACGCCGTCGAGGGCGGTGATCCGCCCCCGCATCATCGGAACGCGCTCGATTTTGGCGCCGGGCGCCTGAGCCCCGAGGAAGGCATGGAAGCTGTCGGAATCGGCGGCCGGAATGTCGAGGAAGAACAGGTTCGGGGCCCGGGCCGGCAGGGAGTTGCTCAGGGTGTTGCGGACATTGGCATCGATGAGGCTGAGGGCGACGAGGAGCGTCACGCCGAGCCCGAGAGACAGGACGATGGCCGGGGTGAGCGCGCCGGGCCGGTGCAGGTTGGCGAGCGCCAGGCGGGGCGCGGCCGAACGCGGATGCGGCAACCGTCGCGCCACCGCCATGATGCCGAACGCCACGAGTCGCAGTAGGCCGAACGCGACGGCTGCGGCGACGATGAAGATGAGGGCCAGGCGTTTGTCGAAGGCGGTGACGAGGGCGAGGGCGACGAGGAAGGCCAGGGCGGCTCCCAGGATGACGCGGTAGCGCAAGCGGGTCTTCACCGAGCCCGGATCGACCACGTCGCGGAACAGCCCCGAGACGGGAATGTCGTGGGCGCGGCCGAGGGGCGTGATCGCGAAGGCGAGGGCCGTCGACAGACCGTAGGCGGCCGCGAGGACGAGCTCGCCCGGCGCCACCGTCGGGTTCAGGGGGAGCGGCAGGGCGTCGTGGAACAGGGCATCGAGGGCGAAGGGCAGGCCCGCACCGATGCCGAGGCCGAGGGCAGTGCCGAGCCCCGCGATGAGCATCACCTGAGTGAGGTAGAGGGCGACCACCTGCCCGCCGGGGGCGCCGACGCTTTTCAGGGTCGCGATAGAGCCGCGCTTGCGCTCGACGAAGGCCGCGACGGCATTGCCGACGCCGACGCCGCCGACGATGAGGGCCGTGAGGCCGACGAGCGTGAGGAACTGGGTGAACCGCTCGATGCTCTTGGCGAAGCGCGGATCGGCATTGGAGCGCGCACGCATTTCCCAACCGGCCTCGGGAGCGGCGGCCGCGATGGCGGCGGCGCGGCGTGCGAGCTCGGCATCGCTCACATCCGGCAACTGGAGACGGTAGCTCCACCGGTTGAGGCTGCCCGGCTGGACGAGACCCGTGGCATCGAGGGCGGCGCGGGACACGATGACCCGAGGACCGAAGCCGATGCCGTTGGCGATGCGGTCGGGTTCCGAGACCAGGGTGGCGCGGATCACGATCGGTGTGCCCGCGACGGTGATGCGGTCCCCGACCCGGAGGTCGAGGCGGGTGAGGAGGACGGGATCGACGACGGCGCCGTAGGCCCCCTCCTCCTCGGCGAGGAGGCTCGCCAGGGGGGCGGCGGGTTCGGTGACGAGATCGCCGGTCGCCGGGTAGCCGTCCGCCACGGCCTTGAGTTCGATGAGCGCCGCGCCCTTGTCGCCGCCGGCAAGCGCCATGGCGCGCAGGGTCGTCACCACGGTGACCCGCCCCTGCGCCGAGAGCACGGCGCGTTCCTCCGGCGTCGCCTCGCGGTTGATGAGACTGTAGGTGAGGTCGCCACCGAGGATGCGCGCGCCCTCGCGTCCGAGGCCATCCGTCAGCGAGCGGGCGATGGACGCGACGCCCGCGATGGCGGCGACGCCCAACGCGATGCAGGCGATGAAGACGGCAAAACCCGACAGGCCGCCGCGCAGCTCCCGCAAGGCGAGGCGCAACGTCAGGGGCAGGCCGGGTCGGCGGACGCGGGCGGGCGCGGCGGTGACGGTTCCGTGCATGATCAGGCCGCCAGGGCCGCTTCGACGCGACCGGAGCGCAGGCTCACGGTCCGGTCGCAGAGCCGGGCGAGGCCGGGATCGTGGGTCACGAGAACGAGGGTGGCCCCCCGGTCGCGCTTCAGGGTGAACAGCAGGTCGACGATCTGCCGGCCCGTCGCCTCGTCGAGATTGCCCGTGGGCTCGTCGGCGACGAGGATCGCCGGATCGGGCGCAATGGCCCGGGCGATGGCGACGCGTTGCTGCTCGCCGCCCGAGAGCTGGGCGGGATAGTGGTGGAGGCGGTGGCCGAGGCCGACGGCCTCGAGTTCCGCCTTGGCCCGTGCCTGGGCTTCGGGCTTGTCGGCGAGTTCGAGGGGCAGCGCCACGTTCTCCAGGGCCGTCATGGTCGGCACGAGGTGGAAGGCCTGGAACACGATGCCGATGCGCCGACCGCGAAACCGCGCCAGGGCATCCTCGTCGAGGCCGCCGAGATCGGTGCCTTCCACCACGATGGAGCCCGAATCCGGACGCTCCAGGCCGGCGATCACCATAAGGAGAGTCGATTTGCCGGAGCCCGACGGACCGACGAGGCCCACCGCCTCGCCCGCCGCGACATCGAGGGTGATTCCCCGCAGGACGTGGACGCGGGCCGCACCGCGTCCGAGGCTGAGATCGAGGCCGGCGAGGGAAATGGCGGAGGGGCTGCGGGCGGGGTCGGCCTTGCCGGACATCGATGGGAAACCGATCTGTGCGGGGATAGGAATGAAGCGGAGCAGAGTCGGGGGTTTGCTGGAATGTGTCGGTGCTCAGAGTCACGTCCGGCCGGTACGGCCTTTCGAGCCGCGCGGCAGCGCCTCGCCGATATGGCTCGTGGGGCCGCGCGGCGCCACGGTCGCGGCTGCATGGTCGGCCTGATGGCGCTCTTTGCCGCACTGGGTCTCACCGCCTCCCCCGGATGGACGGCGTCGGGCGAACGGCCCGTATCCCTCGTGGCTTTCGGCGACAGCCTCACTGCCGGCTACCGGTTGCCCGGCACGGCCGCGTTTCCCGCGGTCCTCGAACGCGTGCTGCGGGACAAGGGCCGGGCCGTCACCGTCGCCAACGCAGGCGTCTCGGGTGACACCAGCACGGGCGGCCTCGACCGCCTCGACTGGTCGGTGCCCGACGGGACGGATGGGGTGATCCTCGAACTCGGCGCCAACGACATGCTGCGGGGTACCGATCCGGCCGTGACCCGCAAGGCGCTCGACACCATCATCGCCCGGCTCAAGGCGCGCAACATTCCGGTGATGCTCGCCGGCATGAAGGCCTCGTCCAATCTCGGCCCGGATTACGTCGCGCGGTTCGATGCAATCTATCCCGACCTCGCGCGGACGCATGGGCTCATCCTCTACCCGTTCTTCCTCGACGGGATCGCGGGCGACAAGGCCTACAATCTCGACGACCGGCTTCATCCCAATGTGAAGGGCGTCGAGACGATCGTCGCGGGCATTCTGCCGAGCGTCGAGACCTTCCTCGACCGTCTCCAGGCGGTGAGCCGCTGATGCCGCGCCTGTTCACCGGGATCGAGGTACCGGCCGATGTGGGCGAAGCCTTGGCGCGGGCGCGCGGCGCCCTCACCGGAGCCCGCTGGATCGAGCCGACGGACTATCACGTCACCCTGCGGTTCCTCGGCGACGTGGACGAGACCGTGGCGCAGGCCCTCCACGAGGGGCTCGTCGCCGCGCGGGTGCGCCCGCCCCTCAATCTCGTTCTCGACGGCCTCGGGGTGTTCGGAGGCGACAAGCCACGCTCGCTCCTCGCCACCGTCGCGTCCGATCCGACGCTGACCGACTTACAGGCCGAACACGAGCGCCTCGCACGGGATGCCGGAGCGGCGCCCGACACGCGCCGGTTCACGCCCCACGTCACCCTGGCGCGCCTCGCCCGTCAGGTCCGTGCCCCGGACGTGGCGCGGTATCTCTCGGAAGCCGGCTTCTTCCCGCCCCAGCATTTCACCGCGACGCGGATCGCCCTGTTCTCGGCCCGTGCCTCCACCGGCGGCGGCCCCTACCTCGTCGAGTCCGCCTATCCGCTGGACGGCTGAGGCCCTCCGTCTTTACGCGGGTCGGGGCGTCGCCAGAATCTTGTCGACGCGGCGGCCGTCCATATCCACCACCTCGAAGCGCCAACCGTGGGTCTCGAAGGCATCGCCGGCCGCAGGGATCCGCCCGAGCTGGAAGATGACGAACCCGGCGAGGGTGGCGAAATCCTCTGTGTTGGGGTGCTCCGCAAAGGCGAGGCGCTCGAAGGCCTGCCCAGCCGGCATCATCCCGTCGATGAGCAGCGACCCATCCTCGCGTTCGACCACCGCCGGCTCGTCGCCGATCTCCGGGATGTCGCCCGCGATGGCCTCGAGCAGATCGGTCTGGGTGACGATCCCCTCCAGGCTGCCATACTCGTCCACCACGATGGCCATGCGCACGGGCTGGGCCTGGAAGATCTCCAGCACCGCCAGGATCGATAGGCTCTCGTGGACGACGATGGGCGGCTGCGTCGCGGCCAGGACATCGATGGCGTTGCCGTCGAGCACCTGGTTCAGGAGGTCCTGCTTGCGCACCACGCCGACAACCTCGTCGACCTGGGAGCGGCTGACGACGATCTGGGCATGGTCGCACTCGCGCACGGCCTTCAAGATCGCGGCTCGGTCGTCATCGGCATCGACCCACTCGACCTCGTGACGCGGGGTGATGATGTCACGAACCTTGCGCTCGCCGATCGAGAAGATGCGCTCCACCGCCTCCTGCTGCGCTTCTTGAATCAGCCCGGCTTCCTGGCTCGCCTGGATGAGGAGGTTCAGTTCCGCCGTGGAGTGCAGGGAGCCCTCGCCGTGGCCGGCCTTGAGGCCGCACAGGCGCACGACGCCGTTCCCGAGCCCGTTGAGGAACAGGATCGCCGGACGGAACACGAACAGGAACAGGCTGAGCGGCCGCACCACCGTGAGGGCCGTGCGCTCGCTGCGCTGGAGCGCGAGGCTCTTCGGTGCGAGCTCGCCGAGCACGATGTGCAGGGCGGTGATGATGACGAACGAGATCGCCACCGCGATGGTATGGGAGGCCACCACGCCCGCAGTGGACGGGAGCCAAGCCACCGCCGGTTCGATGAGGTGCGCGAGCGCCGGTTCGCCCACCCAGCCGAGGGCCAGGGACGAGATGGTGATGCCGAGCTGGGTCGCGGCCAGATGCGCGTCGAGGTGGTCGGTGGCGCGCTGGAGGGCCTTTGCGTTCGTCCGCCGTTCGGTGACGAGCTCGGACACCCTGCTGCGCCGCACGGAGACGAGGGCGAACTCGGCGGCCACGAAGAACCCGTTGGCCAGCACGAGGACGAGAACGGCAACGAGGCCAAGGCCGGTTGCCCACGCTTGATCGGAAATCGTCGTCTCCACCGCTCGGGTCGCGGCGGCAGATCTAACAGTTGTGCTTCACGGGGCCAATCGCCCCAGGCGCGCCGCTCGCAGTAATCTGACGCGTCGTCAGCGAGGGACCCCGGTCACAGGCGGCGCAGGGCCACGCTTTCGATGCGATGACTCGCGCCCTTGGCGAGGATGAGGCTCGCGCGCTGGCGCGTCGGCAGGATGTTGTCGCGCAGGTTGGGCAGGTTGATGGTCGTCCAGAGATTGTCGGCGATCTCGAGGGCCTCGGCCTCCGTCACCTCGGCGTAGCGCCGGAAATAGGATAGGGGATCGCGGAAAGCCGTCTGGCGCAGGCGCAGGAAGCGGTTGACGTACCAGCGATGCAGATCGTCCTCGTGGCCGTCGAGGTAGATCGAGAAATCGAAGAAATCCGACACGAACGGGATCGCCGTGCCGTCGCGGGGCAGGCGCGCGGGCTGAAGCACGTTCAGGCCCTCGACGATGAGGATGTCGGGGGATTCCACCACCCGCTCCTCGCCCGGCACGACGTCGTAGACGAGGTGCGAATAGAGGGGGGCGGCGACCCGCTTCTTGCCGGCCTTGATGTCGGTGAGGAAACGTAGCAGGGCGGCGGTGTCGTAGCTCTCCGGAAAGCCCTTGCGGTCCATGGCATCCATGGCCTTGAGCTCGGCATTGGGCAGCAGGAACCCGTCCGTGGTGATGAGGTCGACCTTCGGCGTGTTGGGCCAGCGCGCCAGGAGGGCCTTGAGCACTCGCGCGGTGGTGGACTTGCCCACCGCCACGGAGCCCGCGACCCCGATGATGTAGGGAACCTTGGTCTCGTGCTCGGCCATGAGGAAGCGCTGGGTCGCCTTGAACAACCCCTGCGTCGCCGCGACGTAGAGGGAGAGCAGGCGCGAAAGCGGCAGATAGATCGCCTCCACCTCCTCCACCGAGATCGGGTCGTTGAGGGATTGCAGCCGTGTCACGTCCTCGGCCCCCAGCGTCAGGGGCGTGTCGGCGCGCAGCTGCGCCCATTCCTCGCGGGTGAAGAGACGGTAGGGTGAGAGCCGTTCGGGGCCGAGACCGGTGACGGGATCCTGCCCCACGGCGGGATCGCGCTCCACGTGCGGAGCCACGCCGATGGCCGCCTCCGTCATGTATGCCTCCGGGCGGCCTTCTCGGCGATGCCGCTCTGGGCGGTGCGCCGCTCGAGTTCCGCCATGACCTCGTCGAGGGCGACGCCGCCGGCCCGCAGCAGCACCACGAGATGGTAGAGCACGTCCGCCGCTTCGCTCACGAGGCCGGCCCGATCCCCCTGCACGGCGGCGATGGCCGCCTCGACGGCCTCTTCGCCGAGCTTCTTCGCTGGCTTCGCCGGTCCACCGGCGAGCAGTTTCGCGGTGTAGGATTGGTCGGCCGGGGCCTTGGCGCGGTCCGCCACGAGGGCGTCGAGGTCTGCGAGGGTGAAGTCGGTCATGCGGTCCCGGGTCCCGGCGTGCTGGACTTATCGTGCCACTCCCTGAAGAAAGTTGCACCGGCGGTTGTGGCGAAGGTCCGGTGATGGGGCAAGCCGCTCCCCGGTCCCCGCGTCAGGCGTCGCGGCGCATGGCGAGACCGGCCGCCGCCATGTGCGCCTTGGCCTCGGCTACGCTGTGCTGCCCGAAATGGAAGATTGACGCCGCGAGCACCGCGCTGGCATGCCCGTCCCGCACCCCGGCCACGAGGTCGTCGAGGCCGCCGACGCCGCCGGATGCGATCACTGGCACGCTCACGGCATCGGCGATGGCACGGGTGAGCGCGAGGTCGTAGCCGGAGCGCATCCCGTCGCGGTCCATGGAGGTGACGAGGAGTTCGCCGGCGCCCCGCGCGGTCACCGTGCGGGCGAACGCGATGGCGTCGAGCCCCGTGGCCTTGCGCCCGCCATGGGTGAAGATCTGCCACGCCTCCGGTTCGCCCGGCACCGAGGTGCGCTTGGCATCGATGGCCACCACGATGCACTGGCTGCCGAACTTCTCTGCGCCGCGCGCCACGAAATCGGGATCGTTCACGGCGGCGGTGTTGATCGAGACCTTATCGGCCCCGGCGAGTAGAAGCGTGCGGATGTCCGCCACCGTGCGAATGCCGCCGCCGACGGTGAGCGGCATGAAGCAGGCCTCCGCCGTGCGGCTGACCACGTCAAGGAGCGTACCCCGGTCCTCGTGGCTCGCGGTGATGTCGAGGAAGCAGAGCTCGTCGGCCCCGGCCGCGTCGTAGGCTTTGGCCGCCTCGACGGGATCGCCGGCGTCGCGCAGTTCGAGGAACTGCACGCCCTTGACGACGCGGCCGTCCTTGACGTCGAGGCAGGGGATGATGCGGGTCTTGAGCACGATGGTTCTCCCGCGGCGCGGTCAGGCGGCCGCGCCGCCCTTCGTCCTGCCGCCTTTGGCTCTGGCGATGGCCGCGAGGGCCTCGCGCGGGTCGATGCGGCCGTCATAAAGGGCGCGTCCGGTGATGGCGCCGGCCAGCAGCGCGCAGTCGGGTTCGAGGAGGCGATGCACGTCGTCGATGGACGCGAGGCCTCCGGAGGCGATGACGGGAATCGTCACGGCACGGGCGAGCCCCAGGGTCATCTCGATGTTGAGGCCCTTGAGGATGCCGTCGCGGGCGATGTCCGTGTAGATGATGGCCGCGACGCCGGCATCCTCGAAGCGGCGGCCGAGCTCTTCCGCGGTCATGCTCGACGTCTTGGCCCAGCCCTCGACGGCGACGCGTCCGTCCTTGGCATCGATGCCGACGGCGATCTTGCCGGGATAGAGGCGTGCCGCCTCGTGCACGAAGGCCGGATCCCGCACGGCGGCCGTGCCGATGATGACCCGGCTGACGCCCTTGGCGAGCCAGGCCTCCAGGGTCTTCATCTCGCGGATGCCGCCGCCGAGCTGCACGGGGAGCTTGGTGCGGGCGAGAATCGCATCGACGGCGCCGGCATTCATCGGCGCGCCGGCGAAGGCTCCGTCGAGATCTACCACGTGGAGCCAGGAGAAGCCCTGTTCCTCGAAGACGGCGGCCTGGGCGGCCGGATCGTCGCTGAAGACGATGGCCTGGGCCATGTCGCCCTGCACGAGGCGAACGCAGCGCCCTTCCTTGAGATCGATGGCCGGGAACAGGATCACGCGTCGGTTCGCTTTCGGGCTATGCGTGGCATCAAGGCAGCCCCGCTCAGGGGCGCCACAGCAGGAAGTTGGCGAGGAGCGCGAGGCCGAGGCGCTGGCTCTTCTCTGGGTGAAACTGCGTGCCGGCAATGTTGTCACGCGCCACCATGGCGGTGACCGGGCCGCCGTAATCGCTGTGCGCCACAGTGTCCGCGCCGTTCAGTGGACGTAGCGCGAAGCTGTGGACGAAGTAGGCATGCAGGCCGTCGTCGCCCGTCGGGATCCCCGACAGCAGGGCATGGTCGCGGTCGGTCGTCAGGGTGTTCCACCCCATATGCGGCACCTTAAGCGCCGGATCGGACGGGCGGATCGGGGCGACGTCACCCGGGATCCAGTCGAGGCCCGGTGTGGTCGCGTATTCGAGGCCATGGGACGCGAGCAGCTGCATGCCGACGCAGATGCCGAGGAACGGACGCGCCCGGGTCCTGGCCGCATGCGTCATGGCCTCGACCATGCCCGGCACGGCGTCGAGCCCAGCCCGGCAATCGGCATAGGCGCCCACACCCGGCAGCACGACCCGGTCAGCCGCCGCCACCGCCTCGGCCTCGGAGGTCAGCAGGATACGGGTCCCGTCGAGGCCGGCCTCGCGGGCGGCGCGCTCGAAGGCCTTGACCGCCGAGTGCAGGTTGCCCGAGCCGTAATCGATGATTGCGACGGTCTCGCTCGTCACCGCCCGCCCTCGCTGAGCGGAAACATCCCGATGGCCGGCTCATTCGGCCTGGACGGAGCGCGGGTGTGGGGGGCGAGCGCCGGGCGCGCCGGGGCTGCGCCGTCGAGCCAGCGCGTCGCGGCCTTCATCTCGGCTTCCTCCAGACTGCCCGCCAGCACCGCATCGCGGACGGGGCGGCCGCGGCTGGCATAGGTCCAGCGCCGAAGGGACGAGGCTTCGAGACCGACGAGCAGGAGCACCAGCACCGTCACGACGAATCCGGCAAACGGCGTGAGACCAGCCATATGCCCGGCGAATGCCGTCGCGACGAGGAGCCCGAGGACTCCCAGCGCCGCGAGCCAGAGGCGATGATAGAGAAACCAGAGAGGCCCGAAGGCGAACGCCGCCCAGGACAGGCCATCCGGCACGAGGTGCGCGCGCTCGAGGCCGTGCGCCTCTCCGGCGACGGCGTCCCGATCGAGATGCAACGTATAGGTGCGCATGGCGTATCCTTTCGTCCGGACCGGCGCGGTCAGAGCGACCCCTTCGTAGAGGGAACGCGGCCGCCCTCGCGCGGATCGACGGTGACGGCTTGCCGCAAGGCGCGGGCCAATCCCTTAAAGCAGCTCTCGGCGATGTGATGGGCATTGTCGCCGTAGAGGGTCTCGACATGGAGGGTGATGCCGGCGTTCATGGCAAAGGCCTGGAACCACTCGCGCACGAGTTCGGTGTCGAACTGCCCGATCTTCTCGACCTTGAACGCCGTGCGGAACACGAGGAACGGCCGGCCCGAGATATCGACGGCGACTCGCGTCAATGCTTCGTCCATGGGCAGGTGGATGTCGGCGTAGCGCGCGATGCCGCGCTTGTCGGCCAGGGCCTGGGCGAAGGCCTGGCCGAGCGCGATGCCGGCATCCTCCGTGGTGTGGTGCTGATCGACGTGCAGGTCGCCCGTGACCGAGACGTCGATGTCGAACAGGGCGTGGCGGGCCAGCAATTCGAGCATATGGTCAAGGAAGCCGACGCCCGTCGCGATGGTAGCCCGACCGGTTCCGTCGAGGTTCACCGAGACGTGGACGTCGGTTTCCGCCGTGCGGCGGTCGATGCTGGCGGCGCGCATGCCTGGTTTTTGCTCGCGTGACATTTGGGTTCGGAAGGCCAAAGCGCCTTCTAGGACCAACATAGCCTGCCTGTGAAGTGAGCCGCGCCGCGATTCACCAGGAATGCCGGCCGCCAGCCGAGCGGTTTCAGCCCCGCAGAACGCGCCCGGCCACGGCGTCGAGCTTGGCGAGAAGCACCGGATCGCGGTGGCTCTCGGCCGTCATGATGGCGCCGTCGAGGGCGTTCGCGGAGCCCACGGGGCACGCTTCACGCTCCTGCGGAAAGTCGCGGGCGAGGCGCGCGACGAGGCGGGCGGCCTTGCTCGCATTGGCGCGGGCGACGGCCACGACGGCGGCGACGTCGACGGCGTCATGGGTCGGGTGCCAGCAATCGAAATCCGTGACCATGGCGATGGTGGCGTAGGTAATTTCGGCTTCGCGGGCGAGCTTGGCTTCCGGCATGTTGGTCATGCCGACGACGTCGTAGCCCTGGGCCTTGTAGTTGGTCGATTCGGCGTAGGACGAGAATTGTGGGCCGTCCATGCAGACGTAGGTGCCGCCGCGATGGATCGCGATCTCCTCGGCCTCGGCGGCCTGGGCGATACGGTTCTGCAGGGCGGGACCGACCGGATGGGCGAGGGAGACATGGGCGACGCAACCGTTGCCGAAGAACGACGCCGTGCGGCCGTGCGTCCGATCGACGAACTGATCGACGAGGACGAACAGGCCCGGGTGGAGCTCGCTGCGGAACGAGCCGCAGGCGGAGAGCGATACGAGGTCGGTGACGCCGGCCCGCTTCAGCACGTCGATGTTGGCGCGATAGTTGATGCCCGACGGCGACAGGCGGTGACCGCGTCCATGGCGCGCGAGGAACACCACCTTGGTGGCGCCGATCCGGCCGATGCGCAGGGCGTCCGAAGGCTCGCCCCAGGGCGACTGCACCGCCTCTTCGCGGACGTCCTCCAGGCCCGGCAGATCGTAGACCCCCGATCCGCCCATCACGCCGAGAACCGCTTGCGTCATACCCAAGGCTCCATACGATCAGCGCCGGCCGCCCCCGTTCGGGTGCGCCGGCGCCGTGGTGTTTCGATGAGGACGGCGCCCGTGTCGAGCCCCGCGCGCTCCGATCAGTAGGTCTTGTGCAGTTCGGGCTGGAGGCCGTGGACCTCGCCACCCACCTTCGCCCAGATCCGCTTCTTGACGTAGTAGAGCAGGCCCGAGAGCACGATGAGGAACAGGATCACCCGCAGGCCGAGGGCCTTGCGCGCCATCATGTGCGGTTCGGCCGTCCAGGCCATGAACGCTCCGACATCCTTGGCGTACTGGTCGACGGTCTCGGGGACCACCGGCTCACCCTTGTCGTTCTTCGCGTAGGTCAGCTGCCCGTCGCTGAGGGGCTTCGGCATCGCGATGAGGTGTCCGGGATAGTACTTGTTGTAGTACGTGCCCGCGGGAACCTCCTTGCCCGCCGGCGGATCCTCGTAACCGGTCAGGATTGCGTGGATGTAGTCCACGCCGTGCTCCGTGTAGCCGACGAGGGGCATGGCATCGGTGAGGAACTTCGGGAAGCCGCGCTCGTAGGTGCGGGCCTTGGCGAGCACCGAGAAATCCGGCGGCGCCTTGCCGCCGTTGGCGGCGGCCGCCGCCTTGTCGTTGGGGAACGGCGACGGGAATGCATCGGCGGCCCGTGCCGGCCGCTCGACCTCCTCGCCGGAGTCGTTCAGTTCCTTGACCTTGTACTCGGCCGCCAGCGCCTTGATCTGATTGGCGCTGAAGCCGGGACCGCCGGGCTCGGACAGGTTGCGGAAGCGCACGAGGCTCATGCCGTGGCAGCTCGAGCAGACCTCGCGATAGACCTGGAAGCCGCGCTGTAGCTGGGCCTGGTCGAAGCGGCCGAACATGCCGGCAAAGCTCCACTTCTCCCGCGGCGGCTGGGGAGCGCCGTGCTCCTCCGCCGAGGCCACGGTGACGCTGAGAGTGGCCGCGACGAGGGACGCGGCGAGAAGGCGGGTGGTTTTCATGGTGCTCAAAAGTCCCCTGCCCTCAACCCTTGGTCTGCGGTGCGGCCGCGGCGCCGGCCGGCATGCCGGATCCCGAGACCTGCTTGCCCGGACCGGTGACGCTCTCGAGGATCGAGCCCGGCAGCCGGTTGGGCGTCTCGAAGAGGCCGACCAGGGGCATCACGACGAGGAAGTGGAGGAAGTAATAGGCCGTGCACAGGCGGGCCGCGATGACGTAGCCCCCCTCCGGCGGCTTCGAGCCGAGCCATCCCAGCAGAATCGTGACGACGACGAACAGCCAGAAGAACTGCCGATAGATCGGACGGTAGTTGGCCGAGCGCACGCGCGAGGTGTCGAGCCAGGGCGCGAAGGCGAGGATGATCACGGCGCTGAACATCAGGATCACGCCGCCGAGCTTGTCCGGCACTGCGCGCAGGATCGCGTAGAACGGCAGGAAGTACCATTCCGGCACGATGTGGGCCGGGGTCACGGCGGCGTTAGCCGGGACGTAGTTGTCGGCGTGACCGAGGTAGTTCGGCTGGTAGAAGATCCAGTAGGCGAAGAAGATGCCGAACACGACGGTGGCGAACACGTCCTTCACGGTGGCGTAGGGCGTGAACGGCACAGCGTCCTTGCTCGACTTGATCGGGATGCCGGCCGGATTGTTCTGGCCGGTGACGTGCAGCGCCCAGACGTGAAGCACCACCACGCCGAGGATCATGAACGGCAGGAGATAGTGAAGCGAAAAGAACCGGTTGAGCGTCGGGCTACCGACGGAGTAACCGCCCCAGAGCAGGCTCTGGATCGTCTCGCCGACGATCGGAATCGCACCCAGGATGCTGGTGATGACGGTGGCGCCCCAGAAGCTCATCTGGCCCCACGGCAGGGTGTAGCCGAGGAAGGCGGTGGCCATCATCAGCAGGTAGATGATCACGCCGAGGATGTAGAGGATCTCGCGCGGGGCCTTGTATGAGCCATAATACAGCGCTCGGAACATGTGGATGTAGACCGCGACGAAGAACATCGACGCGCCGTTGGCATGCATATAGCGCAGCAGCCAGCCGTAGTTCACGTCGCGCATGATGTGCTCGACGGAGTTGAACGCGTTGGCGGCGGACGGATCGTAGTGCATCGCCAGCCAGATGCCGGTGACGATCTGCGACATCAGCATGGCGATGAGGATCGCCCCGAAGGTCCAGAAGTAGTTCAGGTTGCGCGGCACCGGGAAGGCGACGAACGACGAGTGGACGAGGCCGACGAGCGGCAGGCGCGATTCGAACCACTTCGCCAGGCGGCTCTTGGGGACATAGGTGTTGGCGTGTGCGCTCATGGGGCTACCCGCTCCGAAAACTGTTTCATGAAATCCCGTCGCATGGTCCGGCGTCAGGCAGCAGCCTTGCCGCCCTCTTCGCCGATCCGGATCTTGGTGGCCGTCTCAAATCCGTAGGGCGGAACGGGCAGGTTCGTCGGGGCGGGGCCACGGCGGACGCGGCCCGAGGTGTCGTACAGCGAGCCGTGGCACGGGCACGACCAGCCCTCATATTGGCCCTGATGTCCGATCGGCACGCAGCCGAGATGGGTGCAGTTGCCATAGACCACGAGCCATTGGGCGTGGCCGTCCTTGACCCGCGCGGCGTCGGCCTGCGGATCGATGAGATCCTTCATCGGCACGGCGGCCGCTTCCTTGATCTCCTTCTCCGTGCGGTGACGGACGAAGATGAGCTTGCCGCGCCAGAACACGTTGACGATCTGCCCTTCCTGGATCGGCGTCAGGTCGACCTCAAGGGGCGCACCCGCCGCGATCGTCTCCGCGTCCGGTGCCATGGAGGCGACGAAGGGCCAGGCCAAGGCGCCGGCCCCGACGGCGAGGGCCGCGCCGGTGGCGAGGAACATGAAGTCGCGCCGCGTTCCGTCCGTCCCCGGGATGGTGCCGTCGGCATTCACGACCGGGTTCGCCGAAGGGGCCGCAGCGTAATTCGCCGAGGGGGTCGCCGAGTGGTTCGCCAAGTGTCGGACTCCGAGCAGGGATACGGGCACGACCGTACCGCGCGAACGCGGCGTGGCCGGGCGAGACATTAGAGGCTTTCGAAGGAAAGTCAGCCCGGCGGCAGGCAAGCACCGTCCGGAACTTTTTTGCAATGCGACCCCGCGTCACCGGAAGTTCATCCGGCCGCGTTTGTCACAGAAGCGTGCCGTGCAGGATCAGCATCGCGACGGAAAAGTAGATCACCAGGCCGGTCACATCGACCAGGGTCGCGACGAACGGGGCCGAGGCCGTGGCCGGATCGAAGCCGAGCCGCTGGAGCAGGAACGGCAGCATCGAGCCCGTCAGCGAGCCGAAGGTGACGATTCCGACGAGCGCCACGCCGACCGTGGCGGCGACGAGGGGCCAATGCACGCCGTAATCGTACAGGCCGGTCTTCTGCCAGACGACGATCCGGACCACGCCGATGATCCCGAGGATCCCCCCGAGGACGAGCCCCGTGGGCAGTTCGCGCAAGGCCACCCGCCACCAGTCGCGCAGGCGGACTTCATGGAGTGCGAGGGCGCGGATGAGAAGCGATGTTGCCTGACTGCCCGAATTGCCGCCCGAACTCATGATGAGGGGGATGAACAGGGTGAGGACGATGGCCTTCTCCAATTCGCCCTCGAAGCCCTGCATGGCGGTGGCGGTCATCATCTCGCCGAGGAACAGGGCGCAGAGCCAGCCGGCCCGCTTCCGGATCATCGTGAAGAAGCCGATATCCATGTAGGGGTCGGGCAGAGCCTCCATGCCGCCGAAGCGCTGCACGTCCTGGGTCTGCTTCTCGACCATAGCGTCGATCATGTCGTCGACGGTGACGATGCCGATGAGGTGGCCCACCGCATCGATGACGGGCAGCGCCAGGAGATCGTATTTCGAGATCAGGCGCGCGGCCTCCTCGCGGCTTGCCGTAGGCGAGACGGCGAGCGGCCGCCGGCCGGGCGCCACCGAGAGCACGTTATCGTTCGGATTCCCCGAGATGAGGCGGCGCAGGGGCACCGCCTTGGTGAGCGCCCGTGTGCGTGGGTCGAGGACGAAGATGGAATAGATCGTCTCGCGCGTCTTCTCGACGTGGCGGACGTGCTCGAGGGTCTGCCCGACGGTCCAGTCGCCCGGCACGGCGACGAATTCGGTGGTCATGAGCGACCCGACGCTCTCCTCGCCGTAGGCGCTCAGGCGATCGATGGTGCCGCGCGTCTCGGCGTCGAGGCGGGCGCGCAGATCGGAGCGTCCCGGCTCCTCGATCTCGCGGAAGATGTCGGTGACGCGATCGGCCGACATGCCCGAGAGGAAGGAGGCGACGCGGTCGCGCGGCAGCATCTCGACGATGTCGGCGGCGCAGTCGAGCTCGGGTTGATCCAGAACCTCGATGGCGCGGTCTTGTGGCAGGCCGAGGAGGATGGCGGCGGCGACCTCGGGCGCCTCTTCGTTCAGGGCCTCGACGATATCGGGGGCGCGTTCGTCCGAAAGCCGCGCGGCCAGGACGGAGGGATCGACATTGGCCGTGAAGGAAACGGTCGCGTTCATGGGCTTAAACCTCGCGCGAAGTCGCACGGCCGCGGGCGGCCGGGGCGTTGCGCCGCCCGAACCCTCAGGGAGCCGGATCGGCGACGTGCGCGGCCGCGCAGGGCGCGGGAGATCGTCGGGAACTGTCGCTGGGCATCGTTCGGTTTGAAGGAGCGCCCGCACGGGCAGGCGGCGCGTGCGTGCGCCTCCATCCCGTGCGCGTCAAGCCGGAGTTGCGAGACGGGTCCTACCCTTCCCCCGAAACCTCCGATTCCATCACGCCGGATCGATCCAGCGGCCGCGTCGTTGAGGCACTGCTCGGCGGCGCCATGCGGATGCCGCTTTACGGCCCCGCCCTCCCCGACACGACCCTATGAGAAATATAAGTGTAGTGCCCACTTGTGTTGCGCCCAATGCATCGGCATATTCAGGGGGTCGAACACGAAGGAGAAACACCATGAAGTGGTCAGCCCCCGTCGTTCAAGAAATCTGCGTCGGCATGGAAGTCACGAGCTACGAGTCGGCAGAAATCGATCCCTTCAACTAAGGGATCGGCGTCCCTCGGGACGTCCGTCGTAACCATCCAACCCAAACCAGGAGAAACGCCATGAAGTGGTCTGCCCCCATCGTTCAGGAAGTCTGCGTCGGCATGGAAGTCACCAGCTACGAGTCGGCTGAGATCGACACCTTCAACTAAGACCGCCGTTACCTGATGAGGGGTGCCGTCCAGATTGGGCGGCACCCTTTTTTGTTGTGCGGAGCATTGATGGCGCCCTGCCCAGTCGCCGCGTGAGCCCCGCCTTACTCGTGTTCTCCGGTGCGAGGATCGGGTCGGGCTCGCAGCCAGACTGACGCGCCTGCTTCTGAAAAAGCGCCGGTCAATAGACTCGGTCCATAGGCGCCAGAGCGGCGATTACCTGGATGATCCCCGCGGATCGGGATCGGGCCGGTTGTCGAAACGGAAGCGGGCCCACCCGCTCCGGTTCCGGTGCGTGGGCCCGCTTCTCCTAAATCTTCCGCTTGGTTCCCTCCGGAACTCGGAGGGCACCGACGCCGGTAGTCGGTTGGCTTTCCGCAGCTCTTGCCGATCAAACCGGCGCCGCCTTCGAGGCTCTGCTAGAGCCGGTAACGGATCTGATCGGTCCAGAAGCGCTCGAGGCGGCCCAGGGCCGTGTTCATGCGGCCGAAATCGTCGTCCGAGATGCCGCCGATGGGCTGAATGGTGCGGGCATGCTTGTCGTACAGGCTCTGGATGATGTCGTGGATCTGGCGGCCCTTGTCGGTGAGGCTGATCCGCACGGAACGGCGGTCCGTGGTGGAGCGGGCATGGTGGAGGTAGCCGGCCTCGACGAGCTTCTTGACGTTGTAGGAGACGTTGGAACCGAGATAGTAGCCCTTGGTGCGCAGCTCGCTCGCAGTGAGTTCCTTGTCGCCGATGTTGTAGAGCAGCAGGGCCTGGACGCTGTTGACGTCCTCGCGGTCGCGGCGCTCGAACTCGTCCTTGATCACATCGAGGAGGCGGCGGTGCAGGCGCTCCACGAGGTGGAGGGCTTCGAGGTAGGAGCCGTGGGGGGCGGCCTCGGGGGCGGTATTCGTCTCGCTAACCTTGGTTGCCTGGGACTTCATCGCTGGCCTCGTCAAATCTTCGCGTTGCAGGGCCGGTGTTCGTTGCCACCGCTCATGAACCCAACCTAGGCAGCGCGGATGAAAGACGGTTTAAGCGATAGGATGAATTTGCGATTTACCTCTGTCGGTAAATGCAAGATGAAGCGATCGTCGTAAGGACTCGTTCACCGGATTTCGCGCGCCGCCAACCAGGATAGGACAAAGTAGATCGTCACGATGCTTGCCTGCAGAACAAGGTGAGGCACTGACATTGGCAGCAGATGCGGTGTCAGGAGCGCGAGGGTCAGGGCGCTCGTCGCTGCGAGCAGCCAGACAACGCCGCCCCAAGCACTGGTGAGCCACAGGCCGACCGCCGCCATGGCGTCGATGACGGCGAAGTAGACGATCACCGTCTGGCGGGGAACCGGCTCGGTCGCGAATGGCGCCGCGCCCGGCAGGACGTCGACGATCGAGGCCCAGTTGGCCACGGCCTTCGCGAGCCAGATCAGCGCGGTCAGGCGCATGAACCACACCAGAACCACGTCCCAGCCCGTCTGGGGTGGGCGCGGCGACCGCTCGATCCGGTCGTCGCCCTCCCCCGCGCGCCCGCCCCGCCCCCCGCCAACCTTGGTCAAACTGCGCACGTCGTGTCCGTTCCTTTCTTGAAGGCCCTAACCGGATCCCCGGCCGCGGCGTCATGAATGTCGACCGGCATCCCGCTCCGGCGAGGCGTGAGCGCCGCCCTCGCCCTCGAACGCGGCCACGATGGCCGCCGCATCGACGGCGTCCAGGGTCGCCGGCCTCCAGGCCGGGGCGCCGGACTTGTCGATCAGGGCCGCCTGCACGCCCTCGAAGAAGTCATGGCCCTGCATCAGCAGGATCGCGAGACGGGTCTCGGCGGCGATGCACTCGGCGAAGGTCATCGCCCCGCCTCGCCGCATCTGCAAGTGGGCGATGCACAGGCTGGTGGGTGAGCGGGTGCGGATCAGGGCGGCCGTATCGGCGGCGAAGGCCGCCTCGCTCGAACCCGCCTCGCCTGCCGCCACGGCGTCGAGCCGCGCGAGGATCCCGGTCACGTCGCGTTCCGAGAAGCACGCCTCGATGAGGGCGCGGTGCGCCATCACGGACCCCGGGGGCGGCGGCACGTCCGCCTGCGCCGCGAGCGCGGCCTCGATGCTGTCCCCCTCCGCAAGGCTGTCGACGATGGCGTCGAAACGCGCGGCCGGGGCATGATGCGTTGCCAACCCCAGCGCCAGGGCGTCTCCGGCCCCGATGGTCGCGCCCGTGAGCGCGAGGTAGGCGCCGGCCCGGTGGGGCAGGCGCGGCAGGGCGTAGGTCATGCCGACATCGGGGAAGAAGCCGATTCCGACCTCCGGCATGGCGAAACGGTAGCCCTCCGACGCGACCCTGTGGCTGCCGTGCAGCGAGATGCCGTTGCCGCCGCCCATGGTGAGGCCGTCGATGAGCGACACGATGGGCTTGGGGTAGGCCTTCACGGCGGCATCGAGGGCGTATTCGCCGTGCCAGAACGCGTCGACCTCCTCGGAGCGTCCGGTGCGGGCCAGGGCATGAATCGCCCGCACGTCGCCCCCGGCGCAGAAGGCGCGTCCGCCGACGCCGCGCAGGACGACCCGCGTCACGGAGTCGTCCGTTTCCCAGGCTTGCAGCTGCCGGTGCATCGCCCGGATCATCGCCAGGGACAGGGCATTCAGCGCGCGCGGCCGGTTCAAAGTCACGAGGCCCACCGCGCCGCGCCGCGTGAGCAGGATTTCCGCTTCGTCCTCGCCCAGCATCGCTCATCCTGTCCTCGGGATCGTCCGCATAGACGAAGTTTGGGCCCGGCCCGTCAATCTCCGGGGGCGGATCGGGTTGCGACGGCGGGTTGGGTTTCGGAGGCTTTCGCGGATGTGGTAGGCGGGCGTCTCCCGCATCCCCAGGCGATGCGGCAGGTCCGGATGACCCCATGCCCGACGAGATGCCGACACCGCGCCCCATCGCCCTCGAAGCCGCCGCGGAGAGCGCCCGCCCGGCCGCCCTCGGCATCACCCAGCGCCCACGCCGCAACCGCAAGTCGGCCTGGTCGCGCCGCCTCGTGCGCGAGCATACCCTGACGGTCGACGATTTGATCTGGCCGCTCTTCGTCATCGAGGGGACCGGCCGGCGCGAGCCCATCGCGTCGATGCCGGGCGTCGAGCGCCTCAGCGTCGACGAGATCGTGCGGTCGGCCGAGCACGCCGCGCGCCTCGGCATTCCTGCAATTTCGTTCTTTCCCTACACCGAGCCGTCCTTGCGCGACGCCACCGGCTCCGAATCCCTCAACCGCGACAACCTCGTGTGCCGGGCCGTGCGGGCGGTGAAGCAGGCAGTGCCCGAACTCGGGCTCATGACCGATGTCGCCCTCGATCCCTACACCAGTCACGGCCATGACGGTCTGCTGCAGGACGGCGCCATCCTTAACGACGAGACCGTCGCACTGCTCGTCGAGCAGAGCCTGATCCAGGCGGAGGCGGGCGCCGACATCATCGCCCCGTCCGACATGATGGACGGGCGCGTCGGCGCCATTCGCGCCGGCCTCGACCGGGCGGGCTTTCGCGACGTCCAGATCATGGCCTACGCGGCGAAATACGCCTCGGCCTTCTATGGCCCGTTCCGCGACGCCATCGGCACGCAGGCGGCGCTGGTGGGCGACAAGCGCACCTACCAGATGGACCCCGGCAACTCGTCGGAAGCCTTGCGGGAGGTCGCCCTCGATCTCGCGGAGGGTGCCGACTCCGTGATGGTGAAGCCCGGCCTGCCCTATCTCGACATCATCCGCCGGGTGAAGGACGAGTTCGGCGTGCCGACCTTCGCCTATCAGGTGTCGGGCGAGTACGCGATGATCGAGGCCGCCGCCCGCAACGGTTGGCTCGACGGCGAGCGCGCCATGGCCGAGAGCCTGCTGGCGTTCAAACGCGCGGGAGCCGACGGCGTGCTCACCTACTACGCTCCCCGGGTCGCCGAGCGCCTGCGCGCCGGCGCGTGAGGCCCGCCCGTCTCGGCCTTGCTGCCCTCCTCGTCCTCACCGCCTGCGCGAGCAGCGTCGACCAGCAGCGGGCCACCACGTGCCGCCAGGCGGTACCAGCCCTGGCGCCCCCCGGAACCACGCCGCGGATTCTGCATATCGGCGCGGGCCCGACGCCCGACGCCCTGCGGGTCGATTACGCGGTTGCGGGTCCCTCGACCCTGGCCGCGCGCCAGCGCTGGGTGCTGTGCGGCTTCGGCCCGGGCGCCGAACTCCTGTCGATCACGACGGAACACGGGCCGATGAACGGCGCCGCCCTCTACCTCCTGAAGCAGTTCTACCTCGATACCCCCGATGCCGCTGCCGCCGATCCGGGGGCGACCGCGCCGTAAGGCGGAGATCCTTGGCGAAGCGATCCGGCGCCGACGGATCTTGAGATTTCGCGGATAGACGCCCACCTGCTGGGAACCGAACGCCGCCCTGCCCCGAGGAGCGCCCCATGCTCGAAGCCCCGCCCGGCTACGCGTCCCGCCCGTATTCCGCCTACGGTGCTCCCATGGCGGTGCCCGTCATTCGGGCGAGCCTCGGGGCGCGCTTCGTCGCCTACCTCCTCGATATCCTGTTCATCATCGGGTTCACGGCGCTCCTGACCCTGCTGATCACCATTATCGGCGCACTGACCTTCGGCCTCGGCTGGACTCTGTTCGCGGTTCTGCCGGCGAGCGGCATCCTCTACAGCGCCGTCACGGTGGGCGGCGCGAGCCAGGGAACCTGGGGCATGCGGATGATGGGCCTGCGGGTGGTGAACCAGGAGGGCACGCGGGTCGACATGATCACCGCCGCCATCCACGCTCTCCTGTTCTACGTGGCGATCTCGACCTTCCTTCTCTGGGCCCTCGACCTCGTCATCGGGCTCGTGCGGTCCGACCGCCGCCTCGGCCACGATCTCCTCCTCGGCCTCGCCGTCGTGCGGGCCGCCTGACGAATTCGGTCCGCAACGGCGTCTCAGGGTGTTGAGCCGGCGGAGGTTGTCGATACACTCATTGCTCGGGCCGCATCGCGTGCCCCGAGGCCGCGAGCGACCCCAGTGTGACGAGCCATTCCCGCGACACGCCGCAATTCTATCTCACGGCTCCGTCCGCCTGCCCCTATTTGCCGGGACAGGAGGAGCGGAAGGTGTTCACGCACCTCGTCGGGCGACGCGCCCGGGACCTCAACGAGATTCTGACCCAGGGTGGGTTTCGCCGCTCGCAGACCATCGCTTACCGGCCCGCCTGCGAGACCTGCCGCGCCTGCATCTCGGTGCGGGTGGTGGTGGCCGATTTCATGCCGTCCGGGAGCCAGCGCCGCATTCTTCAGCGTAACGCCGACCTCGTGGGTACGCCGGAGCCGAATCGCCCGGCCTCGGAGCAATACGCCCTGTTCCGGCGCTATCTCGATGCCCGGCACGGCGACGGCGGCATGGTCGACATGACAGTGCTCGACTACGCCATGATGATCGAGGACAGCCACGTCGACACCCATCTGGTGGCCTATCGCCGTCGCGGGCCGGACACCGCCATCAACGGCCGGGGCATCGGTTCCACCGTCGCCCTGTGCCTGACCGACGTGCTCTCGGACGGCCTGTCGATGGTCTATTCGTTCTACGAACCGACGGAGGCGCAGCGCTCGCTCGGCACCCTGATGATCCTCGACCATATCCGTCGCGCCCGTGACCTCGGCCTGCCCTACCTCTACCTCGGCTACTGGGTCGAGGGCTCGCGCAAGATGGACTACAAGGCGAAGTTCCTGCCGCAGGAGCGGCTCACCGGTCCGGGTTGGCAACGGGTGGAGTGACTTCGTGAGTTGGGGCCTTCCCGTCCGGGGGCGGTCCGATCAAGCCACGCGATCCGGCGTCTTTTCCCGAATGCGCTGTGTGAGCTTCAGCGTCGCGGTTTCCCGCAGAGTTCGCTCGATGGCGGCGTTCGCCCGTTCGCGCACGCCACGCATCACGGCGCCATCGTCGAAGGTGTCGGGAAACCGCCGCGCCAGCCACAGGTAGGCGCTGGCGAGGCGGACCGTGCGTTCCTGATAGGCGAGATCGCCCTGATGGTCGGCCCGGAGCGCCGGCACCGTGGCGCCCACCGCGCGGGCCTGGAGCCAACGCGCGACGACATCGACGGCGACGGGATCGCGCCGGTCGATGGGCGTGACCGCGAAGGCGAATTTCTCGCGGATCGGCAGCGACACCCGGTCGACCGCCTCCGCCGCGCCGAGGAAGTCCTCGAGGGCCGAAGGTTGGAACGGCGAGCCGTCGTAGAAGGTCGCGCGGGTGAAGTGCGCCATCACGGCGCTCAGGGAATCGGTGCCGAGTTCGGCGGCCGCGGCCTCGATGGCGGCGAGGTCCGGGCGGACGAAGAACCGCGTGTCGGCGGCGGGCGCCGTGGGGGCGCCCGACAGGGCGTCGCGGATCGGCCCGAGGCCGTCGTCGTCGGCTGCCGCGACGTAGCCCGCTTCCTGGTGGCCGAAGCGCCCGGCGCGGCCGGCGATCTGACGGATCTCGGCATTCGTGAGGGCGCGCTCCTGCGTGCCGTCCCACTTGCGGATGGCAGCGAAGACCACGCGCTTGAGCGGGCCGAGGTTCAGGCCCATGCCGATGGCGTCCGTCGTGACCAGCACCTCGGCCTCACCGTCGCGGAACCGCCCGGCTTCTGCCCGGCGCACCTCCGGCGACAGGGCACCATAGATGGTAGCGACGCTGCGTCCGGCGGCGACGAGGATTTCGCGGTTCTCGTGCACGGCCCGGCGGGAGAAGGCCACGACGGCATCGCCCGGTTCGACGGCCTCCAGGGGCACGGGGGCGTCGAGGGCCACCAGGGGCGTCTTGCGGGTGAAGGTGACGACGTCGAGGGATTCGCCCGCCGCTTCCGCCGCCCGCCGCACGGCCGAGAGCGCGTCCTCGGCCCCACACACGATGACGAGGCGGGCCGGAATGCCGAACAGGGCGTTGGTCCAGGCCCAACCCCGGTCGGGATCGGACAGCATCTGAATCTCGTCGATGACCGCGACGTCGAGGGGGCGGCGCAGATCCGCCGTCTCGATGGTCCGGGCTGTATGGGTCGGGTCGGGTTCGCCCAGGATCTCCTCGCCCGTGACCATGCCGGCACGCAGACCCCGCGCCAGGAGCGCCTCGTAATTCTCGAGGGCGAGGAGCCGCAGGGGGGCGAGGTAGGCGCCCGTTGTGGCCTGGGTCAGGGCTTCGAGGGCGGCGTAGGTCTTGCCCGAATTCGTCGGTCCCATGTGGAAGACGATGCGCCGACCCATGCGCCGTGCGGCGGCGAACTTGTCGATATAGCTCCCGAACCCCGCCCGGTCGCGCAGGCGCCGCGTTCCGGATGCCTCCTGCGCCACCACCCTCCCCCGGGCGCGGACCGCCTTCAGGGTGTCGAGGATGGTGCCTGCCACGTCCGGCCCGTCCGTGAAGACTCGCGACCGCAACGAGCGATCAAGGTGGGCGATGTAGGTGACGGCGTCCGCCCCGGTTTCGGCCATGTCGGCGCGGATCTGATCCCGCAAGCGTAAGATGGTGCGGTTGAGGTTACCGCGCAGGCGGCCCGCGATCTGGACGACTCGGGCCCGCAGGGCTTCGCGGCGCCAAGCCGGATCATTGCCGAGCGCCATCTCGTCGAGGATTTCGGCGGCCTCGGCATCCGGTGCCGTGTCGAGGCGCAGGTCCAGGCGGTTGTCGTCAAGGAGCGGGCACAGCACCCGCACCCACCAGCGCACGTGCCCTTCCGGATCGACTTCGGCCCGCAGGGCGGGGATCGCCTGCGTCAGGACGGGAATGCCGTCCCGAACGAAGTCCCGGCGCGCATCCGACGCGCGCAGGGCCTCGGCCACTGCTGCATCCTCGCAGACCCCTCCCCGTTCCGGGAGGCCGAGACGCTCGCGGAGTGCCTCCCGGTCGACGGCACCGGCCGCGATGCCGAGCCGGTGAAGGGCGTCGGCGAGGAAGTCCGTGGTCCGATGAATGCGGCGCGCCATGCCCCACCCTTTCGAGGGTCCTTGCGAGAATCAAGCATCCGGGGGCGCCCCTCCCCCGTCGCATCGTCACAGATGCGGGTCGGGTGCCGCCTCCAGGCGGCCCTCGGCGATTGCGGCGCGGAAGATCTCGTAATCCGCCTGATTGCGCTCGCCATAGGCCTCGGCCCAGTCGGCCAGGGCCTCGCGCAGATCGGCGTGACGGTCCTTGCCGCAATAGCCCGCGATGGCGGCAGCATCGCCCGTGCGGGCATGGGCTCGCGCGAGGAGAGCGCCGTAGGCCCAGGAGAAGTACAGGAGCGGTTGCCCGGTCATGCACGACACCGGGATCTCACCCTTCATATTCTTCATCTGCCGCACGTAGAACGGCCTGTCCCCGATGGTGGTCCAGCCGAGTAGGGGATCGCCGACTGCCTGGAGCAGGCGCTGACCGTAGATCACCCGCTCGCCTTCGTGGCTGGCATAGGGCTCGGGCATGCCCGGGAGATAGGGCGCGTGGGCGGGGCGCACCGCCTCCTTCACCTGGAGGAAGAGCACGTCCCGATCCGAGTTGCCGCAGAGCAGGGCTACGTAGGCGCGGGTGCCGACGCTGCCGACTCCGACGACCCGGTGGGCGACATCGACAACATGGTAGCGGCTCAGCATGAACCGGCGCTCGCGCGGCAGGGTGTCGGCGTAATGCTCGAGACCGGAGATCACCGCCTCGCGGGTGGCGTCGTCGACACGCGTCAGGATCGGCGGGTCCTCGCGGAAGCGCCAGCCGCCATCGACCCGACGCTCGCCGACCCGGTCGAGCAGAGTCTGGTTGTTGCGCTTGCGCGCTTTCTCTACCGCCTTGCGGATCACCCCTTGCGATTCCGAATCGATCCGGATCCCCGAAAAATCGAGATTGTCGGCCCGCGCCGCCTGCTGCCAGACGTCGAGGGGGCCCTGGGGGGCGAGCTCGATCATGGTGTGCTGGTAGCCGGCCACCGCCGCCGTGGTGGCCGCACGCCGCTCGCCGGGCGGAACGTGATCGCCACGCGCTGCGACATCGATGCTGGCGACGAGGCGCTTCAGGTCCCATTCCCACGGACCGATCGTGACCTCGTCGAAATCGTTGAGATCAAGCACCACGTCGCGCTGGGGTGTGCCGAACAGGCCGAAGTTCGAGATGTGGGCGTCGCCGTTCATCGCCACCATGATGCCGCTGCTCGGCGACTGCGCCAGATCCCAGGCCATGACATGGGCCGCGCCACGCAGGAACGCGAAGGGCGAACTCGCCATACGGGCCACTCGCAGGGGCAGGAGATGCGGCTGGCGTCCCTCGTGCGCGGCCTCGATGAGCGTCACCGGGTCGGGGCGGTTCTCCGGGACGAACAGTGGGGCGTGGCTGTCGTGCGGCACGGTCTCGCGCAGAACCTTGCCGGCATCACGGCGCCTCTCCCAGGGTTCCCCCGCCCCGCGCAGATCGATGCGCGGATAGTCGGCCAGGGGTTCGAGAACGACGGTCTCGGCGGTCTCCGGATCGGGCATTTCGCCGTGCTCGGTCCTACAGATCTCCTGCCCACCGAAATCGTTCGACCGTTCCATATCGCTGATCCGTAGCCGTCGTCGCGACGACAACCTGAGCCGTCGCACATCGTTGCCCTCCGAAGGATTAAAGTCGCGCGTCGGACGTTGTCTCGCGCGTCCGCAATGTCGCATGCTCGCGCGGTACGTATGGTACGGGGGCGCGACCGCGTCCGTCTCAGCCGAAACCGATCGGGGATATTTCCGGCTTCCACCAAGGTTCATACACCGGGGTTACACCGGGATTCGTGGGAGTCCGGGCTGGGTCGCCGTCCCGTTGCAGCGAAGATCTGCCGTCCTTTCGAGAAACGATGCGGGCGCGAGGGCCGCGCCGAGGACGGCGCTGTTCCTGCGGTGTATGAGGCTGGCTGCCTGCCTCGACGTCGAATGCGATACCGCCGTGCTTCCCGTCGTCCTGGGAGGCGGGAGCGCGAGGCGCCCCCGCCCAGCGCCATCAGCGCTTGAACTTGCCGTCGTACTTGAACTCGGGAGCGGCCTTGAGGGCGTCCTTGCTCGCGTTCACCGACGCCTTCCACTTCTTGGCGTCTGCGTCGTAGGTCAGGGCAACCGAGGACGGGTCGACCACCACATAGTGCTCGCCCATACCGAGGAAGCCACCGACGGACATGATGTAGCCCGCGAGCTTACCCTTCTCGATGACGAGATCCTTGATCTCGCCGACGTTGCTGTTGGTGCCGTCGACGACGTTCAGCCCGAGGAGATTGTAGCTCAAGACCGCGTCCTGCGGCACCGGCGCGAACTTGACGGTAGCCGGCGGCATGGGCGCCTCGTCCTTGGCCAGGACGGGGCCGGTCAGCGCGGTGACGGCGGCGAGGGCGAGAACGAGGCGACGCATGATGAACTCCTATGTCCCGGAACGGGGACCGGAAATGGCTGGCAGCGGCAATTCGTTCCTTGCCGTCCTCGGGATTCCGTCTCGGGAATGGGATCGGTCAAACTGCCGTCTGGCCAACGAGGTCGACGCGCCTGTCATGGTTGAACGCTCGCGCGGTGGATCGAAAGCGGACGCCACGGGCACGCGTCGTGACACTGCGATGATCGCTCGGCACGATGTGCCGCGCCCTCGGGTCGAACTGCTAATCGAAGTCCGCCGTAAAGACGGAGGCGAACATGACTGCCCGCCTCTTCACGAGAGCGTCGTCCGATTGCGCGATGACGATCTGGTCTCCGGTCGGGCCAGTTCTTCCAGCGCCCGATCTCCAAATGAGTGCGCGCGGTGAGCGCCACCTTTCCGAAGCAGATGCAATTCTGCGCATGCTCCCCGTCCCGTCATCTCCGCGCTGCTCGACGCCAGTACCCGCTTTGCCCTCTCGGCCGATAACCAACCATTTCCGGGGCAAGGCCCTCACCGTGCGGCCGTGCCTCGTCCCGTCCAGAGGACTGCCCGCCTCGCCATCCCGTCGAGGGTAGGCACCTCGACCCACCTGAACGGGGGCGTCAGACGCGGTTCACGTCGACGGGGCCATTCTCACGCTATCGAACTTCGGGGATGCGTCATGCGAATACAGCGTTTTGGTCTGGCCCTGGCGATCTTGATCCTGGCTCCCGCCGCCGCGTCGGCGCAGTACTACGGCGGCGACTTCGACCGGCGTGGCGGCGACGTCCATGTCGACCGCTACCGTCACGGTGATCACGACGATATCGTCATCCACCGTCGACATCGGGTTTACGGTGACCGGGCGTACTATCGCGAGCGTCGGTTCTACGATGAGCGTAGGCACCACCATTACCACCACGACGACTATTGAGTGGAACCGCCGGCGACCGCGATTCAACTTGGTGTTCGAGGATGACCAGCACTTTTCCATCGTCGTGCGCCTCGACGATGAGGTCCGCGATCCTGTTGTTCCCGGCCTTCGGTTTGGCGTGGGACGCTGTTCTGGTGTTCAGCGCCGTCCAGCCCGCGCCGACCGACGGCATAGCCGCCGTTTGGCTGCGCGGAATACCCACCCTCAACGTGGAATGCTGACCCGCCGAACGAGAACGCTGTTGCCGCTGGTCTCGGCCCGCCTGCAATTCGCTCGAAACCAGCGCTGCCGCGACTCGGAGCCAATCCGGAAGGCCGGCCCCGTCGAACTGCTGCAACACAGAGGCCAATTACCGTTGCAAATCGTCCGGCACCGGATCGTGGAGCAACACCTGAATGCGTTTGCGCTGCGCATCGCTGCGGCTCGGCGCCCGAGATCGAGCGGGGGGCACGAACGCCGAGGCCCTACACGTCGCCTCGATGACCTCGTGGGTCGAGAAGGGCCGTTCAAGACGACGGGTCGGGTCTCGATACAGGTGCTCGCCCCCCTTGACGACGGCGACGCAGGTCGGATTGCTGCAAGATCACATCGCGGTAGGCCACATCGCGTCTGTTCGACGGGAAAGCCTCCCGATCCGTGTATCGAGGGGTCGCGGTCAAGGTCGATTCACTCATCCGCAGCGGCGCGATAGGTTCGCCAGCCTCCGTAGCGGGTAATCTCCGGCGCGTCCGCGACGGCGTGGGCCTCGCAGAGGAAGCCAGCCACCGTGCTGCCGTCGCCGAGGGCAATTCGGCCGATGCCCAGGGGGGCGGGAATCGCCGCGACGAACCGGCCGAACGCCTCCGGCATCAGGCTCCAGACCTCGACCTCGATTCCGGGGCCGTAGAAGCCGGGGTCGCGCACGAGGCCGGGCTTGGCCGGCTCCGTGCCGGGGAGGACATAGAGGCGGTAATCAGCCCGCGTCCGGGTCTTTCGCGAGAGCGTCGCGCCGAGGGCGACGAGTTCTCGGTTGAGGGGCAGGCCCGAGAGATGGGCCCCGACCACCGCGAGGGCCACGCGCTCGGTGCGCGGCTCCGGCGGGCGGGGGAGGTCCGGCACGGGTGCGGCACGGTCGCGGCCCATGCCGCAGGCGGCGCCCCGGTGGAGGGCATCCGCCAGGGGCGCCAGGGCGTCGTCACTGCCGCCCGGACCGACGAGCGTCACACCCAGGGGCAGACCATCGCGGCGAAACCCCGCCGGCACCGCGATGGCGGCGAGGCCGAGCAGATTAGCAAAGTTGGTGTAGAGCCCCAGCCGGCTGTTCAAGGCGACGGGATCGTCGCGCATTTCGGCGACGGTGTAGGTGGTGGGCGCCGTCGGCAGGAGCAGGATGTCGAGGCCGGCGAACAACGCCTCCGCCTCGCGCTTCAGGGCTTCGAAGCGGTAGCGGCCGCGAAAGGCATCGACGGCGCTGAACCGCCGGGCGGATTCGATGATGGCGCGCACGCTCGGATCGACGGCATCCGCGTTCGTGTCGATGAAGGCGTCCACCGCCGCGAGGCGCTCGGCCACCCAGGGACCGTCGTAGAGCAGCGCCGCGATGGCCCGCAGCGGCGCGTAGTCGAACGGAACGGGCGTTCCGCCGAGGGCTTCGAGGCGCGCCGTCGCCGCCTCGTAGAGGCGCTCGGCTTCGATATCGCCGAAGAACTCGCGGTCGCCCCCCGTCAGCACGCCGAAGCGCGGGGCGGCCGGGAGAGCCACGGGTGCAATGCGCCGGGCGTAGATATCGTCCGCGTCGAACCCCTCAGCGATCCGACGGATCTCCACGCCGTCCCCGACGCTCGGGGCGAAGACGGTGATGCAGTCAAGGCTGCGGCAGGCCGGCACGAGGCCGGTGGTGGAGAGCAGGCCCGGCGTCGGCTTGATGCCCACGAGGTTGTTGAAGGCGGCAGGCACCCGGCCGGACCCGGCGGTGTCGGTGCCGAGGGAAAAACAGGCCAGGCCCGCCGCCACCGCCACGGCGGAGCCCGAACTCGAGCCGCCGGAGATGTGCTCGGGCGAGAAGACGCTGCGGGGGGCGCCGTAGGGCGAGCGGGTGCCGTTGAGGCCGGTGGCGAACTGGTCGAGGTTGGTCTTGCCGGTGAGAAGAGCGCCGGCCGCCTTCAACCGTGCGATCACGTGGGCATCTTGGGCTGGCGTGAACGCGAAGGCGGGGCACGCCGCCGTGGTGGGCAGGCCGGCGACGTCGATGTTGTCCTTCACCGCGAAGGGCACGCCCCAGAGCGGCAGGGAGTTGGGCTCCGGATGGCGCGCCATCAGCGCGCGGGCCGCCGCGATCAGGTTTTCGCGGGAGGTGGGGGTGATGAAGATTGCCGGATCAGCGGAGGCCGCCATGCGGTCGGCGACGCGGGCGGCGACATCGACGGGCGTGAGGTCTCGGGCGGCGTAGAGGCCGCGCAGGGCACTCAGGGTGAGGACCGACGGCAGGCCGTCACCCTCCCCACCATGCTCACTACGATGCATGTCCGTCTCCATCAGTGATGCCCGGCCATGTGCCGCCCGATAGTGGCGACGTCGGCCGCCGCCGCCGGGGTCTCGTAGACGAGGCGGCCATCCGACATCACGAGGATGCGGTCGGACAGTTCCAGGATCTCGTCGAGGTCCTCGCTGATCAGCAGCACCGCCGCGCCCGCGTTGCGCGCGGCCACGATCCGGTTGCGGATCTCCGACACCGCCGCGAAGTCGAGGCCGAAGCAGGGATTAACCACGATCAGCAGATCGACGGGATCGGTGAGTTCGCGTGCCAGCACGGCCCGCTGCACGTTGCCGCCCGACAGGGTCGCGATGGGCGCGTCCGCCGAGGCGGTCTTCACCCCGAAGCGGGCGATGAGGTCCCGGGCGCGCCGCGCCATGGCGCCCTTGTCGAGCCACAGGGTCGGGGGCCGGTCCGAATCGTCGCCGCGCCGGTCGAAGGCGCGCAACGCGAGGTTCTCGGCCACCGACATGCGTGGCACGCAGGCGTTGCGCAGGGGCTCCTCCGGGATGAAGCGGACTTTTCGCGATCGGCTCTCGGCCCGGGTGCCGGCATAGGGCGCACCGGCCACGGTCACCCGCCCGCCGGTGGCACGGATCTGCCCGCCAAGGACATCGGCGAGTTCCTTCTGGCCGTTGCCGGACACCCCGGCGATGCCGACGATCTCCCGGGCGCAGACGCGCAAGCTGTCGATGGCGATGGGGCGCAGGCCGGACGGGTCGGTGGCGGTGACGCCCTCCAGCCGCAGGCGCTCGCGGCCAGTATCCGCCGAACCGGTCCGCGTGGTCAGGGTCCGCACGGTGCGCTCGCCGATCATCAGGGCCGCCATATCGCCGCGCGAGAGGTCGCCGACCGCTCCGCCGCCGACGAGGCGGCCCCGGCGCAGGACGCTCAAGGAGCGGGCGAAGGTCTCGACCTCGCGGAACTTGTGACTGATCATCAGAACCGTGAGGGTTCCGCGATCCGTCATGGCGCGCAGCAGGCCGAGCACCTCCTCGGCCTCGGCCGGCGTCAGCACCGAGGTCGGTTCGTCGAGAATGAGGAAGCGGGCCTTGAGGTAGAGCTGCTTGACGATCTCGAGCTTCTGCTTCTCGCCCGCCGCCAGTTCCGCCACCGGCCGGTCGAGGTTCAGCCGGAACGGCATCCGCGCCATGAAGTCCGCCAGGGCGGCGCGCTCGGCGCGCCAGTCGAGGATCGCTGGCGCGTCCGCCCGCGCGATCACGAGGTTCTCCGCCCCCGTGAGCGAGGGCACCAGGGTGAAGTGCTGGTAGACCATGCCGAGGCCGCGGGCCTGGGCGCCCCGGGGGTTGGTGATTTCGGCCTCGCGCCCGTCGAGCAGCACCGTGCCGGAGGTGGGCGCGTAGAACCCCATCACGCACTTGACCAGGGTCGACTTGCCGGCGCCGTTCTCGCCGAGGAGCGCATGGAAGCCGCCGCGCTCGATCTTCATCGAGACGTCGTCGAGGGCCGCATGGGCGCCGAAGCGCTTCGTCATGCCGATGGTTTCGACACCGATGGCGAGAGGCGGGGCGGGCGCGATGTCGGCCATGCTCACCCCATGGCCGCGAGGAGGGCGTCGGACGTGGCGACGGCGCCGAAGACGCCGCCCTGCATGGTCACCATCTTCAGGGCCGCGTCGTGGTTGCCCCGGTCGGTCGCCGCGGTGGCGTCCGAGACGATGACGCATTCGAAGCCGCGATCATTGGCCTCCCGCATGGTGGTGTGGACGCAGACATCCGTCGTGATGCCCGTGAGGATGAGGTTGCGGATGCCGCGCGCCGCCAGGATCAGCTCCAGGTCGGTGGCATAGAACGAGCCCTTGCCGGGCTTGTCGATCACCGGCTCGCCCGGCTCCGGCGCCAGCTCCGGGATGATCTCCCAGCCCGGCTCACCGCGCACAAGCACGCGGCCGCAGGGGCCGGGATCGCCGATGCCGGCGCCGATCCGGCGCGAACGCCAGCGCTTGTTGGCGGGCAGGTCCGCCAGATCCGGCCGATGGCCCTCGCGGGTGTGGATGACGCAGATGCCGTTCCTTCGCGCGGCGGCGAGCAGCCGGGCAATCGGGCCGATCGGCGCGCGGGTGAGGCCGAGGTCGTAGCCCATGGCATCGACGTAGCCGCCCGGTCCGCAGAAGTCGGTCTGCATGTCGATGACGACAAGGGCCGTGGTCTCCGGGCGGAGGCTACCGTCGTAGGGCCAGGGATAGGGCTCGGCCGCGACGGTGCCGACGCCCGGTTCAGTGGCGATTATGCGCATGCCACGGCCTCTCGGTTCTGGCCCACCCAACGGATTTGTAGTAACAACTCTGCCATGAAGCGGGTCTTCGATTGGGATCCAGGCAAAGCTGCATCCAACCTGCGTAAGCATGGGGTGCGTTTCGAGACGGCGGCACGCGTTTTCGCCGACCCTTTCGCCATCACGTCTGCGGATCGGATCGAAGACGGCGAACTGCGGTGGCTGATCACCGGGATGGCCGACGCCATCAAGGTGCTCGTCGTGGTCCATACGATCCACGAGACAAACGAGGTCGGCGAGGAGATCGAGATCATCCGCATCATCTCGGCTCGCAAGGCCGACCGTTCCGAGAGGCGGCGCTATGAAGACGAAGCTCGTTAGATACGAAATTGACCTGGCCAACCCGCCGCCCCTGACCGATCGGCAGAAGGCGGAGCTGGAAGCGCTCGCCGCGATGCCGGACGAGACGATCGATTACAGCGATATCCCGCCCCTGACGGAGGCCTTCTGGGAGAAGGCCGTTCCCAATCGCTTCTACCGGCCGACCAAGACCGCGACGACGGTCCGCATCGATTCCGATGTGCTCGCGTGGCTGCGCGCCCAGGGCCGGGGCTACCAGACCCGCATCAACGCCATCCTGCGCCGCGAGATGCTGGCGGCGCTCAAGGAGCGCTGAGGCGCTCACTCCGCCGCCTCCCGCGCCAGAGGGGTCTGTGCCGCGCCGTAGGACCGGGTCGGCGCGGCAAAGCCGCAGCTCGTGCCGTCCACGACCTTGACCTCGTCCTCCCACGGCACGCGGTACCGACCGGCGGCGAGATCGTGCATGTAGGTGTAGGGGCAATCCCGCGCCCCGCCCTTCACGGCCGTGTAGCCGCGATGGCCGAGCTGGTAGATGTTGTTCTCGACCCCCCAATGGAGGCGCGCCTCGCGCACGAGGTCGGGGCGGACCTCCGCGGTGATGATCTCGTCGACGCGTCCCGTCGTGCCGTGGGCGATGACCGCGCCGTCGAAATTGCAGATCATGCCCTCCCCCATGGAATCGAAGGTACCGTCCGAGCCGCACAGGCAGACGTTGGCGGTGACCATGAGGTTGGAGAAGGCATTCGCCTGATTGGTGAAGCGCCAGGAGTCACGGATCGGCGCGGTGTAGCCGGCCGTGCGGATCATGATCTCGGCGCCCCGGTAGGCGCATTCGCGCGCCATCTCGGGGAACATGCCGTCGTGGCAGATGATGAGGCCGAGCTTCGCCCCCTTCGGCCCCTCGATCACCGGAATGCCGAGATCGCCCGGCTCCCAGGGCTCCACCGGCACCCAGGGGTGCAGCTTGCGGTAAGTGAGCTTCACGTCGCCCCGATCGTCGATGATCAGGCCGGTGTTGTAGGGGTTTCCGTGCGGGTTGAACTCCATGATGGAGAAGCAGCCCCAGATCCGGTGATCGCGGCAGGCCTTTTGGAACGCCGCGACTTCCGGGCCGTCGAGGCGGCACATGATCTCCGGATTGGTGTCCATCGACAGGCCGTGCAGGGCGTATTCGGGGAAGACCACGAGATCCATGGTAGCCAGATTCGCCCGCGCCTTGGCCACCATGGCGACGACGCGGTCGGTCTGGGCTATGAGGTCGGCCGGCGTGACCACGGACGGCAACTGCAGCTGCACGAGGCCGATGACGACGCCGTTGGGCGACTTGTTCAGTCCGCCAAGTCCGTTCATGCGCGATGTCCGTTCATGAGGTCGTCTATTTCGACAGGGACAGTTCGCCCGGCGCCCCGGCGAGCGCCCGTTCGGGCGACGAGGTGGCGACGAGCAGGGCGAGGGTGAGGACGTAGGGCGCGGCGTAGAACAGGTAGTAGCCCTGTGAGACGCCCACCGATTGGAGCGCCGGTCCGAGCGCCCCGGCACCGCCGAACAGCAAAGCCGCGCCGAAGCACGCGAGCGGGTTCCAGCGCGCGAAGATGACGAGTGCCACCGCCATCAGGCCCTGGCCCGAGGACACGCCCTCGTTCCACGAGCCCGGATAATAGAGCGACAGGTAGGCGCCGCCGATTCCGGCTAGGGCGCCCCCCGTCGCCGTCGCGTAGAGGCGGACCCGGTCGACGTCGTAGCCCATGGCGCGGGCGGCATCGGCGCTGTCGCCGACGACGCGCACGATCAACCCCACCCGGGTGTTGCGGAACGCCCACCACAGCACCACGGACAGGGCGGCCCCGGCGAGGAACAGCACGTTGATCTGCAAAGCCGCCCTGACCTGGGGCAAGCTCGACCAGTCCCCGAAGGAAATCGCCGGCAGCGGCGGGGCCGAGGGCTGGATGAAGGGTTTGCCGAGGAAGAACGCGAGGCCGGAGCCGAACAGCATCAGGGCGATGCCCACCGCCACGTCGTTGACCCGGGGTAGACGGCAGACGGCACCGTGCAGGAGGCCGAAGACGGCTCCCGACAAGGCCGCGACGGCCACCCCCGCCCAGGGTGAGTTCGTCAGCACGGCGGTGCCGTAGGCCGACATCGCCCCGAACACGAGCGTCCCCTCCAGCCCGAGGTTGATCCGCCCCGAGCGCTCGGTGATGGTCTCGCCGAGACTGACGAACAGGAACGGCGTCGAGACGCGGATCGCCCCGCCGATGACGGCGAGCAGGACGGACCAGAGGCCGAGATCCTCGTTCATCGCCCGTTCCTCATGCTGTTCCCCTCGCCGTCTCGCCCCTGGCCGCCCAGAGGTGCGGACTGAACAGTTTGAACCGGCCGTAGAGCGTCTCGCTCATGAGCACGACGAGGAACAGCAGGCCCTCCAGCACGAGGACGGTGGCGTCGGGCAGCTGCATCCGCCTCTGGATCAGGCCGCCCGAGGCCTCGATGCCGCCGAGCAGGAACGCCACCGGCACGATGGCGATGGGGTTCTGCCGGGCGAGAAAAGCGACGAGGATACCGGTGTAGCCGTAGCCCGCCGCCAGCGTACCGTTGGCCGTGCCCTGCACGGCGACCACCTCGAAGAAGCCGGCCAAAGCCGCGAAGGCGCCGCCGAGCGCCGTGAAACCGACGATGAGGCGGCCGACGGGCAGGCCCTGGATCTGCGCGGCGCGGACGTTGCCCCCGGCGATGCGGGCGGCGAAGCCCACCGTCGTGCGGTCCATGAGGAGATAGGCGGCCAGACACGCGATCACGCCGCAGCCGAGCCCCCAATGGACGCCGAGGCCCGGCATCGGTCCCAGCATGAGGGCGTCGCCCACCGGCAGGGTTGCGGGTTTGTTGAGGCTCGCCGGATCGCGCAGCGGCCCCTCGATCAGGTGGTTGGCCAGCGCGATGGCGATGTAGGACAGGAGCAGGCTGGCGATGGTGGCGTTGACGCCGCGATAGGCCTGGAGCCAGCCGACCGCTCCGATCCAGATCGCCCCAACGAGGGCCGACGCGCACGCCATCACGACGATCGCGAGGGGCGCCGGCAGGGCGGCGAGGGACGGGGCCGCCGCTGCCGCCGCGAGGCCGCCCAACACGATGGCGCCCTCGCCGCCGATGACCACGAGGCCGAGCCGGGCCGGCAGGGCCACGCACAGGGCGGCGAACAGGAGGGGGGCGGCGCGCTGCAGGGTGTTGCCCAGGGCGAAGGCCGAGCCGAAGCCGCCGCGCCAGACGATCTCGACGAGCTGGACCGGCGACTTGCCCATGAGGGCGAGGAAGATCCCGAACACCACGAACCCGGTCACGGCGGCGCCGACGGGGATCGCCACCGCCTCCGCGCGGCGCGCCAGCCAGGCACGGGCCTGGAGGCCGGCCGAGGGCCGCGCCGGGCCGGCGGTCAATTCCGTGGGGGCGACATCCGCGCGCACGTGTCGGGGTTCTCCGTGTTCGGCCCGGAAGCCGTCAGACCGAGCCTTTGACGCCGGCGACGAGGTAGTTCGTGCTCTCCAGCTCGGGCGCCTTCTCGGGGTAGGCCGTGCCCGCGGCGAGGATCTCCTTGCCGGTGTTGTCCTTGAGCGGCCCCTTGATGATGGAAAAGCCGCCCTTCATCATCTCGGCCTTGACCGCATCGGCGTTCTTGCGGGCCGCCTCGCTCACGCCGGGGCCGTAGGGGCTCATCCGGACGTAGCCGTCCGCGAGGCCGCCGCGCACGAAGTTCTGCGGCACCTTGCCGGCCTGCATGGCCGCGATGAAATCCTTGTAGATCGGCAGCCAGTTCCACTCGGCACCGGTGAGGTACTTCTGCGACGCCAGGGGCGACTGATCGACATGGTAGCCGCATACGAAGGCGCCGCGCCGGGAGGCGGTCTCCACCACCACCTTCGGGCTGTCGACGTGGCAGGTGATCACGTCGGCGCCGCCGTCGATGAGCGCGTTGGTGGCCTCCGCTTCCTTCACCGCCAGCGACCACTCGCCCGTGAAGATGACCTGACAGGTGATGGACGGATCGACGCTCTGGGCACCGAGCAGGAAGGCGTTGATGTTGTTGAGCACCTGCGGGATCGGCTTTGCCCCGACGAAGCCGATCTTCTTCGACTTCGACGCATGCGCGGCGACGATGCCGTTGAGATACTGCCCCTGCGCGATGTACCCGAAATAGGAGCCGGCGTTCTTCGGGTCCTTCTCCGACCAGAGGCCGCCGCAGTGGCGGAACTGGATCTTGGGGTTCTTCTTCGCCTCGGCGAGGAGATACGGGCTGTAATAGCCGAATGAGGTGGGGAACAGCAGCGTCGCCCCGTCGAGGTTGATCATGCTCTCCATGGTCTTCTCGACGGCGTTGGTCTCGGGAACGCGCTCCTCCTCGAGGATTTCGAGGCCCGGCATACCCTTCAGAACCTTCGCGGCCTGGGCGTGGGCCTGGTTGTAGCCGTAATCGTCCTTGGGGCCCACGTAGATGACCCCCACCGTCAGGGCGCCGGCGGCGCGGGCCTGGCCGAAGGGCAGCAGGCCGAGGGACAGGGCAGCGCCGCCGCCGAGAAGGGATCTGCGGGAGAGAGAACGTGCGGTCACGGCATGTATTCCAGGTCGAATCGCCAAATCGCGTCGCATGGCTGCGATGAACCGAAATCTAAGCCGTCGCGTCGGCTGCAAGAAGCTAAGACTTTCGGCAGTGCCGCGGGGGCGATTCCGCTGTGTAACCCCGTCTCCGGTTCGCCGGATGCCTAATTCGCTGGCCGTGTATGCACAGTTTTCGGCCGGCCCGGCGGGCGCGCCGAGGGTGGCGGATGGCTGCCGCGGGTGGGTCGTGCCGTTGCGGGGCGACGAAACGCGTCCTAATCAATGCTGTGCACGCTCGCCTTGGGCTGATCGCGTGACGGGAGCCGAGATCCCCAGTGTCCGCGTCCCCCACCCGCGCCGAGAGCCTGTCCGATGCCATCGCCGACGCCATCCTGTCGGGCGAATTCGCGCCCGGCACCCATCTCGACGAGCAGATCCTGGCCAGGCGCTTCGGCGTCTCGCGGACCCCGGTGCGCGATGCCCTGCGTCTCCTCAACGGCACCGGCCTCATCGATCTGCGCCCGCGCTTCGGCGCCACCGTGCGGACGATCACGCCGGACCAGCTCGACATGCTGTTCATCGCCATGGGCGAGATCGAGGCGACCTGCGCGCGCCTCTCGACTCTGAGCATGACCCCGACGGAGCGCGGGCAGCTCCGGACCCTCCACGAGCGCATGGGCGGCCTCGCGGCGGCGGGTGACCACGACGGATACGTCCTCGCCAACGGCGATTTCCACGGCCTCCTCTACATCGGTGCCCATAACTCGGTGATCGAGGAGATCGCCCGCAACCTACGGCGGCGACTGACGCCTTACCGTCGCATCCAGTTCCAGGCACCGGGGCGGCTCGCCCGCTCGCATGCCGAGCACGATATCGTCGTGCGTGCCGTCCTCGCCCGCGATGCGGCGGCGGCGAACTCGGCGATGCTGGTCCATATGAGCGTCGTCGAGGACGCCTTCGAGACCCTCGACGCCGCGAGCGCGGCCGCCCGCGAAGCCGCCGGCGCGCGCGTGCGGGAACGCCGGACGCGAAAGGCCGCGCCCGCGAACAGGGCGCGTCCGCCACGCTGAACCCTCCGCCGCCGCGCCGGTCTGCCCATGCGTTGGCCGAGAGGCCGAAACTTCGCGCAGGGATGGACGGGGTTTGGGCAGACGCTTCCCACGATTTGCATACATGATCGGGGCTTGTCGATCCGGCCCCTGGCCCCGCGAGGCCCTCCGCATGCCCAGCGTCATTGAAGCCCAGCCATCTCCGCTCTTCTTCGATGCGTCGCGCACGGCCCTCGTGATCATCGACATGCAGCGAGACTTCCTGGAGCCTGGCGGCTTCGGGGAGAGCCTCGGCAACGACGTCTCGCGCCTCGCCGCCGCCGTACCGCCCTGCCGGGCCTTGCTCGACGCGGCACGCGCCGCTGGACTTCTGGTTGTGCATACACGGGAGGGCCACCGCCCGGACCTTTCCGACGCGCCGCCGGCCAAACTGGAGCGTGGCGCGCCGACGGCCCGGATCGGCGAGCCCGGACCGATGGGCCGCATTCTCATCCGCGGAGAGCCCGGACACGACATCATTCCCGCCCTCGCGCCGCTCGCGGGCGAACCCGTCGTCGACAAGCCGGGCAAGGGCGCGTTCTACGCCACCGACCTCGCCGACATCCTCTCGGCCCGCGCGATCACCACGCTCCTCGTCTGCGGCGTGACCACCGAGGTCTGCGTCCACACGACGGTCCGCGAGGCCAACGACCGGGGCTATCGCTGCGTCGTCGTCGCCGATGCCTGCGCCTCGTACATCCCCGAATTCCACGAAGTCGGCCTTGCGATGATCAAGGCGCAGGGGGGCATCTTCGGCTGGGTCTCCGATTCGGGCCGCGTCGTCGCCGCCCTCTGGCAGCACGGGTGATCCCTCGGACTCAGGCGCCCGGCACGCCGGGTCCACTACCATTCCCATCAAGGGGCGACGCATGACGAACCCACCCGAGGACCCGGCCTTCGATCCGGACACCTACGCCGAGGCCGTCGCCGGCCTCCTCGCCCTGCCCATCGACCCCGCCTGGATGCCGTCGATCGCGGCGAACCTGCGCGTTCTCCACGCCGCCGCCGATCTCGTCGGCGCCTTCCCCCTGCCGGACGAGGCCGAGGTCGCGCCGGTCTTCTCGGCATGAGGCAGCCCGTGAGCGAACAGGATTGGAGCATCGCGCCGGCAGCCTCCATCGCGACCGCCTTGGCGGAGGGTTCGGTGCGGGCCCGGACGGTGGTCGCCGCCGCCCTCGATCGGATCGGCCGGGTCGATCCGGCCGTGAACGCCTTTACGCAGGTTCTGGCGGAGCGTGCGCTCGCCCGCGCCGACCGCCTCGACACGGCCCGCGACCGGGGTGAGCGCCTTGGGTGCCTCGCGGGCGTGCCCTTCGCGGCGAAGAACCTATTCGACATCGCCGGATTGCCGACGCGGGCCGGGTCGCGGATCAACCGCGAGCGGGCACCGGCGGAGCGGGACGCGACCCTGATCGCGCGCCTCGAAGACGCCGGGGCAATACTCGTCGGTGCCCTCAACATGGGTGAGTACGCCTACGACTTCACCGGCGAGAATATCCACGACGGCAACACCCGCAACCCGCACGATCTCGGGCGCATGTCCGGGGGGTCGTCGGGCGGGTCCGGCGGGGCGGTGGCGGCGGGCCTCGTGCCCCTGGCGCTCGCCTCCGACACCAACGGCTCGATCCGCGTGCCGTCGGCCTTCTGCGGCTGCTTCGGCCTCAAACCCACCTACGGGCGCCTCAGCCGGGCCGGCAGCTTTCCCTTCGTCGGTAGCCTCGATCACCTCGGGCCGATGGGCCGCTCCGTCGAGGATCTCGCCCTCGCGTACGAGGCGATGCAGGGGCCGGACCCGGCCGACCCCGTGGTGACCGGGCGGGCGCCCGATCCCGTCCGGGCCGGCCTCGATGCCGGCGTGGCGGATCTGCGGATCGCCGTGGCGGGGGGCTATTTCGCGCGCGGTGCCGATGCCGATGCCCTTGGCGCCGTCGCGGCTTTGGCCGGCGCCCTGTCCTGCACCCGCACAATCGAGATCCCGCAGGCCGCTCGGGCCCGGGCTTCGGCCTACCTCATCACCGCCGCCGAGGGCGCTGCGCTGCATCTCGACCGCCTGCGCACGCGGGCGTCGGAGTTCGATCCGGCCGTCCGGGACCGGCTGATCGCCGGGGCTATGCTGCCCGCGCCCTTCGTCGAGCGCGCCCAGCGCTTCCGGCGCTGGTACCGGGCGGCGGTGCTCGATCTGTTCCGCGAGGTCGACATCATCCTCGCGCCCTGCACGCCCTGCCGAGCGCCGCTGTCCGGCGAGACGACCCTCGTGCTCGACGGTGTCGCAGTGCCGATGCGGGCGAATATCGGCCTGTTCACTCAGCCGATCTCGTTCATCGGGCTTCCCGTCGTCGCGGCACCCGTCTGGCTCGATGACGGCCTGCCCCTTGGCGTGCAGATTATCGCCGCCCCCTGGCGCGAGGACCTCGCCCTCCGGGTCGCCCGCCACCTCGAACGCGCGGGTTTCGTCCGCGCGCCCGTCGCCAACCTCGCGTGACCCCGATGATCATCGACGATCCCCTGGTGAAGGCCGAGGTCGAGGCCGCGTTCGCCCGCTACGAGGCAGCCCTCGTCGGCAACGACGTCGCGACGCTCGAGGCCCTGTTCCACGACGATCCGCGCACCATCCGCTACGGCGCGAACGAGAACCTGTATGGCATGGATGCGATCCGCGCCTTCCGCCGGTCCCGCTCGCCGCAAGGGCTTGCGCGCGATCTCTCGGGCACGGTCATCACCACCTACGGAAGCGACTGCGCCGTGGCGATGACATTGTTCAGCCGCTCGGGCGCTCCGGGCCGAATCGGACGGCAGAGCCAGACCTGGCTGCGCTTTCCCGAAGGCTGGAAGGTCGTGGCAGCCCATGTCAGCGTCATCGACGCGTAGATCTCATGTGAGCGGCGTCACGGTCGATCGACGAAACGCAGGAGCGCTGCGGTGACGGCCTCGGCCCGCGTTACGGAGTGGGCGTGGCCACCGTCGGGGGCGAGATCGAGGCGTGCGTTCGGCAGCCCCGCTGCGAGGCGCTCCGAAGCTGTAAACGGCACGAGAACGTCGTCGCGTGCGGCCATCACCAGGGTTTCGTGCGGGATCGCGCCGAGGCGTCCCGTCAAGTCGTACGCCTCGAGGGCGGCGATGCGGACGAGAACGGTCTCGGCGCCGGGGAAATGCGCCAGGGCATGGGCCTCGTCCGCGGCGATGCGATCCGCGTTCGCCGAGATCCACGGCGCCGGATACAGGTAGGTCGCCTGGGCGCGGATGAAGGCCTCAGGGCCGGCCCCCGTCAGTAGGGCCTTGCGGGCGGCAAAGCAGCGCCGGGTCGCCGACTCCATGGCATCCCAGCCGTTCACGACAGCGATGCGCCCGACCCGCTCGGGGTGAACGAGGGCGAGCTGCAGGCCGATCAGGCCGCCGAGGGCATGCCCGACGATGTCGGCTGTGGCGATCTCGAGCCGGTCGAGGAGGGCCAGCACGTCGTCGGCCATGGCCGAAATGTCGTGGCCGGGCTCCAGGGGACCGGGCGAACGGCCGGTGCCGCGGTGATCGTAGGTGACGACGCGCAGGCGCTCGGCCAGGGCCGGCAGCTGCGGCGCGAAATAGCTTGCCGAGCCGCCGAGCCCCGGCGAGAGCAGCACGGTCCGCCCCCCGGCCCGGCCTTGAACCGTATGATGGACTGCAGCAGCCATCGGCTCACCCGGATTTGCCGAGATGCGCGACGGACGCGATCTCGATCAGCGCCTCCGGTTTCACCAATCCGCACTGGATGCAGTAGCGCGCCGGCTTCTCGCCCGGAAAATACCCGGCATAGACGGCGTTGATCGCGGCGTAGTCGGCCCAATCCTTGAGGAAGATGTGGTTGAAGGTGATGTCGTCCATGGTGCCGCCGGCGGTCTCGACCACGCCCTTGATCGTCTCCAGAACGTGGCGGGTCTGCGCGGTGGCGTCGCCCACATGGACGACATTGGCCTCCGCATCCAGAGGTAGGGTCCCCGAGACGTAGAGGATGCCGTCGGCGAGGGTTCCGGGGACGTAGGGCGCCAGCGGCTTGCCTGTGCCGGGCGGAATCACGACGGTCTTCGGCATCTATCGCGGACTTTCGCTTGACGTTGAGGGGGCAGAGGCGAGCGCCGCCGCAAAGGCGCCGACGTCGGAGACCCAGCCGAAGAAGGTCTCGATGTTGAGGAGCGCGCCCTCCTGCAGACTCGGCGGCCCGGCCTGATGGGTGGCGTCAGCCAGCACGATTCCGAAATATTCGAGGAAGAAGCCGTCGCGCAGGGTCGATTCCACGCAGACATTGGTGGCGATGCCGGTGAAGATCAGGGTGCGGATTCCGCGAGCCCTGAGCATGCTGTCGAGAGCGGTGTTGTAGAACCCGCTGTAGCGCGGCTTCGGCAAGACGATGTCGCCCGGCCCCGGTTTGAGCGCATCGACGAGAGCATAATCCCAGGTGCCCTTGGCCAGCAGCCGCTGGCTCATCTCCGGGCGCTTGCGCATGGTCTTCAGCGCGTTCGACTTGTGCCAGTTCGGCGAACCCGGGCCGCCCGCCTCGACGTAGTCGGCGTCCCAGCCGTTCTGGAACCAGATCACCTGAATTGCCGCGGCCCGGGCGAGCGCGACGGCATCAGCGCATCGTTCGATGATCGGCGCCGTGGCCGAGACATCGAAACCGGCAAGATCGAGATAGCCGCCCTTCGTTGCGTAGGCATTCTGCATGTCGACGACGATGAGGGCACTCGCCGCCGGATCGAAGGCGATCGGCTCGGGCCGCGCGGGAAGGAGCATGCCGCCGGAGCGGCCGGCCGCGTCGCGATAACCGGCGGGGGCGTCGCCCTGCATCAGGCCACCTCCGCCAGGGGCGCGACATTGCCGGTGATGTGCCGGCGCGTCTGCATCAGCGGTTGGATCTTCTGCCCGAACGCATCGAGGCCCTCCAGGAAATCGTCGAAGACGAGGAGCACGCCGCTGGTGCCCGGCACCGTCATGACCTCGTCGAGGAGGCGCGCCACGGTGGCGTGAGAGCCGACGAGGGTGCCCATGTTGATGTTCACGGCGGAGGTCGGATCGGCCATCTGGCGGACATTGGTGTCGGTGCCGGACTTGGTGTCGACCGAGCTCTGCAGACCGAGCCAGGCGATCGCCTCCTCGTCGGCGCCCGCCTTGTAGTGCTCCCACTTGGCCTGCGCCGCTTCGTCGGTCTCGTCGGCGATGATCATGAAGAGCACGTAGGACGAGACCGCGCGACCGGTCTTCGCCTTGGCTTCCTCCAGCCGCGCCACGGTCGGCGCGAAGGCGGTGGGCGTGTTGACGCCCTTGCCGAAGCAGAAATTATAGTCGGCATAGGTCGCCGTGAAGGCCATGCCGGCGCTGCTCTGGCCTGCGCAGATGAGTTTCATTTCGGCTTGCGGGCGCGGGCTCAGGCGGCAATCATCCATCTGGAAGAAATCGCCCTTGAGATCGCTGCGGCCGGTCTCCCAGAGATCGCGCAGGATCTGCGCGTATTCCGACAGATACTCGTAGCGCCGCGAAAAATATTCCTCGCCGGGCCAGAGGCCCATCTGGGAGTATTCCGGCTTCTGCCAGCCGGTGATCAGGTTCAGGCCGAAGCGGCCGTTCGAGATCGAGTCGACGGTCGAGGCCATCCGGGCGACGATGGCCGGCGGCAGGCACAGGGTCGGGACGGTGGCGTAGAGCTTGATGCGGCTGGTGACGGCGGCGAGCCCCGACATGAGCGTGAACGAGTCGAGGTTGTGGTCCCAGAACTCGGTCTTGCCGCCGAACCCGCGCAATTTGATCATCGAGAGGGCGAAGTCGAACCCGTAGCCCTCGGCCTTCAGCGTCACCTGCTTGTTCAGCTCGAAACTCGGCTTGTATTGCGGCGCATTCTCCGAGAGGAGCCAGCCGTTGTTGCCGATCGGAATGAAGACGCCGATATTCATGGGCTCGGCCATCGTCACCTCCCAGTCAGATTACGCCGGACCACGCGGTTGCATGGACGCCGTCAAGCTCTCGCTACGTCACGGCACCGGAATGCTTGGGTGCCTCGCTGCATCTTCCGAGAATGGCCGCCTGCACCAAGACGTCAAACCTTAAATCGCACGGTTCGACCTCGTGCCTAAACTCTCCGCCGACTGCCCGCGCCATGCGCTCGATCTGCCCGCGCGGGCGGCGGACCTGCTCGCTCACCCGAGGCGCAGCCCGGTCCTCGCCCGCCGTCGCTGGAGGTACAGGCTCGCCCCGAGCGCCGTGGCGATCACCGCCAGGGACATGCCCGTCGTGAGGGTGCCCAGCGCGTAGATCTCCGGCGTCGTCACGGTGGTGGTCAGGCCCTGCAGCTCGAGCGGCAGGGTGTTGCGGCCGCCGATAGCCTGACTGGTGCGGGCGAGCTCGTCGAAGGACAGGGTGAAGCCGAACAGGGCGACGCCGACGAGGGACGGCCCGAGGATCGGCACCACCACGTACCGGAGGGTCTGGGGGCCGGTGGCGCCAAGATCGCGTGCCGCCTCCTCGTAGGCCGGATCGAACCGGTTGAAGACCGCGAACATGATGAGAAGGCCGAAGGGCAGCGTCCAGGTGAGGTGCGCACCGAGTGCCGACGTGTAGAGCCCCATCAGGGTGCCGTGCTCCTGCAGCCAGCCCCAGCCGGTCGCGGCGGCGGCCCAGTTCACCGCGTCGTCGAGGAGCCGGAATTCGAGGCCGATCCCGAGCGAGACCACGATGGAGGGAACGATCAGGCTCGCCACCGCGACCGTGAACAGGGCGCCCTCCCCACGAAACCGCTTGCGGAACGCGAGACCGGCGAAGAACGCGATCCCGACGGTGAGCCCCATCACCACGACGCCGAGGCGCAGCGACCGCCACAGGGCCCCCCAGATGTCGACGATGCCGAGCCCCGCCCAGAGCTTGCCGAACCAGTGGGTCGAGACCCCGTTCATGGGAAATGTCAGGCCGCCCTGCGGCCCCTGGAAGCTGAGAACCAGGATGGTCAGGGTCGGCCCGTACAGGAATGCGACGAAGAGACAGAAGAACGCCGCCAGGAGGTAGAAGGCGGGGGAGCGGGGCCGGTCGCTCATGCCTAGAGTTCCTTCCTCAGGTCGATGAGGCGGGTCATGGCGACGATCATCAGCATCACGGCGCCCAGGAGGATCACCGCGTTGGCCGCCGCCGCCGGCAGCTGCAGGGCCGACATCTGGACCTGGATGACCTTGCCGACGGAGGCGATCTGCTGGCCGCCCATGACGCCGACGGTGACGAAATCGCCCATCACCAGGGTGACCACGAAGATCGATCCGATGGCGATGCCGGGCTTGGCGAGTGGCACCACCACGTTCCATAGGGTCTGCCAGCCCGTGGCGCCGGCGTCGTACGCCGCTTCGATGAGCGAACGGTCGATCCGCGCCATGCTGTTGAAGATCGGCACGATCATGAACACCGTGTTGAGGTGCACGAAGGCGAGCACCACCGAGAAATCGGAATAGAGCAGCCCCTCGATGGGTGCCTTGATGAGCCCCAGCCCCATCAGCGTATAGTTGACGAGGCCGTTGCGGCCGAGCAGCGGAATCCACGAGATCATGCGGATCACGTTCGAGGTCCAGAACGGGATCGTGCAGACGAGGAACAGCGCCATCTGCATCGTGCGCGAGCGGACGTGGAAGGCGACGAAATACGCCACCGTGAAGCCGATCACGAGGGTGCAGGCCCAGGTCAGGACGCAGAACTTCAGGGTGGACACGTAGGTCCGCACCGTCGTGCAGGCCTCCGCCGGACTGAAGCAGCCCTCGAACACGTCGAAGTAATTCTGCACCGTGAAGGACGGGATGATCTCGTACTCGTTGTACTCCCAGAAGCTGACGATCAGGGTCAGCAGCAGCGGCACGAGGAAGAACACCGCGAAGACCAGCGCCATGGGGGCGGCCTGGAGATAGGCGAGCGCCCGGCGGCGGCGGGTTTTCGCGGTGAGGCTGGTGGTTGATGCCGGAGCGGCCGGGACGTTCACGGCGGCGGGCATCGCCGAGAGGGCAGTGTCGGTCATGGCTCACCCCTCGTGACACGCGAAACCCTCTCCCCTATGCGGGAAAGGGTGGCCCGCGCGTGAGCGCGGGTCGGGCCGGGACGAAATCCCGCAAGAGGGGAGCGCGTTGTCCGGAGAAGTCGCCCCCTCTTCCGTCCGCTCCGCGGGCACCCTCTCCCGCAGAGGGGAGAGGGTCGTGCCGCGCGCCCGCTCACGCGGCGATGAACTCGTTCCACTTGCGGACCATGTAGGTGTTCTCGTCCATCACGGCGTTCCAGCAGGCCACCGCGCCCATGCGGGTCTCGAAGGAGCCGCCGTCACGGACGGCGCCGGCCTTCTCCAGCACGGTGCCGTCGGGACCCTTGATGTCCTTCTCGGCGGGCTTGCCCTCCATCCAGTAGGCCCATTCGTAGGGCTCCATCTGGGATTTCGCCGTCTCCAACACGGCCGAGTAGTAGCCCTGGCGGTTGAGGTAGGCGCCGGCCCAGCCTGAGAGGAACCAGTTGATGAAGTCGTAGGCTGCATCCAACTTGCGGCCGGTGAGGGTCTTGGGCAGACCGAAACCCGTCGCCCAGGCGCGGTAGCCTTCCTTGAGGGGCTGGTAGGTGCAGGCGACGCCCTGGGAACGCACCTTGGTGACGGCGGGCGACCACATCGACTGGATCACGGTCTCGCCGGACGCCATCAGGTTCACGGATTCGTTGAAGTCCTGCCAGAAGGCCCGGAACTGACCGGCGCGCTTGGCCTCGATCAGGAGCTTGATGGTGCGGTCGATCTCCGCCTTCGTCATGTTGCCCTTGTCGGGATAGGTGTAGTCGCCCGTCGCCTCGATCACCATGGCGGCATCCATGATGCCGATGGACGGGATGTTGAGGATCGAGGCCTTGCCCTTGAACTCGGGGTTCAGGAGTTCCTTCCAGCTCGTGATCGGGCGCTTGATCAGGTCGGGGCGGATGCCGAGCGTATCGGCGTTGTAGGTGGTCGGGATGAGGGTGATCCACTCGGTGGGCGAACCGGCGAAAGTCTTCGCGTTCTGCCCCTCGATGTAGAACACCTTCTTGGGCGCAGTGCCCTGGTCGCCGATCTTTTTGCCCGCGACCTCGCCCTTGGTGAAGACCGGGGTGATGTTGTCGGCCTGCTTGATCCGGCGCGCATCCATGCCTTGGATGTTGCCCGAGGGGATGAGCTTCTTGAGGCTGAAGAACTCGGTGTCGAGGAGATCGAAGGAGTTCGGCTGCGTCACCACGCGCTTCGTGACCTCGTCGGTGACGACGGGGATGTACTCGATGGTGATGCCGAGATCCTCCTTCACCTTGCGGGCGATGTCGCCGGACTGGTTCACGGCGGTGCCGAGGTAGCGCAGGGTCACAGGCTCGGCGGCGATCACGTTGGGAAAGCCGGTGATCGGTCCGGCGCCGAGGGTCAGTCCGGTGGCACCCGCCCCCTGGAGCAGGGTGCGACGGCTGAACTTGATCGTGGTCGTCATACGGTGTCCTCTGGAGGCGTTGGATGTCGGATCAGGCGCTCAGGCGGTGCGCGGCCGCCGCATCCCAGCCGAGTGGTACGGTCTCACCGAGGGCCAGCGGACGGCCCGCATAGGCCGCGTCGTCGAGGATGGCGGTGAGCGCTGTGGCGCCGAGGCCGTCCGCCTCGAAGCCGACATGGACGCTGGTGCCCTGGTACTCCACCGAGACGACGCGGGCGGGCACCGCCTCCGGGCCGGCCTGCAGGCCGAGGCGCATCCGGTCGGCCCGCACGGCGATCTCGGTGGAATCCGGCAGCCGGATGACGTTGTGGCCGCCGATGAAGCGGGCGACGAAGGCGGTGGCCGGGCGCTCGAACACGGTGCGTGGGTCGGCCGCCTGCTCGATGCGCCCGCCGTTCATCACCACCACGAGGTCGGAGAGCGCCATCGCCTCCTCCTGGCTGTGGGTGACGTGGATGAAGGTGAGGCCGAGTTCCGCCTGGATGCGCTTCAGTTCGGTCCGCATTCGCACCCGCAGGAACGGGTCGAGGGCCGAGAGCGGCTCGTCAAGGAGCAGGACCTTGGGGCCGGTGACGAGGGCCCGGGCGAGCGCCACGCGCTGCTGCTGGCCGCCGGAGAGTTGTGCCGGCAGGCGCTCGGCCAGATGCGCCATCTGCACGAGATCGAGCATGGCCAGCGCCTTGGCCCGGCGCTCGGCCTTGCCCACACCGCGCATCCTGAGGCTGAAGGCGACGTTGTCCCGGCAATTGAGGTGGGGGAACAGGGCGTAGCTCTGGAACATCATCGCCGTGCCGCGCTCAGCCGGCGTCGCGTCGCCCACGGCGCGCGGGCCGATAACGACGTCGCCGGAAGACACCGTCTCGTGTCCGCCGATCATCCGCAGGGTCGTGGTCTTGCCACAGCCCGAAGGCCCGAGCAGGCAGCAATAGGCGCCCGAGCGCACTTTAAGGTCGATCCCGTCCACCGCAACGGTGTTGCCGTAGCGCTTGGTCAGGCTGATCAGCTCGACATCCATGATTTTCTCCCCGCAGGCATCCAGCAAGGGGCGGGCCAGACGAGGGACGGTTCGCCGAAACGGCCCTCCCATCGGATCATGGATGTGGGGCGGCCTGCGCGATCCGATCGAGCACCCGCCCATGGCCGAGGGCACCGACCACACGTCCATCCTCGGCGACGATCTCACCCCGCGCGAGGGTCATCACCGGCCAGCCCGTCACCGCGAATCCCTCCCAGGGGGTGTAGTCGGCGCCGTGATGCAGGTTGGCCTGGGTGATCGTCTCGCGGCGGTTCGGATCCCACAGCGTCAGGTCGGCGTCGAAGCCGACGCCGATCGAACCTTTTCGCGGGTAGAGCCCGTAGAGCTTGGCGTGGTTCGTGGCCGTGAGTTCGACGAAGCGGTTGAGGGAGATGCGGCCCGTCGAGACCCCTTCGGAGAATAGGATTGGCAAACGCGTCTCGATGCCGGGAATGCCGTTGGGCACGTAGCGGAAGGATTCCTTCGCGCGCGGATTCAGCTTGCCCCGAGCGTCGTCGTAGCGGAACGGGCAATGGTCCGACGAGACGACCTCGAAGACGCCTCCTTGCAATCCACGCCAGATCGCGGCTTGGCTCGCCGTGTCGCGGGGGGGCGGCGAGCAGACGTACTTCGCCCCCGCCATCGGGTCGCCGGACCCGCGCCCCTTCAGGTCCTCGGCCGTGAGGGTGAGGTATTGCGGGCAGGTCTCGGCGTGGATCTTCAGCCCCCGGGCCCGCGCCCAGGCAATCTGCTCCATGGCTTGCTCGCCCGAGACGTGAACGATGACGATGGGGAGATCGACGAGTTCGGCGTGAGAGATCGCCCGGTGCGCCGCCTCCCGCTCCACGAGTTCGGGGCGGGACAGGGCGTGACCGTACGGCGTGGTCTGCCCGGCGCGCTCCAGCCGCTCGGTCATGTACCGGATGGTGTCGTAGCCCTCGGCATGGACCATCACCCGCGCGCCCTCGCGGCGGGCGACGTCGAAGACGTCGAGGATCTGGCGGTCGTTCAGGACCAGATCGTCGTAGGTCATGAACACCTTGAACGAGGTGTAGCCCTCGGCGATCAGCGCCGGCAGTTCCTGGCCGAGGACGGCGGGCGTCGGGTCCGAGACGATGAGGTGGATAGCGACGTCGATATGGCACTGGCCCTCCGCGAGAGCCCGGTAAGCGTGCGTCGCCTCCCGCAGGGATGCGCCGCGCGGCTGCAGGGCGAAGGGCATCACGCAGGTGTTGCCGCCGGCCGCCGCCGCCCGGGTGGCGGAGGCGAAATCGTCGGCCATAACTATGCCGGGGCCGGCGGCCTGCGCGATGTGGACGTGGCTGTCGATGCCGCCGGGCAGGACGAGGAGGCCGGAGGCGTCGAGGGTGCGGGCGGTATCGGTGATCCGCTCGGCGATAGCGGCGATGCGGCCGTCGCGGATGCCGAGATCGGCCTGCACCGTGTCGGCGGCGGTGACGAGGGTGCCACCCCGGATCGCGAGGTCGAAATCGGGCATGGGGTTCAGGTCCTGACGCGGGCGATGACGGCGACGGGACCGCCGCCGTCCGGTCCCTGATGCTCGGCGCCGCCCGACACGAACAGGTCGGTCCGCCCGATCGCGGCGGCCGCGACCCCGCCCACCAGGGCGCGGGCATGGCGGGTGGCGTTGATGTCGCTGTCGTCGTTCATGATGTGGCGCCGCCCCCGGATCAGCCCGTCATGCGACGGCTCGGCCTTGGCGAGCAGGGCGACCACCCGCTCCGAATCCTCCGGCGTCAGTTGGCCGGACATGGAAAAGCCGAGATCCGCCAGAACGCCCTGAATCGCGAGAAAATCGATGCCGTCGCGCATCACCCGGTGGGCGATGGCATAGGGGCCGGACCAGCCGCGGGCGTTGCCGAGCACGATGACCTCGTTGCGCATCAGTTCGATGCCGGCCGAGGCGCTGGCCCGGCCGGAATAGAGGTCGCGCCGGGTGCCGATGGCGGCGTCGGAGAGCTCGGCCCCCTCCGCTTCGCCGAGCGCGAGGGCGACGCCCAAAGCCGAGGCACCGCGCGACAGCCCCATCGACGCGTAGGTGTCGTGGGTCGCGACGGTCCGGCCGCGCGTCGCCGCCTCGCCGATCCGGGCGCTCGTGAGGAGCGGACACTTCACCTGGACGAAATGCACATCCTCCGGATCGTCCAAGCCGGCCGCGGCCATCGCCCGGCCGACCGCCGCGGCGGTGGCTTCCACCTGGGCCATGCGGCCGATCTCTTCGGGCTGGAAGTCGGCGGTGAAGGCCGTGCCGATGGCGAGCGCCGCCGTATCGGCGGCCGGCGCGCCGTCGCGGCGGGCGAGTACGAGGAGGTGGGGCGACAGGCCGCCCTCGGTTCCGCCCGACATCACCAGGGCGACCCGCGCGCCGACGGCCTCTGGCGTGCATCCAAGCGCGCCGGCGAGAGCCGTCTCCAGGGCGATCACGGCGAGGTGCCGGGTGAAGTCGTTGACGCAGCCATTGCCCTCGGTCTTGCCGAAGACGGCCAGAATCTCGGCCGCCGCCACGGCCCCGGACGCGATGAGGTCCATCACACCGGAGACATCGGCGGGGTGCCGCGTCGGCACGCGGAAGACGAGGCATTCGGGCATCGCAAGCTCTGTTGAGGGTGCCCCTGGTGGGCCGGGCCGGGTCGCGAGATGCGACGCCGACCGGGTTCACCGCGCTTTCGAGCCTTCGACTGCCGGGGGCGGATCGGCAGTCTCCGCCGAGCACGCACGAACCGGACCACGCCCCGAGTGGCCGCCCCTGAGCGTACTATCGGGGCGACACCGACGTGCTCGAACCGATCATCCGGGGCTTGGCCTCGATTGTGCTCCCGTCGCGACGTGATGCTGCTTTCGACGCCCGCTGACGGCGCGATGATGCAGCTTGCCGGAGCGCGGGAAGCGGGCATCCGCGCCGTTCCGGCGATGGACAACGGTGCCTGCCGCAATTCTGCACCGGCAGTACGGTTCGATACGGCGGGCGGACGGAGAAGTCCGGCCCGGACGAGGGAGGGGACGCCGGATGGCGAAGGAAATCTTGGTCGGGTTCGGTGTCGACGTCGATGCCGTGGCGGGGTGGCTCGGTTCCTATGGCGGCGAGGACTCTCCGGACGACATCTCGCGGGGACTGTTCGCCGGCGAGGTCGGGGCGCCGCGCCTGCTGAAGCTGTTCGACCGGTGGGGCATCAAGACCACCTGGTTCATCCCCGGTCACTCTGTGGAGACGTTCCCGAAGGAGATGAAGGCGGTGGCCGAGGCCGGTCACGAAATCGGCCTGCACGGATACTCGCACGAGAATCCGATCGCCATGACGCCGGAGCAGGAAGAGGAAGTCCTCGACAAGTGCATCGCGCTGATCGCGGACCTGTCGGGAAAGCAGCCGACCGGCTACGTCGCGCCATGGTGGGAATTCTCGAACGTCACCAACGAGCTCCTGCTCAAGAAGGGCATCAAGTACGACCACTCGCTGATGCACAACGACTTCACGCCCTACTACGTGCGGGTTGGGGATGCCTGGACGAAGATCGATTACGCGGGGAAGCCGTCGGACTGGATGCGTCCGCTCGTGCGGGGCGAGGAGACCGGCCTCATCGAGATCCCGGCGAACTGGTACCTCGACGATCTACCGCCGATGATGTTCATCAAGAAGTCTCCGAACAGCCACGGCTTCGTCAATCCGCGGCACCTGGAGGAGATGTGGCGCGACCAGTTCGACTGGGTCTACCGGGAGATGGACTACGCGGTGTTCCCGATCACCATCCATCCGGACGTCGCAGGACGTCCCCAGGTGCTCATGATGCTCGAGCGGCTCTACGAGCACATGAAGGGGCACGCGGGGGTGCGCTTCGTGACGATGAATGAGATGGCGGACGACTTCGCCCGGCGCCATCCCCGCCGGACGTGAACGACGGGCGGGCCTCGCCCGCCCAACCCAAGGACGGAGGCTTCGCGCCATGTGCTCACTCTGCGGCGTGCTGGGATGTGACGACCATTGGACGAGCGCGGTGGCGCGGCCGGGCGTCTACACGCACAACAGCGATCGCATCGCCCGCCGGCGCGAAGCCGCGCGTCGCCTGGCCGTCGCCAACGCCCTGCTCGCCACGCGTCGTCTACGCCTATCGGAGTGGCAGGGCCGGTCCTACGTCCTGGCCTCGCCGACGGGCAGCACCCGGATCTTCGAGGCCCTGTCGCATCTGTGGTCGGAGGCCGGGGCGCTGGCGGGTCGTCCCTTTGATCCCCTCGATCCCAGCTTCATCGCCTCGATCGAGGCCATCCGTTGAACGGACCAACGCCCGTCCATCTCCTCACGGGGTTCCTGGGATCGGGCAAGACGACCCTGCTGCGCCGCATGCTCGCCGATCCGGCGATGGCCGGTGCCGCCGTACTCGTCAATGAATTCGGCGAGATCGGGCTCGACCACGAATTGCTGGACCGCATCGACGAAACCGTGGTCCTTTTGAAGTCCGGCTGCCTTTGCTGCACCGTCCGTGGAGAACTCGCGGATGCCCTGCTCGCCCTGCATTCGCGCCGCGCCCGCGGCGAGGTCCCATTCTTCGACCGCGTCGCGGTGGAGACCACGGGCATGGCCGATCCCTATCCGGCCCTGTCCACGATTCGGTCCCACCCGGTGCTGCGCAACCACTACCGCAACGTCGGCGTCGTCACGACGGTCGATGCTGTCAACGCCCCGGGCCTGCTCGATACCCGCCTCGAGGCCTTGCGCCAGATCGGAGCGGCGGATCTCCTGGCGTTGACCAAGACAGACCTGGCTCCGCCCGCAAGGGTCTCGGACCTGATCGCGCGACTGGCGAGCGTGAATCCATCCGCCCGGGTCATGACGGCATCCGAGGTTGGGGCAATGGACTTTCTCACCGAGGCAGGATCGCTGCCGCCGCCCCCTGAGTCGGCACGTCTGAACCACCATGCCGGGACCTTCCGTGCCGACACGCCGGTCACCTCCTTCGCCCTGGAAATTGAGCAGCCCATCGACTGGACTGGCTTCGGGCTCTGGTTGACCATGCTCCTCGACCGGCACGGGGAGAATGTCTTTCGGGTGAAAGGTATCCTGAATCTCATCGGCGAGGACCGCCCCGTCGCCGTGCACGGCGTCCAGCGTCTCGTTCACTCGCCGGTTCACTTGGAGCGCTGGCCGGATGAGCGCAGGACATCGCGCATCGTCTTCATCGTGCATGGGCTGGATCATGCTCTAATCGAAGCGTCGTTCCGCGCCTTCGACGTCATGGCCCGCCGCATCGCCGCCCGGGGCGTTTCAGCATAAGCGATGCCCTTGCTGGTGAGCCTGGACGCATCACCACCCTGGCCACATAAGTCCGCAGGCGGCCCTTTCGGACAGGCTTTCAGGCTGCGGCGGGCAAGACGTTTGCGTCCGCGGTTTCAATTCGGTTTCGACCAAGTAACTTCGCCCGGTACAACGCTCCATCGGCGCTGGCGAGCATCCCCGACAGATCGGAGCAGCCCGGCGCCGCGAGTCCGATGCTGACGGTGGCCTCGATTCCAGGCCCTTCTGCCCGTGCGGCCGCTGCGGTGAACCGGCTGGCGATCAACGAGCCGCGATCATAAGCTTGATCACGATCACACTGTGGCAGAAGCGCGGCAAATTCCTCGCCACCCAGCCGGACGACAAGTGCATCGGATCCCGCCCCCTGGCGGGCAACTTCGGCGAAGAGCTTCAGAATTTCGTCACCCACGGGATGGCCGTAGCGATCGTTGATCGCTTTGAAATGGTCGAGATCGAAGGCAAGGAGGGAGACGTGATGTCGATCCCGCTGCCTGAGGATTCGCGTGCCCTGCTCGAAGAAGGCGTGCCGGTTCGCGAGCCCCGTCAGCTGATCGGTGTGTGACATGTGAAGCAGATGCTGTTTTTCCTCCTCTCGAATGAGCATCAGAAAAGACATCGGCATCGCCACCGAGTACAAGACGGCTTCGTACATCGTTGCCTGTGCGATGGCGGACAGCATGGTTGCACCGTACTCGTGACCAAGCACCGGAGCGATGACGCCCCGCCCAAAGTAGAACGCGGAGTGGACGACCGAGATCGATATCGCGACTGATCGTGAGCGTAATCCCCGAACTGTATGACTGCGCGAGAGGATCCATGCCGTCAGACCGCAGGTCAGCGCAATGGGGAGCGCCGAGACATGGTTCCAGAAAACAGCCGGGAAGTGTGTGCCGATGCTCGCCCAGCCGACGGCGAGGATGCACAGCGCACCAGCGGACGACCAAATATATCGGCGACCGTCGAGGCCGGCCATGGCGTTGAGAACCAGGAGGTAGCCCGACATCATCAGGAGGTTGGTCGCCCCCATGCCGAGCGCGACCGGGACGTGGCTGCGGTTCATTGCGACAATGCAGCCGAGTACGAACGCGAAGAGACCTGCAGCAAGCACAGCGAGGATGTTTGCGCGGCCAGGATGAGCGTGTCGCTCCCAGAGGAGGAGCGAAGCCGACACCAGCAGCGTTCCGACTGTCAAATACCAGAGGGTTTGTAGATCGATCTGCATAGCTCTGCCTGTTTCGAGGCTCAGCGTATAAAACGAGTTCCACAAGGTCCTTTCGATCGCCGATCATATCTCGGACATGGTTCTTGCGGCGTTAAATCGGGCTGCCGGCTATTAATAAAATGATCAATAACGGTAAAATTGATCGCTTATTGAACATAATATTTGATTTAAGCCAGAATATCAGTTGCCGTTATCTAGATTTTGTCGGTTAATCTCATAAAATATGTCATAATATTATATGCTTTATTATTCCACATTTCGAGTAATTACGATTCAAATATTGATGATCCCATCTGGCCTGCCCCCATTCGGTGGCCCAGGTTCGAAGTTAGTGCATCGTCAGTCGCGTGACGATGGCGGGGTGAGCGAGCGGCCCTGAGCCGCTCGGTTCGGTTGGCCAGATGACGACCTCGGGCGCAGGCGGCTGGTAGCCGAGCGACGAGTGCGGCCGGATGTTGTTATAGTGCCTACGCCATTGCTCGATCACGACGCTGGCCTCCTTGAGGGTGTAGAACACCTCGCCGTTGAGGAGTTCATCCCGCAGCTTCGTGTTGAAGCTCTCGCAATAGCCGTTCTTCTCTAATCAACGATGCGCGTGTCAACGGATTATG
>NZ_BPQD01000026.1 GCF_022179065.1 Methylobacterium adhaesivum
GAACCCACCATCGGTGGGCCGCCCCAGCGGTTCGGAGCGTCTAGAGCCCCGTCGCCGCCCTGTCAACCCGGACAATCCAGCGAACCCGCCAAACCACCCAACCGACAGAACAACATCCAAGAGACAAAAACAGTGGACCATCCAGCCAAAGCCGGATCATCCATCCGCTAAATCTCCAAGATGACCGGCAAACCGCCCCGCCAAGTCCCGTAAGACCCGCTGGCCGCCGCCGATGAACAGGCTTCTAGAGGCCGCCCCGCCCACCGTCAACCGCGAAATAACCGCCACGCGCATTTTTTGCGACAGGTCCAAGACAGCCCGCCCCAAACCCCTGAATTCGCTCGCAAACGGACCTCCACATGGCGAGCGGACTGGTTCGGCTCGTGGTCCGTGCGCCCAGACATGAGTGCGAATGGGCAGGGGAGGGGGCGCGACGCCGCTCCGGTTTGACACGGGTTCGACCTGCGTGAACACCGCCGGAGACTTGAGTCCCGCCGGCACGCGGCCGCGGACCGCCCCCTGGACGCTCGTCCGGAACGAAAGAGGCCTGCCTTGACGGATCAATCCGGCATTCCCCGCGCGCCCCTCGCGGGGATGGACCCGGGCGCCGATCTCCTGCCCGACGCCGATCCGCGGGCCACGGCCCTGCTCGCCCGGATCGAAGGCCTCCGGCAAACCCCCGAGGGGGCAAGTGGCTCCTCCCGGCACTTCGAGGGTCGGGGCATCGATCTGCGCGGTCTTCGGCTCGGTCGCTCGGCCACCGGATTCGTCCACGAATCCGGTGCGGTGCCGGACTGGTGGGACGGTGGGCAGGACGGCCTGCGGCTCACAGGCGCCGACCTGCGCGACGCGATGCTGGAAGAGACGGACCTGTCGGGCGCTCACCTCGCGGGCGCGCAGCTCTCCGGCGCCCTCGGCCGCTCCGCGCGCTTCGACGGAGCGGTCCTGGAAGAGGCGGATCTCGGTGGCGCCGATCTCAGTGGCGCCCATTTCACCGCCATCGCGGGCGGCGAGGCGAATTTCGACGAGGCCATGCTGGAGGATGCGCGCTTCGGGCAGGCCTCCATGCGGTTCGCCAAGCTGCGCCGCACCCTCCTCGACGGCGCGGACTTCACCGGCACCGACCTATGGGGCGCCGACCTCACGGGGGCGGATGCGGACTACACGGTGTTTCGCGGCGCCCACCTCGACGAGGCCAAGCTCGGCAACGTCAATCTCACCTATGCGGATTTCGAAGGCGCCAGCCTGAAGAAGGCCAACCTCACGGGTTCGCGCCTGCGCGGCGCGAATTTCACCGGGGTCAAGCTCGACGGAGCGAATCTCGACCACGCCGATTTCTCCGAAACCAGCCTGGTGCGGCTCAACCTCTCGACCTGTTCCCTGCGCCACGTGCGCTTCGCCGGGGCCTGGCTCAACGGCACGCGGATGCGGGCGGAGCAGCTCGGCGGGGCCGTGGGGGAGGAGATCGCCGGCGAGTACAAGGCCGCCCAGGCGAGCTACCTCGCCCTCGAGCAGAACTTCAAGAGCATCGGCGCCCATGACGAGGCGAGCTGGGCGTACAAGCGCGGCCGCCGCATGGGCCGGCTCCAGGCGGGCACCGAAGCCCGCGCGGCCTGGAAGGCCAGGGCCGGCCGGGACCTCGCCCGCCACGGCTACCAGTGGGTCGCCGACCGCTTCGTCGAGTGGCTGTGCGATTACGGAGAGAGCCTGTCGCGGATCGCGCGGGCGTTCGTTCTCGTCATCGCCCTGTTCGCAGCCCTCTACGGCGTCGCCGGCGGCCTCGTGCGCGAAGGCGGCGACGGCAGCCCGACCTACAACGTCCTCGATCTCGTGAGCTACAGCGCCCTCAACATGATGACGGCCAACCCGCCCGAGATCGGCATCAAGCCGATCGGGCGCTTCACCAACCTCCTCGTGGGCATCGAGGGCGCTGCGGGCATCATCCTCATGGGCCTGTTCGGCTTCATCCTCGGCAACCGCCTCCGGCGCTGACGCGTTCGGCCAAGGCCGACCTTCGGGCTCCGCGCGTCACCGCCCTCTTCCTCGATCTCCAGTCCAGGCCGCACGATGACCACAGCCTCCCCTTCGCGTTCGGCCGGCGGCCGGCGCGAGCCGCGTCTCCTCGCCGGCCTGCCGAGTTCCCCCGTCGCCCTCGTGCTCATCGCCATCGCCGTGATAGCGGGCGTCGCGAATTACTGGGTGGGCGAGCGGGGACGGGTCGAGGCCGCGCGCCAGCACGCCATCCTCACCCTGGGCGATCGCCTGCTCGCCAACATGGTCGAGCTCGAGACCGGCATGCGCGGCTTCATGCTGTTCGGCGCCGAGGAATACCTCGAACCCTATCAGGCCGCCGAGGCGACCATCGGCGGACAGCTCGACGCCCTCGAGGCCATGACCCGGGATTTCCCCGGGCCCGGCCCCGGACGCCTGCGCGCCTTCGTCGACGCCAAGCGCGGCTTTGCTGCCCGCGTCATCGCCGCCCGCCGGAACGAGGGCTACGACGCCGCCGTGACCCTGGCGCGGACCGGTGAGGGCAAGCGCACCATGGACGGGGTCCGCGCCGCCACGAAGGTGCTTCAGGACCACGCCAACGAGACCCTGGCCGAGGTCGAGGGGCAGGACCGGGCCTGGTCCATCGCCCTGCTCCTCATCTCCATCCTCTCGGCCCTGGGCGCCGTGGGTCTCCTCGCCCGCCTCGCCCTCGTGCGGCGGCGCGAGGAGCAGCGGATGGCCGTCCTCCTCGACGGCGTGTTCGCCAATGCCCCCGTCGGCCTCGGCTTCCTCGACCGCGACCTGCAGATCCGCCACATGAACCGGGCGCTCGCCACCATGAACGAGCGCGGCTTCGGCGCCGATCTCGGAGCGCCGATCTGGTCCGCCGTTCCGACGTTGCGGGAACAGCTGATGCCCAAGCTGCGCGCCGCCCGCGACGAGGGCCTCGTCACCACCAACGTCGACGTCGCCGTCCCGACGCCGAGCGCGCCGCGCGGGGTGCGCCACTTCCTCATGAGCTTCTATCCGCTCCGGGGCGGCGGCGGGCCGACGGGCGCCCAGGCCGAGGGCGTCGGCCTCGTCGTCTCCGACGAGACCCTGCGCAAGCTCTCCGAGGAGCGGATGCGCCACAGCGAGGAGCGCTTCCGGTCGCTGACGGAAGCCACGGCCTCCATCGTCTGGACCACCACCCCCGACGGCGGCTTCGAGACCGCGCCCTCCGAATGGACCCGCTTCACCGGCCAGACCGCCAAGGAGGCGGCCGGCCACGGCTTCATCGAGGCGATCTTCCCCGAGGACCGCGACCGGACCATGGCGGCCTGGAACCAGGCGGTCGAGACCCTGTCGCCCTACGAGATCGAGCACCGCATCCGCCGCCACGACGGGATGTGGCGCTTCATGGCCGCCCGCGCCGTGCCGATCCTGGAGGAGAACGGCAGCATCCGCGAATGGGTCGGTGCTCATACTGACATCACCGCGCGCAAGGAGGCGGAACTGGCGCTCGCCGCCGCCAAGGAGGCCGCCGAGGAGGCCAACCGGGCGAAAAGTCAGTTCCTGGCCAACATGAGCCACGAGCTGCGCACCCCCCTCTCGGCGGTGATCGGCTATTCGGAGATGCTGCAGGAGGAGATCGAGGATCTCGGCGAGGAGAGCCTCCTCGTCGACATGCGCAAGATCGAGGCGAACGCCCGCCACCTCCTCGGGCTCATCAACGACGTCCTCGACCTCTCCAAGATCGAGGCCGAGCGGATGGAGATCTACGCCGAGACCTTCTCCGTCGCCGAGATCGTGCACGACGTCGCCTCCACCGTCGAGACCCTCGTCGACAAGAAGGGCAACACCCTCGCGCTCGAGATCGGCGACGATCTCGGCGACGCGAACACCGACCAGACCAAGCTGCGCCAGTGCCTCATCAACCTCCTGAGCAACGCGGCGAAATTCACGGAAGGCGGCCGGATCACCCTCTCGGTGACGCGCAGCGAGGCGAGCGGGGCCGGCTGGCTGACCTTCAGCGTCAGCGACACCGGCATCGGCATGAATCCCGATCAGCAGGCCAAGCTGTTCCAGCGCTTCACCCAGGCCGATGCCTCGACGACGCGTCGCTTCGGCGGCACGGGCCTGGGTCTCGCCATCACCCGCGCCTTCGCCGACATGCTGGGTGGCGCCATCGAGGTGACGAGCCAGGAGGGCGTCGGCACCACCTTCACCCTGCGGGTGCCGGCCCGCTACGTCAGCACCTCGCCCCTGGAGGCCATCGGCCATGCCGGCGCGCATGCGGCGAGCCGCCTGCCCCTGCCCGACATGGCCTCGGGCGGCCAGGTCCTCATCATCGACGACGATCCCTCCACCCGCGACCTCCTCGCGCGCTTCCTCGAGCGGGACGGCTTCACCGTGGCGACGGCGAGCGACGGGCGCGAGGGCGTCGAGCGCGCCCGCACCCTGCGGCCCCGGGTGATCCTCCTCGACGTGACGATGCCGCGCATGGACGGCTGGTCGGTGCTGCGCACCCTGCGGGCCGACCCGGAGCTCGGTGCCACGCCGATCATCATGGTGACGGTTCTCGACGAGCAGAACCTCGCCTTCTCCCTCGGGGCCACGGACTACCTCCAGAAGCCCATCGAATGGGGGCAGCTGAAGACCGCCATGGAGCGGTTCAAGCCCTCGGAGACGGAAGGGCCGGTGCTCATCATCGACGACGATCCGGATGCTCGCGAGCGCATGGCGGCGATGCTGATCCGCGAGGGCTGGCGGGTGGCCTCAGCCGAGAACGGTGTGGCCGGACTCGAGGCGACGGCGGCGAAGAAACCCTGCCTCATCCTCCTCGACCTGATGATGCCGGAGATGGACGGCTTCGGCTTCCTCCGGGCCCTGCGGGCCAAGGCGGAATGGCGCGACATCCCCGTGGTGGTGCTCACCGCCAAGGACGTCACCGCCGAGGACCGCCGCCGCCTCGCGGGTCAGGCCGACCGGGTGCTGCAGAAGGGCCGCCTCAGCCTCAACGACCTGTCGGAGGCGCTTCGCTCGCTCGTGGCGCCGGGGGGGTGAGGGCGCTGAAGCGCGTCCTGCGATTTATTTTTCGCCGAACCGGTATTCACTTCGGCAAAAAATGCTCTCGCATATACCGGTATGCCCCCGCCGCCAGTTCGGGCGCGGGGTGAAACCCAATCCGTTCGATCGTGCGGAGGCCGGTCGAGGAGGGAGACCGTGTGATAACTCGATCGCAACCGAATGATAGAAGCGTCTCTTACGCCTCTGTCGTTTCACACGGCCTCCTCCTTTGCCGTGTATCTAAGCGATCAATCGAACATCACAAAATCAGTAATACGGCGGCGAATCTTGAAAAGAGGACCGGTTTAGAAATCTTACAAGCAACGTATAGATTTGATCGCATACTATTTGATACCTTGGGACGCTCATGAACGCCCTGTCACTAACAGCCTTGACCGTTGGAAGCCTTCTTGTTTCCACGTTGCCCAATTTAGCACAAGAAATCAGAACGCCATTTGGTTCTCTGCACATGAGAATGAGTATTATTGAAGCAGAATTGTCGCTCGGAGCGAAGTCTTATTCCACAGATCGGGGAGCGATTTTTATAGCGTCCAATTTTAATGGCCAGAGATATCTCGTATCATTTGACTGCCCTGATAGAAATTCACGATGCGATAAAGAAGCGATGAAGCCAAGGACCATCACAGCTTCCTATACCAATGAAATTATCATCGATCTTCGGCCAAGAGAAGCAAGCAAAATTCTTGAAAATTTTGGCTTTGATAGCGCAAAAGCTCGAAATTACGCGAATTGTGCGAAGTTAAATATAGCGAAGACTATAATTATTGCAGGTCGTATATGTGGAAATTGGGGAATCCGAATGAGATATTGGCGAGCTTTTCCGGACGGTTTTGGCTTGGGAGGTTTTACGCCGTGCACGGACAGCTGCTTCTGAGAATTTGCATCGCGTGCAATGGACAAAACGATGCCGTCCGTCCGAATGCGACGCCCTGAGCCCGCCTCCTCGTGGGCGGATTATCCGCTGTCTCAAAGGCCCCCCAGGGTCCCGGCTCTCAGCCACGACACGGACCGCCGGGACCTCACGGAGGAGAGGCGATGGAAGCAAAGGCCGATAGAATGGGCATGTTCTCAAATTCAGGTCGAGCGTAAGGCCCGCGCGCATCCCTTCTCCCCTCTGCGGGAGAAGGTTGCCCGCGAAGCGGGTCGGATGAGGGGAGAGCCAAATCTGGAGAGGTCGCCCTCTCTCCCGCCTGCTCCGCAGGCACCCTCCCCCGCAGAGGGGGGAGGGTCAGGTTCTCGCCCCCTGCTTCAAGCCGGAACGGCCGAACCCACCAGGAGTGGCCCCGCCGGCGCCGGCACCTCGACCATGTCCGCCTTGCGCTCCGAGAACCGCAGGGCCGCGTCCAGGGCCCCGTTCAGGGACGTCACCAGCACGTCGGCCGAGACCGTCCGACGTAGGCGCTCCAAGGTCGAGGGATCGCGCTCGCGCCAGAAGCCGACGAGAACCTTCACGCCCGGGATTGCCTGGCGGGCCTGGCGGACGTTGAGGCGGATCTGCGACAGGCTCACGGGCTCGAGATAGGAGAAGCACACCATGGCGATGCCCTCCACGACGGCGGGGCGCTCGCCCTGACGCAGGGCCGCCATGGAGACGACCTGCGCGGCAAGACCGTGCTGACCGAGGATCTGGCTCAGCATCAGGGTAGCGGCCTCGTCGAATGGACCGCGGCTCGACACGCACAGGACGGGGCAGGGACCGCGCCATCCTGGCGCGAGGTCGGCCGGGGTGCGCACGATGGCGGCGACCTGACGGTCGGGTCCGACGGCGGCCACCGCCGCCGAGGTCTCGCGGTTGCCGGTCTTGGCACGGCCGCTCTTCGCCCGGCGCACGGGCCGGGTGCCGAGACGCGTCACCACGGTCCGCAACGAGGCGCCGACCTCGCCCTGACGCTCGCGGTCGAGGGCGCCGCGGGCAAGATCGTCCTGCGCCATGAGGAGGCCGGCGAGCACCACCTCGTCGTAGTAGGTCACCAGGGCGCGGGCCTTGAGGAACAGTTCGCCCTGGTCGATGGCTTCGGCCGGATCGCTCGCCAGCATGCGCTGATAGAAGATCTCCGGCGGCGACAGGGCCGGCTGGTCGCCCAGGATCACGTCGAGGAACCACAGGCGTTCGATGTGGCGCCCCAGCACCACGAGGCAGACGGTGATGGGGGTGGCCAGCACGAGGCCGATGGGTCCCCACAGGAAGGCCCAGAGGGTCGCCGCCAGGATCACCGCGATGGGCGAGAGACCGGTGGAATGGCCGTACAGCAGCGGCTCGACGACGTGGCCGGCGATGGGCTCGACCACGAGGAATAGGGCCGCCGTGGCGATGACCATGGTCCAGCCCGGATCCACCGCCGCCGCCACCACGAGGGGCAGGAGCGCGCTGATGGCTGCGCCCACGTAGGGCACGAAGCGCATGATGGCGGCGAGCACGCCGAACAGGATGGGGTTCGGCACGCCGATCCACCACAGGCCGAGGCCGATGACGACGCCGAAGGCGATGTTGAGGCAGAGCTGGGCGAGGAAGAAGCGGCTGAGGCGGCTCACCGCGTCGTCGATGGCGGCCGTGGTCCGGCGCAGGTCGCCCGAACCGGCCAGGCGGATGGCCCGGTTGCGCAGGTCCTCCCGCTGCAGGAGGATGAAGATCGTGAAGATGAGGATCAGGCCGGTGGTGGCCAGGGGGTGCAGGATGGGGGCCACGACGGCGCCCAGGGTCCCGAGCAATCCGGCCTTCGCCGCCGCGATCTGAACATGAAGCGGATGGTCGAGGCTTCCGGCTTTTGGAGCCTCCGCGACGATGTCCTTCGTCTCCGGCTGAAGCTGCGCGCCGATGTCCTGCACCATGTCGATCACCCGCGTGAGGGTGCCGCTCCCGGCGGTCGCCTCCTTCAGAGAGGCGATCTTCTCCTTCATCGTCACCTGATAGCGCGGCAGGTCGGCGGCAAGCTGCGCCGTCTCGTTGGCGATGAGAAGCGCGATGCCGAGCAGGGCCCCGAAGGCGGCGATCACCACCAGCATCACCGCCAAAGCGCGCGGCAGGCGCAGGCGCCGCAGGAGACGGACCGCCGGCACCAGGACGAAGCTGAGCAGGATGGCGAGCGTCACCGGCACGAAGATGTCGCGGCCGAGATAGAGCGCCGCCGCGATGGTGATGACGAGCAGGCAGGATGCCAGGGTCGTGAAGACCGGCATCGCCTGCCGGAGGAGGCGGGCGGTGATGGGATCGTCGCTCATGGGTACGCTTACGGTCTCGACAGGGCGGGAGCGACGGACGGGCCGATCAGGCGACGGCCGGCGCCTGAGGGCCGACGGCGGCGTTGATCTGAGTCAGGAGCTTGGAGAAATCGACGGGCTTGGGGTGATAGTCGTTGCACCCCGCCTGGATCGCCTTGTCGCGGTCGCCCGACATGGCGTGCGCGGTGAGCGCGATGATCGGGATGCCCTGGGTGTCGCTGCCCGATTTGAGGACCCGCGCGGCGGACCAGCCGTCGAGGATCGGCAGGTTCATGTCGAGGAGGATCACGTCGGGCCGGGCGGTGCGGGCCTGCTGAACGCCGGCCTCGCCGTCATGGGCCAGGATGACGTCGTAGCCGCGCCGCTTCAGCCGGCGGGACAGGAAGTCCCAGATTTCCTCATGGTCTTCCACCAACAAGATCTTGGCCATCATCCGCTCCCTCAAGTTCCCCCGCGAACGGGACCATGCATGTCCCACGCCCGTGCCCGAAAGGCCGGGCGATTGTCCACCCTCGTACGTCCGGCACGGCGCGCGGGGAGGAGCCCCGCCCCGAAGGCCGGCGTCCCGCACGCCCGTGCCGCCCGTCGGACCGCGCTCACGAGTCCGGACCGGATCGCGCCGTTCCGGCACCGTCCGATCCCTCACCGTGCTGTGAACGCACAAGTCGTGCGAACGGTCCCGCACGATCCGCGGGCCGATCGCGCGGGACCGCGGCGGGACGCCTCACGGGCGGGCCGACGGGGAGGGGACGGGCTTCGTCGGAAGGAGGCCGCTGTCCTGCATCACGATCAGGCCGAGCATCGCCGCCAGCAGCGTCGCCAGGGAGGCGAGGCGCCCGAGATGGCGCCGCCGCACCACCATCAGGACGAGGACGACGAGCAGGGCCACGAGAAGCACGAGGGTGAGCATCGAATCCGCAACGGGCGAGAGGGGCGACGGGCGCGGGAGCGGCCCCGGGCGATCCCGACGCCCGGGGGCCGCCGTGACGCCGTGAGGCCCGGATCGTCACAGACTCCGCCCGCCTGGGCAAGGACGATGCCCGGCGGGCGCCCGTCAGGTCGGGTCGGAGAGCGTGCGCGCCGCGGCCTGCGCGAGACCGGCGGCCTGATTGCGGATGTCGGGCACCGCCGTGCATTCCCACAGGACGCCGCGCAGGAGCGGCCCGACCACCCAGAGCGGGCCGGCCTCCACCGGCCCGAGCGCCCTGAGATCGGGGGCGGCGTCGAGACCGAGGCCGAACGGCCCCGGCCGCACGAGGCCCCGCGCCATGAGCCGGCGGATCAGGGGATCGTCGGTTTCCACCACCCGCCCGATGCCGGTGGCGTCGAGGATGCACTGGACGGCGAGGGTCTCGTCCCCGGCCGCCCCGCGCGGGCGCAGGGTCACGCGGGCCTCGCCCGCCGTGTCGGCGATGGCGCGGATGCGCCCGGCCCGCACCGTCAGGGTGCCCCGGGCGATCTCGTCGGCGATGGCCTCGGCCGCCGGCGGGGCCGCGCGGTGGCGATGGACGTCCCAGAACGGCCGCAGATGGCGCAGGAAGCGATCCTTCTCGGGCGCGGGCAGGGCGCGCCACAGGGTGTCGGTGACCGGCCGCAGGGCGTCGATGACGCCGCGCCAACCGATTCCCGCCACCGCCGCCCGGTCGATCTCGCGCCGGATGCGGGTGGTGAGGGCGGACAGCGTCGTCGCGCCGGAAAGATCCGGCATCGGCCAGGGCTGGACCGGTGCGTGAGCGCTGGGCAGAAGGCCGCGCCGGGACAGGGCGACGATCGGCCCGGAGAACCCGTGGCGCCGCAGGGCCGCCACGGCATCCACCATGGTCAGGCCGGTGCCGACGATGAGGACCGGCCGGTCCGGATGGAGGCGCCCGAAGCTGTCGGGCGACCACGGATCGGCCTGATGCCGGCTGCGCGGTGCCCCCGGGGCCCCGAGATTGCCCATGGCGAGGACGGCGCCCGCGATCGGATAGGACGCCCCACCCTCCGTGCGCAGGGTGAAGCCGCCCGGCCCCGGCTCGAGATCGGTGACGGCGTCGTGGACGAGGTCGAGGCGCGGCGGGCCGTCGCCGCCGGTGACCGCGCGGGTGAGAAGCTCCGTGAGGTAGCGGCCATAGAGCCCGCGCGCCGCGAAGGTGCCGCCCGGCGTGACGCGGATCCCGGACGCCTCGGCCCTGTCGAAGGCCGTCGTGTCGAGCCACTCCGAAAAATGCTCCGGCCGGTCGGGATAGGCGCTCATATTCGTCGCCCGGACGTTGAGGAGATGGTCCGGGTTGACGGTGGCATAGGCCCGCCCCCGGCCGAACGTCCCCGCGCGCTCGCACAGGAGCACGCGCCGCTCAGGCTCCAGGCGCGACAGGAGCTGGATCGCGCTCATGGTGCCGCTGAAGCCCGCGCCGATCACGGCGACGGGGTGCGGGAACTCCTTCGACATCATCCGGCCTTCCCAACTCCGCCCATCGGCAGCGAGACTAGGGCCGTCCTTTAAAACGGACAAGGCTGGAACGGAAGCTCCGCGCCGTCAGGGTGAAGCCTCGGACTCCAATGGCATAATGCATACGGGATAGGGGCGGGCCAGGGGAAGATCATTCCTTAAAACGAACAGCCGGGCGGCCCGAACCGGCCGCTTCCGTTCGCTTCGCCGCCCTACCAAACCGCCGGAGCTTCCGTTAGCCTTCGGAAGGCGGCGCGCGGGTTGGGGGATGCATGAACGGGACACGCCTCCATCCCGGCACGCCGGCCCCGGCGGCGGTGCTGGAACTGCTCAAGCCGGTGACGTGGTTCCCGCCCATGTGGGCCTTCGGCTGCGGCGTCGTCGCCTCGGGCGTTCCCCTGGCGGGCCACTGGGGCGTCGCCCTCACGGGGATTCTGCTGGCCGGCCCCCTGGTCTGCGCCACGAGTCAGGCGGTCAACGACTGGTTCGACCGGGAGGTCGACGCCATCAACGAACCGCACCGGCCGATCCCCTCGGGCCGTATCCCCGGCCGTTGGGGCCTCGCCATCGCGTGCGCCTGGACCGGCGTGTCGCTCGCCGTGGCGGCGGCCCTCGGGCTCTGGGTGTTCCTCGCCGCCCTCCTCGGGCTGGCGCTCGCCTGGGCCTACAGCGCGCCGCCCCTGCGGCTGAAGCGGAACGGTTGGTGGGGCAACGCCGCCTGCGGGCTCTGCTACGAGGGTCTGGCGTGGGTGACGGGCGCGGCGGCGATGCTCGGCGGCGCCCTGCCGCCGGCCCCCTCCCTGATCCTCGCCGCTCTCTACAGCGCCGGCGCCCACGGGATCATGACCCTCAACGACTTCAAGTCGATCGCCGGCGACCGGCAGATGGGCATCCGCTCCCTTCCGGCGAGCCTCGGGCCCGCGCGGGCCGCGCGGGTCGCGTGCTGGGTCATGGCCGTGCCGCAGGCGGCGGTGATCGGCTTGCTCCTCGCTTGGGGTCGCCCGGTGGAAGCGGGCATCGTCGCGGCGTTCCTCGCCGGGCAGATCGCGATGATGCGCCACTTCCTGGCGAAGCCGACGGAGCGGGCCCTGTGGTACAGCGGCTTCGGGGTGCCCCTCTACGTGTTCGGCATGCTGGCGAGCGCCTTCGCGGCGCGGGCCCTGACCTGACCGGGCAGGCCGTCAGATCTGCTGCGATGCCCGCATGGCGTCGTCGTCGGCCGCCAGGAACCCCGCGAGGACGCGGGACGGCGTCGTATAGACGATCCGGAGCCCCTTCGGGATCGGGCCGCAGCCGAGGCAGACCGCGTAGTCCCAACGCTTCCAGATGCGGGTGTTGCGCGCCTCCACCGCCTGCTGCCGGAGCTGGCCGAGCCTGATCATGTTTCTGATCTCGGCGGCCCTCTCGTCGCTCGTCGCCTCCGCCGGCCGGGAGGGGGCGGAAGGCGGCCGAACCTGATCCTGTGCGGCGGCGGCCATGGGGAACAAGGGGACGAGGGGCGACAGGGCGAGGGACAGGGCGACGAGACGCATCGGGCGATCCTTCTGCAGCGAGGGATTTCTCCAAGTCTCCGAGGTTACGGTCCCGCCCTTCTCAAGGTTTCACGGGGCGATTCATTTTTTCGATCGCTCACGAAAGCTTGTGTTCGACGTCTGATAATCGCGAATGCTTGAGTCGGCTCGGTGGCCCCTTCCGTTCCGCGCCGATGCATCGGCAGACGTTCGGCCCCTGACCACGAACGACCGCGCAGTGACATCCCGTCGCCGTCCACAACCAGCGTAGGCGGGAGCGCCGCACGAACCCTTGTCGCCCTCGCGGAAGTCGGCAAGGCTGTGCGCGAAGCGATACTGCCATGTGCTTGTAGCAAGGCCGACGGGGATCGATGCGAACGCAATGCGGGACACCAGTGAAGCGAGCGCCGGGCGTGCCGGCCGTGGACGCACGTCCTGCGGCAACGGTCACGCTTTGGTCCGTTTGATGCTTAGCGAATCGGCCCGGTCACATCCGGGCCCCGCCGAGACTTCCGCCGTCGCCAGCAGCACACTCCCGGAAACATCGTCCCGCGTCGCGCGCGCCCCTTGGGCGATGTACGGAACCGTATCCGCGAGACCATCCGGCGACCCGACCGACGCGATCGATGGGGCCACGACCGCCCCGCCCACAAGGAAGACGATGCGATGAACTACAACTGGAACTGGGGCATCTTCTTCGAGGCGTCGCCGGAGGGGACCGGCACCTACGCGGACATGCTGCTGTCCGGCCTGACCTGGACCATCGTCACGGCACTCTGCTCCTGGGTCATCGCGTTCCTCCTCGGGTCCCTCGTCGGCGTGATGCGGACCCTGCCGAACCGGGCCGCCAACGCCGTCGGCACGACCTATGTCGAGTTGTTCCGCAACATCCCGCTCCTGGTGCAGATGTTCCTCTGGTACTTCGTCCTGCCCGAGGTGCTGCCCGAGCAATGGGGCTCCTGGCTCAAGCAGCTGCCCAACGCGCCGTTCTACACCGCCGTGGTGTGCCTCGGGTTCTTCACCGCCTCGCGCGTCGCCGAGCAGGTCCGCGCCGGCATCCAGTCCCTGCCGAGGGGCCAGAAGATGGCCGGCACGGCGCTCGGCCTCACCGTGGGCCAGACCTACCGCCACGTGCTCCTGCCCAACGCCTACCGCATCATCCTGCCGCCCCTGACCTCCGAATTCCTGAACAACCTCAAGAACACGTCCGTGGCCCTGACCATCGGCCTCCTGGAGCTCACGGCCCGCGCCCGCGCCATGCAGGAATTCTCCTTCCAGGTGTTCGAGGCCTTCACCGCCGCCACGATCCTCTACGTGATCATCAACGTCGTGGTGATCTTCATCTCGTCCTGGATCGAGCGCCGCGTCGCCATTCCGGGCAGCCGCTGAGGGTGCAAGCCCCGCCTTAGCCCCTTCAGAGGTCACCTCTCATGCTCGCCAATTTCGACTTTTCCGTCATCACCAGCTCCCTGCCGTACCTCTTCTTCGAGGGCATGCGCTTCACCCTGACCCTGACGGCGCTCGCCGCCTTGGGTGGCATCGCGCTCGGCACCCTCATCGCGATGATGCGGCTCTCGGGGCTCCCGGTGATCCCGCTCGTGGCCAAGACCTACGTCAACCTGTTCCGCTCCCTGCCCCTCGTGCTGGTGATCTTCTGGTTCTACTTCCTCGTGCCGTATCTCGGCCAATGGGTGACGGGGGCCGACCGCCCGATGACGGTGGGCGCCTTCACGTCATCGCTCGTGACCTTCACCCTGTTCGAGGCGGCCTACTTCTCGGAGATCATGCGCGCGGGCATCCAGTCGATCCCCAAGGGCCAGGCGGCGGCGGCACAAGCGCTCGGCATGACCTATTGGACCTCCATGCGGACGGTGATCCTGCCCCAGGTCTTCCGCAACATGACCCCGATTCTGCTCACCCAGACCATCGTGCTCTTCCAGGATACGTCGCTCGTCTACGTGCTCTCGATCACCGACTTCCTGGGCGCAGCCTCGAAGGTCGCCCAGCGCGATGGGCGCCTCGTGGAGATGTATCTCTTCGCGGCGGTCGTCTACTTCGCGGTGTGCTTCGTGGCCTCCATGGCGGTGCGCCAGCTCCAGAAGAAAATCGCCATCATCCGCTGACCGCCCCCAACCCGTCTTCCATCGAGGATCGCCCCATGCGCGCCCCCCTGAACACCTCGTCGGCCCCCGCCGAACCCACCGGCCCGATGATCGCCATGACCAACGTCAGCAAGTGGTACGGGGACTTCAAGGTCCTGACCAACTGCACCACGTCGGTGAACAAGGGCGAGGTCGTCGTCGTCTGCGGACCGTCGGGCTCGGGCAAATCGACCCTCATCAAATGCGTCAACGCCCTGGAGCCGTTCCAGGAGGGCCAGGTGGTGGTGGACGGCACCCCCGTGCGCGACAAACGCACCAACCTGCCGAAACTCCGGGCCCGGGTCGGGATGGTGTTCCAGCACTTCGAGCTGTTTCCCCACCTGTCCATCGCCGAGAACCTCACGCTCGCCCAGGTCATGGTGCTCGGGCGCGACCGGGGGGCCGCCCTCGACAGCGGCATGACCCTCCTCGACCGCGTCGGCCTCTCGGCCCACGCCAAGAAGTTTCCCGGCCAGCTCTCGGGCGGCCAGCAGCAGCGCGTGGCCATCGCCCGGGCGCTCGCCATGAACCCCATCGTGATGCTGTTCGACGAACCGACCTCGGCGCTCGATCCCGAGATGGTCGGCGAGGTCCTCGACGTCATGGTCCAGCTCGCCCGCGAGGGCATGACCATGATGTGCGTCACCCACGAGATGGGCTTCGCCCGCAAGGTCGCCAATCGGGTGATCTTCATGGACAAGGGCGAGATCGTCGAGGACGCCACGAAGGACGACTTCTTCGGCCACGCCCGCTCGGAGCGGGCGCAGAACTTCCTCTCGAAGATCCTGCAGCACTGAGGCGAACGGCCCGGGGCGCTCGCTCTTGACCGGGGCGGCGTTCCGGGGCCGGCTTCCCGGAACGCGTTCGGGTGGGCCGAGGATGGACAGGAAACCGATTCTCGCCTGGGGCGGCCTCGTCCTGGCGGGCCTGCTCCTGGCGGGCAGCGGGGCGGAACTCCTGCCGCGGGCCCATCTGGCCTGGCGGCTCCTGCGGGCGGCCGACGATCCGCCGGCCCTCGCGCGCCTGCGCCTCGAACCCGTGGCGACGCCCGAGCGCCTGGCCGAGGAGATCGACGCCGCCGTCGCGGCGCAGGACGACACCCTCGCCCAGAGCTTCCTCGACCTCGCCGACGGGCGCGCCATCCCGGTGGACGCAGCGCGGCGCGGGCGTGTCGAGGCCCTGTGGGAGGCCGCCCCCTTGCGCACGGCGCGGGCCTTCGCCGACGGCGCCCTCACGGGGCAGGTCGACAGCGGCATCGGCCTCGCCGGGGCCTTCGCGGCCGACCTCACCGGCCTCGGCGACCTGCGCGACCTTGCCCGGGAAGGCGGCCACCTCGTGCGCGACGAGCCGTACGACTCCCTCGTCCTCGGACTGGCGAGCGTCGGGCTGGTGGCGACGGCGGCGACCTATGCGGGCGGCCTCGGCGCCGTGGCCCGTGGCGGCACGACCTTGCTCAAGGCGGCTCACCGATCCGGGCGCCTGTCGCGCCCCCTCGCCGCGAGCCTCGGGCGGTTGGCGCGGGAGAGCGTCGATCCGGTGGCCGTGCGCGCCATGGTGGCGGCCGCCGGCCGGTTCGACCTCGCCGCCACCCGCACCGCCGCGCGGGCCGGCCTGCGCACGGGCGCCGTCGCCGAACTGGCGGCCCTCGGCGGACAGGCCTATGCCCTCCAGGCCCGGATGGGATCGCGCGGCGTGCTGCAGGTTCTGTCCCTGGCGCGCTCCCCGGCCGAGATCGGTCGCGCGGTTCGCCTGGCGGACGGTCTGGGGCCCGTGACGCGGGCCGTCCTCAAGCTCCTCGACCGCGCCGCCCTGGTGATCGGGGCCGTCCTGATGGAACTCGTGCGGACCGTCTGGCTGGCCCTGGGCTGGTGCTGGGGGCTCACCCTGTTCTGTCGCCGCCTCGGCTTGGCGATCGGGCGCCTGATCTGGCCAAAGCCGCGCCGCGCACGCGACAGGCGCCCGTCGGCGCCGGGCGCGACGGTCCTCGCGGCGTAGGGTCGGCTCCGGGGCGGTCACCCCGGAGGTGGACGGAGTCTTGCTTGCGGACCGAGCCATGGATCTCAACGGCGTCACATCCATCCTCACACCGGGACAGGCCGACGCGCTGCCCGACTGGCGGGACGGCGATGCGTGGCTCGCGGGGGGAACCTGGCTGTTCTCGCAGCCGCAACCGCACCTCAGCCGACTGATCGACCTCGCCGGCCTCGGCTGGCCGACGCATACGGCCTCGGAGGACGGCCTGACCCTGTCGGCGACGGGGACCATCGCGGAGCTCGACCGATTGGAGCTGCCCACGGCCTGGGTCGCCGCGCCCCTCGTCGGGCAATGCTGCCGGGCGCTGCTCGGCTCGTTCAAGATCTGGAACCGGGCGACCGTCGGTGGCAACCTCTGCATGGCCCTGCCGGCCGGACCGATGATCGCCCTCGCCGTCGCCCTCGAGGGAGTCTGCACGATCCTCACGCCGGGCGGGGGCGAGCGGCGTCTCGCCGTCGCCGACTTCGTCCTCGGCCCCGAGCGGACGGCGCTGCGGCCCGGCGAGATCCTGCGCAGCGTCGCCCTTCCGGTGGCGGCGCTGTCCCGGCGGACGGCGTTCCGCCGCATTGCCCTGAGCCCGAACGGCCGCTCCGGAGCCCTGCTGATCGGGACGCTGGACCGGGCGGGGGCGTTCGCCCTCACGGTGACGGCGGCGACGCGCCGCCCCGTGCGGATCGCCTGCGCGGCGTTGCCCGACGCGCAGGACTTGCGGGCGCGGATCGTGGCGGCGATCCCCGGGTCCGACTGGTACGACGACGTCCACGGCGCGCCGGATTGGCGGCATCACGTCACCCTGCTCCTCGCCGAGGAGATCCGGCAGGAGCTCAGCCGATGATCTTGACCGTCAACGGGCAGGCACAGGATGCCGCGCCGCGCCCCGGTCAGTGCCTGCGGACCCTCCTGCGGGATCTCGGCTGGTTCGGCGTCAAGAAGGGCTGCGATGCCGGCGATTGCGGCGCCTGCACCGTGCATCTCGACGGTGAGCCGGTGCATTCCTGCCTCCTGCCCGCCTACAAGGCCGAGGGACGTGCCGTCACCACCATCGAGGGCCTCGCCGGGCCCGGCGCGCCCGGCGGCGAACCGGCCCTCCACCCCATGCAGAACGCCTTCCTCGACGCGCAGGGCTTCCAGTGCGGGTTCTGCACGCCCGGGATGATCATGACGGCGGCGGCCCTGGACCAGGGCCAGCGACAGGACCTCGGCACGGCCCTGAAGGGCAACCTCTGCCGCTGCACCGGCTACCGCGCCATCCGCGACGCGGTGGCGGGCACTCGCCATGCCGAGGCCCCCGGCACCTGCCTCGACCCCGTCGGCCGCAACCTCTCCGCGCCGGCGAGCCGCGGCGTCGTCTCGGGCACGGCCGCCTATACCCTCGACCTCGCGGTGCCGGGGGTGCTGCACCTGAAGGTGCTGCGCTCGCCGCACGCCCATGCGCGCATCGTGGCGCTCGACCGGCAGGCGGCGCTCGCCGTTCCGGGTGTGGTGGCGGTGTTCACCCACGAAGACGTGCCGCCGCGCCGGTTCTCGACAGGCCGCCACGAGAACCCGGCCGACGACGCGCCCGACACCCTCATCCTCGATCCCGTTCTGCGCTTCGTCGGCCAGCGGGTCGCCGCCGTGGTGGCCGAGAGCGAAGCCGCGGCGGAGGCGGGCGTCCGGGCCCTCGTCGTCACCTACGAGACGCGGCCGGCCCTCCTCGATCCGGAGGCGGCGCTCCACCCGGACGCGCCCCTGGTGCACGACCCCGGGGACCGAGTCCCGCTTCCCGCGGGGGAGGATGCCCCGCCGCTTCTGCCCCATCCGAACCTCGCGGCCGAGGCCCACGGCGCCATCGGCGACGTCGCGGCGGGGTTCGCCCTGGCCGACCTCGTCCACGAAGCGGAGTACGTCTCCCAGCGCGTGCAGCACGCCCATCTCGAGACCCACGGCGCCGTGGGATGGCTCGACGCGGACGGCCGCCTCGTGGTGCGGTCCTCGACGCAGGTTCCGTTCCTCACCCGCGACGCCCTCTCTGCCCTGTTCGCCCTCGACCGATCCAGGGTCCGCGTCCTGTGTGGCCGCGTCGGCGGCGGCTTCGGCGGCAAGCAGGAGATGCTGACCGAGGACCTCGTCGCCCTCGCCGTGCTGAAGACCGGCCGGCCGGTGCGGTGGGAGCTGACGCGCGAGGAACAATTCACGGCGACAACCACGCGCCATCCCATGCGGGTGCGGGTGAAGATGGGGGCGAAGGCCGATGGCGCACTCACGGCGATCCAGCTGACGGTGCTGTCCAACACCGGGGCCTACGCCAACCATGCCGGCGGCGTGCTGCATCACGGCTGCAACGAGTGCATCGCCGCCTACAATTGCCCGAACAAGCGGGTGGACGGATACAGCGTCTACACCAACACCCTGCCGGCGGGGGCCTTTCGCGGCTACGGCCTCAGCCAGACGATCTTCGCGGTGGAATCGGCCCTGGACGAGCTGGCGCGCGGCCTCGGCCTCGATCCCTTCGCCATGCGGCGGCGCAACGCCGTGCGCCCGGGCGACCCGATGGTCGCCACCAGCCTCGAACCCCACGACGTCGCATATGGCTCCTACGGCCTCGACCAGTGCCTCGACCTCGCGCAGGCGGCCCTCACCGAGGACCCGGGCCTGCCCCCGCCCGGACCGGACTGGCGCGTCGGCGAGGGCATGGCCATGGCGATGATCGACACGATCCCGCCGCGCGGCCACTTCGCCCATGCGCGGATCCGCCTCGACGGGGACGGCTACGCCCTGGCGGTCGGCACAGCGGAATTCGGCAACGGCACCAGCACCGTCCACGCCCAGATCGCCGCCCAGGCCCTCGCCACCACGCCCGACCGCATCCGCCTGATCCAGGCCGATACCGACGCCGTCCTCCACGACACCGGCGCGTATGGCAGCACCGGCATCGTGGTGGCGGGTCAGGCCAATCTGCGCGCGGCGACGGCCCTGGCCGAAGCCCTCACGCAGGCGGCCGCCGAGCGGGTGGGGGTCGCACCGGAGGCCTGCCGCCTGTCGGGCGAGGTTGTGGAGACCCCCACCGGTCCCGTTCCGCTCCAGGCCCTGGCGCCCCTGGAGGCGCGGGGGGAGGCAGACGGCTCGCCGCGCTCCGTCGCCTTCAACGTCCAGGCGTTCCGCGTCGCCGTGCATCCGGTGAGCGGCGAGGTGCGGATTCTCGCGAGCATCCAGGCCGTGGATGCCGGGGTTGTGATCAACCCGATGCAGTGCCGGGGGCAGGTCGAGGGCGGCGTCGCCCAGGCGCTGGGCGCGGCCCTCTACGAGGATTACCGCTTCGACGGCGCGGGCGGCGTGCTCACGCGGACATTTCGCAACTACCACATCCCGGCCTGCGCCGACGTGCCGGACACCCGAGTGCTGTTCGCCGACACCCACGACCGCATCGGGCCGCTCGGGGCCAAGTCCATGAGCGAATCGCCCTACAACCCCGTCGCCCCGGCGCTGGCCAACGCCATCCGCGACGCGACGGGCGCACGCCTCACCGCGACGCCGTTCGCGCCCGACCGGATCTTTCGGGCCGTGATGACGGCGGTCGCGGCGCGCGAAGGCCCCGCGACCTGACGCCGGTCAGGCCGTCCGCTCCGCGAAGAGCGCCTTCTTGACGATGGCGTGGACGCCCCAGTTGCCGTCCACCACCTGGGTGACCCCGAAATCCACCGCGATGGACATGAGCGAGATCGCCTCGTCCTCGGTCAGCCCCTTCGCGTGCATGAGGAACGACCGCATCTTCCGGAAGGCGTCGCGCATGGCGAGGTCGAGGGAGGATTTCTGGAAGATCGTGTTCTGCGCGTCGGGGCCGAGGTCCCGCAGGTAGTTCGGGTAGCTGAAGCCCGACAGCACCCACTCGTCCTTCGTCTCGATCATCGGGAAGTCGAGGGCTTCGAGCGACGTGCCGGCGAGATCCCGTTTCTTGTGCAGGATGAACTGGAACGTGCCCGTGAGCGAGCACTCGATGGCCGTGCCGCAGAGTTCGGAATCGCCCTGGCTCGCATGGGGATCGCCCACCGAGAACAGGGCGCCCGGCACGGCCACGGGATAGTACATCGTCGCGCCCTTGCCGATGCGCCAGTTGTCGATGTTGCCGCCGGTGTAGCTCGGTGGAATCGAGTTCACCCGCTCGGCCTCGGCCGGCGCGAGGCCCATGGTGCCGAAATGCGGGCGGATCGGCACGCGGATGCCCTTGAGCACGTCGAAGGTGCGCGTCGTCTTGGTATGGTCGACGGGAAGGCCCGGATAGTCGATGGTCGGGTGCAGGATCCCGTTCGGATCGGTGACACCGGGCCAGGGGAAGCTGTAGACGGCTTTCGCCCAATCGCGGTCGCCGCTGGCATCGACCTCGTAGATGGTGATGACCTCGCGCTTCTTGCCCTCCAGCATGTCGCCGTAATGGTAGCCCCACCAGGCGGCGGCGTTGCTGCCGAAGGTCGAGCCCTTGAATTTCGGGTTGGCGGAGGGGCGCGGCGCCACGTCGAGGATGCGCACTTCGAGGACGTCGCCGGGCTCGGCGTCCCGGATCGCCACCGGCCCGGTGCAGATATGGACGCCGAGGCCGCCGCCCGGACCGAGCTTGGCATCGTCGGGGCCGGCGCCGCGCCGGGCGACGCCCTTGCGCTCCTTCGTCCAGAGGAACACGCTCTCAGCGCCGGGATCCCCGGTGACCATGCGTTCGGCGTCGTCGTTGGCGTGGTGGGTCAGGGTCTCGATGGTGACGTAGTCGCCGGACGCGATCTCGACCTGCGGCGTCAGGCTCCGGCTGAAATAGCCCCAGTGCACGGTCTCGGCCGTGGCGGGGAGGTGGTGATGCACCGATGGCCTCGCGCCCTTTCCGACCTCGGCCAGGGCCGGGCTCACGAGGGAGAGCCCGCCGGCGGCCAGGGCGGCGGCGCCACCCGAGGCCACGAACCCGCTCTTGAGGAAGGCCCGCCGCTCGGGCTGCATGTCACGCCTGTAGCGCAGGCGGTGCTCCGCGAAGGCAGCGCAGGTCGGATCGTCGCCAAGGCACATCTCGTCGCTCCGGTGGGAAACATCCGGAGTCGTGTACGCAAGGCTGCGGCCAAGCCTGATGGTTCAGGCCCGACCTGTCAGCTCAGGGCAGCCGTGCCCACCCTGGCGTGGGCCGGCCTTTGCCTCAGCGTCCGCGCTGGGACGGGGCGACCCTCACCGATCCGGTGGCGTCCGTATCCAAGGCGCCGGCCCGTCCGGACACGGCGTGGGGCAGGCGGCCGGCATAGGCATCGACGTTCCGGGGGGCGGCCTGTCCGGAGAGGCCGCCCGGTGCCGTCGCGGCGGGAATGCCGGCCGGGGCGGTGTAGCTCTGGGCGAGGGCGGCGCCCGACAGGGCGAGGCCGAAGGTGGCGCTCAAGAGGAGGCGTAGGGTCATGGATGGTCTCCCGGGTGCGCGGCCGTGTCCGGGAAAAAACCGGACGGCACGCTATAGTCCCGGAATTTGTGCAGCGACGCATCGAAAAGCAACATTTCGTGCGCAAGCCTTGTGCATCAAGTTGATGCACACGGAACGGAACAAGAGCTTCCCTCACTCAACCACGACGGATAAATCATGCCAGGCCAATGACTTGCTCGCGATGCCCACTTTTATTACAAGTTTTGGCGCCGTTGGCACGCGTCTTTCCGCGGCCCCATGGGAAGGACACGCGAGGCGTCAGGAAGGTCCGGCCCCACAGGAATCCCACTCGGAAGTCATACCGGTTCCCGTATGATCACTTCGGGTCGAGCCCGCGTTTCACCGCTTCACGAACGGATGAGGCGGGCGCTTTGTGAGGCACTCACGCCCGCCCGATCGTCGCCTCGATCTGCCCATGGGGCTCGTCGGTCGGCAGGAATACGGTCCCGGGGTTCTCCAGGCCGAACGGCGTCAGGTTGATGGGAATGTAGTGCTTGTTCGGCATGGCGAAGCCGATCTCGGCGATCTCCGGGACGGCCGCCAGGACCGCCTCGCCCATGCGGTACATGCTGTCCTGGATGCTGGCGCTATAGGTGGTGCCGAACACCGCGATCAGAATGTCCCGCACGCGCGCGTTGGTCGCCGTCGGGTCGGTGGGTTCGGCCGCCCAGGTCCAGGTGGCGTCCATGGCGGTCGCGGCGATGCGGTCGGTGGCATCGGGCAGGGTGCGATAGGCGTCGTCGACGAAATTCGCCCAGCCCGATTGCGTGGTCTTCATGACGGTGAAGCCCCGCAGCCCCGACCGGAGCACGCTGCCGTCGCGGCGCGCCTCCAGGGCGACGTAGCCCGTCCCGTTGCCGTCGAGGGTGAAGACGTGACCGTGCGGCGCTCCCTCGATGGAGTGACGCAGCCAGCGCGTCTCCGCCCCCTCGATCCGCATCTCGTCGATCTGCGGATAGGTCTCGAGGAACGTGGCGGCGACGACCCTGACGAAGGCTTCCGCGTCGAGGGCCGGATTCTTCGCCGCGACCACGTTGACGATGTTCTTCACGCTGTCGGTGGCGACGCAGGCCCGGTTGTCGCCCCCGGTCCAGGCGGCGTCGAAGGCGCCCTTCATCAGCACCGTCAGGGTGAGTTCGCGCGGGGTGTGGTGGTCGCCGTCGCGCGCGAGCCGCATCACCCGCACGCGGCCCTTGCCGTATTGGGAGGCGGTCAGAGGCATGGTTCTCTCCACTCGGGTGGGGCTGGACAACACGATGACGACGTCCGCCTCGCGCCTGCCGAGGCGGCGGCTTCGGGCGGCCGGCTCAATGCGCGGAGACGGCGGCCTGCCGCCGGACCGCCTCGCGCGCCGCACCTTGGCCGGCGAGGCCGTTGAAGAACAGGTTCAGGGCGACCGCCGCGAGGGCGCAGAGCAGGATGCCGGACTCGAGCAGCGGGTGCAGGGCGTGCGGCATCTGTTTGAAGAAGGAGGGCGCGACCAGGGGAATCATACCGAAGCCGATGGAGACGGCGACGATGAACAGGTTGTTGCGATTGCGGGAGAAATCGACGGTGCCGAGAATGCGGACCCCGGTGGCGCCGACCATCCCGAACATCACGAGGCCGGCCCCGCCCAGCACGCATTGCGGCACCGCCTCGACGAGGGCGGCGAGCTTCGGGATCAGGCCGAGGCCCAGCATGATGACGCCGCCGACGACGGCCACAAACCGGGTCCGGACCCCGGTGACGCCCACGAGGCCGATGTTCTGCGAGAACGAGGTGTAGGGAAACGTGTTGAAGACGCCGCCGATGACGGTGCCGAGGCCGTCGCCGCGCAGGCCCCGGGTGAGGCGCGCCGCGTCGACGGGGTCGGCGCAGATCTCGGCGAGTGCCAGGAACATCCCCGTCGACTCGATCATCACCACGATCATCACGATGCACAGGGTGACGATGGAGACGGGATCGAAGGTCGGGGAGCCGAAGGCGAAGGGGCGCACCACGTCGAACCAGGGCGCAGCGGCAACGTGGCCGAGATCGACCAGGCCGAAGAAGGCCGCCACGATCGTCCCGACGACGATGCCGATGAGCACAGAGGCCGAATTGACGAAGCCGGCACCGAAGCGGGTGATCGCCAGGATCACACCGAGCACGAAGGTGGCGATGGCGAGAAAGAGCGGGTCGCCGTAGCGGGGATTGCCGATGCCGCCCGCGGCCCAGTTCACGCCGACCTTCATCAGCGACACGCCGATCACCAGGATGATCGTGCCGGTCACCACCGGCGGGAACAGCGGCAGGAGCCGTCCGATCAGGGGAGCGGCGAGGAAGGCGAACAGGCCGGCGGCGATGACGGCGCCGTAGATGCCGGTCAATCCGATGGCCGGGTTGGTGCCCATGGCGACCATGGGGGTGACGGCCGCGAAGGTGACGCCCATCATCACCGGCATCCGCACCCCGACGCCCGGCAACCCCCAGCTCTGCAGGAGCGTCGCGAGACCGCACGCGAACAGGTCGGCACTCACCAGCATCGCCACCTGATCCGGCGCGAGCTTCAGGGCGCGGCCGACGATCAGCGGAACGGCGACGGCGCCGGCATACATCACGAGGACGTGCTGCAGCCCGAGCAGGCCGAGGGCGATGGGGGGCACCTTCGTGACGGATGCAGTCGCGGCGCCGGGCGGCGGGAGACCGGGCGAATGGAGGACGGCATCGTCGGGGGCCGCGATCATCGGGGCGCTGTTCATCGGATCGACACCTCTGCCGCGACGCGCAGATCCCTCACCGGGGATGCCGGCTCCAAGGGCGCAAACCGCGTGCCACACGTCGGGGCGATCTCCCCGGAACGGCGGAGCCGGCCGCGTGGCCCGTTGCCTGCACTCGTCTCGCCCGCGATGCGTCCCCATCGCCTGATCCAAGCCTTTCGCTTGATCCAAGCCCTGCGCCTGATCCAAGGGAGACCGGCCGTCATGCCCGCGACGCTCGCTGATCTGAATGAAGCCCCGGCCGCGGCGTTCGTGGCGGTGCTCGGCGCCGTCTTCCCGCATGCGCCATGGATCGCCGACGCGACCGCCGCGCAACGGCCCTTCGCCACCGTCGAGGCCCTGTTCACCGCCCTGCGCGGCGCGGTCGAGGGCGCCTCGGACGCCCGGCGGCGCGCGCTGCTCGCGCCCCCGCCCGCCCGTATCGAGCCGGCCGCGAGTGGCCTCGATCGCCTGTCGGAGGCGGACGCCGCCCGCTTCGCGGCGCTGGAAGCGGCCTACCGCGAGAGGTTCGGGCATGCCTTCATCTTGTGCGTCGAGCGGCACGGCCGGGCCTCCCTGCTGGCGAACGTCGAAAGCCGGCTGGCCGCGCCTCTGGAGGCGGAGCGGCGCACGGCCGAGGCGGAACTGATGCGGATCGCCGCGATCCGCCTGAACGCCCTGGTCACCGGCCCGGGGGCGCTCACCACGACGGGGCGGATCTCGACCCATGTCCTCGACACCGTCCAAGGCAAGCCCGCCGCCGGGGTGGCCGTCACGCTGGTCGAGTGCATCTCGGAGACCGACAGTGTGGTCGTGGCCCGCGCGGTGACCAACGCGGACGGGCGCACCGACGCGCCGCTCGTCCACGGGCGTCCCGTCCCGCGGGCGACCTACGAACTCCGCTTCGGACTCGGCGACCACTTCCGGCGGATCGGGCCGGCCCTCGGCCTCGCCCTGCCCGAACCGCCGTTCCTCGATGTCGTGCCCCTGCGCTTCGGCGTCGACGATCCGGAGGGCCACTATCACGTGCCCCTGGTGGCGACGCCCTGGAGCTATCAGACCTATCGCGGAAGTTGAGACGCCGGCGGGCCGGCCGGGCCGGCACGGCTATTGCTGTGCCCAGATCCGTGAACCCCGGCCCCAGGAGCGTGCCCGATGCGTCCGTCCCGAATCATCGGCCTCGGCCTCCCCGTGGCGGCCTGGCTCTTCGCCGGGGGCTTGGCGGGGTGCCTGTTGGGCGGTGGCGGTCTCGGCGTCGTCCCGGAGGCCCGGGCGCAAGCCAGCCTGACGCCACCGGCCGGCCAGTCGCGTCTCACGGCCCCTGGCGGCCTTCGCGGCCGGGCGATCCGCCGCCACCGGACACACCGCCGTCGCTGACCCGGCAAACCCGCGCGGGCCGGCGCCGCGTTTCATCGTGCCCCCGACGACTCGTTTCCTCCGACTGTCCTGGAAGGTCCCCGATCATGCGTCTGACGATTTCGGTCCTCGCCCTGTGCGGCGTGCTCGGTCTGACCGGCACGGCGTTCGCCCAATCCGTGGGCGCTCCCGCCGGCAACACCCCCGCCACGGCGCCCGGCGGCACCGAGGGCCGCGCCGGCCTCCGGAACGAGCGGGAGGCGATCCAGAGCGGCGACGCCGTCCCGGCGCCCCCCGGCATCGGCGAGCCGGTTCTCCCGCCCCCCGGCGCGCCGGCGCCCGACCGGCCGGCAGAACCGCGCCCTTAATCCACCCATGCCACCGCAAGCCCCGCCGGTTCGCTCCGGCGGGGCTTCGCGCGCCTCCGATCCGTTGCGGAACGCGCTACGGCGTGAGCTTGTCGTCGATCCCCTTCACGTACCAGTTCATTCCGAGGATCATCGGGTCGGGGGCGGTCTCGCCCTGCTTCACCGCGACGGTTCCGTCCTGCTTCGTCACCGGTCCGTCGAACGGATGAACCTTGCCGTCCACGATGGCCTTGGTGGTCTCCTCGGCCATGGCCTTCACGTCGTCGGGCATGTTGGTGAAGGGCGCCAGCACCACCATGCCGTCCTTGATCCCGCCCCAGGTGTCGCTGCTCTTCCAGGTGCCGTCGCGGACGGCCTTCGCCTGGGCGATGACGTAGCCGTCCCAGTCGTCGGTGATGGAAGTGAGCTGGGCCTTCGGGGCGAAGCGGAACTGGTCGGAGGACTGGCCGAAGGCGAGCTTGCCCTGCTTTTCGGCCTCCTGCAGGGGGGCTGCCGAATCGGTGTGCTGGGTGAGGATGTCGGCGCCCTGCGCCAGCAGGGCCTTGGCGGCCTCCGCCTCCTTGCCCGGATCGAACCAGGTGTTCACCCAGACGATCTTCACCTTGATGTTCGGGTTGACCGCCTGTGCTCCCAGCATGAAGGCGTTGATGCCGCTCACCACCTCGGGGATCGGGAACGAGGCGATGTAGCCGACGGTGCCCGATTTCGAGAGCTTGCCGGCGATCTTCCCGCAGACGTAGCGCCCCTCGTAGAAGCGGGCCGAATAGGTCGCGACGTTGTCGGAGCGCTTGTAGCCGGTGGCGTGGGCGAACTTCACCTTCGGGAACTTCCGGGCGACCTTCAGGGTCGGCTCCATGAAGCCGAACGAGGTCGTGAAGATGAGGCCGGCGCCGGAGCGGGCGAGCTTCTCGATGGAGCGTTCGCTGTCGGCCTCGGGCACGTTCTCGAGGAAGGTGGTCTCGACCGCGTCGGGCATTGCGGCGGCCAGCGCCTTGCGGCTGAGGTCGTGCTGGTAGGAATAGCCGAAATCGGCCACCGGCCCGACATAGACGAAGCCGACTTTCAGCTTGTCCGCCGCGAGGGCCTGCCCGGTGAGGACCGGCCCCACCGCGACCATCGCCCCCAGCACCGCACCCCCGAGCCTCATCGACCTACCCCGCATCGTGTCGTCCCTTCTCGATCCGTTTGCGCGCCGTCGTCGGAGCGGGTCACCGGCTCGGCGTGAAGACACGTCCGAGGGCGGCGGGCGCCGGCGAGCCGCCCTGGCGCCCGCCCAGGGAGAGCAAGACCAGGGCCAGGACGGTGGCGAGGTAGGGCAGGGCGGAGAGGAGCTGGCCCGGCAAGCCGAGGCCGGCGGCCTGGGCGTGGAGCTGGAGGACCGTCGCCCCGCCGAACAGCAGCGCGCCCGCCGCGACCCGCAGCGGCCGCCAGGTAGCGAACACGACGAGGGCGAGCGCGATCCAGCCGCGGCCCGCCGTCATGCCGGGCGACCAGAACGGGGTGTAGGCCAGCGCCAGATAGGCCCCTCCGAGCCCGGCGCACGCACCCCCGAACAGGACGGAGAGGAAGCGGACCCGGCGCACCTTCAACCCGAGCGCATGGGTCGCGATGGGGTCGTCGCCGATGGCGCGCAGGGTCAGGCCGGCGCGCGTGCGCCAGAGGAACCACGACACGGCCGCCACGAGGGCGACCGCCGCGTAGACGAACGCATCCTGCCCGAACAGCAGTCGCCCGATCCCGGGCAGGTCGGTGAGGCCGGGGATCGCGAGCTGGGGCGCCGGATCGCGCTTGATGCCGACGTAGTTCGCCCCCACCAGGCCCGACAGGCCGAGCCCGAGGATGGTGAGGGAGAGGCCGGAGGCGACCTGATTCGCCGCGAGCCCGACGGTGAGGAGGCCGAACAGGGCGGCGAGCCCGAGGCCCGCGCCAGCGCCGCCCAGGGCGCCCAGAAGGGTCGAGCCCGTCTGCATCGCCACCGCGAAGCTGACGGCCGCGCCGAAGATCATCATGCCCTCGACGCCGAGGTTGAGCACCCCGGCGCGCTCGGCGACGAGTTCGCCGATGGCGGCGAGGATGAGGGGGGTCGCGGCCGCCAGGACCGTCACGAGCACCATCTGGACGATATCGAGGGTCATGACCGGCTCCGGCCCTGTTCGTGCGGACTCTACGGTGCCGTGCGGCTCACCGGGCCGCCGGGCACGAGCCGGACGTGGTAGCGGGCGAACACGTCGGCCCCGAGGACGAGACCCAGCAGCAGGCCCTGGAAGGCCCGCGTGAGGTCGAGGGGCAGTTTCAGATCGATCTGCGCACCCTCGCCGCCGATGGTGGTCAGCGCGATGACGAGGGCCGCGACGAGGATGCCCGGCGGCGAGAGCCGGCCGAGAAAGGCGACGATGATCGCCGTGAAGCCGTAGCCCGGCGAGATCTCGGGCTGGAGCTGCCCGATCCGGCCGGCCACCTCGACGATGCCGGCGAGGCCCGCGGCCCCGCCCGAGATGGCGAAGACGGCGAGGGTCAGGCGCGCATCGGAGAAGCCGGCAAAGCGCGCGGCCCGGGGGCTCGCCCCCACGAGCCGCACCTCGAACCCGAACAGGGTGCGGGCGAGCACGAAAGTCCCGAGCCCCACGGCAGCCAGGGCGATCAGCACGCCCGCATGCAGGGTCTCGCCCTCCATGAGGTAGGGCAGGCGCGCGGCCGCCTCGAAGCCGACGCTCTGGGGGAAGTTGTAGCCCGCCGGATCGCGCAGGGGGCCACGAACCATGTAGTCGAGCAGGAGTTGTGCGACGTAGACGAGCATCAGGCTCGTCAGGATCTCGGAGACCCCGAGGCGGACCTTCAGGACGGCCGGGATCAGGGCGTAGGCGGCCCCCGCGAGGGCTCCGGCGGCGAGCATGGCGGGCAGGATCCAGACGGAGCCGCCCGACCCGTGGGTCGCCACGCCGACCCATCCGCCGGCCAGCCCCCCGACGACGAACTGGCCCTCGGCGCCGATATTCCAGAGGTCGGCGCGGTAGCAGAAGGCGAGGCCCGTCGCGATGAGGGCCAGGGGCGCGGCCTTGAGGGCGATCTCCTGAAGCGACCACACGTCGCTCAGGGGCGTGACGAAGTAGGTCACGAAGGCGGCGCCCGGGGAGACGCCGAGGGCCGCCACGGCGACGCCGCCGACCATCACCGCCGCCACGAAGGCCAGGGCCGGCGCGAGGATGTCGAGCACCGCGGAGCGGCGGATGCGGGGCACGAGGTCGAGGCGCATGGACTCTCCCGCTCAGTGCGTGCGCGCCGGCGCAAGCGCCGGTGCTGGCGCGAGCGCCGGTGCGGCGTCGCTCGATCCGCCCATGAGCAGGCCGATGGCCTCGCGGCTCGTCTCGGCCGTCGGCACCGGCGCCGAGAGCGTGCCGTCGTGCAGCACGGCGATGGAACCGGCGATCTCGAACAGCTCGTCGAGGTCCTGGCTGATGACGACAATCGCGCCACCCTGTGCCGCGAGATCGACCACCGCCTGACGGATGTGGGCGGCGGCCGCCGCATCGACGCCCCAGGTCGGCTGGTTGATCACCAGCACGCCGGGCTGCGCCAGGATCTCGCGGCCGACGACGAACTTCTGGAGGTTGCCGCCCGACAGGGTTCCGGCGGCGGGATCTGGTCCGGACTTGCGCACGTCGAAAGCGGCGATCACCCGTTGGGCGAGATCGCGCGCGGCCCCCGCCCGGAGCAGACCGGCCCGGGTCAGGGGCGCCGTCGGATGGCGGGACAGCAGGGCGTTCTCGGACAGGCTCATCAGGGGTGCGGCCGCGTGGCCGTTGCGCTCCTCCGGCACGAAAGCGGCCCCGAGGCGCCGGCGTGCGTTGATACCGAGGCCCCCGACGGGCTTCCCGTCGAGGCGCACGCACGCCGGATCGGCCGCCAGGGCCTCGCCCGACAGGGCGGCGAAGAGTTCGGCCTGCCCATTGCCGGCGATGCCCGCGATCCCGAGGATCTCGCCGCCGGAGACGCGCAGCGAGACGTCGCGGAGCGCGGTGGCGTGCAGGCCGGGGGCGGGGAGGGCGAGGTGATCGAGGCGCAGGCGCTCCGCGCCGATGGCCCGGACCGCGCGCGCGCTCACCTCGTGCACGGCACTTCCCACCATCATCGCCGCAAGGGAACGGGCCGTTTCCTCGCGCGGGTTGCAGGCGCCCACGACCCTGCCGGCCCGCAGGATGGTGGCGCGCACGCAGAGCCGCCGCACTTCATCGAGGCGGTGGGAGATATAGAGCAGCGCCCGCCCCTCCCGCGCCAGGCGTTCCAGCACGGAAAACAGCGCCTCGGCTTCGCCGGGGGTGAGCACCGAGGTCGGCTCGTCGAGGATGACGAGCTTCGGATCCTGCAGCAGGCAGCGGACGATCTCGATGCGCTGGCGCTCGCCGGCCGAGAGCGACCAGACCGGACGGTCCGGTTCGAGATGCAGGCCGTAATCGATGCCGAGCTTGGCGATGCGGTCGGCCAGGGCCCGGCCGGAGAGTTCCGGCGGCATCACGAGGGCGATGTTCTCTTCGACCGTGAGGTTCTCGCACAGGGAGAAGTGCTGGAACACCATGCCGATCCCGAGCCGGCGGGCGGCCTCCGGATTGGGCAGCTGCACGATGTCGCCCCGGTGCGTGACCACGCCCTCGCTGGGCTCCAGCAGGCCATAGAGGATCTTCATCAGGGTGGATTTGCCGGCGCCGTTCTCGCCCAGCAACGCGTGGATCTCGCCGGCCCGGATCTCCAGGTCGACGCCGTCATTCGCCGTGAAGCTGCCGAACCGCTTCACGATGCCGTAGGCGCCGAACAGGGGCGTCGGCCCCGCCGTCGCGCGGGGCAGGGGAGCGGAGACCGGCCGGGCGGCCTCCATCGCTAGAAAGAGCCGAACAGGTGTCGGGCCAGCCGGCCGTGCTCCTCGCGAAGCCGGCGGGTGTCGAGGCCGACGGGATGGCCGTCGACCACCCGCCATTGCCCGGCGACCATTACCCGGTCGGCCCGGTGGGCGCCGCAGAGCACGAGGGCCGCCAGGGGATCGTGCGCGCCGGAGAAGCGCAGTTCGTCCAGGGTGAAGAGGGCGAGATCCGCCTCGCGCCCCTCCGAGAGGCGACCGATATCGGAGCGCCCGAGGCAGGCGGCCGAGCCCTCCGTGGCCCAGCGCAGGGCGTCGAGGTGGGTGACCTTCTCGGCCCCGTAGGTGAGGCGGTTCAGCATCAGGGCGTGGCGGACGCCCTCCATCAGGTTGGAATTGTCGTTGGAGGCCGAGCCGTCGACCCCGAGCCCCACGGGGGAGCCGGCGGCCTCGAGTTCGCAGGTCCGGCACTGGCCGGACGCCAGGGTCATGTTCGAGGTCGGGCAATGGCACACGCCGACCCCCGCCCGCCCGAGGCGGGCGACCTCGTCGTCGTTGAAGTGGATGCCATGGGCGAGCCAGGCGCGCGGGCTCATCCAACCGACCTCCTCGAGGTAGTCCACGGGGCGTTGCCCGAACGCCGCGAGACAGTAGGCGTCCTCGTCGAGGGTCTCGCCGAGGTGGGTGTGCAGGCGGCAATCGTGGCGCTCGGCCAGGGCCGCGCTCTCGCGCATCAGCCGCTTCGTCACGTTGAAGGGCGAGCAGGGGGCAAGCCCGATCTGCACCATCGCGCCGGGCGCGGGATCGTGGAACAGAGAGAGCACCCGCTCGCTGTCGGAGAGGATCGTATCGTCGTCCTGCACGAGGGCGTCCGGCGGCAGGCCGCCGTCGCGCACGGACAGGCTCATGGAACCCCGCGTGACGAAGGCCCGGATTCCGAGGGCCCTCGCCTCCTCGACCTGGATGTCGACGGAGGCCTCGAGCCCCTTCGGAAACAGGTAGTGGTGGTCCCCCGCCGTGGTGCAGCCCGACAGGAGCAGTTCGGCGTAGGCGAGGCGGGTGGCGAGGCGGAACGCTTCCGGGGTCAGCTTGTCCCAGACCGTGTAGAGCGCCTGAAGCCAGGGAAACAGCGGCTTGTTGATCGCCAGCGGGTGCGCACGGGTCAGGGTCTGGAAGAAGTGGTGGTGGGTGTTGACGAGGCCGGGGATCACCACGTGGCCTGCAGCGTCGAAGGTCTCGTGCACCGGCGCCGCCGGCCGGGCGCCCGCGGGCACGCGCTCGACGATGCGCGTGCCCGCGACGACGAGGCCGCCGCCCGCATCCTCCGCAAGGATCGCCAGGGGATTCTTGATCCAGAGACGACGGGGTCCGGTGTCGTGCAGGCTCATTCCGCTTCCCGATTCCGCGTGGCCCCGAGGGAGAGGCTTGTCAGGCCGTATGTCGGCCGTCCGTCAAAAGATGTGGAACGCGATGCCGGCCAGGAAGCTCTTCTCCTCGGTGCCCTTGAAGGTCGCACGCTCCACGTTGCCGAACTTGTTGAGCCAATACTGGAAGCCCACGAAGGCATCGAGCTTGTTGGGCTGGTTCCAGATCATCTTGCCGACGTCGAGCACGAGGTTCGTGCGCGACAGGAACTCGACGCCGGTTCCGGGATAGTAGCCGCCCGGGTAGTTGAACGGGTCGCGGATGCCCTTGCCCTTGGGCATGACGATGTTGTTGAACCCGGCGAGGCTCAAGGGAACGTTCGGGAAGAAAGTGATCGGAAAGTTATAGACGATCTCGAATTCGGGAACGGTGTCGAAGCTGACGTCGCGGTCGCCGCCGACATTGAAGCCGTTCCGGTTCCATTCCTTGTAGGCATGGGCGCTGACGTTGAGGAAGCCGGCGGGCACGTCGACCGAGAAGGTCAGGCCGCCGACGACGTCGCGCTTCTTCGGACCGAAGGCGGTGTTCTTCGTGTTCGCGTCGAACCCGAAGGCGAGCGAAACGTCCTTGACGAGGCCCGGAACCGTGAAGGCCTTGCTGCCGGTCAGCGCGTTCAGGCTGAGGGTGCCGCGATAGAGGCCGTAGGCTTCCGTGGCCCCGTTGTCGTACTGGGCGAAGCCGCCCGGGGCATTGGTGGTCCCGGCCGGATCCTGCGAGGTCGATTTCAGGATATCGAGAGAGAAGAAGTTCGTGCCGTACGCCCAGGCGTCGGCGTGCGAGATGTTGGTGATGTATTTCGGAATGTCGCGATTGCGGAAGCTGCCATCCGCCCGCTGGATCTGCACCCCTGGCTCGGCCGCGGGGAACTGGTAGCGAAAGCTCACCTGGGTGTCCGAAAACAGGAAGAAGGACGGTTCCCTGATCGGCGCGGCCTCTGCCACGTCGGGTTTTCCGGTCTTGAGATCGGCGGCCATGCCGGCCCCGATCGTGGCGAGTGACAGAGCCACGGCCGTGAACGTCCTTGCGATCATCGTTCGTCTCCTCGAACTCGCAGATGCCGTGTGAGGGACCGCAACCGCCGTGCCAGGCGCCGCCCGCGCCGCGACACCGAAGCTCGCCGTCACATAACGGCAACATTCCCGGCATCGTCCGGGGCGGCAGGTCGTGATGCGGAGAAGGCGGGAGACGCGTGCCGCCCATGGGGGGCGCGGCCCCGCACCGATGGCGTGTCGCAAACCAGCCGAAACGGGGGCGCGCCGATCAAAGCCAGCCGGATACGGGCCGCCTCCGGCGTCGGGGGGTCTCCCATCCCATCAGTCTGCACAGGGCTTGGTCACGCGGGCCGAAACGCCGCGCCTTGGCGGGTGGGATTTGGGCACGCGCGCCGACCGGATCCATCCCTGGTTCGCGCCCGGCCCTCACGGACCGAGAGCCCTGAGCGGCCCTTTCTCATCCTCCGGGACCCGGACAAATCAGAGGGGGCATGGCGCTCGGCGCCTGCCCGCGACGACCACCGGGGATCGATTCACGCAGCTTGCGGGGGGTGGTCGCCAAGCATGAGACGCGGCGGTGCCGGACGGACGTCGAACGAGGCGGATCTCGAGGCCCTTCGCTGAAGGCACCTCATCGCCTCGGAGCGTCGACGCGTCGGATCTGATGGTGGGCTTGGGAATACATTGGCGGAAGGGGTGGGATTCGAACCCACGGTGGAGTTGCCCCCACGGCGGTTTTCAAGACCGCTGCCTTAAACCACTCGGCCACCCTTCCGACCGCGCCGGCATGGCTCGGCGGGGTGGTAAGGGTTCTAGCCGAGAACGGGTCGGCCGGGAATCGAAAACTCAGGCGGGGTTGGGCTCGAGGCGGCCGAGGCGGTCGAGGAGGGCGCGGTCGTGGAGGAGAGCCATGCGCTCCTTCGGGGAGAGCCAGGCGGCGGCTTCCTCGAGGGTGTGGGCTTCCACCACCTTGGCCTGGGCCAACGCCCGATCCGTGTCGATGACGCCGCGCGGGCGGGGGGCAGCGGTCGGGAGCATGGCGGCGTGGGCTTGCGCGAAATCGGGCTCGGCGTGGAGCGCACGCAGGGCGTCGGCGTCGTCGAGGCCCCGCGCGGCGTTGCGGGCGGCGAGGCGGCCGGCCTCCAGGGCGATGGCGGGGGGCCTGCGCTCCTCCGGCGTCATGAGGAGGCCGAGGCGCTTCAGGGCGAGGCCGAGGCTGAGCTGGCCGCTCGCCCAGGAGATCGGGATCGCCAGCACGAGGCCGAGGATGGTCGGCGACATCCAGAGGAACAGGGAGGTGGCGATGGCGAAGGCCGCGATCCCCGTGACGAGGCCGAGCGCCATGTGCCAGCGGTGGCGGCGGACGATGTCGCCCCACGGGATCGAGCCGTCGTCGCGCCGCTGCGGATTCCAACCGGTGTCGCGCCCGAGCAGGATCTGGAACACCGAGCCCGACTGGATCAGCATGGCGATGGGCGCGATGAGGGCCGAGAGCAGGATCTCGATGAGGCTCGACAGGACGAGGCGGCCAGCCCCGCCGCAGGCCCGGCGCACCGGTCCGTCGATCAGCGCCAGGATCAGTCCCAAAAACTTCGGGGCGAGCAGGATGCCCATGGTGAGCCCGAACAGCTGGAGCGCGCGCACGGGGTCGAAGCGCGGCCAGACGGGATGGAGCCCGAACTCGCTCGTGAAATATTCCGGTCGCACGTAGGCGGTCTGGAGCACCAGGGCGATACCGACCACGAGCTGGGCGAGCCAGAGGGGCGAGGCGACGTAGCCGGCGATGCCCGTGGCGAAGTGCTGGCGCGAAGCCGGTTTCAAGCCGGCGGCCCCGATGATGCGGCTGTGCTGGAGATTCCCTTGAGCCCAGCGCCGGTCGCGCACGGCGACATCGATGAGGGAGGGCGGGCTCTCCTCGTAGGAGCCGGGAAGCGCCGGCAGCATGGTGACGCTCCAGCCGGCCCGCCGGATCAGGGCGGCTTCCACGAAATCGTGGGACAGGACGTGACCGCCGAAGGGCGGCTTGCCCGGAAGGTCCGGCAGACCGCAGGCGGTCGCGAAGGCCCGGGTCCGGATAATGGCGTTGTGACCCCAGTAATTGCCGTCGCGGCCCGACCACACGGACAGGCCCGTGGCGATGACCGGCCCGTAGATGCGCGCGGCGAATTGCTGGACCCGGGCGAACAGGGTGTTGCGGTTGATGATCAGCGGCAGGGACTGGATGATGCCCGAATCCGGGTCCGCCTCCATGGCGGCGGCGAGATGCACCACGCACGCGCCCGTCATCAGGCTGTCGGCGTCGAGCACGAGCATGTGGTCGTAGGCGCCGCCCCAGCGCGAGACGAAGTCGCCGATGTTCCCGGCCTTGCGGTGATGGTTCTTCGCCCGATGGCGGTAGTAGAGGCGGGCGTCGCCGCCCCAGCGGGCGCGGAGCTCCAGGAAGGCGCGTTCCTCGGCGATCCAGGCGTCCCCTTGCGTCGAATCCGACAGGACGAAGTAATCGAAGGCCCGGCCCAGCCCCGTGGCGTCGATCTCGGCGCGCATGGCCTCGAGGGCGGCGAAGGTCCGGGCCGTGGCCTCGTTGTAGACCGGCATCACCACGGCGGTCCGCGTCGCGAGCGCCGTGGGCAGGGCAGGGGTTCGGGGACGGCGCAGGAGCACGAGGAAGCCCAGGATCGCGCCCGTGAAGGCCAGGGCGATCCAGGAGAAGTTCAGGGTGAACAGGGCGAGCAGCACGTACTGCAGGGCCGTGGTGCCGCCGGAGACCGACACCACCTCGTACATCTGGAACGCGCCGTAGGCGGTCAGCAGCGCAGCCGCACCGAACACGAAGAGCCGGGCGAGCCAGGGCTTGGCGTGGGGCCGGACCGGGACATGCCCCGCGGCCCCGTCCCAGGTGTCGAGGCGCTGCACCGGCATGGCCAGGGGCGTTTCGGGCGGCATCGCCGGGCGGAACGGGGCGATGGGGGGCACGGGTGCGTTCACGGAGTCCAACGGTACAGCCAGGTTTCGGTCAGGGGCGTGTCGTCCCGTAGCAGGGCGAGGCGCAGTTCGCAGGCCTTTTCGCCGCGTGGATCGAGCTCGAAGGCGACGCGGACGGTCTTGCGGTCGGGGTAGCGGTAGAGCCGGCTCGTCACGATGGCGCCGGGCCCCACCGAGAGCTGGGTCCGCAGGTCGCCGGCCTCGGCCAGGCCCTCGCCGGTGAAATCCACGAGGAACAGGCGCCGTGCCTCCGTCGTGCCCCGTCCGCTGCGCGTCCCCGAAACCACGGCCACGGGCACCGGCTCGGGCGGCTGCCAGCACCAGTGCTGGCGGTAGCTGAACGCCAGCTCGGCCCGCGCCGCGAGGCCGGCTTTCGGCCGCCAGTAGGCCAGGATGTTCTCGTTGAACTCGGAATCGCTCGGGATCTCGAGGAGGGTCACGGCGCCCGGTCCCCAGGGCGCGAGGGGTTCGAGCCACAGGGACGGGCGCCACTCCCAGTGCTGCACGTCGTCCTGGAAGGCGCGGTAGTCGCGCGCCCGCTGCATCAGCCCGAAGCCTTTCGGGCCGTCGTCCATGAAGGAGGAGACCTGCAGGGTCTCGGGGTTGCGCACCGGGCGCCAGATCGCCTCACTGGCGCCCGTGCGGATCTGCAGGCCGCCCGAGGAATGGACGGCGGCTCGCGCGTCGTCGGCCCCGCGCCGGTCGTAGGGGCCGAACAGGTAGCTCGTGGTCATGCCGCCGAGGCCGAGATGATCGATGGCGTTGCGCGCGAACACCGTGCCCTCGACATCGCACAGGGAGGCCGCACCGGGGCGCAGGCTCATGCGCAGGGCCGCCGTGGCGGAAGGGGAATCGACGAGCGCGTGCACGACGAGGGGCCCGCCGGGACCCGGCCGCTCGATCCAGATGGCGCGGAACTCCGGAAATTCCTCGCCCCGGGCGTCGGCCGGCCGCAGGGTAAGGGCGCGCGCGGTGACGCCGAAGCCCTGGCCCGTGGCGATGAGGCGGTAGAACGACGCGCCCTGAAAGTAAGCGAAATCGCTGAGCTCGCCGCCGTCGAAGCGGGCCCGGATCTTGAAGCCGGAATAGCCCAGATCCTCCTTGAGGGTGGGGATCTGCACGGTATCCGTCTCGAACCGGGCGCGGTCGTAGGCCAGGGGACGCACCACCCCGTCCTCGACGAGCGCCAGGGCGACGCGGTCCCGGAACACCGAGCCGCGATGCAGGGGCTCGAGGGTGAAGCCGAGGCCGGCCTCGGCCCAGACCGCGCTGCCCGGCGCCGTGCGGATCCCGGCATATTGCTCGCGGTTGAGGTCGGCCAGGGCCCCGGGCAGATCGTCCGTGCGGGGCGCGACGTAGGCCCGCGCGGCAAGGGCCCGGGCGAGGTCGGTGACGAGCCCCGCCTGGAACGGCGTGCCGGCCGCCGGGAGGGCAGGGGCATCGTCGGCCAGGGCCGCACCGGGCAGGGCCGTACCGGGCAGAACGGCGGAGATGGTGAGCGCCCCGGCGCCGCGGATGAGATCGCGGCGGGTATGGCGCCCCGCCTCCGCCGTTACGGGATCCTCGGTCGTGGGAGCGGCGGCATCGGGGACGTCTCGGAACGGCGGCGTCACGGGGGACCTGTCGTTTGGGCGCGGCGGCGCCGGATCAAGAAAGCGCGGACTTCCACGGCCGTTTACCATGCGATGGCCTGAACCGAAGGTTAAGTTCGACAGAAATGCCGACGGCACCGATCCCGTTCGACCGGTCCGAATACTGCCGGCCCCTGGCCGAAACGTCGCACCCGTGCGACATCGAAGAGATCAACACGCGTCGTCGACGCGGCAACGGAGGCGTTCATGGTGTCGATGCCATGCTTGGCCGCGGCCAGCCCGGCCCGAAACCTCTCCCGCGCGGCGGGGGCGGCGGCATGGTCCCGCATGATCGACCGGGTGGCCGCCCTCACCCCCTCGGGACGGCGGGTCCGGCGGAGCGGTTGCCGGCCTCTCGCCGACCCCTTGCCAGCCCCTCGGGCAGCACAGTAGCGCACCGGCATTGAACGAAGCGGAGGCGAATCGACCGATGAGCGCAGCGACGACGACAACGACCGGGCGCAGCCTCACCGCCATCGTGCTGGCCGCCGGCAAGGGCACGCGGATGCGCTCGGACCTGCCGAAGGTCCTCCATGCCGTGGCCGGGCGGACCATGCTCGGCCACGTGCTCGCCGCCGCCCGCGCGGCGGGGGCGGGCCGCATCGCCGTGGTGGTGGAGCCGGGGCAGGCCGCCGTGGCCCGGGAGATCGAGCGGGCGGCTCCGGGCGCCGCCGTGTTTCCGCAGACCGAGCGCCTCGGCACCGCCCATGCGGTGCTGGCCGCCCGCGAGGCTCTGGAAGCCGGGGACGACGACGTGATCGTCGCCTTCGGCGACACCCCCCTCGTCACCGGCGCCACCCTCGCCCGTCTGCGTGCGCCCCTGGCCGACGGCGCGGCCGTCGCGGTCCTGGCCTTCGACACCCCGACCCCCACGGGTTACGGCCGGGTGCTGACGGAGGGTGGACGGGTGGTCGCCATCCGCGAGGAGAAGGATGCCACTGCCCCCGAGCGCGCCGTCACCCTGTGCAATGCGGGACTCATGGCGCTCTCCGGCGCGCACGCCCTCGCGCTTCTCACGCGCATCGGCAACGCCAACGCGGCCGGCGAATACTACCTGCCCGACGCCGTGGCCCTCGCCGTGGCGGACGGCCTCATGGTGGCCGTGGTGGCCGTGGACGAGGCCGAGGCTCAAGGGGTTAACGACCGGGTCCAGCTCGCCGTGGCGGAGGCGGAGATCCAGGGCCGGCTACGCCGCGCGGCCCAGATCGGCGGCGCGACCCTGGTCGCCCCCGAAACGGTTTTCCTGAGCGCGGACACGGTGTTGGGTCGGGACGTTCTGGTGGAACCTCACGTGGTGTTCGGGCCCGGCGTCACCGTCGGCGATGGCTGCACGATCCATGCTTTCTCGCATCTCGAAGGCGCGTCCCTGGCGCCCGGCGTCGCCGTCGGTCCCTATGCCCGCCTGCGCCCCGGCGCGGTGCTGGAGACGGGGGCGAAGGTCGGAAACTTCGTCGAGATCAAAAACGCGCGCCTCGGCGCCGGCGCCAAGGCCAACCACCTGAGCTATCTCGGCGATGCCGAGATCGGCGCGGGCGCCAATATCGGGGCCGGCACCATCACGTGCAATTACGACGGGGTGAACAAGCACCGCACCGCCATCGGGCCGGGGGCCTTCATCGGCTCGAACACCGCCCTCGTCGCCCCCGTGAGCGTCGGGGCCGGGGCCATCGTCGGAGCAGGTTCGGTGATCGCGGATGATGTCGCCGATGAGGCTCTGGCCGTGTCGCGGGCCCGCCAGCGCACCATCGCCAACTGGGCACCGGGCAAGCGCGCGGCCCTCGCCGCAGAGAAAGCTAGGCGCACAAAATCCTGATCCTCCAAGCTCTTGGTCCGGCCTCCTCAAGCTTGACTTGAGAAATCACCGGCGGTGTTGAGCGTAAGAAGTACCTCATGAAACGCCGGTCTCGGTCGATCCTCGCGTAGCGCAGGACGGCGACCGGCGTTTCGCGAGAGACGCGAAGACCGGGCGGGCCGGGTGGCATGCCCGTTCCGATCCGGTACAAGCCGGGGTTTGCGAGGCGCATCCCGGCGGTCTTTGGCCGGCGGCCCGTTTGTGAGAGACACGACCCATGTGCGGAATCGTTGGCATCGTCGGACGGGACGCCGTGGCCGGGCAGCTCGTGGAAGCCCTGCGGCGGCTCGAGTATCGCGGTTACGATTCGGCCGGCATCGCCACCGTGACGCAGGGGCGCCTGGAGCGCCGGCGCGCGGAGGGCAAGCTCGCCAACCTCGAGGCGCGCCTGCGCGACGAGCCGCTGGGCGGGTCCATCGGCATCGGCCACACCCGCTGGGCGACCCATGGGCGGCCCAACGAGACCAACGCCCACCCGCACGCCACGGCGCGCCTCGCCGTGGTCCATAACGGCATCATTGAGAACTTTCGCGAGCTGAAGGCCGAGCTGCAGGGCTTCGGTGTCCGCTTCGAGAGCGAGACCGACACGGAGGTCGTGGCCCAGCTCGTCAGCCGCGCCATGGACGAGGGCTTAAGCCCCATCGAGGCCGTGGCCGCCTGCCTGCCGCGCCTGCACGGCGCCTTCGCCCTCGGCATCCTGTTTTCCGGCTACGACGACCTCCTCATCGGCGCGCGGCACGGCGCTCCGCTGGCCATCGGGTTCGACGCGGGCGCGACCTATCTCGGCTCCGACGCCCTGGCGCTCGCGCCGTTCACCGAGGAGATCACCTACCTGGAAGAGGGCGACTGGGCCGTCCTGTCGCGGGCCGGCGCGGTCATCCACGACATCGACGGCGGACTCGTCGAACGCCCGCGCCAGCGCATCGTCGCCCAGGCCTACCGGGTCGAGAAGGGCAATCACCGTCACTTCATGGCGAAGGAGATCCACGAGCAGCCCGAGGTCGTGGGCCGCACGCTCGCCCATTACGTCGATCTCGCGAACGGCCGCGTCGCCCTGCCCGGAGACCTGCCGTTCGATTTCGGCAAACTCTCGCGCCTGTCCATCACGGCCTGCGGCACGGCCTACTACGCCGGCCTCGTCGCCAAGTACTGGTTCGAGACCCTGGCACGCCTACCCGTCGAGATCGACGTCGCCTCCGAGGCCCGCTACCGCGAGCCGCCGCTGGACCGCGACGGCCTCACCCTGGTGATCTCGCAGTCGGGCGAGACCGCCGACACCCTCGCCTCGCTGCGCTACGCCAAAGCCCAGGGCCAGCACACCCTGGCGGTGGTCAACGTGCCGACCTCGACCATCGCCCGCGAAGCCTCGGCGGTCGTGCCGACGCTGGCCGGCCCCGAGATCGGGGTGGCCTCCACGAAGGCGTTCTCGTGCCAGCTCACCGTGCTCCTGTGCCTCGCCATCGCGGCCGGCCGGGCGCGCGGCACTCTGAGCGCCGAGCGCGAGCGGGAACTGGTCGACGCCCTCATCACCGTGCCGGGCCTGATGGCAGAGGCGACGAAGCGCGAGGGCGAGATCGAGATCCTCGCCCGCGAGGTGTCGAAGGCCCGCGACGTGCTCTATCTCGGGCGCGGCACCAGCTACCCGATGGCGCTGGAAGGTGCCCTGAAGCTCAAGGAAATCAGCTACATCCACGCCGAAGGGTATGCGGCGGGCGAACTCAAGCACGGCCCCATCGCCCTCATCGACGAGAGCGTGCCGGTCATCGTCATCGCGCCCCATGACGCGATCTTCGAGAAAACCGTGTCGAACATGCAGGAGGTGGCGGCACGGGGCGGGCGCATCATCCTCATCGGCGACGCCAAGGGCGCCGCGGCGGCGGGCCTCGAGACCCTGGCCACCGTGACCATGCCGGATTGCGACGCGGTCGTGGCCCCCATCGTCTACGCCGTGCCGATCCAGCTCATCGCCTACCACACGGCGGTGTTCATGGGGAAAGACGTGGATCAGCCGCGCAACCTCGCGAAATCCGTGACGGTGGAGTAGCCCGTCGGCCTCGCGAGGCCGGACAGTCCCCCAGACAGGCGCCCTCGGCGCGACCGGCACAGGATCGCTTCGAGGGCGTTCGCATGTCTGCCCTTGCACTTCCCCATCCTATTACCATCTTCAGACCATCCAACCGGATGGTCTGAGGGGGTTCGAGAGATGGAAGACAACGTTCACGCCCTGCGGCCGAAGCTGCCCGACAGCGAGAAGGTCACGGTCAATCTCGGCTTCGTCGACCTCGGGCACATCGACCTGATGGTCCGCGACGGTTTCTTCGCCAACCGGGCCGACTTCATCCGCACCGCCGTGCGCAATCAGCTCGAACGCCAGGGCGAGGCCGTGCGCCAGTCCGTCGCCCGCAAGGGGCTCGAACTCGGCCTGTCGCATTACAGCCGCGCCGCCCTCGAGGCGGCGCGCGACGCCGGCACGCCGCTCCACATCCAGGTGCTCGGCCTCGCCAGCATCGCCCCCGACGTCACACCCGACCTCGCCCGCGCGGCCATCGCCTCCGTGCAGGTGCTCGGCGCCTTCCAGGCGAGCCCGGCCGTCAAGGCGGCTTTGGCCGACCGCATCGCCTGATCTCCCACCGACAAGGAACCCGGTTCATGGGCTCGTTCACCACAAGTCATTTCCCCGCCATCGACATGGCCGCCGTCACCCGCCTCACCCAGGCCGGACGGCTCTCCGAAGCGATGGCCCTGCTCCAGGGCAAGCCGGCGCCCGACACGGCGACGCCGAAGGCGGCCGATCCGCGTGCCGTCCTCGACATGCTGGCGCCGAGCGACGCCACCGGTGCCTGGACGGCCCCGGGTGCCCAGGCGGACGCCCCGACGCCGCCGCACTCCGATCTCGCACAAACCCTGCGCGGCCTGACCGAGCGCTTCGCCAAGTCCGGCGGCCAGGCCGGCGGCTTGGCGGGCGCGATGCCGAACCTCGAAGGGCTCGGCAAGGGATTGGGTCAGGGATTCGGGCGCCGCCCCGCCGCGAAGCCGGTTCCCGTGCCCGAGGGGGCGCGCTTCGAGACGCGCCGCTTCACCGGCGCGACGGGGGCCCGCGACTACAAGGTCTACGTGCCGAGCGGTCGGGCGGAGACGAGACGGCCGGTGATCGTGATGCTCCACGGCTGCACCCAATCGGCCGACGACTTCGCCGCCGGCACCCGCATGAACGCGCTCGCCGAGGCGCAGGGCTTCCTCGTGGCCTATCCGGAGCAGCCCCCTTCCGCCAACGCACAGAAATGCTGGAACTGGTTCAGCGCCGGGGACCAGCAGCGGGAGGGCGGCGAGCCGGCCCTCATCGCCGGCATCGCCCGGGCGGTCCTGGCCGAGTTCGGCGGCGACGACACCCGCGTCTACGTCGCCGGCCTCTCGGCGGGCGGGGCGGCCGCTGCCATCATGGCCGCGACTTATCCCGACCTGTTCGCGGCGGTCGGCGTCCACTCGGGCCTCGCCTGCGGGGCGGCGCGCGACATGCCCTCCGCCTTCGCGGCCATGAACGGGGGCGGGGCGGTCCAGCCTCGCGGCGACGGCCCCGCCGTGCCCACCATCGTGTTCCACGGCGACGGCGACCGCACGGTCCATCCCGTCAACGGCGAACGGGTGATCGCCCAAGCCACACCCACCCAAACCACGGCCGCCCCGGCGCTCGGCACCACGGTGACGCAGGGCACGGCGCCGGGCGGCACGCGCTACACCCGTACGGTCCGGACCGAGGAGAGCGGGCGCTCGGTGCTGGAGCACTGGCTCCTGCACGGCACCGGCCACGCCTGGTCGGGCGGCAGCCCGGACGGCTCCTACACCGATCCGCGCGGGCCGGACGCCAGCGCCGAGATGGTGCGGTTCTTCCTCGCGCACGCCCTGACGGAGCGTCCGACCCGACACTGAGCGACAGGCCGGGGGGCCGGCCTTGAGCCCGGCCGGGGGGCCGGCCTTGAGCCCGGCCCCCGCAGGGGCTACCTCTAGCCAAAGGGGGGCCGGGGCCGGCCGACGATCCTCGCGCGCCGTTCCCCACGGCCGAAAGTGCATCCGTGGCGACACTCATTCCGCCGGTCCCCGAACCAGACCCCGCCGGTGCCCGCCCACGGGTCAGCGCGCGCGGGCGGTTGCGGACCTACTTCCTCACCGGCATCATCGTTTCCGGGCCGCTCGCCATCACCATCTACATCACCTGGTGGTTCATCAGCCTCATCGACGGCTGGGTGAAGCCCCTGGTGCCGGCGAGCTACCTGCCCGACCATTACCTGCCGTTCTCGATCCCAGGCCTCGGCCTCCTCATCGCCTTCCTGGCCGTGACCCTGCTCGGTTTCCTCACAGCCAACCTCGTCGGCCGCAGCGTCGTCGAGTTCGGCGAGGTGCTGCTCGCGCGCACTCCGGTGATCTCCGGCCTGTACAAGGGCCTGCGGCAGATCTTCGAGACGCTGTTTTCCGCCAACGGCACCTCGTTCCGCACGGTCGGCCTCGTCGAGTTCCCGGTGAAGGGCACGTGGTCGGTGGTGTTCCTCTCGGCCCCGGCCGCCCCCGACGTGCAGAACGCGCTGGCGCCTGGCGGCGACCATGTCGGGGTGTTCCTGCCCTGCGCGCCGAACCCGACCACGGGGTTCTTCTTCTACCTGCCGCGCCGCGACATCGTGGAGATCGCCATGAGCGTCGACGACGCGGCCAAGCTCGTCATGTCGGCGGGTGTGATCCAGCCCGACGACCCGCATGCGCGGATCCAGGCCATGGCCGCGACCCTGCGCGCCGCGCGGGGGGAGGACGCCCCGGCGCCCGCTCCCCAGAGGACCGAGGCCTGAAGGGAGGCCGGATCAGACCGCGCGTCGAACGGGCACCGTCTCGACGGCCGCCTCGCCGATCAGCCACCGGGCCCGGCCGACGGGCATCGGCCGACCGAACAGGAAGCCCTGGACCTCGTCGCACCCGGCCGCCCGCAGGCGCTGGAACTGCCCGTCCGTCTCGATGCCCTCCGCGGTGGTGAGGATCCCGAGGCTGGCCCCGAGGTCGACGATGGCCCGGACGATGGCGGCGGCCTCCGGATGGGTCTCCATCTCGCTCACGAACGAGCGGTCGATCTTGATGCGGTCGAAGGGGAACGACCGCAGATAGCCGAGCGACGAATAGCCCGTTCCGAAATCGTCCATGGCGATGCGCGTGCCCAGCGCCCTGAGCTGGTGCAGGGCCGCGAGGTTGGCCGCGTTCTCGGCCAGAAGCACGGTCTCGGTGATCTCGAGCTCGAGGCGATCCGGCGCGAGCCCGGTCTCCGCCAGCACCCGCCGCACCGTGTCGACGAGACCGCGATTCCGGAACTGGACCGGGGAGAGGTTCACGGCGACTCGCAGGGGTGCCGGCCAGGAGGCCGCTTCGGCACAGGCCGTGCGCAGGATCCATTCGCCGATGGGGTCGATGAGGCCGGTCTCCTCGGCCATGGGGACGAACTCGGTGGGGGAGATGAAGCCGCGCTCGGGGTGGCGCCAGCGCAGGAGCGCCTCGAACCCCGCGAGCCGCCCGGAGGCGGCCAGCAGCACAGGTTGATAGTAGATCTCGAGACCATCCGCCGCGAAGGCGGCGCGCAGATCCTGCTCCAGGGCCCGCCGGGTCTGGATCTCGGCCTCCATCGCGAGGGTGAAGCAGTGATGCCGGTTCCGGCCGGCCCCCTTGGCCCCGTAGAGGGCGAGATCGGCGTTGCGCAGCAGTCGATCTGGGTCGGTGCCGTCCTGCGGCAGGCGCGCGACACCGATGCTGACGCCGACGCGGACCTCCTGCCCCTGGATTGCGAACGGCCGGCTCACGGCCTCGATGAGGCGGGCCGACAGGGCCCCGGCCGAAACCTCGCGCTCCGCCAGGATCGCGAATTCGTCGCCCCCCATGCGGGCGATGAGGTCTCCGTCCTCCAGGCACGCCGCCAGGCGCTCGGTCACGCCACGCAGCAGGTCGTCTCCGGCGGAATGACCCAGGGTGTCGTTAACGGTCTTGAAGTGGTCGAGGTCGAGGAACAGCACCAGGGCCCCGGTGCCGGTCTGCCGCTGGCGGACGATGGCATCGCCCAACCGCGCCCGGAACAGGACGCGGTTGGGCAGGTCGGTCAGGGCGTCGTGGTGCGCCATGTGGGCGATGCGCGCTTCGGCCCGGCGGCGCTCGGTCACGTCGATCACCGCCGTCAGCACGGCGGCACGGCCGTGAACATCGAGGACCCGCTCGAACAGCGTCACCTCGATGCGCGACCCGTCCGCCCGCCGGTGCGTCCGCGGCGCGGTGGGACCGTAGAGCTCGTCCGGGGCCGGCACGGGGCCGGTGACCATGGGCTCGAGGTCAGCCAGGGTCATGCCGTGGAAGCGCTCGAGGCTGTAGCCGTAATGGGCCAGGGCCGCGTCGTTCACCGCCAGGAAGCGATGGGTGTCGCGATCGATCAGCCACATGGGCAGGGGGTTGTTCTCGAACAGGAGGCGGGCGGACGCCTCGCGGGCCTTGAGGTCCCCGACATCCACGAAGGTCAGGGCCAGGAGTTCGCCGATGCAGCCGGCCTCGATCTTGAGGTGCAGCTCGCACCCGTCGCCCCCCGTCAGGCTGACCTCGAAGACGTCCCGGCGCTCCGACGCGATGACGCCGATCAGGCGAGCGAGGACGTCGCTCTGGGTCAAGCGCGCGGAGACCCGGGTCAGGCGCTGCCATTGCAGAGCGGAGATGGTGGTGCCGAGGAGGCGAGCCGCCCCCTCGTTCGCCGCCACGACCTTGAAATCGCTCACCCGCCCGTTGCCGCTACGAATGGTGCTGAGGGCCAGCATCCCCTGGTCGGTCGCCCCGAACATCGCCTTGACGAGATCGTAGCGGGACTGGGTGCCGACGAGGCTGAGGAGCACCAGGGGCGCCTCGTCCAGGCGTGTCAGGGGCAGGCCGAGGAACTCGATGCTGGTGACGATCCCGTCATGGACGCGGTCGCACCGCGTGCGAGCCGGGCCACGAAGCGCCAGGGCCCGTTCCACCACTTCGTGCAGGGGCTGGCGGACGTCCTCGCTGAGGTCGGTGACGGCGAAGCGCTGAATCGCGGGTGTCTCGCCCCCGCGCGGAGCCCCGAAATCCCGATTGAGCCAGGCGAGGAAGCGGGCGCCGCTCCACAGGATGTCGTGCGGTTGCCCCGCCTGGGTGGCGACGAGGGCGGCGTGATCGGCGTGGCGTCCGAGATTGCCGAGAACCACGGCCTCGTAGGAGGGAAGGTCCTCACCCGGCCGTCGCGCCGCCTGCCAGCGCTCGATCAGGGACGTGGAACTCAACCCTGTGCTCTCGATCGGCATGGTCCCCAATCTCGTTTTCCGGGGCGACCCGTAACCCCGAGACGTTGACGCCAAGTTCATGAGCCAACTCACGAATTTGGCGGGATGGGATCCTATCCGGCGCCGAGGAGCCGGATCGCGGCGTCGCGCTCGAACAGGTAGAGCAGCACCCGCAGGGCCTGTCCGCGTGGGCTCTTCAGACCGGGATCGCGCTGGACCATGAGTTGGGCGTCGTCGCGGGCGACCTGCAGCAGGGCGGCGTCGCTTTCGAGGTTGGCGAGACGGAAGGCCGCCATGCCGGACTGGCGGGTGCCGAGGACCTCACCTTCGCCGCGCAGGCGCAGATCTTCCTCCGCGATGCGAAAGCCGTCCTCGGTCTCGCGCATCATCTCCAGGCGCGCCCGCGAGACCTGTCCGAGGGGGCCGCGATAGAGCAGGAGGCAGGTGGACGCGCGTGAGCCCCGGCCGACGCGGCCGCGCAGCTGGTGGAGCTGGGCGAGGCCGAATCGCTCGGCATGCTCGATGACCATGATGGTCGCCTCCGGCACGTCGACGCCGACCTCGACCACGGTGGTGGAGACGAGGATCCGCGTCTCGCCCGCCGCGAACCGCTCCATGGCGGCGTCCTTGTCCGGCCCCGGCATCTTGCCGTGGATGAGGCCCACCGCGTCGCCGAAGCTGTGACGCAGATCCTCGAACCGCTCTTCGGCCGCCGCGAGATCGACGAACTCGGATTCCGCCACGAGGGGACAGATCCAGTAGACCCGGTCGCCCGCCGCCAGCGCCCGGCCCAGGGCCGCCACCACCTCGTCGAGGCGATCGGTGGAGACGAGGCGGGTGACGATGGGCTGGCGCCCGGCGGGCTTCTCGTCGAGGACCGAGACGTCCATGTCGCCAAAGCAGGTGAGCGCCAGGGTGCGGGGGATCGGGGTCGCGGTCATCACGAGGATGTCCACGGCCTGGCCCTTGGCGCCGAGCGCCAGGCGCTGGTGGACGCCGAAGCGGTGCTGCTCGTCCACCACCGCCACACCGAGATCGGCAAAGACCACGCTGTCCTGGAACAGGGCGTGGGTGCCGACCACGATGTCGACCTCGCCCGCCGCGAGGGCGGCCAGCGTCGCCCGGCGCTCGGCCGCCCGGTCGCGCCCGGTGAGGAGGCGCAGGCGCAACGTCCCGGCCATGGGGCCGAGGCGCTCGAAATGCTGGCGGGCGAGGATTTCGGTGGGGGCCATCAGGGCGGCCTGCCGGCCGACCTCGATGGCGGACGCCATGGCGAGCAGCGCCACCGCCGTCTTGCCCGAGCCGACATCGCCCTGGAGCAGGCGCAGCATCCGCCGGTCGGAGGCGAGGTCGGCCCGGATCTCCGCCACCGCCCGTTTCTGCGCGCCCGTGAGCCCGAAGGGCAGGGCGGCCTCGATCCGGTCCACGAGATGACCGTCGCCGGCATTGGCCCGGCCCGGCGCGCGGCGGTTGCGGGCGCGTAGGAGCGCGAGCGCGAGCTGCGAGGCCAGGAGCTCGTCGTAGGCGAGGCGCTGGCGGGCGGGCGGGCGCGGGGCAGCCGCCGCCCCCTCGGGCACGGGGGGCGGGGCGTTCTCCGGGCGGTGCTCGGCCCGCAGGGCGTCGGCGAAGGCGGGCCAATTTTCGCGGGCCAGCCAGGCCGGATCCTGCCACTCGGGCAGCACCGGCAGGCGCTCCAAGGCGGCATGCGCCAGTTTCGAGATCGCCCGGGAGGTCAGCCCCTCCGTGGCGCCGTAGACCGGTTCCACGGCGGGGAGGGCGGCGAGCGCCGCCTCGTCGATGATGCGCGAGGGATGCACCATCTGGCGATGCCCATCGTAGAGGTCGATGCGGCCGGTGATGTAGCGGTGGGCGCCCAGCGGCAGCATCTTCTCCACGCGGGGGCCCGGCATGCCGAAGAACACCAGGGTGATGTCGCCCGTGGCGTCCTCCACCAGCACCCGGTAGGGCCGCCGGCCGGCACCCGGCTGCGGCGGACGATAGCCCGTCACGGTGACGCCGAGCGTCACCGGCTCGCCCGGCGGCGCCTCGGCGATGGAGCCGAGCAGCTTTCGCACCACGCCGCCCTGGGGCAGGTGGAACAGCAGATCGACGATGCGGGCGGGCTGCTCCGGGGTACCGAGCAGGCGCTCGATCATCGGCGCCATCTTCGGGCCGATCCCCGGCAGGCCGCGCGCGGGCGCGAAGAGCGGATCGAGGATGGCGGGGCGCAGGGGGGCGGGGCGGGCGTCGTCGGTCATGCGGCTCGGGCGAGGGCGGTTTTCGCGGACGCTACGGCGCCTGTCTTAAGAGGTTGGCGCAGGCACCGGGCGGGATGGTGACGCGGCGCGGGGCTTCTATATACATCCTGGACGGACCGGTCCCGGTGCGGATGCCGCATCGGACGGACCGGGATCCTTCGATCCGAGGATCCCGAGATCCTGTCATCCCCGGATCGCAGCATCACAGGCAACCCATGTCCGGAACCACCCGCACCAGCGCGGACCTCGATCCGCGCCGCCGCCGCACCCTCTTCCGCGCCTGGCACCGCGGCATCCGCGAGATGGACCTCATCATGGGCCGTTTCGCCGATGCGGAGATCGGAACCCTGACGGACGAGGAGCTGACCCTGTTCGAGGCGCTCATTGAGGTGCCCGACCGCGACCTGTTCCGCTGGCTCACGGGCGAGGACGAGACGCCGCAGAACTACGATACCCCCGTGTACCGCCGCCTCAAGGCGTTCCATAAGCACGACGCGCCGATTCATTAGGGCCTACGCGCCCACACGGATCAGCCTTTCCACCCTCGCTCCCTTCCCTGAAGGGCGAGGGCGCGGTGCGCATCGTCCACCGAACGAGTTCAAATCACCGACCCGATGGCCAAACCTCAGCCCAAAGCCCCCGCGCCCGCCCCGAAGCCCCCCGTGGCGCGCTTCGCCCTGCCGAAATCCGGGCCCCTGGCCCGGGCGCTGGAGGCGCTCAAGCGCGGCGACAGCCCGACCCTCGCCAATGTGCCGGAAGGGTTCGACGCCGTCGTGGTGGCGGACCTCGCCCGGGCGCTCAGTCGCGGCTTCGAGGGGCCGGCGGTCCTCGTCCACGTCGCGCGCGATTCCGGGCGCTCGGCGGCCTTCGTCAACGCCCTGAAGTTCGTCGCCCCCGAGATCGAGACGATGAGCGTGCCGGCCTGGGATTGCCAGCCCTACGACCGGGTCTCGCCCAACGCCGCCATCGCGGCCCAGCGCATGACGGCCCTGTCGCGCCTGTCCCGCTCGCGCTCGTCGGAGGAGCAGCCGCGCATCCTCTGCACCACCGTCAACGCCCTGATCCAGAGGGTGCCTCCCAGAGAAAAGATCGCCGTCGAGACCTTCTCGGCCGCCATCGGCAACGTGGTGCCGATGGATCAGGTCACCGCCTGGGTCGAGGCCAACGGCTTCCTGCGCACCGGCACCGTGCGCGACACCGGCGAATACGCCGTGCGCGGCGGCATCCTCGACCTGTCGCCGCCGGGGCTGCCCAACCCCATCCGCCTCGATTTCTTCGGCGACACCCTCGAATCGATCCGCGCCTTCGATCCCGAGACCCAGCGCACCATCGGGCAACTGCGCTCCCTCGATCTCGTGCCCATGAGCGAGGTGCAGCTCACCACCGAGACCATCCGGCGCTTCCGCCAGGGCTATATCGGCAGCTTCGGCGCCGCGACCCGCGACGACCGGCTCTACGAGACCATCAGCGAGGGCCGGCGCTACGCCGGCCTCGAACACTGGATGCCCCTGTTCTACGACCACCTCGACACCCTGTTCGACTACGTCGCCGGGGTGCCGATGGTGTTCGACGCGCAGGTGGACGAGGCGGCGGGCGAGCGCCTCACCCTGATCCGCGATTATTACGACGCCCGCGCCGAGGCGATGAAGACCCCGTCCCCCGGCGTCGCGCCCTACAAGCCCCTCAAGCCCTCCGCCCTCTACCTGACCCCGAACGAGTGGCGCGACCGGGTGGCGGCGGCGTCTGTCGCCCGGCTCTCGCCGTTCGCGATCCCGGAGAGCCCGGAGCGACTGACCATCGACTGCGAGGGCAAGGCCGGGCGCACCTTCGCGGCCGAGCGCGCGGACGAAGCCGCCAGCGTGTTCGACGCGGCGGTGGCCCACGTGAAGGATCTCCAGGGATCCGGTCATCACGTGATCCTCGGATCCTGGTCCGACGGCTCGCGCGACCGCCTGTGCAGCGTGCTCTCCGATCACGGGTTGAAGAAGCCCATCGCCATCAACACCCTCACGGCGGTGAACGCGCTCAAGCGCGGCACCGACGTTGCGGTGGCGGTGTGGGGCCTCGAATCCGGCTTCGTCGTCGACAAGCTCGCGGTGATCTCGGAAGGCGACATCCTCGGCGACCGGCTGGTGCGCCAGAAGCGCAAGGCCAAGCGCCCGCAGGACATCATCCTGGAGGTGCAGGCCCTCCAGCCCGGCGACCTCGTGGTCCATGCCGACCACGGCATCGGCCGGTTCGTCGGCCTGAAGACCGTGACGGCGGCGGGCGCCCCCCACGATTGCCTCGAGATCCAGTATGCCGGCGGCCTGCTGCTCCTGCCCGTGGAGAACATCGAACTCCTGACGCGCTACGGCTCGGAGGACGCGGAGGTCGCCCTCGACCGGCTCGGCGGCGGCGCCTGGCAGGCCCGCAAGGCCAAGATGAAGAAGCGCATCCTCGAGATGGCGGGGCAGCTCATCAAGGTCGCGGCCGAGCGCTTCGTGCGTCAGGCCCCGCGCTTGGCGGCGCCGGACGGGCTCTACGGCGAGTTCGCCGCGCGCTTCGCCTTCAACGAGACCGAGGATCAGGCCAACGCCATCGACGCGGTGCTGACCGACCTCAATGCCGGCCGGCCCATGGACCGCCTCGTCTGCGGCGATGTCGGCTTCGGCAAGACCGAGGTGGCCCTGCGCGCCGCCTTCGCGGGCGCCATGGGCGGCAAGCAGGTGGCCGTGGTGGTGCCCACCACCCTGCTCGCGCGCCAGCACTTCCGCACCTTCGCCGAGCGCTTCAAGGGGCTGCCGGTCAACGTCGCCCAGCTGTCCCGCTTCGTGCCCGCCGCCGAGATGAAGCAGAACCGGGCCGGCATCGCCGCCGGTACCGTCGACATCGTGGTCGGCACCCACGCCTTGCTCGCCAAGAACGTCGCCTTCAAGGATCTCGGCCTCATCATCGTCGACGAGGAGCAGCATTTCGGCGTGGCGCACAAGGAGCGCCTCAAGGCGCTCCAGGCGGATGTCCACGTGCTCACCCTCTCGGCGACCCCGATTCCCCGCACCCTGCAGCTCGCCATGACGGGAGTGCGCGAGCTCTCCATCATCGCGACGCCGCCGGTGGATCGCCTCGCCGTGCGCACCTCCGTAACGCCGTTCGATCCCCTCCTCGTCCGCGAGGCGTTGCTGCGCGAGCGCTATCGCGGCGGCCAGTCGTTCTACGTGGTGCCGCGCATCGAGGATCTCGCCGAGGTCAAGCGCTTCCTCGACCAGGAGATGCCCGAGACCAAGGTCGCGGTGGCCCATGGCCAGATGGCGGCGGGCCAGCTCGAGGACGTGATGACGGCCTTCTACGAGGGCAAGTTCGACGTGCTGCTCTCGACGACGATCGTCGAATCCGGCCTCGACATCCCCACCGCCAACACCCTCATCGTCCACCGGGCCGACATGTTCGGTCTGGCCCAGCTCTACCAGCTGCGCGGCCGTGTCGGGCGCGCCAAGGCACGGGCCTACGCCCTGTTCACGACGCCCGCCAACCGCACCCTCACGGTGCAGGCGGAGAAGCGTCTGAGCGTGCTCCAGACCCTCGACACCCTGGGGGCGGGCTTCCAGCTGGCCTCCCACGACCTCGACATCCGCGGCGCCGGCAACCTCCTGGGCGATGCCCAATCGGGGCACATCAAGGAGGTCGGCTACGAACTCTACCAGCAGATGCTGGAAGACGCGGTGACGGCCCTGAAGGCCGGAATCGAGGAACCCGTGGAGGAGGCGTGGTCGCCCACCATCGCGCTGGGCGCCCCAGTCACGATCCCGGAGCATTACGTCGAGGACCTCACCGTGCGCCTCGGCCTCTACCGCCGGCTCTCGACCCTCGAGAACGATGCCGAGATGGAGAGCTTCGGGGCCGAGCTCATCGACCGATTCGGGCCGCTGCCGCCGGAGGTTGAGCAGCTCCTCAAGATCGTCACCATCAAGATCCTGTGCCGCGACTGCAACGTCGAGAAGGTCGAGGCCGGCCCGAAGGGCGTGGTGATCCACTTCCGCGACCGGTCGTTCGCCAATCCGCAGGGCCTCGTGGCTTTCGTCGCCGGTCAGGCCTCCTTCGCCAAGGTGCGCCCGGACATGAGCATCGTCTTCATCCGCGACCTCGATTCGATCCCCGAGCGGCTCAAGATCACCACCACGATCCTGCGCGAACTGTCCAAGATCGCCCACGCCAAGAAGGCCAAGGCCGCTTGAACGGACAAGGCCACCGGAACGCGAAACGGGCGCGCTCGCAAGCGCGCCCGTCAATCTGAACTTTCTGTTTTGGGATCGAGGCTTACAGCCGGACGCTCGTGCCCTGTCTCAATGCCGCGACGGCGCGACGCGGCCGAACGAAGGTCTCAGAGATCGGGTTCGTTGAGGACGTAGGGGCCGATTTCACTCTGCAGATCGATGCGCGTTCCAGCTTGGCCCGCCATCACCTCGTCCACGACGATGACCGGGATGCCGGCATGGCGCATCTGCTCGCGCAGGCGCTCCGACAACGCGGCGTAGGCGGGATCGCGGGAGGATGTCTGAAGCAGGACGGCGGCCGGGCGCGCGATCACAGCGAGCACGTCCTGCGCGGCCTCCAGGGAAGCCGTGACACTGGCATAGCCGAGCTCAGCGAGCTCCGCGGCCAGCGAACGGTCGATGGCGCGGTGGCCATCATCGACAACGAGAACCTGTTGCAGCGCACCCATGAGCGTCAGCGGTAATCCATCCCTCGTCCCATGGAAAGGGACCCGTGTGACAACACACATGACGGGATTTGGTTCGCCGGCGCGAAAAGAAGGACTTTCGTAACGTTTGATCGGTTGAAAGCCCATCGGGCGGGTATCGATCCCTCATCGATCACATTGGAAAAATTCTACAAGCGCTTGTTGCAAAACGGAAATTTACAAATCTTCAGCGATTCGTTCACCCGTCCGCAAAACAAACTTCGATTTTATGACGATTCGCGTCCGTTTCCGCCCGGAGGAGCGCTGCGGTGGCGTTAATCGCGGACGATCTGCGTGGCGCGGTCGGCCTCGACGAGGGTTCGGAAAGGCGAGGGCATCCACTCGTCGATGAAATCCGGCTGGGGGATGCCGCGCTGCAGCGCTCCCGCGTGACAGGCGCGACCGCGGAAGGCGAGGGCGCCGTCGGGATCGCGGCGCAGGCTCATCAGGGTCGACAGGGGATTGGCGCGCTCGGGTGCCGCCAGGATCAGGGCGACGTCGCCATCGGGGCGCGCTCCCGTGAGCAGCGCCGTCTCCTCGAAGGCGACCACGTCGATCACCGTGGCCCCGTGCGATCGCGGGGAGAGCCGGTGCGGCGGCAAGCGGGCCGGGGCGCGGTGGGCCAGGACGATGCTGGCCACGGTCGCGGGGAGGCGGCTCGCGGCGAGATTGGCCTCCAAGGGCGCCGGCACCACGAGGTGAGTCGTCACCGGCCGTGCCAGGGCTTCGGCGAAGCGCGCCGCGTCGAACATCGGCAGGGGTTCGAAGCTCGCACCCGCCATCAGGGCGGCGCCGAGGCCGGTGACGAGGCCGCGCAGATCGCTGCCCGGCAGGAGGGTGAGGAGGCGGTCGCCCGGTGCCATCCGGGCGGTGACGCAATGGGCGGCGATGGCCGCCGTGAGGGCCTCGACGGAGCGGTGCATCGGCCGGGCGGGATCGCCGCCGGCGAAGGTCACGACACCACCCGGTCCCGGAGCGAAAGCCCCTCCGGGCCGCTCGACCACCATGGCGTCGAGGTTGATCACCCCATCGGGCACGTCCGGCCCGAAGGACGCGAGGTAACGCAGGCCGAAATACCGCGCGGCCACCCGGCGCATACGCTCGGCCGGACGGGCCGTGCCGAAACGCGATTGGGTCAGGACCGCGCTGATGCCGGCGGCCTGGACGGCGGCGACGAGGCCGTCCTCGTCGAGGAGGGCGGGCAGGAGCACCGGCACGTGGCCGGCCGCTTCCACCGACAGGATGGCGAGCGCGGCCTCGACGCCGTCCGATACGGCGACGCCGATCCGGCTCTCCGTCGGCAGGCGCCAGCCGCACAGGCCGCCAGCGAGGCGCGCCACGATCTCGGCCGCCGTCCCGTACGTCCAGACGATGGCCGGCCGGCCGCTCCAACCGGGCTTGCCCGGCGGATCCACGAGGGCGATGCGCTGCGGGTGGGCGTGGGCGGTGGCGGCCAGGAGAGCGCACAGGCGCTGCGCGCGCAAGGGGAGGCCGGGTGCATCGGCCGCTGGACCCGGAGGGCCCGCGTCCGGGCTCACCAGGGCGGGACGGGGCGGGGCCGGGGAGCGAGGCGCGGTGGCCTCGGTCGCGAAGCCCGATGGGGGGGATGAGATGGCTTGCTGCGCCGACACGTGCGCTTAAACTCCCGCTGCCCTCCTTTCATGAAGGTTTAAGGTTAATCCGGCCTTAAGAGGCAGGCCCGATCGACCCATTGGACGGCCCGAACCGGGCCGGTGTCATGTCTTCGCCGCATTCCGGAGGAAAGCAGGCCGCGCAATCGTTCGGGCGAGATCGGGACCCTCCCGATATCCCGGCGTGGGGCTTCGAGCCGGCCAGGGCCGGGTTCGTCGTCACCGTCCGGTTTCGCGTTCGAGCACCCACCGGGACCCCCTGTCCCGGTCGCGAGTCCGCAACACGCCAAATTCGCCCGCGCCGAGTCCATTCACGCGACGCCAAGTTCGTTGAATTCCAAGTTCGTTGAATTCCAAGGGGTCTGACCTGATGTCCTTCGCCAACCGTCCCGCGCGCCCGCTGCGCATCGCCGCGTTCCTCGCCCTGGCGGGTCTTGCCGGACCGGCGCTCGCGCAGAACCCGAAGGCCAAGCCGGCGGCCCCGACGGCTCCCGCGCCAGCGGCTCCGGCCGCGCCCGCCGCAGGTGGCATGGCGCAGCAGCAGACCGGTCCTCAGACCGTCAACGTGAAGTCCGAGCCGTCCCAGACCGAGTGGACCAAGGTCTGCGGCAAGGATCAGGCGAGCGCCACGGACGTCTGCTACACCACCCGCGACTTCGTCTCCGACCAGGGCCAGCCCGTGCTCGCCGTCGCCGTCTACGACATGAAGAACGCCCAGCAGAGCGTGCGCGTGGTGCGCTACCTGCTGCCGCTCGGCCTGCTCCTGTCGCCGGGCATCCGCTTCACCGTCGACGGCCAGCAGGCGACGGCGGGCAAGTTCGCCGTCTGCTTCCCCAACGGCTGCTTCGCCGAGGCCGGCGGCGTGAGCAACGACGTCGTCAACGCGATGAAGAAGGGCACCACCCTCAACGTCAGCGTCCAGAACCAGACCCAGCGCGAGGTCACCTTCGCGGTCCCGCTCGCCGGCTTCGGTAAGGCCTTCGACGGCCCGGCCATCGATCCGAAGGTGCTGGAAGAGCAGCAGAAGAAGCTCCAGTCCGAGCTGGAGAAGCGCAGCGACGACATGCGCAAGAAGCTCGAGCAGCAGAACGCGGCCGGTGCCGCCGCCCCGGCCACGGCGCCCAAGCCCTGATCCCACCCCCGATCGTGGCCCGGCCACGATCGGATCGACATCCAGACGAGAAAGGCCGGGCG
>NZ_BPQD01000027.1 GCF_022179065.1 Methylobacterium adhaesivum
GGCGGGCGGGACCTGGGCGGGGATGTCGGTTGTCATCGATCGGCGAAGGAGTCTCCCACTCGGCCGGACGGCGGGACACCCGGCTCGGCTTCCGAGGCGAGCGCATTTCGAACCGGGTCGTGTCCCTGGGCGCGGGCAAGTCGGCTCATGCGGCAGGTGAGCTGGTCGGTCGAAGATCCCCGTGGGTCCGGTCCATCCCGATCCAGGGCCGGCAGTGCCGCGGCGTCAGGGTCTCACAGGGATGATGGAACAGATAATAGCCGAACGCCGCGCTGGCCTCCCTTGCCGGGGCGGGTTGAAAGCCGAACGGAAGGCTTTCGCCCTCGTAGACGGTCGTGCCGAAATTCCATGCGACGGGGCGGACGAAGTACGGGATCGGCATGCTGTCCCGGACGGCGCAGCACAGTCCCGGGTAATGTCGGCGTTGGAACACACGATAGAAGATCGGCGTGAGCGATGTGTCCGGCATCTGACGCGTCCTGCAGGCGCGGGCGGGAAGGCGATGCCGGAGCCGCCAAGGACCCCGGCTTCACCGCATCGAGCCGCCTCGAGGGAGGCCGCCTCGGTCATGTCCGGCGAAAACGTCGCCGCCTCGGCACCGGTGGCGTGCCACGCACGAGCCCCGACGCCGGACGCTGGGGCCGCCGTCGGAGTCGTGGCAAGGCGCCCCCGCGCGGCGTGTCCGGAGCGTCGATCCAGTCTTCGGGTTCGGCCTCGCAGGCAACCGTGCGGATACCCGACAGGGACGCGTTGACCCAAATCAAATCGAGCGATTTACTATCGAAGAATAAAGATAGACGACTTGGCCTTATTGTCTCCACCCTGAACGAAATCTCCACATCGCATCGGAAGCATCCTTGATATGCATCAAGGTGATGCCCCCTTGCGCGCAGCATCCTTCCGCGGGTGAGGTGGCGGGCCACCTGCCGCCGCCGACGATCCCTGCCTGCCCGAGGAGAAGTCGATGCGCACCATCGAGAACCGAGCCGAGGACGCGGTCCTGAATGGCCTCAACGTCTTTCTCGGCATCTTCCTGTTCCTGACACCCTGGTACCTCGCGTTGGGCGTCGAGACCGCGGCCGCCCGCAACGCCCTCATCAGCGGTGCGGCGATCGCCGTCGTGGCGATGTTCGCCCTCGGCAAGTCCTACGACTGGGAGGAGTATTTCAACCTCGCCCTGGGCCTCTGGGTAGCCGCGGCCCCCTGGACGTTCGGTTTCACGGATTCCGAGTACGCCATGGGCGCGCACCTGGTGATCGGCCTGTTCGTCGCGATCCTGGCCGGGGTCGAGCTGTGGCGACTCTACCGGTCACCGGAAGCCTACTCCGTCTGATATCGCCTGCACCCGTCGCAAGGCACGCCCGTGCCGGTGCGCTCGCGGCGGGCCTCGCCCGCGTCGTGGCGCCCGCCCCGTCGGGGCATGGATGTCCATGGCGGTTGGCGGTGCGGAGCGTCCGGGAAGGGCCTTACGGGGTTGCCCTTACGGAACTCTCCTTAAGAGACGACCCAGAATTTCGTCCCGCCGTCTTCCTGGCCAATCTCCTCGCATCCGATTTGGACGAGGAGCGAACCGATGGCCTCCGACAGCGCGTTGCAGACACCGCCTCATCCCGTCCCGGGCCTTCGCGCCTCCGCCGCGACCTCCCAGGGCATCGGCCTCTTCCCGGGATGCCCCGACCTCGTCGGAACGCCCTTCTCGTACGGACGCGAGGAGGAGATCTACGGCGAGGGCGAGCAAGCCGAATTCGTCTACAAGGTGGTCGAGGGTGCCGTCCGGACCCATAAGGTGCTCAGCGACGGTCGTCGCCAGATCACCGGTTTCCACCTGCCGGGAGACCTGTTCGGCTTCGAGCAGGGCGAGGCCCACCGGCACACCGCCGAGGCCCTGTCGGAGACCAGGGTGGTGATCTTCATGCGGCGCAGCGTCGAGCGCGCCGCCCTCCGCAGCGCCGAGGTCGCCTGCCAGCTCTGGGGGATGGCCGCGAGCAACCTGCGCTACGCCCAGGACCACATGCTGCTCCTCGGTCGACGCTCGGCCGTCGAACGGGTCGCGGCCTTTCTCATGGACGTCGACGAGCGCCTCGGCCGGACCGGCACCTTCGTCCTCCCGATGACCCGCCGGGACATCGCCGACTATCTCGGGCTGACGATCGAGACCGTGTCGCGCACCCTTACGCAACTGGAGGAGGACGGTGCCCTGCTGCGCACGGGCGGCCGCCAGGTCAGTCTGCGCCGGTCCCGCATCGGCCGGGTGGTGGAGGCATAGGTGTCTCTCACGAGACACCCGTCGCGCCATCGGGCACGCAGCGAACACGACGGCGAGACGGAAGTCTTGTGAGACACTCTGAGGCACGGAATCACGATCTGGTGCTGCTGAGTTCCGATGATGTCGAGCGAGGATCAAGCAGAGGTCGCCGACTTCCTGACGCGGGCGCTCGCGGGAGGCGAACCGGCGGTCACGGTCATCCGCACGCACATCTCACGGGTGTTTCTCGGCCGTGGACGCGCCTTCAAGCTGAAGACGGCCGTGCGCCTCCCCTACCTCGACTACTCGTCGGCCGAACGACGGCTGGCGATGTGCCGGGCCGAGTTCGACCTCAACCGCCGCACGGCGCCCTCCCTGTATGTCGGCGTTCGCGCGATCACGCGAGAGCCGGACGGAAGCCTCGCCTTCGACGGCCCCGGCCCCCTCGTCGACGCCGTCGTCGAGATGCACCGGTTTCCGCAGGAGAACCTGTTCGACGCCATGGTTCGGACCGGCCGATTGACACCGGAGCTGGTCGCCACGCTGGCCCATCGCATCGCCGTCTTCCATGCCGAGGCAGAGATCAGCCACAGGCACGGCGGGGCCGCCGCCATGGCCGCGCTCGTCGACCTGAACGACAAGGCCCTGCGCGCGTCGTGCCTTACGACGGACGGCGAAGCCAACGACCTCGCGAGCCGCTTCCGTTACGCCCTGCTGCGGCACGGGGCGCTGCTCGATGCCCGGCGCGCCGCCGGAAAGGTACGCCGCTGCCACGGTGACCTCACCCTGCGCAACATCTGCCTGTTCGACGGAGTCCCGACCCCGTTCGACGGCATCGAGTTCGACGAGGCCATCGCCACCATCGACGTGCTGTACGACCTCGCCTTCGTGCTGATGGATCTCTGGCACCGCGAGCGGCGCGACCTCGCCAACCTCCTGTTCAATCGCTACCTCGACGAGGCCGACGAGGCGGACGGCATCGGCCTGCTGCCGGTCCTGATGGCGCTGCGCGCCACCATCCGCGCGCATGTCACGGCCGTGCAGGCGCAAGGGGCGGGCGCGGGGGAGCGGGCGGAGAAGCTCACGGAGGCCAGGGACTATCTCGATCTCGCCGGATCCTTGCTCGACGAGGCCCAGGCCGGGCTGGTCGCGATCGGCGGCCTCAGCGGCTCGGGCAAGTCGACCGTGGCCACCCTCCTCGCGCCGTGGCTTGGCGCCGCGCCCGGGGCCCGCATCCTGAGCAGCGACCGCATCCGCAAACGGATGCACGGCGTGGCGGCGACGACGCGGCTGCCGGCGGCGGCCTACGAGGCGTCCGTCTCGGAGCAGGTCTACGCCACGCTTCGCCGGGAGGCGGGCAACGTCCTGAAGGCGGGGCATTGCGCGATCGCGGACGCGGTCTTCGACCGGCCGGCGGAGCGAAGCGCGATGGAGAGGGTGGCGAGCGGCCTCGGCCGGCCGTTCCAGGGCGTCTGGCTGCAAGCCCCGACGGCCACGCTCTCCTCCCGGATCGAGGGGCGGCGGCTCGACCCGTCCGACGCCACCGTGGAGGTTCTGGTCGCCCAGGCGGAACGGGATTGCGGACCCATCACGTGGTGGCGTCTCGACGCCGAACGCCCCCCGGAGACGCTTCGCGCGACCCTGCTCCCACGGATCGCCTTCGGCGAACCCTTCGAAGGGCAGGCCCCTCCGTGCGACGATGCCGGGGTCCCGGACGCCCCCGCGCGCGCCTCCGTCCCATAGCGGTCCGTGGCGGCGTCGCCCTCGCCAAGAGGCCCGCATCGGCCTTGCGCTGGATCAAGGCGCCCGCGCGCGAATGGCTCGAACGTCCGCTCGGCCCCCACCACGACGGCAAACGGGAGAGACGCCATGACCGACAAGGATCTTCGCCGCGACGTGCTCGACGAACTCGACTTCGATCCCAGCCTCGACGCCGCCGACATCGGCGTCGCCGTCTCGGACGGCGTGGTGACCCTGACCGGCCATGTCGGCAGCTATGCCGAGAAGATCGAGGCCGAGCGTGCGGTGAAACGGGTGAAGGGCGTCCGGGCCATCGCCCAGGAGATCCAAGTCCGGCTTCCCGAAGCCAAGAAGCTCGCGGACGATCAGATCGCCGCACGGGCGCTCGCCATCATCGCCTGGTCCGTCCACCTACCCGGGGATGCCATCCAGGTGAAGGTCGCGCGGGGCTGGGTCACGCTCACCGGCACGGTGCCGTGGCAGTACCAGGTGATGGGCGCCGAGGCGGCCGTCCGCAGACTGTCCGGCGTGGCCGGGGTCACGAATCTCGTGGCGGTCAGGCCCGACGTGCAGCCGAAGGCGGTGAGGGACCGGATCCTGGAGGCGTTCCGGCGCAGCGCCCTATTCGAGGCGGACGCGATCAAGGTCAGCGTCGAGGGCGACAAGGTCACCCTGGAGGGCGCGGTAACGGCGTGGGCGGAACGCGATGCCGCCGAGCGGGCGGCCTGGTCGGTGCCCGGCGTCCGCGCCGTCGAGGATCGCATCGTCGCCCTGAGCTGAAGGAGAACCGCCATGCCTCTTGTCATCTCCCAGGGACTAGGCGAACCGGCTCGGGGCGTGCCCCCGCCGCGCGTGGATCATCCCATGGACGATCCGGCCTGGCTGGCGCTGTGGCGCACGCTCTGGCTCGACCTGCCTCTCGCCTGGGCCGACACCATGGCCCGATCCCTGTCCTGGTGGCTGCCGCCGGGCAGCGATCGGGGGACCGTCCGCCGAGACCTGCCGGACCGGGAATTGCTCGGCTCAGATCTGCCCGACGCGTCCTGGACCTCGGCCGAGGTGATCGCTCTCGGCCTCGGTTGCGGCGACGTCTCCGGGGACATCCTGGGCTGACCCGGCCGGCTTCGAAGCACCATCCGGGGGCATCTCTCGGGCTGGCGGGGGTTCAGCGTCGCGTGCCCTCAGGCGGCTGCGGTGTAACCGCCCCGGATCGTCTCGACGAAGGCGTCGAGCAGCCCTTCGAACCCGCCCCCGGCGACCTGGCGCTGCGCCAGGGACAGTCTGGGGATGCCGTCCTGCCCGCCGAGTCGTTCCATCTCCCGGAAAAACCGCTCCTGCCGGCCACCGGCACCGGACACCGCCGCGCCGCACAGGCGCTGAATCTTGCCCGCTTGCCGGATGTAGGTCCGCGGCGGTCCCGCGAGCCTGCCGGCCCAAACCGGGGAACACACGACGACGACGCGGAACCGTCTCGGGTCGAGCCCTCTGCGGATCGGCGGGCTCACCCCCCGGAGCGAATGCCAGATCCCCTTCGCGAAGCCGATGGGCCCGGCATAGGAGGTCGGCGTCTCGATGCGATCGAGCTCGGCCCCGAGGCGGTCCGCCAGCGCGCGGGCGAGCCGCTCCGTGGTCCCCGTGCGCGAGTAGTAGGCCACAAGAACCTCCGCCATCCCACCCTCCCGAGATGCTGTTGATACGGTCCTCACCTTTGAGCGCGGGCGCCGTCACCCGCCTTGAGGCACATCAAGACGCATCCGGCTCGGGGCGGCCTCGTCGACGAGATCGGCCACCGACAGCGCGATCTCGCGCTCCTCGTCGGCGGGCGCGATGCGGACGAGGACCCTGGTCGCCGGCGTGCCGAGGCTCGCCCGGCCCGCGCGGTTCGCCGCCTCGTCGAGGGCGATCCCGGCGAAGACGAGGCCGGCGCAGACGCCGGCACGGACCCGGGCGGAGTGCTCGCCGATGCCGCCGGTGAACACGAGGACGTCGAGGCCGCCGAGCGCCGCCACGAGCGAGCCCGCCTCGCGCACGATCCGATAGACGAAGAGGTCGAGGGCCTCGCGCGCCGAAGGGTCATCGCTCGCCTCGAGATCCCGCACGTCGTCGCTGATGCCCGAGACGCCGAGAAGGCCCGACCGCTCGTTCAGGAGCGTCGACACCGCGCCCGGCGACAGACCGCGCTCACGGATCAGGTGCAGGACGAGGCCGGGATCGACGGCGCCGCTGCGCGTGCCCATCATCAGCCCGTCGAGGGTTGTGAACCCCATGGTCGTGGCCACGCTGCGCCCGTCCCGAATCGCGCACAGGCTCGCTCCATGCCCGAGATGGGCAGCGAGAACCCGGCCCTGCGGGTAGCTCCGCGCGACATGGGCGTAGGACAGGCCGTGGAAGCCGAAGCGCACGAGCCCCGCGTCGAGGAGGTCGCGGGGCAGGGGATAGAGTTGCGCGAGCCGGTCCTGGCTGCGGTGGAAGGCGGTGTCGAAGCAGGCGACCTGCGGCAGTCCCGGCCAGGTCGCCTCGACCTCCCGCAGGCAGGCCAGGGCCTGGGGCTGGTGCGCCGGCGCCAGGGGGACGAGCCTTTCCAGCGCGCCGACGACCTCCGCGTCCACCCGCGCCGGCGCGGCGTAGCGCAGGCCGCCATGGACGACGCGGTGCCCCGCGACGGACGGGGGCGCCGGCAGCCGCGCGAACAGCCATCGCGCCACCCCGGCATGGTCGCGGGCCGGTGGCCCCGCGCCGTCGTCGGCCTCACCGTCGATCGAGACCCGCGGGGCCTTTCCTATATCGGAGACGTGGGCGCGCCAGGCCGGCACCGGCTCGCCCGGCCGGAACAGGGCGCACCGCAGGCTGGACGAACCGGCATTCAGGACGAGGATCATCGCTCCGCCTCAGGAGACGATGGTCCAGCCGTCCACGGTCTCGCCCGGCCGGACCGGCTCCGAAGGACCGCGCGGCCCGATGTCCGCGCCGGTTCCCCGTGGATCGGGGGCCTGCCCGCCGGACCAGACCCATGCCTTCACCTCCGGCAGGTCATCGCCGGTGCGGCGGACGTATTCGCGATGCGTGTCCAGGACCTCGCGGAGGATGAGCTGGGCGTGGTCGCCCCGTCCCCCGAGCCGTGGCGTGGCCTGGAGGGCGGCGAGGGCGAGATGGAAGCGGTCGAGCCGGTTGAGCACGCACATGTCGAAGGGGGTCGTCGTCGTGCCTTCGTCGATGAACCCGTGGACGTGGAGGTTCTCGTGGTTCGCCCGCTTGTAGGTCAGGCGGTGGATGAGCCAGGGATAGCCGTGATAGGCGAACACCACCGGCCGGTGGCGGGTGAACAGGCCGTCGAAGGTCGGATCGTCGAGGCCGTGGGGATGCATGGCGCGGGACGCCAGGGTCATGAGGTCGACGACGTTCACCACCCGAACCCGCAGATCCGGGACGTGCCGCCGCAGCCAATCCACGGCCGCCAGCGTCTCCAGGGTCGGCACGTCGCCGGCGCAGGCCATGACCACGTCGGGCTCCGCCTCGCCCTCGTTCGAGGCCCAGTCCCAGATCCCGGCGCCGGCCGCGCAGTGCCGCGCGGCCTCGTCGAGGCCGAGCCATTGCGGGGCGGGTTGCTTACCGGCGACCACGACGTTGATGCGGTCGTGGGTGCGCAGGCAATGGTCCATGATGCACAGGAGGGTGTTGGCGTCCGGCGGCAGGTAGATGCGCTGGATGTCCCCGCGCTTGTTGGCGACGAAGTCGATGAAGCCCGGATCCTGGTGGCTGAAGCCGTTGTGGTCCTGGCGCCAGACATGGGACGACAGCAGGATGTTGAGCGAGGGCACCGGACGGCGCCATGACAGGGCGCGCACGCCCTTCAGCCACTTGGCGTGCTGGTTCACCATCGAATCGACGATGTGGATGAAGGCCTCGTAGCAGGCAAACACGCCGTGCCGCCCGGTCAGTACGTAGCCTTCGAGCCAGCCCTCGCAGAGATGTTCGCTTAGGACCTCCATCACCCGGCCCTGCCGCGCGAGATGGTCGTCGCTGGGCAGGATCGCCTCCTGCCAGACCCGGTCCGTGACCGCGAAGACCGCGTCGAGGCGGTTCGAGGTGGTCTCGTCCGGTCCCATGAGGCGGAAGTTCCGGGCCTCGGCGTTCAGCGCGATGACGTCGCGCAGGAATGTCCCGAGCACCCGGGTCGCCTCGGCCGCCGCGGCTCCGTGGCCCGGCACCGTGACCGCGTACCGGCGCAGGTCCGGCAGGCGGAGCGGCTGAGGATGCCGGCCGCCATTGGCCTGGGGGTTGGCGGAAAGGCGCCGCTCGCCCTCCGGAGCCAGGGCGGCCAGGCGGCCGATCAGGCGTCCCTGCCCGTCGAAGAGCTCCTCGGGCCGGTAGGAGCGCAGCCATCGTTCCAGGATTGCCCGGTGCTCCGGGTTCTCGCGGACCGCGGCGACGGGCACCTGATGCGAACGCCAGGTGTCCTCCACGGGCTTGCCGTCGACGGTCTTCGGTCCGGTCCATCCCTTCGGGCTGCGCAGCACGATCATCGGCCAGCGGGGACGTTCGGTCTCGCCGCCGCGCGCCGAAGCCTGGATCTTCGCGATGTCGTCAAGGGCACCATCCAGGGCGGCGGCCATGGCCTGATGCATGTGGGCGGGGTCGCTCCCCCCGACGAAGGCCGGTTCGTAGCCGTAGCCCGCAAGGAGGCTGCGCAGCTCCGTTTCCGGCATCCGGTCGAGGATCGTCGGATTCGCGATCTTGTACCCGTTGAGGTGCAGGATCGGCAGCACGGCGCCGTCGGTGGCCGGATCGAGAAACTTCGCCGAATGCCACGCGGCGGCGAGGGGGCCCGTCTCGGCCTCGCCGTCGCCCACGGTACAGGCGACGATGAGGCCGGGATTGTCGAGGGCCGCGCCGAAGGCATGGGCGAGGGCATAGCCGAGTTCACCGCCCTCGTGGATCGAGCCGGGGAGCTCGGGAGAGGCGTGGCTCGGGATGCCGCCGGGAAACGAGAACTGGCGCATCAGGCGGCACAGGCCGTCGGTGTCGCGCGCGACGTCGGGATAGACCTCGCTGTAGGTGCCCTCCAGGTAGGCGTTGGCGACGAGGCCGGGCGCGCCGTGACCGGGCCCCCAGACGCCGATCATGTCGAGATCGCGCGCCCGAATGACCCGATTCAGATGGGCATAGATGAAGTTCAGGCCCGGGGTCGTCCCCCAATGGCCGAGAAGGCGTGGCTTGAGATGGGCGACATCGAGGGGCTGCCGCAGGAGCGGGTTGTCCATGAGGTAGATCTGCCCGACCGACAGATAATTCGCCGCCCGCCAATAGGCATCGATGTCCTGCAACTGGTCCGGACCGAGGGGGCCCGGCACGAAGGGGGCGGGCGGGCGCCGGCCGCATCCGGTGGGGACGGGCCCTTCCTCGATTCGGACGTCGTCTGCTGACGGCTCGTTCATGTCGGCGTCCCGAGTTCCGTGGCCCGAAATTCCGTGGCCCGCCCGACGATGCGTCGCGCCGGACGGCCCGCCTTGATCCAGCTCAAGGCGGGCGCCGATTCGATGGGCATCATGGCGCGCACAATCGACAACGGGAGCGGGTGATGCCCCTAATCGTGACCTCCACCTCCATCCGGTCGATCCGGCACATCCGGGTGCCGATCACCGTCCGGGCGGACAATGTCGATGTCCCGGTCGATGTCCGCTCCGTTGTTTCGGACGGCCACCGCTACGGCAGCATCGGCAGCCTGCAGGCCCTCGGCCTCGCCATCGTCGCCTCGGTGGTGACCTGCGCGATGCTGTGGCTCGTGCTCTGAAACCAAGCCGACCCACAGGGGGGAGACACGCGATGGATGACGGGACCTTGCGACGGCACGTGGTGGAGGAGCTGGATTTCGACCCGAGGGTGGAGGCCGCCCATATCGGCGTCGCCGTCCGGGATCGTATCGTGACGTTGTCCGGCCACGTGGCCACCTATGCCGAGAAGATCGCCGCGGAGGGGATCGCGCAGCGGGTCCGCGGCGTTCGCGCCGTCGTCGAGGCGATCGAGGTCCGCTATCCGGCCGACGAGAAGACCGGCGACGAGGAGCTCGCCGCGCGCGTCGTGAAGGTCCTGGCCTGGAACGTCTCCGTCCCCGACGGGGCGATCAGGGTCAAGGTCGAGCACGGTTACGTCACCCTCGATGGCTCCGTGCCCTGGTACTATCAGCGGGCCGCGGCCCAATCCGCCTTGAGCAAGCTCTCGGGCGTCCGGGGCGTGCTGAACCTCCTCGCCGTCAAACCTCCGGTGAGCGCGGCGGACGTGAAGGCGAAGGTGCTCGCGGCCCTGAAGCGAACCGTCCAGGACGCCGAGGCCATCACGGTCCGCGTCGAGGGGGACACGGTCATCCTCGACGGGACGGTCGAGCTCTGGGGCGAGCGCGAACGCGCCGAGCGCGCGGCGTGGTCCGCCCCGGGGGTCCGGGCGGTCGAGGATCGCCTCTGCCTCGTCTGGTAGCGTTCGGGCGGGCATCGAACCCGCGCCTTGCGCGGGATCACGGCCGGGCCGAGGCGGGTCCGAGTCGAGACAGGGCTGACTGAAGGCCGGCTGGATCAAGGCTGGCCAGCCCAGCGCGAAAGGTTGTGCGCTCGATCCGGGCCGACGCCCGGTCCTTCACGCATCCGGGTCAATGGGGGCTTCCAGATGACGACGACGAAGCAGGGGTTCTGGGTACCGCGACGCAAGCGCGGCGACCTCGCCACCCGTTGGATGGAACTGAAGCTGGCCAAGCAGAAGAAAGCGGCCGGTCGGGAGCGCGGTTGCGCCGCGGACGCATCCCGTCCGCTGGATATCGGTGCGTTGTTCGTCCTCGTGCAGGCGGTCTCGAGCAAGGGATTCGGCTCGCGGCAGGTCGCGTTGCAGGCGCGCCTCGACGAAGCGTTATGGCGTCCGCCCGCGCGATCGAACCATTCCACCGCCCGCGCCGCGTCGCTTGAGATGGATCAATGTCGCGGCCCCTGAGTCGGGCAAACGTCTCCGCGCCGGGCCGGTGCCCGCGAGCGAGGGGCGCATCATGAAGATCTCCAACGTGATGGTGTCGCTGGATCTGGGGGCCGCCGCCGCGGACCGGGTCCAGCTCGCAGCGAACATCGCCGGGCGCTTCGATGCGCGGCTGATCGGCGTCGCGGCGCGTCAGGTGCCCGGCCTCATCGCCGTCAGCGACGTCCGCGAAGCCCAGCACGTCTACGAGGAGGAGGATCGTCGCGCCAACGAGCAGCTCGCCGAGGCGAAGGCGGTGTTCGAGCGCGGAGCCGAGCGCGGCGTCAAGACGGCGTGGCGTTCGGCCCTGACCGAACCGACGGCCTACCTCGTGGAGCAGGCGCGCGCGGCCGACCTGGTCGTGGTGGGCCGTCACGGTCCGGCGGACGGTGACCCGGGCCTGATGGGCGTCTCCACCGGCGCGCTCCTGATGGAGATCGGGCGGCCCGTCATCGTGGCCCCTCCGGGAATCGAGCGCCTCGCGGCCAAGCGGGTGGTCGTGGCCTGGAAGGACACCCGCGAGGCGCGCCGGGCGGTCCAGGACGCCCTGCCGTTCCTCAGCAGGGCCGATGCGGTCCCCGTCGTGGTGGTGGGACCGGGAGCGCACCGCGAGGGGGCCGAGGACGTCGCCGCCTACCTGTCCGGGCATGGGGTCAGCGTGACGACGCACCTGTTGCCGAGCCCTGCGGTCAGCGCGTCCGAGGAGATCCTCCGCTTCGCGCAGCGCGAGGGAGCCGACCTGATCGTCATGGGCGCGTACGGGCATACCCGATTGCGCGAGTGGATCTTCGGCGGCGCCACGCACGAGATCCTGCAGACCATGCCCGTCTGCTGCCTGATGAGCCACTGATGCGCGCCTCCTGCCACTCGGGTCCCCGCGCGGCCATGACGGTCGCGCTCCTCTGGCTCGGCGCATCCGGCCCCGCCACCGCATGGGACCTCAAGGTCAAGCAGGGCGAGACCATCGCCCGGACGAACTGCGCCCGCTGCCACGCCATCGGACGGCAGGGCGAGAGTCCCTTTCGGGACGCGCCCCCGTTCCGCGACCTGCACGCCCGCTACCCCGTCGAGTCCCTCGCGGAGGCGCTGGCGGAGGGCATCGTCACCGGTCACCCGACCATGCCCGAGTTTCGTCTCGAACCCGACCAGGCCGACGACCTGATCGCCTATCTCAAGTCGCTCGAACGCTGAGCCGTGAAGGGAACCCGCGATGTTCCTGCGCTGCCTCCTCGTCCCCACGGGTCCCGGCCTCGACCCGGAGCGCTGCCTGGATGCCGCGCTTCACCTCAGCCGACGCCTGCACGCGCACATCAACGTGAGCTTCATGGCGCCCGGTCCGCAGCATGTCCTCGCCGGCATGGCGAGCCTCGTGCCCGTTGACGGCGCGACCATCACGGCCATCGAGCAAGGGGTGCAGGAGGCCGCGGCCACGGGCCGGTCGGCGGTCCAGGCCTGGTGCGAGCGCCGGGCGGTGGGATTTATGCCGGCGGCCGAGCGCCTCGACGCCACCTTCGTGAGCTGGGGCGAGCTTGCGGGCGAGGTCGAGCCCATCCTGACGCGCGTCGGACGTGTCAACGACCTCGTTATCGTCGACCAGCCCGATCCCGCGCAGCCCTTCACCGGGCGCGCCCTCGACACCGCCCTGTTCTCCGTCGGACGCCCAACCCTGATGATCGGCGCGCCCGTGACCTTCAATCCGCTGCACCATGTCGTCATCGCCTGGAACGGCAGCCTCGAGGCGACGCGCCTGGTCGGGCAATCCATCACCCTCCTGCGCGAAGCCACGCGGGTGACCGTCATCCACGCGAAGACCGGGACGGGCCCCGATCGATACGAGGACACCCTTGCGGCCGACCTGTGCGGCTACCTGCGCTGGCACGGCATCGTGGCGGAGGCGGTCACCCTCCCGGCGGTCGAAGGCATGCCCGCGGGGGCCGCGCTCCTCACGGAGGCCGAGAAACGGAAGGCGTCCATGCTGGCCCTAGGGGCCTACACCCACAGCCGGGTGCGCGAATTCCTCCTCGGAGGCGTCACCCGCCACGTCATCGAGAACGCCCGCCTGCCGGTTCTCATGGCGCACTGATACCGGGACGCACCCGGCACCTTCCGCGATCCGTTCCTATCCGCCGCAGAGATGCCGCTGGATCTCGTCGACCGTGTGCCGGGTCAGGTCCTTGTCCACGTCCGCGATGACGGCGGCCCTGACCCGGTCGGAGAGCGTGTGCCGCAGCTCCGACAGCGTCCGCGGCGGGGCGGCGATGACGAGCGCGGCCCCTTCGTCCACGATCCGGTCCAGGGCCGCCGCGACCGTCGCGGCGAACCGGTGCTCGGCGATCTCGTGCCAATCCGGCTGCTCGAGGGCGCTGCGTCGGTCGCCGAATCGGACCCGTGGCGGCCGTTCCGTTCCCTGCTCGTGGGTCGGTGGATTGGGGGGCGCTTCGAAGACCCGTTGCACGCGAAGACGGGGCTCCAGGGCCGTTCCCTCGTTGCGCAGGATGAGGGCCTTCCGGCCGTCCCCCACGAGGACGTACCCGTCGTGCGGGATCATGAGGGTGGGCTTCTCGCTCATCGTCCGGCTCCGGTCATCCCTGTCCGCGTGCTTGGCCCTGCGGATCTCGGCGTCGCGCGAGCGCCGCAGCGCCACGGTTCTCACCCGGAATCACCTCTCAATGGCTCATCAGGCAGCAGACGGGACAGCTGGCGAGGAGATCCCGGGTGACGCCCCCGAAGGCCCATTCGCGCAGGCGGCCGTGGCCGTAGCCCCCCGTGACGATCAGGTCGGCGGCCTGCTCGGAGGCCGCGTCCACCAGCGCCTCGGCGGTCCCGGCCCCGTAGGCATCCTTCTGGACCGCGGTGGCCTCGACGTCGTGGGCCTGGAGGAAGCCGAGGAGGGCCTGGCTGTCGGCGGCTCCGCGCCCGTCGTCGATGGACAGGACGACGACATGCGAGGCCCGCTTCAGGAACGGCAGGGCGTCCCAGACGGCGCGGCGCGCCTCGCGGGTGTTCTTCCATCCGATGGCGATGCGGCGGGCCTCGACATGGTCGATGTTGGGAGGGACCACGAGAACCGGTCGGCCGAGCTGCAGGACGGCGTCGCCCGGGTGGACGGACAGGAGCGGGTTCCCGTCATCGCCCCGGCCGATGACGACGAGATCGGCGGCGGCGGCCTGCCGGGTCAGGAAGGCGAGGGGGACGTCGAGGTTCGACCGCCACTCGACCCGGCTTCGGACACCGGCGGCCTCCTTGAAGTTCTCGTGCGCGAGCCTGAGGTCGTTCACGACCGCCTCCTGCACCGAGGCCATGCAGTAGCCCCCGCCCAGGGTCGGACCGACGGGCACGGCCTCATAGGCCGGCATCTCCGCCGCGACGCCGATGAGGCGCGCCTTGAAATCGTCCGCGAGATGGCCCGCGAGACGGACGCGGCCGCGGGACTGCTCGCCGAGGTCGACGGCGACCATGATGCTTGCGTAGGACATGGAAGACCTCACACGGACAGGGCGTTTCGCGGCGGAGATCGAATGGACCGACCGGGACCGGCGCCTCGGCCGGCCCCGGTTCACGGGTCAGGCGAGGGTCAGGCGATCCTCGACGGCCCGGACGCCCGAGGCGGACCAGGCGGCGTTCTCGGCGAGCTTGCGCTCGTACCAGGCGTGGACGGAGCCATCGAGGGTGACCGTGTCGCCCTCGACCGACACCTTGATGTGGTCCGCCTCGACCTCGGCGTTGCGCTTGAGCGCCGCCTCGATCTTCGAGCGGACGTCGGCCGCGCTCGCCTTCGGCCTGACCTCGATCATGTTGACGATGCCGGCGACGCCCGCGAGCCGCCGGATCGCCCGATAGGCCTCCTCCTTCTGGTACTGCCATTCGACCTGACCGGTGAGCGTGACGGAGCCGTTCTGCACCTTCACCTGCACGGCGTTCTTCGGCACGAGGGCGGACCAGTCGAGCATCTGCACCGCGCGGTGCGCCAGGTCCTCGTCGCGGGGCGGCGCCTCACCGGCGAAGCGGACCTTGATCTCCTCGACCACGCCGCGCACGCCCCGAACCTTCCGGGCCGCCTTCTCGGCCGCCACGCGCTCCATGTAGCTGCCGACATGCCCGGTCAGCGTGACGATGCCGTCGTCCACCGCGACGCCGATATGGGCCGCGCCGATGCTGGGATCGAAGTCGAGCTCGTCGATGATGTCCTGGCGAAGGATCTTGTCACTCATGGGATATCTCCCTTCGAGGGTGAAGCCCGGGCCAGATCGCCGTGCCCCGGGTCGCGCTCGGCATCCTGGCCTCCGCAGGCGGGGGGACATTGATCCAGCGCAACGGCCTCGCCGGACCGGATCATGGCGTCCATCGGACAGGCCAGCGGTTCGGCATCCCGACCGGCCGCCAGTCGCTCGGCCGAAAGGGCCTGCGCGATGGCCTCGGCCAGACACGGACGGTCGAGGATCGCGACGTCCGCGAAGGGGGGCGGGACGGGGAGGGAGCCCGAGACCATCGCGAACGGGATACCGCGGCGGCGCAGCGCGCAGGACAGGGGAAAGCAGGGGCCTTCCCGAAGATCGACGCTGATCACCGCGAACACCGGAGCGTTCCGCTCGAGGCCTTCCACGGCGGCCTCGCAGGTCGCGTAGGGGCCGAGAACGTCGTAGCCTTCGTCCTCCAGGAGGTCTTCCAGCCACATGGCCGGCAGCGCCTGCGGTTCGGCCACGAGCACGAGCGGTCTCGCCGCTCGACTGGATCCCGACATGGCGTGCCCTTCCGGTTCCCGTTCGGGGAGGATCGGGGAGGGGAGGCCGGAGGGGTTTGATCTACCGCAAGGACGGGAGGGCGGTGATCAGCATCGCGGCGACGGCGAGCAGCATGCAGGCGGTGGCGGCCCACCCGAGCCACCGGAGGGGGCCGCGGATCGCGAAGGCTCCCATGATGTCCGTGCGCGCGGCCGCCAGCATCATCACCGACAGGATCGGCACCGCGATGATCCCGTTGACGACGGCGCTCCAGTAGAGCGCATGGATGGGATCGACGGCGCCCAGGCTGATGATCATGCCGACGAGGGTCGCGAGGGCCACCGTCCCGTAAAAGGCGCGCGCCTCCAGCAGGCGGCGGCCGAACCCGACGGGCCAGCGCCGGGCTTCTCCCACCGCGTAGGCCGCCGAGCCCGCGAGCACCGGAACGGCGAGCAGGCCGGTCCCGACGATGCCGAGGGCGAACACGCCGGCCGAGAGCGGGCCTGCGAAGGGCCGGAGGGCCTCGGCGGCCTGGGCCGAGGTCTGGATGTCGGTGATGCCGCGCCCGTGCAGGACGGTGGCGGTGGTGACCATGATCGCGAGGGCGACGACGTTCGAGAACGTCATGCCGACCAGGGTGTCGATCTCGATCCGATGCAGGGCCGCCTGTCCCTGTTCGGGCGCGTGCGCGAGGTCGCGGCGGCGCGGGTGGGCATGGATGTCCTCCGCCTCCTCCGCCGCCTGCCAGAAGAACAGGTAGGGGCTGATCGTGGTGCCGAAGATGGCCACCAGGGTGGTCAGGCTCGCGCCGCCCGGATCGAAGCGCGGCACGGCGATCGCCAGGCCGAGTTCGGCCCAGGGAACGTGGGCGAAGACCACCACGCCGAGATAGGCGAACAGGCTGAGCGTCAGCCACTTCAGGACGGCGACGTAGCGCGTGTAGCGTAGGACGAGCTGCATGTAGACGCAGATGCCCGAGAACAGGCCGACATAGAGCCAGCGCGGCCCCGGCAGCAGCAGGTTCAGCGCATCCGCCATGGCCCCGAGATCGGCCCCGAGATTGAGGATGTTGGCGATGAGAAGCAGAAGCACCACGCCCTGGAGCAGGCCGTTCGAATAATGCTCGCGCAGCACCCCGGCGATGCCGCGGCCCGTCGTTCGGCCGATCCGGGCCGACACCATCTGCACCGCCGCCATCAGGGGTAGGCTGTAGAGCATGGTCCAGCACAGGCCGTAGCCGCATTGCGCCCCCGCCTGACCGTAGGTCGCGATGCCGCTCGGGTCGTCGTCGGAGGCGCCGGTGATCAGGCCGGGCCCGAGAATGCCGAGGAGGCGCGGCTTCGATGGCCCGACGGCGGCGCTCGGGTATTCCGGGTCGTCGTCGGAGGGCGGCCCGTCGACGCAGGCCGGCGCGACGGGGACGCCGGTCATGCCCGACGGGACCGGCGTGCCGGTCATGCCCGAACCGTACTCGATGCGGCATGAGGATCGCCGACCCGCCCGTGAGAGGCGCGGCAAGGCCAGAGCGAGCGGGCGACCGCGAGGGCCGCCTCGAGGTCGTCGTGGTCCGTGCCGTAGCGGCGGCAGAGGGCATCGAACCAGGGCAGCGTCCCGTCCGGGCCGGGCCAGATCTCGGCGGCCGCCACGTGGTACATCCCGTCGAGCGCCTCGATGCCGTAGGCGGTGACCGCCCATTGCCGACCCTGCCAGTGCACCGGCTCGGTCAGGTCGTAGCTCATGATCGCTCCCTCCCTCAACGGCTACGCGAGTTCGTCCTGCACCTCCGCCGCCTCGCACGCGTCGGCGCGAAGCCGCCAGTCGACGATGCCCTCGGCCTCGCAGAACAAGGCCTGCCCGGCCGCGAGGGCGGAGGCCTCCGACGCGGCCGGAACGACAACCTGATGCTGGCGCACGCGTCGTTCGTGGCCCATGTCGTCGCTGACCTGCTTGTGAAACGTGATTAGGAACTGCCTCATCGGGCCGCCTCCGTTCTGCCTTGGCAAGACGGTGTCCCGCCCTCGGTCGGGGAAGGGGCTCCCGAATTCGCGGGCGCGCCTTGATCTGCCTCAACCCGTGCGCCGGCCGGCGGGAAGAAGCGGGCGCGCTTGGATTCCGGGGCGGCCGCGTCGACGAAGACCCTCGCCTCCCTGTGGGCGTGCGCCTTGCCGTGAAGCGGCCAGTACCGCTCCATGGCGAGGTAGGTGAACGAGGCAGACCACCCGATGAGGAGGAGGCCGTTGAGCGCTTCGACGCCGGAGATCAGCCGCGTCGGACCGATCGGGAAGTGATCGCCGAAGCCCAGCGACGTGTAGGTCACCACCGAGAAGTACAGGCAGTCCTCAAAGGTGGTGACGGGCACGCCCGCGAAGGCGTCGCTCCCGAGCTGGAGCATCAGCACCCAGTAGGCCCCGGCGTAGATCCAGACCGCCACCGTGTGCCCCACGAACGTCGCGAGCACGACGACCAGGATGCGTGCCCGGGGTGGGATCGGCAGCCCCGCCAGATGCTCCGAGGTCAGGCGCAGAACCTCGTACAGCACGAGGATCGTTCCGACGACGAGGACCACGCTGGCGGTCATGGCGAGGAGCATGGCCCTGTCCATCGAACGGCGTCGGCCCGAGTGGGGACCGGACCCCACCCTCGGGCGGCCCGGTCTTCGCAGCAGCATCGTGTGCCGGCCGCTCCCTCGCCGTGATCCAGATCAAGGCCGTTGCGCAGTCCATGGGTCACTTGATCCTGCGGCCCGGCAACCGGGCCTTCGCGCGCGGGAGGCGGATATGGCGGACATTCGCGTCGCCGAGGATCTGTGGACCACCGGCATGCTGCCGGAGGGCGTCCTCGAACGGTGGTTCGTGGAGAACGGCGCCAGGGTGCGGGCCGGCGAGGCCGTGGCGGCCGTCCGGATCGGCGAGGCCCTTCACGACATCGTCTCACCGGTCGGGGGACGCCTGGAAGTCATGGCCCCGGCCAACGAGGTCGTCGATCCGGGATGCATCATCGCCGAGGTCCATGTCCAAGGCCTGGCCGCCGACCGGACCGGGGACAGGTCGTGACCCCGGCGCGACGGCCCGCTCTTACGGACGTCCGGCGAACCGACGTGACGTCGGGTCGGGTCGTCGCGCTCGTCCTCGGGGCCCTGGCGATCGCCCCCTCGGCTTGTCCGGCCGCGGCCGTGGAGCGCAACGCGGATCATCGTCCCCGGGGTTGGACCGTCGCGGTCGAACTCTGCAGCCGATGCCATGTCGTCGGACGGGAACCGCAGGCCGGGGGTCGCATCGGACCGGATTTCACGACCATCGCCGCCATGTCGTCGACCACGGGTCTCGCCCTCAACGTCTTCCTGCAGAGCCATCGCCAGTGGATGCCGAGCATCAGGCTCGACCGCGACGAGATGGATGCCGTCATCGACTACATCCTCAGCCTCAAGCCCGAAGGGACGACGACCCCGTGAGCGCCCTCTTGAGCCCCCCATGAACGCCGGCGCCGGAGGACGGGCCGCGATGCTGCCCTGCCCGGTGTTGCTGGCCGATATCGGCGGCACCTACGTGCGTTTCGCCGTTCTGGCGGACCCGGCGCAGGCCCCGTCCCCCCTCTGGAAGGTCGAGACCGCCGACTTCACCGGTCCGACCGCGGCCATTCGGGCCTATGGCGACCGGAGGGCCACGATCCGGCCGCGCTCCGCGTTCCTCGCCGTCGCCGGGAAGGTGGACGGCGCCATCACGCGCCTGACCAACGCGCCGTGGCAGTTCGATCCCTGCGAGATCGGGAAGGCAATCGGGCTCGACGCCGTGAGACTCGTCAACGACTACGTCCCGTTGGCCGCCGTCCTGACGGTCCTCGACGAGGCCGCCCCCGCCGATCTGGTCCGGATCGGCGGGGGGGCCGAGCGAACGGGCACACGGCTCGTGATCGGCCCGGGTACCGGCCTCGGCGCGGCCGCCCTGATCCCGGCCGGCGACCGCTTCCTGATCCAGACCACGGAGGCCGGGCATATCGGATTCGGTCCCTGCGCGCGCGACGACGACCTGCCGTGGTCCGGCCTCCTGCCGGCCGTGGGCAGGCTCACGGCGGAGGCGGTTCTCTCCGGTCCGGGACTCGTCAGGCTGGCCCGGGCCACCGGGGCGGCGCGGGGGCTGCCGACCGCGTGGGAGGCACCGTCCGAGATTCTCACCGTGGCCGGAACCGATGCCGTCGCGGGCGAGACGGTCCGCCACTTCACGCATCTGCTGGGCCGGTTCGCGGGCGACATGGCCCTCGTGTTTTCCGCCACGGGCGGCGTCGTCCTCGCGGGCGGGATCGCGCCGCGCATCATCGCGGCCTTGCGGACCCCGGGGTTCCACGCGGCCTTCGAGGACAAGTCGCCGTTCCGGGACGCGATGCGCGGCATCCCCCGCTTCGTGATCTCACGCCCCGAACCGTCCATCGATGGCCTCGCCACCCTCGTGCGGGATGGCGCGCGCTTCCTGTTTCCCTCCCGGGACTGGCGCCGCGTTGAGGCAGATCAAGGCCCGCCCGCCCTGGCCACGGCAGGGTGAGCGCCTTCGGCCGTCGACGCAGGAGAGGGTCCCATGTCCTACGCAAGCCTGATGGTCGCGGTCGACGACGGACGCAACGCGGCGAGACGGGTCCGCCTCGCCGCGGAGCTGGCCCACCGCTTCGGCGCGCGCCTGATCGGGGCCGCGGCCTGCCTGCCGGAATACCCCCAGGGCTTCGGCGAGACCATCGTCCCGGCGGGCTTCGCCATCGAGGAGATCCGCCGGGCGGCCCTCGACAGGCTCGCGGGCAGCGAAGAGGTCTTCAGGCAGGCTTCCTGCCTCAACGACCGCGTCGTCTGGCGCTCCGACCTGACCGGGCCGGTGGCCTTCCTCGAGCGACAGGCGCGGGGCGCGGACCTCGTCGTGATCGGCCGTCCCGCCGATGACGAAGGCGTTTCCCCCGGCATGGCGGTCGGCATCGGCGATGCCCTCATGGGCATGGGCCGTCCCGTCCTCGTGGTCCCGCCCGGCCTCGAACACCTCGAAGCTCGCCGGATCGTCCTCGGGTGGAAGAACACCGCCCAGACACGCCGGGCCACGGCCGACGCGCTGCCCTTTCTGCAACGGGCCGAGGTCGTCACGGTCGCCCGGGTCGCCGACGGCGAGGACAGTCCGGAGATCGAGGACGTCGTCGCGTATCTCGCCCTTCACAACGTCAACGCGACCATGCAGGTCACGAAAACCTCGGGCTGGAGCGTCGCCGAGGGCCTGCTGTGGACCGCCCGCGAGCGCGATGCCGACCTCGTGGTCACGGGCGGATACGGCTACAGCCGCCTGCGGGAGTGGTTCTTCGGCGGGGTCACGCGCGACCTCCTGGCCCAGGCGCCGGTTTGCTGCCTGATGTCCCACTGATCCCGCCGGGGCGCGCGTCCGGTCGGGCGTCCATCGCTCCACGCGACAGACCACCCCTGTCTCCCGTCATTCGCGTCGCGGACGGCACCGCTCCCGGCCGTCCGAACGTGCGCCTGACCGACGTTCGCGGGAGGAGAGGCCGCAATCGAGGTAGGCACAGCCGCCGTCCTAGTCGATCACGTTCACGTCACTAATCCGAATATACCAGTCTTTCCCCGAACTGCACCGGAACTGTCCTCCCGCGCGCCGGTTACGGCCTCGTTCGATAGGGGACGGGAGACGGTTCGACAGTGACGGTGGGCGTCGACAGGCACGAGCTTCGGCAGATCATCGCCGGCCTCAGCGAGGGGGTGATCCTGGTCGAGCCCGATCAGACCATCGCCTACGCGAACGCGGCGGCGCTCGCCATGCACGGCGCGGAGGACCTCGACGAACTCGGGCACACCGTGGACGCCTATCGCGAGCGTTTCGCCCTGCGCTATCGCAACAACCGTGCGCCCAATCAGTATCCCATCGAGCGGGTCGTCTCCGGCGAAAGCTTTCACGACGTCGTCGTCGAGGTGAAGCGCACCGACAAGCCGGACGTCGCCTTCGTTCATTCCCTGCGCAGCCTTGTCGCGACGGACCGGGACGGCAGCCCGAGCTGCCTCGCCCTGATCCTCAAGGACGTCTCGGAGCAGTTCGAGGCCGAGGAGCGGTTCGAGAAGACCTTTAACGCCAATCCGGCCCCGGCCGTCATCAGCCGGCTGTCAGACCTGCGTCACGTCAAGGTCAACCTCGGCTTCCTGGAGATGACCGGTTACACGCGCGACGCCGTCATCGGCCGCAGCGTCTACGAGGTCGACGTCCTGGCCGGCGCCCGCAGCCGGGATCTCGCCATCGCCCGGCTCAACGCGGGCGGCACCATCCCGCAGATGGAGGCCTGCCTCGACCTGCCCAACGGCGACACCCGCTTCGTCATCGTCGCCGGCCAGCCGATCGAGCTCGGCGACGAGCCCTGCATGCTGTTCACCTTCGCGGACCTCGAGTTGCGCCGCAAGGCCGAGACGGCCCTGCGCCAGAGCGAGGAACGCTTCGCCAAGGCGTTCCGGCTGACCCCCGTGCCGACGGTGCTGGCCCGGGCCGACACCTTCACGCTCACCGCCGTCAACGAGGCGTTCGGCCGGGTCTTCGGGTATTCCACCGAGCGGATCGCGGGACGCTCGCCCGACGATTTCGGCCTCTGGGTGCACGAGGCCGCCCGGACCCGGTTCGAGACGGCCGTGGCGCGCACGGGCTACGTGCTCGGCCTCGAGGTCTGCCTGCGCCACGAGGACGGCACCAACCTCGATTGCCTCGTCTCCGCCGAGCGCGTGGAGATCGGGGACGAGACCTTCGCGCTCCTCGTCCTGCAGGACATCACCGAGCGCAAGCGTTCGGAGCGCGACCTGTTCGAGGCCATCGAGACCGTGATGGCCGACACCTCGTGGTTCAGCCGGGGCCTCATCGAAAAGCTCGCCAACCTGCGCCAGCCCGGCGGCGATCACGCCGAGAGCCACGCACCCAGCATGACGGTGCGGGAGCGTCAGATCCTCGACCTGATCTGTTCGGGCCTCGGCGACGAGGCCATCGCCCTACGCCTCGGCCTGTCGCGCAACACCGTCCGCAACCATGCCGCGGCCCTCTACCGCAAGCTCGACGTCCACAAGCGCTCGGAGGCCATCGTCTGGGGGCGCAACAACGGATTCCCGCTCACGAAGTCTGGATTATAAAAACTATCCTACCAGTACTTTTGTACCATTGATGATCCGGAATCCTCTCCCATCTCACAAACGATCATGGCCCACCTCGATTTCCGAAAGTCCTCATGAGCACGCAGAAGACTTCCCCCGACTCCGACAAGCTCAAGGGCTCCGTGAAGGAAGCCATCGGCAAGCTGATCGGCGACGGGAAAGTCGAGACCGAGGGCCGAGATCAACGGAAATCATCGAAGTCCGACGTGTCGCCGAAGACCACGCCGAACTCTTAGCGTCGACGACACGTCGCACCACACCAACCTCAACAACGGAGAAGCAGAATGGTCGATACGAACCGCATCACGGGGGCCGCGCGCGAGATCGGCGGCAAGGTGCAGAGCGCTCTAGGCGATCTGACGGGCTCGAAGCACGACTCGGTTGAGGGCCGGGCGCGCGAAGCCCAGGGCGCCGCCGAGAACCTCTACGGGCAGGCGAAGGACACGGTGCACGATGCCGCCGACCGGGTCGCACAGACCGCGCGCGACGTCGGCGGAAAGGTCCGCGACGCCGTGGACGATCTCGGCAGCTCGAACGAGGTCGGCGAGCGAGCCCGCCAGACCCGGGACGCGGCAGAGGACTATTACAGCCGGGCCGAGCGCTCCGTGCGGCACGCTGCCGACGCGGTCTACGACAGCGCCGAGGACGCCTACGAGAACGGCGGCCGCTACCTCCGCCAGGGCGGCCGCGACGTGTCCCACCGCGTCGGCGAGCATCCCATCGCCGCCCTGCTGATCGCCGGCCTCCTCGGCTACGGCGTCGGCCTGCTCATCCACGGGCGCGACTGAGGATCTGTCGCGAACCTCCCGCCGCGCCGCCGTGTCGGCAGCTTGAATCGGCGGCGACCGGGCGTTTCGCGAGGCACCTCAACCGCCCGCTTCGACATCCTCTTCCGACGTCTCGATTTTCCGACTTTCCGGCCGACACGACGTCTCGGCCGATCCCCTGGAGTTCCGTCACGTGTCCACTTCCCCTCTCATCGCCCCGGCCTCGGCCGACACCCGCGCCGTCCTGCTGAACCAGGTTTCGTGGGGTGCCATCTTCGCCGGTGCCGTCACGGCGCTCGTGACCCAGGTCATCCTGAACATGGTCGGCGTCGGCGTCGGCCTGTCCAGCGTCGGCACCACGGCCGCCGACAACCCGGCCGCCTCGACCCTGTCCCTCAGCGCGGGCATCTGGTTCGTCGGCTCCGGCATCGTCGCGGCGCTGGCCGGCGGCTTCATCGCCGGGCGTCTCTCGGGCAAGCCCGTCGTGGGCGCGGCAGGCCTGCACGGCCTCGTGTCCTGGGCGGTCACCACCCTCGTGGTGCTGTACCTCCTGACCTCGGCGGCCGGCGGCCTCATCGGTGGCGCCTTCTCGGGCGTGACCAGCACGCTGGGCGGCGCCGGCTCCCTCGTCGGCGGCACCGTGCAGACGGCGGCCCAGGCCGCGGCGCCGTCCCTGTCGAAGATCTCGAACCCCCTCGACGGCATCGAGCAGTCGGTCCGCAACCAGGCCGCCGGCCAGGACCCGCAGGCCGCCAAGGACGCCGCCGTCGCCGCCATCCGCGCCCTGTTCACGGGTGATCCGGCCCAGAAGGCCCAGGCCGAGAACCGCGCCGCCGATGCCCTGGCCAAGGCGCAGGGCATCCCGGTCGATCAGGCCAAGACCCAGATCCAGGACTACAAGAAGCAGTATGACGAGGCGGTCGCCACCGCCAAGCAGAAGGCCGAGGCCGCGGCCATCGCCACGAAGTCCGCCGCTACCCAGGGCGCCTTCTACGGCGCGCTCGCCCTCATCCTCGGCGCCCTCGCCGGGTTCTTCGGCGGCCGCCTCGGTGCCCCGAAGCCCCACACCCTCGCCGACAGCTACGACGCCCGTCGCATCTGAACCGATCCCCGGCCGGTCGCTCCGACCGGCCGGTCCCACCCCTCGAGCCGATCATCCCGACCGGCCGCCACCACATCGGGAGTCTCCCATGAGCAGCACCACGGACAAACTGAAGGGCCTCGCCAACGAGGCCGTCGGCAACGTCAAGCAGGCCGCCGGCAAGGTCACGGGCAACGACAGCCTCATGGCCGAGGGCAAGGCCCAGGAACTCAAGGGCGAGGCCCAGCGCACCGTGGGTGAAGCCAAGGACGGCGTCGCCTCCGTGGTCGACAAGGTCACCGGAAAGCACTGAGCCCGGAACGGCGGGATCCGCGCGAGCGGCTCTCGCCGGCCCTCGCATCGTTCCGAGAACACTGGAGAATTCCATGAACCGCGATCAGTTTCAGGGCGCGTCCCGCCATCTCAAGGGCCGTGCCGAGACCGCCCTCGGCAGCCTCACGGGCGATCCGGGCCGTCAGGTGCGCGGTGCCGTGAATCAGGTGGCCGGCGGCGCGCAATACGCCTATGGCCGCGCCCGCGACCGCGCCGAGGACCTCGCGGAAGACGGCCGTCACCTCGCCCGGGCGGCGCGCAGCCGCGCCGAACACCTCCTCGACGACGGTCGCGACCTCGTCGATGACGTCCGCGCGCGCGGCACGGCCTACGGCCGCCAGGCCGTCCGCTACGCCGATGGCAACCGCGCCTCCACCCTGGTGGGCCTCGCCGCCATCGCTTTCGCGGTGGGCTGGCTCTCGCGCCCCAGCCGCTGACCCCACCCTTCCGGAGAAGAACCGATGATCCGCAAACTCCTCACCGCCTACCTGTTGCCCAAGGTGATCGCCCTCGTCGGGCGTCGCCTGAACGGGCGCGGCACGACCCCGGCGCGCCGCACGCGCTGACGGACGGCCAGCAGAATAGTCCGGCACCGTGACACTCGCGGCGCACGGCAAGAGGGGGTGAACGAGAGGACATGAAGTTCGCCAGGCTGCTCCTGCGTCCGGAAATCGTGTTCCTTCTGCTCACCGTCCTCCTGGCCGCGGCGGCCGGGGCCGCCTACTGGGTGTCCCGCGCCACCGTCCTGACCGTTGCCGTCGCCCCGCGCGACGGAACGGAACCGGCCTTGATCCAGGCCTATGCCGACGCCCTCGCCCGGCGCCACAAGGAAATCCGCCTCAAGGTTCTCCTTCTGGACGACGTGCGCGACAGCGCCGCCGCCCTGCAGGAAGGCCGGGCCGACCTCGCCGTGGTCCGGCCGGACGTCGACCTCCCCGACAACGGCCTGACCCTCGCGATCCTGCGCGACCAGGCCATGATCATCGCCTCGCCCGAGGCCTCCGGCCTGACCCGCTTTCCCGACCTCGACCGCAAGCGCCTCGCCATCCTCGCCCATCGCGACGCCGACCAGACCCTGATCAAGGCCATGGTCGAGCATTACGGCCTGACGCTCCTCGAGAAGGACGTTCCGGGTCCCGTGCCGCCCCGGCACGTCGCCCTGGTGGAGATGGCGGAATCCGACCTCGCGGCGGCGTTCACGGCCAAACGCATCGACGCCGTGGTGTCGGTGATCGCACCGACTTCGCCCACGGCCCAGCGCATCGTCGGCATCGTCCAGGGCATCAGCCGGAACAGGAAGGTCGCCTTCGTCGATGTCGAGAACGCCGACGCCATCGTGGCGCGCCTGCCGCGCCTCCAGTCCGTGACGATGCCGGCGGAAACCTTCGGCGGGAGCCCGAAGGTTCCGGGCGAGGACGTTCACACGGTGGGCGCCTCCTACCGCCTCATGGCCCGGACCTCCCTGTCGCGGTCCGTCGCGGCGGACGTGACCCAGCACCTGTTCGAGCTGCGCAGCGGGATGGCCAACGTCACGCCCGCCGCCGATTACATCCAGGCCCCGAAATACGAGAGCACCGCGGAGGCGACGAGCGCGCGGCTTCCCAACCATCCGGGCGCCGTCGATTTCTTCGAGCGCGAGCAGCAGGGCTTCATCGAGCGCTACGAGACCTGGATCTACCTCGTCGCCTTCCTCGGCGGCGGCATCGGTTCGGCGGTGGCCTGGGTCGGGCAGCGCCTGTCGCGCCTGCGCCGCGAGCGCATCGAGGAGGCGACCGACCGCCTGCTGGAAATCCGCAGGGAGGCCCAGGACAGCCCCGCCGGCCCTCACCTCGAGCGGCTGGCCCGGGAGATCGACGACCTCGCGGGCGACATCGCCCGCCACGCCTTGGAGCGGCCGACTCAGGCCAGGACCATGTCGGCGGCGGCCATCGCCATCGATGCCGCCCGCTCCACGGTCAAGCGCACCATCGCGGCGAGCCAGCATGTGTCGGACATCTCCGACCTGGCCGCGCGCACGGCATCGACGGAAGCCGCCGCGGCGGGCTGACGGCGAAACCCCGGGCGGATGGCCGCCCGGACCGAGTGGCACCACAACGACGGAGAACGAACGATGAGCAAGGGCTACCCTTCGATGACGGCGCTCCTGGGCCTGCTGGCCGTGGCCGGCTACCAGAACCGCGACAAGCTCGCCGAACTGCTGCAGGGCCACGGCGCCCAGTCACGGTCTCCGGTTCCGTCCATCCCGAACACCACGTCGACCCCGTCGGGGGCCGGTGGCCTCGGAAACCTCCTCAGCGGCGTCGGCACGGCCGGCATCGGCGGCCTGATCGCCAGCGGCCTGAGCGAACTCGTCGATCATTTCACCAAGGGCGGGCACGGCGAGACGGCGAATTCCTGGGTCAATCACGGCCCCAACCGCGACATTCCCGAAGCCGACCTCGAACGGGCCATCGGCTCCGACACCCTGGACCACCTCACGCAGCAGACGGGCTTGAGCCGCGCGGCGCTCCTGTCCCGCCTGTCCCGTGAGCTTCCCACGGCCATCGACCAGTACGCCGCCGACGGCCGCCGTCCGGCCTGACGCCGACCGTCGATCCGGGCCGGCGCCCCAGCGCCGGCACCGGCGCCTCGCGCCCGCACCGGCGCTTCGCGCCGGCCTCAGGCTCCCTCGATCAGGCCGCGGATGCGGGTCGCGAGCACTTCGAGGGCGAACGGCTTGACGAGGACCTGCATGCCGGGGGCGAGGTGCCCGTGATTGAGGGCGGCATTCTCGGCGTAGCCGGTGATGAACAGCACCTTGAGATCGGGCCGGGAGACCAGGGCGGCATCCGCCATCTGGCGCCCGTTCATGCCGCCCGGCAGGCCGACATCGGTAACGAGGAGATCGATGCGCATGTCCGATTGCAGCACGCTCAGCCCGGAGGCCCCGTCGGCCGCCTCGATGGCCGCATAACCGAGATCCTCCAGCACCTCGGTGACGAGCATGCGCACCGTCGGCTCGTCGTCGACCACCAGCACGGTCTCCCCCACCTTGGCGCGGGCCGCCTCCGAGAGATCCGGAATCGGCTCCGCCCCGTCCGCCTCGCCGAGATGGCGCGGCAGGTAGAGGCACACCCGGGTGCCCCGCCCGGGCTCCGAGGTGATCCGGGCCTGGCCGCCCGACTGCTTGGCGAAGCCGTAGATCATGCTCAGCCCGAGGCCCGTGCCTTCGCCCATGGGCTTCGTGGTGAAGAAGGGGTCGAAGGCCTTGGCGGCCACGTCCGGCGTCATGCCGGTGCCGTTGTCCGAGACGCAGAGCGAGACGTACTGCCCCGGCTCCAGATCCCGCTCGCGGGCGCCCTGCGGGTCGAACAGGCGGTTGCCGGTCTCGACCACGATGCGGCCGCCATCCGGCATGGCATCGCGGGCATTGATGCAGAGGTTGAGGAGGGCGTTCTCGAGCTGGCTCGGGTCCACGAGGGTCGACCAGAGGCCGCCCGCCCCGACGACCTCGACGGACACCGCCGGCCCGACGGTGCGGCGCACGAGGTCGGCCATGCCCTCGACGAGCCGGTTCACGTCCGTGGGCTTCGGCGCGAGGGTCTGCCGGCGCGAGAAAGCGAGGAGGCGGTGGGTGAGGGCCGCCGCGCGCCGCGCCGCGCCCTGCGCGGCGGTGATGTAGCGCTCGAGGGACTCCGTCCGGCCCTGGAGCATGCGGGACTGCATCAGCTCCAGGGACCCGACGATCCCGGCGAGCATGTTGTTGAAGTCGTGGGCGAGCCCCCCGGTCAGCTGCCCCACGGCCTCCATCTTCTGCGACTGGCGCAGGGCTTCCTCGGCGTGCATGAGTTCGGCCGTGCGCTCGGCGACCCGCTGCTCCAGGGTCTCGTTGAGACTGCGCAGCTGTTCCGTGACGCGTTCGCGCTCCGCCTCGCCGGCCCGTCGCTCTTCGACGTCGATGAGGACGCCGGGAAAGCGCAGGGGCGTGCCATCCGGCGCATGGTCCACACGCCCGTTGGCCTCCAGCCAGTAGTAGCGTCCATCGGCGCGCCGCGTCCGGTACTGGTGGGCGTAGGCTCCCCCGCGCGCGATCACCGCCGCGATCGCGTCCGTCAGGCCGGCCCGGTCGTCCGGATGGACGGTCTCGATCACCTGGAGCAGGCTCAGGCCTTCGCGCCCCACGGCGGGGTCGAGCCCGAAGCTCGTGGCGAAAGCCTCGTCGACGCTGAACCGATCCGTGGGCAGGTCCCAGAACCAGGTGCCGATGATCGCCCCGGCCGCCAGGGCGAGCTGCACGCGCTCGATGTTCTCCCGGGCCACGGCTTCGCTGGCGCGCAGGGCGTCCTCCGCCTGCCGGCGCGCCGAGATGTCCCGGAACAGCACGGAGACCTGGCGCCGGCTCGCCGGCTCGATCCGGGCGGCGGACACCTCGATATGACGCCCGGCGGCCGGGAACGCGCGCTCGAACCGCAGCGGCTCACCGGTCCGCAGCACGCCGCCATAGAGCCTGAGCCAGCCGTCGGCCTCGGCGGGTGCGATGTCGCGGAGCGTCTTTCCGACGACGCCGGCAATGCCCGTATGCCGCTCGTAGCCGGGATTAGCCTCGACATGGATGTAGTCGCTCGCGGGACCATGCGGGCCGTCGACGAACTCGATGATGCAGAAGCCGTCGTCGACGGCCTCGAACAGGGCGCGGTAGCGGGCCTCGCTGTGGGCCAGGGCATCGCGGGCCGCGCGCTGCTCGGTGATGTCCCGCGCCACCCCGGCGAACCGGACCGGACGGCCGTCGGCATCACGCTCGATCTCGCCCCTGCGGGCGATCCAGCGGATCTTGCCCGTATCGGGCCGGCGGATGCGGTACTCGACATCCCGGGGCGGCTCGCCTCGCCTGCGGCTCTCCGCCGTCGAGACGAGGTGCTGGTCCTCGGGCACAACCAGGGCCTCGAACGACGTGGCCGGATGGCTCTCGCGCTCGGGCAGGCCGTAGAGGCGGCAGAATTCCGGCGTCGGATAGAGAATGCCGTCGTCGATGCCGACGGAGAACAGGCCGATGCCGCCGGCTTCCTGGGCGCGGCGCAGGCGGTCCTCGGCGGCCCGCAGGGCGTATCCCGTCCGGTGCTCCTCGGTGCGGTCGGTCAGAACCTTCACGGAGCCGATCGTCTCGCCCCCCGCGTCGCGCAGGGGCATCGTTTCGCTCGAGGCCCAGAAGCGGGATCCGTCCGCGCGCAGGTGCCAGCGCCCGTCATCGGCGCCGTGGTCCTCCGACGCGCACAGATTCGCGATGCTGCGGCCGCGCATCGCCTCGGCGGACCAGCCGAAGACGCGCTCGGCGCCGGCATTCCAGTCGGTGACGAATCCGTCGCGATCGGTTCCGATGATGGCCAGCCGGCCGAAACCGTCGCGGGTGGCCGGCGCTTGCTCACCGGTCTCGGGCGACTCGGTGAGCGCCAAGGCGCGACCGCGCAACCGCGCGGCTTTCTCTTCCAGGGCGGCGGCACGACGGAGGAGGAGGGCGGCGCGTTCGCTCATGCCCGCGCGCACCGGTCCGTTCGACCCGGTGCGGCGCGCGCGGCGGTGAGGGCACGGCGTTGCGGGATCGAGCCGACGGGAAGAGGGGAGCACCGTTCCATCGCCGCTTTCTGCCTGAAGACGCGGCCGGGCTCCAGAGCACGCCGGTCACGGCCGGCGTGACCCGCCTCACCTCTGGCTTGTACGGCCAAGCCTGGATATGTAACAGTATATCAATTCAGGTCACGGGCGACGGGCGGGGATCCCCCTGCCCGTCGGGCCGGACCGGCGCCAATCCCACCCGAGACCAGATACGATGCTCCTGGAAAACGGCCTGCGCCTCGGCGCCGCCCTCACGGTCCTCTCCCTCGCGCCGGTCGCCCGCGCCGAGGAGGCGGCGGTGACGCTCGAGACCCTCACGGTGGAGGGCACCGGCATCGGCCTCAACGTGCCGGAGGGCGCCATCGGGCTGATCGGACCGACGCCGGGCTTCAGCGCCGCCCGGGCGGTGAGCAGCACGAAGACCGATACCCCCCAGCGCGACGTGCCTCAGGTCGTCACGGTGGCCTCGCGCGAGGTGATCACCGACCTCAACGCCACACGGGTCGACCGGGTGTTCAACTACACGCCCGGGGTCGCGCAGCAGAACAATTTCGGCGGCCTGACTGTATTCAGCTACGCCGTGCGCGGGGTCACGACGTCCGAGATCTTCAAGAACGGCTTTGCCATCAACCGGGGTTACCCGCCGCCGCCCGATACCCAGAACGTCGAGCGAATCGAGGTCCTGAAGGGGGCGGGCGGCGCCTTGTTCGGGCGCAGCGATCCGGGCGGCGTGGTCAACATCATCACGAAGCAGCCCACCGCCGAGCGGTTCGTGGAGATGGGCGGCCTGTGGGGCTCGTTCGAGCAGTTCCGTGGGACCGTCGATGCCGGGGGCGCCCTCAACGAGGACAAGACCGTCCAGTACCGCTTCAACTTCGCGGGCGGGCGCCAGAACAGCTTTCGCGATTTCGTGGACGGCGACCGCCTGTTCGTGGCGCCATCCCTCAGCTGGCAGATCACGCCGGACACCAAGGTCACCGTCGAGACCGAGTTCGTGCGCAACCGCATCGTGTTCGATCGCGGCGTCATCGCCATCAACAAGCAGCTCGGCTTCCTGCCGATCTCGCGGTTCCTCGGCGAGCCCGGCCAGAGCACCGAGCAGACCTCCAACACCCTGCAGGTGCGCCTGGAGCACCGCTTCGATGCCGACTGGCAGATGCGCCTCGGCGCGCATTTCAACACGGGCACGCTCGAGGGCGAATCCGCCGAGATCCGCGCCATCGCGGCCGACAACCGGACCGTCTCCCGCGACCGCAATTTTCGCGATTACCGCTGGGACACCGCCATCGGCCAAGCCGAGGTGGTCGGGCGCTTCGCCACCGGCCCCCTGGCCCACACCCTGCTCCTCGGCTTCGAACGCGAGAGCACCGACAGCCGCGTCGTCTACCTGCGCTCGAATTTTCGTCAGAACCCGTTCGCCATCGACATCTACGGCCCGCGCTACGGTCAGCCCCTGCCGCCCCTCACCATCCCGCGCAACAACCTCGAACGGGTGACGAACACGGCGCTCTACGCCCAGGATCAGATCGCCCTGAGCCCCGAATGGAAGGCCCTGCTCGGCGTCCGGTTCGATTTCTTCGAGCAGTCGTTCCGCGAGCGCATCCCGCGCAGCGACGTGGAGCAGACCTACGCCGCCGCGACGCCCCGCGCTGGTCTCGTCTACCAGCCGCTGCCGGAGCTTTCGCTCTACGCCAACGTCGGCACAAGCTTCCGGCCGAATATCGGCCCCGATGCGGCGGCGGCCTCGGGCGGGGTGCCGTTCGCGCCGGAGACCGGCCTCGGCTATGAGGTCGGGGCCAAGCTCGACCTCTACGGCGGGGCGCTCGGCCTCACCGGGGCAGCCTTCCGCATCGAACGCGAGAACGTGCTGACGCCCGACCCCAACAACAGCGGGTTCTCGCTCGCGGCGGGCGGGGTGCGCAGCCAGGGATTCGAACTCACGGCCACGGGTCAGATCTCGCCGGAGCTGCGCCTCATCGGCGGCTACGTCTACGCCGACGCCGTGGTGACGAAGGACAACGTCCTGCCGGTGGGAGCGCCCCTCATCAACATCCCCAGGCACAGCGGCAGCCTGCTCGCCGTCTACGAGGTCCAGTCCGGGCCTTACGCGGGTCTGGGGATCGGCGGCGGCGTGCGCGGGGTCGGCGAGCGGGCCGGGGACGCGGGCGGCACCGGCTTCACCCTGCCGGCCTATGTCGTCGCGGACGCGCTGGCCTATTACCGCTACGAGGCCATCCGTTTCGGCTTCAACGTCGAGAACATCTTCGATTCCGAGATCTACGAGAGTTCGCTCAACGTGTTCCGCGTCTATCCCGGCGCGCCGCGCCGCTTCACCGGCACCGTCTCGGTGCGGTTCTGATGGCGGGAACGCAGGCTCCGCTCCTGACGCTCCGAGAGACCGACGGGGTCGCCGCGCGCACGACCGCGCGCATCGCTTCCATCGACGCCCTGCGCGGCCTCGTGATGCTGCTCATGCTCGTCGATCACGTGCGGGACTTCTTCTACGTGCACGCCCAGGTCGCCGATCCCATGAACCTGGCGACGACGGACCCGCGCCTGTTCTGGACCCGGACGGCCGCGCATCTCTGCGCGCCCGTCTTCGTCCTGCTCACCGGTCTCTCGGCCAGCCTCTACGCCGAGCGGCACGGCGACCACGCCCAAGCCTCGTTGTTCCTGCTCCGGCGCGGCCTCATCCTGGTGCTGCTCGAACTCACCCTGGTGAACATCGCCTGGACGGGCAGCCCGGTGCCGCCGATCCTCTACCTTCAGGTGATCTGGGCCATCGGCCTCGGCATGATCGCCCTGGCGGGGCTGCTGTGGTTGCCGCGCCCCGCCCTGATCGGCGTCGCCCTGGCGATCATGCTGGGGCACAACCTCCTGACCCCCG
>NZ_BPQD01000028.1 GCF_022179065.1 Methylobacterium adhaesivum
AAGTCGGAAAACCGGCACCTCGCGAGGATCAGCCTCAGCTACCCGTCATGATGGATATCACGAGCTTACCCTAAGGCGTCCTTTCGGCGCTTCTTCCAAAAGCCTCAGGCCTATCACGCGGAGCGGATCATGGTTGCGGCGAGGGTGAGAAAGGCGGTCGAAGCAGGGATGCTACCCCTGTGATCACAGGCGATCCGGGCTAGGTTCTGCTCAATGTCCCGACAGGTGGACTGCACCAAGAAGCGTTAAGACCCTCTTTCGGTCCTACGCCGTTGGGCATGATGGTGTTGGCGGAGTCGACCCACCCGTCTCTGTAAGCGGAGTAGACGCGGCGATGCGTCATGAAGGGGAAGGGTTCGGGCGGAACCCCAAGCAGGATAATCGCGCCGTGCTCGCCGTGCGGGTCGGTCGTGATGACCAAGGTCTTGAGCCGACGGGCGCCCGCATCGGGCGGGCATTAATGGTATCGTTCCGCCCCGCGCGGCAAGGATGCCACGGATCAAATGGGGGAGACCCCTGCGCGTGCCAACAGACCCTACACTGCGGACTACCTGGAGCCTTCCGGCCCACACTCTTGCATGAGCCGGTCGAACTCAGTCCAGCGTCGACTCGGATCGTCGTGGCGTTCGTCTCCCAACCGCGCAAGCGGCACACCGGGCTTCGCCTGCATGCGACCTCCCATCCGATGGCGTCGCGCTCGTTCGCAGCCCGGGGGACTTCCTCGGCGCCTCGTTCCAAGGGAGCCCGGGCCAGCGCCGCCCGCCCGGGCATCAATCACGAGATAGGTGCAAGGGCTGTATCCGCCCGGGCCGCCCGCGTTTCCTCGACGAGTCTGGCGACCGCCTCGTCGCGCCTCATCTTCTTCCACTTCTTCTCAGCAAACTCGGCCGGAAAACGTTCGGGATCGAGATCATGGAGGATTGTCGCGACCTCCTTCCAAATGCCGTAGGTGCAGAACTTGCCCACACCTAGGTAGACCGGATTGAAGGGGCCGAAAGATTCAGGCAGGCACGGCCATGGCACGCCGTGCATCAGGATGAAGAGGTACGCCTCCACGAAGGGTCTGGCGTCCCACGACGTCGTTCTGTCCTTGCGGAGGAGGAGCCCCTCGGGAAAAAGATGGCTGATGGCGTCCCACTCGGCGTCTTGGAGGACGTGTCGTCCCTGGGCGAGCAACGAAGGCACGATCCTTCTCCAACGCCTGCTCTTCTCCTTCATGGTCTTGAGTTCGTAGGTTCTGCGAAGGCACATTTGAGCCTTCAGGTCGTCGGCCCCGAAGGTCGGGCCTCGCAGGAGTGGCGTCACCGTGAGGTGGACCTCCGCCTCGTACCGGGCGTAGGCTAGGCGCCGGACCACGATATGATCGATGAGTTCCCCAAACGCCGCCACGAGCCTGAAGTCCGCCTCGTTGTTAGGCATGAACGGGAGCCGTCCGACCAATCCATCCAAGGCTTCACGCAGCATCGTCATGCGTCCCTGATCGAGTCCGATGGGCAGCGGCTTGGCCGGCAGGCTGTCGATCCGCGCATCGAGTGCGTTGAGGGTCGATGTCAGCGTCCTGCGCTTCTCGGCCAGATAACTGGCGTTGAAGCCAGCCATGAGCGCATCGTCGAAAGTCGCGTCGAGCGCGCGCATCGCTCCGTCCCGCTGACGCTTGAGGTCGGATCGGGCGGCCTCGTGATCCTTGTGGGACCCTGCCTTGGCCTCGTTGTAGGCGGCGACATAAGCCTCGGTGCACCGTGGGTCGAGGACGTTCTCGGCGACTAGGTCGATGACGACGCGTTCGAGTTCGGCCACCTTAATGGTCTCGAAGTTCTTGCACGTCCCTCCATGGGCTCGGTCGATGCAAGCAAAACGCCTCTGGCGCAATGGTCCCGTAGGCACCGTGGTCATCCCGCAACCCGAGCACTTAACCTTGCGGGACAGGAGGTACTTCCCCGGCGCTTGCCTTGTCGGTGCCTCGCGAGACCTGATGCCAGAGATCCGAGCCTGCACCGCCTCCCAGGCGGCTCGTTCGACGATCTGGAGATGGTCGGCCCTCACAACAACCCATTCGGAACGGGGACGCTGGACGGCGACCCTCTTTCGGGTGATGGGGTCGGTGACGACGGTGGACTGATTGTAGACGATGAACCCCGCATAGAGTGGGTTCTTGAACATCGACCTGATGCTGCAATCCTTCCAGTACCTTTGGTTATCGGTTCGCGCGTTAAGGGCCCGTGCAATCTTCATCATCGACAAGCCTTCCACGAACATCTGGAAGATCTGCCGAACGATCTCGGCTTCGGCTTCGATGATGTGTTGCTCGCCCGGACGACCGGGGGTCCGACCGTACCCGTAGGCAGGCTTGTGCGGAATGCGGCCGTTGCGGACCATCTGCATGCGGCCGTACTGGGACCGCTCCAGGAAGAGGCGCCGCCCCTCCTCGCCCATGAAGCCGTGGAACGCGATGTCCGGGAGGTCGAGCCTGCCCCGACCGGGCTGGTGCATCTCGATGCCGAGGGCCTTCAGTTCCTTAAACACGGCGCTCAAGTAGGAAAGGTCGCGCGCCAGACGGTCGACGTTTTCGATGATGAGAATGCTGAACAGACCGCGCCGCGCCGCGTCCAGCATCTCTTCCAACTCATCGCGTCCGACCACGGTCGTGCCTGGCTTCGCCCTGTCGGCGTAGGTCTTGATCAGCGTGATCCCGTTCCGCGCGGCGTGCTCGGCGCAGATCTCGAACTGGCGCTCGACGCTCGTCTCGGACTGCTTGTCGGACGAGTAACGCGCGTAGACGACGCCGACGCCTCTGGGCGGGATGGCCCTGGTCGGGCCGTTGCCGGGGTTCGGAAGCCACATGGAAGGAAGGTCGACGGCGTCCCCATGGAGGGCGAGGAGGTGCTGGTTCGTCATGGGCGGAACTCCACTGGCGCCGCGGTATCCCCGCTTGGGGGACGGCATCGCTGGCGGGCCCTTCGAAGGGCCTCGTCGGGGGAAGGGTTCGGGGTCCCGCCCGGGCGAGCGCACCGGCGTGGCGCCGGCGCTCGGTTCGGACGGGAGGCGTGGGGCTACGACCGGGCTCGAAGCCGGGTCGCCGACCGGGCGGGAGAAGCCGGCGTATTCGGAGGGGAGGCTGGGGTATTCGCATGGGGGAGGTTCCTTGCGCGGATGGTCGGCGTCGGAAGGGGTCACCGCCTGAAGGGGAAGGCCGAGGTGCCGGCGGCGGCGGGCATCCGGCCGAAGAAGCCGGGCAGGACGCCGACCGGCATCGCCATGCTGTAGAGGTCGAGGACCCGGGTCGTGCCGAACGCGGCTGACACGGTGCGTTGGTCGGCGGTCCGGTTCTCAGCATCGACCGCGTCGCAGGTCGCCGCCATGTCGCGAAGCGCTTGGTAGCGGCCAAGGGCACGGGCCAATGCAAGGGCGCGCCGGTTAGGTGACGCGGTGTCCTCGAACTCTAAGTGGGAGGGGAGATCTTGTAGCTTGTCCTTCATCGTGAACATCCTTCGCTCGGAGGGGGAAACCGTCGCGTTCGGACGCGACGGGGTTGGGAGGCACCGCAGAGTGCGCGACCGGTTGGATTCGACTTCCCACGCTTGGCGTTCGGTCTCCGCACCGCCCCCTTTCACCTTGGTGTCGATCCGTCGTGGCGGCCCACCGGGCCAACGTGGCCGGCGGGTGCCTGGAGGGCGGGAACACAGGTGCGGATTGGCGGTTTGTCGGTCCGCACATGGCGGTCACGGCAGAGATGGCGGGGCTCATCCTGCGAAGGGGCGGACTTTGCGGAGCGCGGCATCCGAGGGGCATCCGGCGATGGGCCGGGGTAGAGCCGCGGGTGCCGCGTCCTAGCGCAGGGGTATCTTGGTGGGGGTCATCGATGCCTCCCGTTCCGGCTGCTTGCCAGATGCCTGGCCCGTAGGGGCCGGCTCGTAGAGGGTCTATGTCGGCCAGGGCTTCCGGCCGAAGGTCCGCAACGACCCTAGGCTATCAAGCCAAGCTGACGATAGGCCCGCTCGGAGGCGGCCATGTGTTGCGAGACGTATTTCATGACGACAATCTCTCATGGGACCCGGTTTGGATCCAGTGGGCGGCAATCGTCCCCCCGGCGCAAATCGGCGTTCAACCAAAGCTTATCTGCTCTATAGTGACTAGGAACAATTTAATTCAAATCTGACAGTCCCCGGTTGGAACGTCTTGTACCACGGCCGCACGCAACTTCGGGAGTCGACGGACATCAGCCGGCCGGGAACCTGATGACGTTGCCCTCGACCTTTCGCCGGTGGCTGGCTTCCAGGGCGGCTTCCTCGGCGACCTGCATCCCCAGGTCGATCTCCACCATGATGGAGCCGACGAGGTCGTCGAAGGTCTGCGGGTCGAGGTGGAGGGCGCGCCTCGCACGCATCAAGGCGAGAATGACCTGGGCGATGCTCTCGTCGGTCTCCTCAGGCATTGGGACCTCCCCTGCCGGACTTGCGAGCCTGCTTGTCGCCAGCCATCGGCGAGCCGGCGATGATCGCGCGGACCTCGGCCCCGCTCATGACCCGGCGTTCGACCAAGCGTCGAGCGATCCGGTCGATGACGTCGGTGTTACGGCTCACCAAGTCGCGGCTGATCTCGTACAAACGGGAGAGGTCGTCCTCAACCAGGCGCCTGAACGCGGGGTCCACCCGAAGTAGCGCCAACGCGTCCGCCTGGTCGCCTCGGTAGAGCAAACTTTGTCCCAGTCCCCACGAAGCGTGCTTCCCAGCCACTAGCGCTGTGGCGTGCGCCAAGTCAGAGCCCGAACCGCCTGCCGAGCCCGCAGTGACCGCATCCCACTGCTGATCGGCGGCGCGACCGGCCAAGACGCTGACGATGAGTGCGTCGAGGTCGGCCACCGACATCACTGACGTGTCGTTGTTAAGTCGGCTCAGGGTTCGTCCTGCAAAAGCCCCCTGAGCGACCAGGGAGACCGTTCTGACGTCTCCGACAGCTTGGGTCTCCAAAATCACCGCGTGACTGGCCTCGTGCCTTGCAACCGAAAGCTGCTGCGCTGGCGTGCGAGTTTCCGGTGGAACGATCCGACCAATGAGGTCCGCCAAATTCATCTGGCGCTTGCCCGCCAGGGCGACCATACGGGCGCCCCCAACCCACCCAGCGATGTCGGCACCGGTTGCGCCGATGCCGATGGCTGCGATAGGCCCGAGATCCTCGTTAGCGAGGTCGTCCACGAGGTGCTGGCGCAGAATGCCCTCAATGGCGTCCTCATCCGGCAGGTCGATCCTCACGACGCGGTCGAGGCGTCCAGGCCGCACGAGGGCGGGGTCGAGCCTTTCTGGGAAGTTGGTCGCCCCGATGATGACAAGCTTCGATGCCGGGCTCGATACCGCACCATCCAATGTCATTAATACGTGATTTACAACAGTTACCCAGTAGTCTCGATGACGACTATCGCAGGTCTCTCTATTTGGTAGGCTATCTAACTCGTCAATGAGCAAGACGCCCCCGTTTTGAGATGCTTCCAAAAATACCTCGTCGACCTTCTTGCAAATGTCGTTGAGATATCCGTTCGTCTGAGAGAACCACGAGGACACGCTTGTCGCAGTAATACGCACTCCGAGCGACTTGGCAATACTACGCGCTAGCGATGTCTTGCCTGTTCCGGGCGGGCCGGCCAGGATGAAACGCGTCGCCGCCGGCCATGGCGCTCCACGCCGATGTGCCTTGACGGCCTCGACCAAAGCCTTGGCATGATCTCCTGCTGGCCCATAACCACAGGTATCCTCGACGAGGGGAACGTCGGCGAGGTCGGAAGAGGCTGCCCGCTTCGAGGCCGAGGCCGCCTTGAGTCGTCGGACGCAGTCCCGGGGCGTGCTGCCCTTGCGGATGCATCCTGTGATCTCGTCGAAACCCAGGCCCTGGACGATGTCGGCGGGTAGGCGGCCGGCGCGGCGCCCGGTGACGAGCCGAATGGTTGCCTGGAGAGCCTTCGGGGATGGGGGCTTCAATTCGATGCGGAGGTCAGCGGCCGTAATTAGAGCCGCAGGCAGGTAACGGTCCGGGGCTGTCGTTACGCCGAGAACGCTTCGACCGGCGCCGAGGGCGGCCGCCACGCTGTCGTTGCCGACGCTCCGGTTGTCCGATGTCTTGCTCCCGCCAGTTCCTCGCTTCACCACCTCCGTCCATGCTCTCAACGATGTGAGTGCAAGAGTGATGGGCACGATCCAGTCCGGTCCGGGAACGGCCACCACCAGCGCGAGGCTCGGTGGCGCTTGGATGCGAGTGATGACCTTCGCCGGCAGCATCGCGTGCAGCATGCTGATCGCGAGCACCGTGCTGACGCTCGCCGTGGCCAGCACCTCCTCAGGCGTGGACGGCTTGGTCTCGTCGGTGGGCTCACCGTCCTGCGGATAGCCGTCGTCGTAGGCGTCCTCGAAGTCTCGGTTGGCCTTCCGGGGAAGGCTCTTGAGGATGCTGGCGGGGATCTTGGTCTTCTTAGTCATGGCGGCCTCGTAGGGCCGCCGCGCGCATGCGCCGGTCAGGCCCTAGAATGGGTGTCGGGAAGGGGTGTGGGACGGAGGCTCGGCAAGCGTTTCGGCTGGCCGGCAAAGCGCGGTATCTTGAAGACGGTCATGGTGATGTCCTGGTGGGAGGGGGTCAGCCTTCGGTGAGGTCGTCGCCCTCGGTCGGGCGGCGCTGGCCCCAGGGCGTGCCGCTGAAGTCGGTCGGCCAGGAACCGGTCCGCTCAGTGACGCGGCGGGCGCGGGCCTCGGCCTCAACGTGGGCGGCCCGCGCCACGGACAGGATGGCGTCGCGCAGGGCGGCCCGGAAGACGGGTTCGTGAAAGCCCCTCATAATGAAGAGCCGACGAAAAAGTTCGCCCACGAGGTCGTCGTTGGTGCGGGTGTCGTCGTCGATGGGATGAGTTGTCATGGCGGCCTCGAACACGGGCCGCCGGGCGCTTGATGCGCGCCGCCTAGGCCCGAGCGATGGGAAGGGTGGGAAACGCGGGTCTGCCGAGGGGCAGAAGTTTCCGTATGAGGCGGGCCAGGGACACGGTCGGGGTCTCTTTCGGCAGGAAGCGGAAGCGATTGCCGTCGTTGTTTATTTTGAATCGCAAACCCTGGACGTCAAGGCCAGGGATTCCCACAACTTCGAAAATCGGTAGTTTGAGCTGATGGGGTCTGTGGGTCGGTGTGGAAGATACCCTGAAGTCCAGGGGAGTTTCTCGATCTTCGCGGCCGCAGACCTGCAATACTTGTGCGGCCTCATGGCTAACGGAACCGGACGGGTCCTCAGCCGGCCTCGACGACCATACCGGCCAGGAAACGGGTGTCCTCGTCGATGTGGCCTCGGGCGTTGCAGACGATACGCGTCCGTCCGACCTGGTAGTCCGCGTGATGGTGGACGTGGCCGTGCACCCACAGGTCCGGCCCACGCTCCGCGATCAGGTCCGTCAGGTCCGAGGCGTCGCACCAGGCGAGGTGGGCGTGCGCCGACGGTAGGCTGTCCGGGTGCGGGGCATGGTGGGTGACCACCACGGTGGGGCCGCCGTGGACCTGGCCGAACTCGGCCTCAATATAGGCCCGTGTGCGCCTATGCATCGCCAGCACCTCCTCCGGCTCGATGCGGTGCCGTGAGCTCGGCCCGGTGCGGATGCGGCGGTAGTCGACCATTCCGTCGCGGCCCTGGGCCGTGCGCATGCCGTGCGTCAGGCCGAACGACCCGAGCCGAAAATCGGTCCAGAGCGTGCCGCCGACGAAGCGGGTGCCGTCGAGCGTGACCGCATCGTCCATCAGCAGCGTGATGCCGAGGGCGGCGGACCGGTCGCGCCCCTGCTCGATCTGGTCGCGGATGGTGTAGCGCTCCTCGCCGCGGTCCCACCAGAAGTCGTGGTTGCCTGGCACGTAGACGGTCGGCACGCCGGGCAGGCGCTCGCCGAGCCAGTCCAGGGCCCGGGTCAGCGGCATGTGCACGTCGCCCGCGACGACGGCCACGTCGAAGCCGCCCGCCGGCGCGTGGGCTGCCGGGTCCCAGGCGTTCTCCGGGCAGTCCTGGTGCAAATCCGAAAAGATCCAGAGTCGTGATGGGGCGATCATCGCGCACCTCCCGCCGCCAGGGCGTTCTCGGCGAGGCGCACGCGGATGTCGGCCAGGGTGACGGGCCTGAAGCCGAAGCAATCGACGCCGACGTCGGTGCTGGTCGCGGTCCCGGGCAGGCTGCCGTGCGAATGTCCGAACAGGTGGAGGTCGCCGTAATGCTGGCGAGGCCAGACGCGGTGGGCGTAGTGCGAGCACCAGACGCCGGTGGTCGTGCCGTCGGCGTTCTCGACGACGACTCGGATGACGTCGACGACGGGCCCGTCCCAGGGCAGGCGTGACCCGATGCGGTCGTGGTTGCCCCGCACCAGCCGTCGCTGCCCGACCAGGCGTCGAAATACGGATCGGGCGCGGGCCTCCGGGCAGCGGTAGCAGAAGTCGCCGAGGTGCCAGACGGTGTCCTCTGGGCGCACGACGGCGTTCCATCGTGCGATCAGGGTCTCGTCGTGCTCCTCGATGGAGGCGAACGGCCGGGGCGCCAACATCCTGCCTGAGATGATGTGCGCGTGGCCAAAATGGGTGTCGGAAACGAAGAATTGGGTCACGGAAGCCTCGCGTGAACGGAGGCTCGTGCAGGCGGCGGCGCTCCGGGGTCAGTTGGTCGGGTGGCGGTGCGCGCGTATCATCGGTGGGCCCCTCGAAGGGCAGCGAAGGTGGCCTGGCCGGTGGCGATAGGCAAGGCCGGGATCGCGGATCCACAGCCGGTGCCGATTGAATGCGTCGTTGAGAAGCGACAAAGCTAAAATTTGAGGACTTCACCGAACAAGCCTGGCCGGCGGCGGTCGTGTGGCTACAATCGCGCCGGGGTGGATTCGATGAAGCTTCAGAAGCTGACCATCAGTAATTTTCGCTGCTTCGGTCCCGAGCCGATCCATATCGATTTCGATAGGGGCGTGACCGCATTCGTCGGCAACAACGGGTCGGGCAAGACGGCCGTCTTGGCGGCGCTTGGAAAGCTCTTCGGGGTCACGGGGGGGCAGAAGGCGGTCACGAGATCGGACTTTCACGTCCCCCTCGAAATGAGCGAGGCCCAGTCGGGGACCAAGCTCTCCATCGATTGCATCCTTGGCTTTCCCGGTCTCGCAGCGGACGACGACGACGCCTCGATCCCCGAGGTCTTCGGACACATGGCCGTCTCGGGTCCGGGCAAGCCCCTCCAGGTCAGGATCCGACTGGAGGCGACCTGGACGGATGACGGGACCCCCGGGGGCGTCGTCGAGGACGACATTCGATGGGTCGCCTCGTTGGACGACGAGTTCGTCTGGTCGAAATGTCGGCCGGTTGCGGCACTGGAGAGAAGCCTCATTCAACTCGTCTACGTGCCAGCCAACCGAAATGCGTCCGACCAGGTCACCGCCCTTCTGAAGGGAAGACTATGGCGGGCGGCGCGTTGGTCGGGTGCTATGTCGAAGGCTGCCACCGAAACCGCAGACCAGCTGCAAGCTCGCTTCGACGCGGAGGCTCCTTCCCGCTTCATCGTCGAGCGACTGGAGAAGAGGTGGAGCCAGGTCCATCGCGGCGACTCAGATGCCAAGCCCGTGCTCAGGTTGGTGGAGAACAGGCTGGAGGACCTAGTCCGACAAGCTGAGTTTGTCTTCCTTCCGGATGAGTCGGGGCAGGCGCGGCACCTTCGTGACCTCAGCGACGGCCAACGCTCGCTGTTCCATATCGCGCTGACAGCCGCGACCTTGGAGATGGAACGCGATGCCTTCTCGGGCGTCCCTGCGGACGAGGTTTTTGACCGTGAGAAGCTGCGTAGGACCTACCTGACGCTCCTCGCCATCGAGGAACCCGAGAACAGCCTGTCGCCGTTCTTCCTGTCACGCATCATGCTGCAGGCCCGCGAGATAGGGTTGATGGACGGTGCCCAGGTCATCGTCTCAAGCCATAGCCCGAGCATCCTGGCCCGCGTGGAGCCGGAGGAGGTGCGCCATACCAGGTTCGCATCAGGCACCCGTACGAGCCACGTTCGGCGCCTGAGGCTGCCGAAGGAGGAAACCGAAGCGCACAAGTTCGTGCGGCTTGCCGTCAAAGCCTATCCCGAACTGTATTTTGCTCGGTTCGTCGTGCTCGCTGAAGGCGAGTCGGAGGCGATCATCTTGCCGCGCTTGGCCGAAGCCATGGGTATACCGCTCGACCGGTCATTCGTGCCCGTGGTGCCGTTGGGGGGCCGGTTCGTACGCCACTTCTGGAGACTGCTCGAAAGCCTGCAGATACCATACGCCACCCTTTTGGACCTCGACCTGGGACGCAAGCATGGCGGTGCCAGGGCCATCGCGCACATCCTCGAACGGATGAAGGCCGTGGGCCGGTCTCTCGAATACACCTGGGAGGCTCTTAGCGGCGAGATCGACCCTGACGAGGTCGACCAGATCGATGATGCCAAGGTCCTCGACGACGGGCACGAGAACGCCTGGCTGTCGGCGCTCAGGGACAAGGACGTGTACTTCTCGTTCCCCATCGATATCGACTTCGCGATGATCCAGGCGTTTCCGGACGCCTACAAGCGGAAGCCCGCGGGCAAGCTGGGTCCCAGGAAGGGCGGCAAGGCCCTTTCGGAGAAGAGGGCCACCACCCTCAAGACCGAAGGCAATGTCGCGCTCTACGAGGAGGACGACACCTACGACGATGCCTTCATCTGGTATCCCTACCTGTTTCTAGGCGCCAGCAAGCCCGGAGCGCATCTTTCTGCCCTGGGCCGACTGGATGACAAGACCCTCAGGGACAACGCGCCGAAGGAACTGATCGCCCTCGTGGAGGCAATCGGGGCGAGCTTGCCCGCATGACTGTCGTCGCTCCGCAGGATTGGCGCCCGGTGGGCATCGACGGCCTTGAGGACAGGGCGTGGGAAGCGTTGCGCGAGACCGACCGTTGCGTCTGCGTTACCGCCGGCGCCGGGGCAGGCAAAACGGAGATGCTGGCGCAGAAGGCGGCCTATCTCCTTCAGACCGGCATCTGTCCGCCACCCCGCAGGGTACTGGCCATCAGCTTCAAGAGGGATGCCGCCGCCACGCTCCGCGCAAGGCTGAGGCTGAGGCTCCCGGAGGCGCAGTCACGTCGATTCGTCTCCCTGACCTTCGACGCCTGGACCAAGGGGCTTCTCGATCAGTTCCGCTGCGCCCTGCCATCGCGTTATGCGCCTCCGGCCGATTACGAGATCTCCTTTCCGACGCGCGACATTCTCCAAGCGCAGCTTGACCGGTTCGGATCCGACCTGAACAGGGAACAGCTTGAGCATCTGATCGCCAACACGCGGCTGCCCATCGAGGGCCAAGGGCTGTCGGACAACGATGCGAGGACGCTCGATGCCTACTGGCGCGACCAGTACGAAAGCGCTCGGGCGCCGCTTCTGACGTTCGCGATGATCAATCGACTGGTCGAGTACATGTTGCGCGAGCATGCCGGCATACGGAAAGCGCTCCGTACGACCTACCCATTCGTTTTCCTCGACGAGTTCCAGGATACGACCGCCGCACAGTTCGAACTCGTCTCAATCGCGTTCTCCCCGGCGACGACGCGCATCACCACGGTCGGCGACGACAAGCAGCGGATCATGGGCTGGGCCGGCGCCATGACGGACGGGTTCGGTGCCTTCGAGGGGGTGTTCAGGTCGAGGAGGGTGACCCTGCTGGCGAATTGGCGCTCCCACGTCGACTTGGTCGCGATACAGCACCTCGTCGCCTCGCACATCTCCCCCGGTGTCGAGATGGTGCAGGCGAAGAAGACCAGGGCCGTCGACGGTCAGGTGTCCGCCATCTGGGTGTTCAGCGACCGGCGGGCGGAGGTCGAGACCCTGGCATCATGGCTTGCGACCGAGATCGGGTCCGGGGGCGTCGAACCCCACCAAGTCGTCCTCCTCGTGAGGCAACGTGCCGACGACGTGGAGACCGAGCTTCGACCGGTGTTTGACGGGCATGGACTGACGTTGCGCAACCTCGCCCGCAACGTAGGCGGCGTGGCTCTCCAGGACCTTCTTGTAGAGGAGTTGACGACCCTGCTCCTTCCCCTGCTACGGGCCAGCGCGACCAGACGCGCACCGGAAGCTTGGTCGACCGCAATCGAGCGGATGACGGCACTCAGGTCCGCCCAGGACGCAGAGGACGACAACTCGCACCGGGTCATGCGCGAAACCGAGGGGCTGACGGTTTCCACGCGCAAGCTCATGTCGGAGGTGTCGCCCGCGGACGCACAGGCCGAAGCGGTGGTTTCGCTCCTGATCGACGGCATCAGCGAGGACCTCATCAGGCAGTCGACGCCGGCGTATCAGCGCGGTTCGGACTATGGGCGAGTACGCAGCGGGTTCACCGCCCTGCTCGGGGAGTGCATGGCCGCCTCGACGTCCTGGTCGGAAACGTTGGACCGCTTCGAGGGGAAAGGTCAGGTGCCCTTGATGACCATCCATAAGAGCAAGGGCATGGAGTTCCACACGGTTATCTTCTTCGGGTTGGACGGGCAGAGCTGGTGGAGTTTGAAGCCCCGGAATCCCGAGGAGATGAATTCTTTCTTCGTTGCGGTGACCCGGGCCGAGCAGCGAGCGTTCTTCACGTGCTGCGCGGAGCGCGGCAGACGTATCGACTGGCTTGAGGACGTGCTTGGTGACGCCGTTCCGAGGGTCGTCGGCGGACCAGGCTCAACCGGTCGACGGTGACGTCGCGGGATAAGTCGCAATCAGCGGACAGCGCAACGATCATGCGAACGAAGCTCGGCACCTTGCGGCCGCCTGACAAATCCGCCCGCCGGCATCCAGTCTGTCAAAACGTTCGGCCGGTAAGCGGCCTACGGGGCGGCATCGAAGCTCGGACGCGAGGGCGACAGATCGCTGGGAATGGTGGCGGAGGAGGCCGTCGCGAACCACATGGGTTAGCCCCCGCCTCCCATAGGGAGGCTCACCGCGATGCCATCGACGTCCACATGAACACCAAGCCCCTGCTCGACACGAACTATCTCTATGCCGCCCTCGACCCGGGTGACGCCGAAGCCGACGACCTGCGCCGGCTCCTCGCCACCGGCCGGTGCTTGGTTTCCTCCGTCTCGGTCGTCGAATGGATCGTGAGGCACGGACATCCCGAGCGGGGCCACATGGACAGGCTCGCGGCGGGCATCGACCTGCTGCACCGACATGCAATCCCCATCGTCCAGTGCCGATTCCTGTCGGTCGAGCAATCGGAGTTGGATGCGGTCTGCAATGCGACATCCCTGGAGGAGCTCGCCCCCCTTCATCGGGTCCTGCTCGAACGTCGTATCGAGGCCGAAAGCCAGTTCCTGAACTGGACTATGAACGTCGCCCTGGGAGCCTACTTCTCGGACATCGCGCACTCCCAGGAACCGGCGACCGAAGATTTCGACGCCCGGGTCGGGCGGCTTGCCGAGGCTATCCTCGGATCGAACCAGGACCTCATCGCCGACACGGTCCGGAAGGCGGTCCGGCGCGGCTACGACACCGGCAACCAGCAGCGCGTGGTCGGCGAGGCGCTCAACGACCTCAGGGCCGCGTTCGTCACGGCGGCCCGGCAATTCCTCGGTGAGATATCAGGCACTCCGCTCGCCGAGGGGCAGGTCGAGGCGACGCTGGACATCGACAAGCTTCGACGGTTCATCACGAGGTCGGCGAAGGACGGCAACTACGACAGGTTCCTACGGTTGGTGGGCGCCGACATGCAGGCGCCCCCCGGTTCCAAGAGGGACTATGTCATCCGTTACCTTCTGCAGGTCATCCGGTCCCCCGTGGAGCGCGGCGGGAACTACAAGAAGAACGACGTGAACGACAGCTTCCTGGTCGGGCACATGGAGGACGCAGGGATTACGATCATCACCCGCGACGGAGGGATGCGAACCGCGCTGGCCGAACTCGGCTTCCGTCACCCTCTGAGCGTTGCGGAAGCGTTGGCCAAGGTCGATACCGAAGCCTAGCGGCCAAGCGGCAGGATGGACGATCCGAGAAGGTGCCACCCGGCGCCTTAACGTCGTGCACATAAAAACGGTGTTGACCCTTTCTGTGAACCCCTCGATCCATGCCATGAGGGCGTGTGTGCGGATTCGCTGAAGGCGACGATGACGATCAAGGCGCGACGGGAACGGCTCGGTCTATCGCAAGCCGATGTATCGGAGGCGCTCGGCGTCACCAAGAGCTTGCTCAGCATGCTCGAAAACGGCAAGCGCGTTCCGACAGAGGACCAGGTAGACAGGCTCGCCGAGATCCTCCGATTGCCCCGCGACCTCGTCGTGATCGGCAGCGGTCGCCTACCCGGCGACGTCCGAAGTGCCCTGGTCACCGACGCGCCGGCCATGGTGGCCGCCGTCAGGGAGAGGATCGAGGCCCGCGCGGTCACCTATCCGACCGAGCCGGCGCCGGGCCTCGCTGCCAGCACGTCGAAGCCACCGCGCCCGGGCGCGCCCATTCCCGAACGGGTCGATGTGGCGAGGGCCACGACCTCGTACCGTACCCACAGCTACCACACCAAGGTGCCGCCCGAGGCCATCGTGCCCTTCATCCGGGCCTTCACGCGTACGGGCGACTTGGTGTGCGACCCGTTCTGCGGATCGGGCATGACCGGCGTGGCGGCCATCGGGGAAGGCAGGAACGCGCTCCTGTCCGACCTGTCGCCGGCGGCGGTGCACATCGCGCGCAACTACACGACCTTCTGCGAGCCGGAGGCCCTCGTGGTGGCGCTGGCCAAGGTCGAGGCCCTCGTCAGGCCGACCATCGACTGGCTGTACAGGCCAGCCCAGGGCGGCTCCCTCGTCGAGTACACGACCTGGAGCGACGTGTACGCCTGTCCCCGCTGCTCGGCCCGGATGGTGTACTGGGACATCTTCCATAAGGGGGGCGTCGACAACGACGGCCTCGCCTGTCCCAAGTGCCGGACCGTCTCGCGCAAGGCCGACCTCGGGTGGGTATGCGAGGAGCCGGTGCAGAGCCACACCTCGTCGGTCGGCGCCCGGATCGACACGCACGCCCCGACCGCCGCAGAGAGGGCCTTGATCGCCGATGCCGACCAGGCGCCGATCCCGTACTGGATCCCCGACGTCGACTTCGACGCCGGCCGCGAGATGTGGCGCGCCGGCCACCGCGTCATGGGCATCGCCTCGGCCAAGGACTTCTACACCCGGCGCAACCTGCACGCCCTTGGCGCCCTGCGGCATGCCATCGTCAGCGAGACAGACGGGCGGGTGCGCGAGGCGCTGATGTTCGCCTTCACGGCGGCCGTGAACCGGGCGTCGCGCCGGTACCAGTGGAACGCCAAGCGCCCAACCAACGTGATGACCGGGACGCTCTACGTCTCGTCCCTCCGCTACGAGTGGAACGTCTGGAGCCTGTTCCGGCGCAAGGCGGCCGACGTGTTGCGCTACTACCGGACCTTCCCGACCACCGGCGCCACGGCGCAGGTCTTCCAGAGGTCGGCGACCGACCTCGGGGGCGTGCCGGACGGGGCGGCGGACATGGTGTTCATGGACCCGCCGTTCGGCGCCAACATCTTCTACGCCGACGCCTCGCTGCTCTGGGACGCGTGGTTGGGCAAGCTGACCGACCAGGCTGCCGAGATCGTCGTCAACAAGCACCGGACCTCGGCCAACGGCGGAAAGACGCTTGCCGATTACGGGGAGCTCATGGGGCAGGCGTTCGGGCAGGCGGCGCGCATACTCAAGCCCGGCGGCCGGGGCGTCCTGGCGTTCTCGAACTCGGACGACGCGGTCTGGGAGGCGGTCCGAGGCGCCCTGTCCGACGCCGGGTTCGAGACCGAGCGCGTCCACATGCTGTACAAGGGGCAGCCCTCGATCAAGGGCGTGAAGGGCGTCACCGGCAAGGAGAACGTCACCACGTTCGACCTGATGCTGTGTCTCAAGCATCGGACGGCGGTGGCGGTTTCCGGGGCCGCGAAGGCATCGCCCGAGTTCGTCGACGCCGCGATCCGGGAGGCCCTCGGGGCGGGCGGGCGCACCGACGCCATCTACTCCGCGGTGGTGCGTGCGGCGCTCGCCGCCGGCCTGAAGGTCACCGGCCTGACGATGCCCGCCGTGGCCAGGCGCTGCAGGGAACTGGGCGCCGCGGAGGTCGACGGCCTGTGGTCCCTGCCCGGGACCCCTGACGCTCCGCCTCGACCGTTCCTCGAAGGATACCTGGCGACGGCCGCCGACGTGCCCGTCAGCGTCGACCCGGACCCCGCGACGGCGAGGGCGATGCCTGGAACCCGAGTCGCGGGCGGGCGCAACAGCGCCTTCTACATGGCGCACAGCTACCACACCAAGGTACCGCCCGAGGCGGTCATCCCCTTCATCGAGCACTACACGAAGCCGGGCGACGTGGTGCTCGATCCGTTCTGCGGCTCGGGCATGACCGGCGTCGCGGCGGCGATGTCGGGGCGGCGCGCGATCCTGAACGACCTGTCGCCGGCCGCGGTGCACCTCGCCTGGAACCATACCCGGGGCTGCGACCCGGAGGCGCTCGAACGGGGGTTCGCCGAGGTCGATGCGGCCGTCGGGGAGCGGATCGGCAAGCTCTATGCGACGCGCGACGACGAGGGGCGGCCCGCCCTCGCGCATTGGACGCTCTGGAGCAGCCGCCATCGCTGTCCCTCCTGCCACGGCACCTTCCAACTCTGGGACGCGATGGACCGGAAGACGGGGCGGCTCGGCACGGTCATCGCCTGCCCGTCCTGTAAGGCGGACATCAAGCGGTCCGGCCTGAAGTCCCTTGGATCGGCCCCCGCCTGGGTCGCTTACGAGACCGCGACGGGCAAGCGCGGCGAGAAGGCCGCCTCGCCGGCCGACCGCGCCCGCGCGACCAAGTTGAGCCGGGAGGACATCCGCGAGTGGTTCCCCGACGTGCCCGTCGGCGCCGACCGCGAGATGTACATCCGCTGCGCCCTGGCCCTCCAGGACATCTCGGAGGTCGCCGACTTCTACACCCCCCGCAACCTCCAGGCGCTTGCCCTGATCTGGAAGGCGATCATGGACGTCGGCGACGACCGGGTCCGCCGGGCGCTGGCCTTCGCCTTCACCAACACGGCCTGGCACGGCACGCGGATGCGCCGCTACAACGCCCGCGGCGGCCAGAGACCCCTGACGGGCACCCTGTACGTCCCGCAGCTATCCTCCGAGGCGAACGTGCTGGAGGTGATGCGCAACAAGATCGAGCAGTTGAAGCGCTACTACAGGGCGTTCCAGCCCCTCGCGGTTCCCGACCCCGCGATCCTGCTCGGCGGCGCGGGCGCCCTGTCCCAAGTCGCCGACGCTTCCGTCGACTACGTCTTCACTGATCCGCCCTTCGGCTCGAACATCTTCTACGCGGACTGCAACCTGATCTGGGAGGCGTGGCTCGGCCGGGTCACCGACGCGACCCAAGAGGCCGTGGTCAACAAGTCACTGCGCAAGGAGAAGGGCGGCAAGGGCCTTTCCGACTACGCCGCGCTGATCGAGGTCGCGATGGCCGAGATGGCGCGCGTGCTCAAGCCCGGCGGTTGGGCGACGGTCGTCTTTCACAACACCGACAAGGACGTCTGGCAGGCCATCAGGGATGCTGCGGGCAAGGCCGGGTTCTCCTTCCACGAAGCCGCCTCGCTCGACCGGCGCCAGCAGAGCCACAAGGGCTACAAGGGACGCTCGGGCGCCGAGGACGTCGCCCACTTCGACGTCGTCTTCAGCCTTCGCAAGCCGGCCGCCGGTGCGACCCGCCAGCGCGTCGTCCCGATCCGCACGCGGGCCGACCTCAAGGCGCTGGTCGCCAAGGCGGCATCCGATCCCGGCATCCGCAAGCACGGTGTCCAGGGCGTCCATGCGGAGGTGATGCGCCTGATCGCGTCCGAGGGCGGCACCGACTTCGTCGACTTCGCCGAGGTGCGCGCCGCGTTTGAGGCGCTTCCGAAAGTCAGGGGGAAGCTGGCGTCGGCCGGCTAAGCAAGGCGGCCAGGAACGCCCGCAGGCTCGACGCCGGTTCGACGTCCGAAGGCCGCAGCGGGATCGCGCCCACCCCGTCGGCGTCGGACGCCATTGCACCGGGCAGGCGTCGGGGACCGCCGTCCCTGCCGAAGAAGACGAACTCGCTCCCGGGGTAGACCGCGCACGCGGTGCGCATCCCCCGTATCGCATCCCGGTAAGCGTGCATCTTGTAGAGGTCGGCGCGCTTGTAGGTGCTCCTGTCGCCGTCGTCGGCGTCGTTCCCGTCGTCCATCCTGTCGAGGCGGTACTTCGCGTCGAAGGCATGGCGTTCGCCGTCGAGCGTGACCACCACGTCGGGTCGCAGCGGCGTCGAGTAGGCGTCGCCGCGGGACCGCGTGAACGTCGGATTGTAGGCGACCCGAACATCCTCCCCGAGATCGACGCGGATTCCGTATCCGAGGGAATCCCCGAAATCGCCCTTGTCGATCTCCGGCGGTCCCGCGGGGCGCCGTCCGGTGACCTCGCAGACCGCTTCGAGGATCTTGAGGAAAACCCAGTATTCGTAGAGCGTGGCGACGTCACGCCCCTCCAGGAACCTCGCCGCTTCGGCGTTGTCCAACGGCAGCGAAACATGCTGTCCGAACCCGAGCCAGAACCCGAAAACCTCGCGGTATCCCTCGGACTTGGTCAGCGCCTGGGTCGGGGTGTGGAGGGCGGACAGGCGGCCGGCCTCCGCCAGGGCCGGGGCCGCAAGGGCCTGTTCGAGGAGGTTGCCCATCTCCGTGCAATCGCGCCGGAAACCTGCATCGAGCTTGGGGTGCCTGACGAAGCGTTGGACGAGGGCGACGCATTCGGTGACGACGTGCCGGACGAAGCGGTTCTCGGGGGTGTCGAGCGACAGCCGTCCCCTCGGGGCCGCGAGCGTCGCCGGCATGTGGGCCCGGGCAGGGCTCCCGAAGGTCAGCGCCCGGGCGAGCGGCGACCCCGCGAGCGGCGATCCGACGGGGACCGGGACGAGCCTGTCGAGGTGCGAGAAGACCGATTGGAGAGCCTGCTGGTCGAGGTGGCGCACGCGGTCGAGGCCGACGACCGGTCGCTCCTGGGCGAAGCGGCGGGTCGGCGAGCGCTCGATGGCGCCGAGCCAGTCCTGAAGCCTGTTCCCCTTGCGGACGGTGCGGCCCAGCATCGCGCGGCGCAGGTACTGGAGTTGGTGGTACGGCACCGGCGGCTCGGCGGCGAGGTTGGCCTGCGCCGCGAGCGTGGTGGGGGTCCCCCAGCCGAACAGGAGGCCGGAGGCGAGTTCGGAGACCTCGGAGAGCAGCCGCGACGTCCCGCCCGCACCCAGCTTCTCAGAGTGGACCTCGATGGGGACGCCGGCGATGTCGACCTGGCCGACGAAGTTGCGAAACGACAGGAACGCCGAGTTGTCCCCCAGCATCTCCCCCCTGAGGTCGAGGATGTTCGTACGCACCTCGGCCGTGACGGGCGCGTCGAAGAGGAGGACGTACTCGGACTTCTCGTCGAGACGGCAGCCGACCCCGGACACCGCCTCGAAGGTCGGTCCGGAACCATGCCTGCGGCGGTATCGGAAGGCGACGGTCACTTGAAGAAGGAGACGTAGCCGAACTCGATCAGGGTGTCCCACATCTCCAGCGCACGCCGGTACGACCTGCCGAGCTTGGCATTATCGGTGGCTGCGTATGCCTTGCGGTCCGGCGGAACGGTTGCCCCGCTGAGGTCCGTGAGGTCCCTGAGGTAGTGGCACAGCAGGGCCAGCGCCCTTTCGAGGCGGACCCTGTTCCCGCCGACGCGGGGCAGGACCTTTTGGAGGAGGGCCGCGTCGAGGGCCACGAGCCATTCGTCGTCGACGTCGGCCTCGGGCAGGATCGCGTTGTAGACACCCATGAAAAGGGCCATCTCCGTCGCCGCCCGGTAACCGACGTGCAGGCGGGGCTTCTCCAGGATGCGATTGATGGCGACCAGGTGGTCGTGCACCGGGTCGGGCATGGCGGCGTAGTCGGCCGACGTCGCGAGGCGGAAGTCAGGAAGCGTCGGGGGGAAGCGATAGTCGGTGCCCGGCGCCGGCGCCGGCGCCGGCGCCGCCGTCGCGCCGGCGTCGTCCCGCAGGCCGTCCAGGTCGACGTCGTCGAACTCGATCACCATGGCCCGGTCGAGGACCTTGGGACTGAAGCCGTGGGTGCTCTCGTCGACGTTCACAGTGCCGGTGACGGCGAGGTTCGTCGGCAGCAGGAGGGAGGCCGGGATATCGAATTTGGTCACGGTGCCGTCGGTGGCCGGCATGCTGGTGCTGATCGGCGTGCCCCTGCGGTGCAACGGGACCCCCTGCTGGTGGATCGTGCCGTCGGGGCGATAGCGCCGGCTCTCGGTGCAGGCGAGCCAATCGGAGAAGTAGTGCTCGACCTTGGCGAGGTTCATCTCGTCCAGGATCAGGAAGTGACGGTCGGCGGGAGAGGCGGCCGCACGCAGGATGATGTCGAGCGTCGCCGTCGACTCGTACTGGTCGGTGATGGGATTGACGAAGCCCAGGACCGACTTGTTGTCGAGCCAGTCCGGACGGACGGGCACCAGCGCCACGCTCGCGGTTCCGGCCGGATTCGAGGCCAGTCCCGGGGCGGCGAAGGTGTATGTCCGGCTCGGGGTCGGCGCCGCTGCGGCCGTGGCTGCGCCTGCCGTTCTGCCGGCTCCCGCGTAGAATTCGGCGACGAGCTCGGCGAGCTTCGATTTGCCCGTCCCGCTGATGCCGGCGAGGATCACGAACGGCTTGGCGGAGAGGGAGGCGACGTACCGCGCGATCAGGTCGGGATCGAAATGGTAGCCGTTGGCCTTGCAGTATCCGACGATGTCGGTGGCCGTCGTCGGCGAGGCATCTCCGGTCAGAGCCCCGGCATAGGTGCCATTGGCCTCGACCGCTCCGAGGAACTGGGGCAGCATCGTCGGCTTCATGATGTAGTTCCTAGCCTTGCGGTCCGGAAAGACCGCCGCATCTCTTACGTAGGGCCGGATTGTATTTGCATCCAAACCAAGAAGTTGGCTCTGATGGACATGCCGGGAGGGTGACGGCTTACCTGGATGCGGCCCGGTGCTTGGCTTGGGCAAAGCGAGATTGGCCTGATAATTCTCGATCCAGTCCGTGATGTATCGCTGGTCGAAGACGCAAAGAACGTCTTCGTTGTTCTCGTAGCCAACCAGCAGGTGTATACGGCCGTCACCCGCCATTGCGGCAATCGTCTCGGGACCGTTGCTTTCCTGTATACGCCGTTCGGTTGGGCTCCTGACGGTGGGGCCGCCACCACCGCCTTCGATCTTGAAGACCCAGATCGTGAACCTGCGCTCCCCTTTTGGGTCCCGCACGTCGACGTAGGTGGGATTGTTGTAGTTTCTGTCCGGCGCGGTCAGGCAGACGAAGCCGTTCTCCTCGAAACCGGACAGGATCGACTGAAGTCCCTCCAGGACGAGGGTCGGGGCCTTCGCGGCGGGAGCACCGTCATCGACCGGTACGGGGGAGCCCGGCTCGTCATCGGCCGCCGGAGCGGCATTCGCGGACATCATGCTCGGCATCGCGCTCCCGCCCGGACGATGCCGCCCGCATCTTAACCATACCGTTCAGGCCATTGTCTCCGCAGCCGCGGATTTGGAAAGGGCAATCGATCCTTCGCTTCAAAAAAATCCCTCCCGAGGGTCGTGCTCTGCCGGGCATTCAGGCGCGGCAGGTCGGGATGCCGCATTGCCAGCCTTAGCAGGCCGCAAGCGAGGCGCATTCTGGGTCATTGATTAGTTTTGATCTTTAGCCGAATCCGGAGGCCGGCATAGAAAATCAATTTTGGGATAGGCCACGCAAACATCTTGCAGCGGGTTGATCACTGCATAACTTTTATACAATGCAAACGCGATCATGGCCCGGATGAGGATCGTCCATACTTTAAGTCGCGCCTTCCCTAGCTGATGAGTTGGATTTCGGTTTGCATAATAAGATGTATATCCAATAACTTTGTATGTATTTTCTTGCTTCTCGATGTATTTATCAATAAGATCTATTGTAGAGTCTAATGCTTGGTATCGTCTGAGGCCAACATAAGCCAAAACAAGGGGAAGCCATGCGGCGCAGAACGTTAGTAGATTATTGCCCTTGTCAATCGTGAATATAATAATAACAGCACAGGCGCCGATTACATATACCTCGTTTCGTTCAATAATCTCAATATTCCGGCCTATTAGCTCACGACAAGATTTGTATTCTTCAATTACTAAGTCTTTTTCGGTTTCCGTTTCCGGCTTTTTTCGCGCTCCTCTTGCGAGGGCTGCGCTTAACAAAAGAAGGCTCAACGGCTTCCAAAAGGGCAACAAGATCGCTGAGCTCCCATGATCGGTCGGCAATGCCGTTTACCATAGCAGGGCTCAACGGGCGCCTTCCATAGATCCGCTCAAAGTTGTTTGGCGGAGGCATTTGGGAGTTGTCACGTGGAAGCCAAACGCTGAAGGAAGCGCTCTCCGTCAAGCGTAAGAGCGGCGGACCTCACGCGGTGAGGAACAGGAATATGCGCTTGCGGGGGGCGCCCAAGGGTCAAAATGCCCATTCCTTCTAGTTCTTCCTCTGCCGCCTCGCATTCTTGCGGGTCGTCAAACAGAGCTACCAGGATCCCCGGGAGCTCGTAATCCCCCTGTCGCAGACCCTTCGTATGGAAGTGCTGCAAAATTGTCACGGCACCTGTACTCAAGTTCGCCACAGACCCCTCCTTACCGCTACTGCGTGCAACAGCGAGGTGGGGTCAGCGACTAAGATTTCCAACTGGCTCACTATCGCAGTCCGTGTGCGAAACCGTCGAAAGCATCGCGCGAAAGGTATCGGATAGCGTTACCCGATACCCGCCGTTGGAGTCGCGAATCCCGCGGCCCTGACCGCCCCGCGTGACGGGTGCTTAACCCGGCCCAGGCAAGCTGCCCCCGACCCGCCGGAGGCCCCGATGCCAACCGAATTCTCGGTATTCCTGACCGCCGACAAGCTGCTCGCCAAGGGCGAAAGGCCCAGCCTGCGCAACGTGCGCGCTGCGCTAGACAAGGGCGGCTCGCCCCGCGAGGTCTGCAAGCACCTGCGCGCCTGGCGCAAAAAACGCGGCTACAGTGCCAGGCACGAACCCACCGACCTGCCCAAGGACATGAAGGAGGCCTCCCAGATTCTCGCCATGGACCTGTGGAAGCGCGCCAAGCGCGAGGCTACCCAGAAGTTCGTTCGCGAGCGCGAGGAGGCCACCGCCCTGCGCAGGGAGGAGGCACAGGACCGCGAGCACCTGCTCGGCATGATCGAGACGCTACAGGCCGAGAACGCGGTGCTTAAGGCCAAGGGTGTCGCCGCAGACCAGGACGGCGAGCGTCTCCAGACGCGGCTGGCCAAGGTCGAAAACCAACTCGAACGCTTGCGGGCCGAGGAGTTCTGGGACCGCGTCATGCAGGAGATCCACGACATCATTCCGGACGGAAGCGCCATGACCCCGGCCGAGATCCTACCCGAGATCAAGACATGGACCGTACGGGGGGCCGCCCTTCACAAGGAGCCGCTCACCCCGGGCGTGCTCAAGAAGAAGATGGACGTGCGCATCAAGCACGGAAAATACTTCGAGGCTCAACCGCAGGGGCGGTATGGCCGCCGCACCGCCTGACCGCCAGGTACGACCCGGTTCCCGGAGCCAACCTCTACAATTCGGCCGGCGCCCGGTGAAACCGGCCTACGGGTGATCGGCGACGAAGTCAGCGGCATCGGAACAAACGCCTCGGCATATGCGATCATCCTTGCGCGGCTCGGATGGCATGATGACCGAAGACGATTGGAAGGCACACCAGCGCCATGTCGTGAAGGAAATGCAGGCGTTCACGGCGCCGTTCGTGACGCCCATTTCATACGAGAAGCCAGACGACGTTCCACGCCTGTCGGGAACGGGGTCTTTCGTCGAACTGTTCGAGCGGCGTTTCCTGCTCACCAATGAGCACGTCATCCTCGACCCGGCGACGAACAGCGAACTCCCTGACTTGGCTCACGGCCTCCACGGGACGGACAGCGTCATCCGCTGCGCGCATGGATCGCTTTCAGCTTCCTACCCAATCGACTGTGCCTTGTGCCCGGTCCCGGAAACTGCGTGGTCAGTCGACCATCGCGCAGCGGCGATCCAGGAGGCGTCGATCACGTGGGCCCATGCGACGGTGCCACGGGAAATCCTGTTCTTCCGCGGGTACGCGCAGGAGAATTCAAGCTTCCACTTCGAGAACCTGCTCAGCGCATCGACGTCCTATGCAACTCAGGCGATGGAGGCCCAACCCGAGGGCCTTGATGGACGCTACTTCATCGCCTTGCACCATTCCCCTGAGCACGCCGAGATGATCGGAGGCGCCGGCCACCTGCCCCTGCCGCCGGGCTTCAGCGGCTCCACGGTTTGGAACACCCGCTACGTCGAATGTCTTCGGGGCGGTCAGTCCTGGACACCTGCGGAGGCGCGCGTGACCGGCATCGTGTGTCGTTGGCGGACTGGCGACACCGGAATCGTCGTGCTGCGGATCGAATACCTCCGCAGCTGGGCACTCAACGCCCTAAGCGAGATGCACCGCCAGGGCCATCTCTGAAGCCTGCACGCTTCTGGGCATCGGCAGGCCGTCGTTCCTACTCGCCATCGCACACACCCTCGGAGCCGTACATTACGCCCCTCTGGCATCCGCATAACACCTCATGGGATGCCGTAGCGCCAACCCGAACCGACTGAGCGGCTCGCGTAGGCGCCCAGGCGAGTACCAGGAGCATCGCAGTGGACCAGCTTCGACCGCTTCCAACGCTCGCGGACTTCGAAAACGATGGCCGGCGCGTCCTCGTCCAGTTGATCGGCTTGTCGGCGTGGCGCTCGCTCGACCAGGCGCTCGCCTCGCTGACGGTCTTCGCGCATCCCGATGCGGTCGGCTCCGTAGGGACACGCGCGGTCTTCCGCACGATCCGAGGCGGCCCGAAGGGTGCGATCATCGGGGACGCGATGCTGGACGACAACGCGAGCCCGGCGACGGCCTTCGAGTGGGCCACGGGCTTCAAGCGCGGACCCGACCTGCAGTGCAACCATCTCTATGCGGCCGCACGGGACCCGGCGTCGTACAGCGACCTGCGCAACATCTGTTACACGCCCACCTTCATCGCCAAGCTGACGGACAGCAAGCGTGAGGATGTCCCCGAAGGCCATCTCTCCCACCTGCTACGCTTTCGGGCCTTCGAACTGTACGGCTACGCCGGCCCGCAGGGGGCGCCGCCTCCTCGTAAGCCTTCTGGATACGACGACCTGGTCTGGCCCGATCCCATCGGCGGAGGGGCGACGGCAGAGGTCGCCGCCTTCACCTTCCGCAGGAACATGGCACGGCGTCCGAAGGACCGCCTGGCGAAGGCGGCCCGGCTCGTCGGCTGGACTTTCTCGGATTACCGACCGGACGAGACGGTGGTCTATCTGGGCTCCTAGACGTCTCCGTCCTGCTGGCGGCCATCCGAGGTCGCACGATCCGCTCGACCCGTTCGCGCAGGAGGCCGACACTACCAACCCGAGGTCGGTCATGGCCCGTAGAGATGGGCGAAGGCAGGATCGCCCTTCACCAGCGGTGGGCGGTAGGGATGCCTGCCATCGCACTGCTGGACATCCTCCAGCGCCAAGCGCTCGGCGACACTGGGATGCAGCGTGGCGCCGTTCTTCGGCCGGGGGCGGTCCTGGACCGCCCAGTTCTTGCCTCGTGCCCATGCGCGAACACGCTCCGGCACGTACCAGGGGGCGATCCGCTCCTCGATGGTGTCGCGCATCCCCGCGACCTCACAATGCTGAACGCCGGCCGACGACGGGAACAGGTGCAGGCGTGGGATCTCCATGACCTCCTTGGGATGGCGCCAGTCCTTAACCGCCGGCATCCCGCCCACCTTCAGGCCATCCGGTATCCCTACCGCCTGTTCGAGCATCCATTTGAGTGCGATGTCGGACAGCCTTGATTCGGTCTCCTCGTAGCTGCCGCCGATGTCCGAGTGGTTCCCGGCGAACCACATCTGGATCAGCATCGGCGGTAGGCCAGGCTCCCGCGGCGGCGCCACGGCGGTCGGCCCCCACTTCACCCGTGCAAAATCCTCCCGACGCTCGTCGATGGCGATGGCGGCTCTGGCGTAGCCGACCTGGGCGCTGAGTAGCTTGTCGAAGTTCGCACCCTCCCATCGCGCCTCGTGGCTGCGGCTTTCGCCGGGGGTGGGATAGTCCGTGATCGTCTTCGTCCGGGCCAGCCTGAGCCGATACCGAACGACGTCATAGGCGATGGCCGATACGCCTACGGCGACCGCGACGAGGGCGGCGGCCATCGACCAGAACGGGACGTCGAAAGCGAGGTGGAGGAGGCCAGCCAAGGCCGCCGACGCGGTCGCGATGATCAGGGTCAACGGAACGCCGACGGCGGCGGCGACGATGGCCTGGATCACCGTTCGCTTGGCCCCCGAGACGCCCAGGGCGGCCACCGTGTCGAATGTGCCGATGAAGTAGGGTGCGACGTTGGCGAGATCCCCGCCGTCTTGGTGGACCGAGCCGTAGCGCGCGCGGAACCGGCGCGCCATCTCGCTGCGCTCGGCGTCGTAGTCCTCGCGGGGATGTCCGGCACCGTGTTCGAGGACGGTGTCGACGGCCTCGCGGGCGATGTCGCGGGTCATCTTGCGGAAGCGTAGGAGTTGGCCGCCGTCGGCTGCCCGGGTCGGCACGCCGCACAGCATCAGCAGGTTGGCCACGCAGCGGACCGTGTAGGCTCCGCGGCTGAACCCGAGGAGGAAGATCCGGTCCCCCTCCTCGTAGTGGTTGACGATGAAGGCGTAGCAGTCGGCGATGTTCGTGGTGATGCCGCGCCCCGACAGCGAGGCGGCCGTCTTCTGGATGAAACGGACGGGCGCGGTCATCGCGGACGCCCCGATATCCGTGCCGAGTCCCGGGTCGTAGAACGCGACCTGTTCCGTCGGGTCGATGGCATTCTCCGGCCCGGTCTTGCAGACGCGGTACATCTTGAAGATGTTGCTGAGCCGCTGTTCCGGCCTGGCGCCGCCGTCCTGACCGGTGCCGTCCGAGAAGACGACGATGTTCTTCGGCATGTCGTTACCGACCCTCCGGTCCGTTCCTACCCGACCGCATCCTTGCGTACCGTGCGACCGCCCTTCGCCCCGGGCTTGGCCTTCGGCCTCGCGCCCGGCGTTGCCTTGGCCCTCGGTGCCCGCTGCTTCGCTTTGGCGGCTGCAGCGGATCTGGACGCACGCGCCGGCTTTGCCCCGGGCGTCGCGACCTTCGATGCCCTCACCGCCCTGACGGCCCCCTTGATGCCCTCGGTCACGTCGGCGAAGGCGTGGTCCATCGTCCGCCAATCGCTCACGGTCCGCCCGTCGCGGGGAAGCACCTTGAGCTCGGACGCGCCCGTATCCTTCCACCCGCAAGGCCGCACAATGACCACCACGACCCGCATGGCGCCGTTGGCGCGCCGGCGCATGGCTCGATTGTATTCAAGCTGGCACCAGTGGCTGTGGATGTACTCGGGACTCATAAGCGCGACGAAGATGTCCGCCTCCCGCAGCTTACGGGATATCTCGGTGCCCAGCTTGTCGCCGGCTGCCATGTCGCCGTCGAACCAGGTCTCGACCTCGTCACGCTTCAACTGGGCTAGGTGGACCTGCAGCTTCGCCTGCTGGACCGCGTTCACGTGGCAGTAGGAGACGAAGATCCGGATCTTGGCCTTCTTGGCCTTGGTCGCTGGCCTGGGCGACTTGGAAGGGTCCGCGTTCCGGACGCGGGGCGCCGCCGCCTTGTCGGCAGGCGACTTGCCCTTGGCAGGCCGGGCCAGTGTTTTCGCAAGCATGCCAGCCCCCCGGAATTTGACGGCCAAGTCTAGGAACCAAATCGCTTGGGCTCGTTTTGTTCCCCTCAGTCCAGGCCCGCTCGCAGTGGGTGCGACGGACGCTTACGGCCATACGTCGGTCGGCAGAGGCTGATGGCTCCGGGTACGGACCTGCCTTCAGGAGAGCCGGCACGCCGCTGACTTGAGCGTCGTGCCTCGACGGGCGACGTGTCTGGCCGGAGCGATCAGATAAGTCCGGCCCTCTCCTCGGCCCAAATCAGCGTGATCGCGGACTTCACGACCTCCACCCGCAGGCCCGTTCGCTCGCGCAGGGTTTCCTCCAGACCCATAATGGCCGCCTTACCGAACTCGTAGGCGTGCAGCGTGAGCGACATCTGCCTGCTCCCGGCCGCATCCAGGACATCCTGGACGATCCGGCCAAGGTGCGTGACCGCGAAATCGGCACCGGCGTCGCGACCGTACAGCTTCAGGTCGCGGAACAGGTGATCGACCTGCGGGTGACGGCGGCTGTACGACATCGAGCCCTGAAAAGCCCTCTCGTAGGTCTGGTGAACCTTTGCCTTGATTTCCTCGGGTGCCATGATCGCTTGGTCTCCTGCGAATCCAGGATGCCGAGGTTAGCGGATCCCGTGGGATGCGGCCTGGACCTGGACATGGGGGAGACGTCCCGGTCCGGATGCGAAGCGCCCACATGCGAAAGGCGTCGCGGACCTCGAACCTACCTGGCAGGCGACGTCATCTCGAAGCGCATGCCGCCGGCATCGATGGTTTGGTTGAAAGAGCTCCTCGGGCCGCGCTCGATGGTCTGCTCGCACCTCTCTGCCGGGCCGGCCGCGCCGGGACGTTGGTGGCGCCTAGGAGCGGTCCCAAGACGGTATCGGGTAGCGCTAACCGATACCCGCTTGCAGCGACCGATACGGGTCTTGGATCATGGACGCAGGATACTTCGCGGGTGTTGGGCGACTCGTCAGCACGCTTTCCTACGGCGCGGAGGGCTGGCGGACACGGGCCAGGGATTTCCACAGCCTTAAAGTTCGGGGTCAAATCGGGGTCATATGCGTTTTCGGCAAAGAAAAAGCCGCTTGTTTGCCAGAGGCTTACAGCGGCTTGGGGTAGATGGCGGAGACGGAGGGATTCGAACCCTCGGTACCCCTTTCGGGGTACGCTCATTTAGCAAACGAGTGCCTTCAGCCGCTCGGCCACGTCTCCGCAGGCCGCCGATCTAGAATTTCGCGTCCGGGCGGTCAAGCCGAGATTCGGGATCGGCGTGAGAATCTGCGCGGCGGCGCTCGTAGTGCTTGGCCACGCGCAGGTGGCGCGAGATGGCGTAGTTCATGGCCGTGAGGAAGCCGTAGGTGCCGCGCACGAAGTGGCGGCGGCCGAGATAGGCCTTGAGGAAGTTGCCGGGCAGCTCGACGAACAGGCGCCACGTTGGGATCGCGACGCCGCGGGCGGCCAGATCATCGGCCTGCTGGTCGGAGTAGCGGTTGAGCTTGTCGAGTTGGTCGCCCAGGGACCGGACCGAGAAATGGTGGATCACGCCGCGCAGGCGGCCGACGGAGGCGTCGGGCGCGAGGTCGACACGGTCGTGGACCGGCGACGGCGAGTAGCGGCCGCGATCCTTGCGGTAGAGCCGCACGGGGGTCAGGCGATAGGCCCACGGGTGGGGGCGGCCTTCGCCGGGAAAGATCTCCGCGATAGCGATGCGATAGGCCGGATGCGCCGGCTCGCCCGCCGCGAAGGTGGCCCGGATGGCGTCGGCGAGATCGCCGGGCACCACCTCGTCGGCATCCACGTTGAGGAGCCAGACGTGCCGGCACTGGTCTTCCGCGAAGCGCTTCTGCGGGCCATAGCCCGGCCAGTCGTTGTGGATCACCCGCGCGCCGAGGGAAGCCGCGAGGGCCTGGGTGCCGTCGGTGGAGCCGGAATCCACCACCACGAGGTCGTCGGTGAGGTCCCGCACCGCCCGGATCGTCGCCCCGATGCGGTCGGCCTCGTTCTTGGCGATGATGAAGACGGAGAGGGGAAGGGCGGTCATCGCGGGGCCGGCATCGGGGCTGGGATCCTTGTGGGAGGTGCCTCGCTCTATCGGCCCCCCTCCCCCGCCACAACCTCATCCCTGCCCGAGGCGGCGGCGCTGGACCTTGCCGTTGGGCGTGCGCGGCAGGGCGTCGAGGAAGCGGATCTCGCGCGGGCACTTGTAGGCGGCCAGATGCTGCCCGCAGAAGGCCATGAGGGACGCTGGCTCGGGCGCCGTGCCGGGTTTGGCCACCACGAAGGCCGCGATCACGTTGAGGTCGGCGCGCACGGCGAGTTCGGCGACCCCGACCTCGGCGACGTCCGGGTGGCGGGCGAGGACCGCCTCGACCTCGCTCGGCGAGACGCGATAGCCGAGCGCGTTCATGAGGTCGTCGTTGCGGCCGTGGAACCAGAGGTAGCCGTCGGCATCGAAGCGGGCGAGGTCGCCGCCGGTGAACCACGCACCGCGGGTGACCGCGGCATCCTCGTCGGGCCGGTTCCAGTAGTCGAGCATGAGGCCGGGCTCGGAGCGGTGGACGGCGAGCAGGCCGACCTCCCCCGACGGCAGCGGCTCGGGCGGGCCCTCGGTTGGCAGGATCGCGACGCGGCGACCGGGCTGGGGCCGGCCGGGCGAGCCGGGCCGCACGGGGATGGTCGGGCCGCTCGAGACATAGGTCGAGATCTCGCTCATGCCGAGCGCCTCGTAGAGGGGCTTGCCCGTGGCGCTCTCCCAGGCGGCGAGAAGCTCGGCCGGCAACGCCTCGCCGGCCGTAACCCCGTGGCGGAGGCGGGAGAGATCGTGGGCGGCCATGTCGGCGTATTTGAGGATCTGGCGGTAGAGGCTGGGCACGGCGGCGAAGATCGTGGCGCCGTGCCGGGCAATGAGGGCCGGCCACAGGGCGGGGTCGCGCGGGCCGTCGTAGAGCACCGCCGTGGCGCCGCAGGCCCACGGATCGGTGACGCCGACGCCGAGCGTGTAGGTCCAGTTCAGGGTGCCGGCATGCAGCATCACGTCCGTCTCCGTGAGGCCGAGCCAATGGGCATGCATCGGCGCCCGGCCGCGCACGGAGCGGTGGGCGTGGCGCACGCCCTTGGGACGGCTCGTGGTGCCCGAGGTGTAGACGAGGATAGCCGGGTCTTCGGCCGCCGTATCGGCATAGGCGGTGAGCGGCGGCCCCGCCTTTAGGGCGGCGATGTCGGCGGGCCGCAGGACGATGCGGCCGGCGACGCCCTCCGGATCGAGGACGACATCGGCGCCGGCCACGATCACGGCGGCCCCGGAATCCGCCGCCAGGAACGCCGCCTCGGCCGGTGTGAGCTGGGGCGAGGCCGGCAGGGCGACGAGGCCGGCGGCCAGGGCCGCGAAATAGGTGAGGACGTAATCGGCCTCGTGGCCGAGGCGCACCATCACGCGTGCACCGGGTTCGAGGCCGAGGGCGAGGAGACCGGCCGCGATGGCCCGCACGGCCCGATCGGCCTCGGCGAAGGTCAGGATCGTGGCGGCGCCATCGGCGCCGGCCATGACGAGGGCGGCCTTGTCGGGCCGCAGGCGGGCATTCTCGGACAGGCAATGAGCGGCGGCATTGAAACGGTCGGACACGGGCTCAGGGCTCTCCCTCACGAATTTTTCGCGATGAGAGGGGAAAAGCCACGTGCGGCACAAGCCCCTTCAGGCGAATCCGAGACGCGCCCGCAGGACCTCCGGTGCGATCCCCTGCGCCCGCAGGTCCGCCAGACTCTGCGAGCCGCGCGATTTCGCGAGCTTGGCGCCCGCCGCGTCCAACAGGAGCGCGTGGTGGTGATAGCGCGGGGACCCGACGCCGAGGAGGGCCTGGAGCAGGACGTGCAGATCAGTGGCGGCGAGGAGGTCGGCGCCGCGCACCACGTGGGTGATCCCTTGGGCGGCGTCGTCGGTCACCACGGCGAGGTGATAGCTCGTCGGCACGTCGCGTCGGGCGATGACGGTGTCGCCCCAGCGGGCGGGATCGGCGGCAACGGTCCGTGCCGCGCCATCGGGGTCGAAGGCGGTGAAGCCGTGGGGGCCGGGGGCGGTGGCAAGGGCGCGGTCCATGGCGAGGCGCCAGGTATGGGGTTCGCTTCGGGCGAGGCGGCCGGCAATGGCCCCGTGCGACAGGTGACGACAGGTACCGGGGTAGAGCGGCGCCCCGTCGGGATCGCGCGGGATCGCGCCGTCGCCGGCGGCGGCCCCGGCCGCCGCGCCGACCTCGGCGCGCGAGCAGAAACACGGATAGGCGAGGCCCCGGGCCGCGAGACCGTCGAGGTTCGCCCGGTAGACGGCCATATGCTCGGATTGTCGGCGGGCCGGGCCGTCGAAGCGAAGCCCGAGCCAGGTGAGGTCGTCCCCAAGGGCCGCGACGAGATCGGGGCGCGAGCGACCCGGGTCGATATCCTCGATCCGCAGGAGGAGGCGCCCGCTCCAGCGCGCGGCGAGGCGGGCATTGAGCAGGGCGGAATAGGCGTGGCCGAGATGCAGGCGGCCGTTGGGACTGGGGGCGAACCGAAAGGTCGGCGCGGACACCGATCCCGCCCGGATCAGTCGCCGGTGCCGCGCAGGCACCGCATCGGACCCGGCACGCAGGCGATGCCGGGCAGGGAGCAGGCGGCGCCCTCCTCCCGGCGCTGGCACACGTGGCAACCGTCGCCCCACTCGGCACAGGCGAGGTCGGCACTCGGCGCCAAGGCGGCGGCGGGCCGGTGCGGGGCCGGGGCGAGGGTTCCGATCAGCACGGCGGCCAGGACGATCGCCGCGATGCCGCCGAGGACACGACGGTCGTTGCGGGCGGAAGCCGGATCCGGCGTCGGGGCGTCGAGGGGAGAAGGAGCGACCATGGCGCCCGTGTTCGCGTGCCGGCCGGCCCCTGTCAACGCGCGGCCGCGAACGCCGCGTCAGGCCGCGTCCGACCGCCGCTCGAGCAGCGCCGGCAGGGCGCGGAGGTTGAGGGGTTTGGGCAGGAAGCCGTCGAAGCCGGCGGCGCGCGCGGCCCGCTCGTCGTCGCGCCCGGCATTGGCGGTGAGCGCCACGAGGTTGAGCCGGTCTCCGCCCCGCGCCGCCTCCAGGGTGCGGATGCGCCGGGCGGTCTCAAGGCCGTCGAGACCAGGCATCCGGATGTCGATGAGCGCGAGGTCGAAGGCGCCGGTCTCGAACAGCGCCACCGCCTCCAGCCCGTCGCGAGCGGGCACCACCGTAGCGCCGAGGCGCTCCAGGGCCTTCGTCGCCAGTAGGGCGTTGATGGGGTTGTCCTCGGCGAGGAGAACGCGGGCGCCGGAGCGGGACACGGGCTCCGAGGACGAGGCGGCCGACGGCTCGGCGGGCGCGGCCGGGGGCTTCGTCGAGGCCCCGAGCCGGTCGAACAGGGAGCGGGCGCGGACGGGTTTGATGAGGTAGCCGTCGAAGCCCGCCGCTCCCGGGGACCCGAATTCCCGCCGGTCGAAGGGCGAGAGCAGGACGAGACTGCAGCGCACGCCGTGCCCCTCGGCGGCCCGGGCCAGGGTCCGTACGGCGGAATCGCCGAGCGACCTGTCGGCGATGACGGTATCGAAAGTGTGCGCCGCGAGGGCATCGAGGCCGGCCGCCTCGGTCGGGACCACCATCGCGCGAGCCCCCGCGTGGTCGAGGCGGCGGGCGAGGAACGGAGCCTGGAACGGGGATTTCGCGACGATGAGCACCCTGCGTCCGTCGAGGCGGACCGGCTCCGCCGACACGGCCGGTTCCCCCGCGGAGGCGCCCGCCAGGGGCAGGATCGCCGTGAACCGGCTGCCGTGCCCGACCGTCGAATCCGCTTCGATCCGCCCCTCCATTCGAGCGACGAGGCGGCGGGTGATGGCGAGGCCGAGGCCCGTCCCCTCGTGGCGCCGGCTCGCGCTGCCGTCGCCCTGCTCGAATTCCTCGAACAGAAGTGGGATCCGCTCGGACGGGATGCCCGGCCCGGTGTCGCGGACCGTGAGGGCGACCCCGTCGCCCGCCCGCGCGATCTCGATCCCGACGCCGCCGACTAGCGTGAACTTCACGGCGTTGCCCGCGAGGTTGACGAGGATCTGGCGCACGCGGTCGGCATCGCCGATCACCAGGGAAGGTAGATCCTCGGCGAGGTCGAGGGCGATCTCGATGCCCTTGTCCTGGGCGCGGGGGGCGAGGAGTTCGACCACGCCCTCGGCGAGGGCGGCCAGATCGAAGGGCGCGGCGGCAAGGTCGAGGCGGCCCGATTCGATGCGCGAGAAATCGAGGATGCCGTCGATGAGGGAGAGCAGGGCCTTGCCGGAGGTCCGCACCGCCTCGACGTAGGTGCGCTGCTCCGCGTCGAGGCCGGTGTCGAGGACGAGGTCGGCCATGCCGAGGATGCCGTTGAGCGGGGTCCGGAACTCGTGGCTGACGGTGGCGAGGAAGCGGGATTTGGCGACGTTGGCCGCCTCGGCACGGGTCAGCGCCTCGTCGAGCGAACGCGCCGCCTCGATCCGCCCGGTGATGTCCGAGCCCGCATGCAGCCACTGCCGCTCGCCGTCCGGGCCGGTGACGGGCATCTCGATGAAGGAGAACCAGCGCGGCGGCCCATTCGCGGGGGCGAGGCGCCGCTCGATCCGGCGTACCCCATCCGGCCCCTGCTCCACGGGGCCACGCTCCAGGCATGGGACCTCCGCGGTCGACCCGATGAGCGCGAAGGCCTCGGCACCGACGAGGCGCCCGAACCCGGCATTGGCGAAGGTGATCCGCCCCAGGGCGTCGCGCTGGACGATGAGTTCCGTCGTCGCCTCCACCAGGGCGCGGTAGCGCTCCTCGCTCTCGGCGATGCGCCGGATGCGGTCATGGAGGTGCTCGATCTCCGCCCCCTCCAGCACCGGCATTCCATCCCGACCGGGGGCGGGCCGCCGCAGGAGAACCACGAGGGCGACGGCCACGGCCAGGACGGCGAGGATGAGCACGAGGGCCTGGCTGGTCATGCGTCTCTCCCCGACGCGACGGAACCGTTCCCTCCGCGACGTGGGCGGACGATGTCAGCCGGGATTGAACACCGGCTTTCGAAAGGCGCTTAAGCATTCCTTGACGGACTGCGTCGGATCGGAAGACAGACGAAGCGATGGGCCGAATGCCGCCCGTGCTTCACGGGCCGGCCCCGATGGTGTAGGCGCGACGGCTCAATCCGAAAGCCCGCGATCCGGGCCGGCCGCGAGAGCGCAAGCGCCCATGACCGTATCGAGCACCGTCACCGCCCCTTCCCGCATCGCCGCGACCTTCGCCCGGTGCCGGGCGGAAGGACGCGCGGCCCTCGTCACCTACGTGATGGCGGGCGACCCGGATTCGGAAACCTCCCTGAAGGTGCTGGAAGCCCTGCCGGCCTCCGGCGCCGACATCGTCGAGTTCGGCCTGCCCTTCACGGATCCCATGGCCGACGGCCCGGCGATCCAGGCGGCCGGGCTGCGGGCGCTCAAGGGCGGCCAGGGCGTGGCGAAGACCCTCGACCTCGTCCGCCGGTTCCGGGAGGGCAATGCCGAGACCCCGGTGATCCTGATGGGGTACTACAATCCGATCCACACCTACGGCGTCGCGCGCTTCCTCGACGACGCCGTGGCGGCGGGGATCGACGGTCTCATCGTGGTCGACCTCCCCCCGGAGGAGGACGACGAGTTGTGCCTGCCGGCTCTCGCCAAAGGCCTCGCCTTCATCCGCCTCGCGACCCCGACCACCGACGAGAAGCGCCTGCCCGCCGTCCTCGCGAACACCGCCGGTTTCGTCTATTACGTGTCGATCACCGGGGTCACCGGAACGGCGACGCCGGATTTCGATAAGGTGGCCGACGCCGTCGGGCGCATCCGGCGCCACACCGACCTGCCCGTCGTCGTCGGCTTCGGGGTGCGGACGGGGGCGGACGCCGCTGCCATCGCCCGGGGCGCCGATGGCGTCGTGGTCGGTTCGGCCCTCATCGACGCCCTGCGGGGGAGCCTCGATGCCGAAGGCAGAGCGCAGGCCGGAACCGTGGAGGCCGTGAGCACCCTGGTGCGCGACCTCGCCGCGGGCGTGCGCCGAGCGGTCAAAGCCTGACTCGGTTCCCAGATCTCTTGAGGACGGCATCACGATGATGGTTGAGCCGATGAACTGGATCTCGGAGGTCGTGCGCCCCAAGATCAAGACCCTGTTCAAGCGCGAGACCCCGGAGAACCTCTGGGTCAAGTGCCCCGACACCGGACAGATGGTGTTCCACAAGGAGGTGGAGAGCAACCATTGGGTCATTCCCGGCTCCGAGCACCATCTCAAGATGAGTGCCCGGGCGCGCCTCAAGATGATGTTCGACGAGGGCACGTGGATCGACGTCCCCCTGCCGGAGGTCGCCGCCGACCCGCTCAAGTTCCGCGATGAGAAGCGCTACGCCGACCGCCTCAAGGACGCCCGCGCCAAGACCGGCATGCCCGATGCGTTCAAGATCGGTTTCGGTCGCGTCGGCGGCCTGCCCATGACCCTCGCGGCCCAGGACTTCGCCTTCATGGCCGGGTCGCTGGGCATGGCGGCGGGCGAGGCCTTCGTGCGTGGCGCCGAGACGGCGCTGGACAAGCGCACGCCCTACATCCTGTTCTCGGCGTCGGGCGGCGCGCGCATGCAGGAGGGCATCCTCTCGCTCATGCAGATGCCCCGCACCACCGTGGCGATCCGTCGGCTGAAAGCCGCACGGTTGCCATACATCGTGGTGCTGACCAATCCGACCACGGGCGGCGTCACCGCCTCCTACGCCATGTTGGGTGACGTCCACCTCGCAGAGCCCGGAGCGCTGATCTGCTTTGCCGGCCCGCGCGTGATCGAGCAGACCATTCGCGAAAAACTTCCCGACGGGTTCCAGCGCTCGGAATACCTGTTCGAACACGGGATGATCGATCAGGTCGTCCACCGGCACGCCCTCAAGGAGACCATCACCCGCCTGTGCGGCCTCCTCATGAACCAGGACACGCCCACCCCGCCCCGCCCGGCCCCTGTGGCCGAACCGGCCTGAGACTCGCCGACGTGACGCCCATGGATTCCTCCGACGCGCTCATGGCGCGCTTCCTCGCCCTGCATCCGCGCACGATCGACCTGTCGCTCGGTCGCATCGAGCGCCTGCTCGAACGCCTTGGCCATCCGGAGCGCAGGCTTCCGCCGGTGATTCACGTCGCCGGCACCAACGGCAAGGGCTCGACCATCGCGTTCATGAGGGCGATCCTGGAGGCCGGGGGCTTGGCCGCTCACGTCTACACCTCACCCCACCTCGTGCGCTTCCACGAGCGCATCCGCATCGGGGCTGTGGGCGGCGGGCAGTACGTGCCGGAGGAGCAGCTGGCCGACGCCCTGGCCCGCTGCGAGGCCGCCAATGCAGGCGAGCCGATCACCGTGTTCGAGATCACCACGGCTGCGGCCTTCCTGCTGTTCTCCGAATCCCCCGCCGACGTGCTTCTCCTCGAGGTCGGCCTCGGCGGGCGGGTGGACGCCACCAACGTCATCGATCGGGTGGCCTGCGCCGTGGTCACCCCGATCGGGCGCGACCACGCGGAGTATCTCGGCGATACCGTCGAGGCCGTCGCCACCGAGAAGGCCGGCATCTTCAAGGCCGGCTGCCCGGCGGTCATCGCCGCGCAGGACTACGCGGAGGCCGATTCGGTCCTGTGCCGCATCGCGGATTCCATCGGCGCCAATCCGATCCGCGTCGGGAACCAGGATTTCGCCGTCCATGCCGAGCGGGGGCGCCTCGTCTTCCAGGACGAGATCGACCTGTTCGACCTGCCGCGCCCCCGCCTCAACGGGCGCCACCAGCTCACCAACGCGGGTACGGCCATCGCGGCCCTGAGGGCGGCGGGTTTCGGCGATATCGGGACCGCGGCCATCGAGGCGGGGCTCGCCTCCGTCGATTGGCCCGGCCGCCTGCAGCGACTCAACCGGGGCCGCCTGTCGGAGCTCGTGCCGGCCGGCGCGGAACTCTGGCTCGACGGCGGACACAACGTCGATGGCGGCCGCATCCTCGCCGCCGCCATGGCGGACCTGGGGGAACGCAGCGACGTGCCGCTCGTCCTCATCGTGGGACTGCTTGGCACGAAGGATGCTGAGGGCTTCCTGCGCAACTTCGTCGGTCTCGCCCGCACCCTCATCGCCGTGCCCATCGCCGGCCAGATGGCGGCGCGTCCGGCCGAGGAGGTGGCACAGATCGCCCTCGAAGTCGGTTTGGAGGCGCGCGTGGCATCGAGCGTCGAGGCCGCCCTCGAGGGTCTGTGCACGGCGAGTTTCGCCCAGCCGCCCCGCATCCTTATCTGCGGCTCGCTCTACCTTGCCGGCGCGGTCCTCACGGCCAACGGAACGCCGCCAACCTGAGATTACCCCCCGGGATGCCAGCGCATCGCCACGACCAGTGTGACCCCGACGCTACATCTTGGCTGTGGAAACTCGGGTAGCTTGCCCAGCGATCGGGCAACTCGCTGGGGATCAACAATGAAAAAGCTTCTCACGTCTTTCGCAGCCTTCACGGCTCTCACGGCCGCCGCTTCGGCCGCCGACCTTCCGCGCCGCGCCGCGCCGCCGGTTTTCGTGCCGGTGCCGGTGTTCACCTGGACGGGCTTCTACGCCGGTTTCAACGCCGGTTACGCCTTCGACGCCAGCAGCTTCGACGGCACCACGGCGGTTGTCGCCAGCGGCGCTTCGGGCATCTTCCGCAACCCCGGCCTCGTCGGCGGCAACGGCGCTGCGATCTTCTCCGACCGTAGCTCGCAGGAAGGTTTCACGGGCGGTGGCCAGATCGGCTACAACTACCAGTTCACCCCGGGCTCCGGCGTCGTGGTCGGTATCGAAGCCGACGCGCAGTACGTCGATTTCGGCCGCAACCGTGGTCGTAATGCCACCTTCATCGGCACCCCGAACCCGGACCTGACGTTCATCAACCCGAACGGCCTGTCCAGCCTCGACTTCTTCGGCACCGTGCGCGGCCGCATCGGTTACGCCTTCGACCGCGTCCTGTTCTACGGCACCGGCGGCTTCGCCTACGGCTCGGGCAGCGCCGATCGTTCGTTCGGTGGCTTCCGCGGCAACGACAGCTTCCGCACCGGCTACGCCGCCGGCGGTGGCATCGAGTACGCGCTGCCGACCGACTCGTTCCTGAACTTCTTCCGCTCTTCGGCCGTCACGCTGAAGATCGAAGGTCTGTACGTGAACCTCGACCGGACCGCAGCCAGCGACGTGTTCGCCGTCTCGAACAGCACCGGCCTGCAGTTCCGCACCAACACCTCCTACGCCTCCACCACCATCGGCAACACCCGTGGCCGCGACACCGAGTTCGCTGTCATCCGCGCCGGCCTGAACTACAAGTTCGGCTCGTACTAAGCCGATACGTTTCCGCATCACGGAAGCTGAGAAGCCCGGCCGAAAGGCCGGGCTTCCTTCGTTCGGGGATGGCGAAAAGAAAGGCCCGGTGCTCATGCACCGGGCCTTTTTGCGGACCTTTCTCCATCGGCCTATTCTAGATCGGAGTGGGCATGGTTCACCCGCCGCGCGCAGCTCCGGGCAAACTCCGATGCGACCCCAGAGGTCTGAAAGCGATCGCGCGAGACCCTATGGCGTTGAAGCGATATCGGTCCGTGCGCCTCTGGGCACACGGACTCATCGCTGCAGGATGGCGAGGGACGGTACGAAACAGCATCCGTCGACCATCTTCCACGACGTGTCCGCTAAGAGACAGGCCTACAGCCCGGAACGCCGAGCAGGGCGATCAACACGCCGAGACTCAAGAACCAATCCCTTCACAAGGGTCAGCCTTGGCGACCAATCGGTCAGGCGTACTCGCGCAGGGCGATGGCCTCGGGCAACATGCCGAACCGATCGGCCAGATGCCAACGGAGTTCGCGGGCCGAATGATAATTGTAGGAGGAATCGATGAGATGGCTCAGGTCGGTCGTCTGGGTACCGCGTGGCGCGGCCTGCCTAAGACGATCCACCCGGAAGGTCGCCGCATCAGTAACGGGCGAACGGACGCCGCGGCGTCGGGTGTATTCGAACAACATATGTTTTCTTGTGTACTTTCAGATTTCGTGATGTGCGGGACCCGTGCCGGGTCCGTAAGCGTCGCTTGAGGTTGCAAAAAACCGATCGGGCGACGCGTTCCTCCCCGGAACAACGGCGCGACAATCGGCGGTGAAGGTTCCTGGCGGAACCGTGATTGACGCCAGCCCTGAGGGCTGGCGCCGAGGGCGTCAGGCCGCCTGGAGGTTGCCGGCCGAGTCCTTGCCGCTGCGCTTGTCCGTCTGGATCTCGTACGAGACCTTCTGACCCTCGATGAGGTTGCGCATGCCCGCACGCTCGACGGCGGAGATGTGAACGAAGACGTCCTTGCCGCCATCGTCAGGCTGGATGAAGCCGTAGCCCTTGGTCTCGTTGAACCATTTCACAGTGCCGGTATTCACGAATAGATCCTCGTATCGTTCGTCGATCTTCGCACAGCAAAAAGAGATGCCGACGCGAAGATCCTCTTCCAAAACGTCCTGACGGGGACCAGCAGGACGTGAAACGCTTTGGTGTTACAAGCGTCCGGCTCACCGATACCCGCTGGAACCACATGTAGTCGTTTCATGCGGCCGCAACAAGGCATCCCTGGCCCCGGAAGAGTGCCGGGCCGCCCAGCGAGCGCGGGAATGGCCTGCGGCAATGGCGCCAGGCGCTGGGAATTCGAAGCGCTCCGGTGCATATAAGAGTTCGAGTCCAGGCGGTTAGAGCCGCCCACGAAATGTCCGCCGCGGCCCGGCTCGCACGCCGGAGATCTGTCACGGATCGGCGTTGGCGTGGGTCGTTCGAAGTGATGCGGTTAAGGCGGTTCATGGCGGGCATCTCGGTTTCCCTCGAAGGCGCGAACATTCAGCTCTCCTTCCAGAAGGACGACCAAGCGACGGCCGTGGTGATGGATGCGCGCGCCGCCCGCGCCCTCGTCCGCGCCGTCGGCCATCTTCTCACGGCCATCGACGAGCCCGACGAGACCGATGGCCCGGAGGATATGGACGATGAGGATCTGGCGATGCTCGACGTGAGTTCGTCGGCCATCGAGGTGGGCACGGACGAACAGGGTCAGGCGGTCGTGGCGCTCCAGGCCGGCGCTTTGCCGCCCTTTCGGCTGCGCCTGACTGACGAAGAAGCCCGTCACGTCGCGACGAGCCTCTCTGAGATCTTGAGCGCCCCGCGCGATGTGCGTGCGTCACACGGGGACCACTAGGGCGCTCGCCCTAAGCTGAACCAGCCGGCGCCGTGGCGCTAACCCGCTCCGATTACATCCGGACGCCGGGGTCCGTCGGACCACCCGGTAGGTAATCCGGCTCCGAACCGGGCCCGCCCGGAGAATCGATGCCTGGATCGTTGACCGGATAGGGCGTGCGGGGACCCGTGGGGCCGATATCGGGCTGCTCGTCGGGGGTGGGTGGCACGGGCAGATCGCCCGGAATACCACCAGGCAACGGTTCGGGGATCGGTAGGCCGGGATTGGCCATTCGGACTCTCCTGCGATGGGGCTGTGTTCACCAACACGAGCCCCCCGCGGCGGGTTCCGGCACGGCGCCGCCCCGCGCCGCTCGTGAAGACGCCTCAGCGCTTCGCAGCGGCCTTCTGGACCTTGGCCTTTTCCGGTGTCGTATCGGCGAAGAGTTCGGAGAGCCGCCGCTGATCAAGGCCGCGTGTCACGTCCTGGCTCGATGCCGGCTTTCGCACATCGATGGAGCCGGTGGTCACCGGATCGGGAATCGACGCCACGGGCCAGGACGTGGCCGTGGGCTCACGCTGCAGACGCATGGTCCAGTGGGCTGCGGTGGAGAGCGCGGCGATGGCGAGGATCGCCTTGATGCCACCCGTGAGGAGGCGTCTCATTGTGGTCTGGCCCGAAGCTACGCGGTGGCACATAACCGGTTCCCCGGCCTGATACGACTCTCGCGCAGGATCGTTAAAGGACCGCTCCCATCCGCGGCGCGTGACCATCCCGGTTCAGGTCACCGGGACTCATCTTGAAACGTTTCGAGAAGGGTGGGCCTTGCGCCACGGCGACGGTTCCTGTTCCCCGCGCCCGTGACACACCTGCCGCGACCCGGCCCACTAGGCCTCACAGGAACGGAGCAGAGAACTGGTCCGCACCGCCCCGTCACGACAGGCCCCGCCGCCATGCAAAGCCCGAGCGGGTTCGCGAAACCATCGAGCGCATCGGCAGCAGGGAGGATCGGTGTAGGGGTCGGACCGGAAGCCGGCAACTGGCCGCCACGCCGCAGGACATCGTCCCACGGCGTGGCCATCGTTGACGGGAAACCTACCGCAGGGCGCCGCAGAAGCGTTGGATGCGCGTGCAGGCTTCTTCGAGAGCCGCATTCGAGGTGGCGTAGGAGATGCGCAGGTTGGGGCCGAGGCCGAAGGCGGAGCCGTGGACAGCGGCCACGCCCTCGGTCTGGAGCAGCTCCAGCACGAAATCCTCGTCGGTCTCGATCACCTTGCCGGACGGCGCCCGACGCCCGATGGTCTCGGCGCAGGACGGGTAGACGTAGAACGCACCCTCGGGGGTCGGGCACTTCAGCCCCTGCGTCTGGTTCAGCATCGACACCACGAGGTCGCGCCGGGCATGGAACGCCTTGCGGAACTCGGCGAGGTGCGCCTGCGTGCCGTCCAGGGCCGCCACGGCGGCCCATTGCGAGATCGAGCAGGCGCCCGACGTCTGCTGGCCCTGCACGAAGTCCATGGCCTTGATGAGCGTCTCCGGGCCGGCGGCGTAACCGATGCGCCAACCCGTCATGGCATAGGCCTTCGAGACGCCGTTCATCGTGAGCGTGCGCTCGTAGAGGTTCGGCTCGACCTGGGCCGGCGTGACGAACTCGAAGTCGCCGTAGCAGAGGTGCTCGTACATATCGTCGGTGAGCACCCACACGTGCGGATGGCGCAGGAGCACGTCGGTGATCCGCTTCATCTCATCCCGCGCGTAGGCCGCCCCCGAGGGGTTCGAGGGCGAGTTGAGGATGATCCACTTCGTCTTCGGCGTGATCACGCGCTCCAGCTCATCGGGCTGGAGCTTGAAGTCATGTTCCATGGTGGTCTCGGCGAAGACCGGCGTGCCGCCGCACAAAACCACCATCTCCGGATACGAGACCCAGTAGGGGCGCGGGATCACCACCTCGTCGCCGGGGTTCAGGGTGGCGAGCAGCGCGTTGTAGATCACATGCTTGCCGCCGGTGCCGACGATGGTCTGCGACGCCTTGTAGTCCAGTCCGTTCTCGCGCTTGAACTTCTTCACGATGGCCTCGCGCAGGGGCACGATGCCGGAGACGGGCGTGTACTTGGTCTCGCCCCGGGCGATGGCCGCGACGGCCGCGTCCTTGATGTGCTGGGGCGTGTCGAAATCCGGCTCGCCGACCGAGAGGCTGATCACATCCATCCCGCCGGCTTTGAGCTCGCGCGCCTTCTGCGTCATCGCGATGGTCGCGGACGGTTTCACACGCGACAGGGCGTCGGCGAGAAAGCCCATGGGACAGCTCCGGATTTTTTGTGATTTCAGGACGGGCCGGACCCTAAGCGCGGGGGGTTATTCGGGCAAGAGACGGCTCACCCCTTGGTCAAGACAGCGATGGACTGTCCCAGGGGCGCCCCCGAGGGCCAAGGCGCGGTGTTGCCGTCGATGAAGTCGACGGACGTATAGCCGAGGTGCTGCGCCCAGATCGTGATCTGGTTGCGCTCCAGGAACTGGTTGAGGTGCGGCACCGTACTGGCGCGCTGGGCCTGCACCGTCCGCTCGAACACCGCCCAATGGTCGGGGATGGCGAATTCGAGGAACGACAGCACCACCCGTCCGCCCGGACGCAGGGCCCGGTGGGCGTCCTCGAGGTAGAGATAGGTCTCGGCGTGCAGCAAATGCGTGAACACGCTGAAGGCGCACAGCATGTCCACGGACTGCGCCTCCACGGGCAGGGACAGGGCGCGGTTGAGGACGAACTTGTAGGCCTTCGGGGCCTTGGTGCGGGCGTAGTCGAGGAGTGCCGGCACAACGTCGAGGCCGAGATACGAGACGTCCAAGCCCTTGGCCAACGCCACCGCGAGGCGGCCGCTGCCGCAACCGAGATCGACCACCGCCATGCCGGGCGCGAGGCCCGCATGCAGCAGGATCGCGGCCTCGATGGCGCCCACCGCCTCGTAGGAGCCCCCGACCGCCAGACTCATGGCCGTCTCGAGGGGATGCTGGCGCATCAGGTCGGCGACGTAGCGTTCATAATCCTCGACGAAGTGGAAGTTCGCCATGTTTCCTTCAGACCGATCCCGGGGCGAGCGCGCCGCGCCGGCCGTGTCGCATGCCGAACCCGCGCCCGTCACCTCCCGACGCGACAACGCCGCCGTGCCCTGTCGGACGCGGCGGCGCTGTCTTCAGTCGAAATGTCCTGGGTCGAACTCAGCCCCCGAACAGGCGCTTGATGCCGGCGAGCAGGCCGCCGGACTTGGCGGACTCGGCTGCGTCGATCGATGTCTCGGCGGCGTTGACCGTGGCGGGCTTGGGTGCCGATGCGGGCGCCTGGACAAGGCCGAGGGCCGCCGTGTCCGTGGTTTCGCGGTCGATAAGGATGAAACCGCCGGTGTCGCGGTTGGCCGCGTAGGCATCCACGGGCACGGCGCGGTCGAGGGTCAGGACCACGTCGCCGATGTCGTTGGCAACAAGCCGGGTCACCGGCTCGGCCTGCCCCGTCTCGGGGTCGATCCGACTGAGAATCGTGGTCACCACGGCGTTGACCGTCACGGTGCCGATCTTGGCGAGCAGGGTCGCGCCCTGGGACAGCTCGGTCTCGGCCGCCCAGAACAGGCGCGCGTCCAGGGTGTCCGTCACGCGGATCGGAGCGGAGACGGGTGCGATGACGGACCCGCGCGAGGCATCGACCTCGTCGGTGAGGACGAGGGTCACCGACTGGCCCTCCACCGCGTGCGGCAGGTCGCCGTCGGCGGTATAGATGCGGGCGATGGTCGAGGTCCGGCCGGACGGCGCGATGACAACGGCGTCGCCGGGGGCGATCCGGCCGCTGGCGATGAGGCCGGAGAAGCCACGGAAGTCCGAGTTCGGCCGGTTGACCCACTGGACCGCCATGCGGAACGGGGCGGCCTGTTCCTCGACGTGGACGGGCACCTCCTCGAGGTACCGAAGCAGGGGCGTGCCCGTGTACCAGGTGGCGGCGGCGCCCGGCAGCACGACATTGTCGCCGTTCTTGGCTGAGAGCGGAATCGCCCGGACCTCGGTGAAGCCGAGGGGCGCGGCGAACGCCTCGAACGCCGTCGTGATGGTGTCGAACTTGTCCTGCGACCAGCCGACCAGATCCATCTTGTTGATGGCGAGCGCCACGCGCTTGATGCCGAGTAGCGAGACGAGGAGCGCATGGCGTCGCGTCTGCCGGGTCAGGCCCTGACGGGCGTCGACCAGGATCACCGCCACGTCGGCCGTCGAGGCGCCGGTCGCCATGTTGCGGGTGTACTGCTCGTGGCCGGGCGTGTCGGCGACGATGAACGAACGCCGGTCGGTGGAGAAGAACCGATAGGCGACGTCGATGGTGATGCCCTGCTCGCGCTCGGCCTGGAGGCCGTCCACGAGGAGCGCGAGATCGATCTCCTGCCCTTGCGTGCCGTGCTTGCGCGAATCGCGCTGAAGGGCCGTCACCTGATCGTCGAAGATCTGCTTCGTGTCGTGCAGGAGGCGGCCGATGAGGGTCGACTTGCCGTCATCCACGGACCCGCAGGTGATGAAGCGCAGCACCTCCTTGCTCTGGTGTGCGGCGAGAAAGCTGTCGTAGCCGAAGGCTTCGGGCGATTGATGGATGGTCATCTTAGAAATAGCCCTCCTGCTTCTTGCGCTCCATGGCGCCGGCACCGTCCTTGTCGATGACGCGGCCCTGGCGCTCCGAGGTGCGGGCCGCCAGGGTCTCGCCGATGATCTCGGGCAGGGTTGCGGCGTCGCTCTCGACGGCGCCCGTCAGGGGATAGTCGCCCAGCGTGCGGAAGCGGACCGACACGTCCCGCGGGGTCTCACCCGGCTCCAGGGGCAGGCGTGCATCGTCGACCATGATGAGCTGGCCGTCGCGCTCCACCACGGGGCGCGGCTTGGCGAAATACAGCGGCACGATCGGGATGTTTTCCTGCTCGATGTAAAGCCAGACGTCGAGTTCGGTCCAGTTCGAGATCGGAAACACCCGCAGGGATTCACCGCGCTTCTTGCGGAGGTTGTACAGGTGCCACGGCTCGGCGCGCTGGCGCTTGGGGTCCCAGCGATGCTGGGCCGTGCGGAGCGAGAAGATGCGCTCCTTGGCGCGGCTCGCCTCCTCGTCGCGGCGCGCGCCGCCGAAGGCCGCGTCGAACTTGTGCTTGTCCAGGGCCTGCCGGAGGGCCTGGGTCTTCATCACGTCGGTATGGACTTCCGAGCCGTGGCTGATCGGACCGACGCCGCGCGCCAAGCCCTCCTGGTTGGTGTGCACGATGAGATCGAGGCCGAGCTCCTTTGCCCGGGAATCGCGAAACGCGATCATCTCCTTGAACTTCCACGTCGTGTCGATGTGCATCAGGGGGAACGGCAGCCGGCCGGGCGCGAAGGCCTTGAGCGCCAGATGCAGCAGCACCGACGAATCCTTGCCGATGGAGTAGAGCATCACCGGGTTCTCCGTCTCGGCGACGGTCTCCCGCATGATGTGGATGCTCTCGGCCTCCAGGCGCTGGAGATGGGTGAGGCGCTCGGCGCGCGTGGCTGCGAGGGCGGCGCTCATCGGGCCATCTCCGGGGACAGGTTGCGATTGGGGGTCTCGAACGCGGCCGGCTCCTGGCCCGGCTGGACGCGGGCCTCGGGGATTTGCTCGGGCGTATGAATGTGCAAGCCGCATTCCTTCTTCGATGTCTGCTCCCACCACCAGCGCCCAGCGCGCTCGTCCTCGCCCACCTTGATGGCGCGGGTGCAGGGCGCGCAGCCGATGGACGGGAAACCGCGATCGTGCAGAACGTTGTAGGGGATGTAGTTGTCGGCGACGAACCGGTCGACGTCCGCCCGGCTCCAGTCGGCGAGCGGGTTGATCTTGATGAGGCCACGCGCCGCGTCGGCCTCGGCCAGCGGCGTGTCCGCCCGGTTGGCCGACTGCCCGGCACGCAGGCCTGTCAGCCAGCCTGCCGCCCCCTCCAGGGCCCGGCCGAGAGGCTCGACCTTGCGAAAGCCGCAACAGGCCTGCCGGGCGGCGACCGACTGGCGAAAGCCGTTGATGCCCTCCTCGCGCACGAAGCGTTCCTCGGCCTCGCGCTCGGGCACGTAGGCCTGGATGCGGATGCCGTAAGCCGATTCGGTCTCGGTCCAGGTGTCGTAGGTCTCGGGGTAGAGCCGCCCCGTGTCGAGGGTGACGATCTCGGTGCGCCCCTTCGCCATGGCGAGGGCGTGGGTCAGAGCCTGGTCCTCGATCCCGAGACTGGTGGTGAAGACGAGGCGACCGGGCACGGTCGCTTCGATCACGGCAACGCGGCCCTTCAGGTCGAGGTCCGCCATGCGGGCGGCCAGTTCGCGCGCCGCGTGTTCGAGTTGAGAGCTCATAACGGTGTTCGGAATGTCCGCTTGTCTGAGGACTGAAATGTTCGCTATAACGAACGCTGTCAAGGCATCACCGCCTTTGTGCCGGATTTCCGGCCGTGTGGGCGGTGCGATCGGGCAACGGTCCGATCCCGAGATCGGTTGCCTGATCAGGAAAGATCCTTCTCATACGAACGGCGTGCCGTGCTCTCCCGCACGTGTCGCCGTCCCGGAACCGATACGAGGCGACCTTGGATGCCATCGATCTGAAGATCCTCGGGCTGCTGCAGCAGGATGCCACCCTGTCCATCGCCACCATCGGCGAGCGGGTCGGCCTGTCGCAGACCCCCTGCTGGAAGCGCATTCAGCGCCTCGAAGCGGACGGCGTCATCGATCGCCGCGTCGCCGTGCTCGACCCGGTGAAGCTCGGCCTCGGTCTCACCGTGTTCGTCTCCATCGAGACGGCGGACCATTCCCGAGAATGGCTAGAGCGCTTCGCCGAAACCGTCTCGGCCATGCCCGAGGTTCTGGAATTCTACCGCATGGCGGGGGATGTGGATTACATGCTGCGCGTCGTCGTGGCCGATATGCGCGCCTACGACACCTTCTATAAGCATCTCATCGCGACGTTGCCGTTGAAGAACGTCACGTCGCGCTTCGCCATGGAGAAGGTGAAGTCCACGACCGCCCTGCCCCTGCCGGCCCCGCCGACCAACGGACGCTTCGCGCCGACCCTGTCGGTTGTCGCGGGGGAATAGGGCGAAAGAATAAACTTCTGTTTTGCGGCGCAACCGCAGGCAGCTCCTTCTACCGTGACGTCGTTCTGTAAAACGGACATTCCGTTGGACGGGCGGCCGCTCAGGACGACATGGCTCACCCAATGGCACGACACGCGATCCTTCCCCGCACGGCCCCGTTCGAAGACAAGGAACGGGCGAGCCTCGACGCCGTCCTCGGCGCCGCGACCCCGATCCAACGGGCCTGGCTCGCCGGCTTCCTCGCCGGCCTCGACGCCGCCGGCGGCCAGCCCGCCGCCGTTCCGGCCGCACCACCGAAGGCGGCCGAGCCCCTGACGATCCTGTTCGCGAGCGAATCGGGCAACTCCGAGAAGCTCGCCGGCGATCTCGCCAAGCTCGCCCGCAAGAACGGCTTCAAGCCGAAGGTCGTGGATTTCTTCGACCTCGACGTGGCGAGCCTCGCCAAGGAAAAACACGTGGTCGCCATCGCCGCCACCTGGGGCGAGGGCGAGCCCCCCGCCCGGGCGACGCGGGCCTACGGCGAACTTATGGGCGAAGGCGCGCCGCGCCTCGACGGCATCGATTTCGCCGTGCTGTCTCTGGGCGACACCTCCTACGCGGAGTTCTGCGCCATCGGTAAGGCGCTCGACGCCCGCTTCGAGGCCCTCGGTGCCAAGCGTGCTTACGAGCGCGCCGACCTCGACCTCGATTTCGACAAGCCCGCCGCCGAGTGGATCAAGAACACCCTCAAGGCGCTGACCCCGCCGCCCAGCGCCGACAACGTCGTGGCCGTCGATTTCGCGGCCCGCGCCGTTGAGGACGACGAGGAGGCCGAACCGAGCCGTGAGCCGAAGGTGGTCGAGGTCGTCGACCACGTGAACCTGAATTCGTCGCGGTCCGACAAGGAGACGATCCACCTTGCCCTCGAATTCGAGGACGGCGCGCCGGCCTACGAGCCGGGCGACAGCCTCGAGATCTACCCCGAGAACGATCCGGCCCTCGTGGACGAGATCCTGGCCGCCACCGGGCTCTCGGGCGACGCCGCCCTGCGCCAGGCGCTGCTCTCCGAGCGCGACATCACCACCCTGTCGGCCACCACGGTGGAGCGCTTCGCCAAGGCCACCGGCCATGCCGAGGCGCAGAAGCTCATCGACAGCGGCGAGGCCAAGGCCTGGATCGAGGGCCGCCATCTCATCGACCTGATCCAGAGCTTCCCGGCCACCGTCACGGCCGACCACCTCACCACCATCACCCGGCCCCTGCCGCCGCGGGCCTACTCCATCGCGTCGTCGCGCAAGGAAGTGGGCGACGAGGTCCACCTCGTCATCGCGGCCGTGCGCTACGAGACCCATGGCCGGGCCCGCGCCGGCGTCGCCTCGACCCATGTCGCCGACCGCGTGAAGAACGGCGCCAAGCTACGGGTGAAGCTGAAGCCCAACCGCCACTTCCGCCTGCCGCAGGATCCGTCGACCGACATCATCATGGTCGGGCCCGGCACGGGCGTCGCGCCGTTCCGCGCCTTCGTGCAGGAGCGCCGTGCCGTCGAGGCGCCCGGACGGTCGTGGCTGTTCTTCGGCGACCGCCACTTCACCCACGACTTCCTGTACCAGCTCGAGTGGCAGGAGGCCCTGGAAGATGGCTCACTCACGAAGATCGACGTCGCCTTCTCCCGCGACCAGCCCGAGAAGGTCTACGTGCAGGACCGGATCGCCCAGCACGCCCGCGAACTCGTGGAATGGCTCGACGGCGGCGCCAGCTTCTATGTCTGCGGCGACGCCAACCGGATGGCCAAGGACGTGCGCAACGCCGTGGTACGCGCCTACGCCACCGTGAAATCCCTGACCGACGCCGACGCCGAGGCGGCGGTCGCGGCACTGGAGCGCGCCCATCGCTATCAGCAGGACGTGTACTAGGAGCGAACTGAACCCTCCCCCCTCTGCGGGGGAGGGTGCCTGCGGAGCAGGCGGGAGAGGGGAAGCCCTATCCGGAACCGGCGCTCCCTCACCCGACCCGCGACGCGGGCCACCCTCTCCCGCAGAGGGGAGAGGGACGCGCACCCAAGGCACCAGACAAACTCGAAAAGACCGGAATCCCGCCATGGCCGAGCAGACCCCGCCCCGCACCTACGAGACCCCGCCGACGGAGCGCCCGATCACCGAGGCGGAAGCCGCCCGGTCGGCAGGACTCGCGCACAACGAGCACCTGAAGATCGCCTCGGGCTACCTGCGCGGGACCCTGGCCGACGGGCTCCTCAAGCACGCCACGGGCGCCATCTCGGAGGATGACGGCCAGCTCGTGAAGTTCCACGGCATGTACATGCAGGACGACCGCGACATCCGCGCGGAACGCACGAAGAAGAAGCTCGAGAAGTCGTACAGCTTCATGATCCGCCTGCGCATCGCCGGTGGCGTCGTCACCCCGAAGCAGTGGCTGGCGCTGGACGAGATCGCCACGACCTATGCGGGCGGCGCCCTGCGGGCGACCACGCGTCAGACCTTCCAGTATCACGGCGTCATCAAGTCGAACCTCAAGCGCACGATGGCGGCCATCGATGCGACCCTGCTCGACACCATCGCGGCCTGCGGCGACGTCAACCGCAACGTGATGGCGGCGACGAACCCGGCGCAATCCGGCGCGCACAAGGCGGCCTACAAGCTCGGCAAGGACATCTCCGATTCACTCCTGCCGAAGACCAGCGCCTGGCGCGAGATCTGGCTCGACGGCGAGCGCGTGGCCGGCGGCGAGGACGCGGCCGAGATCGAGCCCGTCTACGGCAAGACCTACCTGCCGCGGAAGTTCAAGACCGTGATCGCCGTGCCGCCGTCGAACGAGGTCGACATCTTCGCCCACGACCTCGGCTTCATCGCCATCCTGGACGAGAAGAACGAGGTCAAGGGCTGGAACGTCACGGTTGGCGGCGGCATGGGCATGACCCACGGCGAGACCGACACCTTCCCGCGTACGGCCGACGTCATGTGCTTCGTCGAGCCCGAGGATGCCCTGAAGGCGGCGGAAGCCGTGATGACGGTGCAGCGCGACTGGGGCAACCGCAAGGTCCGCAAGAACGCGCGCTTGAAATACACCATCGAGCGCTACGGCCTCGCCGCCTTCCGGGCCGAGGTCGAGAAGCGCGTCGGCAAGCCGCTGGCCGATCCGAAGCCGTTCGCCTTCACGAACAACGGTGACCGCTACGGCTGGACGGAGGGCGACGATGGCCGCCACCACCTCACGCTCTACATCGCGTCGGGTCGGATCAAGGATTACGACGGCGGCGCCCAGCTCCTCACGGGCCTGCGCCGAATCGCCGAGATCCACGAGGGCGATTTCCGCCTGACGGGCAACCAGAACGTCATCATCGCCAACGTTCCGTCGGAGAAGCGCGCCGAGATCGAGGCGCTGGTCGATCAGTACGGCCTGCTGAAGGGTGCGAGCGCCTTGCGGCGCAACTCCATGGCCTGTGTGGCCCTCCCGACCTGCGGCCTGGCGCTGGCCGAGAGCGAGCGCTACCTGCCCGACCTGATGACCGAGCTGGAAGCGAGCCTCGCGTCGCACGGTCTGGCCGACGACGAGATCACGATCCGGATGACCGGTTGCCCCAACGGCTGCGCCCGGCCCTTCCTCGCCGAGATCGGCCTCGTCGGTCGGGGACCCGAGCGCTATCACCTCTATCTCGGCGCGGCCTTCGATGGTTCGCGCCTGGGCAAGCTCTACGCTGAGGACGTGACGGCCTCCGAGATCAAGACGGTGCTCGATCCGCTGTTCGCCGCCTATGCGAAGAACAAGCAGGCGGGCGAGCGCTTCGGCGATTACCTGATCCGGGACGGGTACGTGACGAAGACGATCAACGGTCCGGATTTCCACGAGAAGATCGGGCCGCTGAAGAGCGCGGCCTGAGCCGAAACGCCGGGGTGGGGATATCCCCACCCCGTTGAATCAGGATCTTTGTTCCTTACGGTCAAGCTCATTCAGGAAGTGGTGAAATTCAGGCGCGGCGTGAACCGTTGGGGCTGATCGTCGTTGACAGGTCAGACAACGCGGGAGGCGTTTATGGCCAAGCACGAGATCCTGAACTTCTTCGAGCATCGTCGTGACGGCGCATGGATCTGCGTGAAGCCGTTCACGCTGACCACGAAATCGAGCAGCGTCGACATCCGCGAGGGCATGCGTTTCGATTACGGCAAACGCATCGGCGGCGTGGATCTGGCGGAATACTTGGAGCAGCTCGGCTCACAATTCGGCTCGTAAGACACAACTCAGATATACCGCGCGCCAGAGATCGTGTTGGCCTTTGACCTCGCGTGCGCCGCCGCCTAGCGTAACGGCCATGACGAGCGCCGCGGCCCCAACGCCCTTCCTTCCGGAGACGGACACCCTTCCGGAAGAGGCAGCGCCCACGACACGCTGCCGCATTCTCGAAACCGCTGAAGCGGCATTTCGGGACATCGGCTACCAGAAGACCACCGTCGCCGACATCGCCCGCACCCTGCGGATGAGCCCGGCCAACGTATATCGGTTCTTTGATTCGAAGAAGGCGATCCACGAAGCCGTCATCCAGCGTCTCATGGATGAGACTGAGCGGCGCGTGACGGTTGCGGCGCAGAGCGGTAATGCGAGCGCTGCGGATCGGCTCGGTGCGGTGATCCGCGTTCTGCACCAAACCTGTGCCGAGCGCTGCGACGCCAATCCCCGGATGCAGGAAATGGTGGCGGCCGCCGTGGCCGAAAGCTGGGACGTCTGCGCCCAGCACATCGAGCGGACCGCCGCGATATTCGAGACCCTGGTAAGGAGTGGCGTCGCCGCGGGGGAATTTGCCGTCGACGACCCGGCCCTGGCCGCCGCCTGCCTGCATACGGCCGTGTTGCGCTACTGCCATCCGACCCTGGTGAGCCAATATCCGAACGTCGGCATTCCGCCGCTGGAGGCCATGATCATGTTCCTGATCAGAGGCTTGCGCCGAATTCCCTAACGCCCCTCAAGCCATCTCGGCCACGATCGCCCGCGCTACGGCAGCAGGATCGGCGGCTCCAGTGATCGGGCGGCCGACCACCACATGGTCGATGCCAGCGCGCCGCGCCGCACCGGGGGTCATCACCCGCTTCTGGTCACCGAGCGCGCTGCCGGCCGGTCGGATCCCGGGGGTGACGATGAGGCGTTCCGGCCCGATCACACTCCGCACGGACGCCGCCTCGACGGCGCTGCAGACGATGCCGTCGATGCCGGCCTCCGCCGCCTGGCGGGACCGTTGCGCCACGAGTTCGGAGACCGGCAGCGCGTAGCCGGCCTCGCGCGCGTCGGCCTCATCGTAGGAGGTCAGCACCGTCACGGCCAGGATTCGAAGATCGCCCGCGCCGCGCCCGCGCACGGCCGCCCGCATGGTCTGCGGGTAGGCGTGCACCGTGAGAAAGGTCGGACCGAGGTCGACGAGCGCCCGCACCCCCTCTTCCACGGTGTTGCCGATGTCGTGCAGTTTGAGATCGAGGAACACCTTGAGGCCGGCGGCGGCGAGGCGCGGCACGAGGGCGAGGCCGCCCGCATAGGCGAGGCGGTAGCCGATCTTGTAGAAGGTCGCCGCATCACCGATGCGCTCCACCAGGCTTTCCGCCTCCGAGACCGTCGCGACGTCGAGGGCGACGATGAGGCGGTCGCGCGGATCGGTGATGGTGGACATGGGCAAATCCTGGCCGTTGCGCTGCGTCGGGCCGGCCATCCCGCGTCCGGCCCGCGCTGTCAACGCGAGGGTGAGGCGTGCGGGCGCATGGCGTGCGCGACCTCGGCCCGCAGCACCGGCAGCAGCTCGGCCTCGAACCACGGATTGGCCTTGAGCCAGCCGCTGTTGCGCCAGGATGGGTGCGGCAGGGGCAGCACGCGCGGCCGGCGCGGCGCATCGAGCACGGTGCGCCACCCCCGGACGGTCTCGGTGAGGCCCCCCTTGGCCCGGCCGAGGTGCCAGGCCTGCGCGTACTGCCCGATGACGAGGATGAGTTCGAGCTGCGGCAAGCCGGCGAACAGCTCCTCCCGCCAGCGCTCGGCGCACTCGCGCCGGGGCGGCCGGTCCCCACCCTTGGAATCGTAGCCGGGAAAGCAGGCCCCCATGGGGACGATGGCGAGGCGCGAGGCGTCGTAGAAGGCCGCCTCGTCGAGGCCGAGCCAGTCACGCAGGCGGATGCCGGAGGGGTCCATGAACGGGATGCCGCTCTTGTCGGCCTTGTTGCCGGGCGCCTGACTGGCGATGCACAGGCGCGCGCTGGAACTTCCCTGGACGATGGGGCGCGGCTCCTGAGGCAGGGGCGGTCCGTAGACCGGCGCATCGCGACAGAGGCGGCAGGCGCGTAGGGACGCGGCGGTGGCGCTGAAATCGGGGGCGGAGTGCATGCTGACGGGGACATAGGAAGCCGGCCCGTTCCGGCACAGGGGATGCGGGAACGCGGGCGCCCCGCGGCTCTTGGTTTGTCATCCCGCCGGATCGACCGGCTTCCCAAGGCGACGGAGTTCCCATGCCCTTCCTCGACACCCCGGACGGCACCCGACTGTACTACAAGGACTGGGGCACCGGCCGCCCCGTCGTGTTCATCCACGGCTGGCCCCTGGACGCCGACATGTGGGAGTATCAGATGCCCGCCGTCACCGAGGCGGGGTTTCGCACAGTCGCCTATGACCGGCGCGGCTTCGGCCGCTCGGACCAGCCCTGGGGCGGCTACGATTATGACACCTTCGCGGACGATCTGAAGGCGGTGCTGGACGGGCTCGACATCCAGGACGTCGCCCTGGTCGGCTTCTCCATGGGCGGCGGCGAGATCGCGCGGTACATGTCGCGCCACGGCGGCGCACGAGTGTCCCGCGTGGCCCTCGTCTCGGCAGTGACGCCGATGATGCTGAAGACTCCCGACCACCCGCAAGGCGTCGAGGCCGGCGTGTTCGAGGGCATGATCGAGGGTTTGAAAGCCGACCGCCCGCATTTCCTCGCGAACTTCGCCAAGACCTTCTTCGGGGCCGGCGTCTTCACCGCGCCGACCTCCAGCGAGCTGATGGGCTGGACGGGCGACCTTGCCATGCGCGCCTCGCCGAAGGCCACCACCGCCTGCGTCCGGGCCTTCGGCGAAACGGATTTCCGCCCCGACATGGCGCATATCCGGGTACCGACCCTCATCGTCCATGGCGACGACGACCAGACCGTGCCCATTGATGCGTCGGGCCGGGCGGCGGCCGCGGCGATCCCGGGTTCGACCCTCGTCGTCTACGAGGGCGCCTCCCATGCCTTGCCCTTCACACATGCAGAGCGACTTACGAACGATCTGCTGGCGTTTCTCAAGGCGTAGCCGCCCGGAACCTATGCCCGCACATCGTCTTGATCCGATATCGACCCGATCAGCGGCAGACGATCGACGACATAGGTTGGTTTTCCCGATGCGGAATTCTTGACCCGGACCGGAACGTCCTGCTGGAAATCATAAAAAGGATGAACCGGATGAAGGCATTGTGCTGGCACGGCAAGGGCGACATCCGGTGCGATACGGTACCGGACCCGAAGATCGAGGATGCCCGCGACGTCATCATCAAGGTGACGTCGTGCGCCATCTGCGGCTCCGACCTCCACCTCATGGACGGTCAGATGCCGACCATGGAGAGCGGCGACGTTCTCGGCCACGAGTTCATGGGTGAAGTGGTCGAGGTCGGGACCGGCTTCACCAAGTTCAAGAAGGGCGACCGGATCGTCGTGCCCTTCAACATCAATTGCGGCGAATGCCGCCAGTGCAAGCTCGGCAACTATTCCGTCTGTCAGCGTTCCAACCGCAACGGCGCCATGGCGGCGGCACAGTTCGGCTACACCACGGCCGGCCTGTTCGGATACTCGCACCTCACCGGCGGCTATGCCGGCGGTCAGGCCGAGTACGTACGGGTGCCCATGGCCGATGTCGCCCCCATGCTGGCGCCCGAGGGCATGGACGACGAGCACCTCCTGTTCCTCACCGACATCCTGCCCACGGGCTGGCAGGGCGCCGAGCATTGCGAGATTCGGGGCGGCGAGAGCATCGCCATCTGGGGCGCGGGGCCCGTCGGCCTGTTCACGATCCAGTCGGCGAAGATCATGGGGGCCGAACGCATCATCGTCATCGAGACGGTGCCCGAGCGCATCGCGCTGGCGCGCAAATCCGGCGCCACCGACATCATCGACTTCATGAAGGAAGACGTGTTCGAGCGGATCAAGGAGATCACCAAGGGCGAGGGCGCCGACGCCGTCATCGACTGTGTCGGGATGGAGGCCACCGCCGGCCACGGCGTCGCCGGGATCATCAGCACCCTGCAGGAGAAGCTCACCTCGACGGAGCGGCCCTACGTTCTCATGGAGGCGATCAAGGCCGTGCGTCCCTGCGGCATCGTCTCGATCCCGGGCGTCTATGGTGGCCCGCTGCCCATCAACATGGGATCGATCGTCCAGAAGGGCCTGACCCTCAAGAGTGGCCAGACCCACGTGAAACGCTACCTCGAGACCCTGACGAAGCTGATCCAGGCGGGGCGGTTCGACATGACGTCGATGATCACCCACCGCTCGACGGACCTCGCCGACGGCCCCGACCTCTACAAGACGTTCCGCGACAAGAAGGACGGCTGCGTCAAGGTGGTGTTCCACCCGAACTGAGCGCACGGGACGGTGCTGCGCAGGACGCCTGGACCGGGATCGCATCCGGTTCAGGATCGTTGCCGTCACGGCGACGGCGGGTGAAGGAAAGCGGAATGGCGTTCAAGGCGAAGTCGGCGTCGGAGACCAAGGCGGCGGACCTCGCCGGTGCCCTTGTCCGGATCGCCGACCGGGAGGGCGCACCGCTCCGGATCGGCGTCGACGAATTGCGACGGGGCAACCCGCGCCTGACGCCGCTCGCCATCGGCCAGATGTTTCGCAAGCATCGCGACATTCTGGACGCCGCCCTTTCGGAGCGGGGTTACGTCCTTCTGGATTACGCCGATCAGGGAACGGGCCTCGGCATGGCGTTCTCCATCGACCCCGCGTGAGACGCGGGGCCGTTCGATTACACGCCCTTGAGGCCGTCGAGATCGAGGGGTAGGGAGCGAAGACGCCGGCCGGTGGCGGCAAAAACGGCGTTCGAGATGGCCGGGGCGATCACCGGCACGCCCGGTTCGCCGATGCCCGTGGGGGCCGCGGTGGAGGGCATGATGTGGACTTCGACCACCGGCATCTCGCTCATGCGGGTCGGCTCGTAGGTGTCGAAGTTCCGCTCCTGCACCACGCCGTCCTTGAGGGTGATCCGGTTGCGCAGGACCGAAGAGAGGGCAAAGCCCACGGCCCCCTCGACCTGAGCCCGGATGATGTCCGGATTGACCGCGATGCCGACGTCGACGGCGGCGACGATGCGGTTCACCTTCACCTTCGCCCCCTCCGTCGTCACCTCGGCCACCATGGCGACGTAGGAGCCGAAGGATTCGTGGGCCGCGACGCCGAAGCCGTGGCCCTTGCCGCCGTCCGCCTTGCCCGGCGACCGGGCTGCCCAGCCGGCCTTCTCGGCGGCGAGCGACAGGACGCCCGACAGGCGCGGGGCGCTCTTCAGCATGCCGAGGCGATAGGCGACGGGGTCGGCGCCCGCCGCGTGGGCGAGCTCGTCGACGAACACCTCCATGGCCTGGGCCGTGTGGGTGTGGCCGACGGAGCGCCACCACAACACCGGCACGCCCTCGCGGGCGTTGTGCACCTCGAACCGGTAGGCCGGCAGGGCATAGGGGGTGTCGGACGCGCCTTCGATGGAGGTCGAATCGATGCCGTCCTTCACCAGCATCGCCTCGAAGGGCGAACCGATCATGATCGACTTGCCGATCATGCGATGCTCCCAGCCGACCACGGCGCCGGCGGCGTCGAGACCGGCCCGAAGCTTGTGCACGACCATGGGACGGTAATAGCCCCCGGCCATGTCGTCCTCGCGGGTCCAGACGAGGTGGACCGGGGCCTTGCCCCCCGTGGCCTTCACGATGGCGGCCGTCTCGGCGAAGTAATCGGCGCCCGGCGTCGCGCGCCGGCCGAACGATCCGCCGGCCCATTGGGTGTGCAGGCGAACCTTGTCGGTGGTCACCCCGAGGGTGGCGGCGACGACGGCCTGCTCGATGGTCTGGATCTGACAGCCGGCGAAGACGTCGTAGGTGCCGTCGGGCGCCCGCTCGATGGTGGCGTTGAGGGGCTCCAGGGCCGCGTGCGCGAGGTAGGGGAAGGTGAATTCCGCCTCCAGCACCTTGGCGGCCCCCGCGATGGCGCCGCCTGCGTCGCCGCGCCGGGACGCCACGAGGCCGGGACTTTTCAGGCGCTCGCGATACTCGGCGAGGATCGCGTCGGAAGAGCGGGTCTCGGCGCCCGAATCGTCCCAGGTCACCTCCAGGACCTCGCGGCCCTTCATGGCCGACCACGTGTCCTTGGCGATGACCGCCACGCCCGTGGGGATCGTCACCACGTCGAGGACGCCCGGCATGGCGCGGGCGGCCTTGCTGTTCACGGCCGCCACCACGCCGCCGAAGCGGGGCGCGTGCAGCACCACGGCCGTGACCTGACCGGGACGCCGGATGTCCATGGCATAGGTGGCGCTGCCGTCGGTCTTGGCCGTCGAATCGAGGCGCGGCACCTTGGTGCCGATGAGCGTCCACTGGCCGGGCTGCTTGAGGGTGGGCTCCTGCGGCACCGGTTGTGCCGCCGCGGCCTCGGCCAGCTCGCCGAAGCGCGCCTGCCGGTTCGAGGCGGCGTGGCGCACCGTGCCGTTCGAGACGGTGATCTCGCCGGCCGGAACCGTCCAGCGCTCGGCGGCGGAGGCCACCAGCATGGCGCGGGCGGCGGCGCCGGCCCGGCGCAGCTGCAACCAGGAATTGGCGATGGCCGTTGAGCCGCCCGTCCCCTGGACGGGTCCCATGAGCAGGTTGTTGTAGAGCGCCGCATCCGCTGGGGCGAAGGCGGTGCGGACGGTCGCCCAGTCGGCGTCGAGTTCGTCGGCCAGGATCGTGGCGAGACCCGTGGTGTTGCCCTGGCCCATGTCGAGGTGCTTGATCATCACCGTGACGGAATCGTCGGCGGCGATCCGTACGAAGGCGTTGGGCTGGGGCCGGCCGCCGGTGAGATCGGGCCCGCCGGCCGCGCGGGCTTGGCGCGGGCCGCCCAGGTTGAAGCCGATGAGGAGCGCGCCCGTCGTGGCGGCGACGCCCCCCAGGAAGGCGCGGCGGGACGGGACGGTCTCGAGGGCCTGGCGGACCTTCGGCATGGCGGGCTCCAATTCGGACGGGTCGTATCAGGCGGGTCTTGGTTCGGGCCGGCGGACAATCAGGCGAGGCTGCGGGCCGCCTCGTGGATCGCCGCGCGGATGCGCTGGTAGGTGCCGCAGCGGCAGACGTTGCCGTCCATGGCCCCGTCGATCTCTGCATCCGTCGGCTTGGCCTTGTCGGACAGGAGACCGATGGCCGACATCATCTGGCCGGACTGGCAGTAGCCGCACTGAACCACGTCGAGACCGCGCCAAGCCGTCCGCACGGCGTCGGCGACGCGCCCCGACACGCCCTCGATGGTGGTGACCTTGGCCTCGCCGATGTCGCCGATCCGTGTCTGGCAGGCGCGCACGGGCTGGCCGTCGAGGTGGACTGTACAGGCCCCGCATTGCGCGATGCCGCAGCCGTACTTGGTGCCGGTCTTGTCGAGATGATCGCGCAACACCCACAGGAGCGGCGTCTCGGGATCGGCCTCGATGCTGTGAGCGACGCCGTTGACGGTCAGCTTCACCATGGGTCGTGCTCCTGGCTCGCGTTCTGGAACGAGGCTAAACTGCAAAATACGTTATCCATGTGCGTCATCACACGTCGCCGACCCACCCTGCGGATGAGAGACGGGCACGCTGTCGTCGTGCGGAATCGAGACAATGCGAAGGAATACGGCAGGTCGTTTTTAACACATCGGGGCCACTTTAACCCCGGTCGTATTCCGACATGCCCGCGCTCACCCCGATCGCGGCACCCCTTCGTGTGATCCTGCAAGACGGCAATGTCCGACCTGACAGCGGAGATGATTCAACGTGGGCGCGGATCGTACGCCCCGGAGGCGATTCGTCGCCGGGAGGTCGCGCGCGAAATGCGCTCCGCCCGAGAGAAGCTGACATCGACGAGCGGCCTCGAACGCGCCTTCGACTATGAACTCGTCCGCGTCTACGCGCAGTACCGGTCCGGCGCCGTCATTCCCCTCGCGCTCCTCGGCCTCGCCATCGTGGGGACCTCCGCCCTGTGGGTTGCGCCCCTGATCGCGGTCCTCTGGGGGGCCTGCCTGATGGGGGCCGTGGCCCTATCGTGGTTTGCCACCCGGCGCTTCTTGGCGCAGGCCCCGGAAGCGGCCTCCGTCACGACGTGGCGGCGCACCTTCATGGCGTGCGAGGTCGTACAGAGCACGTCCTGGGCGCTGATGATCTTCGTCGGCACGACGCCGGGCGCCCGCACCTTCGTGCTGTTCGGCCTCGTGATCGTCGCGGCGGTGGCGACCATGCTCGCCGCGACCCTGCCGGCGGCGGCGGTGGCCGCCCTCGTTCCCCTGAACATCGCCGCGCTGTCCCTGCTCGCATTCTCGCACGACATGGACACGGCGATGTTGGTCGCCATGGTGGTCGGCGCGCAGGTGTTCTTCGTGGGGCTGGCCCGGCGCGTCTATGCCTCCACCGTGGGCGCCCTCAAATCCCAGGCGGAGAAGGACGCGATCTTCGGCGAACTCGAACAGGCCAAGGCGAATTCCGACGAAGCGCGACGCCGGGCGGAGGAGGCCAACCTCGCCAAGAGCCGATTCCTCGCCACCATGAGCCACGAGCTGCGCACGCCGCTCAACGCCATCCTGGGCTTCTCGGAAGTGATGAAGAACGAGGTGTTCGGCGCCCACGTGGCGCCCTCCTACAAGGAATACGCGTCCGACATCCACGACAGCGGCCTGCATCTCCTCAATCTTATCGACGAGATCCTCGACCTGTCGCGCATCGAGGCGGGGCGCTACGAACTCAACGAAGAGGCGATCCAGCTCGGCTACGCCGTGGACGAATGCCGCCACATGGTCGGCCTGCGTGCCCGCAGCAAGGGCCAGACCTTCCATGAGCTGATCGACGACACCCTGCCGCGCCTGTGGGCCGACGAGCGGGCCCTGCGCCAGATCATCCTCAATCTTCTGTCGAACGCCGTGAAGTTCACGCCGCCCGGCGGCGAGATCACCATCAAGGTCGGCTGGACCTCCTCGGGTGGGCAATACGTCAGCGTGAAGGACAGCGGGCCGGGCATTCCGGAGGACGAACTCGGCACGGTGATGTCGTCCTTCGGGCGCGGGTCACTTGCCATCAAGACCGCCGAACAGGGGTCCGGCCTCGGCCTGCCCATCGTCAAGGGTCTCGTCGATCTGCACGGCGGCAACTTCGTGCTGAAGTCGAAGCCGCGCGAAGGCACCGAGGTGGTGGTGACCTTCCCGGCGAGCCGCGTCATGGACGCTCTGCCGGCCCTGGATCTGCCGAGCGAGGCGCCGTTTGACCGGGACGTCGAACACGCCGCCGACGTCACGCGCGGGCGGTCCGCGGCGCGGGCGGCCTGAACCCCGTCCGAGCGAGGCCTCGGGCCGAGGTCGGGCGCGGAGCCTCCCGCAAAAACCGCATGGCCCGCCCGTTGCTTTCCCGTATCGTGTCATCGCGTCGGCCGGCCCGGTCGCGGGATACGGAGTTCGCGGACGATGGGTCGGACGGATCGCACCACGCTCGCCCCGCCATCCCTCGAGCGGCAACAGCTGGACGCGGCCTATCGCCGGATCACCTGGCGGCTGCTTCCGTTCCTGATGACCCTGTGGATCCTGTCCTGGATCGACCGGGTCAACATCGGATTCGCCAAGCTGCAGATGCTCGCCGACCTACGGTTCAGCGAGACCATCTACGGCATCGGCGCGGGCATCTTCTTCCTCGGGTACTTCCTCTGCGAGGTTCCGAGCAATCTCCTCCTGGAGCATATCGGCGCCCGCCGGACCATCGCGCGCATCACCTTCCTGTGGGGCGCCTGCTGCGTGGCGATGATGTTCGTGACCACGCCGGCCGGATTCTACGTGCTGCGCTTCCTGCTCGGCGTGTTCGAGGCCGGGTTCTATCCCGGCGTGATCCTGTTCCTGACCTACTGGTACCCGACGGAACGGCGCGCGCGGGTGTTCGGCCTGTTCATGTCGGCCTCGGCCCTGGCCGGAGTCATCGGCGGCCCCCTCGCCGGCGCGATCATGACTGGACTCGACGGCGTGAACGGCTGGGCCGGCTGGCAATGGGTGTTCCTCATCGAGGGAATCCCGTCGATCCTCGCCGGCCTCGTCACCCTGGTCTACCTCACCGACCGGCCCGCGAAGGCCGGCTGGCTCACCCCCGTGCAGAAGGCTCTGGTGGAAACCGACCTCGCCCGCGACGCGGCGGCCCTGGGACCGCGCGAGCATCGCATCCTCGCCTCCCTCAAGGATGCCCGCGTCTGGCAGTGCATCGCGATCTTCTTCTGCATCGTCACCGCCAACTCGGCCCTCACCTTCTTCGGGCCGAGCGTGGTGCGGGAGGCGGGGTTCACCGATCCGCTCACCATCGGCTGGATCATGTCGGGGGCCTATCTCTGCGGCGGCGCCGGGATGATCTTCAACGGGCTGCATTCCGACCGCTCCGGCGAGTCGCGGCTGCATTGCGGCGCGCCCGCCCTCGTCGGTGCAGCCGCCATCCTGCTCCTCGGATTCCTCGTGCCGGTGAGCCCAGGCCTCTCCGTCGTCGCCCTGACGGTGGCCATCGTCGGCACCATGAGCGCGATCCCGGTGTTCTGGCAGATCCCCGGACGATTCCTGGCCGGGTCCGCCGCCGCCGCCGGCATCGCGCTGATCAATTCGGTGGCCAATCTCGCGGGCTTCGGCGCCCCGGCGGCCATGGGGTACCTGCGCGAGCACACGGGCTCCGTCGCCACCGGCCTCTGGATCGTGGCCGCCTTCGAGGCCGCCGCCCTCGTCCTCATCCTCGCCTTCGTCCCGCCCCGGGCGCCCGCCCCGGAACGCCGCGTCGCGGCGGCCTGAACGGCATCGCGTGCTCAAGGAGCCTTTTCATGGATCGACAAGCCCTGACACGTCGCAGCCTCGTCGGCGTCGGACTCGGCGGGGCCGCCATGGCCGCCGCCCCCGGTGTCCTGGCGCAGGCGAACCCGCCTCCGGCCGACCCGGCCAGGCCGGGGACGCTGACCACGGCTCCGGTCTCGCAGGCGGGCCTCGGGCCGCGCCTGACGCTGCACGCCATCGACAACTTCCACGGTACGCCCGGTGCCGGGATGGTCTGCGATCTCTCGATCCGCGAGGGCGACACCTACCGGCCGATCAAGACGGTCACCACCGCCGCCAACGGCCGCACGCCCGAGCCCCTCCTGTCGGAGGACGCCTTGAGGGTCGGCCACTACGAACTGCTCCTGCATTTCGAGGAGTACTTCGCCCGAACCGGCGCCAGCCTGCCGAGCCCGAACTTCCTCGGCCTCGTCCCCGTGCGCTTCGTCATCCGGGACGCGAGCCAGCGCTACCACCTGCCGGTGCTGTTCACGCCGTGGGGCTATTCCTACTATCGCGGCAGCTGACGCGACCGCCCCCGATCGACCCTTCCCCCAGGAGAAACGAGCCCCCATGGCCGGTATCACCACACACGTGCTCGACGCGGATCGCGGACGCCCGGCGCCGGGGGTGCGCATCGATTTCTCGGTGATGGAAGACGGCGCGTGGCGCCACGTCAAATCCGTCGTCACCAATGCGGATGGGCGCACCGACGCGCCGATCCTGCCCGGAACCGAAGCCAGGATCGGCCAATACCAGCTCGAATTCCACATCGACGCCTATCTCAAGGCCAAGCCCGGCGTCACGGAAGCCGACATCTTCGTCGACAATCCGGTGGTGCGCTTCTCGGTCTCCGACGTGAAGCAGCACTATCACGTGCCGATGCTGTGCACGCCCGGCAACTGCACGACCTATCGCGGGAGCTGACGGGTGACGACGGATCTGGCGACCCTCAACACCCTCGACCGTGTGGCCTTCGTCACCCTTCTGGGCGGCGTATTCGAACATGCCGCCTGGGTCGCCGAGGGCGCCTTTACGGCCCGGCCCTTCGCCGACATCGCCGCCCTGCACGGGGCGATGATGGGCGTAGTGCGGGCGGCGTCGCCGGAGGAGCGCCGGGCGTTCCTCAACGGCCACCCGGAACTTGCCGGCCCGGAGGCGCGGGCACGCAGCATGACGGCCGATTCGGTGAGCGAGCAGGGCAGCGCCGCCCTCGACCGCATGCCCCAGGCGGATGCGAACGCCTTCGACCGGCTGAACGCCGCCTATCGCGGGAAGTTCGGCTTTCCCTTCATCGTGGCCGTGCGGGGCCGCGACCGGGCCGAAATCCTGCGGATCTTCGAAGCGCGCGTGCTTCGGGGCGAAGCGGAGGAGGAGGCGACGGCCCTCGACGAGATCGCCCTCATCACTCGGATGCGCCTCGACCGCCTGCTCGCCTGAGGCGCCCTACCCCGCCGAACGTTCCGACACGCCGGCCTGCGCGAAGGTCGCCATGTCGCGGTGGCAGGCGAGCGCCCCCTTGAGCAGGCCGATGGCGAGGGCGGCGCCGGAGCCTTCACCCAGCCGCATGCCCAGCGCCAGGAGCGGCACGAGGCCGAGGCGTTCGAGCACGTCGGCGTGTGCCCCCTCGGCCGAAACGTGGCCAGCGAGGCAATGGTCGAGGAGCGATGGATCGAGGGCGTGCAGCACCGCGGCGGCGGCGGTGGCGACGTAGCCGTCGAGGACAACCGGCACCCGCTGCAGGCGCGCGGCGAGGATGGCGCCGGCCATGGCGGCGATCTCCCGGCCGCCGAGGCGGGCGAGAACCTCCAGGGGATCGTCGAGGTGGCCGGCATGGTGGGCGAGCGCCGCCTCGACGGCGGCGACCTTACGGGCGAGACCTGGATCGTCGACGCCCGTGCCGCGCCCGACCCAGTGGGCCGGCGCGCCGCCGTAGAGGGCGGCGTAGATCGCCGCCGCGATGGTGGTGTTGCCGATGCCCATCTCGCCGACCGCCAAGCAATCCGTGCCGGCGGCCACCGCCTCCATGCCGAACGCCATGGTGGCGACGCACGCCTTCTCGTCGAAGGCCGGGCCGGTGGTGATGTCGCCCGTGGGCAGGTCGATGGCGAGATCGAACACCTTAAAGCCGAGGCCGTAGGCGGCGCAGATCTGGTTGATCGCCCCGCCCCCGGCGGCGAAGTTCTCGAGCATCTGCCGGTTCACCTCCGCCGGATAGGCCGAGACACCGCGCGCGGCGACGCCGTGGCTGCCGGCGAAGACGCAGACCAGGGGCCGGTCGAGGCTCGGCTGGCCCTTGCCCTGCCAGGCGGCGAGCCAAGCCACGAGATGTTCGAGGCGCCCGAGGGAGCCGGCGGGCTTGGTCAGAGTGGCGTCGCGCTCGGCCACCATGGCGACGGCGTCCCGGTCCGGCCCGGGCAGGGTCGCGACGAGGTCACGGATATCGTCGAACGGAGTCCGGCCGGCGGGAGGCTCTTGGGTCTCGGGAGGCTCTTGGGTCATGGGGCGCGAATCCGGTGGCGGATGCGGCGCCGGGATGGCGGGCCGCCTGTCGCCGGAGCTATAACGTCGGTGCGAAGTGCGGTGAAGGCGGGGCGTGTGGCAATGGACTTCGAGCGTCCGGGCGAGCCGCCCTTTCCCGGTGCGAGCCTCGTCCATGACTGGGCCGCCTGCCTGCGGTTCTATTCGCGGCTGCCAGTGCCGCGCCTGCCCGGCGAGGGCGACCCGCACGCCGCACCGGATTTCATCCGCGTGCCCCGGATGCTGCCGCTGGCCGGCCTCGTCCTCGCCCTGCCGGGCGCCCTCGTGCTGCTGGCGGCCTGGGGCCTCGGCCTCGGGCCGTTCCTCGCCGCGACCCTGGCGGTGGCGACCGGGGCGCTGATCACCGGCGCCCTCCACGAGGACGGTCTCGCCGACGTCGCCGACGGGTTCGGCGGCGGCACCACCCGCGAGCGGTGCCTGGAGATCATGCGCGACAGCCGCATCGGGGCCTATGGCGGCGTCGCCCTCGTCCTGGCCCTGGCCCTGCGCATCGGGGCGCTGGCCACCCTCCTCGACCGGACAGGCAGCGTCGCCGCGCCGGCCCTCATCCTGGCGGCGATCCTGTCGCGGACCGCCGCCCTCGTGCCGATGGTGACGCTCGCGCCCGCCCGCCGCGACGGGGCCGCCGCCGCCGTGGGGCGGCCGGGGCGGCCCGCCCTGACAGTGGCCGCTTCCCTCGCCGGCGGCCTCGCCCTCCTCGGCGCGCTCCTCGGCCTGCCCTGGCGCGGCCTCGTCGCGATGATCCTCCTTGCCGCCCTCGGTGCCCTGGCCGTCACGGCCCTCGCCCGGCGCCGGATCGGCGGCCAGACCGGCGACGTGATCGGCGCCTGCCAGCAGGTGGCCGAGATCGCCGCCCTGCTCGGCCTCGTGGCGGTGGTGCCGGCCTGATCGCGACATCGCTTAGGCTTGATCCCATGGCTCGGCCGCTGGCATGAACGCCCGGATGATCCAGCCGGCAGCGAAACCCTCGAGTCCCTGCAACAAGACGTGCATCCTCGATGCGGCCTCGGGCCTGTGCGAGGGCTGCGGGCGCACGCGCAACGAGATCGCCCTGTGGGGCTCGATGACGGAGCCGCAGCGCCGCGCCGTGATGGCGGGGTTGAACGAGCGCCTGCGCCGGGCCTTTCCGAACCGGGTCGCACCATGAACGTCCTCGGGCTGGCGCTGGCCGCCCTCGGCCTCGTGCTCGCTCTGCTCGTGCTCTCGCACGACGATCGCACCATCGCCGGCCTGGAGCCGGACCAGCTCGCGGGCCTTGCCATGAGCGGCACCCTGCTCGCCGTCGTCGTTGCGGGGTTCTGGCACCAGTTCCGGGGCAACCTCGGCGCCAACGTGCGCGCGGCCCTGATCTGGGGCGCCCTCGGCCTCGCCCTCGTGGCCGGCTATGCCTATCGCGACGAGGCCCGGACCATCGGGGCGCGCCTGATGGGCGCCGTGCGGCCCGGCAGCGCCGTGGTCGGCAGCGATGGCAGCGTGACCATTACGCGCCGGGCGGACGGCGACTTCTTCGTCCGCGCCGAGGTCAACGGTCAGCCCCACGGCTTCCAGCTCGACACGGGAGCGAGTTCCGTGGTGCTCACCGCCGAGACGGCGGCGGCCTTGGGCCTTCGCCCGGCGGACTCGGAGTTCGGGGTGCGGGTCTCCACGGCCAACGGCACGACGGTGGCGGCCCCGGCCTTCCTCGATTCGATCCGCGTCGGCGCCATCGTGGAGCGTCGGGTTCCGGCCCTGATCAGCCGGCCCGGCGCCCTGCGCGACAACCTGCTGGGCATGAGCTTCCTCGACCGTCTCTCCGGCTTCGAGGTGCGCGGCGACCGGCTGATCCTTCGTGGCCCCTAGGGCGAAAATTCCATCCGCTTGGTGATACGGGGGCGCGCTTTCGTCCCTGGCAGCGTCGAAACTCTGGCGACGGTCCTTTCGAAGGACCCGGAAAACTCCCGATCACGGTCGGGTCTCGGCCTGTGCACGACAGCGCGGCGGGAAGTTCTGTGAAAGACACCAGCACATCACCCGGAGCGGCGGGCGATGTGCTCGCTGGGCAACAGATCGACATATTCACGTGACGTTTACGCCAATGCCGCGAGGGGCTCGAGTCACGAAAACAAATGTTTCGTTGGGCTCACAAAGTCTTGTCACCCCCCGGCCGGTCTTTTTTAGAAATTATATAAACTATTGAACGGCTTGCCTGATTTTGACCGAGCTGCTTCCTGAGCCCATCGAGATTAAACGATGATGCGATGATCCAGCGCCATGGGAGGGGGCATGCAGCCGACATTGATCGAGACGCTGCATCGGAGCGAGGGCGTCAAGCTTAGACGCTTCCTCCTGCGTCTGCTCGGAAGCGCCGATGCCGCCGCCGATGCCCATCAGGAAACCTATCTGCGGATGCTCGGCGCCCTCTCCCGAACCAATGTCGACCACCCCTCCGCATTCCTGTTCCAGATCGCCAACAACGTGGCGCTGCGAATGCGGAACAGGAGACGCCTTGAGGGAACGCTGTTCCAACCCGTGACCGACCTCGACCTGGCGGAGATCGTGGACGGATATGCCCTGCCGGAACGCCAGGTGATCGCGCGCCAGGAACTCAGGCGGCTTGCCGCCGCCATCGACACGCTGCCGCCCCGGTGCCGAGAGGTCTTCCTGCTCGTCCGCTTCGAGAATCTGTCGAACGGCGAGGCCGCCATCCGTCTGGGCATCAGCCGCAACATGGTCGAGAAGCACCTCATCAAGGCGCTGCTGCAAATTCGCCGCCACCTCAGCGAACTGAACTAAGAACGACTTACAGGCCCCCCGATGACTGGTGTTTCTGACTCTGAGAACGACAGCATCATGGGAGATTCCCGGGTGACACGAAGCAGAATCCTGTTGGCAGGCCGACGCTTCACTCTGCCGAGAGTCCTGGTCCGTCGCCGGTTTTGCGGAACCCGCTGAGGTTTTTCGAGACCCGCCGGGTCCGGACGTCAGGATTTTTTCAGCTCATGGATCTGAGGGTGTAGGAGCAGGGGCTGGGCCAGCCATGCTTGATGAAGCCCGGATGGAGCAAGAGGCGTGGCCAGCGGCGACAACATCCATACGCCGGAGGCTGAGGGCGAGGACCCGGTCTACGAGGTGGCCGCCGGCTGGGTCGCGCGCCTCTCCTCGCCCGATGCGACGATCGCGGATCGAGACGCCTTCGAGGCGTGGCGCGCGGCCGATCCAGCCCATGCCGAGGCGTATGCCGAGATGGAGACCCTTTGGCGCAAGCTCGGCCACGTGCCCGATCGCCGGCACCGGCGCATGACGCCCGGAGGCCTCGCGGGTATCGCCGTCGCCTTCGTCCTCTGTGCCGCCCTGGCCTTTCAGCTCGGTCTCGTCGATCGCCTGCGGTCCGACATCTGGAGCGGCGTCGGCGACATCGCCCATGCGACCCTGGCCGATGGCAGCCGCATCGACCTCAACACCGATACCGCCATCGTTCTGCATTTCGGCGAGGCGGAGCGCGGGATCGAGCTTCTGCGCGGGGAGGCGTTCTTCGACGTCGTCCCCGATCCGCGCCGTCCGTTCGTCGTGCGCGGAGCCGGTTTGAGCGTTCGTGCCGTTGGGACGCGCTTCTTCGTCAGAGCCGACGATACGCAGAGCCCTGCAGGCGTCGTCGAAGGCAGCGTCGACGTGGCGGCCTTGGGACGGCCCGTTCGGGTCTCGGCGGGCGAGGCGCTCCACCGGACGGGTGCCACTCTGTCCGTCGCACCGGCGGACGTGGATCGGGCGACGGCCTGGCGGATGGGACGCCTCGTCTTCTCCGGCGAGCGCCTGTCCACGGTCCTGACGGAACTCGACCGCTACCGCCGCGGGAGCATCATCCTCCTGGACGCCGCGGCAGGCGAACGGCGCGTCACCGGGTCGTTCGACCCCCATGACACGGACGAGGCCCTCGATGCCATCGCGTCGAGCATGGGCGTGGGCATCACCCGCCTGTCGCCCTTCCTCGTCCTCGTCGGATCGCCGCTCCGAAGGTCCTGAAGAAAGTTCACCCGAGGACGTCAGGAGATCGCGGCCCCGTTGATCTCAATCGGTGAGGGTGACCGCGCGCGATGCAGGTCGACCTCCCGTGAGCGAAAGATGGGCAGGACGTGACATGACGGCGCGTGGGTTCGCATATGAACGGATGGCCGGATCGGTCCTTGCCGGTGTGTCGATGCTGGTCATGGCCCCGGTCGCCGTGCAGGCGCGTGACTCGCAGGGTCAGCCGACCCGCGGCAGCCGGACGGTCGAGGAGCGGACGGCGAACATCCTGGCCCTGGACGCATCGGCCCCACGCGCGGGCGAGCGCGTCGCTCTGGCAATCCCGGACGGGCCCCTGGAGGCGGCCCTCGTCGCCTTCACCGAACAGGCCAACGTCAAGCTCGTCTACGCGACCGACCTCACGGCGCGGCTCAGGACGGCCGGCCTCACGGGGACGTTCGACCCCCTCGACGGTCTCGGCCAGCTCCTGGCGGGCACCGGCCTGACTTTCCGTGCGGCGGGGACCTCCACGATCACGCTGGTCAATCCGAGCTACGTCCAACTCGGCGGGGAGCCCGCCGCCGTGGCCCTCGAGGAACTTCACGTCGCCGGGCAGGGGCAGGGCGCGGGCGCCATTTCGGGCCTGCCGCCGCGCTCCGGCACCGTGGGGCAACCACCGGTTCCCTATGCGGGCGGGCAAGTCGGCACCGGCACCCGAGTCGGCCTGCTGGGCAACCGCTCCGTGCTGAAGACGCCCTTCAACGTCACCGGATACACCGAGACGCTGATCAAGGATCAGCAGGCGCGCTCCGTGGGCGAAGTCTTGCTGAACAATCCCTCCGTGCGCAGCGACGCTCCGCCCTTCAGCGAACGCGACTCGTACTTCATCCGCGGCTTCTCGGTGACCAACCTCGACACGGCCTTCGACGGCCTGTTCTACATCGCCAACCCGCGCCGGAGCTTCACCGAGGGGCTGGAGCGTGTCGAGGTGCTGCTGGGACCGACGGCGCTCCTCAGCGGCGGCACCGGCCGCGTCGGCGGCACCATCAATCTCGTGCCGAAGCGCGCCTACGACGAGCCGCTCACGCGGGTCACCACGAGCTACTTCAGCGATTCGCAGTTCGGGACGCATCTCGATGTCGGGCGCCGCTTCGGTACGTTCAAGGAATGGGGCGTGCGGTTCAACGGCGCCTACCGCAACGGCGACACGCCGCTGGACAAGAACGCCATCGAGGTCGGCGTCGCGGCGCTCGGGATCGACTACCGCAACGACCGGTTCCGGGCCTCTTTCGACTTCAACCACTCGACGCAGAACATCACCGCGCCGACCTCGCTGTTCAACGCGGTCGCGCCCGGCATTCCCGTGCCGCGCGCGCCGAACGCGCGCCGCAACACCGCGAACGCGTTCGAGTACAACGACAGCCGCTACAACATGGCCGCCGGCCGGGTCGAGTACGACATCCTGCCCGATACGACGCTCTACGCGGCCGGCGGCCTCAGCCGCTACAACGAGGACTTCCTGACCTCGAACTACCGCGTGACGCGCTCCACGGGGCTCGCCACGAACGCCCTGGCGATTCAGCCCCTCGAACTGCAGGGGTTCACCGGCGAAGTCGGCCTGCGTTCGGCCTTTCAGACCGGCTTCATCGGCCACCAGTTCACGGTGGGGGCGGTCCAGGCCGTCAACAAGAACTACTCGCGCGGTTTCGTCCCCTTCGCCCTGCCGAGCTACCAGACCAACATCTACAATCCCGTCGATCTGCCGTCCGGCTCCGTCGCCACGGCCCTGTTTCCCCGCTCCGATCGACAGCCCCTGTTCACGGAACTTTACGCCAGCAGCGTCGCGGTGGCCGACACCCTCTCGCTCGGCGACGACCGGTTCCTGCTGACCCTGGGCGGCCGCTTCCAGGACATCGACCTGAAGAGCTACGTCACCCGTCCGGGACCGACGCAGGGCAATCTCGCAACGAGCTATCAGCAGGGCCGGTTCAGCCCCGCCATCGCCCTCGTGGTCCGGCCGTTCGAGAACCTCTCCTTCTACGGGAACTACATCGAGTCCCTCGATGCGGGGCCGACGGCACCGGCGACGGCGGTCAATTCCAGCGAGGTCTTCGCTCCCGTGGTCAGCCGGCAGAAGGAGGTGGGGGCCAAATACGATTTCGGCACCGTGTCACTCACGACCTCCCTGTTCGAGATCGAGCAGCCGAGCGCCTTCACCGATCCGGCCACGAACCGGTTCGCCGTCAGCGGCCTGCAGCGCAACCGGGGCATCGAGTTCAACCTGTTCGGCGAGGTCGTTCCGGGCGTGCGGCTGCTCGGTGGCATCACGCTCATCGACGCCAAACTCGTCAACACGGTGGGCCGTCAATTCGACGGCAGGGCGGTGCCCGGCGTTCCGGACACGGCGTTCAACCTTTACGGCGAGGTCGACCTCCCGCCCTGGCTCGCGCCCGGCCTAACCCTGACCGGGCGAGCCATCTACACCAGCAGCATGTTCTACGATCAAGCCAACACCCAGTCGGTTCCGGACTGGACGCGCTTCGACGCGGGCCTGCGCTACACCTTCGAGGGTGCGAACGGGAAGCCCGTGGTCATGCGTGCAACGGTCCAGAACATCCTCGACGACTCGTACTGGGCTTCGGCCGCCCGTGGTTACCTCGCGGTCGGCGCGCCCCGTACGGTGATCCTCTCGGCGACCGTCGATTTCTGATTTGTCGCGCCGGACCGGCGATCAGGGCCACGAGAACCAGGGACGCACGCCATGACGGGGAATTTCCGCCGGTCCATGGCGTGGCTGCACACCTGGTCCGGCCTCGTCGTCGGTTGGGTGCTGTTCGCGATCTTCGTCACCGGCACCGCGAGCTATTACCGCTCCGATATCTCACGCTGGATGCGGCCGGAACTCCACCGCGAAAATCCACCGTCGGGGGCGGCGCTCGGTGCGGCCGCCGAACGGGCCGTCGCGTATCTCACGGTTCACGCGCCGAAGGCCCGGACTTGGTTCATCGGCATGCCCCAGCCCGACAAGCCGGTCCTCGACCTGTTCTGGCGCACCCGACCCGGCGAGCCGCCGGGCCATATCCACCTCGATCCCACGACGGGACGCGAGGCGACGGTTCGTGGTACCGAGGGGGGCGACTTCCTCTACCGGTTCCACTTCGAACTGCACATGGCGCCCCTGTGGGGGCGTTGGATCGTCGGCCTGTGCGCGATGATCATGCTGGTGGCGCTGGTCTCCGGTATCGTCACGCACCGGCGCATTCTCGCGGATCTGTTCACCTTCCGGCGGGACAAGGCGCTGCGCCGGAGCGTCCTCGACGCGCACAACGTCGGCGGCGTCCTCGCGCTGCCGTTCCACCTGATGATCACCTATACGGGGCTCGTCACCCTGGCGACGTTCTACATGCCCTGGGGGGTGACGGCCGCCTATCGCGGCAACGCCCAAACCTTCTTCGCCGACGCGGCCTGGATCACGACTCCACGCCCCCCGGCGAAGCGCGCCGCGGTCGCGGCACCGGTCGGCCCCCTGGTCGAGCGCGCGGTGGCGATGGTCGCCGAACCCCTCGAGCGCCTCACCCTCGTGAATCCAGGCGATGCGCACGCGACCGTCGTCGCGGTGTTCAAGGAGCCGCGAGGCCTGGCCCGTAGCCAGCCGCAGCTCGCCTTCGACGGCGTGAGCGGTGCGACCCTGGAGGCAAGGGGCCGCGACCTCGAGCCCGCCGCCCGGACCTTCACGGTCCTGACCGGCCTGCACGAGGCCCATTTTGCCAGCGACGCCCTGCGCCTGCTGTTCTTCCTCTGCGGAGTGATGGGAAGCGCCACCATCGCGACAGGCCTCATCCTGTGGTACCTCGCGCGCCTGACGCGAGCGGGTGCGCGCCCCTTCCTCGGCCTTCGCCTCGTCCAGGCGCTCAACATCGGGACCGTCGCGGGCCTGCCTGCGGCGGTGGCGGCCTACTTCCTCGCCAACCGGCTCTTGCCCACAGGCCTCGCGGACCGTGCCGAGTGGGAGAGCGGCGCTTTCTTCATCACCTGGGTCGCCGCGATCTTCCTGCCCCTTGTCCGCCCGCACCGGCGCGCCTGGGGCGAGGGGTTCGCCACCGTCGCGCTCCTCTACGGCGCCGTGGTGGCAGCCGATATCCTGACCCTGCCGCAGCACCCCCTGCGTCGCCTCGAGGGCGATCCGCTGTTCATGGGGTTCGACGCCGCGATGCTCGCGCTCGCGATCCTGTTCGCCTTCGCGGCCCGCAAGGTGGTTCGCTACGAAGCCCCCGCGCCGCGCCAGCGGACGACGGTGAGTGACCTGGTATAAGGCCCGATCGAACGTCCGCTCCGGAAGCAGAGGTCGAGGTCCGGCTGTCGACCCTCAGCAGCCATTTGCAGCGTCACGTGGATTGGGGTTTCGACCCTCTTCCGAGGGAAAGATGCCTTACGCCGCCTGATCGCGTTCGGCCTCGGCCCGCGCCACGAGGGCAACGGCCTCCCGCAGGGTTTCGACACCGGCTTGCGGGTCGAGGCCACGGGTCGAGAGGTGGCGGCGATAGGCCCGCGCGCCCGGACGGCCGTTGAACAGACCGAGCATGTGCCGGGTCACCCCGTGTAGGCGCACGCCCTCCTGCAGGAAATCGGCGAGGGCCGGCACGAACGCCTCCACGGCGGCGTAGGCGTCGGCCGCAGGCGCGGCCTCCCCGAACAGCACCGGATCGACGTCGAGGAGGATCGCCGGGTCGCTGTAGGCGGCCCGCCCGATCATCACGCCGTCGACCCGGTCGAGGTGCGCCTTGGCATCGGGAATCGTCGCGATGCCACCATTGATGGCGATGGGCAGGGCGGGATGCGCCTGCTTCAGCCGCGCCACGCGCGCGTAGTCGAGGGGCGGCACGTCGCGGTTCTCCTTCGGCGACAAGCCCTGGAGCCAGGCTTTTCGGGCATGGACCACGAGTCCGTCGACTCCGGCCGCGACGACGGCGTGCGTCAGCGCGTCGAGGGCGATCTCGGTGTCCTGATCGTCGACGCCGATGCGGCACTTCACCGTGACGGGCACGGCGACGGCCGCCTTCATGGCGGCGACGCAGTCGGCCACCACGGCGGGCTCGCGCATGAGGCAGGCACCGAAGCGCCCGTCCTGCACCCGGTCAGACGGACAACCGACATTGAGGTTGACCTCGTCGTAGCCGAAATCCTCGGCGATCCGCGCGGCCTGCGCGAGATCGCCCGGATTCGAACCGCCGAGCTGCACCGCCACGGGGTGCTCGGCCGGCGCGAAGGCAAGCAGCCGGTCGCGCGGGCCGTGGAGCACGGCGCCGGTGGTGACCATCTCGGTGTAGAGCCGGGCGCGCCGCGACAGGGTGCGGTGGAACGCCCGGCAGTACCGGTCGGTCCAGTCCATCATCGGGGCAATGGAGAAGCGCAGATCGTCGGGGGTCATCGCACCGCCATAACGCTCGGGCGCGACGGCTTCAACGCGACCAACCCTCAGTGGTCGTGCTTGCAGTCCGGCCCATGGACATGGCCGTGATCCTTAGGGGCATGATCGTGGCCGTGGGAATGCCCATGGTCATGCGTGTGTTCGTGGGCATGACTGTGCGAATGTGCATGGTCCGCATGGTCATGCGCATGACCGTGATCGTGCGCATGGGCGTGCCCGTGATCATGCCCGCACTGGCTGTGGTCGTGGGCCTCGCGCTCCGGCTTGAAGGCGCGGGTCACGGGGGTGGCGGTGCAGCCCTGGCCGCGTACGAGTTCGGCGGCCGAGGCCGGGACGTAGAGCACGTCGGCGGCGATCTCGGCCGGGACGTGGCTGCCGCCGAGCTGCCAGGCGAGGCGCAGGAGGCGGGCCGGGTTGGTGGCGCGCACCTCCAGCAGGGATTCGGTGGCCGCTTCCACGAGGACGAGACGTCCGTCCTCGAGGCGCAGGGCGTCGCCGTCCTCGAGAGCCGCCGCCTTGGCGAGCGCCGGGGTGAAGCCGAGGCCGTCCCGACCGGTGAGGGTCGCCGGCAGGGCCTGCCGGGCGGCATGGTCGAGGGTGACGCGATCGGCGACGGCGTCCGCGCGGACGGCGGCCTTACGGATCAGGGTGGTGGCGCGCAGCATGGGAACCTCGGGTCGAAGGGGCTCGGTGATCCCCTCCCCTACCGGGTTTCGGCGGCGAACGGAAAGCCGGTGAAAACGCGGCCCCGTCTTCGTACGGCGGGAACCTTAGCCGTACCGCGTGCATTCCTTGAGTGGAATAGCTAAGCTCGAACCTCGATTCAGACCGGCTCAAGACCGGACGCCGCCTCGCATACGGGAGTCTCGCATCATGAAGAAGCTCATCGCCGCCACCCTCGCCGGAGCCCTCGCCCTGTCGCTCGGCGCCTGCAACACCCCTGAGGATCGTGCCCTCGGCGGCGCCGGCCTCGGCGCCCTCGCGGGTGCGGCCATCGGTGGCGCGGCCACCGGCCGGGCCGGCGGCGCCCTGGCGGGTGCGGCCATCGGCGGCGCCGGCGGCGCCATCGCGGGTGCGGCCACCGCTCCGCGTTGCCCCTACGGCACCTACCGCGACGCCTACGGCGACGTGTACTGCCGCTGAGTTTTTGCATGGGATACCGTGCCTTCCGGGCGCGGTGGACCACGGTGTTCGGGAAGGGTCGGGGCCTACGCTCCGGCCCTTCCTTCGTTCGTGTGTCTTCCCTCGCATCGCGAACCCCCTCCGGTATAAGAGCGCCTCACGACCCCTCTCCTGTCGGCCACCCGATGTCCCCGCCCCCCGTCCCTGCCCCGCCGCGCCCCGTCGCGAGGTCCGCCCCGAGATCCCCCCGATGAGCACCGGGATCTGGGGCAAACTCGGGGGCGCGGGCCTCGGCCTCGCCGTTGGCGGGCCCATCGGCGGCCTCGTGGGTGGAGTCGCGGGCCATTTTCTCGTCGATCGCGAAGGCGCTTTGTTCGGGGCCACGCCCCGCGACGTGGTGTTCACCACCGGCCTCGTGGCGCTTGCCGCCAAGATGGCGAAATCCGACGGCGTGGTGACGCCCTCAGAGGTCGAGGCGTTCGCGCAAGTGGTCCAGGTGGGCGAGCGCGAACGCGCCGGCGTCCAGCGCCTGTTCGATCTCGCCAAGGGCACGTCCAACGGCTTCGAAGCCTATGCGCGCCAGCTCGCCAACACGTTCCACGACGAGCCCAGCCTGCTCGAGGATGTCCTCGACGGCCTCTTCCACATCGCCAAGGCCGATGGGGCGATCCACGAGGCCGAGGAGCGCTATCTGCGCGCCGTCGCCGAGACCTTCGGGTTCGACGAGCCGGCGTTCCGGCGCATCGCGGCCCGGCACGTCAGCCTGTCGGACGATCCCTACGCGGTGCTCGGCCTCGACCATGACATCGACGACACCGCCCTCAAGGCGGCCCACCGCGCCCTGGTGATCGAGAACCATCCCGACCGGGCCATGGCGCGTGGCCTTCCTCCCGAGGCGGTAACCATCGCCACCCGGCGTCTGGCCGCCATCAACGCGGCCTACGACCGGATCACCGCCGAGCGGAGCCTGCGATGAAGCCGAATCCCGAGAGCCCGCTGGCCACCTCCGTCCATCCCTCGCCCAACCACGGCGAGCGGCGCAGCTTCCCCGTCGATCTGCTCATCCTGCATTACACCGGCATGGAGAGCGCGGCCGCAGCACTGCAGCGCCTCGCCAACCCCGTGGCGGAAGTCTCGGCCCATTACGTAGTGCTGGAGGATGGCCGCGTGGTCCAGATGGTGCCCGAGGGCCGCCGGGCTTGGCACGCGGGCCAGGGATCCTGGGCGGGGGTGAGTGACATCAACTCCCGGTCGCTCGGCATCGAGATTGTCAACGGCGGCCATGCCGGCGGCTTACCGGCCTATCCGGAGGCGCAGGTCGCGGCCGTGATCGATCTCTGCCGCGACCTCACGGAGCGCTGGAGCATCCCCGCCCACCGGGTCCTGGCCCATTCCGACATCGCGCCCGAGCGCAAGGAAGACCCCGGCGAGCATTTTCCGTGGGATCGCCTCGCGCGGGCCGGCATCGGACACTGGGTGGCCCCGACACCGATCCGCGACGGGCGCTTCTTTTCGGAGGGCGATGCCGGCCAACCCATCGAAGCGCTTCAGGCGATGATCGCCCTGTATGGCTACGACCTGCCGGTGACCGGCACCTTCGATATGCGCACGAAGGCCGCGGTCACGGCCTTCCAGCGTCACTTCCGCCCCGTCCGCGTGGACGGAGTCGCGGATGCGTCCACGATCACGACCCTGCGCGATCTCCTCGCCGCCCTGCCGGGCCGGGGCTGAGGTCTCCGCCCGTCAGGCGTGGTGCGCGACCTTGTCCGCCTCCGCGACCTCGCCGCGCGTGCGCCACAGGCTGTAGCTCACACCGGCCACCAGTAGTACCACAGTCACGGCGAGCGACACCCAGGCCGGCACGTGAACGAGGTCGAACGTGTCGGCGACGACGATCTTGGTGCCGATGAAGATGAGAATAAAGGCAAGCGCCGTTTTGAGGTAGGCGAAGCGGTCCACCATCGCGGCGAGGGCGAAATAGAGCGCGCGGAGGCCCAGGATCGCGAAGATATTGGAGGTGTAGACCACGAAGGTATCGGTGGTGATGGCGAAGATGGCCGGCACGCTGTCGACGGCGAAGATCACGTCGGCGCCGTTGACGAGGATGAGGGCCAGGGCCATGGGCGTCAGCCACAGGGCGCGCTTGCCGGTCTTCGGATCGGTTTTTCGAACCACGAAATGCTGGCCGTGCAACTCGGGCGTGATGCGCAGGGCCTTCTGCAGGTAGCGGACCGCCCGGTTCTCGTTGATGTCGCCGGGCTCCTCCTCCTTCGAGAACAGCATCTTGAGGCCAGCGAAGATGAGGAACGCGGCGAAGATCGAGAGCACCCAGGCGGCCTGATGCACCAGGGCGGCGCCGAGCCCGATCATCAGACCCCGCAGGAGCACGGCCGCGAGGATACCCCAGACCAGCACCCTATGCTGGGCGGCGCGCGGGATGTTCAGGGCCGTGAGGATCACCGCGATGACGAAGACGTTGTCCATGGACAACGACTTCTCGACCACGAGGCCGGCGACGTATTCCTGCCCCGCCTGGGGCCCGAGATACCACCAGACCCAGCCGCCGAAGACGAGGCCGAGGCTGAAATAGAACGCCGTGAGGAGAAGGCTCTCCTTCACGCCGATCTCGTGATTCTTGTCCTTGTGCAGGAGGCCGAGATCGAAAGCGAGGAGGCCCGCCACCAGGGCGTGGAACCCGAGCCACATCCAGACCGGCTTGCCGAGCCATTCGTACAACAGGAAATCCATGGGCGGACCGTCGATGCTTCTGAGGACAAGAAAGCATCGGCTCCGACATCACGGAACGCATGAGAGAGCGTCCCGCCAGAGGGGCCCGCAGCCGATGTCCCGCAGTTGGGGCCGGAGCGGGCGTGAATCAAGGGTGGTGCTTGACAGGGCGACCCACGCGACGGCCTTGCCGGAGGGACGATCCCTGGACGATCGCGCGGAGTTCGGATGACGGAAATCCTTGAGAACGGCCCGGCGGTGATCGGCGGCGGCCCGGCTGGACTCATGGCGGCGGAGGTCCTGGCGCGGGCCGGCCACGCCGTGACCGTCTACGACCGGATGCCGTCGCCCGCGCGAAAACTCCTCATCGCCGGGCGCGGCGGCCTCAATCTCACGCATTCCGAGCCGCGCGCGGATTTCCTCGGCCGCTACCACCCGCCGGGCGGCCACCTGGCCGAGTCCATCGAAGCCTTTTCGCCGGAGGCCCTGCGGGCGTGGTGCGCCGATCTCGGCCAGCCGACCTTCGTCGGATCGAGCGGGCGGGTGTTTCCCGAAAGCTTCAAGGCCTCGCCCCTGCTCCGGGCCTGGCTCGCGCGCCTCGACGCCCTCGGCGTCACGATCCGGACCCGGTACCGCTTCGTCGGCTGGTCGGAAGCGGGTGCGGTCGTGTTCGAGACGCCGGAGGGCCGGATCGAGGCCCGCCACACCTCCCTGCTCCTGGCCCTCGGGGGGGCGAGTTGGCCACGCCTGGGGTCCGATGGGGCCTGGGTGCCCATCCTGGAGGGTCGGGGCATCCCGGTGACACCGCTCGAAGCATCCAATGTCGGCTTCAGCGTGGACTGGTCGCCGGTCTTCGCCGAGCGTTTCGCCGGCCAGCCCCTCAAGCGCATCGCCCTCACGATCGCGGACCGCCGGGTGCGTGGCGAGGCGATGATCACGGCCGAGGGCATCGAGGGCGGGGTGCTCTACGCCGCCTCCCACGCCATTCGGGCCGCCCTGGCCGCCGGACCGGACGTCCCCATCACCCTGGACCTGCGTCCGGATTGCTCCGAACCGGCCCTGGCCCAGGCCTTGCGCCGCGGGAAACCGGGTGAGTCGCTCTCCAATCGCCTGCGCAAGGGCGCCGGGCTCTCGCCCGCGGCGGCGGGCTTCCTGCGCGAAGCCGCGGGTCCGCACCTGTCCGCCGAGGCGTCGGCCCTGGCGGCCCTCATCAAGGCCGCCCCCTTACGCCTGCGCGCCCCGCACGCCATCGCTCGGGCGATTTCGTCCGCCGGCGGGGTGCCGTTCGGACAGATCGACGACCGCTTCATGCTGCGGGCCCGCCCCGGCACCTTCGTGGCTGGCGAGATGCTCGATTGGGACGCCCCTACGGGCGGCTACCTGCTCCAGGGCGCCTTCGCCAGCGGATGCGCGGCGGCGGAAGGGATGCGCGCCTGGATGGCGCGCATCTGATCGGGGGCCTCAGGGCATCGTCTCGTCCCGAAAGCCGGAAACCACCTTTCGGGACGAAGCTCTAGAAACGGCCGCAGACGGCCACGAGCCCCTGACTCTCGGACGGGCAGGACGCGCCGGTGCCGCGGCTCATGGTGGCGTTGCCGCTGGGCAGGCAATAGGCCGACACCAGGGTCTCGCCGATCTCGCAGGTCACGGCGCAACCGCTCGCCGGGCAGGATTCCGGACGCACCACCCGCAGGGGCGATGCCGCCGCAGCCGCCAGCCCCGCGACGCCGGCCGATCCCTGGGGACCGGCAGGGCCCCGTGCCCCCGCCTCGCCCTTCGCGCCGGCCGGGCCCGCCGCCCCGGTATCGCCCTTCGGGCCAGCATCGCCCTTAGGACCGGTATCGCCCTTGGGACCGGTATCGCCTTTCGCACCCTTTTCGCCCTTGGCGCCCGCCTCGCCTTTTGGGCCGGCCTCGCCCTGAGGACCCGTATCGCCCTTGGGACCAATCTCGCCCTTCGGCCCGGCCTCACCCGGCGCTCCCTGCGGCCCCGGAAGACCGGCGACACCCTGCGGGCCCGTCTCCCCCTTGGGGCCCACATCACCCTTGGGGCCGGCATCCCCCTTCGGGCCGGCTTGGCCGGTGGGACCGCAATTCGACACCACGACCTCACGTTCGTCGTCCCCCGCCTTCAGGGTCGCGACGCAGTTGGCGGGCATGTGGGGCAGGCGAAAGACGAAGCGGCCCCGGCTGTCGGCCAGAACGGAAATGTCCTCGTCGAGGATCACGGTGGTGCCGGGCTTCCGCACGCTGCCGGAGATGCGAAGATCCCCGTTCTCGAAGCGGGCGTCGTAGACCTGGATCGGCTGGGCGGCGGTCTGTGCCCGGCGGGGCTTGGACTGCTGCGCGACGGCCGAAACGGTCCCCGCGCAGACGAACAGACTGGACAGGACCACGAGGACGCGATCGAGGCGCATGTAGACTCTCCCGGCTGATCCCGCGTCTCCCGCGCGGCGGCTTCGATTGCTGCCCTGCCGGCCCCCTACGGTCAAGCAACGGTTTCATCGACGCGTAAAACCCACGCACTCCGAGTCCGCCGGATCGGACCGCGCCGGTCCACGGCCCTCCACAGGCCAACCCGTTGATGCGGCGGTGACTCTAGTATCGCCCGGAAAACCGGTTGAATATGTTCCTGTTTTGTTCTTATCATCCGGCCATGGAGCCGCCCGGATGACCCAGAGCCCCCTCGCCTCGCCCCCCCGGATCGATCGCCTGCCGCGGGCGGACGATCCGGCCTCGCGTCTTTCGGCCCTGCGGGCGCGCCTCGCCACGCAAGGCTCGGAGATGCCTCCGCGGCGACACTTGTCGTTCGGGGTTCACGCCGTCGATGCCTGCCTGCCCGCGGGGGGCCTCGGCCTCGGGCATCTGCACGAGGTCGCGCCCGAGGCCGAAGGCGACGAGCCGGCGGCCCTCGGCTTTGCCCTCGCCCTGATCGCCCGCCGCCTCGCCGAGGTTCCTGGCGAGGCGCTCCTCGTCCTCGCGAAGGGACATCCGATGCCGTACGGCCACGGCCTCGCCGGCCTCGGGCTCGATCCCGAGCGGCTGCTGCTGTTCGAGGCGGGCAGCGATCTCGATGCCTACCGTGCCCTGGAAGAGGCCCTGCGCACGGGAGCTGGGGAATTGGCGGCCGTGGCCGGCCTCGTCGATGCCGGTCTGCCCCTGGCCCAGAGCCGGCGGCTCCATCTGGCCGGGGGACGCACGGACCTGTTGCTCCTCGTCCTGCGCCCGGTGGGCGCGGACAGCCCCAACGTCGCCGCGACGCGCTGGCGGATCGCCGCCGGCAAGGCCCTGCGCGACCGGTTCGGATGCATCGAACGGCCCTGCTGGCGGGTGCGGCTCGACCGCTGCCGCAACGGACGAATGGGAGACTGGCTTCTGGAGTGGGATCATGCCGCGCATCGTTTCGGTTTGGCTGGAGCATTGGCCGGTCACCCGCATCAGGCGGGCGGCGCGGGTCCTCGCGCCGGGCGGCCCTGAAGGCTCTCCTCCGGACGGATCCCCGGACGCGCCGCCCCTGGTGGTGGCGAGCGGGGAAGCGACGGGCCTGCGCCTCATCGCCGTCGATCCCAGAGCCCGCGCCCTCGGCCTGCGCCCCGGCGAGCCCCTGGCCCGGGCCCGCGCGCGATCGAACACGCCGCTGGCCGTCCATCCGGCGGATCCGGAGGCCGATGCGGCCGCCCTCGAACGGCTGTGCTTGTGGGCCAAACGCTATGCGCCGGGCGTCGCGGCCTTCGGCGCGGCCGAGGGCCGCGACGGGCTGTTCCTCGAGGTCGAGGGATCGAGCCACCTGTTCGGCGGGGAAACCGGCCTCGTGGCCGACCTCGCGCGTCGCCTCGCCGCCAACGGCCTGCCCGCACGGATCGCCGTGGCGGGCAGTCCCGGCTGCGCCTACGCCCTGGCCCGCCATGCGACCGGGGGCCATGTGCCCCCCGGCGGCGAGGCGGAGGCTCTCGGCGATCTGCCCGTCATCGCCCTGCGCCTCGAAGCGGAGATCGCCGTGGCGCTCGCTCGCCTCGGCCTGCGCCGGATCGGCGATCTCCTCGGCGCGCCCCGCGCGCCCCTGGCGCGCCGCTTCGGCGAGCCCTTGATCCGCCGTCTCGACCAGGCCCTCGGGCACCGGCCCGAACCCCTGGCGCCCCTCGACGCGCCGCCGGCCTTCGGCGCCGCACGCGGCTTCCTCGACCCCATCGGCCACCAGGGCGCCATCGTGGCCACGGTGAAGCGGCTGATGGAGGAGATCGCCCCCCGCCTCGAGGCGGCCGGCCTCGGTGCGCGGGCGCTCCGCCTCACCCTGCACCGGGTCGATGGCGTGACCCGTCCCCTCACCCTCGCGCTCAGCGAGCCGACCCGCTGCCCCGTACAGGTGGGGCGTCTCCTCGACCTGCGGCTCGACCGCCTCGGCCCCGCCCTCGATGCCGGCTTCGGGTTCGAAACCGTCCGCCTCGACATCGTGGGCACCGGACCGATCGCCAACCGGCAGGCGGAGTTCTCGCGCGACGACCGCGTGGGAACGGGCACGTCCGGCCTCGCCGATGCCCTGCGCCAGCGCCTTGGGCGCAGCATCCTGCGCCTCACGCCGCGTCAGAGCCACGTGCCCGAGCGGGCCGAGACGGCCGAGCCCTGGCGGGTGACCGACGTCGTCCTGCGCCGACCGGACCGGACCGGCCTCGGACGGCCCCGCCCCCTCGTTCTCCTCACCCGTGGGGAAGCGGCCGAGGACATGCTCGCGCCCGACGGCCCACCCCAGCGTTTCCGTTGGCGCCGGCGGCTGCACCGGGTCGCCCATGCGGATGGGCCCGAGCGCATCGCCGGCGAGTGGTGGTCGGGGCCCGCGCCCACCCGCGACTACTACGTGGTCGAGGACGAGGCTGGCCGCCGCCTCTGGATCTATCGCCAGCATCCGTCGCCGCTTGAAGACCCCGATGCGCCTCCCCCGGCCCAGCCCCCCCGAGGGGCGCAGGTCACCGGCTGGTTCGTCCATGGGATGTTCGCGTGAAGACGCGGCCCCATCGGCTGGGTGCATGACGGCGCCCTACGCCGAACTCGCCGTCACCACGAACTTCTCCTTCCTGCGCGGGGCGTCCCATCCGGAGGAGATGGTCGGGCAGGCCGCCGCGTTCGGGCTCAGTGCCATCGGCATCGCCGACCGCAACACGCTCTCGGGCGTCGTCCGCGCCTACGCGGAGGGATTGCGCCGGACGAAGGCCGGGGAACCTTCCATCCGAACCCTCGTGGGCGTGCGCCTCGTGACCGAATGCGGCTTCGAAGCCGTAACCTACCCCACGGACCGGGCCGCCTATGGCCGCCTCTGCCGCCTCCTCACCCTGGGCAACCGCCGTTCGGAGAAGGGCGCCTGCCGTTTCTCCTTCGCCGAGATGCTGGGGGCGAGCGAGGGCCAGATCTTCATCGCCATGCCATCGAAAGATTGGCCACCGGAAGATCCCGACGCCGCCTTCGCGGCGTCCCTGGCGGCCCTCGTCGAGGCCGCGCCCGGCCGCACGTTTCTGGCCGGCAGCCACCATCATCGTGGCGACGAGCGCGGCCGCCTCGGCCGCCTCGCCGAGTGGGGCGAACGCCTCGGCGCGCCCCTGGTGGCGGTGTCGGACGCCCTCTACCACACGCCCGGCCGGCGCCCCTTGCAGGACATCCTCACCTGCATCCGCGCCGGCTGTACCCTGGGGCAAGCCGGCTACCGGCTCGAGGCCAATGCCGAGCGTCACCTCAAGCCGCCCGCCGGGATGGCGCGGCTTTTCCGCGACCATCCGGAAGCGCTCGCCCGCACCCTGGAGATCGTGCAGGCCTGCGACTTCTCCCTCGACCAGCTGCGCTACGAATATCCCGACGAACCGGTGCCGCCGGGGCGCACCGCGCAGGAATATCTCGCCGACAAGGTCCGGGAGCGTGCCCGGTGGCGCTATCCGGACGGGATTCCGGACAGCATCGCGAACACCATCACGGACGAGCTCCGTCTCATCGCCAAGATGGATTACGCGCGTTACTTCCTCACCCTGTTCGACATCGTCGAGTTCGCGCGGGACCGGGGCATCCTGTGCCAGGGCCGTGGATCGGCGGCCAATTCCGTGGTGTGCTACTGCCTCGGCATCACGGCGGTGGACCCCACGGAGATCCGCCTGCTGTTCGCGCGCTTCATCTCGGAGAACCGCGCCGAGCCGCCCGACATCGACGTCGATTTCGAGCACGAGCGCCGCGAGGAGGTGATCCAGCATCTCTATGCCCGCTACGGCCGGGACCGAGCCGCCATCTGCGCCACGGTGATCCATTACCGGCCGAGGAGCGCCATTCGCGAGGTCGGCAAGGTACTGGGCCTCACACCCGACATCACCGGCCTCATGGCCGACACCGTGTGGGGCTCCTGGGGCGCGGCCCTGCCCGATGCCCATATCGAGCAGGCGGGCCTCGACCCGAGGAATCCGGCGATCCGGCAGGCGCTGGATCTCGCCCATGCTCTTATCGGCTTCCCGCGCCACCTGTCGCAGCATGTCGGCGGGTTCGTGCTCACGCGCGGGCGCCTCGACGAGACCGTGCCGGTGGGCAACGCCGCCATGGCGGACCGCACCTTCATCGAGTGGGACAAGGACGACATCGACACCCTCGGCCTGATGAAGGTCGACGTGCTGGCCCTCGGCATGCTGAGCTGCCTGCGCCGGGGCCTCGATTTTCTCCGACACGATTACGGGCACGACTACCCGACCCTCGCCGATCTGCCCCCCAGCGACCCTGAGGTCTACGCGATGCTGAGCCGGGCCGATTCCGTCGGCGTGTTCCAGGTCGAGAGCCGGGCGCAGATGTCGATGCTGCCCCGCCTGAAACCGAGGGAATTCTACGACCTCGTGGTGCAGGTCGCCATCGTCCGGCCCGGCCCGATCCAGGGCGACATGGTGCATCCGTATCTCCGCCGCCGGCAGGGAATGGAGCCCGTCGTCTACCCCTCCCCCCATCCCGATCACGGACTGGCGAACGAACTCGAGAACGTACTCAAGCGGACCTACGGCGTTCCCCTGTTCCAGGAACACGCCATGCAGATCGCCATCACGGCGGCGGGCTTCCTGCCCTCCGAGGCCGACGGCCTGCGCCGGGCCATGGCGACCTTCCGGCACAACGGCGAGATCGTGAACTTCCGCACCAAGTTCGTCGAGGGCATGGTGGGGCGCGGCTACCCGCGCGACTTCACCGAGCGCTGCTTCAAGCAGATCGAGGGGTTCTCGACCTACGGGTTTCCCGAGAGCCACGCGGCGAGCTTCGCGCTCCTCGTCTACGCCTCGGCCTGGATGAAGTGCCGCCACCCCGACGTGTTTCTGGCCGCGATCCTCAACGCCCAGCCCATGGGGTTCTACCAGCCCGCCCAACTCGTGCGCGACGCCCGCGCCCACGGCGTCGAGGTGCGCGGAGTCGACGTCAACGCCAGCGCCTGGGACTGCACCCTGGAGCCGGCCTGCGAGCCCCCGCCCCCGGACGTTCCCCGGCGCCTCGCCGTGCGGCTCGGCCTGCGCCAGGTGAGCGGCGTGCCGGAAGCCGCCATGCGCCGCCTGGTGGCCTTGCGCGGCAACGGCTACGCCAGCATCGAAGGGTTGCAGGCGGCCCTCACCCTGCCGCGCAACGCCCTGGAACGCCTCGCCGAGGCCGACGCGTTCCGCTCCCTCGAACTCGACCGGCGCGCCGCCCTCTGGGCCGTGCGGACCCTGGAGGGCACCTCCCATCGCAAGGCCGCCGCCCGGACGGCGACCGACCGGCGCGCCCATCTCCTGGAAGCGCCGCTGCCGCTCTTCGCCTTCCATGCCGATGACGGGTTGTTCCGGGCCGAGCCCGCCGTATCGTTGCCCGGCATGGCAGCGTCCGAGCATGTGGCCGAGGATTACGCCGCGACCGGGCTCTCGCTCAAAGGTCATCCGGTGGCGTTCTTCCGCGCGCGGCTCGCCCGCATCGGCGCGATTCCCGCCCGTGACCACCACGACGAAACCCGGGTGCCCAACAACGCCCGCGTCACCGTCGCGGGCCTCGTGCTCACGCGCCAGCGCCCCGGCACGGCGCACGGCACGGTGTTTCTCACCCTCGAGGACGAGACCGGCATCGCCAACGTCATCGTCTGGGCCAAGGTGTTCGAGGCCCATCGCGCCGTGGCCATGGGCGCACGCTTCCTCGCCGTGCGGGGACGGGTGCAGCGACAGGGACGCGTGGTCCATCTCCTCGCCGAGCGTTTTCGCGATCTTACCGCCGAACTGCGCAGCCTGCGGGAAGGCGGCTTGAGGCTCCCGCCCGAAACCACGGACTTTTCGGCCCCGCCCGACCGGCGCGTGTATCGCAGCCGGGATTTTCACTGAACGGGGCGCGGTCCATGCGGCCGAACACCGGCCACGGGCGAAGCCGAAACGCGCGCCGACCGGCCCCTTGGGTGATTGCCTCGCCAAGCCTAGCCATTTGCACTGGCTGATCCCGAATCAGGAGCGGTCCGCCTCAAGGCCGTTGAGCCACCGCTAACCCGCCTGACGCATCCTGACGGCGAGCCACGTTGCGTACCGGCTCACGCGTGAGATGGACGTCCCGCCCCGTCGGACCGTGATCGGATCGGGCGACGGGGCTTCGTCGTTCGCCCCCTCGGCTTCCCTTCCGAAGCGAGCCACGGCAGCGGAGCGTGACGCTCCCCTGGCAATGATTCTTTTCCTGTTATCCCCACTCCGCACAAGGGACAGAATCCCCGATTGACCGCGGAACCTGAACCGTATGTTCCTTCTTTGTTCTCAGAAGGAGCCCGCCGATGACCGCCGCACAGATCGCCGAAATGGCATCGCTGAGCCAAGCCGAGATGGTCGCCCTGGCCTACGAGGAGGCGGCGGGCGGGGATGTCGGTCAGGCCCTGCGTGACGCCATCGACGACCTCCTCGCCCTCGAGGCACGGTTCGCCGAGGCCGAGCGGCTCGTCTCCTACGGTTTCGTCCGCGGCGGTAGCGCTACAGGGCGGGGTTGAGGTGGAACGCCTCTGCGACGTCCGGGCGACGCAACTCGTCATCGCCTGTGGGCCATGCGAGCGCCGGGGCGTCTATCGCATCGACGGCCTGCGGCGGCGGTTCGGCGATCATGCGTCGGTGTTGGACGTCTACCTGCGGCTCACGCAAACCTGCCGCCATCAGCGCGAGATCGGGAGCCGCCCCCCCAACGTCTACGGCGTGGGATGCCGGGCCAAGCTCGACATCACGGGCGAGGCGACGAAGGGTGGGCTGCCGTCCCGAACCTAGAATCTCCCCCAAAAACTCCCGTGGCACCGTCCGCCCCATGGGGCGCGCCCGGGAGTTTCATGGGGCATGCTAGTACATCGGCGTGCCGCCGGTGACCGGCACCAGCGCACCGGACATGTAGCTCCCCTCGCGTGAGGCGAGGAGCACGTAGGCCGGTGCGAGTTCCGCCGGCTGTCCAGCTCGCCCGAGGAGCGTGTCCGCGCCGAGCGTCTCGATCTGCTCGGGATTCTTCACGATCGGCTGAATCGGCGTCCAGATCGGGCCGGGCGCGACGCAGTTCACCCGGATGCCCTTCGGCGCGAGGAGGTTCGACAGGCCGATGGTCAGGCTCGCGATGGCCCCCTTCGTCGCGGCATAGATCAGCATCGTCTTGTCCGCGATCTTGGCCTGCTGGCTGGTGGAATTGACGATGGCCGAACCCGGCTTCATGTGCGGGACCGCCGCCTGGCAGAGATAATACATGGCGAACACGTTGGCGCGGAACGAACCCTCGAGATCCTCGGCCGTGACGTCGGCGAGGTCTTCGTTGACCGTCTGCGCCGCGGCGTTGTTCACCAGGATGTCGATGCCGCCCAGAGCCGACACGGTCCGCGCGATCAGGTCGCGGCAATGGGCTTCGTCGCGCAGATCGCCCGGCAGCAACAGGGCGCGGCGTCCCGCCTTCTCGACCCAGTGCGCCGTCGCCTCGGCGTCGGACTGCTCGACCGGAAGATAGGAGATCGCGACGTCGGCGCCCTCGCGGGCATAGGCGATGGCCACCGCCCGACCGATCCCGCTGTCCCCGCCCGTGATCAACGCAACCTTTCCCGCAAGGAGCCCCTTACCGACGTAGCTCTCCTCGCCGTGATCCGGTGCGGGCGTCATCTTCGAAGTCAGGCCAGGACGCTCCTGCTGCTGATTTCCGGGGAACGGCGGGCGGGGTCCGGCAGTGCGGGGATCAGAGGTCATCGTCGGTCTCTCTAGAAAGCCTGGCCCAACGTCGCAGGCGCAGGATCGTGGCCGCGACAGATTGGAACCTCGATGTGCAACCTCTACAGCCTCGTGACTCCACAGGCCGAGATCCGCGCCTCCTTCGGTGTCTCGACTGATCGCACCGGCAATCTCCCGGCGATGCCGGGCATCTTTCCCGACCAGCGCGCGCCCATCGTGCGAGTGGGTGAGGACGGCGCTCGGGTGATGGAGATGTTCCGTTGGGGCATTCCCGGTCCGAAGCAGTTCGGCGAGCAACCCGTCACCAACGTCCGCAACGGGAAGAGCCCGCACTGGCGCCCCTGGCTCAAGCCCGAGTTCCGCTGCCTCGTGCCGGTCTCGTCGTTCAGCGAGTATGCCGACACCAAGCCGAAGAAGACGCCGACGTGGTTCGCCCTCGACGAGGACCGGCCGCTGTTCGCCTTCGCTGGCATCTGGCGCCCCTGGACCGGGGTGCGCGGCACGAAGGCCGAGAACCCCGACCGCGTGGAAGCGGAGCACCACCTGTTCTCGTTCCTTACATGTGAGCCGAACGGCGTGGTCGGACCGATCCACCCGAAGGCAATGCCGGTGCTGCTGACGACGCCCGAGGACTGGAGCACATGGCTCGCGGCGCCCACGGAGATCGCCCTGGCGCTGCAGCGTCCGTTGCCGGATGCCCGGATGCGGATCGTGGCTCAGGGCGCCCGGCAGGATCCGACGTGATCCCCTCGACGCGGATGCCGATGTCGTATCGGACTGACCCGGCGGGCGATTGGTCGGTCCGCCGGGTCTCGAGAGCATCGTGCCCGGCCGTGCCGATCAGGAGGCCGCGGACGGGTCCTGCGCGAGCCACGCCCAGGCCGCCGGCTCGTCTTCGAGGTCGAACGTCTTGGTTTCGACCGGCATGACGAAGCCGGACAGGTTGATCATCGCCTTGGCGAAGGCCGGCGCGCCGACTACGACGTAACGCCGGATATGCGCGACCGAGCGAACCTTCACGCTGGCCGCGTAGCCATCGAAGGTAGCGCCGAGGTCCGAGCCTTCGTAGTTCGACATGATGATCAGCATGTCGATCTTGTCGAGGGCTTGCATGGCCTCGTCGGTGCGTGCCGACATCCACTCGATATCAGCCTTGGTGATCTTGTCCTTGATCTCGAAAGCCAGAAGGTCAGGCCGTGGGGACTCGCGGCGGATCACCGATCCGTCCGGCGCGCCACCTGCCGATGCGCTATTCATGGTCTCTCTCCCGGATTGTGATTCCGAACGCGCCTCAACTCGGCTGCTCCTCGGTCTTCTCGATCTCCGGATCGTCTTCCTGCGGGATCGCGGGGTGTGGCTCGCCCTGTCCTCCCGTCTGGGGGGCCGGCGCCTCGCGCGGCTCCGGTTCGACCTCGTTGGGCTTGCTGGCTTGGCTCATCGTTTCGCTCCCGTATCGACTGCGTACGGGACCAAGCCACAGCTCTTGGGTGGGTTCCCCGACCGGCGTGCGGTGCGGGTATACGCCGTCTCGCCGGCGGCAAGACCGTTTACCCCGAGACGGTGTGCCCTCGGCCGACCACCGGCCGACGCGCACCGGCTTCAGGAACACCGTCGACCGCCTCCCGTTGTGATCGTAACAGGGAGTGACGTTGATGATTGATGCGGCTCAGATCAAGGAACATGCGAACGTCGTCGGTTCGGACGGTGAACACGTCGGCACTGTGGACCATGTCAACAACGGCGAGATCAAGCTGACGAAAAAGGACCCGGCCGCCGGCGGGCTACACCACTTCATCCCGGTGGATTTCGTCCAGTCCATCGAGGGCAACACCGTGAAGCTCGACCGCCCCGCCGAGGAAGTCAAACGCGAGTGGTCCACCTCCTAAGGACATCGACGGCCCCACTGCCCCGATGGGCGAGTGGGGACCCGCTGCCGGGATGCCACTCCGCGACCGCAGCACGAACAAGAGCGAGATCGGTCCCGGTTTCCCGCAAGCGCTGCGCTCTCTAAACGTCGGACGGATAGGCCTTGCGTGAAGAGGTCATATCTTTTCACCCGGAAACCAGCCCGTTACGGTCCATGACAGTCTTTGGGATGGCCACCAGGGGGGCGATCGAGCTGGTTCGGCACTGCTTCTGATTGCAGGCGAGAACAGCCGACCTTATGACGATCCGGAACGTTAAAATCCCGTTTCGAACGTCCATTGCTCCGTCCCGACCGTTTGCCCGCCGGTGAGGGCCCACTGACCCGACGTGATCTTGTGGTCATTCACCTGGAAGCTCGCGACACCTCCGGACCCGGGAGCACCGGCGGCCTGGAAGACGACCGATAAGACGGAACCTGTAAGGATCCCGGTGCCAATCTGGCGCCCCGAGCCGATCTGCCAAACGATGCTATAGGTCTCGCCGGATTTCTTGACGGCAGCCTCGCCTCGATAGACCTGCGTTTGGCCGGGGTTGCGCCCCTCGATCTTGTAACGCCCTTCGATAGCCACCGCCGGCAGGCTTGTGGCGATCAGGACGGCAAGGGCCAAGGCAGCTTTCATAGACATCTCATCCTTGCGGTTTCAGCCCTAACGTAGCGCCTCGGCGACTCCGCGCCAAACATCTCGCGCTGGCCGGGCAAAGCGGCGCGAGTTTCCTGGAGACCAACCCATGACATGCGTTGAGATCCAGCATGCTCTCTTGGTGCATGGATATGTCTTCGGTCCGGCGGGCGCCGTGCGAATCTCAAGACCTCCCCCTCGTTCACGCCGTGATTCCGTTTTTGGCGGGGGTGATCGCCGGTCCAAGTGGGGATTATCTTAGGTTGGCAGATGATCGGCGGGAAGGAAGCATCACAATACCCCCAGGGGCATTCGACCCACACTCCAGCCAGCCGGGCCCCGGCTGTGGCGGGTTTTTCCCATCCTGCCTGAAACTCCCGCTCCCGATTGCCCGTATCTCCCGTGATTGGGTGACCTCCACGGTTAGGGAAAACGTATTGCCAGAACCGACATTCGAAACAGCCGGCGTCAGTCTCAACGCGAAGCGATCCTACAGGGCCATCACGCGACACACCGATGGTCGCATCATTCACGTTTGGGACATCCGG
>NZ_BPQD01000029.1 GCF_022179065.1 Methylobacterium adhaesivum
AGAACGGCTATTGCGAGAGCTTCAACGCGAAGCTGCGGGATGAACTCCTCAACGGCGAGGTGTTCTACACCCTCAAGGAGGCCAGCGTCGTGATCGAGCAATGGCGTAGGCACTATAACAACATCCGGCCGCACTCGTCGCTCGGCTACCAGCCGCCTGCGCCCGAGGTCGTCATCTGGCCAACCGAACCGAGCGGCTCAGGGCCGCTCGCTCACCCCGCCATCGTCACGCGACTGACGATGCACTAACTTCGAACCTGGGCCACCGAATGGGGGCAGGCCAACAGAGACCCGACACGCGGATCGACAGCGCGACGATGTCGAGGTTGTCGTGACACCGGCCTCACCGGTGATTTTGCCCGATCGTGTTCCGACCGTCGAAATTGCGGATTCGAGGATCCGGGAACCGAGCGGCACGACGCCATCGTCGATTCAGCCCGGAAACCAATCCGGCCGGCCCAAAGGCAACGGCTGGCTCAAGAACCATACGAGATTCGCACCGTCGGGCTGAGCCCGGCTTCCTCGATCCGCCCCCGCAGGTCCGAACAGCTTTCTCGCGTCTCGCATGACGGCGTGAGGGGAGCCCGGCTTGCACCCTCATGCTCAGGAACAATTCCGATGAATGGACACGTGCCGATTCCGATCGAACCTTTATATGCGACGACAGAAAGAATCTCGATCAGAGACCAGCTGCTGTCGTCCGTCTTCGAGCGCTGCCTTTTCCTCTGCCTCGGCGGCAAGGGCGGTGCCGGCAAGACGAATGTCGCCATTCAGATCACCGATCTGTGTGCGGAGGTCGCAGACGTCCTGGCGATCGACGCCGACCTCGCCAACGAACACTTCTTCACCGCCTTGATGCGTCCGACCGTGCCGAAGTCCGAACAATTCGTTCCGCGCCAACCCGGTATCGATGCCATCAAGCATCGGCTGCGGGCTGAGGATCATGCCGGACGCATCGATACGACCGCGTGCCAGGATCTCATGGGCGTGGTGGCGGATGCCCGGCAGACCTTCACTGTCATCGACTTCCCCGCCGGCGATACCGCGACGACGCAGCGCTGCGCCGAGATCATCGTCGAGACCTGCAAGGAGTGCGGGATCCGCCTCGTTCCTGTCGTGGTGGTCGGCGCGATCGACCCGACACCGCTGCAGGTCCTGACAGACCTGTGGCCGTTGCTGAAAGCATGCGACCGCGCCGTCGTCGCCAAAAACACCGCCCAGACCCTCAACTTCGACTTCCTCGAGGAATCCGAGATTTTCGGCAGATTGCAGGGACTGCCGAATTTCCGCGTGACCGAGATCGACAAGATCGGCGAGCGCCTGCTCGAAGGGCTGCGGATCGGCAACATTCTCTGGAGGGAACTCGCGACCACGACACCGATGCGCATCCGCGTCGAGGCACGTCGCCTCCGACGGGAATTCCATGCCGCCTGGAGAGAGGCGTTCCGGCCATGAGACCATACGACAAGTTCATGCTGAAGGCATCCGGTCGCGATACCGACCTCGAACGAATCCTGGCGGCGAAGGACGTCCCCAAGCTCGATAAGTACTTTCGCATCGTGCACGGACGCGGGCTTCGTCCGCAGGAGCGGATCTTCTTCGAGACCGTTGCCTCCGCCCTCAATACCTCCGTCGAGGACGATCACATCATGCATCTGTTCGTCGCCGGTCAGTACGCCCGGGACGCCGACTTTCTTTCGAAGCGGATCGAGCAGGCGAAAACCTCCGTGGAACAAGCTGGCGAGCGCCTCGACAGGATTGCTACGGATACATCGAACGAGAAGCGTTGGGCGATCTGGCTCCTCATCGCTCTGGTCATGGCCTCCTTCCTCGCCGACGTATTCATCGCGGGCACCGTCACGACCCTGTCTCGCCGCTTCGATGCTATGGAAGCTGGCGCTGTCTCAACGACAAGGAAATAGGCGGTACGCATCGACGGCAGAGTCAGGCAGCGCGAGGTCGAGCGATGAGGTTGGCGGCTCATGCTCGACTACTGAAACGGCATGATTTTCCTCGTCGGCCTGCTACTGCTGTTCGTCGTGCGCGAGATCCGCGACGGCGCGCTGACGGAATGTCCACCCTATGACGGCGTGACGCACCGACATGAGGCCGATGCCCTCTGCGCCGGCCAATGAACCGCCTGTCGAACGGACAGGCGGATCGGCTGGATCAAATGCAGGAAGACGAGAGGCTCGGACAGCCGCGTTGCCGTTCGTAAATGCGAGATGCGCTGTTCCAGTATGCCGACGACGGTGCTGGCAAAAGAGCATCAGACGGGTCGCGAAATTCCGCGCAGGAGCCCGCTTTACAGGTAGATTTGCGTTGGCCGACTTCTCGCTCCGTTGTCCTCGCAAGAGACGCTGGCGTCAGGTTCCTCCGGCAGCAACGCGCCATTAGCGGACCTTCAGTTGCAACCACGCGAATGCCCGCTTGAAGCCCGATAGCAGCCATTGAGATGGAATGGTCGCTCCGGCGGCCACAACATCCTGACCTGATGGTCGCCTGTCCAGTGTCTCCCGCGAATTCGACGCGGATACGCGTAAGCGTGGGCTTTAAGTCAGAACTGGATCACGCCGTAGGCGTGGTGGCGACCTTCGCTTCTATGCAAGGCTGTCCATAAACAGGCCTTCTGAAATCGACCCTGGCTGTGTCAAAACCCCGAAGATGGTACTCTTCTCCGGGTTGACCGGAGGCGGGCATGGGACGGTTTGTTGTCGGCGCTGAGCGCGATCAGACGACGCTGTTTCCGCCTTGTCTTGAAGACTGGATCGCCGAGGACAACCCGGTCCGCGTGGTCGATGCCTTCGTGGATGCCCTAGATCTTGGGGCGCTCGGCTTCGAGGGCACCGATGCGGCACGGACGGGACGACCGGGCTACCATCCCGCAGCCCTTCTGAAGCTTTACGTCTACGGCTATCTCAACCGGGTCCCGTCGAGCCGACGTCTGGAGCGGGAAGCGGGCCGGAACGTCGAGGTCATGTGGCTGACGGGCCGGCTGTCGCCCGACCATAAGACGATCGCCGAGTTCCGCCGGCAGAACGGACCGTCCATCGGGCGCGTCTGTGCCCGCTTCGTCGCCTTGTGCCGCGAGATGGGCCTTCTGACGGGGACGCGCGTCGTGATCGACGGCTCGAAGTTCAAGGCAGTCAACAACCGCGACCGCAACTTCACGCAAGGCAAGCTCGACCGGCGGCGCCAGCAGATCGAGGAGAGCGTGTCGCGCTACCTCTCGCAGCTCGACACCGCCGATCGTCAGGAGCCCACGCCGGAACTCGCCGCCAAGGTGGTGCGGCTGAAGGAGAAGATCGCCCGCCTCGCGCAGGAGATGGAGCGGCTGGCCGGCCTGGAGGAGCAGATGAAGGCGGCGCCCGACCGGCAGATCTCGCTGACCGATCCCGACGCGCGCTCGATGGCAACGAGCGGGCGCGGATCGGGCTTGGTGGGCTACAACGTCCAGGTGGCGGTCGAGACCGAGCATCATCTCATCGTCGCGCACACGGTCACGAATGCCGGCTCGGACCGGGCGCAACTCAGCGGAATGGCCGTGCGGGCCAAGCAGGCCCTGGAGACGGACACGCTCGATGCGGTGGCCGACCGTGGGTATTACTCCGGCCAAGAGATCCTCGCCTGCGAACGCGCCGGCATCTCCGTCACATTGCCCCGGCCCATGACGTCAGGCGCCAAGGCGGCCGGACGCTTCGGCAAGGAGAACTTCCTCTACCGTCGTGAAGAGAATTCCTACGTGTGTCCGGCGGGTGAGACGTTGTCTCATCGCTACACCACGGTGGAGAATGGCCTGACGCTGCATCGGTACTGGACGAATGTTTGCTCGGCCTGTCCGATGAAGACGGACTGCACGACGGGCAAGGAGCGCCGGGTGACGCGTTGGGAGCACGAGGACGTGCTGGAGACCGTGCAGCGCCGCTTGGACGGCGATCCGCTGGCCATGCGGGTTCGGCGCGAGACGGTCGAGCATCCCTTCGTCACGTTGAAGGCGCGGATGGGGGCCACGCACTTCCTGACCAAGACCCTGCCGCGTGTTTCGACCGAGATGGCGCTCCAGGTTCTGGCCTACAATCTGACGCGGGTTCTCAACATCCTGGGAAGCCGGACGCTTCTGGCAGCGATTCCCACCTGAGCGAAGGCTCGGATCGCTCGCCGAAGAGGCCGGAAACCGTCCAGGAGACCCCCTTAAACTAGAAACGGGCAGTCTCCCGACCGTAAAAGCCCGTTCGACGCGATTAACAGCCCAGTCTCGCGAAACCGGCACGTCACGCGACCGCACCCCCCCAATCCCCGAATTTTGACACGGCCTGGACCCAAATTAGTCATACAAGTTATTGCAGACGCCGCCAAAAAGCGGACATAGGCTCGGATTCAAATCGACGGCTAAGAGCTGGCCCGTTGCCGGTGTAGGTCACTTTTGGCACGCACCGGGCCGACGAACTGCTTCTTCCCGCGGCAGAAGGTCGGCTCGTGGACGCCAATCTTCTGCAAGACAACGTCCACCGTTGCAGCGTTCTCCTCCTTTTGCAGGGCGGAGGTGATCTACTCGTTTGTGAAACGTTTGCGGGGCATGGCTTCCACCCTCCCTCGAAATTCAGGATACTCAGATAACTTCGCTCAGGGCGGGCCAGTCTGGTGGGTTAGGAGCACTTGCCCTACGGCTCGAGCCCCTCGGCCTTGCGCCTAGCCGCGCGCATCCGCTCGACGCGGCCCACGGAAATGATCGAGGCCTCGTAGAGCAGGATCATGGGGATTGCGAGGGAGAGCTGCGAGATCACGTCAGGCGGCGTCAGCACGGCGGCGACCACGAAGACGAGGACGATGGCGTAGCGGCGCTTCTCGCGCAGGAACGCCGTGTCGATGATGCCGATCTGGCCGAGCAGGGTCAGGATCACCGGCAGCTGGAACGCGATCCCGAAGGCGAAGATCAGCGTCATGATGAGCAAGAGGTACTCGTCCACCTTCGGCAGGAGGGCGATGGTCGCCTCCCCCGGCTGCCCGATCTGCTGCAGGGAGACCGAGAACTGGATGAGGAGCGGCATCGCCAGGAAGAACACCACTAGGGCGCCCAGGATGAAGAACACCGGCGTCGCCACGAGGTAGGGCAGGAAGGCCTGGCGCTCGTTGCGATAGAGGCCCGGCGCCACGAAGGCGTAGATCTGCGTCGCGATCACCGGGAACGCCAGGAAGCCGGCGCCGAACACACTGAGCTTGATGTTGGTTAACACCTGCTCGAGGAAGTGCGTGGCGATGAGCTTGGCGTTCTCGGCCCCGACGATGGAGACGTAGGGCCAAACGAGGATGTTGTAGATGTGCCGCGAGACGAAGAAGCACGCGAAGAACATCACCACGAAGGCAGCCAGCGACTTGATGAGCCTGGCGCGCAGTTCGATGAGATGATCGAGGAGCGGGGCCCGCGACGCCTCAATGTCGGCGTCATCCGTGGCGTTGGTCATCGGGCTTGATCGGGCTGCGTGCTGGCCGGGGCCGGGGAAGTCTCGGCCACGACCGGACGGTCCGGCGTCCCGGTCGGCGGCGGGGAAGCGAGGAGATCGGCGGACGGGGCGGATTCGACGGGAGCCGGCTCGGCGGGAGGCACCGGATCGTTCTCGGCGAGACGGGCCGCGACGTTGGCTAGTGGCTGGGTCGGCGAGGGCGTGGTCTTGGTGTGGCCGTCGACGGCGCCCTTGATCTCGTCGCGGATAGTCTGGACCGGGTTGAACCCCGGCCCCATGGTCCCGGCGGACTTGCGCACGCCATCCACCTCGCCGCGGATCTCATCGAACTCCGCCTCGCGCACCGCCTCGTTGAACTGCGACTGGAACTCGCCGGCCATGCGGCGCATCTTGCTCGTGATCTGCCCGACCGTGCGCAGGGCCTTGGGCAGGTCCTTCGGACCGATGACGATGAGGGCGACGCCGCCGATCAGCATCACCTCGCTCCAACTCATGTCGAACATTCGTGGACTGTCCCGCGCTCGCGCGATGCCGATGACGGCGGGCTGCCTATCGCAGGTCGCGCGGAGTTCCGCCAGAGTTCGGCGCCGAGCGGACCACAGTGCGACCGGCCGCCCCGTGCCTCAGACCGCCCTGCGGTCGGCGGCGACGGTGTTGGCGGTGGCCGGCTCGCCCTGGTGCGGCAGGGTCCGTACCGGCTCGCCCGTGCTCGGCGGCGGCACGGCGGCGGGCGCCTCGTCCTCGGCCATGCCCTTCTTGAACGCCTTGATGCCCTTGGCGACGTCGCCCATCAGGTCGGAGATCTTGCCCCGCCCGAAGAGCAGCATCACGATGCCGGCGACGATGATCCAGTGCCAGATACTCATGCTGCCCATGGCAACCTCCCGCAAATGGCGTGAACGCCACGTATCATGATTTCATATGAGATATCTCATGATGCATAATGCATATTTTGCGAAATTACAATTACATCAGATGCCGAAAATAGAAGACATGTTGATTTTTATGATTGACCATTTAAATCAAGGGTGTTGCTAGAATAACTTTCAGCTAAATATCGAATGCGCTTAGGGATGAAGATGTGTGGAATTTTGGGGCTTGGTGTCAAGATTTGAGGGAATGTAATGCGATAGCTCGACTTACGGTATTGACAACGTCCTGGACACGTATCTCCCAGACTTGATCGTGAAATCCTGGATCGCAATCCTTCCAGGGTCGATGGGCGGTGCCGATCGCACAATCATAGTTGAGCGTGCGAAGCGCAGCAATTCGGCGAAAACACCAGTTCACGTAGGCATCCATCATGAGCTCGATGACGATGCAGCCCGGCGAGGCAAAACCGATGTTCGTCAGTCCAGCCCCATGCGGGGAAACAATGACGGCCGCTTGCCGAAACAGGGCGACTTGCCGGTCGATGCTCAAATCTTCCAGACGAATCGCCACAAATCCTATCGCTTCCAGGGCCGTAACGACCTCATCCTCGTTCAACAGCCGCCGCTGTGCGGAGCCGCGCCGATCGATATAGAGTCGCTCGACCCGATGATGTCCAGTACCGGTATGGTGGGTAAGCACCACATCGAAGAAGCGATTGATGACGGGATGATAGTCGAACACCCCGTGAAGATCCCACGGGAGGACGAGCGTCTGAACTCTGAATGTCTCCCATGGATGGACAGGCCGCAACGCGACGGAACGCGGCAGGCCGGACAGGCCCAGGAAGTCCTCCTGGCCGATGGCATCCGACGAGAACAGGATCGTCTGGACGTTCTCCATGAGGGCCTCGGGGATGATCGACAGTTTGGCGACGCCATCGATGAGCGCATGCCAATAATTGCCCCCCCCCGGCGTCAAGAGATTCAGGTGCGTGCCGGATAGGAACGGCAGGCGATCCGCTTCAATGTGTATCGCGCCGTCTTCTCTCCGGTACCGATGCCGACTTGGCTCAGTATGCCACGTCGTCTCGATCACCATCTGATCGCCGATGCCGATGAGACCGGCCGATCCATGGACGAGGGCGTTCGCGATTACGTAGGCCGTCGTTGGGAGGGATTGGTAGGAGGTCTGCCGCCAGGAGACATGCTGCTCGTTCTCCCGGATCGTGATGCGACCGAGCGTCTCCGCACCGATGCTGAGGGGCGCAAGCGCGACGGTCTCTCGTGGAAAAGACACCAGCGTCCCGATCGGCTCCGCCCCCCCCTCGGCGTCCCGCATGATGTCGGCAAGCGGCCGAAGGCGCAGGGTCAGGACGACGGGCCGTAACGATTGCGTCGGTTCGTCAGATGAATCCAAATCCTCCGTGGTGTTTGGCAAAAGCGTCTGATCGCGCCTCGCCTGCGTCTCGCGAACGGAGGCGAGAAGGCAGCGAAAGAACCAATAGACGCTCGCCCGAATGGTACCGCTACCTCTGGTTCGCGCCGGTTTGCTCACGGATCGTCCCTTCCTTTTCTGCATTACCGCGTCTTCGACGCCGCATGGGCCGGAATCCACCATTCAACACGGCCTCCCAAGGGTGCCGCGCCTCGCTTGTGATCATCCGAAAACAAGCAGCCTCGCGCTCCGGCGCCACAAGGTCCCATGGAGACCTCGATTACGGTTCCACGTCCACCGGTCGGAAGACGTCTCCCGTTGGGCAACCACAGTGCCTTGCCAGGAGCGTGCCTGATAGGCTTCGATCCACGCGCGTCACCCCTTGGATCTAATCTTTTATGTCTCTCATAAAATGCCTGCCGCACCATGGTGCTCCGAGCCAGAACCCAACGGTGACCGAGAGTTCCATAAGGCACTCTGAATGCCCGCCCGTCACAGTGACGTTCCCCGATCCTGCCAAAGTTCGTTGAAGACACCGTTTGCTGGGAGATTTCTGCCCTGGCGACAAGCCCTATCAGGAGGCTGTCCGTGTCATATCACAAATCACGGTAGGACTCCCAAACACCACTGTTTCTCAGGCATGACCGTCTATTCAAGCTATTGATTTCAATCAGTTTGATCTCAATTACGTTTCAAGATCGGCATGCCGCATTCCATCTTTCACGTTTTCGTGATGGTGCCGATGTGAAACTTTCGGCGCGTTTCATCCGTAATATTATCCCGCCAATTTTTGTTTGGTCAGAAAGTAGAAGATTTAGTTTTTTATATCTACTAACCCGGCCATATTTATCGTGCTCACGATTTCGTGATATAAGCGAATACTGCTTTCGTGAAGCTTGTCGTTCCTCTACCGTCCGGCGATCGATTGCGTCCGATCGACGAAAGGGAGCGATAAAAATTATGGAACAAATCCCCGACTCACAACTCGATTTTGCCGGCTTTAATTATACGGCTGGACGCCGGGCGTTCATGCGGACGTTGGGCCTTGGTGCAGCTGGAGCGGCGTTGTTGAGCGCAGCCGGCGGCCCGGTCAATGCGCAGACGGCGACCGTCGGCGCGGCGGAAGTATTTAACTTCGCCTTGAACCTCGAATACCTTGAGGCCGAATTTTACCTGCGTGCCGCGTTCGGTCGCGGCCTCGCGGATGCCGACATCTCCGGCACTGGCACCCTGGGCGCCGTCACCGGCGGTCGTCAGGTCACTTTCGCCACCCCGCTAATCCAAGGTTACGCCAACGAGATCGCCGACGACGAGGAGAAGCACGTTCGGTTCCTACGTGCGATCCTGGGTGGCTCGCGCGTCGCCCGTCCGACGATCAACTTCGTCGACAGCTTCAACGCCCTGGCCCGGTTCTCTGGCCTCGGCAACACCTTCGACGCCTTCGCCAACGAGACTAACTTCCTTCTGGCGGCCTTCGTATTCGAGGATGTCGGCGTCACCGCCTACAAGGGTGCCGCCCCGCTCATCCGCAACAACGAGTTCCTGGAGGCCACTGCCGGCATCCTCGCCGTCGAAGCCTACCATGCCGGTATCGTCCGCACGGTGCTGGCCAGCCGCGGTCTGTTCCAGCAGGCTCAGGCGATCTCCGACCTGCGTGACTTCTTCGACGGCCCGAGCGACCTCGACTTCGGCATCGGCACCTCTGCGCGGCCGGACATCGTTCCGACGGATTCCAACTCGATCGCCATCAGCCGCACGCCTGCCCAGGTATTGGCGATCGTCTATGCCAGCGGAACAGCTCAGCCGGGCGGCTTCTTCCCGAACGGCCTGAACGGCGCCGTTCGCTAGTCGAGCTTGTCCAACCCGCCATCCGTCCGCGCGGGCGGATAGCGAACACATCCCGACGCGATCCGGATGGAGACCACGCTCCGGTGTGGTCTCCCTTTTTTCGCCCGCTCCGGGGCATAATTTGGCAGGAACGGCCCCTGGATACGCTAATCGACGGACTAGCCTGCACGACGCTCGTCTTCGTCGCGGTGGAGGATGCCCGGCGTTTTCGCATCCGGAACGGTGCCATTCTGGTCCTGGTCGGCCTGTTCGGCCTTGCGGTTTGGCTGTCGGGGACCGATCAGGATGCCATCTGGCACGGCGTCTTCGCGACCCTCGTACTGGTCCTGATGTTTGGAGCCTTCGCCCTCGGACTCGTCGGGGCCGGGGATGCGAAGCTGATGGCGGCGGCGTGCCTGTGGATCGGCCCTGAGAACGCACTCCTGTTCGCGATGGCCCTGCTCTGCCTAACTGGCCTGTATGGCGTCGGCGCCAAACTCAGGGTTTTGCCCGCGCGGCTGGATGGCCATAGGGTCAAGATTCCGTTCGGCCCAAGCATCGCCTTGGCCTGGATCATGACGATTGTTTTATCATCAAATGTATTGAACTAAACGCATCAATGACAATGCGTTGTTGTGAGATTTTATGGTTGACGAGAGTGGCTTCCAGATTGACACCCGGCGGAGCTTAGAAGATTGTTTACCATCTTGGTTCGGCACGGAGGCGAAGCATGCGCGTCGGTCGACAAATGGAAACGGATCACATGAAGCATCTTATCAAGCGCTTCTGCCGCGAGGACGACGGCGCGGCGATGGTCGAGTACGCGCTGCTGGTCGCGCTGATCGCCCTTGTGGCCATCGTCGGCCTGACGGCGACGGGCACGAGTCTGAACGCGCAGTTCGCCAAGATCAGCTGCAAGATCGCCACGCCGACGGCGGATTGCACACAGCCCCAGTGATCGCCACGATGCGGGAATCGTCGGTCGCCCTCAATCGAGCGGTGCGGGCGTTCGCGCAGGATGGGCTGAGGCGGCTGGTGGGTGTTCAGGAGCGCGGCGCATGAGGGCATCCTCGGCGATTTCCCTTGGTGTGGCCCTAGCCTTCGGCGCCCTGGCCGCCTTCCTGGCGCGTGGCCTGGTGCTCAACATCGATCCACAAGCGCGGCGCCCTCCCCAGGGGCGCATGGTCGTCGCCTCCGCCCCCGTCGGGTTCGGCACGGCGCTCACCTCAGCGAATCTGCGCGAGGTCGATTGGCCGGCGGGCGACATTCTCGACGGTGCCTTCACCTCCATCGCCGACCTGACCCGGGATGGGCGCCGCCTCGCCCTCGCGCCCCTCCAGCGCAACGAACCGATATTGGCCGCGAAGATCACCGCCCCCAACCAGCGCGCCACCCTGTCGACCCAGATCGACGAGGGCATGCGCGCGGTCTCGGTTCGCGTCGACGAGGTGCGGGGTGTCGCCGGCTTCGTGCTGCCAGGCGACCGGGTCGACCTGATCTTGACCCGTGGCGAGGGCGGAACCCAGGACGACGCCTATGCGGATGTGCTGATTCAGAATGCCAAGGTCCTCGCCATAGATCAGGTCGCCGGAGACCGGCAGGACAAGCCAACAGTGGCCCGTGCCGTCACCCTGGAGCTTTCCGTTGCCGAGGCGCAGAAGGTCGTTCTCGCACAAGGGGTCGGGCGACTGTCCCTGGTCCTACGTCAGACCGGCGAACCCGTGGCGGGTATCGCCCAGCGGGTCACCACCGCCGATCTCGGTCCCGGCGAGAGTGCCGCCGCCAAGGACCGCATCGCCGAGCTGACCGCCCAAGTCGAGGCCTTGCGCAAGGCATCAGAGGCCGCGGCGGCCCAAGCCGGCGAGGGCGCTCGGGCGCAGCTAGCCGAGATGGAAACCCGCCTGCGCGTCGAACTCGGCCAGCGCCTGCCACCCGGCATCGCGCCGACGGCGCCGACACCGCCGAAGCTGACCATCAACGTCATCCGCAACGGATCGAAGCGCGAACCCTATTCGGTGGATGCCGAGGATTGAGCCTTGCAGGACGGCCGTCGGTCGTGGCCGGCGCGTGTCGATGACGCACCTTGAATCCTTCGCCCTTCCGGAGCAGTCGTGAACTGTTTTCTCATCGCGGCCGAGCGCGGCACGGCGCGCGTACAGGCTTTGGCCGAGCTCGCCGAGGGTCTGGGCTACACGGTCCTGTACGCATCCGATTTCTCCGCCCTGCACCGCGACCGCGCCTTCAACGAGGCGCGCCGGCCCCTGGTTCTGGTGCCTGAGGGGCAAGGGGCCGTCGAGGGTGCGATTCAGCTCGCGCGCGCGGAGCCGAGCCGGGCCTTCGTGGTCTACGTGGCCGACGCCCTGGCGCCGGAGCTCTACAAGGCCCTGGTGCGCAGCCAGTCCGGCGAATGGATCGGCTGGGGCAACGCCACCCAGGAACTGCGCGACGTGACTAAGGGACTCGGTGTCACGGAGCCGGCGGACCGCAACGCCCGGATCGTCAGCTTCCTGCCGAGCAAAGGCGGGGTCGGTAACACCACTCTCGCGGTTGAGACCGGCGTCCGCCTGTCGAGCCGGCGCAAGTTGCCCCTCCGCATCGCCCTCCTCGACCTCAACCTGCAGGGCGGCACCCTCGCTGACGCCCTCGACGTCGAGCCCCGCTTCGATATCGCGGAGATCGTCGCCCAGCCGGAGCGCCTCGACGAGCAGCTCGTCGACGTGTTCACGAGCCGGCATACTCCTCGCCTCGACGTGTTCGCCTGTCCGCCCCGCCGCATCGCCCTCGGCGACGTGCCGCCGGCGATCCTCTTCACCTTCATCGACACCATCGCCCGGCGTTACGAGGCGATCCTCGTCGATCTGCCCCAGGCCTGGTTGCCATGGATCGACAACATCCTGCAGGGTTCCGACGCGATCGTCCTGTCCGGCGGCGCTACCGTGCCAGCCCTGCGCGTCTTGACCCAGTCCCTGGCCCATCTGGAGACCCTTGAGATTCCCACTGACCGCCTGGCGGTGGCCGTTAACGCCTGCGAGACCGATCTCTTCGGCCGCATTGCCCATCGAGCGCAGATCGAACGGCCCCTGTCCGGGCGCTCGGTGTTCTACCTGCGCCGCGACGCGGCCACCGCAGACGGGGCCCTCGATGCCGGGCGATCCTTGTTTGAGATCGCCCCCAACGCTAGGCTGACCCGCGACATCGGCCGTCTGGCGGAGTGGTGCGTCACCGCGGCCAAACTCGCGTGAGCCCGCCCCCGGAGGACGCATGAACGTCGGATTGTCCGATCGCTGGCGGACCGTGAAGGCCGAGGCACCGGCCGCGCAAGGCCCGGTCCCGGATGTCGCGGCCCCAGCTGCGGCGCCCAAGGTCACGCCCAAGCCCGCACCACCGCTCGAGCCGGCGCCGCGCGCGTCCCTCACCGATGCCAAGGTGAAGCTCCACAGCCAGATCATCGACGAGTTCAACCTCGCCCTCATCGACAAGATCTCGCCGGAGGACCTCGCCCGCCAGGTCGGACGCTTCGTTGCAGAATACGTCCTCAAGGAGCGTCTCGCCCTCAACCAGCGCGAGCTCGAGGCGTTCTCGGCCGAAGTCCTCGACGAGATGATCGGCCTCGGTCCCATTGAGCCCCTGCTAAAGGACCCGAGCGTCACCGACATCCTCATCAACGGCCATCGCTCGGTCTTCGCCGAGCGCGGCGGCCAGCTCGAACCGACCCTGGTCCACTTCAAGGACGAGGCGCACCTCCTGCGCATTGTCAACAAGATGGTCGCGGCGGTCGGCCGGCGCATTGACGAATCCTCCCCCATGGTCGATGCGCGCCTGCCCGACGGGTCGCGCGTCAACGTCGCGATCCGGCCCATCGCGGTCGACGGCCCCCTGGTCTCCATCCGCAAGTTCTCGAAGCGCCCGATCTCCATGGACCGGCTGGTGGAGCTCGGCGCCCTGCGCGCGCCCATGGCCGACCTGCTCAAGATCGCCGTGCGGGGTCGGATCTCCCTCATCGTCTCGGGGGGCACCGGCTCGGGCAAGACCACCATGCTCAACGCCCTGTCGTCCTACATCTCGCCGCGCGAGCGCCTCATCACCATCGAGGACGCGGCCGAGCTCCAGTTGCAGCAGCCCCACGTCGCCCGCCTCGAGACCCGTCCGCCGAGCGTCGAAGGGCGCGGCGAGATCCGCCAGCGCGAGCTGCTCAAGAACGCCCTGCGCATGCGGCCCGACCGCATCATCCTCGGCGAGTGCCGGGGCGAGGAAGCCTTCGACATGCTCCAGGCCATGAACACCGGCCACGAGGGCTCGATGACCACCATCCACGCCAACACGCCCCGTGACGCCATCGCCCGCGTCGAGCAGATGATCGGCATGGCGGCGGCCAACATGTCGGTGACCTCGATCCGCAGCCAGATCGCGTCCGGCGTGCAGTTGCTGCTCCAGCTCCAGCGCCTCAGCGACGGGCGCCGCCGTGTCACCAGCATCGCCGAGATCACCGGCATGGAGGGCGACGTGATCCAGATGCAGGAGATCTACCGCTTCGTCCGTGAGGGCATCGACGAGCGCCACCAGGTACTGGGCAGCTATCGCGCCACGGGGGTGCGGCCAAAATTCCTGCAGGAACTGAAGGCGCAGGGCCTGGACATGCCGGCCCAGGCCTTCGACCCGTCGGTGGCCCTGTGAGACCGCGTCACGGGGAGGGACGCCGTGGCTGAGCCCTGGGCGATCTACCTCCTGATTTTCGTCTGCTCGGTGGTGGCGGTCCAGCAGTTCCAGGTGGGGCTGGGCGGCGCCCTGCGCGGCCGGAAGCGCCGGCGGCAGCGGCGCGCGGACCTCGACGGCCCGGCGGTCGCCGCTCCCGCCGAGTCCCTGCGCCGCCGCGAGGCCGGGAAATCCGCCCTCGTCATTGGCTGGAATCGTCTGCTGCTGCAGTCCGGCACGCGCAAGAGTTCGACGGCCCTGGCCGGACGGACCCTCGGCCTCGCCGTCCTCCTCCTGCTGGCTCTGCCGCTGGCCGGTTTCTGGCTGCGCCTCGCCGCGAGCCTCGTCGTCGCGGGCCTGCTGTGCCTCATGGTCCTGCGCATCAAGCGGGCGCGCCGCCTCGCGCGCTTCGGCGAGCAGCTGCCGGAGGTGCTCGACGTCATCGTCCGGTCGTTGCGCGCCGGCCATCCCTTGCCCGTCTCGCTGGGCCTCGTCGCCCGCGAGACGCCCGAGCCCGCCGGGCCGGAATTCGCCCTCGTGGTCGACGAGATGAACTACGGCCGCAGCATCACCGAGGCCCTCGACGGGCTCTACCTGCGGGTCGGCCACCCCGAGCTCGCCTTCGTGGTGGCGGCGATCTCCATCGCCAACCAGACCGGCGGCAACCTCGGCGAGGTCCTGGCGCGCCTGTCGCGGATGCTGCGCGAACGCTTCCGCTTGTCCCGGCGCGTGCGGGCGCTCACCGCCGAGGGGCGGTTCAGCGGCTACGCGCTCAGCGGCCTCCCGGTCATCCTGTTCGTCGTCATCAACCTCGTCAGCGCCGCCTACTACGCCGAGTTCTGGGTGAGCCCGTCCGCCAACACGATCCTGGGCGTCGCCCTCGTTTTGCTGCTGCTCGGCAATCTCACCATCTACCGCCTCGTGAACTTCAAGGTCTGACGTGGCATGAGCGTCGTCCTTCTCGTCACCGTGCTCGCCTTCGCCAGCGTGGCGCTCGCGCTCTACACCGCGACCGCCGCCCTGTCCCGGCGCGAGCTCGTGCGCCGCCGCTACGGCGGGCTCGGTGCGCCGGCCGCCACCGCCGAGGAGGTCGAGCGAGACCAGGAAAGCTGGCTCGATATCGATCCGGCCCGCCTCGGCCTCGACGTCGATGCCCGCCGCGCCCTGCGGCGCGAACTCATCCGCTCGGGCTTCTTCGCACCCTCGGCGGTGGTCATCTTCACCCTGGCAGGGCTCGGGCTCCGCGTCGGCCTGCCGACGCTGGGCACCCTGGTGGTGACCCGCTTCCTGCCGAATTCGGGCCTCGCCGAGGCGGTGCTCATCGCCCTCGTCCTCTTCATCGTCGCCCATTACCTGCCGCGGGCCTATCTCAGCCGGCGCCAGCGCCACCTCGAGATCCGCTACCGCGCGGTGTTTCCGAACTTCCTCGACATGCTGGTGGTCTGCATCAATGCGGGCCTCAGCCTCGACGCCGCCCTCGACCGCGCGTCGGGCGAGATCGGCGCGTCGGATGCCGAGTTCCGGGCGAATTTCGACCTGATGGCCGGTGAGATGCGGGCGGGCAAAAGCACGCCGGAGGCCCTGAAGGCCTGCGCCGAGCGCCTCGGCCTGCCCGAGGCGCGCTCCTTCGCCGCCCTGCTGCAGCAGACTATCGAGCTCGGCACCGACGTGTCGCTCGCGCTCACCACCTTCTCCGACGAGATGCGCGACCGACGGATGTCGCGGGCCGAAGAAAAAGCTGCCTCCCTTCCGCCCAAGCTCACCCTGCCCCTCGGCCTGTTTATCTTTCCCGTGGTCCTCATCGTGATCCTGGCGCCGGCGGTGATGAAGGTGCTCAGTGCCACGGCCCCGTGAACCCTTCGCCCGGCGCCTGCGGGCCCTGGGCGAGGAGGAATCGGGGGCGGCGATCCTCGAATTCGCTCTGCTACTGCCGATCCTCGTCGCCCTCGTCTATGGTTGCTTCGAGGTCGGGCGCGCGCTTCTCGTGCGCCAGGCCATGGAAGGCGCCGTACGCGCCGGCGCCCGGGTTCTCGCGCGGGTTCCCGACCCCGTGTGCGACACGGCCTGCGCGCCGGGCGCCGCGCGGGCCGTGCGGATCACGCAAGGCCAGATCCGCGACAATACCGGCCTGCCGCCCGAGGCGGTGACGGTAGCGCCGCAGCCCGACCCGCCCGCAGGCACGGTGGCCATGCAGGCGACCATCGCCTTCGACGTCCTGTTTCCCGGCCCTGTTCCCTTCAAGCGCTGGACCCTCAAGGCCCGTCATCAGGAGCCGCACATTGGCGAATAGGCTTGCCTCCTTCCACCGCGACCAGGACGGCGCTGCCCTGGTCGAGGCCGCCCTGGTGCTGCCGATGCTTCTGATGCTCGTCTTCGCGCTGGCCGACCTGTCCCTGTACTTCTGGCAGCGCGGGCTGGCCGCCAAGGCGGTAGATCTCGGCGTGCGCGCCGCGATCGTGATGGATTCCGTGGCCGAAGGTCCGGGCCTAACGCCCGCCGACAGCGTGGCCTACTGGTCCGGGCGCCCGCCCGGCGCCCGCTGCGCGTCCGGTGGCAAGGCCGGCCCGTGCCCGGCCTTCCGGGTGGTGTGCGACCTCGCGGGCGGCTGCGTCTGCTCAGGGAGTTCGTGCCGGTTCGGCTATTCGCCGGCCAATCTCGCGCCGATTCTGCGGGCAATGCAGGCGGTGCTGCCGCGTCTCGAACCCGCTAACCTGCGGGTGACCTACGCCACCAACGGGCTGGGCTATGTCGGGCGCCCGCCGCCGGTCCCCGTCGACGTCACCGTGCAGATCGTCGATCTTGCGTTCGATCCGATCTTCGCCGGGCTGCTGTTTGCCAAGGCGCTGCCGCTCCACGCCACCGCCACCCTGCCGGGCGAGGATCTGGTGACCCGCCGATGAAGGCTCGCCCGGTGCGCACATTCGGCCGGAACGAGGACGGCTTCGTCCTCGTCTTCGCCGCCGTCTGTATTCCCGCCCTCCTAGGCCTCCTCGGCCTCGCCGTCGACGGCACCCGCCTAATGACCTTCGATACGCAGCTCGCTGCCACGGTGGACGCCGCGGCGCTGGCCGCCGCCGGCCAGCTCGACTGGACCGAGGGCGCCATCGAGCGGGCGGTGACCGCCGGCAACGCACTCACCAACGGCGTCGCTTTCGCGCGGCGCAACCGGGCCGGCCCGCGCCTGTCGTTCCGCTTCGCCGCGACGCTCGCCGATCTGCGCATCGACCCCGCCTACACCATGCCGGAGACGGCGGGCGCGCAGGCCGTGTTCGTGGAAGCGACCACGGCCGAGTACACCCTGACCGAAAGCCTGCTGCAGGTTTTCGGCACGCCCATCCGGCGCAAGGCCGTGGCGGAAGCCCAGTACTACGCCTGCGACGTCACCCCGATGGTGCTGTGCCACGCCGACCCCGAGGGGTTCGCGGCCTCCGCCCGGCCCGGACGCCAGTATCTCCTGCGCATGGACGGCAACATCGCCAACGGCTCCGTCGTCCCCCTCGACAGGCCGGACGATCTCGCGAGCCGCACCACCCTGCGCAACCTCGCCTCGGACGCGCCTGCCTTCTGCTACAGCCAGGGCGTTTCGTTGAGGCGCAACATCGCCCCGCGCGACTTCGACGATGCATTGAATATCCGGTTCGACCGCTACTTCAACGGCGTCGCGGCGGTGGCAAGCGATCTCGCCGCCTTCCCTCCGGCCCCGAACGTGATTCAGGGCCGCCATCTCCAGGCATGTTCTTCGCCGCCCTCCTCCGGCGACGTGAATCCGCCCTATCACCTGCCGCGCGACGCGGCCTATCGCACGGTCCGGCCCGCGGCGGCCTACGACCAGGGGCTGGGCGACTGGGCGGTGACGGCGGCCTATGGCGGTCTCGGCGAGATGTCCGTGGCCAGGGCCATCGACGAGTACATCCTGTGGAATCACGCCGACAAGGACAACGGCTTCCAGGCCTCCTTACGCGAGGCGCCAACCCGCTATGACATTTACCTGCGCGAACTCGGGCTGACGCCGGCCACTGAATCCCGCCCGGTGGTGACGCAAGGCAACCGGCTGATGGGCAAGACCATGCCAACGGGCGGCCCCCTCAACGGTCCTTTTGCCTTCGTTCGCGAGAGCCCGATTCCGATCTGCTATCCGGGCGTGCGGCCGGCCACCGATGCGCGCCGGCGCGTCCTCTACCTGTCGGTGACCGATTGTCGCGCGTTTTCCGCCGCTCCGAGCCCGGCCCGCCTGTCCCGCCACGTCGCTAAGGTGTTCCTGACCGAGCCGGCGAGCGGCGGGTCCCTTCTGGTGGAACTCGTCGGCATGCTCACGCCTCGAAAGGACGACGGCAAGCTTCGGCCCGTCGTGCAGCTGGTGGAAACCCATTAACCACACTCACACGACCGGACCTGCGCCAGTCAGCCCGCGAACTTCGCCTTAAGGACGCGGTCGCCAGGATGCCTCATGTCGCGCGCCCTGAATGCCCAGACCTTCGGCTCGCTCGTGGTAATCGGCGCCTTCGCGGGAGCGGAAGCCTCGGCCGCCTGGCTCGCGGCCGCCCCCGGATCGAGCCTTGCTTGGTACCTGAACCTCGCGGTTTTCCGGCCGTTCGAGGCCGCCCGGGTGGAGACCTCCCCCCTCCATGTCCTGTTCGGGATCGATGCCCTGCGCTACGCCATCGTGCTCGCACTGATCACCCTCGCGGTCCGTGCCCTTCGGTTCCGGTTCGGCGTGGCGGCCATCGCGAACCTGAGCTTCGTCTTCGCCGCTGCCCTGGCCTACGCTTGGCTCGGCTTGCGCGGCCCCCTCCAAGCGGTATCCCTCAAGCCCGTGGCGGCAATCCAGGGACCGGATTTCGCTATGATCACCGTGATGCTGGGCAGCTCATTCCTCGCCTTTGCGATCAGCCATCTGTCCTTCGCCATGCACATCCGGTCCGAACGCCGTCGATCCTTCCCGATTCCCCACCACGCGCCGTGACGGGGTGGCAGCTGGCTCGTTGCGGCGCGTGTCTTTTCACCCTGGCTCTCATCCAAGAGCCGTCCTTCGGACAGGGCAGGACTCCGTCATCTCCCCCGCAGCGGGGGCCGGACCAAAGCTTCACCCTTGCTGCCGACGGGTGGGTCCTGGAGCGGTTCGGCCGCGGTCTCGCCGTCCTCCGCACGAGCCTGTCGATGGCTTCGGGCACAGCCGGACTCCTCGTCCTATCCTGCGAAGGCCATGAACGGCGCTGGCGGCTGAGCTTTCCCCGACCTCTGTTCGATCGCATGCCCGCAAATGCGGCCACCGTGACCTCTGGCCACATCCTCCTGCGCCCGTCCGGGTCGCCGGAACGACTCAACCTCGCCATGATCGGCCGTATCCAAATCACCGAGGGACGTATTCTCACCCTAGCCGAGACCCGATCGTCGGGCGACGGCTTCGTGCTGGCCTTTGTGCGCCTGCTCAAGGCCGGCCCGGAGCGCTTCGATCTCCTGCTGCGGACAACCGGTTTGACACTCCAGCAGCGTCTGTTCGGATCGGCCGTTCCGGCCGCCGTGTTCGCGCCCGTCGTGCGGCGCACGGATCTCATCGCGTTCGACGACTTTCTCGCGACCTGTCACGCTCCGTCCAAGTGACGAATTCCAAGCGGTATTCTTGTCACGGCGGTTCAGATACCTGGCTAGGGCAAATGAATCGCTTGGTCGCCCCCGCCAAATCTGGCATGTGACGCGGGAACGCATCCGCACCGTTCGGGTAACCCCGTCCGCAAGCGCGTCGCACGAAAGGCTCGTCGGGGTTTTCGCGGGCCGCCTGAAACTTTTCACTTCGGCTGCCGTATGGAAGACACCCGGCGTGTTCAGGTCTGCCCCATGCTTCTCCCCAGTCATCGCACGATCGTGGATACAAGCTTGGCCATTCCTATGGCAGGGTCGTCGTCTTGGCCGAGGATGACGGACGGATGAGGGTGCATCGCGCGACGCAGGCCATGGGCCTCTGCGCCTTTTTGTGGCTGGCCGGATGTCAGACCCGGTCGGACGAGGGGATCGCCATTGTCCCCGGCGTCGAACCCACGCTTCCGGCTACCAACGAAGCCTATCGGGTCGGCCGGGTGAACCTCGCCGCCGGTAATAGCGGTCTCGCCGAGCGCAATTTCCGACACGCCGTCGAAGTCAACAAGGACGATGCGGCGGCGTGGCTCGGGCTCGCAGCGGCCTACGACAACCTTGGGCGTTACGAGCTCGCCGACCGGGCCTACGATCAGGCCACGAGCCTTAGCGGGGAAACCCTCGAAATCGTGAACAATCGGGGGTATTCATACATGTTGCGGGGGAACGGTAAACGGGCGCTCGGTCAGTTCGAGCAGGCGCTGACCATAGACCCGGGTAATACCGTAATCCTGAACAATATTCAGATCCTTCGCTCCGCGCAGCGGCCGACCCGGTCGGCTCCATTCTGAACGGGTGTGACGGACTGATCGCTTGCATGTTGGGGCCAGCGTTGCCCGAACGCCTCTACCCTCTTGATAAGACTGCGGCCGTTCGCGCCTGACCTTGTGGTGACCGTGCCAACCTGCTTAACCTATTTTTAACCAGAAGGATGTGTGCGTGATTGGTTGCCGGCGAAAGGCTCGACTGACTTCTCGCCGGGTGTTCGATCTCGTCATGGTCGTGTCCCTGACCGCCGGCTTGGTCCCCGCTCAGGTCGGCCCGGCAGAGGCCCAGGTTCGGGCCGTGCCACGTACGGGCGGTAACGCTATCCTCAGCCGCCTCAAGCTGACAGTCAACAAATCCCAGACCGTGAAGGTTGATAGCGCCTTCGCCGACGTCCTTGTCGGGTCGTCGGACATTGCCGACGTGGTGCCGATCAGTGACCGAACGCTTTACGTCCTCGGCAAGCGCGCGGGCACCACCAACGTGTCGCTCATCGATTCCGAGCGCAAACTTGTCGGCCTTATCGACGTCGAGGTGCGACCGGACACGGGGGTCATCGAGTCTCAAGTCCGCCAAAGCACCGGCGATTCGGGTCTGCGGGTGGAAAGTCAGGGTGAACGTGTGATCCTGGGCGGTGTTGCGGGGGATGCGGTCAGCGTCGACCGGGCAATGCAGGTGGCGCCGCCCGGCACCCTCAATCTCACCCGGGTGCGCTCGCCTCAGCAAGTGATGCTTAAGGTCCGCTTCGTCGAGGTAAACCGCAATGCCGGGCGTGAACTCGGGGCGCGATTCGAGTTCGGAGGTCGCAGAACCCTCGCCAGCGTCGGCGCGTACGGCGCTGCGAATCCTGTTTCGTCGTCGGGTGGCGTGATTTCCGGAATCGTTGGCTCGGCGGTCAACGCTGCAACCACGGGCGGCGTGCCGTTCGCGAGTCTCGTCCAAGGATTCCGAGGCAATGCCGGGCAATTAGACCTTTTCGTCAGTGCCCTAGAGACCAAGGGTCTCCTGCGGCGCCTCGCAGAGCCGAACCTCATCGCCATGTCGGGCGACCGAGCCGAGTTCTTGGCCGGCGGCGAGATCCCGATTCCCATCGCCAATCAGAGCCTCAACGGCGCGCCGCAGATCACCGTGTCCTACAAGGAATTCGGGGTGAAGCTCGGCTTCACACCCACGGTCCTGCGCAACGGCATGATCCATCTCCAGCTCGAGCCCGAGGTGAGCGACATCGATCCAACCCTGGCAGTCGCCGTTGGCGGTGGCATTTCTGTGCCTGGCCTGACCAAGCGCCGTGCGAAGACTAACGTCGAGCTCCGAGATGGCCAGAGCTTTGCCATAGCCGGCCTGCTGCAGACCAACTCCACCAGATCCATCGACCAGTTGCCCTGGCTCGGATCGATCCCAGTTCTGGGTGCACTGTTCCGTTCATCCGAGTTTCAAGAGCGCGAAACCGAACTTGTCGTCATTGTGACCCCGTCTCTAGTCAATCCGGCGCGGCCGGGCCAGATGCTGACAACACCCATCGATACAAGCGTACCGGCTAACGATGTCGATTTCTTTGTGAACGGCAAGACGGAGCTGCGCCGCAACATGCGACAGTTCGTGAACCAGCGCGGTGGTGCCATCGGCCCTTACGGTCATATCTTGCCTGAGACCCAGTTGCCCACTGCTGTCGCCGTGCCGCGGGGCACCGTCCAGGTGCTCAATTGATGCGCGTAGTGCAACGGTACATGGGCTTACGCGTCCTGCGTCCGAGTCTTACCTTCGTAATGGTCCTAACTGTCTCCGGCTGCACCGATTATCTTAAGCGGCGGGACACCCTAACTCTCGAATCCGGTGAGGCCATCCAGGCCAATATGGCAGTCCACGTCATTGATCCGTCGCCCCCTGCTTCCGCTCGGATCGTGCGTGATATGGACGGCGAACGCTTGCAGCACGGTATTGAGCGCTATCGCAATCCGCAGTCTGGCCTCGGTGGCGGAACAGGGATCGCGCCCATTCCTATCGGTGCAACAGCTGTATCACCCGTGGGCAACCCTTTGAATAGGTGATATCGCTTTGCGTAGGATATAGATCGCTATGCCTGTGACACTTGAGGTCGAATACCCAGCCGACAACTGGTTAACCCTTTCGCCGAAATTTTTAAACGATAGCGACGCCGTTGTGACGATCCGCGGTCGCGGCAACCGCCTCTATGTAGAGGATCCCCTTGTACCGAATGCTGCAAATTTTCTACTTTCGGGCGGAGCTACTCTCATCTTGCGAGCGGACTCAAATATTAATGAGCTTTCAGTCTCGGCTGTAGCCGATGGCGCCTTGATTGATATTGGCGCGTGGTGCTCGTTCAATGGATGTAGCCAGATCACAGTACACGAACGCGCAACGATCACGATTGGAGCATTCAGCCTTTTCGGAAATGGATGCCGCATTGCGGCAAGCGATGTACACAAGATTGTTGACCTCGCCACCCGCGAACGAATCAATCCCGCAGGCGATATCACAATTGGTGAGCGTGTATGGGCGGCCGAGAACGTTACGATCCTGCGCAATTCTAAAATTGGCCAAGGTAGTATCGTTGGCTCTGGTTCACTTGTACGTGATTTTTTTCCACCTTACGTTTCCCTCGCGGGCGTTCCTGCGCGTATCGTTCGTACCGGCGTGACCTGGGAGTTCTGAGCAACTCGATTTCATTTCTAGCGATCCATCGCCGATCGAATTTTTAGAGTTTCTAGTTGAGTACGAATACGGTGCTCCAATTCGATAACGACTTAATGAAAATTTGTAGGTTTCCAAGTTCAAATATAATTTCCTGGCGTATAAATTTAAGCCATGTGAGCAATATTGCTATGATCCCGAAGAGGCTTACAGCTTCGACTTAACATTTTGTTGTTCGACGCAACCCGTTGTTGTGGCCATCGCAGTGAACAGAGACCTAATGAAGTTAATAACCTGGTATTCGAGGATCATAGGGCGTGAACCCGCGTGAAGCGTAGCGCACGAAGTATTCTGTTGATCGCCGGTACGTTCATGACTCTGCCGGGTCTGGCAGCCGAACGCTCGGGTGTGCTTTCGTTGCGGCGGTTCGAACTTCTCGATCGGTTTTCGGCGATGGATCATTCCAGCGAGGCCGACTTCTACCTGCGCGGCATTTCGGACGGACTGGCGTTCGCGAACGCTTCATTGGAGAGCGGCGGCAAGACGCGCCTGTTCTGCGCGAACCTCCCGACTGATGTCCCTGAGCTTCGAGCGATGCTACGGGAGCAGATCAAGTTTCTGGACAGAATCGGCCAGAAGTCTGATCAGGCGATGGAGCGTACGGCCGCCGTCGCCATCATTCTTCAGAAACTGCGCGAAAAATATCCTTGTCGATGATCGGCATTCTGCACGGAATGTTGCCGTTGCAGATATGGCTCCGAGATATAACAAATAATTTCCAGAATTATTAAAAATAATTAAATAATCGTGCAATGATCGAATGGCTGTTGAATGACACCGTTCGCAGTGTTCGGCAAGAGCGAACCCAGTTTGAATTAATATTGCAATAAATACCTTACAGAAATTTTGAAGGCCTCCGAAGATGCTTATTGTCAGCATCATGTGCTTGACACAGGCACGTCCGCGAGTGGGGACCGGAACGATAGTGGGGCACATCCTGCAGGATCATTTTGTCGAGCTTCCGATTGATAATTGCATTGCGAAGACAAGCGTTTTTGGTCTCCAATTCCATAATTTGTTAAGTCTGATAGGTCTCCAGGCTGCGTAGCTAACGCCGTCACTAGTAGTACGTTACTGCGCCTAGCCTATCGCGCGAATGTCCACTTGCGGCACTCATGTGAACAAAAGCAGCTGGACTGCTAGCCACCCAGGGCGGTCGTAGAGCGAACTTCCGGGCCCCAACCGGCATCGGACGTTGATTTAATGGGCCACAACATGCTTATTTCGAAACAACCGTCGAGGGACGCTATGCCCGGCACGACACCTCAAGACCTTCGGTCAGGTACTTTTAAGCCGCGCGGTCCAGGATACCCTCCCGCATTCCGGAGGCCCCATGTCGGACTGGCACCAGATCGTCTTCAACATCGCGCATATGAGCAACGCTCAGGGCGGCCTCGGTTCCTGGGAATGGCTGCGGGCGCAGGAGAAGGCTGACGTGCTCTGGGCCTGCTAAAAGGACGCCGACGTCACGACCCACGCCCGGGTGGTCCGCGGTCGCGACCTGGACCAGTTGGACCTCCTGCACTCCGCTCAAATCGACGAGGACGAGGACCAGGCCTTCTACCTCGCCGGGAGCTCCGGCGACGAACTCCAACTGGCCGAGGACGGTAAGACGCAGATGCTCCCGGAGCCAGCCATGCCCGAGCACCACGTCGCGATGCTGCTGTCAGGTCGGCTCAAGGCCACTAACGGCCTGAGACCCGTCAAGGGCGGAACGGAGTGGGTCTAGGGTCCACGCTCAACCAGCTCGACCATGCGAGCGGCAGCTTCCGCGCCGTTTGGGAAAGGTCGGAAGGTCCGCTCTCATGCTTTGCCGGCGCGGCGAATACGTGACTTGTGAGGAGTCCCCCCAGGTCTTGAGATGATCGCAAAGGCGTTGCGGAAGTGGATCGCCAAAGCTGGCTCGCAGATCCGGTACATCGCGCCAGGATCCCCGTGGGAGAATGGCTATTGCGAGAGCTTCAACGGCAAGCTTCGTGACGAGTGTCTACGCCAGGAGATCTTCTACTCGCTGAAGGAAGCGCAGATCGTGATCGGTCTCTGGCAAACCACCTACAACCGCGTCCGACCGCATTCTTCGCTGGGCTATCGGCCGCCCGCGCCCGTCAGCTACCCGGATCTGGCTTTCCGGCTACCCATGGCCGCGACCATGCAGTAGCCTCTCAATTGGCTCGGTCCAAAATACCGGTCAGGTCAGATGATCCTGAAGCCGCACTTGTTGACGTAGAAGTGGATGTTCCGCTTCTCGAAGTACGGGGTGTGCGTCTGCCAGGCGACCGTCTCGGGAAACCGCTGCTCAATCGCGAGCCAAGCCTTGAGGCCTAGGCCGCGGCCATGCTCGCCAACCTTCAGGAACAACAGGTCGAGCGAGTTGCGATGGGTCTCTTCGTTGATCGTCACGACAGCGCCTCCAACTGACCGGCCATCGCACAATATACGCAGGATCACGGCCCCTGGAGCATTGACTGCGCCATTGAGCACCTCGTTGGACGGTATCGGCCCATCGGGCAGTTCCCCGAACTCGTCGACGACCGCCAACGCGAAGGCGTCTTGCAACTCCCTTTTGAAGGCCGCGATGTCGTCGGGGTGGGTGTTTGCGAGGGTGATTGATTCGTTCCTCATACGGCGCCTCTAAACCGTCATACCGGAAGGAATTGCGGCGGCCGGTTGCCCCATGGCTTCAGCGAAGACCATGTTCTCGCGAGCCTTGGCCTGCCCCCTGAGAAGTGGTCCTCCCTGAGGTATGGCTTCCAGCCATGTGGAGGATGTTTTCATGGGACGGAAGAAGC
>NZ_BPQD01000030.1 GCF_022179065.1 Methylobacterium adhaesivum
CGCGAGGGTTCCGGGCCGTCCGGCGGCGGGGCGCGGCACGGTGATCTGCCCACTCTCGGCATAGAACGCCTGGTTGTCGCCGCGATACGCCGTGGTGACGCCCCACGGGATGTACATCAGCGCCAGGGTGGCGAGGCCCGTATAGGTGATCATGAGGTGGAACGGCAGGGCGAGGACGCCCGTGACGTTGTGGGCGTCGAGCCAGCCGCGCTGGGCCGACTTGTCCCGCCGGAAGGTGAAGAAGTCCGAGAAGATCCGCCGGTGGGTGACGATGCCGGACACGAGGGCCACCAGCATGATCATCGCGCAGACACCGACGATCCAGCGACCCCAGACGGGCTGCATGTGCAGCTCGAAATGGAAGCGGTAGAGGAAGTCGCCGCCCTTCGTGTCGCGGATCGCGGCGGGGGCGCCCGTGACGGGGTCGAGGACGGCGTGGCCCGGCGGCGTTCCGGGCTTCGTGCGCCAGAACAGGTCGAGGACCGGCATCTCGGGGCGCGGCAGGCCGATGAACCACGTCCGCGCGCCCGGCGCATGCTCCGCCATGTGGGCGACGGCGATCTCGGCGGCCTTCGCCAGGGCCGCCGGATCGGTGGCGGCCCGCACGCTCTGCAACTCCGGCCGCATCCAGCGGGAGATGTCGGCGCGGTAATAGCTCGCCGTGCCGCTGACGAAGACCGCGAGCAGCACCCAGCCCACCACGAGGCCGGCCCAGGTGTGCAGCCAGGCCATGGACTGGCGAAAGCCGTTCTTCATGTCCGGCGCCTCCCTTACCAGCGGTAGCGCAGGGTGGCGTAGACCGTGCGCGGCAGGCCGTAATAGCAACTCGTGTAGCCGTTGCAGCCGCTGACGTAGGTCTCGTCGAGGAGGTTGGTGGCGTTCACCTGTACCGAGAAGCCCTGCAGCGTCGGATCGAAGTGCTTCAGGTCGTAGGAGGCGATGGCGTCGACGAGAACGCTCTCGGACACCTTGAAGGTGTTGGCGGCATCCCCCCATGACGGACCGAGGTAACGCACACCGCCGCCGATTTCGAGGCCGAGCATCGGCCCGTCAAGGAAACGGTAGGTGGCGAGCAAGGAAGCCGTCTTATCCGGCACCAGCACCGGGCGGCGGCCCTGCAGGGCGACGTTCTGCTGGGTCAGGTCGTTCAGGGTCCGGCCGTCGTCGCGGACGTTACGGGCGTCGAGGAGCGAGAAGCCGCCGGTGAGGGTCAGTCCCTCCGCGAGGTTCGCCCGCGCCTCGAATTCGACACCCTGCACGCCGACCTGCCCGGTCTGCACCACGAAGCCCTGACGCGCCGGATCGGCGGTGGTGCGGTTCGATTGCCGGATGTCGAAGGCGGCGGCGGTGATGAGGATGTCGGTGCCGGGAGGTTGGTATTTGATGCCGGCCTCGTACTGGTCACTCAATTGCGGGTCGGGCACGCGCCCGACGGTGCCGAAGGCGCTGTCGAACACCCGGCCGGCGACGATGGGCTCGAAGGACTGGCTGTAGGATACGTACGGCGCCACGCCGGACTCGAACAGGTAGAGAAGGCTCGCCCGGCCCGTGAAGGCGTCGGCCGGGGCGTCCTGGCGGACGAGAGTGCTGTTTCCGTTATTGAAGCTTCGGGTCGGGCCCGTTTGGCGGGCGACGTCGTAGCGTCCGCCGAGCGTCAGGACGAGACGGTCGAGCTTCGCCTGATCCTGAAAGTACACGCCGGTCTGCTCGGCATCGACACGGGAGGCCGTGGTGAAGGCCGGGAACGCGATGGGCATGGCGTAGTCCGGCGCCAGGGCGTTCAGGCTCAGCGTGGCCGGGAAAGGAGCCCCGAGGGTCCGGGTACTGAAGCTTCGGTGGTCCACGCCCAGCAAGGCCGTGTGCGCGACGAAGCCCGTATCGAAGGTCATCACCGCATTGGTGTCCATCGTATAGGCTTCGGCATCGACCTGTGTGCCGGTCACCGCGCGGGGGAGCAGAGGGCCGGAGGCATTCGGCCCGTTCAGGGGGCTGAAGGCGCTGTAGACGCTGCGGTAGTCGCCCTGCGTGCGGAGATACCGGCCGGCGGAATGGAACGACAGGTGTTCGTTGACGCGATGATCGAGGATGTACTGGATCGAGGCCTGGGTCCGGTCCGAACGCTCGATGCCCCGGTCGCCATCGTAGAAGTTGACGGGCAGGCGGCCGACGATACCGTTGCCGAAGTTGCGCGGAAACACCGTCCCGACCGCCGGGAAGCCGCCGTAGAACCCTGAGAACGGATCGCGCTGGTAGTTGGCGATGACGGTGAGCGAGGTGTCGGAGGAGGGCCGCCACGTCACGCTCGGATTGATGAGGACGCGCTCGACCTTCGTGGTGTCGACGGGGCCGTCGCCCTTCCAGCCGAACCCGACGATGCGATAGGCGAACTGGTCGGCGAGGCCCGGCACGTCGGAAGCGATCGGCCCACCGATGTCGACGCCGCCGCGCACCTCGTTGAAGCCGCCGCCCTGCACGAAGACCTCGCCGTGCTGCACGAAGCGCGGCACCTTGGAGACGAGGTTGACGATGCCGCCCGGCCCCGACTGACCGTAGAGCACCGAGGCCGGCCCCTTGATGACGTCGATGCGCTCCAGACGGTAGGGATCGATGGTGGCGTTGGCGTCGCGCCCGGCGATGAGCGCCATGCCGTCGAGGAAGACCGGGGCGTTGAACCCGCGGATGAGGAACTGTTCGAGGCGGGTGGAGCCGGCGCCACCGCGTTGCTCGGTGGTGACGCCGGGCGTGTACCGCAGGGCTTGGTTGATGGAGAGCGCGTTGGCGTCCTCGATCTGCTTGCGTCCGATCACGGACACCGATTGGGCCGTCTCGAGAATCGGGGTGTCGGTCTTCGTCGCCACCACGCTGCGCGCGGCGACGTAGCCCGGAACCGCCCCACGGGCACCGCCCGGCTCGCTCCCGGCGACGCCGGGGCCGCGGCCCACGCCTTCGACGGACAGGGTATCGAGGGTCACCGTCTGGGCCGCGTCCTGGGCCGAGGCTTGCGTGACGGACAAACCGCACGCGGCGACGCCGGACAGCAACAGGCCAACAACATAACGCTGTCCGCGCCGATCGGCGACAAGTGCCCGAGAACTCTGAGACGCGATGAACACGATCTGTGAGACCTAAACTGATATGTGATAGCTTACTGAACCAGTTTAGAGATTTTCTACTTAACCGGCTCGATGCTCTCTACCAGTGGCAACGCGGCAATCTCGCTGCAAGCGTTATGTTTTGGACTTATTCCAGCTCCAAATCTCCGGAAGACCTCACCTCGGTTATTCCGTTTCGTTCAAGGCTGAGCGGGTTCTCGGATTTGCGGGGAGACAAGAGAGGCGGGACGGACGCTGCCGCCGTGACGCAAGGACAATGAACGTCCAACGTGGACCGGCCAGCCGCTGAACCTCGGCTGTGGACACCGCATGGCCGCGCAGGCCGCGCGTTGCTCGAGTAGGAGGACCCAGGCGGCACCGAACCGGTCCGCCTGGTCTTCAGGCCCCGGCCTCGAGAGCTTTGGGCGAAGGTTCGTCCCGTTGTTTTGGCACTATGGCGTCATCACCGGCAGGCACGTCACGGAAACGAGCACCGCGCCTCTCTCCCCGGCTGAACCCGCAAAGGCATTGCCCAAATCGAAGGCATGATGCCGCCTCACACGGCACATAGGGTCGATTACCTCAGCGACCTCGGCGCCGTGGCTTCTCAGTTCAAGGAATTACCGCCGATTCCTTCGTTGTCCGCACGGGCCTGACTCGCTGCATCTTCGACGAACGATCCTCCCCCTTCGGCTGCACCGGGTAAGGTTTCGTCCAAACGCCGCACCGAGCCTCGGCGGTGGAATCCAGTCGCCGGCTTGGCCGAGATCCGCCGATTGCGACAGGCGACCCGCCCCGCGCCCGTTTGGGACGGAGGGACAACAGGTTGGAGGGCCGAAACTTCGCCCACGCGTTGCCGCCCTCGAAATCGATCGTCTACAGATCGGCCAACACCCGATGGGCGAAGCAGATCCCGTCGACTGGCCGAGGATTGCGCGTTCCGTGTATCGTCTCCAGATCCGATCCGCGACGCGATGGTATGGCGTGCGGCGCAAGCCCTCGAAACCTCGCTCCTCGTCGAGGCGATGCAGCTCGCCGACCGGTTGGCCCGGGCCTGCCGGGTTCCCGCTCCACTCCACCGCGATGCGACACGAACGTGGGTCGTCGAGCTCACCGGAGAGGCCGGCGGCATCTTCTACCGCGCCCCCGTGGTGCGGGCCTGACGCGGCGGCGCCTGGCCGCCATGGTTCTGGCGCGGTCCCGTGCCAATCACACCGCAAAAGGAGACCGCCAATCCCATGTCACGCGTCATCAAGACCCTGCTCGCCTTCGGCCTCGGCCTCGCTCCCCTCGCCGCCCAGGCCGATCCCGCCGCCATGCGCGACGTCCTGAAGCGCTCCTGCACCGGCGACTACTTCGAATTCTGCGGCGATCACGCGCCGGGTGGCCCCGAGGTCGAGGCGTGCTTCCGCACGAACATGAAGAACCTGTCTTCGGCTTGCGCGTCAGCGATCACGGCGTTCAAGCGCGAGCAGAAGGTGAAGCGGGTGAGCGAGGCGAACTGACGCCGGGCACCCGGGGTTTCTCGCGGCCCTGGCCGGATCGCCGGGCCGGGCTTCGGGCAGGTGGCACGACCCTTGATGGAGAGGGGTCCGTTACGGCCCTTCGCATCAGGCGAGGCGCCGCCGCCAACAACACCCCGGAGACGCGCATGAAGCGTGAAGACCTCACCGAGAAGCTCCTCGACATCAAGCGCGAGAAGGGCTGGACCTGGAAGCACATCCAGGCCGAGATCGGTGGCCTCTCCCCGATTCTCATCACCGCCGCCTGCATGGGCCAGATGAAACTGCCCAAAGCGCAGGCCGCCAAGGCCGCCGCCCTGTTCGGCCTCTCGCAGGCCGAGGAGCGGATGCTGAACGAGGCGCCCTATCGCGGCTCGATCCCGCAGATGCCGCCCACCGACCCCCTGATCTACCGCTTCTACGAACTGGTGATGGTCTACGGCACCACCTGGAAGGAGCTGATCCAGGAAGATTTCGGAGATGGCATCATGTCGGCCATCGACTTCAACATGACCATGGAGCGAGAGCCCAACAACAAGGGCGACAGAGTCAAGATGAACCTCTCCGGCAAGTTCCTCCCGTACAAGTATTACGACAACGAGGACGGCGTGCCGGAATACGGCTTCAAGGAAGGCTGAGGGGCCTTCGCCGGCGGGCCCGTCCCGCCGGCCGACATCAGGCGGCCAGCCTCAGGCGGCCGCTCTCGATGAGACGGGTGATCTCCGGAGCCGGAAGGGGGGGATCGAACAGGAAGCCCTGAACATCGGTGCACCCCGCCGCGCGCACGAACGCGAGGTGTTCCTCGGTCTCGACCCCCTCGGCGATCACCCGGGCACCGAACCCCGTTCCCAGGGCCACGATGGCCCGGGTGATGGCCGCCGTTTTCTGATCCGCCATGCCGGCGACGAAAGAGCGGTCGATCTTGATCGTGTCGAAGCTGAACTGGTGAAGGTAGCTCAGGCTCGAATATCCCGTCCCGAAATCGTCGAGGGCGATGCGGACGCCGAGCCGGCGCAGGCTCTCCATGGCGCGGCAGACCGTTTCGGTCTTTTGCATCAGCATCGTTTCGGTGATCTCGAGTTCCAGGCGGTGCGGGGCCAAGCCCGACGCCGTGAGGGCGTGCAGGACGGTCTCCTCCATGCCGGTCTGCTGAAACTGGATCGCCGAGACGTTGACGGCGACCCTGAGGGGGTCGGGCCAGGAGGCGGCCGCCCGGCAGGCCTCCTTCAGCACCCAGGCGCCGAGGGGCACGATCAGTCCGCTCTGCTCCGCTAGCGGAATGAATTCGCTCGGCGCGATGTTGCCTCGGCGCGGGTGCCGCCACCGCAATAGGGCCTCGAAGCCCGCGATCCCGCCCGTCGCGAGGTCGATAATGGGCTGGTAGTTGAGGAGGAAGCCGCCCCGCTTCATCGCGCGCTCCATCTCCGCCTTCAGGAGTCCGGCCGCCGCCGAGGCCGCGTCGGAATCCGGATCATGGACCCGATAGGTGTTCCGCCCGGCGGCTTTGGCTTGGTAGAGGGCGGCATCGGACCGCTTGTAGAGTGCCATGGCGTCGAGGGCGTTGCCGGCCTCGACAGCGATGCCGATGCTCGCTCCGACACTCATGCGATGGCCGTTGAACACGATGGGCCGATTGATCGACGCGATGATGCGCCGGGCGAGGGCGGTCGCGGCATCGGCGCGCTCGATCCGCCCGAGTAGGATGGCGAACTCGTCTCCGCCGAGACGCGCCACCGTGTCGGTCCCACGCACGGCGGCGCGCAGGCGCCCGGCGACAACCTGAAGAAGATGATCGCCGGCCGGATGACCGAAGGTGTCGTTGACCTGCTTGAAGCGGTCGAGGTCGCAGGTGAGCACCGCCACGCGGGTGCCGTTGCGGCCCGCCGCCTCGGCTTGCTCCGCGAGGCGTTCCCAGAACAGCGTCCTGTTGGGGAGGTCGGTCAAGCAATCGTGCAGGGCGAGATGGGCGATACGCCGCTCGTCGGCCTTGCGCGCCGTGATGTCCCGCAGCGACGTCACGTATCCGTCCGGCTCGCCCGTCGCCGGATCGCGCGCGAGGCTCTGACACACATCCATGAACAGCCAGGAGCCGTCCTTCCGGCGGTAGCGTTGGCAGGTGGAGGCGTGATCGATCCGGCCCCCGGTGAGGTCGCCCAGCACGCGGGCGAAATTCTCGACGTCGTCGGGATGCACGAAATCGAGGGGCTTCGTGCCGACGAGGTCCTCGGGTTCATAGCCCAGAACGGTCCGGATGGCGGGAGACACGTAGAGGCGGGTGGTGTCGAGGTCCGACCAGATGATCACGTCCGTGGTGGTCTCCGCGAGGAGGCGGAAGCGCTGCTCGCTGTCGCGCAGCGCCCCTTCGGTGGCGCGGCGCCGGGCCGCGTCCGCATCCGCCGCGATGTGCGCCTCGTGAAGACGCAGATGGGCCTGGGCGATGACGGCGAGGTCCTGAAGCTGGCGAGCCTGAACCGCCGTGAAGTCGGACCTCGGCGCCCGGTCCATGATGCAGAAGGTTCCAAGGTTCAGACCGGACTCGAGGGCAAGGGGCACGCCGGCATAGAAGCGCGCGTGCGGTGGCCCGAGAACGAGGGCGCTCTGCACCGAGCGCGGATCGTCCGTCAGGTCGGGAATGACCAGAACCGTGTCGGTCTCACCCTGAATCGTCAGGTCGCACAGCGCCCCCTCGCGTTCGACCCCGTGTCCCTCGACGCCGAACCGGGCCTTGAACCAGACCTGCGTCTCGTCGACCAGGAGCACGAGAGCCATGGGAACATCGAACAGGTCGGCGGCGATCCGGCAGACGGCATCGAGATGCGGCTCGGGCGACGAGCCGAGGATACGCAGGCGCCGCAGGGCATCCAACCTGTCCTGCTCGCGTGGAGGATGAACCATGGGTTCCGAACTCCTGCCTTTTCGGGGCGACGGCCGAACCACGGCCGGAATGCGAACTGCCGTTACGGACCCAGGCAGAGGGATCGTAACGCGGAGCCATATAAGAAAAATTCGCCTATCAGTTGTTTATCGAAGTTGGTGTCCGAACCATTAAGCCGCAGCCACCCGTCGCCGTGCAAGCGGTTTCAGAAGCTCGCAAACCGCCCTCTGTATCTTCGGTGGTTGAACAAGCCCGTTTGACCAGCATGGGATGGCAGGGCGCCGATTTGGAACCCCACTCGCCTCTCAGGCGATTAGTGGGACAGCGATCCCATCGTGTTGCGGCGGATGCCGCCTTGGCTCGTTCGCACCCTGTGAGGACGAGGGACCGTGCGCATCCTTCGACCGCCTCGAGAGGGCGGGGATCGGTGCGCACCGAGGAGGCGGCGGAGACCGTCCAATCATCGAAGGAATTAAAACTCCGGTCCTTCATAAGACTGAAATGCCCTCCTAGTAAAACTCGCCCTTGATCCAATCTTCAAGCTGGCAAGGAGGCTCGACGCTCGACTGAAGGAGGCGAACAAATTATTGTGACGCGCGAATCTGATTGGCGATCGGTCTCGTTTCCCCTAGAGGATGAAATTGGGTTCTCCTGCGAAGCACGAGACGGGCACACGGAAGACGCAGTGAACAAGATTCATTGGCCCGGATGGCAACCGTGACGTCAGACAACAAGAGAAAGATCGAGAAAGGCATGATGGTCGACGCACACAAGGAAGGTTCTGCGGGCGAGATCGGCCATCGGATCAAGTCGCTGCGGCGTTCGGCCGGGCTCAGCCAAGCCAATCTGGGCAGCGCGCTCGGCGTCACGTTCCAACAGGTACAGAAATACGAGAGCGGCCGAAGCAAGATCGCAGCGGACAAGCTTCACCAGATCGCCCAGACCATGGGCGTGGATATCAGCTACTTCTACGAGACGAAGCCCGAGGGCGGTCCGTCCGATCGGCCCGCGCCGGCTCCATCGCCGGGCGCCGATACGACGGAGACGATCTTTCGCGAATCCTTCGAGAAGATTCGGGATCCACGTGCACGCTACCTCCTGTCCGAACTCGCGCGCGTCATCTGTGAGATCGAAGCCGGCAAGTAGGATCGCGTGACGTTCGGCGCGGGACGCCTCAGCGCTCGCGCCAGGCCTTGGCAATCTGATCGGCGAGGGGCTTGACGAGATACGAGAGCACCGATCGCTCGCCAGTCTGGATATAGGCCTCCACCGGCATGCCCGGCACGAGGCGCACGCCTCCCAGGCGCTCGCGCTGTCCCTCCGGCACCCGAATGCGCGCGGTGTAGTAGCTCTGGCCCGTCTTCACGTCCTGGGTCACGTCGGCGGAGACCCGCGTGACGAGCCCGTCGATCTCGGGGGTGACCCGCTGGTTGAACGCGGGAAACCGCAGGACGACGTCCTGGTCGAGGTGGACGTTGTCGATCTCCTGCGGCTGGATCCGTACCTCGACGGCGAGGGTGTCGGCATCGGGGACGATGAGCATGGCGGGCTCGCTCGGAACCACGAGGCCGCCCACCGTGTGCACGGTCATCTGGTGGACGACGCCGGACTGGGGCGCCCGCAGGTCCGTGCGCTTGAGCTGGTCGAGGGCGGCGACGCGCTTCTCGGCGAGTTCGGACCAGCGGCCGCGGATATCCGCGAGTTCCTTGCCGGTCTCGCCGCGCATGTCCTGGTCGACCTGCAGGATCTGAAGCTCGATCTCGGTGATCTTGCCACGCGCCTGGGCCTGGGCGGCGACGAGCTGTCCGCGTTCGCCCTGGATCCGGGCAGCGTCGCGCTCCAGGGCGGTGACCCGGGACAGCGGCACGAGGTTCCTGGCCCACAATTCACGGATGCCCACGAGCTCGTCGCCGATGAGGGCGATCTCGCGTGCCTTGGCGGCGACTTGCTCGGTCAGTCCGGTGATCTCGTCGCGGATCTGCAGGACGCGTTGCGCCAGCTGTGCTTTCTGGCCGTCCCGTCCCGACAGGCGGGTTTCGAACAGGCGCGTCTCCCCGTCGAGGAGCTGGGCCACGACGGGGTCCGAGGGCTGACGGCCGACGAGGTCGGGGGGAAACGCGATGGCGGAGGCGCCGTCGCGCTCGGCCTCGTTGCGGGCCCGCCGGGCACTCAGCTCGTCCATGGCCTTGAGGACGATGTCGAGATTGGCCCGGATCTGGGTCTCGTCCAGGGTGATGAGAATGTCGCCCGCGGAGACGCGCGAGCCGTCCTGCACCCGGATGGCGCCGACCACGCCGCCAGTCGGGTGCTGAACCTTCTTGACGTCGCTCTCGACGACGAGCTGGCCCGAGGCCATGACGGCCCCGTGGATCGGCGTGAAGGTGGCCCAGCCCCCGATCCCGAAGACGAGCACGGAGAGGACGGCGGAGACGCCGAGGAGATGGGCGCCGATGGAGCGGTCCGCATCGAACGGCCGCGACGGGGTGAGGACCGGGGAAGCGAGGGTCATGCGCGTGCTTTCAGGTTCGGCGCTTGCCAGTTCAGCGATTGCGGGGCCGGTTCCGGAACCGCGTCCCGCGTCGGTTCGTCCCTGGCCGCCGGGCTTCGCGGCGCTCCCCGGTCACCCGGGACGACGGTCGGGCGCATGATCTGCTTCATCACCTCGTCCTTCGGACCAAAGGCACGCGCTCGGCCCTCATCCATGACGAGGAGGAGATCGACGGCCGCCAGGGCGCTGGGGCGGTGGGCCACGACGACAACGATGCCCCCTCGCAGGCGGACGCTGAGCATGGCCCGGGTGAGGGCGAGTTCCCCCGGCTCGTCGAGGTTGGCGTTGGGCTCATCGAGGACGACGAGGAACGGATTGCCGTAGAGGGCCCGCGCGAGGCCGATGCGCTGGCGCTGGCCGGCCGATAGGCTCGCCCCCCCCGGTCCAATCATCGTCTCGTAGCCATCGGGCATCCGCAGGATCAGGTCATGCACGTCGGCCGCGCGGGCGGCGGCGATCACCGCCTCGGCGTCGGGGGAGGGGGACAGGCGGGCGATGTTCGACGCGATGGTGCCGGCGAAGAGATCCGCCTCCTGCGGCAGGTAGCCGATATGCCGGCCGAGGCTGTCGGCCGGCCATTGGTCGAGGGTGGCGCCGTCGAGGCGGATGGCGCCCCGCGCCGGGGACCACACACCCACCAGGGCGCGGGCGAGGGACGACTTGCCGGAGGCGCTCGGCCCGATAATGCCGACGCCTTGCCCGGCCCGGAGACCGAACGTCATCTCGGACACGACCACACGCTGCGTTCCAGGCGGCACGATGCAGGCCTGCTCGACGATCAGTGCCTCCCGGGGCGGGGGCAGGGTGAGGGTCTCCGTCTCGGCCGGGAAGCGCTCCAGGATCGCGTTGAGCCGCGCCCATCCCTGATGGGCGGCGACGAACCCCTTCCAGTGGGCGATGGCGATCTCGGCCGGGGCCAGGGCTCGCGAGACGAGGATCGACGAGGCGATGATGATGCCCCCGGTGGCCTGCCCCTGGATCACCAGGGAGGCGCCGAGCGCCAGGACGCCGGATTGCAGGATCATGCGAAACACCTTCGAGACGGCGCCGAGACCGCCGGCGATGTCAGCGACCCGACGCTGCCGGGTGAGGTAGGACCGGCTTTCTTCGCCCCAGACCCGGGCGAGGTTCGCCTGCATCCCCATGGCGTGCAGCACCTCGGCGTTGTGGCGCCCGGCATCCGACAGCTCGTTGCGGCGCGCCCCGTGCCGGGTCGCCTCGCGCTGGGGCTGCCGGGTCAGTCGGTCCGTCAGGAGCGTCAGGACCACGAGCATCATCGCACCGGCCAGGGCCGCGACCCCGATGAGTGGGTGGAACAGGAAACAGATGGCAAGGTAGACGGGAAGCCAAGGCAGATCGAAGAATGCCGTCGGTCCGAGGCCGGAGAAGAAGCTCCGGATCTGGTCAAGATCCCGCAGGGGAAGGAGGCCGTCGCCCCCTGGCGGCGCCTTGAGGGGATAGCGCACCATGACGTCGAACACACGCGGCGCGAGCCTCTCGTCGAGGGAGCACCCGATTCGCACAAGAACCCGCGCGCGGATGATTTCGATGAGCCCCTGGAAGAGGAACAGCGCCAGGGCGAGGCCCCCGAGGCCGATGAGGGTCGGGATGGACCGGGCCGGGATCACCCGGTCGTAGACCTCCAGCATGAAGAAGGATCCCGTGAGGTACAGGACGTTCACGCCGCCGCTCATGATGGCGACGCCGAAAAAGGCATGACGGCACCGCACCAGGGCGGCCTTCAACTCCGACTGTTGATCTGTTCGCATACCGACTCGCCTCTTGATAGGGCGACCAAAACGTCGGATTGGTAAATTTCGCCTAAAATTCCCGGTCGGCTCGCGGACGGAGCGCGATAATTCACCCGTGTGTCCTCCAGGTGAACAGGAGGATAGGTGGGGCGTTAAAACATTCTCAGGAATGCCGCCTTCACGCGAAATTACCTGACGTTATTCCGCTCTTAATCTTTGGAATTTACCCAATCATCACGACGAATGACACGTTTTGGATAAAACGCCCTACGGACCGGAAAAATAACACCCGCCCGGTCCGCCGCCCCTTGAGGCGCAAATCATCTTCTGTAGGTTGAATTTTGCAACCAGCGCAGGCCGATCTCGGGCCTGTCGCCAAGCCTTTCGAGTTCATCCGGGCAAGACAGTCGGCGCGTGAAGATGCCTTCCGCCGGCGTGAGGACCCTTGCCCTAAAAGACGGAAAACGCAGATGGCCGGTACGCTCGCTCCCCTCGTGCTCACGCTCTCTCCGGCAAGCGACACCGGCGCTCTTCTCGACGGCCTGACCCGGCGCAACACCGTCGAGATCGGCTTCGTCGGCCTGAGCCTCGCCGCGGGGCCGATCACGTTCTTCGACGACCGGGACAACAATGGCATCCCGGGCCCCGGCGAGATCCTCGCGACGATTCCCAATGCGCTCGCCGGGTCCGTGCGCGTGACGCTTCCGGAGGGGCAGCACAACATCCGGGCGACCCAGAGCCTCACCGTCCTCGGCCTGACCACCACAAGCACATCCCTGCCGCTGCCCGTGCGCATCGACAACACCGGCCCCACCATCGTGTCGGTGAACCAGCTCGATACGCCTGATCTGCTGGGTCTCCTCAACCTTACCGGCGCGCTGCGGTACGAGGTCACCTTCTCCGAGCCGGTGCTCGGTCTGACCGCGAACTTGTTCCAGGCGGCGGGCACGCTGCCCGGCATTCACCTCGTTACCCTGCTTCCGTCCCTGACGAAGCCCAACACCTACATCGTCAGCCTCGGTCTCGGACTCGACGGCGTCAGCCCCGACCAGCGCGCCGGCACCCTCGGCCTCGCCCTCAACCCCACGAACTTGGCTGGCGTCACCGACGTCGCCGGAAACGGCCTGCGCGGCGCCGATTTCGCGCTCCTCGCCCCCGTCTCCATCGGCCCGGCACGCGCGACCGCGACGGCCGACTTCAACGGCGATGGGTTCGGGGACGCGGCCTTCCTCGTCAACGACACCGTCGTAGTCACGCGCGGCACCGGCACCGGCGCCCTCGGGGCGACCCAGACCCTCGCCGTCGCGACGGGGCAGACCACCATCGCCACGGGGGACGTCACGGGCGACGGCCTCATCGACATCGTGACGGCCGGAGCCGGCAAGGTTCAGATCCTGAAGCAGGCGAGCGACGGCAGCTTCAGCGTCGTCAGCCGCACCACGACGGGCGCGGACGGCGCCCTCGTCGCCGACGTGAACGGCGACGGCTACCAGGACATCGTGGTGAAGAATCTCGCGGCCGGCACGGTCACGGTGCTCACCAACAACGGCAGCGGCACCTTCAGCACCGGGACGGCGCAAACCCTGACGGTGCGTCCCGACGCCTTCGTCTCCGGCGACTTCAACGGCGACGGACGCACCGATCTCGCCGCCCTCGCCAACGGCGGCACGACGCTCGCCGTCCTGACCCAGGCCGCCAATGGCACGTTCGCGCGCACAACCCTCGCCGTCGGCGCCAGCGCCGGCGGCCTCGCGGCCGGTGATCTCAACGGCGACGGCCGCGCCGAGATCGTCTCCTCCGGGACGGCCGGCACCCTCGAGATCCGCGGCACCAACGCGGCCGGCACCGCCACCCAATCGACCCTGCAGGCGGGTGCCGCCGCCACGGACATCCGCATCGGCGACACCAACGGCGACGGCTACGCCGACATCCTTTACGCCGCCGCGGACGGCAAGGTGCGGGTCGTCTACGGCGACGGCGCCGGGGGCTTCTCGACCCCCGTCGTCCTCGAGACCCAGGCCGGCCTCGCAGCCCTCGCCCTCCTCGACGTTAACGGCGATGGACGTCAGGACCTGGCGCTGGCGAGCGGCACCACCGGCACTCTCCAGGTCGGCACCGGCATTCCCGTGGCGGGCGTGCTCGGCACCGCCTACAGCCTCGTCGCGCCGGGTCCCGTGCAGACGGTGACGGCCGTGCGGGTGGCTGGCGACAACGTCGTCAACATCGCCGAGGCGGCCGGCGGCAACGTTCCCGTCACCGGCACCCTCGCGGGGCCCCTCGGCGTGGGCGAATCCCTCGCGGTCAGGATCGGCAACACGGTCACGCCCCTCACGGGAGCGGCCGTCGTCAGCGCCAACGGCGTCACCACCTTCTCGGGCACCATTCCGGCCCTCCAGGCTTCGGGCGACGTCGCGGTCCTCGTCCAGCGCATCGACGGCGCCAGTTCGGCGGCCGTGACCCAGGCGATCTCCGTCGATCTCGTGGCGCCGGCCCTCGTGAGCATCACCTCCCCGGACGCGGCGTTGACGAGGGACACGGTGATCGACTTCACCCTGACCTTCTCGGAGCCGGTCACCGGCCTGACGGCGGCCAATCTCGGCCTCACCGGCACGGCGAAGGCCGGTCTCGTGCCCACGCTGTCCACGACCGATGGCGGGCGCACCTATCAGGTGACGGTGCCAGCCGCCACGGCCGAGGGAACCCTCGGCCTCACCGTCAATCCCGCCGGCATCGTTGACGCCGCCGGCAATCCCCTGCCGGCGGGCGCGGTGCCCGTCGGCCCGACCCTGACCCTCGACCACACCGCTCCGGTCCTCACTCTCCAGACCGTTGCGGGCGACGGCATCGTCTCGCGGGCCGAACTCACGGGCGGCGTGGTCGTCACCGGCACCGCCGCCGGCCTCGACGCCAATGCCAGCGTGACGGTGACCCTCACCAACGCCGCCGGCACGCCGATTCTCACGCAGGCGGTGCCCGTCACCAACGGCACGTTCAGCCTGCCGTTGACCGGCAACGCCGCCCTTGTGGATGGAACCTACGCGGTGAGCGTGACGGCCACGGACGCGGCGGGCAACGTCGCGACTCCGGCGGTGGCGCAGGTGACCGTCGATCTCACCGCCGACGCCGACGCACCGTTCACCCTGATCGCGGGCGGCGGGCAGCCCATCGGCCGCGCCGGCGTCGCGGCCGTTCCCCTGGTGGCCGCCGGACTCGACGCCGGCACCACGGCCCTCGTCACCTTCACGGATGGCGCCGGCCACGTGGCCACCGCCACCATCGGCGCCAACGGCACCACCACCGTCGATCTCGGCGCTCTCAACGGCCCGGTGACCTCCACGATCCAGCTGGCCGATCCCGTCGGCAACACCGCGACCCGTTCCGGCCCCGCCCTGTCCATCGATCTCGTCGCCCCCATCGGCTCGGTCACGTCCCACGCAGCCCCGGCGCCCGGAACAGTCGCGTTCGACGTCACGTTCCCGGAGACCGTGACGGGCCTCGATCTCGGCGATTTCCGGGTCGTCGGCACGGGCTCGGCCCTTGGCAACGTGATCGCAGCCGATGCCAACGGGGCCGGCGGCTACACCGTGGTGGTCGGCAATCTCTCGGGCGCCGGAACCATCGGCCTCGCCCTTACGGCAACGTCCAACGTTGCCGACACCGCCGGGAACCCCGCGACCCTCGGGCCCGTCACGCCCATCGCCTTCGACCTCGTGCCGCCGCCGCGGCCGGTCATCACCGGCCTCGTCAGCGACGGCGGCGTGCCGGGCGGCTTCCTCACGGCCGATGCGACGCCGACCCTCACGGGCACGACGGAGGCGGGCAGCCTCGTCACGGTGACCTACCAGGGACCCGGCGTGCCGGCCGGCACCCTCACGGCCGTCGTCGATCCCTCGGGCGCCTGGACCGCGACGGTTCCGAGCGCCCTGGCGAACGGAGCCTACACCTTCACGGCGACCGCCGTGGACGCCGCCGGCAATGTCAGCCTCGCCGCCGTCGCCAAGGTCGTGACCGTCGAGACGGTCACCGGACTTCCGTTCACCCTCACGGTCGACTTCGCCGACGGCCTCGTGAATCAGGCCGAGGCGGGGCACATCGCGTATGCGCTCACAGGCCTGCCCGCTGGCGCCACTCTCTCGGTGGTGTTCACGGACGCCGACGGAACCACGGCCTCCGCCCTCCTCGGCGGCTCAGGCGGCAACCTCGACCTCTCGGCCCTCGACGGCGTCGTGACCTCGACCCTCACCTACGTTCCGACGAGCGGAGCGCCGGTGACCCTCGGCGGACCGAGCGCAACCTTCGACACCGCGCCGCCCGCCATGCCGGCGATCCTCGGTTTTGACGGCGCCGGCACGCTTCCGACGACGGCGACGAACGACACGACCCCCGTTCTCGTAGGCACCGGCGAGATCGGCTCCACCGTGACGGTGATCGTGGCCGGTCAGTCCCTGTCGGCCGAAGTCGACGCCACCGGCCACTGGCATATTCCGGTGGCGACGCCCCTCGGCGACGGCACCGTCACGCTCACGGCCGTCGCCCGGGACGCGGCCGGAAACCTCAGCGCCCCGTCGCAGGCCGTGGCCGTCACCATCGATCTCCTGGCCGATGCCGGCGCGCCCATCCACGTCGCCCTCGACCTGCCGACGGGACGCCCCCTCAACGCCGCAGAGGTGGCCGCCGTCACCGGCACCGTCACGGGCATCGACGCCGATGCCACCGCGACCATCACCTTCACGGGCCCGGGCGGCACCGTGACGGCGCCCCTGAGCAACCTCGGCGGCCTCACGGCGACAGACCTGTCGGCCCTGGGCGAATCCGTGACGGCGAGCGTCTCCGTGGTCGATGCCGTGGGTAACCGTGCGACCCTTCCCGTCGGGACCTTCACCGTCGACGCCCTCGCGCCCGCCGCCACCATCGCGGTCGACCCGGCGGCGCGGCCGGGTGCCACGAGCGTCACCTTCACGGTCAGCTTCCCCGAGACGGTGACGCATCTCGACGCCACCGACTTCGCCCTCACGGGCGGCGGCACGGCCACCGGCACCATCCTGGAGGCGCGGCCGGTCACCGGCGGCTACGCCGTAACGGTCACGGGCATCTCCGGCACGGGCTCCCTCAGCCTCGGCCTCGCGGCCGGGTCCGACATCGTCGACGCGGTGGGCAACCACGCCGTCCTGGCCCAGGCGGGCCTGCACCTCGTCAACGTTCCGGCGGTGCTCCAACCGGCCGACCTGCCCGTCATCGTTGCGATCGCGCAGGACACGAACGTTCCGGGCGACTTCGTGACCGGCGAGGCCATGCCCCTCGTCAGCGGCACGGCCCTGCCCGGCGGCACGATCACGCTCACGGCGATCACCGCGGGCGGCGTGCCCGTCAGCGTCACCACCCAGGTCGCCGGCAATGGCACTTGGTCGGCGCAGCTCCCGACCCTCGCCGACGACGCCTACGGCCTGTCCGCCACCCTGACGGACGCGTTCAACAACGTGCTCGCCGTCAGCCCGAGCCGCCCCCTCGTGATCGACACGGTCGCGGATTCGGGCCTGCCCGTCAGCCTCGCCGTGGCGGCGACGGCCGACGGCGTGATCGACGCCGCCGAAGCCACCCGGGTCTCCTACACTGTGGCCGGCCTCGACGCTGGCAGCACCGCAATCGTCCACTTCGCCGTCGGGGGTCACGTCAGGGACGTGCCGATTTCCGCCGACGGAACCTTCACGGTCGACCTGTCGGGCTTCGACGGCACCGTCACCACGAGTCTCGTCGTCACGGATCTCGCCGGCAACACCGCCACCGTCGCGGGCAACGGCATCCGGATCGCCAGCGCCGCCACGACCCCGCCCGGCATCGTCGCGATCACCGACGACACCGGCCTTCCCGGCGACGGCGTCACCAGGGACAACACGCCCGTCCTCACCGGAACGGCGGAGGCCAACGCGGCGATCTCCGTCCTGCTGACCGGTCCGGCCGGCGCCCAGACCTTCAACACCGTGGCCTCCGGCACCGGCACTTGGACCCTGGCCGTTCCAACCCTCGCCGACGGCGCCTATACGGTGACGGCCTCCGCCACGGGGCTCAGCGGCCTGCCGAGCGCGGCTTCCACCCCGTTCGCCCTGACCATCGACACCACAGGTGACGCGCCGCCCCGGGTGGCGATGCAGTTCGCCGCCGGCAACAGCCATCTCGGCGCGGGCGCGGCCGGGCAGGTGAGCTTCGAGCTCACGGGCCTCGACACCGGCTCCTCGGGCACCATCGTGTTCAGCGACGGCACCCACACCGTCCCGGTGACCGTCGCCGCCAACGGCACCCATACCGTCGACCTGTCGTCCCTGAGCGGCGCCATCACGGCGCAGGCGATCCTCTCGGATCTCGCCGCCAACACCGTCACGGCGACCCTCGCCCTGCCGGCGGGCTTCACGGTCGACACCGTGGCCCCGGCCGGAACGGTGGTGGCCGATGCCTCGGGCGGGCCTTCGGTCGCAAGCTTCACCTATGCCGTCACCTTCTCCGAGGCCGTGAGCCATGTTTCGGCCGACGACTTCGCCCTCACGGGCACGTCCGGTGCCTCCGGCCAGATCACCGCCGTGACCGGCTCGGGCGGCGCCTACTTCGTGACGGTGGCGGGCCTCCAGGGCAGCGGGACCCTCAGCCTCGGCCTCGCCCCCGGCTCGGACATCGCCGATCTCGCCGGCAATCTCGCGACCCTGACGCCCGGCGCCCGCACGGTCACCGGCGTCGCTCCCGTCCAGCCGGTCATCGTCGGCTACACCCACGATACCGGTGTGCCGGGCGACGGGGTCACCTCCGACACCGCACCGACCCTCTCGGGCATCGGCATGCCGGACGGGACCGTCACCGTCACCGACACGCTGGTTTCCGGCGCGCCGCCCGTGACGGCCGTCGTCCAGGCCAACGGCACCTGGAGCGTCACCGTCCCGAACCTCGCGGATGGCCCCCACGCGTTCGTGGCACAGCTCGTCGACGCGAGCGGCACCCCCGTCGGCACCTCCGCGCCCCTCGCCCTCGTGGTCGACACCATCGCGGACGGCGGTGTTCCCGCGAGCCTCACCGTCGATCCCTCCGGCGACGCGAGGATCAACGCCGTCGAGGCCGGGGCCGTGTCCTACGTCGTGGCCGGGCTCGATGCCGATGCCCGGGGCACGGTCACGTTCAGGGACGTGACCCGTGGGCTGACGGTCGTGGATGTCCACAACGGCATCGGGACCGTCGATCTCTCGGACTTCACCGGACCGGTCAGCGCCACCCTGACGATCCAGGATTCGGCCGGCAATTCCCTCGTCCGCAGCGGTACCGGCCTCGTCGTCGACACCGCCGCCCCCGTCGGCTCCGCTCTTCCGGCGTCGCCGACCGATGCCGCCGCCACGGGCTTCGCCTACGCGGTGAACTTCTCCGAGGCGGTCCTCAACGTCACGGCGGAGGACTTCACCCTCGCCCATACTGGCACCGCGGCGGGACGGATCGCGGCGGTGACGGGCAGCGGCAACAGCTACCTCGTCACCGTTGTCGATGTCACCGGCATGGGCTCCCTCACCCTCGGCCTCGCATCCGGGTCCGACATCGTCGACACCGTCGGCAATGCCGCGACTCTGCTGGCGACGCCGCGGCCGGTCTCCATCGCCGTGCCTCCGCTGCCGGCACCGGTGCCCACGCTTATCACAGGATACGGTGACGACACCGGCATCCTCGGCGATGGGATCACGGCCGACCGGACCCCGACCCTCTCGGGCACGGCCGAAGCGACCGGAACCGTCACGGTCGCCTATGTCGAGGCGGGCGTCCCGAAATCCGTCACCGCCACGGTGGACGCCAACGGTCAGTGGAGCGCCGGAATTCCAGCCCTGTCGGATGGCACTTACAGCTTCACGGCTTCGGCGGTCACGGCGCTGGGTGCCCCATCTGGAGCATCGGCCGCCCTGACCCTCGTCGTGGACACCGTGGCGGACGCCGCGCCCCTCGTCTCCCTGGCGGTCGCGGCCCCGGTGGGTGGGGTGCTCAGCCCGGCGCAGGCGGCCGCCGTGACCTTTACGGTGGCAGGTCTCGACCTCGGTTCAGCCGCCCTAGTGACCTTCACGGACGGGGTCCACACGGTTCAGGTCCCCGCCGTGGGCAACGGGGCCCACCAAGTCGATCTTTCGGGCCTGACTGGATCCGTCACCGCGCAATTCGCGATCTCCGACGCAGCCGGCAACACCGCTCTTGGAAGCGGCGGCAGCCTCGTCATCGGGCAAACCGGATCGACGCCGCCGAACCCCGTGCCCGTCGACCCGACGCCACCGCTCCCCACGCCGGTGGTCCCGACGCTCCCGAACTCCGGACCGAACGATTCGACGCCCCAGCTCCCCACGCCCGCCGTCCCGACGACGCCGCCGGCGACGTCGACCGATCCCGGACTTCCGCCGAACCCAGCCGTGCCTGCGTCCGTGGTTGCGCCAGTCATCACCGGTCTGCACAACGACACCGGCCTACCGGGTCACGGAATCACGAGCCAGCCATCGCCGACGGTGACGGGTACGGGGACACCCGGCGCCACCGTGACCCTGACTTACGTCGATGCGACCGGGTCTCACAGCGTCGCGGTGTCGGTCGGTGCCGGCGGCACCTGGATGGCGGACCTACCCGCCCTGGCCGATGGCAGCTACGGCGTGATCGCGTCGGGCCGCGATGCGGCGGGCAACGTCATGCAGGCCACCCAGCCCTTCACCCTGGTCCTCGACACGCTCGCACCCGCCGCCCCGGTGGTGACGGGTCTCGTTGGAGCGACCGGACCGGTCGGCCTCACCGCCACGGCCGATGCCACGCCGACGCTGCATGGCACGGCCGAGGCGGGGAGCACCCTCCTCCTCGCGTACGACACACCCCAAGGACCACGGACCGCCACGGTCCTGACCGGGGCGGATGGGCATTGGACCCTCGAGCTGCCGACACTCGCCGAAGGGTCCTATTCGATCCTCGCCAGCGCGACGGATGCGGCGGGCAATCGCAGCCCGACCTCGGTGACTTTCGATCTGACCATCCACGGGCCGGAGAACGAGGAGCCGGGGACCGGGGGCGGAAATCAGACAGGCGCAGGCAACGTCGCGCCGACCCCCACCCATGACACCATCGCGGCGGTGAACCATGCGCCGGCCGTGACGGGCAACGTGCTCGCCAACGACACCGACCCTAACGCGGGCGACACCCTCCACGTGACGGCCGTGCGCTTCGCGAATGGAATGACCGTGGCCGTTCCGACGACGGGCAGCACCACGATCCTGGGGCTGCACGGGACCCTGCACCTGTCCGCGGACGGCAGCTACAGCTATCAGGCCATCGGATCGAGCAACTTCGGCTCGAGCGGACACTACGACGAGGTCTTCACCTACACGGTGTCCGACCAGAAGGGCCTCACCGCGTCGGCGAAGTTGACCGTGGACCTTGCCGGCGCAGCGCCGGCCGCAGAGAAGACGTTCGACTTCGCCTTCAAGGATGCCCGCGTGGATCTTATGGGCGAAACCCTCGTCCTCACGGGTCCGGACGGGCGGCATCACGATCTCAACGGGATCGGCACGCTTCGCTTTACCGATGGGTCGATCCGGCAGAACGACGGGCACGGGGTGGTCGACGACGCCTGGTACCTGTCCCACAACCTCGACGTCTGGCGGGCCGGCATGGATGCCGACACGCATTACGCCACCTACGGCTGGCACGAGGGACGCGATCCGAATGCCTACTTCTCGACGGGCACCTATCTCAATGGAAATCCGGACGTTGCGGCGGCGGGGCTAAATCCCCTCGACCACTACATGCAGTACGGCGAACTGGAGGGACGCATCATCGGCGCCGACTTCTCGGCGGATGCCTTTCGCTCGCAGAACCCCGATCTCGCGGCGGGCGGTAATGCCCTGGACGATTACCTCACCACCGGTCGCGGCGAAGGCCGCAATGTTCAGAGCGACGAGGGGGGAGCCGGACATGTCGGCGCCTTCGATCCGGGCTTCTATCTGTCGCACAATCCGGATGTCGCCGCGGCGGCTCAGGCGCCGGAGGTGCCGGTTCTCGCCTCGGACTACGCCTTCCGGCACTACCTCGACTATGGAGCCGCCGAGGGCCGCGCGCCGAACGCCCTGTTCGATCCCGCCTTCTACCTTGCGCAGAATCCAGATGTGGCGGCGGAGGGCAGGAACCCGTTGCTCCACTACGAGGAGTACGGCTGGCGCGAGGGCCGCGATCCAGGCCCGGGTTTCGACACCAACGCCTATCTCGAACACAATCCCGACGTGGCGGCCGCCAATATCGATCCCCTTCAGCATTTCCTCGAATACGGCCTGAAGGAGGGGCGCCTTCCAGGCTGAGCCTGGATGCAGTCCGCGACGGGCGGGATCGGGCTGACCTGTCGGCTTCGATCGACGCAGGCGGCCGGAGCATTCCCGTCGGTCCACTCCCTGAGACCCATGCTTACGGGTTCGGGGAGGGGCCCGGCCGTCGTGCCTCATCGGCTCACAATCTGGATCGGCGCGCGAGCACGTGCCCGATCCCAATGAGAAGCGTATTCGCCAGGACGGTCAGGTAAGCGTCGCCGCTCCGCTGGATCGCCGCATGCGCACGGAGGCCGTGATCGGCCGCCTGATACAGCGGATCATCCTCGGCCGAGGCGTCGGAACGTGAGCCGAGGGCAGCCCGCCGGGTGTCCGTCGTGTCGATGTAGATCCCGTAGCCCCGCATGGTGCCCGAAGCGTCGCGCCCGAGATAGCCGCGATTGAGGATCCATCGCACCTCACCGGTCTTGGTGACGACGCGGAACTCCGCCGCGATGGGTCCACCGGTCAGGCGCGCGTGGCGGATCCAGGTGAACACCCAGTCCCGATCCTCTGGATGAAGGCGTGACAGGGCGACTTCCAGCGTAATCGGTTGCTCGGCGAGCTTCCCGTTGCCGGCCATCAGGGTCGCGGCCCCTTCATCCAGCAGGGAGAGCCCCGCACTGACGTCCGTGTTCCAAGTACCGATGATCCCCGCGGCCCGGAGTGCAGATACGTTCATCGTCCCCGATAACATTGGCCCTCCGATCCCCGGTCGTGACCGCACGGTGCCGTTCGCCGCAGTCGGCCCACGACACCGAACGCGGTGCGAATCTGGTTATCCGCCGATCGCGAAGCCAATTTCGCAGGCAGAACATGGATTAAATCGCGTCCGCAACGTTGAGACGACCCGGATATGGTGAGCATCACGTCCATCCGGTTTCCCTTCATCCTTTCAACGCCCACGGCCATACCCCGTGAGCGATCAAAATGAGCAGGACACTCGCAATCCATACGCTGCGCGATCCGCCTCAACGATGATGACCGAATGTTTCATCACACAATCAAACGACGACTCTTGGATAAACTTCGAATCTGAACGTGCAAAAAAACATTCCGTTGCCGTACGGTACCGCGCAAAATGAGGGTTTTCACAACGAGGCGGATCGGCCGCCCGAGGCAAGTGAAAGCCGCATCCTGGATTGAATGATATTACCCTTTAGTCTCTGCGCAATCTTTGACCACCAATCAACCGTTCAAATACCGATGTTAAGTCTCGAATTGATTCGATCTGGTTTGCCGTTGTCTTCACGAAGGCTCTGGGTCCGCTCAATCTGACTTGAGGGTCGAACGCGGCTTCACCACCCCTTGTCGTCCGGCTCACCTCAAACAGCGGCGCTGCCCGAAACCCACAGCGCGTGCGCCAGACCGGTCGTCGTATCGGGCTTGGCGTCGCCGATGAAGACGATCAGCGGTCCGTAGGACGTCTTCGGCGGATGGTAGAAATCGAGCAGGCCGGGGTGAAGATCTTGGAGAAAACGCGGAGGATGCCCCGCGGCGCGAAGCAGGTGATCGATGACCACCTGATCGCCGTGGACGGCGTTCGGCACCGCGCCACATGACCCCGGCGCCATCCAGCGCTGGGGATCGGCGGCGAACCGCTCGTACAGGAATGCGAGGCCGTTCCCCTCCCACCGCACGAAGGCGCTGGAAACCCGGCCTTTATGAAAATAGTCCTCCATTGTGGCGAAGCCCGGTTCGGCGAGGGCCGTCGCGTCGGCGGCGAAGATGGTGTCGAGGTCGCATAGGACCATGGTGCCGAGGCCAAGATCCGGCCGGAAGGCTTCCATCTTCGACCACCAGCCGGGCCAGCCGTGCCGCAGGGGAACGGTCTCGACACCCGCGCAGTCGAGGGGGAGGTCGGTGAGGCAGACGATCCGCTCGAAGGCGGGGGCGTAACGGCGCGCGCCTGCGGCGAGGCGCTCGACCCAGACCGCGTCGTAACGGCCGCCGCTCTTGAGGACGGTGAGGAGAGTGGTCATCGGGCGTGCCGGTTTTTCAGGAAGCGAGGGGATGAAGCCGCAGCCGGCCGGCCGCCTCGGCGGCTGCGAACCAACGCCGTTCGGCGTCCCACGGATGGCCCGGCCACCCGGCGAAGCCGAAGCCGTAGACCTCGATGGGCGGAAGGGCAGGGGGGCGCCCCTCCAGGATGGCGAGGGCGACGAGGAATCCGGTGCTCGGGTTCGGAGTGCCGCCAGCATCGGGTCCAAGGAGGTGGTGGGCCCGCGCATGCAACTCCGCCGTGAGGCCATGCACCGGACGGTGGCCGAGCCGGGTCCGCAGGGGCACCGTCCAGCACACGCGCTCATGCGCGCCCTCCTCGTGCGGCGCGAGTTCGGGAAAGGGGAGAAGGTAGCGGCCGGCTTCACGGACGACGGGCCGCGCCAGAAACCCGTCGTCCTCGACCCAGGCGCGGGCTTGGCCACCGCGATTGACGAGGGCGAGGACGGTCACGCGTTCGCCCGCCGGACCGCCGAAGCCCTGCGCGTTGTTGAAGCGGACGACGCAGGCGGCGGCATCGATGGCCCGGCCACGGTCGCCGAGTTCGGGGGCGTTGCCGACGAGGGCGAGGCTCGGCGCGTCGAAGGCCGGAAGGGGCAGTCTGGCGATAATGTCCTCCACCGCCCTGGCATCGCTCCCGTTCGACCGGAAGGATGCCCCGACGCGCAGCCGCTTCACGGCGTCTCTCATAAGGGATGCGGTGGACCGCCCAACAGGGTACGCAGCGTCGCGCCAGAGGGCTGAGGGATCGAGGCCAATGCGACGCTGCTTCCTGTGCGACGCCGACACCCTGGAGCCGACGGCACGGTGCATCCGCTACCCCGACGGGGCACGGCGCGACTTTGCCCTGGCCTGCGCCTCCTGCGGCGTCGTCATCGCGGAAGAAGCCGACGGTGCGGCGTGCTGGCGCCATCTCGCCAAAAGCCTCGCCGAGCCGACCTTCCGGCTCGCACCTGAGGCGGCCTACGGCCTCGACCTCTATACCCTGCGCACGGCCGCCACCCGGCTCGGGCGCGGCGTGCGCCCGGCGAGCGAAGCCGATCGCACGGCGCTCCGCCATCCGCATGCGGAGCGGGCGGCCTACGGCGCGGTCTTCCCCCTGTCGACCCTCCATCCCCAGGCGGTGTCCCTCGGTCTCCTCTGCCGCCGCGCCGATCTCGACCACGTCCTCGACGGCCTGCCGGCGCAGGCGGCCTGGACCTCGGACGTGGCGATCCTCGTCGACGGCCCGGAGGAAGCGCCGGTGATCGGCGCGGTCCCCGGCTTCCCTGCGGGTGCCGTCCGGATCGCCGGGCGCCCCCTGGCCGAGGATTTCGCCGCCCAGCGCAACGCCCTGCAGGATCTGGCCCGCCGCCCCTGGATGCTGCAACTCGACGCCGACGAGGCGCTGGGCGCGGCGACGGGGCAGGGGTTGCCCTTTCTCGCCGCCCTCGCCGACGCGGAAGAGGCGGTGTCCATCGGTCTTGCCCGCCGCAATCGCGTCGACGGAACCCTGTCCGACGTCTACCCCGATGTGCAGTACCGCCTGAACCGCGCCACCGTTCGCTTTCGCGGCCGCGTGCACGAACGCCCGGACCTCGGTGGCGACTGGCGCCGGGGCTTCATCGCCCTCCATGGGGCCATCGAGCACCGGCTGTCCCGCGCCCATGTGGAAGCGCGCTCGCGGCGTTACGAGGCGATGGACCCCGGGCGGGGCCGGCCCGAGGAGGAGACGGCCCTGCTGCGCCCCTATCGGCCGTGATGTGCGCCCCGCGACGATGGCGGCGCGGGCGAAGCGCGACCCAGCCCTTGCGAAGGGCCTCAGTTCGCGTTCGGCGTGACCGCTGTCATGGCACGCGCGTACAAGGCCAGGGTCTCGCTGCCGAGCCGCGCCCGGTCGAAGGCGCCGCTCGCCGACAGGGCGTTTTTACGTAGCCCCAGGCGTAAGGCGGGGTCGAGCAGCAGGGGCCGGATGGCGTCGGCCAGGGCCGGTCCCGTCGCTTCCCACGCAAGGCGACCGGCCTCCGGTGCGCCGACGAAGGCGCGGGCACTGGCATCCTCGGCGCAGGCCACCACCGGGCGGCCGTAAGCGAGGGCCTCCTGATAGACGAGGCCGAAGCTCTCGTAGCGCGACGGCGCGAGCACTGCGTGCGACGCCGCGTAGGCCGCGTCGAGGGCGGGGGCATCGATGCGGCCGAGGGGGCGCAGGCACCGCCGGGCCGCCGCCGGCAGGTCCGCCGGCAGATCGGTCTCCGGGACGCCCACAAGGTCGATAACGAACGGCGGCAGCGTGCACGCCTCGGCTTCGGCCCCGAGGATCGCGGCGGCGGCGAGCAGACAGTCGAACCCCTTGCGTCGCTCGGCCCGGCCGACGAACAGCAGGCGGAGCGGGCCGCCCGTCCCGTCCGGGTATGGCGCCGCGCGGCCGCGTTCAAGGCGATCCGGCGGCAGGCTCAGGCCGACGACTGCGTGGGGGCGGGCGGGCCCGAGGCCGTAAAGATCGATCATCCGGGCGGCGTGCTCGGCCGTGTTCGAGATCAGGCCGGCGCTGCCCCTGGCCTGCCGGCGCTCGAGACGATCGGCGGTCAGACCGTCGAGGCGGTCGCGCAGGGAGACGGCCCGCCCCCGCGTGAAGGCGGCAGGCGTCGAGTTCCGGGTCACGAGGGGCAGGGCCGTACCGACGAGAAGCGCCGCCGGGGCATACCAGTTCGTCGCCTCGACGCAGTCGAACGGCGTCCGCGCATGGGCCCAAAGCACCGCCCGCCGGAACGCCAGAGGCGCGGCGAGGTGCCCGAGCGAGCCCCACCGGCGCAGGCGCGCCAGGGCCGAGCCCGGCGGGAGGCCGAGCCCCCGGACCGTCACGCCGTCCCGCTCCTGGCACCCCGTCCGGTCGAGGGTGAACACTGTGACGGCGACGCCGAGCGCGCTCAGGCTCTCGGCGATCTCACGGGCGGCGGTGGAGAGCCCGCTCGGCGCGGGCGGATAATCCCAGGCGAGGAGGGCCGTGCGCAGGCGGCTCATCGGGCGAGGAGCGTGCGGTAGATCGCGATGTAGTCGGCCGCCATGCGGTCGGCGGTGAAACGCGCCTCGAAGCGCCGGCGCACCCCGGCCCGGTCGATCTCGCCGAGCCGCCCGATGGCCGCGACCGCCTCGGCTTCCGAGGCGACCACGAACCCTGTGACCCCGTCCTCGACGATCTCCGGCACGGAGCCACGGTTCCAGGCGATCACCGGGGTGCCGCAGGCCATGGCCTCGATCATCACGAGGCCGAACGGCTCGGGCCAGTCGATGGGAAACAGGAGCGCCCGGGCGTCGCCAAGGAGCCGCGCCTTGGCCGCATCGTCCACGGGTCCGACATAGACGGCATCATCATCGAGCAGCGGGCGAACCATCCCGTCGAAGTAGCCCGGATTGCCGACATCCACCGTGCCGGCGAGGCGGATGGGGAGGCCCGCCGCCCGGGCGACCCGGATCGCGACGTCCGGCCGTTTCTGGTCGGTCATCCGGCCGACGAAGGCGAGGGGGCCGGATGGATCGGTCCGCAGGGCATAGCGGTCGCAGGCGATGCCGTGATGGACGATGCCGGCGCGGTTCGCCGCCGGAAGGCCGGCTTGCTGCGCCGCCGAGATCGCCGCCACCGGCAGATCGGGAAAACCAGCGAAGAACAGCGCCCGGTCCCGCTCGTCCACCCGCCAATGGATCGTGGTGAGGCTGCGGCACCGCCGCGCACCCAGAATCGCCGCATGGGCGAACTCGCCGTGGCAATGCACGATGTCGAAGGCGTCGAGGCGGCGGGCAAGCCCCTCCATCTGCAAGGCTTCCAGGGCTGCCGGCACCCCCGGGGCGACCCGCCCCTCGCGCGCCTCCAGGGCGGCGAGGCTGGGATAATCCCCGACCCTCGGCAGTTCTGTCACACTGTCGGATGGTGCGAAGAGCGTTACGTCCATCCCTGCATTTTGCAGGGCTACGCTCAGATCGTGGACGACACGCTCCGTACCACCGTGATACAGCGGCGGCGTCGGAAAGATGTTCGGTGCGACCTGGGCGATGCGGATCACAGGTTGTATTTTGCCGCTGGACATAAAACTGGTCGATTTCTTCAAGCGTGATCAGACGGTGCCGATCCGCTGATGTTCATTGTTCATCTTGCGTTTCAAGGATGTCTTCGCGGTCAGGACGTGGCCTATGGCCTCACCGCCGATACGGGCGGCCACATCCGCTACCTGCTCGATCTGGTCCAGGCCTGTGCCCAGGATACGACCGTCGACCGCATCGTGATCGCGACCCGGCTGTTCGCGGGCGCGCACGGCGATGATTACGCCATGCCCGAGGAGCGGATCTCGGGCAAGGCGAGCATCGTGCGGTTCGCCAGCACCTCGCCCGGCTATCTGCCGAAGGAAGCCTTGCACGGCGAAGTGGCGAGCCTATCCGAGGCGCTCATCGCCTGGATCGCGGCGCAGCCCGTCCGCCCCGACGTGATCCATGCCCATTACGCCGATGCCGCCGTGGTCGCCGCACGGGTGGAGGACCGCCTCGGCATCCCGTTCGTGTTCACCGCCCATTCCCTCGGGCGGGTCAAGGCACGGGCGCTTGGGCACCTCGCGCCCGACGCCGCGTCCCTGGCGCACCGGATCGCGGCCGAGGAGACGGCGCTCGCCCGCGCCGCCCTCGTCATCGCCTCGTCCCGGGACGAGGCCGAGGTGCAGTACGCCACGTACGAATCCTACGATCCCGGCCGCATCCGCGTGCTGCCGCCGGGCAGCGATCTGGCGCGGTTCCAGGCCGCACGGCCCTGCCCACGCGTGGACGCCACCCTCGATCGGTTCCTGCGCGAGCCCGGCAAACCGGCTCTGCTCGCGCTCGCCAGGCCGGTGGCGCGCAAGAACCTTGCCGCCCTGGTGGCGGCCTACGGCGAAAGCCCGGAGCTTCAGGCGCGCGCCAACCTCGTTCTCATCGCCGGCACCCGGGGGGACCTCGATGACCTCGACGGCGGCATGGCCGAGACCATGCGCGAACTTCTCGACCTCATCGACCGATACGATCTCTACGGGCGGGTGGCCTATCCGAAGACCCACCGCCCCGAGGACGTGCCGGCCCTCTACGCCTATGCCCGCGTGCGCGGTGGCGTGTTCGTCAATCCCGCCCTCAACGAGCCCTTCGGCCTGACCCTGCTGGAGGCATCGGCCGCCGGACTACCCCTCGTCGCGACGGACAGCGGCGGCCCCAACGACATCGTCGAGACCTGCGGCAACGGCCTCCTCGTCGATCCCCGCGCGCCGGACGAGATCGCCCGCGCGTGTCTGCGCATCCTCGACGAACCCGGCCTGCGCGAGCGGTTCGTCGCCGGCGGTGCCCGGGCGGCGGCGGCCTACGACTGGGACCGCCACGCCGCGCGGTATCACGCCCTACTGCGGGCGCTCGGAGCGGCCGAGCCGCCGCTGGGCGATCCGCGCCAACTCCTCATCTGCGACATCGACAATACGCTCGTCGGCTGCGACGCGGGTCTCAGCGCGTTCCGGCTGTGGCGCAGCGAGCAGGAGGGGCTCGCCTTCGGCGTCGCCACCGGGCGCTCGTTTCACAGCGCCATGGCGATCCTCGAACAGCAGGCGAGCCCGCGGCCCCAGGTGATGATCACCTCCGTCGGCTCGGAGATCTACCACCTCGACCCCAACGGCGTGAGCTATACCGCCGACGCGGCCTGGCGGACCATCGTCTCCCGCGACTGGAACCGGGCGGCGGTGCAGGCCGCCCTCTCCGGGGTGGCGGATCTCACGGCCCAGGGTCCCCTTGAGCAGCGCCCGCACAAGCTCAGCTACTTCGGCGATGCGGGCTCGGCCCGGCTGGCGCGTGGTGCCCTCGAGGCCGCCGGCCTCCCGGCCTCGATCATCCACAGCCACGGCCGATACCTCGACGTGCTGCCGCCGGCGGCGTCGAAGGGCACGGCCGTCGATCACGTCCGCGTCCTCTACGGCCTGTCCGAGGACGACGTCTTCGTTGCGGGTGATTCCGGCAACGACGTGGAGATGCTGCGCGCGGGCCGCCAGGCGATCATCGTGGCGAACTTTTCCGACGACCTCGCGAGCCACACGGCGCTCAAGCATTCCTACGTCGCCCGCGCCACCCATGCACGCGGGGTCATCGAGGGCGTCGCGCATTTCCGCAAGCTGCCCGCGCATGCCGACTGACTTCACGGATCGGCCGCCTCTTCGCGGCGGTGCGGCGTCGGCCAGCGTCCTCACCCTCGTGCGGGGCCGGGAGGCGCATCTGCGCAATCTCATGCGCGGGCTCGCCCGCCAGAGCGTGCCGCCCCTCGAACTCGTGATCGCCTGGATGCAGCCGGAGCCGGCCTCCGACCTGCCGGATCCCGGCTGTCCCGTCCGCCATCTGCACGTGCCCGGCGAGCCGATGCCGCTCGCTGCCGCCCGCAACCGGGCCGCCGAGGCGGCGCGCGGCGAACGCCTGATCTTCCTCGACGTCGACTGCATCCCGGGGCCCGGCCTCGTCGCCGCCTATGCGGGGGCGCCAATCGAAGCCCTGCTGCTGGGCGAGGTGATGTATCTCCCCGAGGGGGCCGTGGGCCCGGATCTCGACATCGCCGCCCTCGATCACGCCGGACGGGTTCATCCGGCGAGACCCCCGATCCCGGAGACCGGCCTTCGCCCGGAGCCGGACGCGACCGAACTCTGGGGCCTCTCCTTCGCCCTGCCGGCCGGGGCCTATGCCGGCATCGGCGGCATGGACGAGGGCTTCACCGGCTACGGCGCCGAGGAGACCGACTTCGCCGTGCGCCTCGCCGCCTCCGGCCTGCCGACCTGCTGGGTCGCGGGCGCCCGCGCCTATCACCAGCATCACCCGGTCCACGTGCCGCCGCTGCATCATTTCGAACACATCCTGCGCAACGCCGTGCGCTTCCACGCCCGCCACGGCCGCTGGTGTATGGAGTACTGGCTCGGGCAGTTCCGCGAGGCCGGGTTCATCGCCTGGGACGCGGACGGGCCGGCGATCCGGCGCCTGCGGGCGCCGTCGCCCGCCGAGATCGCCGCCACGCGGCAGCCCGGCACCTGCCTGTTCTCCTGATCCGTTCGAGAGTCATGACGAAACCCATTGCCTTCTTCGTCCACCACCAGGGGCGGGGACACGCCAACCGCACCCGAGCCCTGGTGGCCGAGTTCTCGCGGCAGCGGCCGGTCTCGGTGCTCACCGCCGACCCCAGCCTATTCGACGGATTCGCCCGCGACATCGAGGTGGTGGCTCTGCCCAACATGATCGGCGCCGCCGTACCGACGGCCCGCCTCTTCGCCGAGCCGACGCCCCGGGTGATGCATTGCGTGCCGCTCGGCGTTTCCGAGACCCGCCGGACCATGCGCACGATCCTCGACCACCTCGACGACAGGCAAGTCGGCCTGTTCGTCGTCGACGTCTCTGCCGAGATCGCGCTGCTCGCGCGGGCCGCCAGCGTGCCGGCCGTGCAGATTCGCATGCACGGCGACCGCTCCGACATCGGCCATATCGGGTCCTACGAGGCGTGCGTCGGCATGCTCGCCCCCTTCGACGCGCGCCTAGAACAGGACGATTATCCCACCTCCCTGCGGGCCAAGACCTTCTACAGCGGCGGCCTGTGCACGAGCGTCGACCCGGTGCCGTCCAGGGCCGAGGCCCGCGCTCGGCTGGGCCTCGACCCGGCCCAGGAGATCATCGTCGCAGTGACGGGGGGCGGGGGCAGCGGCACGCCCTACGCGCCCCTCACCGTCGCGGCCCGCGCCGTGCCCAACGCACTGTGGCTCACCCTCGGGCCGACCCACCGCGAGGGGCACGAGACAGACTTTTCGAACCTGCGCGAACTCGGCTGGGTGGCGTCCGTGACGGATTACCTCGCGGCTGCCGACATCGTCATCGCGTCCGCCGGCGACAACACCGTCCACGAGGTCGCGCGCGTCGGCGGCCGCCTCGTGGTGATGCCCGAATGGCGCTATTTCGGCGAGCAGACCCGCAAGGCCGAAGCCTTAGTCCGCCTCGGCGCCGCCGTGCAGGCGCCTGTCTGGCCTGGAGACCTCGAAGGCTGGCGCCAGCTCCTCGACCGCGCCCGGCGCCTCGACGGCGAAACCCTGCGCCCGCTCCACGCTCCCGAGGCTGCCGCACGGGCCGCCGGCTGGCTCGAAGGTCTCACCGACGAACTCTGGGCCGGCGCCCCCGCCGCCTGACCGCCCGCGCAACCCATCGGGACCTCGCCGCATGCTCTCCGTTTCCGTCGTGACCCTCGCCAAGGGACGGCCCGCGCACCTCGCCAACATGGTGCTCGGCCTGATGCGCCAGACCCACAGGCCAGTGGAACTCATCGTCGCCTGCATGCAGGACGAGCCCTACAGCCTGCCCGAGGCACCGTTTCCGATCCGCCAGATCCCCATGGCGTCCGATCCGCTGCCGCTCGCCGCCGCGCGCAACCGGGCCGTCGCTGCCGCGAGCGGGGAGGGCATCGTTTTCCTCGACGTCGATTGCATCCCGGCCCCCAGCCTCGTGGCGGATTACGCCGAGCGCCTCGCCACGTTCGGCGGCCTCCTCATGGGCGAGGTGCTCTACCTTCCGGGCGAGGCCACGCGGGGCGACTGGACCACCGAGGCGTTCGCAGCCATCGCCGTGAAACACTCCGATCGGCGCGGGCCGCCGCCCGAGGGCATCGAGATCTGCAACGATTACCGCTGCTTCTGGTCGCTCAACTTCGCCATGCGGCGGGAGACCTTCCTGGCGACGGGCGGGTTCGACGAGAGCTACACGGGCTACGGCGGCGAGGACACGGATTTCGGCAAGATGCTCGACCAGCGCGGCATCGCCATCGCCTGGCTGAAGGGGGCGCTCGCCTATCACCAGTACCACCCGCACCACATGCCGCCGATCCATCATCTCGCCAGCGTGGTGCGCAACGCCGAGCGCTTCGAGGCGAAGTGGGGCTACCGCACCATGGGCCACTGGCTCTACGCGTTCCGCCTCATGGGCCTCATCGACGATGCGCCCGGCCGGCCGATCCGCATCCTGCGCGCGCCGGACGCCGACGACCTGGCGCTGACGGGTCAGGAGAGCCACCAGCCCTACGCCAACACGGCGTCCGTCATCCGCATCCTCGACGCCCGCATCGCCCGCGCCGTCCCGGAGCCGGCATGAGGATCGCGCTCCTCGCGCATGCCCGCCAGCCCATCGCGCCGCCGTTCCGGGGCGGGATGGAGGCCCATAGCTGGCACCTCGCCCACGGGCTGCAGGCGCGTGGTCACGAGGTGGTGCTGTTCGCCTCCGGCGACAGCGATCCCGGCTTCACCCTCGACCCCGTGCTGCCCGAGCATCAGGAGAAGACGTTTCCGGGCCAGGAGCACACGGGCAACCCGGCCCTCATCGCCCATCTCGATGCCGGCTACGGTGCCGCCTGCGACCGCATCGCGGCGGGCGGCTTCGACGTGCTGCACAACAACTCCCTCAGCCGCCTGCCCCTCGCCCCCGAGCGGACCGCCAGGATCCCCACGGTCACGTCCCTGCACGTGCCGCCCTACGATGCCCTGCGCTGGTTCGTGCATGCCAGCGCCTCCCCGGCGCACCGGATCACCGTCACATCGCGCAGCCAGAGGCAGGCGTGGTTTCCCGAAGGCCCCCGGCCGGGCGTGTCGGTGCTCCACAACGGCATCGATCCGACGCGGTGGCCCTACCGGGACCGGGGCGACGGCAGCGCCGTCTGGTGCGGCCGGATTACACCCTACAAGGGCACGCATCTGGCGATCCACGCGGCCCGGCGTGCCGGCCTCGCCCTCACCCTGTTCGGCTCGACGGAGGATACGGCCTACTGGGAGAACGAGGTCAGACCGCTCCTCGGTGGCGCGATCCGCTACGGCGGACATCTCGACGGCCCCGCCCTCGCGGTGGAGGTCGGCAGGGCGTCGGTGTTCCTGTTCACGCCGTGCTGGGACGAACCGTTCGGCCTCGTCGCCATCGAGGCCATGGCCTGCGGCTTGCCCGTCGCCAGTTTTGACTTGGGAGCGGCCCGCGAGGTCATCGGCGAAGCGGGCGCCTTCGCCCCGCCCGGGGACAGCGACGCCCTCGCCGACGCCATCGGGGCGGCCCTGGCGATTCCCCGCCGGACGGCCCACGATCGCGTGCGACGCCACTTCACCCACGACGTCTGGCTCGACGCCTGCGAGCGCCTCTACGCCGAGGTCATCGCGTCCGCGAAGGACAGGGGATCGGCCTGAGCGGACTGGGCGCCATCGAGTTCGCCCCCTCGGGGTCCAACTTTGTTCCCACCCCCGACATGCCGCTTTCGGTCACGGGGGGCCCGGACATCCCGCGCGCTAGGTTTCGTTACAACCTTGACGCGATCACCCATGGGGCATCATGACACTCCTGCACCGCATCGGCCGATTCCTCCAGGCGTCCCTTCGACTTTTCGTCCGGGCCCTGACGGGCGGCTTCGACGCCCTCGTCGGGCCGGTCGGACGCCTGAACGACCGGATCGAGGCGCATCTTCTGGACCGCACGCGCCTGTTGCGAGCCCATTACGCGGCGACGTCGAACACCGGCGACGGGCAGCGCGGGGCCTGACGGGACGGTCTACGAAGCAGAGCGGAACACCGGATCAGCAAGGCAGTACCGATGGCCAAGAACAGGACGCAGGATCGCGTGAAGCGCGAGACCGACGAGACGAACGCCCGGATCGCCACCGCCTACGAAAAGCTTTCAGGCAAGTTCCGGGACCGGATGCGCAAGGCCGACGACAAGGCGCAGGCGGCCGCGACGAAGGGCAAGCAGGAAGCCCTGCGCCGACGCTCCGAGCTGTTCGGTCAGGCGGCGAAGGAACTGGAGGACAAGGTCGCGAAGCTCAAGGCGTCCGGCGCCTGACGCACGGCGCCGAAAGGCCCATGGCACGTGGTCCGAGCGAGGCGAAGTCAGGTCGGACGCGACAGGGATTCCTAAAGCGTCGGACCGGCGAAGACGTCCGGTCCGACGCGTTAGATCTTTGATTCTGCATCAGATCTTTCCGAAAAATGGGTCCACTTTTCGGTCCGATGCTCTAGGCTACCCCGAGGGGCAAGCCCTGGAGGCGGCGCAGGCAGAGGGCGTGGGCTTCCCGTGAGGCGCTTCGCGCATCCTGTAGGCTTTGCGCCGGATCGCCACCGGCGGCGATGACGTCCTGAAGGGCCCGGCAGGTGTGCGCAACCCGGTCGAAGCCGAGGCTTCCGGCCGCCGAGATCAGGGCATGGGCGACGCGCCCGGCGGCTTCCCACTCTCCATCCGGGGGAAACGCGACCTCAAGGGTCCGGCACAGGCGAGCGACCAGCTCGTCGACCTGTCGCGCACCGACGAGCGCTTCGAGGGCGGCCAGTCGCTTCGGATCGATGGGGTGTGCGGGGGATGCCGCAGGCGCTGGGCCGAGGGCGGACGTGCCCGGCTCGGGAACGGTCTCGGTGCATTCGCGGACCCGTGGGGGCTGCCAGCCCGTCCCGGCTTCGCTCCGGCCGACGCACAAGACGGCATCCCGACCAGCCGACGTGAGGGCGGCGACGATGCCGCCGGCTTCGGGCTCGCAGGCGAGCGAACCGGCCTCCATGAGCTGCAGCACCACCGCCATGAGGTCCACCTTCGAGAGGCCGGTTTCATAGGTGGCGCCCGGCGCCGCATCACCAGCCCGCAAACCGAGGCTGCGGTCGGCGACGAAGAGCAGGGCGGCGAGGCGTGCCGCAGGATCGGTCGGGAGATCCGAGGGGAGGGCGGCGCGGCGGCGGGCGAAGGCGAGGGCCGTCTCGGCGAGGGCCGTCCACGAGTCCGGATCGCCGACCCGGAAAACGCCGTCGCAGGCGGCGGCGAAGCGCCCCGTGAGGTCGAAGGCCGGAAGAAGTCCGGCCGGGCCGGCCGCCCGGAGTTCACGCAGGTCGTCGAGGCCGGCTTCGGCGCTGATGAGGACGATGTCGGCGTCGGACGCCGTGACCGCCGGCGCGAAGGCCTGCGCCACGGCCTCCGCCTCGGCGTCCGAGGGGGCGGGATAGAGGATCGCGCGGGGCAGGCCCTTGAGGCCGCGCCGCCGCCAGAGCACATCGGCCGGATGGAGTGGGACATCGGCGGGTTCGGCCGTCCCCGGCCCGGTCGCGGGCTGCAACAGCCGGTCGAGGGTCGCGAACAGGGTCGCGGGATCGAGGGGCTTGACCAGGATTGCGTCGAACAGCGTGTCGGCGCCCCGGCGTGAGGCGAGGCCCAGGTGGTCGGCCGTGATGCCGACGAGGCGCACCCGATCCTGTGTCCGGGCGAGTTCCCGCATCAGGCGCGCGAGGGCATAGCCGTCCATCTCCGGCAGGTGGTAGTCGATGAGCACGATCCCGTGGCGGCGTTCGCTGAGCAAGCGCAGGCCCAAGAATCCGTCGGCCGCGATATCGACGCGGTCGCCACGGCTCTCGCAAAGGGCGCGGATCAGCGCCTGCGTGTCCGGGTCGTCCTCGACGAGGAGGATGCGCGTGCCGGCCCCGGATGGTCCGAACTCGGTCGTCTCAGGGGACATGGTCGCTCTCCCGCCGGACCGGTTACCGGGTGGATGGGCCGGCCGGCCCGCGATAGGCCTCGGGCGGAAGATCCGCCGCGAGTATGCCGGATCCGGTGCTCGGCGCGCCACCACCGAGGCCCGCAAGCGTGCCCCGCATCACGTCCACAGGCGGCGCCGCGACCGTGGGCGTGTCGACGCCGAGGTAGCGCCGGCCGGCCGGGTCAACGGCGGAGGGCGAGGCCGCGACCGCACCGGCGGCGGCGAACTCGCGGCGCGCGACGGGCTCCGCCCGCGCGATGGCGACCCGCGTGGGCCGGGTCTGGCGGCGCGGCGAAGTGGCGTGCCGGTTCTGGATGGGCGGCGACTCCGCAACGGGCTGGACCGCGAAGCGGGGAACGATGCGAAGCTGGTTCACCGCCGCCGCCATTGCCTCAAGGGTGATGTCGGCCCGGCAGAGCCGTACCCGCAGGGACATCGGCGCGGCGCCGTCCTGCCCGGCGTCGAGGGCGGGCGCCGCCGCGATCCACTGCCAGGCGTAGAGGCAGCGGGCCCCAGCGCCATTACGGCCGATGGCGAGGCCGTAGGGGCCGTAGGCATTGGCGGCCGGGCGCGTCACGACCTGCATGGCGATGCCGGGAAAGGCGCCCGCCATCTCGGCACGGATGCCCGCCTCGGTCGGCTTGTCCGGAACGTCGAGCGACCCATCGCCGAGCGGCTCCGGCGCACTGCCGGAGCGCCAGACGCCGACCCGGATCGCGTTCTCACCGGGATCCCCGCGCGGCGTCGAACCGAGGACGATGGTCTGCGCGAACGCGGCGGCCTCGTCGCGCTCCCGCAGGCGGGTCGGACGCCCAATCCAGGCGGGCAGCGCCACGACCGCGCTCGCCCGGCGCTCGGGAGTGCGGGAACCGGCCAGCCGCGGCGCGGTGCCGGAGAGGGGATCGAGGGCGGCGTCGAGGCTGGCGTAGCGCGCCGGGCTCGTCGAAGCCGTCGGGCCGTGGGCGTTGCAGCCGCCGAGCGCCAGGGCGGCGGCGAGGAGGGGGAGCAGGCGGCTGGTCACGGGGTGCGGTTCCGCTGAGGCGAGGTCGGGCGCCGGATCGATCCGGTGGTGGCGATGTCGGAGGCCTGGCCGGCGGGCACGGTGCGCTGGTCGGACCACAGCGTGCCGAGCGGCACCGGTTTCTCCATGGCTGTCGGCGTGCTGGCGGCCTCCTCGCCGTTCCAGCCGGGCTTGAGCGAGAAGCCGAAACGCTCGTAGGGCATCGGGCCGACGCCCGGCACCCGCCGGGCGATCGTCGCCGGCCGGCCGATGGCGCGATTGGGCCAGCGCAGGTCGACGACCTCCGGAGTCCCCGTCGGCGCCACCCGCAAGTCGTTCTCCATCAGCACGGGGATCGGGAATTCGCTGCGCCGGACCTGCGGCGTCGCGGCGACGGGCGCGCCGATCTCGTCCGGCCGTGGCACGCGGGCGCGCCGCCCGGTGGTGTTGGCGGTGTTCGGCGCCGAGAGGTCGAGATAGCCCGAGGTCTGCACCGTCGAGACCGGCTGAAGGATGGGTTTCGCCGGCGCCTGTTCGCAGGCCATCGGGCGGTCGCCGGGTGGTTGGAACAGGAGGTCGACCACCTTCGGGAACAGGCCGTCGTAGCGGTTGACGGTTTCGACGAAGGCGCGCTGCTGATGGAGGCGGCGCAGGGTCAGGGCGTAGCCATAGACCGTCGCCTCCTTGGGAAACCACGCCACGGCACGCTTGAACCAACCGAGCGCCGTCTCGAACTGGCAGTTGTTGTAGGCGTACCAGGCAAGCGCCTGCGCGCCCTCGCCGGAAGCGGTGGTGGCCGTGACTTGAGCGTAGCGCCTTAAACGCTCCGGTTCGATCACCGGGGGAACCTCACGGGTGAGGTCGGCCTCGAGCAGATCGATGAACAACAGGGTGTTGTTCACCAGCGGCTCGCGCCAGGCATAGGCCACGTCCTCGGCGTCGCGCCGCAACCCGAGTTCGCGCAGCGTATGGGCAAGCCCGTGCGCCACCGTGGCGTCGCCGCCGCGCGCGATCGCCCGCTTGAACCAGGCGAGGGCGACGGGGAAGTCGCGCCGCTTGAACGCCAGCCAGGCGACGAGGGCCGGCTGGTTCGCGTCGGTGGCGGCCTCGGCGTAGGTCTGAAACGCCGTGAGATCGTCGGCCGACACCGTCTGGCCGGTCTCGTCGTGGAGCACGGCGGAGATGCGGCCCCGGATCAAGTCGATCCGGACGGGATCGGCCTCGCCGGGCTTCAGGAGGGCGGCGAGGCGATCGACCTCGCCCATGGGCAGGAACGCCATGGCGCGCAGGAGGGTGACGCGACACGCTTCGGGGTCGAGGGCCGGAGCGGTCATCATGCGCGTCAGCCATTCGAGGGCCTCCGGCCTGCGTCCGGTGCGGCTCCAGGCCTCGGCCACGGCCCAGCCGAGTTCGGCCTCGCCCGGATCGAGCTCGGCCCGGCGGGCGTCGGCGAGGCGGGCGAGTTCGATCCAGCGGGCGCCCTTGGCGAGGTCGACGGCTGCGAGGCGCAGCTCCCGCCGCGCCACGGCCCGCGTCAGGGCCGGGGACGGCGTCCAGCGGGGCTCGGCGCGGGTCCGCTCGGCGAGGGCGGCGCGCAGCTCGGCGACGCGACCGGCGGCGAGGAGATCCCAGAGCGGACCTTCGTCCTCGCCGCCGGGCTCGGCGGTCCAGAGGTCGGCGGGCGGCTGCCAGCCTGGATGGCGCCGGCGCAGCCGCTCGATCTCGGCCTCGACCCGGTCGGTCCGCTTCTGCGCCGCGTAGTAGCGCAGGGCCACCTCGTCGGGTCGCTCCACAGCTGCGGGCGCGGCCGACGCGGCTCCGGCGAGGCCGCCGGCCACGAGGGCGAGGATCAGCGCGGCGCGCATGCGGGAAACCTCGTCTTGAGGGCGGTGAGCGCCAGGAGATGCAGGCTCACCGGGTAGTAGTTCTCTTGTCCGGCCCGCACCTTGCGCAGGGCGGCGGGGAACGGGGTGCCATGGGCGGCGCAAGCGCCGAGTGCCGGAATCGCCCCGTATCCGGTCTCGGGCAGGCGCTCGACGACGCGACCGCTCTGGGTGTCGACGAGGGCGAGACCGCCGACCTCGGGCTTGTCCCACAGGGCGAGGAAGGGCGCGTAGAGGTCCGGATCGGTCACGCCGGCCATGGCGAGGTAGAGGGGGATGCGCAGGGCGTTGTAGCCGAAGGTCGGCGCGAACCCCTCGGCCGGGCGCGGCGCGTCGCCCGACAGGGAGATCCACTCGACGGGCAGCCGCGCCGTGCCGAAGCGGGCGGCGGCGATGAGGCGGCGGCCGCTGCGGTCGAGGCCGGCCCAGTCGAATTCGGGGGCGAGGAGGGCCACCCGGTCGAAGGCCGGGAAGATCCAGTAGGACAGGTTGACGACGGGGCCGTCGCCCCGGTCCTCGGCCGAGAAGCCCGAGACGCCCGGAAGCAGCAGCGGCCCGTGGGCGGCCCGCGGCAGAATGAGCTTTCGCCCGAGCTCGACGGCGATGCGACGCCCCGCGACCGTGTGCGAAGGGTCGTGCCAGGCCTCGGAGGCTTCGGCGAGCGCCCAGGCGACGAGGAGGTCCCCGTCGGAGGCATCGTTCATGTCGGCCACGGCCGGTCGCTTGTCCGGCTCCCAGCGCCACGCGATGAGCTGGTCGTCGCGGACCATCAGGTTCGCGCGCGTCCAGGTCCAGATCCGCTCGAACGCCGCGCGGTCGCCGGCGGCGACGGCCAGGAGCATGCCGTAGCCCTGCCCCTCGGAATGGCTGATGCCGCCATTGCCCGTATCGACGACGCGGCCCTGCTCGGTGACGAAGCGCGCCTTGTAGGCGGCCCAAGCCTGGGCATCCGTCAAGGCACCGAGCAGGGGTGCCGTCGCGGTCTGGGCCGGGGCCGGACCGCCGAGCATGGCAAAACCCATGATCAGGCAGAGCGCGGCGCGGATGTGTTGCAGGGATCGGCGGACCATCACGTCGACCTCCGGCCGAGATTGCGCACGAGGAGCTGGGTCGAGCCGGCGAGCCCCCCCGCCAACAGGAGGGCGAACAGGCCGTAAGTCCCCGCATGGAGCGAGAACCATCCCGCCGCGATCCGGCGCAGGTTGAACGGCGAGGTCGCGACGGTGGCGACGTAGCGCGGCGCGTCGTCGAGGCGGCTCGCGACGGTGCCGTCCGAGGCCGAGAGCACGGCCTGCCGGCCCTGCGGACTGTTCCAGACACGGGGGTGAACGAGGCAATCCACGGCCTCGCGCAGGGCGGCGGCGCTCGGCGCGGTGACGAGGGTGAGGAGATCGTCGGGTGCCGGCCCGGTCACGGCCTGGGTCAGGACGGCCGAGGCGCCGCCGAGGTCGGCTCCTAAGTCGGTTCCGTCCTGCGCCGGCACGGGGACGGCCACCGCCGGGGAGGCCGGCGCCGCACGGCAGGCCGCGACGGCGTCGTGGCGCAGGGCGCGACGCTGCGCGGTCACTCCCCCGGTCTGCGCCGCCAGGGTTTCCCGGCCCGTCCAGGCTTCGCGGACGGCCTGCGGATCGAGACCGGCGGCCGTTACGGTGCGCGCGTCGAGGCGGGGGGCCGGCGAGACCACCAGGGTCGGACCGGTGATCGCGGTGCGGCCCGCTGCGAAGCGGAAGGACAGGGCGTGCCCGGCCGCGTGACCGAGACGGGCCGCGAGGGTCGCCGCCGCCGCCATGGTGTCGCGATCGGGCGCCGGCACGCTGAGGGTCGGGCGCCGCGACGCCTCGGCGTAGGGAAAGCCAGCGCTCAAGGTGGCCGCGAGATCGGGCTGGCGGACGACGCGGGCGAGGGCGGGCACGGTCAGGCGAGTGCTGGCGAGGAGGGCGAGGCGCTCGGGCGCGGCGGCCGTGTCGGCCGGGCAGGACCGGTCGGCGTCGCGCGGCAGCTCGGCGGCGAGGATGATGCGGTTGAGGCCGGGGCGCAGGAGGCGCAGGGGCAGGAACAGGCTCCGGCGGCGAAAGCTCTCGCCGCCGGAGCGGGCGAGGGGGGCGCTGCCGGCGCGGCTGCCATTGATCTCCACGAAGATCTGCGCACCCGGGGCGAGGCCGGCGGCGTAGCGGCCGTCGAGGTCGAGGATCAGGCGGTCGTAATCCGCGACCAGAACGTCGTGCGGCAGGAGGAGATCGAAGCCGATGCGGTGGGAGCGGGCGGCGATATGCGCGTCGGCGAAACCGAGCTCGGCCAGCGTGACGCTCTCGCCACCCGCGATGCGGCGACCGCCGGCATCGGCCAGGGCCCGCAGGCCCGTCGGCGTGCCCAGAGGGGTCGCGGTGCGGAGGCCGGCCAGGGCCGCGAGGCTCTCCCCGACCTGCGCGTCGTCCGCGCCGGTCGCGACGAGGACGGGTCGGCGTTCGGCCGTCGCGGGGAGCACGGCGAGGCGCGGCCCCGTGACCGGGCCGAGGCCGGCGAGATCGAGGGTCCCGGCGAGGGCGTCCGAAGATCCGACCGCGAGGGCGATCCCGTCGCCGGAGCCCGGCACCGGGCCGAAATCGGCGGCGGGTTGCGCGAAGCGCCCGGCCAGGACGACGTCCTGCAGGGCCCCGAGCAGGCGCTCGACCCCGCGCTCGGAGAGGCGGTCGCCGGTCTGGAGCAGCCGGATCGGCAGGGCGCCGTCGGCCGACACGGCGGCGGCGGCGAGGTCGGCCGGTTTCGTGAGGGCCGAGGCGTCGGAGAGGAAGCCGGTGCTGTCGGGATCGATCTGGGTCCAGAGTTCGTAGGTGGCCGCGACGGAACAGTCGACGCGGTGGCGCTGAGTCACCGCGACCCGCACCGCGTTGTAGCCGGGCGCGAGCGCCCCCGGCGCCACATCGAAGCCCACACGGCGCAGGCCCTTCGCGCCGTCGATGGCCGTCGCGCCGAGGGCTTGGCCGTTCAGCGTTACCGCGAGGGTCGAGGCCTCGGGCAGGACCGAAATCGCCGCGAGATAACCGATCTGGATGCGGCCGCCGGCCCGGGCCTCGGCCTCGGTGACGAACAGCGTCCAGGTGATCTCGCCGTTTTCGCCCCAGAGGCGCAGGGGTGCGGCGACCGAGTGAAACCGGCGCAGGGTCGGTGGCACGGGAGCGAGGGGCCGGGTCCGTAACTCGACTTCGCCACGCGTGGCATCTTCACCCTGCGGCAGAACCAGGGGGGCGATGGGGCCAAGCCCGGAAAAGGTCTGGGCTGCCGCGCCCGCGGCATAGAGCAGGCCGGCGACGAGGGCCGGAAGAGGCAGGATGCGCATCGGGCGACCTCAGGCGGCGCTGCGGAATGCGGCGCCGCGCATGCGCGGGTCGCGATGGGCCGGGCGGATCTTCGCCTCGGGAACGGTCGCCGGGTCCTGCGCGACCGGCACCTCCGCCGTGTCGGCGCCGATCCCCTCGGCCGCCGCGAGGGCGAGAACACTGGCCTTCCATAGGGCGGGATCGAGGACGATCCCGGTCGCGTTGGCCACGGGCGCTTCGCTCAGGAGCTCGCGCATCACCGCCTGAGAGGCTTCAGCCGTCATAGGCGGGATCGAGGCGCCGGCCACGGGTTCCGGCACGGCGGGCGCCTCCGGAACAGTGACGGGCTTCTGCGGCACGGGTATCGCCTCGACGGTGTGCGACACCGCGTCGAACGTGAGGGCAGTCGCGCTCACCGGAATCGGCCGGACACTCTCGGCCGGCGGCAGGATGACGGCGGGCGCCTTGGACTCGACCACACCGTCCGCAATCGGCTCGGCACGCCGGGCGGCACTTGTGGCGCGGGCAAGCTGTCCGAAGGCCCGGACGGGCTCGGTCACGCCCCAGGCGAGGAACCGGAGCGAGCCCGCGAGCAGGGACTTATGGCGGTGGCGCCCCGCGAGGAACGCCCGCAGCGGCGCGGCGTCGCCGTACATGAGGTCGGCCAGCGCCCGGTAGGTGGCGGGCGTCATCGCCGCGAACACGACCCGGCCGGTGTCGCCGCGCGCCTCGGCACACGCGCGGATGGCGAACGGCGCGAACACCCGGCCGTCGGGGAGCGGCGTCAGGGTGAGCGTGGCGCGGTCGCCCCCGTCGTCCGGCCAGGGCGTGCCGTCGAAACGGCGCAGGGTGCAGCCCTCCGACGAGACGCGCTCGACGGCGACGGCGAAGTAGAGGCTCCCCATCGACACCCGGCCGAAGCGCGCGACCGGCAGGCTCGGGCACCGCTCGGACAGGCGGCGCTCGGCGACGACGCCGAGGGCGACGCCGGCGATCACGAGGTTGAACAGGCACCACAGGCCCACCACCAGCATCAGGCTCGTGACGCCCGGCTCGTAGAGGTAGCGCCACGCGGCCGTGGCACAGCCGGCGGCGAGGGCCCCGAAGATCGCGAAGAACGGCCAGGCCAGGGGCGAGAGCTGGTCGGTTTCGAGGACGGTGCCCTTGGCCGTGACGTTGAAGCGCGGCTTGCGCGGCGAGATCAGCACCGCGACGATGGAGCGGGCGAGATAGACGCCCTGAACGTATTCGTACAATTCCGAGATCCAGGGCCAGCGCACCCGGCCGTAGAGGTAGTTCTGGATCATCAGGTTCGCGACGACGTAGGTCGCGGTGAAGGCCAGGACCTCGTCGATGGACGAGACGAAGATCTTCACGTCGAAGAAGATGTGCAGCAAGGGCGCCAGCATGAAGATCAGGCGCGGCAGGGGAAAGAACCAGTAGGCCATGCTCGACAGGTAGGCGAGGCGCTGGATCGGCTGGAGCCCGGCCTTGGTCAGAGGGTTCTTCAGGAGCAGGATCTGGAACATGCCCTGACACCAGCGGGCCCGCTGACCGATGAAGGCCGCGAAAGTCTCAGGCTGCAGGCCGGCGATGAGGGGCTTGTCGACGAAGGCGCTGGTCCAGCCGCGCGCGTGCAGCTCCAGGGCGGTCTCGCAATCCTCCGTGATGGTGATGCCGGAGAATCCGCCGACCTCTTCGAGGGCCGCGCGCCGCAAAAGGGCGGCCGAGCCGCAGAAGAACGAGCCGTTCCATTTGTCGAGGCCACGCTGGGTGATGGCGTAGAACATCTCGTTCTCGGACGGCATATGCGCGAAGGTGCGCAGATTGCGCTCGACGGGGTCCGGATTGAGGAAGACGTGCGGCGTCTGCACGAGGAACAGCTTCGGGTCGCCGGCGAACAGCCCGACGGTCTCGCGCAGGAAGGAGCGGAACGGCGCGTGGTCGGCATCGAGGACGAGGACGATCTCGGCGCGCGAGGCCGTCAACCCGTTGTTGAGGTTGCCCGCCTTGGCATTCGCGTTGCGAGCCCGCGTGAGGTAGCGGGCACCGAGATCCCGGCAGAGGGCCTGCAGTTCGGCGCGCCGCGCCCTGGCGGCTCCGGCCTTCGCGGGGTCGGCCTCGGCGCATTTCTCGTCGGTGCCGCCGTCGTCGAGGAGCCACACGGTGAGCTTGTCGGCCGGGTAGTCGAGGTTCAGGGCCGCCGCCAGAGTGACGGCGAGGATGTCGGATCCCTCGTTGTAGCTCGGCACGAGCACGTCGACGGCCGGCAGCTCGGCCTCGGGCGGCACGGGCGCAGGCGCCCGCGCCAGGGGGTCGGCGTTGATGATCAGGCTGAGGGAGAGGATCAGCACGCAGTAGAGTTCGGCCGAGGCCAGAACCAGGCCGAGGCCGAAACTAACGGGATCGTCGAGGCCCGGCAGGGTGCCGCTCAGGCGCCAGTAGACGTAGCGGACGACGACGAGGCTGCCGAGGGCAAGGAAGGCCGTGCGCGGCAGGCCGTGCTTGGGGCAGCACAGCCATAGGCCGACCATGCCGGCTCCGGCCATGCCGGAGAGGGCGAGCTGCGCCGTCGTGCCGACGGGCTGGACGAGGAAGCCGAGGGCCAGAGCCGCCGAGACGGCCCAGGCAATCCAGATCAGGCCCATAACCAGCCCCTTGGCCGCGCGAAGCGGGCGCGACGCGGCGGGGGCCACCGGGGCACCGTCGAGAACGGGCAGGCCCATGCGCCTAGAATCCCGTCCGGAGATCGACGGTGGCATACGCGCCACCCTTGCGGGCCTGATCGTGGAGGTAGCCGGCCGAGACGCCGAACTGGACCGCGCCGAACTGCATCCCGCTGAGGTGCAGGCCGGTCCGCCACTGGCGATAGTAATCGTCGCCCAGGATCGCGAATTCGGGACCGAAATAGCCGCCAGCGACACTCGCGACCCCGCCGCGCACCCGGCCGTAATAGGCGTTGAAGGTTGTCGCATAGGTGCCGGTGGCGTGCACCATCGTGAAGGCCGTGGGCCGCGCGTAGAGATCGAGGGCCGCCTTGAGGCCGACCCGCGTGCTCTCGGCCGAGAGGCTGTCATCGAGGCGCGAGACCTCGTTGCGGCGGATGTTCAAACCGACGAAGCCCGAGAGCACGGCGTCGGGCATCACCCAGGCGTAGCCCGCCAGGGCGGCGATCTCGGCCTGCTCGCCGAGGCCGTTGCGACCCGTGCGATACGAGCCGATCAGCCCGTCGAGGCGCACGCGCGGGCCGCTGACGAGGAGGTTGTCGGCCGGCGCCGCCGTCGCCGTGGCGCCGGCGAACTGCGATCCTTGCGAGCTGATCGTCGTCGAGGCGTCGACGGCGACGATCCAGGCGTCCCGCTCGGCCGGCGCGACGGCACCGGTGTACCAATCGGCGGCGCGCGCGGCGGGGGCGACGCAGGCGGCCAGGGCCGCCGCGAAGCAGGTGGAACTGCGGAACATGTCGATACGCCACGAGACTTGTGATGGCGGGACGATCAGGCTGGTAGCCTTAAGGAGACCTTGCCGGGTTCGAGACCATCCAAAGGATCGGCGACCTAGGCCATCCGGCCTCGGGTGGTACGTCGCGGCTCGGTCGGGACGGCGAAACGGGTCCGAACGACCGGCTCCGGCTCGCGATCGGCGGCCCGCCGGCAGCGGGTTCACTTTGGGCGACCCGGTGCGACGGGACTTCGGCCAGAGACGCCTGAGTGTCTCTCACAAAACGCCCGCCGCGCTGTCGCATGCGGAGCAAGAACCGGCAGCGACCGGGAGTTTTGTGAGCACTCTTAGGCCGAACGGCCTAGGCCTTCGCCAGGACACGCGACCCGGCGACGGCCGCTGCCGCCCGGTTGGCGACACCGAGGGCGCGCAGGAGGGCCGCGACATGCACCTTCACGGTTCCCTCACCGAGATCGAGGCTGCGGGCGATCTCCTTGTTCGAGCGACCCTCCACGATGAGCGCGAGGACCTCCCGCTGGCGTCGGGTCAACGCCGTTCCGGCGGTTTCATCGGCCTCGGGCCGGGGCATCGCCGCGCCGGCCGGCGTCGATCCCTCGGCGAGGAAGGCCGGCACGAAGATGTTGCCGGCGAGGATGGAGCCCAGGGCCTTCACCAGTTCGGCCGCCCCGAAGGTCTTGGGCACGTAGCCGTGGCTGCCGGCGGCCAACGCCGTGAGGATGTCGCCGCGATCCGTCGAGGCGGAGACGATGGCGGTCTTCACGCCGGGAAAACATTCCCGCACGGCCCCGAGGGACGCGGCGCCGGCCATGCCCGGCATGCGCAGGTCGAACAGGGCGAGGGCCGCCTCCGGCCGCTCGGCGAGGGCGGCGAGGGCCTCGTCGAGGGAGCCGGTCTCCACGACCCGCGCGAAGCCCAGATGACGCGTGAGCAGCGCCGACACGGCCATGCGGAAGAACTCGTCGTCGTCGGCGATGACGGCGACGAGCCCGCCGGGTTGCGCGGGGTCGTTGGAATCCATGAATGTCATCGCGGCGTCGAGGCCTGTTATCCGACGGCTCGGCCGGCCGGCCTCGTCGGCTCCTCCATAGTCGCGATGAGGCGCCGCGTCTCCAGGGACGCAGCGCTCGCATAGGCCCGGCACCGTTCGAGGGCCGCGTCGAATCCGCCCCGGCCGTCGCGCCCGATGCGCGCTTCCGCATGCGCGTCGAGGGCGGCGCAGGCCGTGCTGAGGTCCGAGAAGCCGATGAGCCCGGAGGCGGCGGCGAGGGCATGGGCCTGGCGCCGCAGGGTCTCGCGCGCCTCCGGGGTCTCCGGCGCCGCCCCGAAACTGTCGCCGATGAGGGCGGACAGGCGCGTCAGGAGCGCGAGGGCGGCCTGAGCCGGCATAAGGTCGCGGAAGGCCCCGTAGCGGGCCCGGTCGAGGGTCGGCTCGGCCATCCCGTCGGCGTCCGGCACCGGATCGGCATCGGGCAGCCAGCGGGCGATGACGGCGTGGAGATCGGCGTTCGTGAACGGCTTGCCGAGGTGGTCGTCGAGGCCGGCCTCGCGGAACGCCGCCACCTGCGCGGGCAGGACGTTCGCGGTCATCGCCACGATGGGCACGCGGGCGCCCGCGCCCGGAAGGCAGCGGATGAGGCGCGTCGCCATGAGCCCGTCGAGGCCCGGCATCTGGATATCCATGAGGACGACATCGTAGGCCTTCGCTTCGACGGCCCTCACGGCGGCGAACCCGTTCTCGGCAAGATCGACGGAATGCCCGGCCGACCGCAGCATGATGCTGGCGAGCTCGCGATTGATGTCGATGTCCTCCACGAGCAGGATGCGCGCCGGCTTCACGGTCGCCGGCCGCGAGGGCGGGGCGGTCGCCCCGTCGACATTCCCCGCCTTCGGCAGGGTGAGTCTGACCCAGAAGGTCGATCCGCGACCCGGCGCCGAGCGCACCCCGATCTCGCCGCCCATGCGTTCGACGAGGCGCTTGCTGATGGCGAGACCGAGGCCGGCGCCCCCCGCGCCGCGCCGGATCGAACTGTCGACCTGATAGAAGCGCTCGAACAAGCGTTCCTGATGATCGTCCGCGATGCCGATGCCGGTATCGGTGACGCTGATGAGAAGGCCCTCGCCCGAGGGCGTACGGCCCTGGTGGCGCAGGGTAAGGGTGATGCTGCCGCGCGGCGTGAACTTCACGGCGTTGTTGAGGAGGTTGAGCAGCACCTGCTGCAGGCGGGCCTCGTCGCAGACGAGATGGGCGGGGATGTCGGGATCGACCCGCGCGGTGATGTCGAGGTCCTTGCCGGAGGCCGAGGCGCTGACGATGGCGAGACAGCCGTCGACGAGGGGCTGCACCGCGAAGGGCTTCGGATCGAGGGTCACCACGCCGGCCTCGACGGAGGAGAAGTCGAGGATGTCGTTGACGATGCCGAGGAGGTTCGCACCGGACGCCCGCACGAGTTCGGCGTAGCGGCGCAGGTCGCCGTCGAGGCGGTCCGAGCCGGCGAGCAGACCGGCAAAGCCGATCACGGCGTTCAGGGGCGTGCGCAGTTCGTGGCTCATGGCCGAGAGGAACTCGGTCTTGGCCGCGTTGGCGCGTTCGGCCGACAGGCGCGCCGCCTCGGCCTCGCCCTTGGCCTCGATGAGCGCGGTTTCGGCGGCCTTGCGCGCGGAGATATCGAGGTTCAGCCCGATGATGCGGTGCGCCACGCCGGCCTCGTCGTGGCAGGGGCGGCCGATCGCCTGGAGCCAGCGGACCTCGCCGCCGGCGAGGCGCACCCGGAACGCGATGTCGAACGTCGCGGCGCGGGCGACCGCCTCGCGCACGGCGCGCAGAGTCGGCACCCGGTCCGCCGGATGGACCCGGCGCATCCAGTCGCGGATCTCGACGATGGCGGGCCGGTCGCCGGGCAGGCCGTGCAGGCTCGCGCTCGCGGGCGACAGGACCATGGCACGGTCGGCGAACCGTACGTCGAACAACCCCGCCCCGGCGGCTTCCTGGGACAGCCGCAGCAGGGCGCTGGCGTCCTCGAGGGCACGGCGGTCCCTGACCATGCCCTCGATGTCAACGGCGGAACTCAGCCAGCCGACCAGTTCGCCGTCCGCGATGAGGGGCTTGAAGGTGAGTTGATGCCAAAGCCCGCGGCCGTCGCCACGCCGCAGCCGCGCCTCGCAGGTGCTGCCAGCCGTGCGCGCGCGGTCCATGGCTCGGCCGACCAGGGGCCGGTCGTCGCGATGGCAGCGGGCGAGGGCGACACCATGACAGGCGCGCGCGTCGCCGAAATAGGCTTGGAAAGCCTCGTTGGTGTAGATGGCCTCGCCCGTATCCGCGCGCTCCACCCAGACGAGTGCCGGCAACGCGTCCGCCACCAGACGGTAAAGTTCACCCGGCTTCGGCGCGTCGTTCCGGGGGCTTGTCGGGGTCGAATTGGGGTGATTCAGGTCGGATTGCGCGGAGATCTGCACAGACTACCTGCTTTCGATTTCGTTTCCAGCCATCGCGACGTTCGGTTTTTTCGAACTACCCTCATCGATTAAATTTTTTCGGGTTCCACGATCAAGATTTATCGATATATCGGCCAAGAATTTTAGACGGACCGTAGCCCTGCGAAGATGATGAAACCGTTAAATCGTTGGTCACGACACGGCAACGTCACGATCTACGCGCTCGACCGACTTCCCCAGGCCAAACCTTCGCGATGACGTCTGATGCGGAGTTCCCCGGACGGCCGCCTCCGGAAAACCGGCGCCGCCACAGGCGCCTGCCCGTGACGGTGTCGGCGCGCGTGGTTCACGCCGGCACCACGCACCGGACTGATATCCTGGACGTGAGCGACGACGGGATGCTGCTGGCGGCCGTCGAGGGGCTCGTCGCCGTAACGGACCAGATCGTCGACGTCCATTCGTCCGCCCTGGGCCGCGTGCGGGCGAAAGTTGTCGGCGTCAGCCGCAGCGGCATCCACGTTCAGCTCGAAAGCTTTCCGCCGGGCTACGCGGCGGCCGTCGAGAGGCTCTTCGCACTGACGCGCACGTGGATCCCGTGACGCGACGGGCACGAACATGGGATGTGACCGCATGCTGACTGCGGCGGTCGGGATGGGGTTGGTCTCACGCGAATGGGACCACCATCTCGAAGTGGAGGCCGCGCCCGTCGAGGGTGCGCCGGAAACGTCCCCGCAGGCTGCGCTCGATGGTCTGCTGAAGGAGGCGTGAGCCGAACCCGCTGCCTTCGGTCTTCGAGGCGTCGGGCGGGGCAGTGCCTTCCTCCCAGATGAGCCGCAAGTCGCTGCCCTCCAGGTAGCCCTGCAATCGAAGGGCTCCGGTGCCCGACAGGGCTCCATGCTTGGCCGAGTTGGTGGCGAGTTCGTGGAAGATCATGGCGAAGTCGTTGACGTGACCGGGCGCCGTGGAGGCGTTCTCATCGATGTCGATGACGATGTTGGCACCGTGCCGGTAGGGCGCCAGGATGCGCTCGGCGAGGTCGCGGAGCCTCACGTTGCCCTGTTCGAGCGTGTGCGACCGGGTCGCGAGGGCGGTCGCCTCGTGCAGGACGCCGAAGCGGCGGGACAGATCCTCGACGAAGGTCGGCGTGGATTTGGCCTCCCGCGCGACGATGGCCGTGAGGGCGCGGGCGACGGCGAACATGTTCGAGACGCGGTGTTGAAGTTCCGCCGTCAAGAGGTGCTCTGCATCCTCCGCCCGCTTGCGGTCGGTGATATCGAGGAAGATCGCCTGGACCCACTCGCCGACCTGACCGGCATCGCCACCGACGCCGCGCGCCGAGACCCAGCGGGCATCCGGACCGGTACCGATGCGGAAATCGAAGCTGTACGGTTGGGGGTCGGTGGCGCTCGCCTCCCAGTCAAGTTCCATTCCGGGCCGGTCCTCCGGATGCACCTTGGCGAACAGGTCGTCGATGGAGACGACGGACTCGGGTGTGTCCCAGAACGTGCGGCAGAGGCCGTCGAGCTGGGCCAGACGACGCGTGGGCGACCATGCCCACAGGGCAACCCCGCCCCGATGGATGGTGTCCGTGAAGCTCTCCAGCGTCCACGTATATGCGGTCGAAGTCATGTCCTGGGGCATGCGTTCTCTAAATCGCTGTCAGGGCCGGGACGATTCCGACGCCTCTCCGCCGAACCGCGCCGGACTCGGCCCGAGGCCGGGTGGCGCGCGCGGATTCGAGCACCGTCGTTCGCAATGAACCGGACGAGAGGGGCCCGGACGGACGAATAAACGCCTGCAGAAGCGTTCGGCTCCGGCATTCGGGACCGCGTCGCACTTCTCTTGCGAATGCCTCGGGGGGGCCCGTCCTGCGGGAAACGCTCAGGCGGGCAGGACCACCACCTTCGTCTTGACCGGGGTCTGGGCGTAGAGGTGGATCATGTCCTGACTGAGCAGGCCTACGCAGCCACTGGTGATGCCGCTGCCGATGGTGTCGGGCTCGCTGCTCGCGTAGATCGTATAGAGCGTATAGGCGCCGTTCTGGTAGAGATGGAGGGTGCGTGCGCCGAGGGGGTTGTCGAGGCCGCCCGGCATGCCGCGCGCGTATTTTGCGGCCTCGGGCTGACGGCGGATCATTTCCTTCGGCGGCGTCCAGGTCGCCCATTCGGACTTGCGACCGACATAGGCGTCGCCGCTCCACAGAAACCCGTCGCGGCCGACATTCGCGCCGTAGCGGGTGGCCGTGCCGTCGCCCTCGACGCGGTAGACGTAGAAGTTGCGCGGATCGACCACGATGGTACCGGCCGCCGCCTTGGTCTCATAGGCGACCGTGCGGCGAAAGTACTTCGGGTCGACCTTGCTCACATCCGTCGCCGGAATCGGGAACTTCTCGTTGGGCATCGGCCCGTAGATCTTCGCCGCCTCGGCGCGCAGGGCGCCATCGGAATTGACGCAGCCGGCGAGCCCGAGGGCCCCGACACCGGCAGCCGAGCCGACCAGGAACGACCGGCGGCTGAGACGCTCCTCCCGAAAGTTGGGGGACGCGGCCCCGGTCATCCCAACGTAATCGACCCTGCCCTCGCCCCCGATCATGATCCCGGACCTTTCGCGTCTTGCGGCCCGATCAGCGAATGCTTCGGCCTCTACCGGCCGCGTGCACTAGGTGGTTGCGGCGGCCGGTCTCCTGATCGACCGACAAGCTTCGCTTTTGCGTCGAGAGTGTGGCGAAATCCGCCGCCTTCGACGCCGCGTCGAGAAACCCGATCGACGGGCAGACGTACCAGGACCGTCACGCCCACCCCGGTACGCCCTGCCGCCCGCTCGGTCAGGACAGGGGCGGCTGACCGTTCGACGCCGAGAGACCACCGTCGACGGGCAGGTTCACGCCGGTGACGAAGTGCGCATCCTCGCTCGCCAGGAAGGCGATGACCCCGGAGATGTCGTCGGGCTTCGCCCCGCGCCCCATGGGGATGCGCTCCTCGAACTTCGCCACGAGCTCGGGCTGATCCTGCATGCCGGCGGTGAAGGGTGTGTAGACGAGGGACGGGTTCACGGCATTCACCCGCACGCCGTTCTTCGCCTCGTCGAGGGCCACCGCGCGGGTAAAATTCGTCACCGCGCCCTTGGCGGCACAGTAGAAGCTGTGGTTCCAGTCGCCCCCGAGCCCCGACACGGACGAGACGTTGACGATGCAGCCGCCGCTCTGCCGCAGGTGGGGGAGGGCGAAGCGAGTCATGTAGAAGACCCCGTAGAGATCCGTCTCGATCACCGTCGAGAAATCGGCGATGTCGCCCGCATCGACCGCGCCGAGATGATCCTTGCCGGCGTTGTTGACGAGCACGTCGAGGCGCCCGAACCGGGCGATGGCGGCCTCGATGAGCCCCCGGCACTGGTCCGCGAGCGACAGGTCGACCACGTGCATCAGGGTATCAGCGGCCTCGATGGTCTCGGCGACCGCGTGCAGTCCGTCGGCGTTCTTGTCGGCGAGGACGAGACGTGCCCCCTCCCGGCCGAACCGGCGCGCCGCGGCCTCGCCGATTCCGGAAGCGGCGCCGGTCACCAGAATCACCTTGTTCGAAAAGCGTCCCATCGTTCTTCCTTCTCTATCGATGACCGTGCCGGAACCGGATCAGACGCTGCGCGCCTGGCCCGGATGGCGGCCCTCGGCGAATTCCTCGACGATCTTCGCGCAGAAGGCCGGCAGATCCTTCGGGGTGCGGCTGGTGACGAGGCCCTGGTCGGTCGCCACCTCCGCGTCGACCCAGCGGCCACCGGCATTCTCGATGTCGCGGCGGACCGTCGGATAGGAGGTGAGGGTGCGCCCCTTCACGACATCGGCTTCAACCAGGATCCAGGGGCCGTGGCAGATGACGCCGACCGGCTTGCCCTCCGCGAAGAACCCACGGACGAAATCCACGACGTCTTGACTCGCCCGGAGCTTGTCGGCCCCGACGCAGCCCCCCGGGACGACGAGGCCGTCGAAATCCGATGCCGAGACGTCCGCGATGGCCCGGTCCACCGCGTGGCGCCCGGCCGGGTCAAGGTCGTTGTTCACCGCCTCTGCTTCACCGGCCTCGAGGCCGATCACGGTGACGCTGGCACCGGCCGCGACCAGGGCCGCCTTCGGCTCGGTGAATTCCGGCTCCTCCGTTCCGCGCGGCGCGATGAGGATGGCGATCTTTCGGCCTTGCAGGCTCATGAGCTGACTCCCTTATCAAATATTGTTTCGTGACCGCCGGGGGCTTGTCGAACAGGCCGTCCCTTCTTGTCGGCGTGATCGAAACTCTTCAGGCCGGGATGCGATCGATCCGGGCCGTGTCTTCGGCGGTCACCCCGTTGGCGTGGTGGCGGAACGCGCTCAGCGCCTGGTAGACCTGCATCCGCGCCCGCATCACCGAGCCGAGGGGCCGATGCGCCGCGAGACTGTGCGCGGGGCGGAATGTCATGACCTCGTCGAAGTACCGCACGCGTTCAGTCGAATAGGCATCCTGGCGCGGCAGGCGGATCGTCGCCACCGTGCGGTAGGGACTGATCGAGACAGGCCAGTCGACGGACGCATCCTCGATGGGCTGACGCTCGGCGTCGGCCCAAAGCTGTGCCTTGAGGTCGAACACCACCTCGTTGTCCCGGAAGAACGCCGTCGTGGCGTGGCGGAATCCGTCCGCATCCTGATGCGGGTCGAGCCGCCACTCCGCCAGGGCGCGCTGCGCCTCCGTGGCCGGCATGGCACCGAGCTTGGCCACGTAATCACCGAATCGCACCGGCGCCTGGCTGAAATAGCTGTCCGCCAAGGGATGGCTGTAGGGATGGCCGAAGAAGTCGGCGAAGGCGCTCTCGGTGCCGAAGGCGTGCAATGCCCGGTTGAGATTGCGCATCGTCGCCGACACCGCGCTCTTGACGCCCTCCGGCAGCCCAGTCGACTGACCGATCACCGTCCCGTCCCGCAGGAAGCCCGCAGCGGTTCCGGACGGGAACGTCGTCCCGGTAGCGAGAACGAAATCCTGCGTGTCGACGGCGTGCCCGTCCAGCTTCTCGCCCGGCACATCGAACACCTTGATGGACAGGCCCCGATGGGTGGAGACGCGGTCGCCTAGGGTCTCGCCCGGCCCCTGCGCGAAACGCACGGCGACCGGGTGGGTGCCGGGCGTCGCGAACAGGCCCTGGGCCAGTTCGGGCGGCAATCCGGAAGCCACCGTCAATTCACCCGTCGCGCAGGCCGAACTCTTGGCGTGGCTCGCGCGCACGGCGTGGCCCTCGCGCGCCTCCACCGTCTCGGATTGACGCGTCATACCCTTGATGATGCCGTCGATGGTTTCCTGCTCATCGGCCGGAGGCCGTTCGATCTCGGGTGCGTAGCGCAGATAGATCATGCTCGTTCTTCCCGCAGGGCGTTCGTCCCGGAAGGTCCCGATCTCCCCCGATGGCCACGCGGTCACGACACAAGCCGGATGGACCTTGTCGCGGGTGCGGGATGTGGGAGATCGCTCGAGACGGGGGCGGTTCGTCCACGCCGTCGTCACCACAAGCCGCAGAAGCCCGGGGACGTTCCCGCACGCGCGTTCACAGACGATTGAGTGACTCGACAACCGGACGCTGCGGAACCGCATCCATGGCGAGAGCCGGCGGCGCGCGGAGGTTCTGCGAGGTACGCCATAGGGCTAACAACGCCGATCGCGCGTCCGTCCACGGCGACGTCCGCGTTAACGAATGGATCGTCGTCGGCGCATTCCCGTCGAGGCCGATGTCGGGCGTGAGTGATTTCATGGCAGGACAGCACCGCCATGCGGCGCTCCCGACCTCCTTCAGGTCAATTGCTGCGCAAAAATCCGCAAGTATCCCGGACTTTCGGCAATCGCTCTCAAACTGCGCTCAGGTCTGGGCGAATACACTGCGCGACAGCCTGCTATGACGTGGATACGAACTTGGCCGCGATCCTCCTCCTCACCGACCTGCCGTCCCGGGGGCGCAAGCTCGCCGGCCTCCTGGCGGTCTGGGGCGAGCCGGTGATGATCGATCTGCTCGACCCGGCCGAGCCCACGGCCCTGCCCGCGCCGGGGGACGTCGTGGCGGTGGTGAGCGACGCCTCCCTGTCGCATTCGGCCCAGGTCGCGGGCCTGCGCAGACACCTCGATCGCCTCGGGCCGAACCGGCCGCCGTTCCTCTGCGTGATGCACGCGGACACGCCCCGGTCGCGCGCCCAGGCGCAGGCCCTCGGCGCCGACCGCACCTTGAGGGCACAGGATGTGGCCCGATCCCTCGCACGGAGCCTCGGGCATCTCTTCGCCGGGAGGAAGCCGCTGGACGCCGTCGGGTCCACGACGCTCGGTGCCGCGGCGGCGGATGGCGTCCTCACCCGCCTCTTCGATCTCGGGCGCGCCGGAACGGCCCCGGATCGCGGTCAGGTCTCGCTCGGCGCGGAGCTCGTGCTCGGCGCCTTGGATAAAACCGACGTCCGGACCTGGCTCGACGTGGTCTGGCGCTTCGACGACGCAACGCACCAGCATTGCCTCCTCGTCGCCGGCCTGGCGGGCGGCTTCGCGCGAAACCTCGGCCTGCGCGAGGACGATTGCCGAATCCTGACCCAGGCGGCACTCCTTCACGACCTCGGCAAGTCCCGCATCCCCCTGTCGATCCTGAACAAGCCCGGCCGCCTCGATCACGACGAAACCGCCGTGATGCTGACCCATCCGTCCATTGGCTACGACATGCTCGTGGGCGGGGATTACCCCGACGCGATGCTCGCCGTCGTGCGCTCGCACCACGAGGCCCTTGACGGATCCGGATACCCGGACAACCTGCGGGCCGACCGGATTCCCGACCTCGTCCGGTTGGTGACGGTCTGCGACGTGTTCGGTGCCCTGATCGAGCGGCGCCCCTACAAGAAGGCGCTGGGCGGTGACGAAGCCTACGCGATCCTGAAGGGAATGGCGGGGAAGGTCGATCCCGATCTCGTCCGCGCCTTCCAGCCCCTCGCCGAGTTGGCCGGGGCGGCGACCTGTTCGATGGCCGCCTGAGGAGTCGAGCCGTTCCATGGGGGACGTTAGGTCAAGGGTCCCATGCCCGCGCGACGCCGACCATCAGGATGAGGAGAACCGCGAAGGCGACGTAGGTTCCGAGATCCACCATGACCCGCCCCCTCCGGCCCCGGACCGGCCGCGCCGGGCATCTCACCGCGCGACGGAGCGCGCTACTTTGAGATGGATCAAGGATCGCCCCCGAGGCCCGGGCATCATGACCAGCGCAACCCGGACGGGAGAGGGGCATGACACCGGTGACACGGACGGACGACGTGACGATGGCACGATCCATCGGGATGCCGAAGGAGGCGGCCGTGCGGCTCGTCCCGAGACCGATCGGCGCGGACATCGTCGTGGGCGCCGACCGCCCCCGGGACATCGGAAGCCTGATGGCCCTGAGCCTCGCCGTCGCCGCCTCGATCCTGCTGACGGGCCTGCTCTGGATCGTGCTTTGAAAGCCCCCGTGGGGCATTCGCGAGGGAGCGCATGTATTCCGCCGCGACGGGGCGCGACCTGCGCCATCGTTCCGACGGATGCGAACCCCGCGGGGCGGCAGGCGCCTTGAAGGGCCGGGCGGCCTACGTCGCCCAGCGATGGGTACCCCGGCCCTCGGCCTTCGCCTGGTACAGGGCTCGGTCGGCCATCCGGTAGACCGTGTCGGGATCCTCGCAGTCCGGCGGAGCAAGCGCGATCCCGATGCTGACGCCGATCTCGACCGGATGCCCGTCGACGATCATGGGGGCCTCGACGGCGCGCGTCAGGTGCCCGGCGAGGAGATCGGGATCATCCGGGCGAAGCGCGCGGGTCTGGATGATCACGAACTCGTCGCCCCCGAGGCGCGCCACCGTATCCTCGACGCGGACCACGGACCGCAGCCGATCCGCCACGACCCGCAGGACCCCGTCGCCGACGGCATGGCCCAGTGTGTCGTTGACGATCTTGAACCGATCGAGGTCGAGGCACAGGAGGGCGAACGGCGGCCCGCCACGCCGCACCAGGCCCATCTCCTGGCGGACGCGATCCTCGAACTGCATCCGGTTGCCCAGGCCGGTGAGCGGATCGTGGCGTGCCAGATGTTCGATGCGCAGTTCGGCAAGTTTCCGGGAGGTGACGTCGAGGGTCAGACCGACGACCCACTCCACCTCCCCCTCGGCTCCGACCTCGGCGCGACCGATGCAGCTCACCCAGCGCGTCTCACCGGTCGGGAGGGGGATCCGGAAATCGGACACGAAGGTCCCGCGCGTCGCGACGGCCCTTTCAAGATCGGCCAAAGTCCGAACCGCATCGTCGGGGTGGACCAGGGGCCCCCACTCCCGTTCGGCATCGACCTCCATCTCCCCGTTGCCGAGGCCATGGAGACGGACGGTCTCGGCCGACATCAGGACCCGCCCGCTGGCCACGCTGTAGTGCCACGTCCCGGCCTCGGCGGCCTTGAGGGCAAGGTCGAGCAGCATCGATTGATCGACGAGACGTTCGTGCATCAGGCGTCGCTCGGTCTCCCGTTCGAGTTCGGAGACGAGGCGGCTGCGCTGGGTCAGCAGGGATTTACCGACGGCTTCCGCCCGGATCAGATCCGCCACCGCCCCTTGCATGAGGTGGATCAGCAGGATGATGACGCTGACGACGAGGGCATAGAGCGCCAGGGCCAGGGCGACGGAACCGTTCGGCGCGAACGCATTGTGCGGAGGAATGAAACAGTACCAGGCCGCAACGCCCGAGAGCGTCGCGCAGACGATGCCGGCATAGATGCCGCAGAGATAGGCCGAGAGGACGACGGCCGGGAAGAACGTCAGGAAGGGGATGCCCGGTGGAAGATACGGGTCGATCGCGCTCCGCGCGAGGAACGCCACGAGGAAGGCGGCGATGCCCACCGGAATGGCGAACCGCGGATGTCGATACGGACCGGCCGCGGTGAGGAGCGAAGCCAGCATCGTTCCGGTCCGGCTGGCGAGGGTGGCCTCGCTCACGGTGGGCGGGCTGGCCATCTCCGTCGTCCTCATCTCGCTCACTGGGCGGGTGGTCCTCGCTCGCCACCGTGGGGACGCGTCTCTCAACAAAACACCCGCTGCGTTGGCGTCCGCACGGCAAAACCCGGCGGTGATCGGAAATTTCGGGCGGCAATGTCAATCGGAGGCGCAAGCGACACGATCACCTCCGCGTACCGATCCGCCGCCGCCGAACGTATCCGTGCGGTGCCTCGCCGACGACGACTTGTCGCTCTGCAAGCCTCCTCACGCGTTCCTCGACGCACGACGAGCGATCGGATCTCGCAGTGTCCGCCGGCCTCGGCCAAGAATGCTCGATGACGCGTATTCATTGTCCGCCTCACGTTCCGCGTGGGTGAAGAGCCGTTTCGGCCGCCACGCTTCGAGATGCGTCACGCACCGTTTGGTCGAACCGTCGACTTCCCTGCTCGAAACGGGGATGAGCCCGACGATCTGGCGCATCTCGATGAGGGCGATCGCCAACGCCTGCAGAGTGCTGGGTGACGTTGGTGACCGACCTGACGACATCGATGAGCCGGTCGACGGCGTCACGCACCGGATTGGCGGTGGCTTCGATCCGGACTTCGCGGCTGCACTTGGCGATACGCTTGTCCCCCGCCGGCTGGTACTTATTCTGGCACAGGCCCTCCCGAGAGCGACGGCGGGCAGCACCGTTTCGCGCGTCAGAAGCGCCGAAGATCCGAGGATGCTGTCCCGTCACCTCCGCGAGGTCGTCATCCGCGACCGCGAGGACGTTCGCGTTCGCCGTGATGACCGTACCGGCCCGGTCGGACCCGATCTGCACCGCTGAGGCGTCGAGAGCGTCCCGTTTGGCGGCACGCACAGGGCAACCAGACAACATCCGTTTATCCCTCGCTCGAAGGTCGCAGAGCCGCCTCGAGGGGGATTTTGAAAGATCACTATGAACGAACTTTCAAGCCGCGCCACAAAACCGATGCAAAACATGCGAATAAGATGCTACCTTTCCTGTCATCAATGCAAAAATTTATGGCGCCAGCGGAAAAAAGAGACGTTTCGTTGCAAAATCTCGATCTCCATGCAATATGAACAGCCCCCTTGAGGGTGCAGAATTACTATTTTTGGCTTGGATTTGACATCCGACTCAACCGTCGAGGGAATAACTTCAATATTCGCTCGCCCGGACTTACATAAGGCCGCGATGACGGATGCAGCCACGAGAGACCGGAATATCACCTATCGGTGATACGGATCATATCCGTTAAGCTCTTAGAAAGAGGGCTTATGCCGTAATTTATGTCAGGCCCGGCGTGGGCGCGAAACATTCGGAAGGCTCCGATGCCGACACGTTCGCTCATGCGTCCGCCCTCTGCGACGGACAAGGCGTCGGGTGCGCGCGCCTTCTCTTCGCGGCACCTGCTCAAGCTCATCGAAGATACGGGCAAGGTTGGATTCTGGTCCGCCGACCTTCGTTCAGAACGCCTCGATGCCTCGCCCGGCCTCTACCGGATCCTTGGGCTCGACCCGGCGTCGGAAATGACATTCGGTGTCGGCATCGACATGATCCATCCCGAGGATCAGGCGACCCACGGCGACCAGATCTCGGTGCTTCGTTCGGGCCAGCCGGTTCACCGGGAGTTCCGCATCATCCGGCCGGACCGGACGCAGCGTTGGATCCTTCACCATGCCGAGGCCCTCATGGGGCCGGACGGAGTTGTGAGCCACGGCATGGGCGTGGTGTTCGACGTTACTAGTCAGCACGACACCCTCAACGCCCTGATGCAGCGTCACGACCGGCTGAACGCCCTCATCGCCGCCACCGCCACGGTGTTCTGGATCAACAAGGCGAACGGCGAGCCGAGCGAGATGCCCCAGTGGATGGCGCTCACGGGTCAAAGCCACACGGAGATGCAGGGCTTCGGCTGGCTGGACGCGGTGCATCCGGAGGATCGCCCCCGCACCCAGGCGGCCTGGGTGACGGCCGTCGAGCACACGGCGCCTTACAACACCGATTATCGGGTGCTCTGTGCGGATGGCATCTACCGGTGGTTCAACGCACGGGGCGCGCCCGTCCTCAACAAGGACGGCTCGGTCCGGGAATGGGTCGGCGTCTGCCTGAACGTGCCCGGGCGCAACCGCTACGGCACGTCCGAAGGCGCCCCCCGTCCCCCCGTCTCCCGACATCCGTCCATAGCCCCACCTCCGGGGGAGGAGCTTCCCACCCCGGGCCAGACCCGCGCGGCGCGCGCCTTCGTCGGCCTGTCGAAGGAGGATCTGGCCCGCCTCGCGAACGTATCGGTCTCCACCATCAACCGGCTGGAAGACCCAAACTCCCCGATCCGGACACGCAGCGAGACGGCCATCGCCGTGCGCCGCGCCCTGGAGAAGGCCGGGGTCGAATTCACCTTCGACCACGGGGCCAAGCCGGGGGTCCGGGAAGCCTGAGGATCCGTCGCTCCACGATCCCGGCGTTCGACCACGCCGTTTCCCCGAGGTGCCGGATTTCCGAGAACGCGGATCGGGAGCAATAACCTAGGGTGATCGGCGTCGTGGTGGTCGCCATCATGCGGCCCGGCGAAGACGTGAACATCGATGCCTTGCGGATTGGTGGCAAGGCCATCGCGTGCGACGCGAAGGCCACCGAGGCCAGGCGGAGCAGGACCGCAAGACCGGCCGGCGCGTCTTCGCCAACGCCGTCGGCATCGACTCTTATTTCGGCTAGGACGACACGCCCCCGCGCCCGAGATGCGCGGGGACCTCGACTGCGGCGACACCGTCGTGAAGATGAAGATCGGCGCCCCCATGTCGAACCTCATCAGGGGCGTGCACGCACGCGCCGCGTAAGCGCGCAGGTTGTCGGGCAAACGACACGACTGCCTGTACTGACGAGCGATCGGGCACACGTTCGGTCGGCCAGGAACCGGGCCACCCGCGCAACGCATGACGAAAATCACGGAGGTACGACTAGGAGCGCCTGACAGAACGGCACCGCGCGGAGGTTTAAGTGGTGGTTCGACATGGGCAGACCGCTTCTCCTCGATGATTTCCAAGATGAGATTGGTCCGCTTCTCCCACCGCCTCGACCCCGCACGAAGGGTGGGCGTCGTCCGATCGAGAACCGGGCCGCACTTACGGGTATTCTGTTCGTACTGCGCGCGGGGCTGCCGCGAGAAATGCCGCTGGCCGAGATGGTCTGTGGCTCCGGCATGGGTTGCTGGCGTAGGCTTCGGATTTACAGGCGGCGGGCGTGTTGCGCCGCCTGCATCGTGTGGTGCTGGAGCGCCTGCACGAAGGAGGTGAGAGCGACTGGAGCCGAGTTCACCTGGAAGGCGCCCCTGTCCCTGCCCAAAAAGGGCCGGCCACCGGCCTGAACCCGACGGGCCGGGGCAAGCCGGGCGCGGAGCGCCATCTCGTCACCGACGGGCGCGGCACGTCACTCGGCTTCTGCCTGAGTGGCGCGAACCGGCAAGACGGCGTGATGATGGCGGAGGCGCTCGATGCCATCCCGTCCCGTCACAACGGTCAGCGACGGCGACGTCGTCCGGACAGAGTACCCACCTACAATGCCGACGATGCCAGACACCGCCGGCAGGAGTAGCGTATACTCGGGATCGTGCAGCGCATCGCCCGACGCGGCATCGAGATGAGCGAAAAGCTCGGCCGCCGCCGATAGGTGATCGAGCGCAGCCGCGCTCGGTTCATCCGCGCCCGCCGCCTTCCGATCCGCTACGAACGACGTGGCAACATCTACGAAGCCTTCACAACCCTTGCCAGCAGCGTCACTCTCAACCAGTTCAACTAGTTCTGTTAGGCGCTCTTAGAACATCCCGTTCGAATTGGCCGACGTGTCGGGTAGGATCTGCAGCACATCCCAGTGCTCGACGATCCGGCTCTCTTCATCGAGTCGGAAGATATCAATGGCCGCATAGTCGTGGTCGCCCGGCCAGTGCTGGAGGCAATGCAGCACAACCAAATCGCCCTCGGCAATTGCTCGCTTGACCTCCATGCGCTTGCCCGGCCATTCCCGCGACATGCGCTCGAAGTAGGCGATGAACCCGTCCTTACCCGTGGCTACATGCGGGTTGTGCTGGATGAAGGTGGCGCCGGCATAACGCTCAATGGCTTCGCGTGGACGACAATCGTTGAACATCAGTTCATAGAATGCGATTACGTTTGTCTTGTTCTGCGCTAAGTCTTGCATGTCGCTGCGTGTAAATCTGGGAGAGCCACAAGCTGTTGGTTAAAGAAGCACGTCCTTGAAGAGCTGACAAGTGCCTAGAAACGGACATTTCAATCTCTCGCGATGGGTCATAAACGGTTCCGCTTCGATGCATCTGCCGCCCCAAAGCAGACCAACCGATTTCCACCCGGCCCGGTCATCGGGTAGACCGGCAGATGGTGACCCAACCCCGTTCCCTGGGACGTCGTCGGCGCATCGCCGAAGCGGCCGTTTGCACGGTCTCCGCCTGTCACCGACTGCGCAGTCGATCAGCTGAACGAGCAGAGTCCAGCGTCTTTATGCTCCAGGCCTCTTACGCGCTTGCCAGCTCCGCAGGCTGGGGCGACCGCTCGAACCTCACGGATGATACGCGGCAATGCAGGAGTGAGGGGCACGGCAGGACGCCCGATCCTCGCCGTCGGATCGGCATCAGCGATCGCATGGCCGGAGGCCGCGAGCGGCATCATGGTCATGGTGGCCCGCCCCGGCGTGACCGTGTTTGCAGGCTGGTCACCGATCCGTCCGGCGGAGCCGGTCTGCGCTATGGAAGGGGCCGGCATCGAGGGCCGCCGCGACGCCACCGTACGCCCGATCGGCAAGCGCATTCGTGCGCAAGCCTCGGAATGGTCGATGTTCGTCACCAGGGTTAAAAAGGCCACGCCGACCGCCACCCATCTCCGCATAGGGTATCTCCATGACATCCGGACGCGATGCCCACTCTATCGTTCGAAAGGACTATGCCGTTCTCTCGCTTTCGATGAATTCGGTTGTGGGCGGGCAGGCAACGTCCGCTTCGATGAAGATACCGCTCGAGGGCAGACCGGAAGAGCATTATCCTTCCAGGACGTCGATCTTTATTTCTGCGTGAGCGAGGAGCGAACCTTTCCCGGGCCCGCCGAGGTGCGACTGCACTCCTGCGCCTATGCCTCTGACGTATCGCCGGCATCCGCAGCATAGGCATTGATGATTGCCGCCAACAGGCCCGGAAAGCGTGCGTCTACCTCGGCCCATCGCGAATGATTCCGCATCTCAACACCGTGACGCTCGCTCCGGATCAACCCGGCCTCGCGGAGCACCTTGAAGTGGTTGGACAATGACGATTTCGGGATGACCCGATCACCCAGTGCGGAAAGCGCCGAACAGGCCTGAACGCACCCCGCGCGCATGATGTTGGCGAAGATCGCCGCTCGGTTCGGGTCTGAAAGCGCGTGCAGGATCGCTTCGGGCTGAACGTCCTCGATGGCGGGATGAAACAGTGGCCTCATGATTTCTTCATATGGGGCTTGATCTGCGCTTCCATAGTTCCAAAATCCCGAACTATGGGAATAGGCGACGCGTTCGGCGCCGGCCCGGATCGGGAGATAGCACACATGTCGAAGCTTCAGGGTAAGGTAGCCGTCGTGACCGGCGCATCGAAGGGGATCGGCGCGGGAATAGCAACGGCCCTGGCAAGAGATGGCGCCGCGGTCGTGGTCAACTACGCATCAAGTCGAGCCGGGGCAGACGCCGTCGTCGAGGCCATCCTCTCATCGGGTGGAAGGGCCATCGCCGTCCAAGCCGACGTGACTAAGATCGCCGAGGCGCAAGGCTTGATCGAGGCGGCGGTGAAGCAGTTCGGCCGGCTCGATGTGCTGGTCAACAATTCCGGCATCTACGAATTTGCCGCCATCGAAGACGTCACCGAGGAGCATTACCGCCGGCTCTTCGACGTCAACGTACTTGGCGTGCTCCTGGCGACCCAGGCGGCGGCCAAGCACCTCGGGGAAGGCGCCAGCATCGTCAACATCTCCTCGGCCATCACGCATGTGCATACGCCGACGGCAGCGGTCTATGCCGGGACCAAGGGCGCCCTGAACGCGATCTCGGGCGTCCTCGCCAACGAGCTTGCTCCACGCCGAATCCGTGTCAACGTGGTCAGTCCCGGATTGGTGATCACCGAGGGCACGCACAATGCGGGCGTAGTCGGGTCCGAGATGGAGGCGGGCATCATCGCACAGACACCGCTCGGCCGCGCCGGCCAACCGGACGACATCGCCGCAGTCGTCGCGTTCCTCGCCTCCGACGAGGCCCGCTGGCTGACCGGCGAGGACATCGCTGCCAGCGGCGGTATCCGCTGAGGCGTGAAAGCTTTCTCTGCACGTCGTCCACTGGCGAGGGCCCGTGCAGAGAGGACGTTCGGAAGGACGAACCGACGACTTCCAGCGGGCTCATGCCCACGGTAGAACGTCCGCTCACCGGGGAGACGTGGAGCCCATTCGGAAGCCCGTGCACCCTGCCGGCCTGCCATCAGCTATATGACCGTCGCGAACGTCGCTCGAACATCCGCTACCAGAGCAGCTGCGTTTTCCATGGCCGCGAAATGCCCGCCCCTCGGCGGCTCGTTGTAATGACGCAGGTCCACGAAACGCTTCTCCGCCCAGCGCCGTGACAGCCGCATCACTTCGCCAGGGAACGCACTGACTCCGGCCGGCAACGGCATGGGATCGCTCGGCATGCCGCCTGGGCCTTGCGCGCTGGCCCAATAGAACCGTGCCGAGCTGGCCCCGGCGTTCGGTAGCCAGTAAAGCATGATGTCGTCGAGCATGTGGTCCAACGAGATCACCCGCTCGGGCTCGCCGCCGGTGTCGGTCATGTCCTGGAATAGCGCATAGATCCATGCCGCCAGACCCACCGGCGAGTCCGCCAGCGCGAATCCGACCGACTGCGGACGCGTGTTCTGGAGCTTCATGTAACCGGACTGCTCCCGGTCGTACCGCGCGATGCCGGACAGCATCGCCTTCTCCTCCGGCGTCGCGTCCGCGATCTCGTCCTCGGTCGGGCTGAACATGACCATGTTCAGGTGGATGCCGGCGAGGCCGGGCGCACGCATGTGCGCCAGCGCCGTCACCACGGCCGCACCCCAATCGCCGCCTTGTGCAAACCACCGGTCGCCGTAGCCCAGTCTCCGCATCAGCTCGACATAGGCGCCAGCGACGCGGCCGACGTTCCAATCCGGCTCGGTCGGCTTGTCGGAGAAGCCGAACCCCGGCATCGACGGGATCACGAGGTGGAACGCACACCGCGGATCTCCGCCGTGCGCCGCAGGGTCGGTCAACGGCCCGACCACGTCGCGGAACTCTAGGATCGAGCCTGGCCAGCCATGCGCCAGCAAGAGGGGTTGGGCATCGGGCTCGGGCGAGCGGACATGCAGGAAGTGGATGCCGAGGCCGTCGATGACGGTGCGGCTGCTGCCCCAGCCGTTGATGAGGGCTTCGGCCACCCGCCAATCGTAGCCATCCTGCCAACGGCCGACCAGGCGGCGGATGGCGTGCGAGGTCGGACCTTGGCTCCCGTCGGTGACGGTGCCGGCATCGGGCCAACGGGTGCGGACGAGGCGGTCGGACAGGTCGGTCAGTTCGGCGTCGGCGACCCGGATCGGGAAGGACATGACGGCGTCGGCCATGGTGGGGCTAACCTTTCGCGGGTCGATGTCTATCGGATCGTGGGCGCGAGGACGGCTGCGGCGCCCGTCCAGTCGGCCTTGCCGTAGCGGGCGTTGTCGAGGCCGTGCAGCTTGCCGCGGCCGGTCGACATGTCGCGCAGGTATTGCATCCCCTGCCAAGCCGGGAACGGCGCATCGGTCTCAGGGGTCAGCGCACGCGCGATTGCGATCACCGCGCTCAGCCGACCGATGCCGCCGGCGCGCAGCAGCCGCCAGGGCCGCCCCTCCATACCGGTCAGCAGCTCAGCCAGCCCGCGCGGGCTGATCTGATCGCCAGAGATGCGCAGATGGCGGGGCGCGTCAGGGTCGAGGGCCGCGTCCGCGGTGAAGGCGGCGACATCGTCCTTGGCGGTGAAGTCGAAGGCTTGGTCGGCGTCGCCCCAGAAGAGGACGCGGCGAAAGCGGTGCAGCACGATAGGAGCCTGACCTTCGAGAAGGTCCGCGAACGGCCCGTTGAGGATCGAGGTCGCGCGGATCGGCGCCGCATCGAGGCGGACGGCGAACCGGCGCCGCAGGTCCATGTTTCGATTGTCGCCCGGCCGGGTCGCCAGGTAGTCCAGGCAGAAGTCGGAGGGGATGAAGCGCGGCACGCTGGCCGCCACCGCGGCGTCGAGCAGCCGCCCCTGCGTGTCGAGGATCACCGGCGCTGTACCGTTCAGCGCGGACACGACGCACACAGCACCGGTGACCGCGCGGGTCAGCGCCACGCCATCACCGAAATCGACCGTGACCTGTTCGACGTTGCCGCGCGCCAGCTTGTCGGTCGGCCGGCGCACCAGTGCCCGTACCACGACATCCTGAGCCAACAGCGCCTCGGTGATCCGGGTGCCGAGGTCGCCGGAAGCCCCTGCCACGACCACCACCGGCCGGGTCTGCTTGCCATCCACTGCTCATTCCTCCTGTCGCTTACCGATCCGGTAGGTAGTCGTTGCACATGCCTGCGATTAGCTAGGCAAGATGCGACAGGGTGTTGCAAAAGGTGGAACGACCATGCAGCTGTCCGATCTACGGGCGTTCGCGCGCATCACCGACTTGATGAGCGTGTCGGCCGCGGCGCGAGCGCTCAGCCTGCCGAAGTCGGGAGTTAGCCGCGCGCTGTCACGGCTTGAGCGCGATGTCGGTACGGCGCTGGTGGATCGCTCGACGCGGCACTTGCGGCTGACCGAAGCCGGCACGCTGTTCCGGCCGCACGCGCTGCGCATCCTGGCCGACGTGGACGAGGCGGGCACGGCGCTCGAAGGGCTGGGAGGCGTCCCGGCCGGAACGCTGCGAGTCAGCCTGCCTTTCACGGTGGCAACCGCCCTGGTCGCTCCCATGCTGCCGGGGTTCATGGCCGCCCACCCCCAGGTCCGCGTGGTCCTGGCAGTCGAGAACCGCTTCGTCGACATGCCGGCCGAGGCGGCGGACCTGCTGATTCGGGTTGGGCCCCTCGTCGACAGCGACCTGATCGCCCGCCGGCTGCTTGTCTCGGAGGCGTGGCTCTGCGCCAGCCCCAGCTATCTCGCGGCGCGTGGTACGCCCGCTCGCGTGGCCGACCTCACCGACCATACGCTGATCGGCTACTGCGACCGGGCCATGGCCTACCGGGACGATGCGACCGGCGAAGCCGGACGTATCGAGCTACCGCCAGCCGTCGCCGTTTCCGATTCCGCGGCGCTGCTGCCTGTGGTGCTGGGCGGCGCCGGCATCGCGTACCTGCCCGACTTCCTCGCGAGGCCGTGCGCCGCGGAGGGCCGGCTGGTTCGGCTATGGCCCGCCGCTGAGGCCATCGACACCGTGATCCATGCGATCTACCCGAGCCACCGCAGCTTGTCGGCCAAGGTGCGAGTATTCATCGACGCGCTGGTCGCCAGCTTCGATGGATTGCATCGCTAGCGGCCAAATCGCTTCCATGGTTCGGTCCGGCAGCAGGTCGACGGGGTGTCGTCGGTCGAGATCGACGAGGAGCGTGCCGCAGATCTGTCCCTAGCGGATCGCCCAGTCGTCGATTCCCACCGCCCGCAGCGGCCCGATCGATGGCAGCGTCATACTGTGCACGAGGCGCCGCACCGTATCGGGACTCGTGGCCATGGCCAGATGCCCTACGAGCCGACCGCCGGCTGCGCCGCCGAGCGCGAGGGCCACCCGAGCTCGTGCCTAGGCGAGCCGATCGGTGCGTCGTGCGCGTGATGGGAGGAGCCGCGGCAGCGTTTCGACGACCGAGCGTGGTCGACAGGCTTGGTGATGGCAGTAGAAACGACGAACCCTGAGGTGTAGCCCCACGACCTCGCCGAATCTTGGAAGATCGGCAGGATGCTGGACGTATCGACTATGGACAGCAGAGCTTGGTTCACCGCAGTCAGGATAGAAACAATGATCCTGATGAGCATGGGCAAGATGAAGACAAAATCATCCCTGCCATGAATCAGCCCATCGACGCTACGTCGCTATGACTTTTCCAAGCAGAGTGCGGGAGAACCAAACCGGGGCAATTCCACCAGGAGCGAACGGACTGAACCCGCGTCCGATTGTGCCTTCCATCGTGAGCCCGCCATGTCTGCCAAGCCGTGCGATTGCGGTGGACCTCCCGTAAGTCCCGAAGTCACCCTTCGCGCCGGTGTCGCCGATATTATTGCCATCTGCAAGCAAGAAGCCCGCGACCGGAAGCCCAACAGCTTGGACCGCCCGCGACAAACGGTTGAAGATCTATGACATGGGTCGGGGTACGGCCAATTACGGGATTGCAGCTCGGCTGAAGGCCTTGACACAAGACCCCTTCCCTCAACCGGTATCCGGTCCGAGGCGGGGGCGCTCGCGGCGGGTGGGAATGGCACGCTCGATTGCGCGCGCGAAGCCGACGACGCTGATTAGATCTTGGAGGAACGTCAGCGTCGTCGGCGCCGAGCCAATCCTGAGATCAGGACGGCTCAGCGAAATGCTAACTGCGCCTGACGCCGTGGGTTTCCTTTAGGCAATACATTCAGCAGGTATCGAGAACCATCGGCACCGGCGATGCCAAACGTTCCTGTCGGATGGGAACCGATGCACCCGATGCGGAATTATTCTTCCCGATAAACACACGCGGAGGAACGCTCGATGAAACGCTCTCTCATTGCCAGCGCTGCCATTCTTGCTCTCACAGCCGGAGCATCTTTTGCAGCACCATGCAACACCGGCGCAGAAAAGGGTAAAGTACCGGAGCAACACGCAGCAAACGGTAAGAGCTCAGCTGTCGACCAGGGCAGCAAGAACCTTGCGGGTGGCGAGCAGCCGGCTTCACCGGGCACCGTCGGTGCGATGAATAACGTGGGTGCCAACCAAGCGATTGGCGACAAGCCCGGCGCCAGCACTGCGGCGAAGGGCAACGAGGATCCTGCGAGCAAGAATCTCGCGGGCGGGCAACAGCCCGCCTCGCCTGGAACGGTTGGCGCCATGAACAACACTGGTGAGAGCCAGGCTCTTGGCAAGAAGGGCGATGATTGCTGATCGCCCGATGAGCCGATCATCCTGAGCTTAGAACAGCTCGGCTAAATTGAAGCTCCGGCCGCTCCTGCGGTCCGGGGCTTTTCGATTCAGGCCATAGCCCAAGCGTGCGCCAGGATCCCAATGAGGAACGTTCCGTATGTGATTGCCACAGCCGCAATCCCACGATGTTGGTGAAGGACGGTGCGAGAAGAGGGTGGGCGTCGTCCGCTCGAGAACCGGGCTGCGCTGACGGGTATCCTGTTCGTGCTAAGCTCGGGGCTGCCCTGGGAGATGCTGCCGGCCGAGATGGGCTGCGGCTCCGGCATGAGTTGCTGGCGTCGGCTGCGGGATTGGCAAGCGGCGGGCGTGTGGCGCCGCCTGCATCACGTGCTCCTGGAGCGCCTGCACGCGGCGGGTGAGATCGACTGAAGCCGGGCTTGCCGGGACAGCGCGTCTGTCCCGGCCCAAAAAGGAGGCCTGCCACCGGCCCGAACCCGATGGACCGGGGCAAGCCGGGGACGAAGCGCCACCTCGTCACCGATGCGCGGGGCACGCCACTCGGCTCCTGCCTGAGCGGAGCCAACCGGCACGACAGCGCGATGATGGCGGAGGCGCTCGATGCCATCCCGCCCCTGCGCAACGGCCGGCGCGGGCGACCGCGACGCCGTCCGGACAAGCTGCACGCTGCCAAGGCCTACGATGCCAGACCCCGCCGCCAGGAGTGCCGGGCACGGGGGATCGTGCCGCGCATCGCTCGACGCGGCATCGACAGCAGCGAGAAGCTCGGTCGTCACCGTTGGGTCGTGGAGCCAACCCATACGTGGTTCAACCGCTTCCGACGCCTCCCCATCCGCTACGAGCGCAGAGCTGACATCTCCAAAGCCTTCACAAGCCTCGCCGCCAGCCTCATCACCCTCAACCAGATCAAACGGTTTTGTTAGGCGCTCTAGATCGCGGATATCTCATGAGAGGCCGGAATGCGCAGTGCGTTTCCCGCCCGAGCCAATGGTATTGAATGGCCGTTTCGAATAAGCGCCAATGGTGATTAGGGAAGCCGGGCTGGGTCTGAGGCAGAACGTCCGCTTCCGGGCAGGCGCCAAACTCGCGCTTATGGCGCATGGTGGAAGTGATCCCAGCTCCTAACGATCGCGTGGCATCGCCCTGGGCATTTGTCAGACCCGAAACCGCGTTCAGGCGGTGATCGGCGAACCGTTCCAAGCGAAGACGCCGCCGGTGTCGTCCGCGCCTAAACCGGTCAGCACGCGCAGGAGATGCGCAGCGCTCTCCTCGGGCGAAAACACGCCGTCGACCGTCGGGTCCGGTCGAAAGGGCCGCGACAGGCCGGAGGCGACCGTGCCGGGATGCAGGCCCACGACGATCGCCTCCGGTCGGCTGCGGGCGACCTCAATCGCGAGCGTTCGCAGGATCTGGTTCAGCGCCGACTTCGAGGCACGGTAGGTATACCAGCCGCCGAGTCGGTTGTCGCCGATCGATCCGACCCGCGCCGACAGGGCCGCGAACACGCATCGCTCCCGCCGCGCCAGCAGAGGCACGAAATGCTTGGCGACGAGCGCGGGCCCGATCGTGTTGATCGCGAAGACAGTGGCCATCGCGGCGGGGTCGAGCGCCCTGACCGACTTCTCGGGCGAGACGCCCGCTTGGTGAAGAAGGCCGGTGGCGACGATGACCAGACCGACGGGTCCGGCTTCACCGACCCTCGCCGCTGCCGCCGCAACTGTCGCCTCGTCGCTCAGGTCGATCGGGAGGCTTCGGACGCCCTGGGGAAGCGATGATCCCGAACGTGAGAGTGCGAAGATCGGCGCGTAGGCTTCGCCCTTGGCGAGCGCGCAGATCAAGGCACCGCCGATGCCGCCGGACGCACCCACGACAACCGCGCTGGTCGGGCGCGAGGCGGTCAAGGCGCGACCTCCCGGTCGGCGGCGGAGCTTCGGCGCCCACGGTGAAAGATCAGGCTGAGGTTGTTGGCCGGCATCGTGACGCGCTCTACCAGATGCAGATCATGCGCTTCTGCGGCCGCCACGACCGCCTCGATGTCGCGGACCCCCCAGGAGGCATTCCTCGCGCGCAGGCTGTCGTCGAACGCGGCGTTGCTCGGCGCGGTATGCGCGGCATCTTCCCGGAAAGGACCGTAGAGGTACAGCACCCCACCCGCCGCGAGCGCCGCTTCCGCGCCAGCCATCAGCCCGAGGGTCGCGTCCCAGGGTGCGATATGGATCATGTTGATCGCGACGACGGCGTTCACCCGGGCCACCGGCCACGGCTGACGGATCGCATCGATCGCCAGCGGCGACCGGATATTCGCCAGCCCGGCGGCGCGAGCATGGGCGACGATGCTGCGACGGGCCTCTTCATCGGGATCGCTCGGCTGCCAGTCGAGCGCGGGCAGCGCTTGAGCAAAATGGACGACGTGCTCGCCCGATCCGCTCGCAATCTCGAGGACGAGGCCGCTGGGCGAGAGGACACGTTCGAGGACTTCGGCGATCGGGGCGGCGTTGCGGGCGGCGGCCGGCGAGAACAGGGCATCGGGCATGGGGCCCTTCTAATGCCGGCCGACGCCGAGCGCATGTCCTTTCGTGGCGGCCCGCCTGCTCGGATGTAAGGACACAGCTTCAATCCGTGGCGCGCAGCTACGGCGCGGATGGTTCGCGGTCGGGGTGAGATGCTGATGGCTCGTGAACCGGCACCTGCTGCTCTGCCGACTCCCTCGACGTCCACCTCTCCTGAGGCGTGCCGCTACCGGCGTCCATTTCGCGGTATACGATCGCCATTATGCGTTACATTCTGCCTGTCCTACTGGCGGTGGCGGTTCCGGCCGCCGCGTGGGATCTCGACTGTGAGACGGAGAAGCGTCTGTTCCCCCAGGTCGGCAGCACCAGCGACATGCGGCAGGTGATCGAGTTCGCGGTTATCGTCGCTCTGTGCTCCGAGGTGAAGCGCGGGCCGAATGCCGGCTGGCCGTTCAAGGCTCTGCTCGTGTGCTACGGCTACACCCCGCCCGACGTCCCAGGGCTGCGCGCCGACGTCCCAGGGCTGCGCGCCTACGTTCGGTACGAGACCGCACGGGTCGTCGTCGACCCGCGGGAGTCGAAGAAGCTCACGCCTATCCAGGGCTGGTGTGACGGTGCCCGCCGGCTCGACGGAATCAACAGCATTGGCGGCATCGTCGACGGGATCGTCAACCGCGATGGCACGTCCGCCTACTCGGAGTGCCATTTCCAGCGCAACTGTCCCAATACATTCTGTCAGTGAAGCGATTCAGCGAATGCGCAATAGCAGCCGTTCGGATGCCGCCATGATGCGCGATGTTGGCGCATGACAGACGCGGCGCTTATGCTGATGAGTTCCTGAACACTAAACGGCAGGGCGAAGGCCCTGCCGCTCTGTTGTGATAGTTCCCGGACATCGGAACGCGAAGCCAGTCTAGCGTGCCCCTGCCTCAGCAACGATGCGGCGGACAACGGGGGCCGGAGGGGTCAGGGAGGGCGTCGTCGTCAGTTCGGAAGCTGGGCGCACGGCGGCGGTGACGCGGGCCTGCTCACGGTACAGCGTGGGCGTGATGTTGATGCGCTCGTCGGCTGCTGCGGCACCAGTCAAGATGATGGACGCCAGGGTAGCGAGAGCGAAGGTACGGATGGTCATGGTGTTAAATCCTCTGGTGGTCCGGGGCCTGCCCCGGTTCATGAGAGGAATATGCATTGCACTGCACCATCATTCAAACAGATGCTATCGATAGTCGATATCGATTATATCAATGCAGTTGGCGCACGACCAAGGGGCCCAATAGCTCGTCGACAGGCGCAGCGAATACGAAAAAGGCGGAGCTTTCGCCCCGCCGCCATTGCCGTCCTATGATGTCGTTCGAGCGAGCCTTACGAGACGATCAACGCCTGGGACGCACCTCTGATGGTGAAGGCCAGGCCACCGGCAAACGCCGCGGCCATGGCGTACGAGAAACCCTTCAGGACCATGAGATCGCCTCTGGGAACTGGATTAGCAGCGGTTTCCGCCCGAGGTCTGGCCGTACTGCATCACAGGGAAATTCTGCTGGTTGGCATTGCCCTCGGCGGCCGAACTCATCGGGCAACCGCCGTAGGCCGGCACGCGAGAGGGGGCGTAGAGCGAACCGGTGGTTTCGACCTCAGATCCGAACGAGGTGTAGCGGGAGGTCGGACGCTCGGCGGCCATGGCGGACGAGATCGAAGCAACGCCAAGGACAAGAGCGGCGGTGGCGGTGGCGATACGGGTCATCATGGCTTTCTATAAGCTCCTTTACAGAGACCGGCCTGGGATCAGGTCCGTTTTTATCTGTTAAAACTGATATAGGGAGCCGTTTTCGTTCTGGACGTGTTATCGCGCACGCGCCATCGCGGATTAGAAGGCAGGCACAAGCGGGTCACGCGAACGGCCCATCGGGTTAGTATCGTCCATCCACCGCCCACCGCTCAAAAGCGTACAGAGGAACCTGCCTGCCGGGAAACGTTCCTGTTAGAGGCTGTTAGGGATCTGTAGCGCGGGGATTCCAGATGAAGGGGCCTGACCTCTTGCCGCAGAGCCTACCCATCCGACGTTTCAGATGACGAATGGGCGCTGATTGCGCCCCACCTGACGCCTGCTGCGCGCGGATGCGGGGCAGCGCGCGTACAGCCTGCGCGAGGCGTTCAACGGGCTGCGCGACGTGGTGAAGACGGGCGCGCCTTGGCTGGATGCCCAACGACCTTCCGCCCCGTGAGGCCGTCGACCAACAGGCGCAGCGCGTGCTGGCGGCCGGAAGCTTCGAGCAACGGGCCGACGATCTTCGTGCTGCTGCGCCTGACCTCCGGCCATGATCCCGAGCCGACCGCGGCGAGCCGATCAGGAAACGTCTGGGACAATGGCGCGATGGAGAGCTTCTTCTCGTCTCTGAAAACCGAACGGGCGGCGCGAAAGACATATCGCTCGCGTGATCAAGCGCGCGCCGATGTGTTCGATTACATCGAGTGCTTCTACAATCCGGCCCGCCGGCATTCGAAGCTCGGCTACGTCAGTCCGATTGAGTTCGAGAAACAGGCCAAATCAGCTTCGGATCGTGTCCACGGAACCGGCAACTGGCCACAGAGGCCGCGTTGCAGCTTCACGAGAACTAGGAACCAACGCCGCAGGGCGCCATAAACGGGTTGGCTTGCGAATGTGGGGTACGCTCTGCCAGGGCTGCCATAATCCCCGATTGCGATACTCCGAGCGCCCCCTCACGTTGATCCACATCAAAGCAAATCAGCCTGTTAGCGCATCCTTTAATTTATGGACCGTTCCCTATTATACGTGAGTCAGAGGCTCGCGACGCGCGCAGAAATCGCCGCAATTGTCGAGATTTCACGAGCACGCAACGCAACGCTCGACGTTACAGGCGCACTGGTCGCCTCGCGGAAATGGTTCGCCCAGATCCTCGAAGGCTCCGGACAGTCCATTGACATGCTTATGGCTGACATCCGTACCGATCGGCGGCACCGTGACGTACAGATCCTTCTCTACGAGGAAATCGAAATTCGGGAATTCGACGGCTGGGCCCTGGCCTATAACGGCTCCGCGCAATTCGTAGACAAACTGATTGAGGTCCTGGCCAACCGAACGGGTGCTACGCCTGACCCGTACCACCTGCATCGCCTGATCCAATGCCTGGCTGAATTCACCCGATACCTGCAGTGACCTTCGTGCTCTGACAGTGGCGCTATCCCGGTGAACATCTCCGTTGTGAAGCATTCCAGTCGGCCGCCGCCCACACATCGGGCCCCGTGCTCTCGTATCGCAACGCGACCCCGAAAAACGGTTCTCGGTCGACCGCCTTGGCCGCGACCTCCCGGTGGCCTGCCTCCTGAAAAGT
>NZ_BPQD01000032.1 GCF_022179065.1 Methylobacterium adhaesivum
CTTTTCAGGAGGCAGGCCAATCGACTACGCGATGGTGATCATGGACCTGGACGCCCGCGTGACGGGTTGGAGCGCGGGCGCCGAGGCTATCCTCGGCTGGTCGGAGGCGGAGATGCTGGGCCGGCCGGCCCACGTCTTTTTCACCGAGGAGGACGTCGCCGCCGGTATCCCCGAGCAGGAGATGAAGGGCGCTCGGGAAGAGGGCCGCGGTACCGACGAGCGCTGGCATCTGCGCAAGGACGGCTCGCGGTTTTACGCCTCGGGCGAGATGATGCCGCTCCATGCCGAGGACGGCGGCCTCGTCGGCTATCTCAAGATCCTGCGCGACCGCACCGGCCAACACCTTGCGGGGAAGGTTCTCGAAGAGTCCGAGGCACGGCTGCGCAAGGCGCAGGCGGCAGGCGGGGTCGGCCTGTTCACCGTCGACATGGCCGACAACGTCCTCACCCCGACCCCAGAGCTCTGCCGCCTCTACGGGTTGCCCGAGCGGGCGAGCTACCCTGCGACGGCGTTCGAAGCGGTGGTCGTCCCCGAGGACGTCCATCTCGTCTCGACGGCGGAGACCCGCCGGCTGGGCGGGCCGCCCCGGGACGTCGAGTACCGCATTTGCCGTCCGGACACCGGCGAGATCCGCTGGATCGCCCGCAAGGGGGAGATCGAGTATGACCCCTCCGGCCGTCCCGTGCGGTTTTCCGGGGTGGCGCGCGATGTCACCGAGCAGCGCACGGCGCGCGACGCGCTCGCGCTCAGCGAGGAGCGCTACCGGACCCTTTTCGACAGCATCGACGAGGGCTTCTGCGTCATCCGCTTCGTCGACGGGCCGCGCGGCCCCCTCAGTGACTACGTGCACATCGAGGCCAACCCGGCCTTCGAGCATCATCTCGGCATGTCGGGATTGGTCGGGAGGATGTTGCGCGAGATCCTTCCCGACAGCGAGGCCGAGGGCTGGCTCGGGATCTACGGCGAGGTGCTTCGCAGCGGCGAGCCTGTCCGCTTCCAGCGCGCGTTCGCCCCGAACGGTCGGCACCTGGAGGTCGCCGCCCATCGCGTCGAGCCGGCGAGCCGCCGGGAGGTCGCGGTACTCTTCACCGACATCACCGCCCGCAAGGAGGCGGAGGCGGCCCTGCGCGCGAGCGAGGCGCTGGCGCGCGAGAACGTTCAACGCGTCCAGCTGGCGCTCGCAGCCGGCGCGATCATCGGCACGTGGTTCTGGGACATTCCCAACGACCGGTTCACGGTCGACGCGGCGTTCGCCTGCGCCTTCGGCCTCGATCCCGCACTCGGCCGGGAAGGCATCCCGCTCGCCCAAATCGTCGCGACCGTCCATCCCGACGACCAAACCGGATTGGCCGCAGCCATCGCCGAGGCGGTCGCGCGCGGGGGCGCCTACGCCCATCAGTACCGGGTCCGTCGCGCCGACGGGAACTACTACTGGCTGGAGGCGAACGGCCGGGTCGAACATGCCGCGGACGGGGCGCCCCTGAGTTTCCCGGGGGTGCTCCTCGACGTGCACGAGCGGCGCGCCGTGGAGGACGAGCGCGACCGCGTCGCCGCGGACCTGCGAGCCCTCAACGAGACCCTGGCGGCCCAGGTGGCCGAGCGCACCCAGGAGCGCGACCGCATCTGGCATGTGAGCCGGGACATGCTCGGCGTCGCCGACGCGAGCGGAGTCTGGGTCAGCATCAACCCGGCTTGGCAGCGCGTCCTGGGGTGGGACTACCACGACATCGTCGGCAAGACCTCGGAATGGCTCGAACACCCGGACGACCGGGATAAGACGCGGGCCGAGGTCGCCCGCCTCGCCGCCGGTGGCCCGACCCTCGCCTTCGAGAACCGCTTCCGCGCCCGCGACGGTGGCTACCGCACGCTGTCATGGACGGCGGTGCCGGTCGACGGGCTGCTCTACTGCGTCTCCCGCGACGTCACGCAGGAGAAGGAGCGGGCCACGACCTTGCTCCAGGCCGAGGAGGCGCTGCGGCAGTCGCAGAAGCTGGAGGCGGTCGGGCAGTTGACCGGGGGCGTCGCGCACGACTTCAACAACTTGCTTACAGTCATCAAGTCGTCGACCGACCTGCTCAAGCGGCCGGACCTCGCCGAGGAAAGGCGGGTCCGCTACATCTCAGCGATCTCCGACACCGTGGACCGGGCCGCCAAGCTGACGGGCCAGCTCCTGGCCTTCGCCCGGCGCCAGGCCCTGCGACCGGAGGTGTTCGACGCCGGGCGGAGCGTGCGGGCCATCGGCGAGATGATGGGAACCCTGACCGGGGCCCGGATCGCGGTCTCGATCCATGTCGGCGACGAGCCCTGCCACATCAATGCGGACCCGAGCCAGTTCGACACCGCGCTGGTCAACATGGCCGTCAATGCCCGCGACGCGATGGACGGCGAGGGTCGCCTCGACGTCATGGTGGAAGCCGTGGGCGTCGTGCCGGCGATGCGCTCGCATCCCGCGTTGCTCGGGGACTTCGTCCGGATCGCGCTGACCGACACCGGCTCGGGCATCCCGGCAGAGCAGATCGACCGGATCTTCGAGCCGTTCTTCACCACAAAGGGCGTCGGCCAGGGCACCGGGCTAGGGCTGTCCCAGGTGTTCGGCTTCGCCAAGCAATCGGGCGGCGAGGTGATGGTCGACAGCGAGCTCGGGCGCGGCACCACCTTCGCGCTCTACCTCCCACGTGCGGACAGGGGGGCCGCTCGGGACGAGGAGCCCGCGCCGGCCGACGCGGTGGTCGACGGGCGCGGGACCTGCGTGCTCGTGGTCGAGGACAACCGCGACGTCGGCACCTTCTCGACCCAGACCCTGCAGGAGCTCGGCTACGGCACGCACTGGGTCGCGAACGCCGACGAGGCCCTGGCAACCCTGGCTGCCAAGCCGGACACCTACGACGTGGTGTTCTCGGACGTGGTCATGCCGGGCATGAACGGGGTCGAGCTCGGGCGCGAGGTCCGGCGGTTGTATCCCGGCCTGCCGGTGGTGCTGACCAGCGGCTACAGCCACGTCCTCGCACAGGAGAGCGACCACGGCTTCGAGCTGCTGCAAAAGCCCTACTCCGTCGAGGCCCTCTCGCGCATCCTGCGCCGGGCCGCATCGAAGCCCCGGCGACGCAGGAAGGCGGCGGATAGGCGGGACCCGGAAAACCCGCCGTTGGACAAACCCGACTAACCGACCAGGGACAACCACCTTTCGCCGACCTGGCGTATGGCATCGCCGCCTATCGAACCCGCCCCGGACAGGTTAGAGCCTTTCGAAGATGATGAGGATGGATTGATGAAGACGGACGGCGCCGAGGTCCTGAGCAAGACCGTCACGCAGGACGAGGCCGCCATCCTCGACGCCTGGAACGCGGCCCTGCGGGAGGGGACCTCCTTGCAGAGCGGGCGTATCCGCGAGGCCGAGCTCCAGACCCAGGTCAAGGCCGTGTTCGGCCAAATCCGGGATGCCCTCGCATCGGGCGGCCTCGACGCCGACGCCGCGGGCTTCGCATCCCTGCGCGAGACCCTCGCCGACATCTCCCGCTCGCGGGCGATCCAGGGCTTTACCCCCACCGACACCGCCAACTTCGTCTTCTCCCTAAAGGAGCCGATCTTCGACGCGCTGAAGCGCATGCTCGACGGGGACGCGACGGCCCTCGCGGCCGGCGTCTGGGCGGCCGGTAAGGTGCTCGACCGGCTCGGCCTTCAGACCATGGAGGTATTCCTGGCGAGCCGCGAGGAGGTTATCGGCCGCCAGGGGCAGGAGATCGCCGAGCTTTCCACCCCGGTGGTGCGGCTCTGGGACGGCATCCTGGCGCTTCCGCTGATCGGCACCCTCGACAGCGCCCGGACCGGCGTCGTGATGGAGAACCTGCTTCAGGCCATCGTCGACGAGGAGGCTGAGATCGCCATCATCGACATCACCGGCGTGCCGACCGTCGACACGCTCGTGGCCCAGCACCTCCTCAAGACGGTTGCGGCGGCGCGCCTGATGGGGGCGGACTGCATCGTTTCGGGTATCAGGCCGCAGATCGCCCAGACCATGGTCCATCTCGGGGTCGAGCTCAACGTCGTCTCGAAGGCGACGCTGGCCGACGCCTTCGCGGTGGCCCTCAAGCGCACCGGCCGAAAGGTGGTGCGCCAGCAAGCTCCGGCCGAGGAGCGCCGCTGAAGCCATGGACCGCATCCCGATCCTCAAGCTGGGCGGTGCGCTCATCGTCACCATCCAGGTCGACATGCACGACCGCCTCGCGCTCGCCTTGGAGGAGGACCTCACGGCGATGATCGCGCGCACCAGCGCGCGTGGCGTCCTCATCGAGATCTCGGCGCTGGAGATCGTCGATTCCTTCATCGGCCGCATGCTGGTGAGCATCGCGGCGGTCTCGCGCGTCCTCGATGCCGAGACGGTGGTGGCGGGTATGCGGCCCGCGGTGGCCATTACCCTGGTCGAGCTCGGCCTGGAACTCACCGGCATCAAGACCGCGCTCAACGTCGAGCGAGGCATGGCGCTGATCCAGGCGCGGCTCTCCGAGGAGGACGACGGGCACGAGAGCGACCGTGACCGTCACGAAAACTGAGACCTTACCCGTCCGATCCGGCGACGACGTGGTCCGCGTGCGCCAGCGGGTGCGTGCGCTCGCCGTGGAGATCGGCCTCGGGCTCGTCGACCAGACCAAGATCATCACCGCCGCGAGCGAGCTTGCGCGCAATACCCTCGATTACGGAGGGGGCGGCGATGTCTGTATGGAGATCGTGCAGGCCGCGATGCGCAAGGGCCTACGCTTAACCTTCGAGGACCACGGGCCCGGCATCGCCGACATCGAGCAGGCGATGACCGACCACTACACCTCCGGCGGGGGTCTGGGATTGGGCCTGGGCGGAGCCAAGCGGCTCTCGAACGAGTTCCACATCGAGTCGACGCCCGGTTCAGGCACGCGCGTGACCATCGCGCGCTGGAAGTAGGCATGGATTGCGTCACCGTTACCGAAGCGAGCCAGGTTGCCGAGGCGCGGCGGCGGGCGGTGTCCGCCGCGCAGTCCGTCGGCTTCGACGAGACCGCGGCCGGCCGGGTGGCCCTCGTCGCGACCGAACTCGCCACCAACATCGTCAAGTACGGCGTGCCCGGCGAGATCCTCGTCGGCACCTACGAGGACGGCACCGGTTCCGGGGTCGAGATCCTCGCCCTCGACAAGGGACCCGGCGTCTCGGATCTCGGCTCGGCCCTGCGCGACGGGCATTCCACGGGCGGCAGCCCTGGCGAGGGACTCGGCGCCGTGCGGCGGTTGTCCGACGCCTTCGACATCGCGTCCCGGCCCGGCGGTGGCACTGCGGTGATGGCACGTTTGTCGGGCGTGCGACCGGCCGCCTCGCACGCGCTGCCGACCTTCGGGGCGGTGACGGTACCGTTGAGGGGCGAGACGGCCAACGGCGACGCCTACGCGGTGCGTGAGCGGGGCGACGGTTGGACGGCCATCGTGGCGGATGGGCTCGGCCACGGGCCGGAGGCGGCCAAGGCGTCCGAGGAGGCCCTGCGATGGTTCCGCCGCCATCGGGACAAGCCCCCCGGCGCGGTCCTGTCCGCCATCCACGCGGGACTGCCGCACACCCGAGGTGGGGCGGTCTCGGTCGCACGCTACAATCGGGACGCCGGTATCCTCACGTTCGCGGGCATCGGCAACGTCCTGGGAGCCGTTGTCTCCGCCGCAGTGACTAAGCGTACTGTCAGCCTCGCAGGCACGGCCGGGCACGCGGCCCGGCGTATCCAGGAGTTCGAGTACCCGATGCGCCCGGACGACCTTTTCGTCCTGTGCTCGGACGGGATCGTGACCGGCTGGACCCTCGACGCCTTCCCCGGCATCGCCGGGGCCCATCCGTCACTGGTGGCGGGTGTGATCTATCGCGACTTCGCCCGGGCCCGCGACGACGCCACCGTGCTCGTCGTTCGAGGGGACGCGGCGTGAGGTGGCCCCTCCTCGCCAGCCATGTCGAGCACGAGGACGACATCGTCACGGTGCGCCAGCGCGTGCGGCGGCTCGCCGAGAGCCTCGGCTTCGAGGTCCAGGACCAGACCCGCATCGCCACCGCGGTGTCCGAGATCGCGCGCAACGCCTACGGCTATGCCGGCGGCGGCAGGGTCGAGTACGGCCTCGACGAGGAGGATGGCGGCCAATCCCTGGTGATCCGCGTGATCGACACGGGTCCCGGCATCCCCCACTTGGACGAGATCCTCGAAGGTCGCTACCGCTCGACGACGGGCCTGGGCATCGGCATCACCGGCTCTCGCCGGTTGATGGACCGCTTCGAGATCGAGACCGAGCCCGGGAAAGGCACGGTCGCTACCTTCGCCAAGCGGCTGCCGTCCGGCACGGAATCCTTCACGGGAAAGCGGCTCGCGACCCTCGCCGAGGACGTGGCCCGTGCGCGGACCGAGGAACCGCTGGTCGCGCTGCGTGAGCAGAACCGCGAACTCCTGCGCAGCCTCGCCGAGCTCGCCGAGCGCCAGGAGGAGGCGGAGCGCCTCAACCGCGAGCTCGCCGAGACCAACCGCGGGGTGGTCGCGCTGCATGCGGAGCTGGAGGACCAGGCCGAGAGGTTGCGTGAGGCTGGAGCATCGCTGGAGACCCAGGTCGCCGCGCGAACGGCGGAGCTCGCGGAGGCGAACGCGCGGTTGCTCGCCGAGGCGGTCGAGCGCGAGCGGATGGAACAGGATCTCCGCCAGTCACAGAAGCTTGAGGCGGTGGGTCAACTCACCGGCGGCGTGGCACACGATTTCAACAACCTGCTGACCATCATCCGGTCTTCGGTGGACTTCCTGCGCCGCCCTGATCTGCCCGAGGAGCGGCGCAAGCGATACATGGATGCGGTCTCGGACACGGTGGACCGGGCTGCCAAGCTCACCGGGCAGCTCCTGGCCTTCGCGCGCCGGCAATCCCTCAGGCCCGAGGTGTTCGACGCCGGCGAGCGCCTGCGAGGCGTCGCCGACATGCTGGACACTATCACCGGCGCCCGCATCCGCGTGAAGGTCGAGGCTTCGGACGCGGTCGCGCTGGTGCGCGCCGACGTCAACCAGTTCGAGACGGCGGTCGTGAACGCCGCGGTGAACGCGCGCGATGCCATGGACGGCGTTGGGACGCTGACGATGCGGGTTCTCGCCGGACAGCCCATGCCATCCATCCGCGGTCATGGCGGTGCGCGCGGGCCGTTCGTGGCCATCTCGCTCACGGACACCGGCTCGGGCATCCCCATCGACGTCCTAGGGCGCATCTTCGAACCCTTCTTCACGACCAAGGCAGTCGGACGCGGCACCGGGCTCGGGCTCAGCCAGGTGTTCGGCTTCGCTAAGCAGTCCGGCGGCGACGTCGACGTTTCGAGCGCGGTCGGAGAGGGCACGACCTTCACGCTCTACCTTCCCGAGGTCTCTGACGGACCAGCCGAGATGCCTATCCCCGACCCCGACATCGGGGTGGCGCCCTCCGGCCAGGGCCAACCCGTGCTGCTGGTCGAGGACAACCTGGAGGTTGGGCGCTTCTGCGCTCAGATCCTGGAGGACCTGGGCTACGCGCCCGAATGGGTCGTCAACGCCGAGGAGGCGCTTGAACGCTTGGGCGCCGACGGCGGCGGCTTCCGAGCCGTCTTCTCCGATGTGGTTATGCCGGGGATGGGAGGCATCGAGCTCGCCAAGGCGCTCCGGATACGGCTTCCGAACCTGCCGGTGGTGTTAGCCTCGGGCTACAGCCATGTCCTGGCGCGCGAGGACAGCCACGGCTTCGAACTCCTGCACAAGCCGTACTCGGCCGCCCAGATCGGCAAGGCCCTGCGACGGGTCATCGCCGCCGCGCCTGCGGGTGGGCGAGGACAGGGTTTGGGATCGTGACGTCCGGGGCACCCAAGACTCCGCCAACGTGCCCGGCTTTGACGGTGTCGCCATCCTGGCGCGCGCGCCCCACCGGTCTCTCATCTAGCCGGTGATCCCCGCGGCGTCGGATCGCTGATGGTGCAAGGCCGACCAGAGTTCGGCTGATCTCCATGCGCCGGCGCCTATGTCGTCGGATCGGCTTGGGGATACGGTCGGCGCCTACCGACCGTCCGATGGACTGCGATATCGGCGGGGCCCAGGCCCATTGCTAGCCAGCGGCGACACGGTCGGAGCCGCATCGATATGGTGGCGTCAAGCATCGGCGCATGCGTTGAGGAAGCGGCTAAGCCTTGAGTGGATCCGGCTTGCGACCATCCGGCAGCATCGCGCGCAGATGGTCGTGGACCGTCTCGGCGGAGAACGGCTTCGCAAGGAAGTGGACGCCGTCGGGGAGGTCGCCTGTGGTCGGGCGGACGTGACCGGAAGCGACGACGACCGCGATGTGCGGCCAGCGTCGAAATACCTCCTTGGCCAGGGCGAAGCCATCGCGCGACCCAGGCATCTGCACGTCGGTGAACAGGAGCGCTATCGAGGCCTGATGCTGCTCCAGCACCGCAATCGCGCGGTCTCCGTTCTCGGCTTCCAGAGTCCGGAAGCCTGCATCTTCCAGAATGTCGAGGACGTTCATCCGGATCAGTCCGTCGTCGTCGACGGCCAGGGCATAGGGGACGGAGATGGTGCTGTTCATGGACACCAAGTCCCCGGGCAGGGATTAAGGTCCGCCCGTGTCGAAAACTTGCGTGAGGTTCGTCGACCGCCCAGGGCCCAAGGCTCTCGGCCGCCGGGAAAAACCGACGGCGTCCTGAACAGGTCATCGCCCTCGAAACCGCGTTGACGACCATGTGTCGGAACGGCGCCTTGTAAGAACAGGTCTCAAGGGGCACAGCTTGACCATGTCCGTGTGCCGTACCGTCACCGTCTCCATCACGCCCGAGCAGGACGCCCTGCTCGAAGCCCTCGTTAGGTCCGGGCGCTACCGGAGCATCAGCGAGACGATGCGGGCCGCCTTGCGCCTCCTTGAACGTGACGAGGCAGCCGCGCTCGCGGATAGTCGGGCTCACGGGATGTGGCACGAGGCCGGGCGTGCCTGACCGGATACCATCACCCGCCCTCTTTCCCGTCGGTGACGACCCGATGGCTCATGCCATCCGCACGCACGACTGGACCGTCTCGTCGCTCGGTGCGCCGGAGGCATGGCCCGCGCCTCTTCGAGCCGCGATGGCCCTCGTGCTCGACAGCCATGGGCCGACCTGGCTGGTCTGGGGGCCGGAGCTGACGTTCCTCTACAACCAAGCCTACGTGTCGATGTTTGGCAGCAAGCGTCCGGCGGCACTCGGTCGTCCCATGGCCGAGGTCTGGGCCGAGATCTGGCCCGATGTGCAACCGCTTGTGGCGCAGACCCTCGCCGGCCGGCCGGACCAGCTCATCGACTTGCCCCTAAAGGTGGAGCGGGGTGCGGGCGTCGAACAGGCGTACTTCACGTTCTCCTTCGCGCCGTTGCGCGACGATGTCGGAACGATACGGGGCCTCTTCTGCACCGTGGTCGAAACCACGGCAGGGGTGACCGCGAGGAAGCACCTCGAAGCCTTGGTGGGCTCCTCCTCCGAGGTGCGTTACTCGCTAAACGCGGACTGGGGCGAGCTGTACCAGCTCGCGGGTGGCGACTTCATCCCGGACAACGCCACGGCCAATCCCGACTGGCTGACCGACTACATCCCGCCGGAGGACCGTGCGGCCGTGCGTGCGGAGTTCGAGCGGGCGATCCGCACACGCTCGAACTATCAGCTCGAACACCGGGTCAACCTCGTGGGCGGGGGAACCGGCTGGGCGCACTCCCGCGCCGTGCCGCAGATGGACGCCGAGGGACACATCATCGGCTGGCTCGGCGCGGCCTCCGACATCACGGCCCGCAAGCGCGCCGAGGCGGACCTGAACGAGCTCAACGAGACGCTCGAACGGCAGGTCGTGCAACGGGGCGTCGAACTCGACCGGGTCTGGCGCAACGCCCAGGACCTGCAGATCGTCATCGACGCCGACGGCGTGTTCCGCTCCGTCAGTCCGTCGGCCACGCGGCTGCTCGGTTGGGCGCCCGAGGAGATGGTCGGCCGCAGCCTGTTCACGTTCATCGATCCCGACGGTCATTCCGCCTCACGGGTGGCGTTACGCCAAGCCGCCCACGAGCCGCTGCCGTCGCATCGCAACCGCTACCGGCACAAGGACGGCTCTCACCGCTGGATCGCCTGGATCACGACGCCCGAGGACGGCCTGATCTACTGCTACGGACGCGACGTCACCCTGGAGACCGAGCAGGCACAGCACCTATTGCAAGCTGAGGACGCCCTGCGTCAGTCGCAGAAATTGGAGGCCATCGGACAACTCACAGGCGGCGTGGCGCACGACTTCAACAACCTGCTCACCGTGATTAAGTCATCCACCGACCTTCTGAAGCGGCCGAACCTACCCGAGGAGCGTCGCATTCGCTACGTCGAGGCGATCTCGAATACGGTGGATCGCGCCGCTCGGCTGACCAACCAGCTCCTCGCCTTCGCACGCCGGCAGGCGCTCAAACCCGAGGTGTTCGCCGCCTGCGACGGCGTGCGAGCGATCAACGAGATGGTCGGGACGCTGACCGGCGCCCGAATCAAGCTCGCTACGGAATTGCCGGCGCGGCGCTGCTACATCGATGTCGATCCAAGCCAGTTCGACACCGCGCTGATTAACATGGCGGTCAACGCTCGCGACGCGATGACGGGCGAGGGGGCGATCACGATCCGCGTCGCGCCGGTCGAGGCGATCCCATCTGTCCGCACCCATCCGGCCGTCTATGGCCCTTACGTGGCGGTCTCAATGAGTGATACAGGCAGCGGTATACCGCCGGAGAGCCTGGACCAGATCTTCGAGCCGTTCTTCACGACGAAGGAGGTCGGCAAGGGCACGGGCCTGGGCCTGTCTCAGGTGTTCGGCTTCGCCAAGCAGTCGGGCGGAGAGGTGACGGTCGAGAGCGACGTCGGTGCGGGCACGACGTTCACCCTGTACCTGCCGCGCGTTCCCGCCGCGTCTCATAAGCCAGCCAAGGCCGAGATCCCAGACGTTCTGAGCGTGGGACACGACACCCGAGTGCTGGTGGTCGAGGACAACGCGGACGTCGGCAGCTTCTCGGTGCAGGCTCTGATCGAGCTGGGCTATTTGCCCATCCTCTCCGCCGGTGCCGATGAGGCACTGGCCGAGCTCGCGAGGGGCCCCGCAAGATTCGACGTGATGTTCTCGGACGTGGTGATGCCGGGGATGAACGGCATCGACCTCGCCAAAGAGGTCCGACGCTTGTACCCCGACCTGCCGGTGGTCCTGACATCAGGCTACAGCCATGTGCTGGCGCAGGAGGGAAGCCACGGCTTCGAGTTGCTGCACAAGCCCTACTCGGTCGAGCAGCTCTCGCGAACGTTGCAGGCGGCGACCGCCGGGAGGCAACCTCGCATCCGCGGCCTCGACGCATAGCGCAGGTGAAGCTCATGCCTGACAGGGACGGGAGGCGTCGTTGGAGTGGTTCGTGGATGGCCTGGGCCGCGCCTTGCTCATGGCCGCGGGGATGTTCTGGCAGACCGGCTGGACGCTCGTGCTCGGCTTCACGGTCTCGGCCCTGCTCCAGTCCGTGGTCTCCACGGAGCAGATGAGGCGCGCGTTGGGGCGCGACGGCGCGCGGGAGATCGCGCTCGCCTCGCTCGCCGGCGCGGCCTCGTCCTCCTGCTCCTACGCCTCCGCGGCGATCATGCGGACCCTGTTCAAGAAGGGGGCGGCGCTCACGACCTCGCTGGCCTTCCTGTTCGCCTCGACCAATCTCGTGCTGGAGCTCGGCATCATCCTCTACCTACTTCTCGGCTGGCCCTTCATGGCCGGCGAGTGGATCGGCGGCCTCGTGCTGATCGCGGTGATGAGCGTCATCGTCCGCCTGACCTACCCGAAGCGGCTCGCCGAGGAGGCCCGGAACCACGAGGAGACGAGCGCCGGGCACCAGCACATGTCGATGACCGTTGAGGGATCGACCCTCCGCGAGAAGCTCGCCAACCCCGAGACCCGCATCCGGATCGCCCAGAACTTCGCGATGGAATGGTCGATGCTGTGGAAGGACCTCGCCATCGGCTTCCTCGTCGGCGGGCTGCTCTCCGCCTTCGTGCCCGACGCCGCCTGGAAGGCGCTGTTCCTCACCGACGCCTCGCCCTGGCTCAAGGTGCCGCTCAACGCCCTCCTTGGGCCGCTCATCGCGGTCCTGACCTTCGTCTGCTCCATCGGCAACGTGCCGCTGGCGGCGGTCCTGTGGGGCGGCGGCGCGAGCTTCGGCGGCGTGCTCGCCTTCCTCTACGCCGACCTGATCGTGCTGCCGCTCCTCGACGCCTACCGGCGCTATTTCGGGTGGCGCATGGCCGCCTACATCGGCGGCGTCTTCTACGTCACCATGGTCATCGCCGCGCTGGTGATGGACCTCGCCTTCAACGGGCTCGGATGGGTCCCCGATCACGCGGGCGACGTGCGGGCCCACCTGACGCGTTTCGCGCTAAACTACACGTTCTGGCTAAACCTCGGCTTCGGGGCGCTCGCAGCCTATTGGTTCTGGCTGGCCCGGAAGCATCCCATGCAGCACGGACACGGCGACCATGGGAGTGGAGAGGGCCGGCATGCCCACCATCACAGCTGAGCGGTCGCCGGCTCCGGCATGACCGGAGCCGGCCGGTAAGACCTAGTCGACGACCTTGCCGTCGGGGCCGACCGTGACGCTCGTCTCCTTGTCGGCGCCGGCGATCTTGATCGCGTACTGCACCGCCTTGCCGTCCTTCGACACCGACGCCTCGTACGCCTTGCCGCCGCCGGCCTTCTGCTCGGCGATGACGAGCGCATCCTTGAGCGAGGTCTTGGCCTCGTTGAAGTTGGCCGGCTTCAGGAAGGTGAAGTAGCGCTCGATGGGCTGGTTCTCGGTCTTGTACAGGGCGCCGGTGTCGGCATTGATGCCGTACTCGACGAGCTTGCCGCTGGGGTAGACGACCTTGACGCTGTAGTGCGCCGGGTCCTTGCCATCGGCCTTCTCGAAGTCGGCGTCGATGGCGCGGCCGCCCTTTTCCTCGCCCTGCATCTCCGCGGTGCTGATCGCCTGTGGCAGGGCGACCTTCGCGGTCTTTGCTACTTGCCACTCCTTCATATCGCCGTTCGCCTGCGTGGCGGGCATCGGAGTTTCCGGGCTTGCCGCGGGCGGGGTTCCCTGGGCGGCGGCGAGGCAGGTGCTCGCCGCGAGGAAGCCGGCGGCGAGCATCAGACGTATCGACATGGCAAGGCTCCTGGTTTCTTGGCGTTTTCAGGACCCCGGAAACGCCTGTCCCTGGATGGGGTTTCCCGGAAGCGTAATCATGAATGGGACCGGGCGGTATCCGGCCTGAACGAACCCATTCGTTGGCCTCGCAGATGTCAACCGCCGTCCCGCAAGCCGCCTTTGAGATCGGTCGATAGGCTTTCGTGCGAGCCGTATCAGCCGACCCGTCCACGGCGGCCGCCGGCCACCGCGATATCAACCGCCTTGCTTATCGCCGAGCCGCTCTAGGACTCGCCGGTGTGACAGCCCCGGAATTGCAAGGGAGCGCGCAGGCGGTCGCCTTCGATGTCTGCGCTACCGGCCTGCTCTGAAACTTTCTGCTGCACGCCTCCGTACAAGTCGGCGTACGCCCCGCCTGGGCGCGGCGCGAGGCTTCACCTCGGCGTCCGGTTTGTTGCGCTCCAAAGCCATCGTGGCCGGATTTTTATTCGATAAATCAGGAACTTGATGGTCGGGTCTTCTCTTCTCCCCATGTGCGAAAGGGGATTCCTTCCCCGTACAGGAGACATCGAATGAAGATCACCACCCTTGCCCTCGCCGCCTCGGTCCTCGGCAGCCTCGCGCTCGGTGCCGGCGCCGCCTCGGCCGCCCCGATGGGCCCGAACGGACTCCAGGCCGCCCCGTCCGACGTCACCCAGGTCCGGATGACCAGCAGCGAGCGGATGATGATGAAGAAGCGCATGATGCGGAAGCAGATGATGAAGCGCCGCATGATGAAGAAGCGGATGATGATGAACCGCGGCATGTGATTTCAAAGCGCCGTGCGCTTCCGGAGGCCCCGACCCAGGGGCCTCCGCCCTAGCCGTCCAGAGTGCGGGGAAGACCGTTTGGCTCGAAGCTACCTGACCCGATCTGCCTCCGAGACCGGCGAGGTCGAGCGCCGCCGCTGGATGTTTCGTCATCCCCTCGTGATCAGAGTCACCCACTGGGTGAACGCGATCTGCCTGCTGATCCTGCTGATGAGCGGCCTGCAGATCTTCAACGCCCACCCGGCCCTTTACTGGGGCAAGGTCTCGACCTTCGACGCGCCGCTCATGTCGATGACCCAGACCGAGGACGACCCGCCCAAGGGCATGACGACGGTGTTCGGCCATGGCTTCGACACGACGGGCTGGCTCGGTTCATCGGTCGGCTCCTGGCCTGCCCCCATTCGGTGGCCCAGGTTCGAAGTTAGTGCATCGTCAGTCGCGTGACGATGGCGGGGTGAGCGAGCGGCCCTGAGCCGCTCGGTTCGGTTGGCCAGATGACGACCTCGGGCGCAGGCGGCTGGTAGCCGAGCGACGAGTGCGGCCGGATGTTGTTATAGTGCCTACGCCATTGCTCGATCACGACGCTGGCCTCCTTGAGGGTGTAGAACACCTCGCCGTTGAGGAGTTCATCCCGCAGCTTCGCGTTGAAGCT
>NZ_BPQD01000033.1 GCF_022179065.1 Methylobacterium adhaesivum
GCCCTCCGACGGCACGGCCCGGGTGTGGCTAGACGAGCTGGAGCGCAATGTTCCCGCTGCGTGAACCAGCCGGCACCGCACCCTCGCCCCGCATCGACCGCGAGCGGAGCCGTGACACAGTCCTGTCCGATTGTCCGACTAGACCATGGATGAGCGGGCGATTCGGAGATTGACCGATGCAGAATTACAACGTTTTCTGCCTCAGATCCGTTGAGGGCCTGTGCTGCGCCGTTCCCGAAAGCCGAGCGGTGCCGCAGTTCCTCGTTGGTGGACATTGGTCTTTCGGCGGCAAACTCGGAGATATCGCGGCGACCCCCGTGGAGTTCGATGACCGCGCGGCGGAAACCGCCGTGCGCTTCAACGGCTTCTACCTGTTCCAGACCATGGACAGCCGCTTCCACTGAAACGAACGCCCGAACGCTGGCTGGGCTCGAGTACGGCCCGGATACAGCCTGGGCCTAAGGCGAGCCGACCCCTCCCTCTCCGTCACGACGGGGTCGTCTCGTCATGGTGCGATCGACAAGCGGCCCGATCCCGGCGATTTTTTGGGAAGGGTAATGGATGGCCCGCCCTAAGCTTCGCGGAAGATCGGCCCAGTGTTTCGTGTCCTGTTCCCATTGAGCGATTGCACTCGGAGCAAGATCGGACGGCGATCGAGCGTTTCGCGAGGCGCTGCGAGACGGCCAATACCGGACAGCCCGATCACGACGCTTGGTTCATCGCCGAACCTGCGCGCGGGCGGCACCGCATCCTGCACGATCTCCCGAAATCGGTCGGGATCGGCGTGCGAGTCGGGTAATCCAGCGATCATTCCTTAAGGAGGCTGTGTCATCTTCCACCATTGCGAACGGTGAACGGAGATCGCGCGCCATGTCGGAGCATCGAAGGGAAGTGCGCCAGAGGACGTTCCTCAAGGGGCGGATCCACTTCAACAAAGGCGCCTCGAGCATGGATTGCCTCGTGCGCGACATGTCGGCCTCCGGCGCGCGGCTCGCGCTCAGTGAGACCACGACGCTGCCGGATGCGTTCGATCTCTACATCCCGCAGAAGGAGAAGACTTACCGCTCGACCCTGGCTTGGCGTCGGGACGGCTCCATCGGCGTCACCTTCCTCGACGAGGCCGCCCCGACGCCCGCGCCGCACCTTGCCGAGGATTCGTCGTCCATGCTGGCGCTGGTGCGTCGCGTCAGCGAACTCGAAGCGGAGAACGCGACCCTCCGCCGGCTACTCATGACTGCGCCGGCCGCCACGGCAGAGGCCCCGTGAACGCCGTGTGATCCGGCATCCGCCCGATCGAGGCGGCCCCCCCCAAAGTCCCCGAGGGCGGCCGACAGACGCCGTCGACGGATCGACCGTTGCCCCCCCTGGGCACCTTGCCGCCCCCCGCCTCATCCCGCATCCAACGCCGCCCGAACCCGTGCCGCATGGTCGGCGAGCACGGCTCCATCGGCCATTCCGCCCGTATGTCGCCCGAGCGCGACGCCGTCGAAGCGCGGCAGAATGTGGACGTGGAGATGGAACACCGTCTGACCGCCCGCCGGCTCGTTGTATTGGAACACCGTGAGGCCATCGGCGGCGAAGGCCGTCTTCACGGCGCGAGCGACGCGCTGGACCGTGGCCGCCACCGCCGCGAGGGATTCGGGACTGGCGTCGAGAAGGCCGCGCGCTGGGGCCTTCGGGATCACCAGGGTGTGGCCCTCGCCCTGGGGCATCACGTCCATGAAGGCGAGAGTGTGCGCGTCCTCGTAGACCCGGTGTGCCGGGATCTCCCCGCGCAGGATCTTCGCGAAGATGTTCTGGGGGTCGTAGGCTGCGGTCACGCGGTCTTGCTCCTGTCGGATGATCGGGCCGCACGATGCCGAGACGCGCCGCGCGCGTCCATCGCTGGAGACGGCGCTGGCTGAACCGTGGCCGTGCTCCGTGCGTTGGCGTCCCCGATGCCCGGGCTTCTCCGGCACCTTTCCGGACGAGACCCGCATGGCCCACGAGAGTACCAGCGCCATCTACACCGCCGCGGGCGCCAACCTCGCCATCGCGGCAGCGAAATTCGTCGGTGCGTTCTTCACCGGTTCCTCGGCGATGCTCGCCGAAGGTGTCCACTCGGTGGTGGACACCGCCAACCAGATCCTGCTCCTCGTCGGGATGAAGCGGGCCAAGCGTCCGGCCGATGCCCTGCACCCGTTCGGCTACGGCCGGGAGATCTATTTCTACGCCTTCATCGTGGCGCTGTTCATCTTCCTCGGCGGCGGCGCCTTCGCGGTCTACGAGGGCATCCACAAGCTGCACTACCCCGAGCCGGTCTCCGATGCGCATGTGTTCGGGCACACGATTCCGGGCCTCTGGGTCAATGTCGGCATCCTGGGTTTCGCGGTCCTGGCGGAAGGCTATTCCTGCGCCGTCGCCCTGAAGTCGTTCTGGGCCGAGAAGGGCAGCCGACCGCCGATCACCGCCATCCGCCGCAGCAAGGACCCGGCTCTCTTCACCGTCCTCATCGAGGACGTCGCCGCGCTGATGGGCCTCGTGGTGGCGCTCTCCGGCGTAATCCTGGCGCATGTGCTGGAGATGCCGGACCTCGACGGCTGGGCCTCCATCGCCATCGGGGCGATCCTCATCGGCATGGCGGCCTTCCTGATGATCGAGACCCACGGCCTGCTCATAGGCGAGGCGGCGGACCCGGCCCTCGTCGCCGCCATCCGCGAGGTCGTCCGGACGGAGCCCGGCGTGCACCACGTCAACGCGGTGCTGACCCAGCACATGGGCCCGTCCGACATCCTTGTGAATGTCAGCCTCGACATGGACGACAGCCTGAAGGCCGGCGCCATCGAGGCCATGGTCGGACGCCTGGAGGCCAAGCTGAAGGCGCGCAGCCCCGAGGTGACGCGGGTGTTCATCGAGATCCAGGCGAAGGACACCACCTCGTCACCGGTCCTGGCGCCAGCCAAGGCTTGACCCGCAAGCCACCGGACCGAACGGATCAGGCGGCGCGCGTCTGGAGTGCCGGCTCGGCCAGCGCAGTCGCGATGGCCGCGTCGAGGTCGGCGGGCTTCGTCTTCGGGGCGTAGCGGGCGATTACCCGGCCGTCGCGCCCGACGAGGAACTTCGTGAAGTTCCATTTGATGCCCGTAAGGCCGAGGAAGCCCGGCCGCGCCCGCTTGAGGTGGGCGAAGACCGGATCGGCCTTCGGCCCATTGACGGCGACCTTGGCGAGAATCGGAAAGGTCACGTCGTAGGTGAAGCTGCAGAACCGGGCGATCTCGGCCGCGTCCCCCGGCTCCTGGGCGCCGAACTGGTTGCAGGGAAACCCGAGGACCACGAGGCCGGCAGCGCGATGGCGGCGCCACAGCTCTTCGAGCCCGGCATACTGGCCGGTGAAGCCGCATCGCGAGGCGGTGTTGACGATGAGGAGCACTTGGCCGCGATGTTGGGCGAGCGGGTAGGGCGTGCCGTCGGCCGCATGTGGAACCAGGCTGTGCAGGTCGGTCATCGAAGGCCTTCGGTCGGTACGCGGAACGATCAGTCCGGATCGTCGGACGACGTCGGGCGGAGCGGGATATCGAGTTCCCCGCGCCGGAACGGCGTCAGGGTGTCGAGGGCGTCGGCGGCCTCGATCACGTGGGCACGCTCGCGCTTGAGGTAGTCGGCCACGGCCCGGCGGAGAGCCGGATCGGCGATGTCGTGGGCCGAATGCATGAGGACCGGTCGGTAGCCCCGGGCGAGCTTATGCTCGCCCTGTGCCCCGGCCTCGACGCGCTTCAGGCCGTGGACGATGGCGTAGTCGATGGCCTGATAGTAGCAGACCTCGAAATGCAGGAACGGATGGTCCTCGATGCAGCCCCAGTTGCGGCCGTAGAGGGCGACGTCGCCGATGAAGTTGATGGCGCCAGCGATGATCCGGCCCTCGCGCCGGGCGAGGACGAGCAGCACCCGCTCGGGCATACGGGCCCCGACGAGGTCGAAGAATTTCCGGTTGAGGTAGGGCCGGCCCCATTTGCGCGCGCCCGTATCGGAATAGAACGCGTAGAACGCCTCCCAATGCTCGGGCTTCAGGTCGGCGCCGGTGACATGCTCGATGGTGATGCCGTTGGCCAGCGCATCGCGGCGCTCGCGCCGGATCGCCTTGCGCTTGCGCGAGGCGAGGGCTCCGAGGAACTCCTCGAAGCTGGCGTAGCCGGCATTGTCCCAGTGGAACTGCTGGTCGATGCGCTGGAGGAAGCCGAGTTCGCCGGCCTGCTCCCACTCGCGCTCCTGCATGAAAGTGACGTGGATCGAGGACGCCTTGGTCTCGGCCCGGAGGGCCCGAAGACCGGCGACCAGGGCCGAGGCGGCCTCGTTCACGTCCTGCCCCGGTGCGATGAGGAAGCGTGCGCCGGTGACGGGTGTGAACGGCACGCTGACCTGGAGCTTCGGATAGTAGGCGCCCCCGGCCCGCTCATAGGCATCGGCCCAGCCGTGGTCGAACACGTACTCACCCTGGCTGTGGGATTTCAGATAAGCCGGCGCCACCCCGACGAGGCGGCCCTCCCGCTCGACGGCGACGTGGAGGGGCAGCCAGCCTGTCTGCCGCGAGACACACCCCGAATCCTCGAGTGCCGACAGGAAGGCGTAGGAGGTGAACGGGTTGTGAGTCTCGTCCCCGCCCGAAAGGGTCTCGGCCGAGGTTGCGCAGGCATCCCACTCGGCCGCTGCGATCTGGGCGAGGCCCGGGACGGCACGCACCTGCAATTCGGTCACGATCTCGGCCGGGGCGTCGGGGGCTGCGTCGGGCGTGTCCATGAGCCTCAATCTAGGCTCCACCGGCGGAAGGGCCAAGGCGGAGCGGCGCCGCGCACCGTCGCAGGGATCTCAAAGAACCGGGCGCTTGCCAGAACACGCCGGCACGCTCACGATCGCGCAGACCTTGCCTTCGGGAGGGGCAACCGATGGGACTGATGAACCTTCATGCCGGGCCGACACGTCCTCTCCGCACGCCGCCGGACGATTTTGCCCAAGATACCCTGATCGAGATGGCCAATCTGGACGAGCAGGACACCCACGTTCCTGGCACGATCTTCATCTCGACGGCCCTCGGCTCACATGGACCGCGGGTGAAATGGTATCCAGACCGAGCGGGGCGGGCCCTGCCATGCCTCGTCGTCTCCATCGGCGCGGAACCGCAGCTGCGCGATGATTTCTTGCAGAATGCCGTGTCACGAACCGCGCTTCCCCGCGTCATCGCGTGGGTCCGCCTCAACCATGGGGCGCTTCTCGATTTCTGGCAGGAAGGGGCCTCGTGGAATCGTCGCGAGGTCGCAGCCTTCTTGGATGCGCTGAAGCCACTGCCGAAGTAGCCCCCCTCAGGGCCGGAACCCCTCGAACACTATCTGGTCGGCATGCGCCTCGGCGTGACGGCGCTGGTCGGGGGTGCGCACGGTCCAGGTCATCACCGGGCGCCCGGCCAGAAGACGGCAGAGATAGGCCGGGGCACAGGGCAGATCGTCGACGCGCCAGGACAGGAAATCCGGCTCGGTCTCGGCGAAATGCAGCAGGTCCGAGAGGGATCGGCGCAGGCTGGGGGGCAGGGCGGCATAGGCCGGATCGTCCTGACGGGTCTCGGCGACGATGCCGCGTGGGACGGTCGGGGCGAGGTCGCGCAGGGCGACGACGAGCGCGGGGTCGAACGACTTCACAGCCACGGGGCCGTCATAAGCGCGCGCGAGCTCCGCCACCCGCCGGACGAGGCGCAGGTCGCCATCGTAACGCGACTTCACCTCGACAACGAGGGGCGTGCGCCCGCCGATGGCCGCGAGGAAGGCCGGCAGGGTCGGGATGCGCTCCGACGAGCCCGCGACGGCGAGCTTCGCGAGGGCGGCGGCCGGCAGGCTCTCCACCGGGTCCGACGCCTCGGTCAGGCGGCCGAGGGCCCAATCGTGGAACACCATCGCCTCGCCGTCGGCGCTGAGCTGGACGTCGCACTCGATGGCGTAGCCCGCCGCGATCGCCGCCTGCGCCGCCGCGACCGTGTTCTCCGGCACTCCGGCGGCCCGGTCGTGCAGGCCGCGATGGGCGATGGGCCGCGCGTTAAGCCAGGCGGGGGCGTTGACGCTCACTTGACCTCGAACATCGCCTCGACCTCGACGGCGGCGTCGAGGGGCAGCTCGGCGACGCCGACGGTGGAGCGGGCGTGGCGGCCCCGGTCGCCCAGCACCGCAACCATGAGGTCGGAGGCGCCGTTCATGATGCCGGCGAGCCCGGCGAAGCTCGGGACCGCGTTGATGAAGCCACCGAGCCGCACGCATTGCACCACGCCGTGGTCGAGGTCGCCCACCGCCGCCTGCACCTGCGCCAGCACGTTGATGGCGCACAGGCGCGCGGCCGCGATACCGTCCTCCACGGACACCTCGGCGCCGAGCTTGCCGACATGGGCGGGATCTAGCTTGCCGTCGGCGGAAAAGCAGATCTGGCCCGAGATCACCACGAGGTTGCCGGTGCGCACGAACGGCACGTAGTTCGCCACGGGAGCCGCCGCCTTCGGCAGGGTGAGGCCCAGGGCCTCCAGACGTTCCTTGGCCGTGCTCATCCGCGTCGCATCTCCCCAAAAGCTGTTGGCGTGCCGGCTCTGATCATGTCCGCACGCGGCACGCAAGCCATCCCGAACCGCGTGCCGAGACAAGCCTAGCCGATCCGCGTGTCGGCGGCGTGAACCCCTGCCGACATTGACAGAATAAGGGTTTTCTCTAGTAATCGCGCGCGTGCCGCCCCCTTGTCGAGGCGGCACTTTCATTTGGTGCGGTCGCCTCGTGCGCCGCCACGCGAAACGGAGTCGGGATCGTGACATCCGCCCTTCTGCCGACCTATGCCCGGGCCCCCATCGCCTTCGAGCGAGGAGAGGGCGCCTGGCTCGTGGCGCGCGACGGCGAGCGATACCTCGATTTCGGGGCCGGCATCGCGGTGAACGCCCTGGGCCACGCCCACCCTCACCTCGTCGAGGCCCTGACCACCCAGGCGCAGAAACTCTGGCACACCTCGAACCTGTTCGAGATTCCCGACGGCGAGCGGCTGGGCCGGCGCCTCGTGGACGCGACCTTCGCCGACGTGGCGTTCTTCGCGAATTCCGGTGCCGAGGCCAACGAGGCCGCCATCAAGATGGCGCGCAAGTACCACGCGACGGGCGGCCACCCGGAGCGGTTCCGGATCATCACGTTCGAGGGTGCGTTCCACGGGCGGACGCTCGCCACCATCGCGGCCGGCGGCCAGCAGAAGTACATCGACGGCTTCGGCCCGAAGGTGGACGGGTTCGATCAGGTGCCGACGGGGGATTTCGACGCCCTCGAGGCCGCCATCGGGCCGCAGACCGCCGCCCTGATGATCGAGCCGATCCAGGGCGAGGGCGGCGTACGGGTGATCCCGCACGAGCACCTGCGCGCCCTGCGCGCCCTGTGCGACGCGCACGGCCTGCTCCTCATCATGGACGAGGTCCAGACCGGCGTCGGGCGTACGGGGCGGCTGTTCGCCCATGAATGGTCGGGGGTGACGCCCGACATCATGAGCGCGGCCAAGGGCATCGGCGGCGGCTTCCCCCTCGGCGTCTGCCTCGCCACGGCCGAGGCCGCGCGCGGCATGACGGCGGGTAGCCACGGCACCACCTTCGGCGGCAATCCCCTCGCCATGGCGGTGGGCAACGCCGTCCTCGACGTGGTGCTGGGCGAGGGCTTCCTCGACCGCGTCGAGCAGCTCGGCCTGCTGCTCAAGCAGCGCCTCGCCGCCCTGCAGGACCGCCACCCCGGCGTGATCCAGGAGGTGCGCGGCGAAGGCCTGATGCTCGGCCTGAAACTCGCCGTGCCCAACACCGAATTCGCCGCCGCCGCGCGGGACGCGCACCTCCTCGTCATCCCGGCGGGCGACAACGTCGTGCGCCTGCTGCCGCCCCTCGTCATCACCGATGCGGACGTGACGGAGGCCGTGACGCGCCTCGACGCGACGGCGACCCGCCTCGAGACCGAGAGACAGGGGGCAGCGGCGTGATGGCTGCCCCCGCGACGAACCGTCAGACGAAGAACGGACCCATGACCACCATCCTCAACGGGACCGGACACGGCCCACGTCACTTCCTCGACCTCAAGGATTTCTCAGCCCAGGAGCTGCGCACGGTGCTGGACGCCGCGGCCGGCATCAAGGCGCGCCGGCGCAAGGGCGAGGTCGCGGCCGAGCGGCCCCTCGTAGGCAAGACCCTCGCGATGGTGTTCGACCGGCCGTCCACCCGCACCCGGGTGTCGTTCGACGTCGGCATGCGCGAACTCGGCGGCGAGACCCTGATGCTGACGGGCAGCGAGATGCAGCTCGGCCGGGGCGAGACCGTGGGCGACACCGCGCGCGTGCTGTCGCGCTACGTCGACGCGATCATGATCCGGATCCTCGATCACGGCCTCATGCTGGAATTGGCCGAGCATGCCAGCGTGCCGGTGATCAACGCGCTGACCAAGGTCTCGCACCCCTGCCAGATCATGGCCGACGTGCTGACGTTCGAGGAGCATCGCGGGCCGATCAAGGGCCGCACCGTGGCATGGTCGGGGGACGCCAACAACGTGCTGGCGAGCTGGGTGCACGCCGCCGCGCGGTTCGACTTCACCCTCAACGTCGCCGCCCCGCCGGAACTCTCGACCCCGCAACCGCTCCTCGACTGGGCGCGCGCCGAGGGCGCCACCCTCAACGTGACCACCGATGCCTTCGAGGCCGTGGATGGCGCCGACGCCGTGGTGACCGATTGTTGGGTCTCCATGGGCGACGAGGACGACCACCACCGCCACAACCTGCTCTCGCCCTATCAAGTGAACGCCAAGCTGATGGCGGCGGCGGCCAAGGACGCCCTGTTCATGCACTGCCTGCCGGCCCATCGCGGCGAGGAGGTCACGGCCGAGGTGATCGACGGGCCGCAATCGGTAATCTTCGACGAGGCCGAGAACCGCCTGCATGCCCAGAAGGGCATCCTGGCGTGGTGCCTGCACGCCCCGGGCCTCTAAGAGTGCTCACAAAACCCCCGATCAACGCCGGTTCCCGCTTTGGGCACGGCAGCGCAGCGGGAGTTTTATGAGAGACACCAAAGCATCGTCCCGAAAGGGGCCCCCGGCTTTCGAAAGAGACGATGCTCTAGACAAGGTGCGCCGCGCGGCGGGGGCGCGCAGACCGTCGCGCCGCTCGGCCGCGCATCCTATATGACGGCCGAAGCCGGACGACGGGTGCACCGGGGCGACGCGTCATGGGCCACGCTGCCCCCGCGGGCGATCCCCGACGTCCGTCGCGCCCCAAGGAAGATGCGATGACAACCGAATCCGAACGCCCCACCGGCCACGATCCCGTCGCGCAAACCGCCATCGAGGGCGCCGACGACGTGGTGCTGCCCTTCGCCGTCGAGGCCCTCGACGTACGCGGCCGGGTGGTGCGCCTCGGGCCGTCCGTCGACACCATCCTGCGCCGCCACGGCTATCCGGATCCGGTGGCGCGCCTCCTCGGTGAGGCCGCGGCACTCACGGTGCTCCTCGGCTCCTCCCTGAAGTTCGAGGGTCGCTTCCAGCTCCAGACCAAGACCGACGGCCCCGTCGAGATGATCGTGGTCGATTTCGAGGCACCCGACCGGGTCCGCGCCACGGCGCGCTTCGATGCTGGGCGGGTCGAGGCCCTGGGGAACGCTCCGCTCAGGAGCCACGACCTTATCGGACACGGGCACCTCGCCATGACCATCGACCAGGGGCCGCAAAGCAGCCGTTACCAGGGCGTCGTCGCCCTGGAGGGCCAGAGCCTGGAAGAGGCGGCGCACCAGTATTTCCGTCAGTCGGAGCAGATCCCGACGCAGGTCCGCCTCGCCGTGGCGGAGGAGTTCGCGGGCGGGGTCGCGACCTACCGGGCCGGCGGCCTCCTCGTGCAGTTCCTGCCGCAATCCATCGACCGGGCGCGGCTCGCCGACCTGCCCCCCGGCGATATCCCGGAGGGACACGCCCATTTCGACGCGCAGGGCGTGCCTGAGGACGATGCCTGGGTCGAGGCCCGCAGCCTCGTCTCGACCATCGAGGACCACGAACTCGTCGACCCGGCGGTGTCGTCCGAGACCCTGCTCTACCGCCTGTTCCACGAGCGCGGCGTGCGGGTGTTCGAGGCGCAGGGCGTGCGCGAGCAGTGCCGGTGCTCGCCCGAGCGCGTGATGGCGATGATCGCCTCGTTCTCGCCTCAGGAGCGCCGGGACATGGTGGCGGACGACGGCCGCATCGGCATCACCTGCGAGTTCTGCTCACGCCGCTACGATCTCGATCCGGCGCAGGTCGAGGCGCAGGTCGCCGCCGGCTGAAGGCGCGGGGACAGTATGCCGATCCGGCGGACGCCGCCGGATCAGCCCTTGAGGATGTCCAGCCCCTCGATCGCCGTGGTCACGTCGATCTCGGTGATCTCGAATTCGGCGATGCCGTGCACGTGGAACGGATCGGTCGCGACATAGGCCTCGACGGCCGCGCGGGGGCCGCGGGCGAAGATCACCCCGCCGGTGCGCGGCACCTTGCGGCCGGAGGCGAGAAAGCCGTGCTCGGCATAGCCCCGCTTCACCCAGGCCATGTGCGCCTCCATGTGCTGGTCGGCCTCCGCGGTGCTTTTCACGTAGGTGAGCGAGACGACGATCATGTCCGTACCCCTTGAGGGAAGGGCCCTTCAGGCCTTCAGCACCGGCTCGGCGATGTCGCCGCTGCCGCGCCGCGCGAGGTAGGCCGGCTGGAACAGGCACATCCGCACGGCGTCGCGGTACTTGCCGTTCACGAAGAACTCGTCCTTCAGGATGCCCTCCGGCACGAAGCCGCAGCGCTCGTAGATGCGCACGGCCCGGGCGTTGTCCTTGTCCACGTGCAGGTAGAGTTTGTGGATGTTGAGCACGCTGAAGGCGTAATCCATGGCGATGCGGGTGGCGCGGGGCGCGTAGCCCTGGCCCTGGAAGGCCGGGTGGATCGCGATCTGGAACTCGCAGCGCCGGTGGAGGTGGTTGATCTCCACGAGCTCGACGAGGCCGGCGGGGGCGCCTTCGGAATTGGCGATGATGAAGCGCCGCTCCGTCTGGTTGTGAATGTTGCGCTCGTAGAGCTGCGCCAGTTCGGCGAAGGACTCGTAGGCCTCCTCGAACCAGTAGCGCATGATGCTGTCGTTGTTGTTGAGCTGATGCACGAACATCAGGTCTTCGCGCTCCAGGGGTCGGAGCTTGACCGGCCCGTCGGCCGCGATGGTACGGGTGCTGACGGGGCTCACGGGATCACACATTCGGAAATCAGGCGACGCATGAAGGCTTCGCCGGCGGCCAGCGCCGCCAGGGTGATGTACTCGTCGGGCTGGTGGGCCTGATCGATGGAGCCGGGGCCGCACACCACCGTCGGAATGCCGGCGACCTGGAAGCGCCCGGCCTCCGTGGCATAGGGCACCGAGACCGTGTGGTTGCGCCCCGCCACCCGCAGGGCGAGGCGCTCGGCCTCGGAGCCCGGCTCGGGGGCGAGGCCCGGCACCGCCACCTCTTCCAGGGTCTCGATGCGCCCGTAATCCCCGTAGCGATTGAGACGCTCGGTCAGGACGCTGTCCACCTTCGCCCGAAACAGGGCCGGAATCTCGTCCATGTCGAGGTCGGGCAGGCCCCGGAACTCCCAGTGGAAGGCGCAGAGCTTCGGCAGGATGTTGCGGGCGGTGCCGCCGGAGATCGTCCCCACATGGACGGTGGTGGCGGGCGGATCGAACCGGCCGGACGCGTCTCCGCGCGCGATCATGAGATCGGCGATGCGGTTCAACTCCGAAACGAGGTCGGCCGCCGCCATCACGGCATTGGCGCCCAGCATGGGCTTGGCCGAATGCGCCTCGTGGCCGTGCACCGTGGTGAGGTAGGTGACGATGCTCTTGTGGGCGTCGGCCACTTCGAGGTCGGTGGGTTCGCCGACGATGACGGCGCCGGGGCGCGGCAGGTCGGCGCCGAAGCGCGCGATGGTGTCGGCGACGCCGAGGCAGGTGGTCTCCTCGTCGTAGGACAGGAGAATGTGGATCGGGCGCTTAAGGTTGGCGGCGAGGAAGTCCGGCACCGCCGCCAGCGCCAGGGCGCAAAATCCCTTCATGTCGACGGCGCCGCGCCCGTAGGCGCGCCCATCGGCGACCCGCAGGGTGAACGGGTCCGTGCTCCAGGCCTGTCCCGTCACCGGCACCACGTCGGTGTGGCCCGACAGGACGACGCCGCCGTCGATCGCCGGGCCGATGGTGGCGAACAGGGCCGCCTTGTCGCCTTGCGCGTTGGAAATGCGGAGGGTGGGGACACCGAGGTCGTCGAGATACCCGGATACGAAGTCGACGAGGGCGAGGTTCGATTTCGAACTCTCGGTGTCGAACGCGACCAGCCGCGCCAGGAGGTCGAGGACGGCGGGGCTGGGAACGTCGCCGGGCATCGGACTAATGGACGCTGCGTCGGACGTGGGGCGAATCGAGGGAGAAGGCGGGGATCTCGGCCTCGAAGCTCTCGCCGGCATTCGTCGCCATGGTGTAGCTGCCGGCCATGACGCCGTCGGGCGTGGTCAGGGGGCAGCCGCTGGTGTAGCTGAACGACTCGCCGGGTTCGAGCACGGGCTGCTTGCCGACGACGCCGGCCCCCCGCACCTCCTGGGTCGATCCGCGCCCATCGATGATGCGCCAGTGGCGCGAGCGCAGCTGCACCTGCTCGGAGCCGTTGTTCACGATCTCCACGGTGTAGGCGAAGAAATAGCGACTCTCGTCGGGTGAGGATTCCTCCTCGACGAAGCGGGGCATCACCGTCACGCTGATTCCGCGCGTCTGAGCCTTGTACATCGCCTTGAACGCCTCCGTGACCCGCCCGATCCAGGCGCGTGGCCTCGAGAGGCTCGCGACAAGCTCAGGGCGCCGTGGTACGGCCCGGCGAAAACCGCGTCAATCGCGGCGATTGCGGGGCTCCCCGCGCAGAGTTGAGGACCAGCCCGCGTGGTCGACGAGACCCTCTCGCGTCTTTCTCCCCCATTGCCGAAGCGGAGCCGGATGCCCGCGCCGGGGCCGATCGCCGGCCTCGCCATGGCCGGGCTGGCGGGCGCCTTCGCGTGGCACGCACCGGACACCAACGGATGGGCCGCCGCCGCCCTCGCCGCCGCCCTCGTGCTCGACGCAGGCGCGCACTTCATGGGACGCCGGGTCGTGCGCCGCACGGGCCAGGGCCTGCGCATGGTGGGGATGCCGTCGGTGGTGCTCGCCGTCGGACCGGGCGCTGGCGTCGGCGCGATCCTGTTCGGTCTCGGGCTCGCCGCCTGGCCGGCGGGCTTTCCGGTGCTGGCGAGCGCCCTCGCGGGGCTCGTCGCCATGGGTGCCCTCGCCCGCCTCGCCCTGGCCCGGATCGTCCTCGCGACCCCACGGGAGCCGGAGGCTTAACCCCGCCTTAGGCCGTCCCCTCGACACTGGCACGGATGCCGCCGATGCTTCTCGAACGAGGCGCCCGGTCGAGCGCGGCGAAGCCCCGAGGAGACCGGACGCGATGCAGACAAACGGAATTCTCGCGGCTCAGGAGATCGCCGCCCTGACGCAGGCCGGTGGGATCCGGCCCGACACCCCCTATGCGCCCGATCAGATCCAGCCGGCGAGCCTGGATCTGCGCCTCGGCGCCCGGGTGTTCCGGGTCCGTACGAGCTTCCTGCCGGGCGCCCGCACGGTCCAGACCTGCATCGACGCCTTCGTGCTGCACGAGATGGACCTGACGCAGGGCGCGGTGCTGGAGACGGGATGCGTCTACATCGCCGAATTGCAGGAGCATCTCGCCCTGCCGGCCGATCTCGCGGCCAGCGCCAATCCGAAGAGCTCGACGGGGCGGATCGACGTGTTCACCCGCGTCATCACCGACCGGGGCACGGCCTTCGATCAGGTCGAGGCCGGCTATCACGGCCCGCTCTACGCCGAGATCTCGCCGCGCACCTTCCCGGTGAAGGTGCGGACGGGCTCACGCCTGTCGCAGATCCGCTTCCGCCGGGGCGAACCGCGCCTGACAGACACGGAGCTCGCGGCCCTTCACGCGAAGACGCCCCTGGTCGATGCGAGCCAGCCGTCGTTCCAGGGCGGCATCGCCGTCTCCATCGATCTCGCCGGCTTCGACGGCCTCATCGGCTACCGGGCCAAGCGCCACACCGGCCTCGTCGATGTCGACAGGCCCGGCGCGCACCGCACCGCCGAGTTCTGGGAGCCCCTGGCGGCCGACGGCTCGGGGGCGCTCATCCTCGATCCGGGCCAGTTCTACATCCTGGCCTCGAAGGAATCCGTGCAGGTGCCCCCGGACCACGCCGCCGAGATGGTGCCGTTCGATCCCCTGGTTGGCGAGTTCCGGGTGCATTACGCCGGCTTCTTCGATCCGGGCTTCGGCTTTGCCGGGTCCGGCGGGGCGGGGGCCCGCGCCGTGCTGGAGGTGCGCTCGCGCGATGTGCCGTTCCTGCTGGAGGACGGCCAGATCGTCGGCCGCCTCGTCTACGAGCGCATGGCCGAGGTGCCGGCGACCCTCTACGGGGCGGGGGCTGGCTCGAACTATCAGGCCCAGGGGCTGAAGCTGTCGAAGCACTTCGCCTGAAAACACTGTGTCTCGAAGGGTAAGCCCCTCGCGAGTCCAGGGCAGAGCCCTGGGGTCCTTGTCGGGCTCTGCCCGACACCCGCCAAAGGGATGATCCCTTTGGAATCCCGTTTCATGGGCCTTCCTCAAACGGGAAGCGTAAGGGCGGCGCGCAGGCCGCCGAGGCCCGAACGGTCGAGGCACAGACCACCGCCGTAGAGTTCGGCCAGCTCCTGGGTGATCGACAGGCCGAAGCCGTTGCCCGGCACGGTCTCATCGAGGCGCCGGCCGGGCCGCACGGCCTCGGCGGCGGCCTCTGGCGCGAGGCCCGGCCCGTCATCCTCCACGGTGACGACGAGGCCGGCCTCCGACGCGGCGGCGCTGACGCGGACATAGCCCCGGCACCATTGGCAGGCATTGTCGATAAGGTTGCCGAGCATCTCGTCGACATCCTGGCCGTCGCAGGCCACCGCCGCCCCCGCCGGGAGGGTGGCGTCGATCACGAGACCTTTGCCGGAATACAGCCGCGCGAAGGTGGTGCGCAGGTCCGCGACGTGTTCGGCGAGAGGGGTGCGGGTCCGGGTGCCCCCCCCGAGGGCGCCCGCGCGGGCGCGGCGGAGGTGGTGGCGCACCTGATGGTCCATGGACCCAACGAGATCCTTCAGCGTGCCGTCGGGATCGCGGGCCCGGTCGGACAGGGCGAGCGTCAGGGTGGCCAGCGGCGTCTTCAGACCGTGGGCGAGGTTGGCCACATGGGTGCGCGCGCGCTCCAGATTGGCCGCGTTCTGGTCGAGGAGGGCGTTGACCTCCGCGACCAGGGGCCGGATTTCCGCCGGCTGCTTGCCCGGCACGCGGGCGTGGTCCCCGGCGCGGACGGCCGCGAGGTCCCGGCGCAGGCGCTCCAGGGGCCTGAGGCCGAGGCGCACCTGCCCCAAGGTCGCAGCCACGAGACTCAAGCCCAGGATGCCAAGAATGAGCACCAGGGCGCCGCCGGCCTCGCGCAGGGGACCGCGCAGGGCGGCGGACGGTGCCGAGGCGACGAGGACCGCCGGCGGTTCGCCGTTCCTGGCCGGCAGGGTGAGAACGCGCAGGATCAGGCTCTCGCCCCAGGGACCGGTGCCGTCCGCCGGACGCGGCTCATTCCCATCGCGTCGAACGGGGGGGCTCGCCGCCACGTCGAGGTCGCGGCCCTCAAGGCCGCCCGAGCGCAGGACCTGCCCGCCCTGGCGCACCTGCCAGTACCAGCCGGCCCGGTCGCGGTCGAAGGGCGGTCCGTCGAGGTTGCGCGACAGCCGCAGGGATCCGTCAGGACCGCGTTCGAGGCCGGCCGCGAGGGCGACGAGCTGGCTGTCGAGGCGGCTGTCGAGCTGCCCCCGGACGAAGCGGTGCAGGACGAGACCGATGGCGACGCCCGCCACCACGAGGGCGGCGGTGATGAGGACGAGGGCGGCGACGAGCAGACGGCGCTGGAGCGAGCCGGGATGGAACGGCCCCGGCGGTCCCTCGGGCTTGGGCGGTCGGTGTCCGGGCGGGGCAGGGCGCTCGGGCTTGCCCCGCGACGTCTTCAGGGTGGGCACCCTCATACCGCTTCGCCCGGCATCAGACGGTAGCCGTGGCCGCGCACGCCCTCGATGCGGGCCGGGGCGATCTTGCGGCGCAGGCGCGTGATGATGACCTCGACGGAATTGGAATCGACGTCGGCGTCACCGTCGTAGACGCGCTCGATGAGCTGGCCGCGGGGCACCACGCCGTCCTTGCGCAGGATGAGGCAGGACAGCACCCGCCATTCAAGGCCCGTGAGCTTGAGGGGCAGGCCGTCCCGCTCAAAGGTGCCCAATCCGGAATCGTACGTGAGGGGGCCGCATACGACGCGGTTCGCCCCGTGGGCGGTGGCGCGGCGCACGAGGGCGCGCAGGCGGATCACGAGTTCCTCGACCCGGAACGGCTTGACCAGGAAGTCGTCGGCGCCCGCCTTGAACCCCGCCACCTTGTCGCTCCAGCCGTCGCGGGCCGTGAGGATGAGCACCGGCACAGTCCGCCCTTCCGCCCGCCAGGCCTGCAGCACCGCGATCCCGTCGCGCTTGGGCAGGCCGAGGTCGAGCACCACGGCGTCGTAGGTCTCGGTCTCGCCGAGATGCTGGCCGTCCTCGCCGTTCGCGGCGTGGTCGAGGGCGAAGTTCTCGGCGCGCAATGCCTTGGCGATCTCGGCGGCCAGCAGCGCGTCGTCCTCCACGAGCAGGATCTTCATGCGGGCCGGGGGTCCATCGGGGTGATCAGGAGAGGCGGGCTACGCCCGGCGGATAAACCGGGGCTGAACCGCCCGGTTCAGATCGGATTGGAGGCGGCCCCCTAGAACGGCGTCAACCCGAGAGGGCAACCCCAAACGAAGGACACGACACCGTGAACACCATCGACGGCACCGCCACCGACCTCACTCCGAAGACGACCAAGCGTTCGAGCCGCCGCACCTGGGTGGCCGGCGCCATCGCGGCCCCCCTCGCCTACGGCGCGGTCGGCCTGTCGCTCGCCCAGAACAACGCCGCGACGCTCACGCCCGTCGCCCCCGTGGCGATCTCGGCCCTGAAGCCGTCGGCCGCCATCGCCGCCAAGGGCGAGGTCGCCGAGATCTACGGCAACAAGTTCATCGTCCAGGACGGCTCCGGCAAGGCCCTGGTGGAGACGGGCCGAAGCGGCGAGGGCGGGACCCTGGTGAAGGCGGGCGAGGCCGTCACCGTCCAGGGCCGGTTCGAGAACGGCTTCCTCCACGCCATGGTCATCACCCGCGCCGACGGCACCCGTGTGGTGGTCGGACCCGCCGGCGGCCCGCCCCCCGGCACCCTCGACTGGGCGAAGGACAAGGTCGGCCTCGGCGCCAAGGCCGACGTGCCGAAACTCACCGCCCTCGTGGAGGCCGCCGGCTATTCCGACATCCGCATCATGGGCCAGGGGCCGCGTCACCTCGAGGTTGCGGCGCGCGGCGCGGATGGCCGCGAGCGCCAGCTCCATGTCGGTTTCGACGGACAGGTCCGCGAGAAGCGCGTGTTCTGAACCCCCGGACCCGGTTCGCGTTCTTATCCCCGGTGCCCATGCCCCTTGAGATGGCCCTGGGCACCCTCATCGAGAGAGCCTTCCCATGAACAAGACCATCGCCTTGTTGAGCGCAGCCGCGATCCTCGCCGCATCCGCCGCCGTTGCCCAGCCCGCGCCGCCGCCCGCCGGCCCGCGGCCCGGACCGGAGGCCGGCGCGCCTCCGCCCCCGCCGCCGCCCGGTGGTCCCCATGGCGGCCCGCGCGGTCCGCGCGGTGGTCCCGACGCTCCGCCGCCGCCGAAGGCCGCTCACTTTCGCCTGGAGCGGGGCGACACCGCCCTCGACGTGAAATGCGCTGCCGACGAGCCCATGCGGGCCTGCGCCGACATTGCCCTCCAGCTCCTCGACAAGCTCGCGGCGCTGCCGGCTCCCCCGCCGCCGGCTCAGAAGTCCCGCGACTGATCGAATCCCCGAGCGGGGCGGCGTCCGGCGTCGTTCCGCTCGGGGCGCAGGCAACCGTGCAGGCAATCCCGAACCGGGGGTTGAATTGTTGCGCTGCAGGATGAAATAGCAGGCTCACCGTCCGCTTATGACGAAGTGGCAACGGCCATTGCCTGAGAGAGGTCTGTCCATGTCCAAACTGTCCCGCCTGTCCTTTGCCGTCGGCGCCGTCGTGCTCGCCCTCCCCCTGACGCTGCCCGCGTCGGCCAAGGAGTCGGGCGCGAGCAAGGTGATCTCGATGGTCGACACCGACAACGATGGCACCATCGACCTCAAGGAAGCCCAGGCCGTCGCCAGCGCGCGCTTCGACAAGCTCGAAGCGGACAACGACGGCACGCTCACCACGAAGGAACTCAAGGGCCGCGTCAGCAAGGCCGCCCTGAAGGCCGCCGATCCGGACAACGACGGCACCCTCGACAAGAACGAGTACCTCGCGCTCGTGGAAGCCCGCTTCAAGGCGGCCGATCCGGACAACGACGGCACCCTCGACGCCAAGGAGCTGAAGACCCCGGCCGGCAAGGCCCTGGTCTCCCTCCTGAAGTAGGACTTTCGCATCACGACGCCGACGGCCCGGCACATGGCGTGCCGGGCCGTTCGTGTTTCAGGGGGCCTCGACCGTTCGGGCTGGTCAGGCAACGAGGATTGACCGTTGCCCTCCATTCGGACCATGCCAAAGTGGCATGACCTTCGCGAGCACCGTCCGCTCGGCGACGGTCGATCGCACGACGACGCCCGCCCCCGGAAAAGGCGCCCATGGAATTCTTCGCCCAGCAGTTCATCAACGGGCTGACCCTCGGATCGATCTACGGCCTGATCGCGCTGGGCTACACCATGGTGTTCGGGATCATCGGCATGGTGAACTTCGCCCATGGCGACGTGTTCATGCTGTCATCCTTCATCGCTCTGATCTTCTTCCTGATCCTCACGACATGGCTCGGGCTCACCTCGGTGGCCCTGGTGTTCCTCATCGTGCTGATCCTCGCCATGGTGCTCACCGCCTTGTGGGGCTGGGCCATCGAGCGGGTGGCCTATCGGCCCCTGCGCGGCTCGTTCCGGCTGGCGCCGCTGATCTCGGCCATCGGCGTCTCGATCTTCCTGTCGAACTTCGTGCAGGTGGTGCAGGGCGCGCGCAATAAGCCGGTGCCGCCGCTGGTGCGGGACGTGATCGTCCTCTACCAGAACGAGCAATACACCGTGACCCTGTCCTACAAGCAGGCGATCATCATGACGACGACGGCGCTGCTGCTCGCCGGCTTCTGGTACCTCGTGCAGCGCACGCCGTTCGGCCGGGCCCAGCGCGCCTGCGAGCAGGACCGGCGCATGGCCGCGTTGCTCGGCATCAACGTCGACCGCACCATCTCGCTGACCTTCGTCCTCGGCGCGGCGCTGGCCGCCGTCGCCGGCACCCTCTATCTCCTGTATTACGGCGTGGTCTCGTTCTCGGACGGGTTCGTGCCCGGCGTGAAGGCGTTCACGGCGGCCGTGCTCGGCGGCATCGGTTCCCTGCCGGGCGCCGTGCTCGGCGGCCTCATCATCGGCCTCATCGAGACGTTCTGGTCGGCCTATTTCTCCATCGAGTACAAGGATGTCGCCGCGTTCCTGATCCTGATCGTGGTGCTCATCTTCAAGCCGTCCGGCATCCTCGGACGCCCCGAAGTGGAGAAGGTCTAGCGTGGCTCAAGGTTCGACGATCGGCCGGGTGGCCCCGACCGTGGCCGCGCGACGCACCTCCGCGTTGCCCGAAATGGTCAAGGATGCGGCCCTCTTCGCCCTGGTGACCCTCGGCCTCGCCATTCCGGTGGTGGCCTACCGCACGGATCTCGGACAGGGCACCGGCCTCGAACTCACCGGCCGCTGGGGCCTCGTCGCGGGCTTGTGTGCCGCCGTGTTCGTCCTGCGCTTGGCCCAGCGCCTCGTGCTCGGCGAGGTCTCGCGCCGTCGCGACATCCGCACCCTGGCGGAGGCCGACTCCAAAGCCCCCGCCCGGCTCGCGCGCCCCGGCCGGATCATCGGTCCGCTCACCCTCGGCATCGCCCTCACCCTGCCGCTGCTCGCGGCCTTCGGCTCGGGCAGCCTGTCGGAGGGCCGCTACTGGATCGACCTCGGCATCCTCATCCTCACCTACGTGATGCTCGGCTGGGGCCTCAACATCGTGGTGGGCCTCGCCGGGCTGCTCGACCTCGGCTACGTCGCCTTCTACGCGGTGGGCGCCTATTCGTACGCCCTGCTGTCGACGGTGTTCGGCCTGTCGTTCTGGATCTGCCTGCCGCTCGCCGGTCTGTTCGCGGCGGCCTTCGGGGTGCTGCTCGGCTTTCCGGTGCTGCGCCTGCGTGGCGACTACCTCGCCATCGTGACCCTCGCCTTCGGGGAGATCATCAGGCTCGTGCTCATCAACTGGGTCGATTTCTCGGGCGGCTCCGCCGGCCTCTCGTCGATCCCGCGGGCGAGCTTCTTCGGAATTCCGTTCACGGCCGGGGAGGGCGGGTTCGCCAGCACCTTCGGCCTGACGTTCAACCCGATGCACCGGGTGGTCTTCCTCTACTATCTCATCCTCGTGCTCGCGCTGATCACCAACCTCGTGACGCTCCGCATGCGCCGCCTGCCGCTCGGCCGCGCCTGGGAGGCCCTGCGCGAGGACGAGATCGCCTGCCGGTCGCTCGGAATCGACACCACCATGACGAAGCTCACGGCCTTCGCCCTCGGCGCCATGTTCGCGGGCTTCGCCGGCTCGTTCTTCGCCGTGCGGCAGGGGTTCGTTAGCCCCGAGAGCTTCAACTTCCTCGAGAGCGCCATCATCCTCGCCATCGTGGTGCTCGGCGGCATGGGCAGCCAGCTCGGCGTCGCGGTGGCGGCCATCGCCATGGTGGGCGCGCCGGAATTGCTGCGCAACCTCGGCTTCCTCAAGGCCGTGTTCGGCGAAGGCTTCGACCCCAACGAGTACCGCCTGCTCCTGTTCGGCCTCGCCATGGTGGCCATGATGGTCTGGCGCCCGCGCGGGCTCATCTCCGAGCGCACCCCGTCCGTTCGCCTGGGAGCGCGCGCCCGATGACGCAGGCGTCCGGCATCACCCGCCTCGCCACCCTGCGGGACGAGCCTCCCGCCGCCATGCCCGGCGGCCCGGCCGACCCGATCCTCGTGGTTGATCACCTGACCATGCGCTTCGGCGGCCTCACCGCCGTGGGCGACGTGTCGTTCAAGGTCGGGCGCGGCGACATCACCGCCCTCATCGGCCCCAACGGCGCGGGCAAGACCACGGTCTTCAACTGCATCACGGGCTTCTACAAGCCGACGGAGGGGATGATCCGACTCCGCCAACAGGGCGGCGAGACCTACCTGCTCGAGCGCCTGCCCGGACACGACGTCAACCGGCTGGCCCGCGTCGCCCGCACCTTCCAGAACATCCGCCTGTTCCCGCAGATGACCGTGCTGGAGAACCTGCTCGTCGCCATGCACAAGCCCCTGATGCAGGCCTCGGCCTTCAGCCTCGCGGGCATCCTCGGACTTCCCGGCTACCGCCGAGCGCAAGGTGAGGCCATCGCCAAGGCCGCCGCCTGGATCGAGCGCATCGGCCTCACCCACCGGGCCGACGAGCCGGCGGGCGACCTGCCCTACGGCGACCAGCGCCGCCTGGAGATCGCCCGCGCCATGTGCACCGACCCGGTGCTGCTCTGTCTCGACGAGCCGGCCGCCGGCCTCAACCCGCGCGAATCGGCCGACCTCAACACCCTCCTGCGGCTCATCCGCGACGAGTTCGGCACCTCGGTGCTGCTCATCGAGCACGACATGTCCGTGGTGATGCAGATCTCCGACCGGATCGTCGTGCTCGATTACGGCATCAAGATCGCCGATGGCACGCCGGACGAGATCCGCAACGACACCCGCGTCATCGCCGCCTATCTCGGCGTCGACGACGAGGAGGTCGCCGACGTCGAAGCCGAAGTCGGCCTGACCGGAGCTCAGGCATGAGCGTCGCCGGCATCAACGTCCTCGTGGACGAGACCCGGGCCCGGATGGCGGAGGCGGACAAGCCATTGCTCAGCGTACGCGGCGTCTCGGCCTATTACGGCAGCATCCGGGCCCTGAAGGCCGTCGACATCGACGTCAACGAGGGTGAGATCGTCGCCCTCATCGGCGCCAACGGCGCCGGCAAATCCACCCTGATGATGACCATCTTCGGCCAGCCCCAGGCGCGCGAGGGCACCATCACCTTCGCGGGCCAGGACATCACGCGGCTGCCGACCCATGAGATCGCCCGCCTCAACCTCGCCCAGTCGCCGGAGGGCCGGCGCATCTTCTCGCGGATGACGGTGCGCGAGAACCTGCAGATGGGCGCGGCCGTCAACGGCGGTAAACACTTCGCCGAGGATCTCGAGCGGATGTGCGTTCTGTTCCCTCGGCTCAAGGAGCGCATCGACCAGCGCGGCGGCACCATGTCGGGCGGCGAGCAGCAGATGCTCGCCATCGCTCGCGCCCTCATGAGCCGGCCGCGCCTGCTCATGCTCGACGAGCCGTCGCTCGGCCTCGCGCCCCTGGTGGTGAAGCAGATCTTCTCGACGGTGCGCGAGTTGAACCGCACGGAGGGTCTCACCGTGTTCATCGTCGAGCAGAACGCCTACCACGCCCTCAAGCTCGCGCATCGCGGCTACGTCATGGTCACGGGCGCCGTCACCATGAGCGGTACCGGACAGGCGCTCCTCGACGATCCCCAGGTGAAGGCCGCGTACCTCGAAGGGGGACAGCACTGATGCCCGACTCCTTCGTGCTGGATGGCGCCACGATCGGGATCTTCCTCCTCGTCACCGTGGCGATGGGTGGCTCGGCCGCCTGGATGACCGGCAGCGGCCTCGCACGGGGCTGGCGCCCGCTCTGGCACTGCGCGCTTGCCCTCCTGCTCATCGCGGGCGTGACGCGGTTCCTGCACTATGCCCTCTTCGAGGGGACGCTCCTGTCCGGGCCGGCCTATGCCGTCGATGCCCTGTTCGTCCTCGCGGTCGGCGCCCTTGCCTATCGCTTCACCCGCGCCGGCCAGATGACCCGGCAATACGCCTGGCTCTACGAGCGCACCGGCCCGCTGAGCTGGCGCGACCGGGCGGCGGCGCCGTAACGTTCACGTTTTACGCGATCCTGCCGTCACGGGGATCCGGGCGGCACGACGCTTCGAGAGGGGAAACGAGCATGAAGTCACTGTTGTCGACCGGCGTCGCCCTGGGCCTGATGCTTGCGGCCACGGCCGCCCGGGCCGAGATCAAGATCGGCGTCGTGGTCCCCGTCACCGGGCCGAACGCCGCCTTCGGCGCACAGATCAAGACCGGCGCGCAACAGGCCATCGCCGACATCAACAAGGCCGGCGGCGTCAACGGCGAGAAGCTCGTGATGACGGTGGGCGACGACGCCTCCGACCCGAAGCAGGGCGTCTCGGTCGCCAACAAGTTCGCCTCGGAGGGCGTGAAGGCCGTAGTCGGCGCCTTCAACTCCGGCGTCTCGATCCCGGTGTCCGACGTCCTGCAGGAAGCCGGCATCGTCGAGATCAGCCCCGCCTCGACGGCGATCAAGTACACCGAGCGCGGCAACTGGAACACCTTCCGCACCTGCGGCCGTGACGACCAGCAGGGCGGCGTGGCGGGCGCCTACCTCGCCGACAAGTTCAAGGGCAAGAAGATCGCCTTCGTGCACGACAAGACGCCTTACGGTCGCGGGCTCGCCGACGAGACCCTGAAGGCGCTGAAAGCCAAGGGCGGCACCAGCACGATCTTCGAGGGCATCAATCCGGGCGAGAAGGATTTTTCCTCCCTCGTGTCGAAGCTGAAGCAGGCGGGCGTCGACGTGGTCTATTTCGGCGGCGTCTACACGGAGGCCGGCCTGCTGATCCGCCAGATGCGCGACCAGGGCCTCAACGCCCCGCTCATGGGAGGCGACGGCATCGCCGACCGAGAGTTCGCGCAGGTGGCCGGTCCCGGCTCCGACGGCACCCTGATGACCTTCTCCCCCGACGCCCGCAAGAACCCCAAATCCAAGGCCACGGTGGACGCGTTCAAGGCCATCAACTTCGACCCGGAGGGCTACACCCTCTATTCCTACGCCGCCGTCCAGATCCTGAAACAAGCCATGGAGGCGGCCAAATCGTCCGACGGCCAGAAGGTCGCCGCCGTCCTCCACCAGGGCAAGCCCTTCGACACGGTGATCGGCGACATCTCCTACGACAAGAAGGGCGACATCACCCGGCCGGACTACGTCATGTACGTCTGGAAAAAGGGGGCCGACGGCGCCATCAACTACGCCGGCAACGAAGTCACCCAGTAGGACGGGTACGGCGCCGGTCCCGCGGGCCGGCGCCACCACAGGAGGCATCATGGGAACGCCGAGGGACCTCAAGGTCCAGATGGCGGCCGAGACCCGGGCGCGCGAGCGTGCGCAGGCCGTGGCCAAGCTGCAGGCGACGCGCGCCGACAAGGCCGAAGCCGCCCTGGCCCAGGCGCTCGCCGAGCGTGACGCCTGGCGGGAACGGGCCCTGGCCGCGTCGCCCTTGGATGAACGCCTAGACCCGCCGGTTCAGCCGGACTGATCCGTTCCGCGCTCCCATCGAAGCGGGGAGGGGATGATCCAGCCACAGCCCCGTATGACGGACGTACCGGAGCTGATCCCGCAAGAAATGGTGGTCGCGCGAGGGTCGATTGCCGCGAGGTTTGGCGCTGAAATCCCGTTTCGGCCGCGATCACGGCGGCTGGAACGCCAGTCTCGGCCCGAGAAAATGCACCGGAGACCGGTTTATCGATTTCTTGAGGGCTTCGATGTCTGGCAACCGACGCCAGCACGTGGCATGGTGCTCGAATGAGCGAAACAACCGTCAACACCCATCCCTACACTCTCGAAATCGTGCCGCCGAAGGCGGAGGGCGCGCCTTACCAGTGGGCCATTCGCAAGAACGGCAAGCTGGTACAGCGTTCCGACCGCAGCCTGCCGACCGAGGCGAAAGCCTACGGCAACGGCATGGAGCAGATCGAGAAGCTGCTCTCCGGAGCCGGAGACCGCTAAGCGGATCGTTCCATCGGTCCGAACCCTATCAGCGCCGCAGGTCCCCAGGGCCTGCGGCGTTTTTCATGGCGGTTGCCTGGATGGGGCAATCCGCCCCTCATCCCGAAGGCCCGCGCGACGATGCGCAAAGCCCGAACCGGGCGCCCGGAGCTGATCTGGCGAGGCGGGACAGAGATGCGCAGATCCGGCTCGGAAGCGTGCTTCGAACAAGCCGGTACAAGGTTGGATCGCGCGAGGGCAGGGCGGCGGACGCTGGTCCGCGGACTCGGCAGACGTGCCGGAGATCGGCCGCAACATCCCGAGGATCGGCCTGGGGCAACCTGCGAAAAAGACCAGGAGATTGGCTCCCCGAGCAGGACTCGAACCTGCGACAAAGCGATTAACAGTCGCTTGCTCTACCAACTGAGCTATCGGGGATCACCGCCGGATCTCTACACAGGCCAGCGCGGCCATGCAAGAGAGCGACCTGATCGCCTGAATGAAAAGCCGATGCCTTGATCATCCAGGACAACAACGCGGTTCCGTAGAACCACGATCTCGACCAATGCTATGAAGCACCGCACAAGATCGAAGGAAGAATTGGCTCCCCGAGCAGGACTCGAACCTGCGACAAAGCGATTAACAGTCGCTTGCTCTACCAACTGAGCTATCGGGGACCGCGATCGGGTCTCTACACAGGGCCGATCGTGGACGCAAGGCCCCCGGGGCCTGCGTTTGACAAATCCGTCGCATTTCCCCGCAAGCGGGGGCTGAAACCGTCAGGCCTGTGCGGCCCGGCAACTTCACACGCTTTGGCCGGCAAAACACCGTTGCCGATCGGCCCAAGCCTCTGCTAGAGACCCCTCACCCCGGACGGACCGCCCGGTCGGGGTCGCCGCCCCGCTCGTTCGGGGTAGAGCGGGAAGGCCTCGTGGCGGAGTGGTTACGCAGAGGACTGCAAATCCTTGCACCCCGGTTCGATTCCGGGCGAGGCCTCCAAATTCTTCCCCTTTCCCCAGGCTGTCGCCGCTGTCCCCGATATTCTTGCCCGGGGTCGGTGTTGCGTGCGCCCTGGCTCCGGCAACCTTGCGTTTTCGGCGCCCATCCCCGACAAACCGCCGACTTCAAGCGTCGCCGAACGGCCTCCGACAGGGAAGCGCCGCGCGGAACGCGGGAACACGCCGTCGAAGGAAGAGACCGCATCCATGCTCGATTACGCGCAGGCGCGCCGCCTCATGGTCGATTGTCAGCTGCGGACCTTCGACGTGAACAGCATCGCCGTCCTCGACGCGTTCGAGGACGTGGCCCGCGAGCGGTTCGTGCCGCCCGGGCGTGAGGATTTCGCCTATATCGACCAGACCCTGAGCCTCGACGGCGGCGGCGGCGACCGCCGTGCCATGCCGGCCCCGATGCTCCTCGCCCGGATGATTCAGGCCTTGGACCTCCATGCGGGAGACAAGGTTCTCGATGTCGGCACCGGCTACGGCTACGCGACCGCCATCCTGCGACAGCTCGGGGCCGAGGTCGTCGCCACGGAATCGTCCGCGGTCCTGGCGGCCGGCGCCCGCGAACGTCTGGCAGGCCTCTCGAATATCGCGGTTGTCGAAGCCCCCCTCGAGGCCGGCGCCCCGGCGCAGGCGCCCTATGACGGGATCCTCGTCAACGGCCGTGTCGAGATGCGTCCCCAGACCCTCCTCGAACAACTCAAGGAAGGCGGTCGCCTCGTGTGCGTTCTCGGCCCGGCCCGAGCCGCCAAGGCGACCCTGTTCGTTCGAACCGGCGACGCTTTCGGCGCACGCCCGCTGTTCGACGCGACACTTCCGGCCCTCGGCGCCTTCGCGACGGAGGGCGGCTTCGCCTTCTGAAAAGCAAGCCGCAAACATAAGTTAACGACAGTCGGGTGTCGCTTTTATGCGGCACCTTTTTTCATTCGACCCCCGGCCGCCTCCACCCCGGTGCCCGTCAAGCCGAGTTCAGCTAAACTCACCGTCGGGCGGGCAACCCGGATTGCGCACGTGCGCAGCGCCGCGAGACAGCGGCCGACCGGTTCATCGTAAAACCGCAAGGGCTGATGAACGTGACAGAACGGAAACCAGCGACGCGCCATGGGCTTCGATGCATCGGCATCGTCGCCTTGACGCTGGCCGTCGCGCATCAGGCCAGGGCCGAGACGCTCGAGAGCGCCCTGTCTCGCGCTTACGCGGCGAACCCGACCCTGAACTCGAACCGTGCCGCCCTTCGCGGCGTCGATGAGAACGTGGCTCAGGCCAAGTCCGGCTATCGCCCGACGGTGAGCGGGTCCGCCGATATCGGCGTCGCGCGGACCGAGGGAACCATCCAGGGCTTTCCCATCGACAACGTGACCCGGCCGGGCGGTGCATCGCTCACCGTCAACCAGACCCTGTTCAACGGCTTTCAGACGGACAACCAGACCCGCCGGGCGGAATCGAACGTGCTCAGCACGCGAGAGACCCTGCGCGCCGTCGAGATGAACACCCTGTTCAGCGCGGCGCAGGCCTATATGTTCGTGCTCAGCGACACGGCGAACCTCGAGTTGCGCCGCAACAACGTCGAGGTGCTGGAAGAGCAGCTGCGCCAGACCCGCGACCGCTTCAACGTCGGCGAGGTCACCCGCACCGACGTCGCCCAGGCCGAGGCGCGCCTCGCCGGCGCCCGCTCCGACGTGAGCGGCGCCGAGGCGACCCTGCGCGCCAGCATCGGGACCTATCGCCGTTTCATCGGCGTCGAGCCGCGCCAGCTCGCCCCCGGCCGCCCCCTCGACCGCTTCGTCCCGCCCAGCCTCGACGCGGCGGTGACGATCGGCCTGAAGGAGCATCCCCAGATCCTGGCGGCGATGCATGCGGTCGACGTGGCCGAGGCCAGCGTCAAGGTTCTGGAAGGCCAGCTCTACCCCACGGCGGGCATCTCGGGCACGGTCCAGCAGCGCTTCGACACGACGTTCCCCGGCGACCGCAGCCTCAACGCCCAGATCGTCGGCCGCATCTCCGTGCCCCTCTACGAAGGCGGCCTGACCTACTCGCAGATCCGTCAGGCCAAGGAGCTCGCGGGCCAACGCCGCATCGAGGTCGAGGACGTGCGCGACCAGATCCGCTCGGCCATCGTCACCGCTTGGGGCCGGCTCGAAGCCTCGAAGGCGCAGGTCATCGCCTCGCAGGCCCAGGTGCAGGCCAACGAGGTCGCCCTCAACGGCGTGCGCGAGGAAGCGCGCGTCGGCCAGCGCACCACCCTCGACGTGCTGAACGCACAGCAGGAGCTCCTGAACTCCCGCGTCAACCTCATCCTGGCCCAGCGTGACCGTGTCGTGAACTCCTACGGCGTGGTGCAGACCGTCGGCCGCCTCACCGTGCGCTTCACCGCGCTGCCCGTGACGGCCTACAGCCCCAAGGAACATTTCGACCAGGTCAAGGATCTCTGGTTCGGCGTGCGCACGCCGGACGGCCGTTAGGCCGGAGCCGGAGGGTCACTCTCCGGCCACACGGCGCGGGGCAATCGTGAAAGCGGCGCTTTTCCCGCCCCCCGCTTCACTGGGCCCTTGTGTCGGAATGGGAGCGTGAAATACTGGCCTGCATCGGGGTTCTTTACCTTGATGACGAGCTACTTTCCGTCTCCTTACAACCGAGCGTCTTTCGGATGAGTGCAGCAAGCCCCAAGATGCCGGACAAAGCTCCGGATCCCTCCATGGAGGAGATTCTTGCTTCGATCCGTCGCATTATCGCCGACGATCAGAGCACGAAGACCGAGGTCGCCGAGCCGGTGCATGCCACGCTCCCGCCCGCAGAAAACGATGATATTCTCGATCTTGCTGAGGTAGCCCAATCCGTGCGCAAACCTGCGCTTGCCCCCGTCGCGGAGCCCGAGATCGGCTTCACCAACGAAACCCTCGATTTTGACGCGATCGCGTTCGAGGACGACGAGCCGGAGCCCGAGCCGGAGCCCGTGGTCGTTCCGGAACCACCGCGTGTTGCGGCGGCGGCAGCGACCTTCGTCGCGCCGGAGCCCGCTGCACGCCTGACCTCGTCCGTGACCGATGCCAGCGTGGGCCAGGCCTTCAACATGCTCGCCAGCACGGTGCTGTCGAACAATGCCCGCACCCTCGAGGATCTCGTGCAGGACATGCTCCGGCCGATGCTGAAGGGCTGGCTCGACGAGCAGCTTCCCTCCCTCGTCGAGCGCCTCGTACGGGCCGAGATCGAGCGGGTCTCACGCGGTCGCTAAAGGCGCGAAAGGGGACGGACGATTCGCCGCTTCGTGTTGACGCGGTGGGCCCGACGGGTTGAAAGCGGGCCAACCCGCTGAACGTGCCTCACGAAACATCCGGTCCCGTCGATTCTCCCGCGAGAGCCGACCGGACCGGGATCGCGAGAACCACGCCCCCCGTCTCGCTCGAACTGGCCGACCCCGCCCATGATGGACAAGACCTTCGACCCCGCCGCCGTCGAGGCGCGCATCGCATCCGCCTGGGAGGCGGGCGACGCGTTCAAGGCCGGACGGCCCGACCGGGCGGATGCCCGGCCCTTCACCATCGTGATTCCGCCGCCGAACGTCACCGGCAGCCTTCACATGGGCCACGCCCTCAACAATACCCTTCAGGACATCCTGGCCCGGTTCGAGCGTATGCGCGGCCGCGACGTCCTGTGGCAGCCCGGTACGGATCACGCCGGCATCGCCACCCAGATGGTGGTGGAACGCCGCCTCGCCGAAGCCAAGGAGCCGGGCCGCCGCGAGATCGGCCGCGCCGCCTTCGTCGAGAAGGTCTGGGCCTGGAAGGCCGAATCGGGCGGGGCCATCGTCAATCAGCTTAAACGCCTGGGGGCCTCCTGCGATTGGTCGCGCGAGCGGTTCACCATGGGCCTCGACGGATCGCCCGACGACCAGATGGTCCGCGCCGTCACGAAGACCTTCGTGGATCTCCACGCCCAGGGGCTGATCTACCGCGACAAGCGCCTCGTGAACTGGGACCCGAAGTTCCAGACGGCGATCTCCGATCTCGAAGTGCTGCAAGTCGAGGTGAAGGGCCACCTCTGGCACTTCGACTATCCTGTCGTCGACGCCAGCGGTGCCGAGACTGGCGAGGTCATCACGGTCGCGACCACCCGCCCCGAAACCATGTTGGGTGACACGGCCGTGGCGGTCCACCCGGAGGACGCGCGCTACACCCACCTCGTCGGCCGCCACGTGCGCCTGCCGCTGGTCGGCCGCCTCATCCCCATCGTGGCCGACACCTATTCCGATCCGGAAAAGGGAACGGGTGCCGTCAAGATCACCCCGGCCCACGACTTCAACGATTTCGAGGTCGGGCGCCGCGCCGGTTGCATGCCCATCAACATCCTCGACGCCGAGGCCCGGATCAGCATCGCGGGCAACGCCGCGTTCCTGGCCGATGCGACTCCGGAGGCGGAGGCGATGGCGCTGCACGGCTTCGACCGATTCGCCGCGCGGAAGCAGGTCGTCGCCCTCATGGAGGCGCGCGAGCGTCTGCGGCTCGTCGAGGCCAACACCCACGCGGTGCCGCACGGCGACCGCTCGAACGTGGTGATCGAACCCTATCTCACCGACCAATGGTACGTGAACGTGAAGCCGCTCGCCGAGCGCGCCCTCCAGGCCGTGCGCGACGGCCAGACGAAATTCGTGCCCGACAATTACGAGAAGACCTTTTTCCAGTGGCTGGAGAACATCGAGCCCTGGTGCATCTCGCGCCAGCTCTGGTGGGGCCACCAGATCCCGGTCTGGTACGACGACGAAGGCGGATTCTTCGTGGCGCCGAGCGAGGCCGAGGCTCAGGTCCAAGCGGACGCGAAGCACGGTCGGCCCGTTCCCCTCCGCCGGGATGAGGACGTCCTCGACACCTGGTTCTCCTCCGCCTTGTGGCCGTTCTCGACGCTCGGCTGGCCCGACGCCACGCCCGAGCTCGCGCGCTACTACCCCACCGACACCCTGGTGACGGGCAAGGACATCATCTTCTTCTGGGTGGCCCGAATGATGATGCTCGGTCTCCACGTCACCGACCGGGTGCCGTTCTCGACGGTCTACCTCCACACCCTGGTGCGGGATGCGGCCGGCGCCAAAATGTCGAAGTCGAAGGGCAACGTCGTCGATCCGCTGGGCCTCATCGACCAGTACGGCGCCGATGCCCTACGCTTCACCCTGGCGGCCATGGCCGCGCAGGGCCGCGACATCAAACTCGCGGTGAACCGCGTCGAGGGCTACCGCAACTTCGCGACGAAGCTCTGGAACGCCTCGCGCTTCGCCGAGATTAACGGCTGCACCCTGCGGGCCGATTACCGTCCGGACGCCGCGCGCGATCCCCTCAATCGTTGGGCGCTCGGCGAGGCGGCGCGCGCCGTCGCCGAGGTCACGGCGGCTCTCGACGCTTACCGCTTCAACGACGCGGCGGCGGCGGCCTACCGCTTCGTCTGGAACATCTTCTGCGATTGGTACGTCGAGCTCGCCAAGCCCGTACTCCAGGGCGAGGACGTCGACGCGGCGTCGAAGGCTGAGACGCAAGGCACGGTCGCCTTCCTCATCGATCAGATCGCCAAGCTCCTGCACCCGTTCATGCCGTTCCTCACGGAGGAACTCTGGGCGATCAAGGGGGAGGGCGTGGCCGATCGCGGGCTCCTCGCCCTCGCGCCCTGGCCCGATCTCGGCGCCCTGAACGATGCCGAATCCGAGGCAGAAGTCGGTTGGCTCGTGGACCTCGTCTCGGAGATCCGCTCGGCCCGCTCGGAGACCAGCGTGCCGGCCGGCGCTCAGATCCCCCTCGTGGTGATCGGCGCCGACGATGCCCTGAAGGCCCGCGCCACACGCTGGACCGACACTCTCCTGCGTCTCGCCCGCCTGTCCGAGATCCGCTTCGAGGCGACGGCGCCGAAGAACGCCGTGCAGCTCCTCGTGCGCGGCTCCGTGGCGGCCCTGCCGCTGGAGGGCATCGTCGATCTCGGCGCCGAGGTCTCGCGCCTGAAGAAGGAGGCCGTCAAGGCGGCGGGCGAGATCGAGAAGATCGACGCCAAGCTCGCCAATGCCGACTTCATGGCCCGCGCCCCGGACGAGATCGTGGACGAGCAGCACGAACGCCGTGCGGCCCAGGCCGCCCGCCTCGAAAAGATCACCGAAGCCCTGACCCGCCTGACCGACGAGGCCGCGTGATCCTCCGCCGGCTGGGCTTCGCACTGGCCGGCCTGTTCGTGATCCTGGGGCTCGCCGTGACCCTCACGGCGCGCCCCGGTGACCCGGCGCTCTATCCTCCCGTCGGGGTCGACGCGCGCACGATCCACCTCGTCAATCACGGCTGGCATTCCGGCCTCGTGATCCCGCGCGATGTCCTCACGGGGGAGGGTGCCGGCCCGGCCCTGCGCGCCATCGCCCTGCGGTTCCGGGCCTATCCCGACCTCGAATTCGGCTGGGGCGAAGCCCGCTTTTATCGCACGACGCCGACGCTCGCCGAATTCAACCTGCGTCTGGCCCTCGAAGCCCTGTTCACCCCCGGCGGGCGGGCCGGCGTGGTGCAGGTGGTCGGCCTGGAGCGGCCCGTGCGGGAGAGCTTTCCGCATTCGGACCTCGTGACTGTGCGGATCTCGAGCGCCGGGCTGGCGCGCCTCCTCGCGCGCCTGGAGACGAGTTTTCGCCTGGTCGAGGGGCAACCCGTCACGGGTGGCCCCGGCCTCTACGGGCCAAGTCTGTTCTACGAGGGCGAGGGACGCTTCTCTTACGCCAATGTCTGCAACCACTGGGCGGCGCGGCTCCTCAACGCGGCAGGCGTGCCGGTGACGCTCCCCCTCGACACCCATCCGGCCGGCCTCCTACTCGACCTGCGCTGGCGGGCCGGACTGATCCCCGAAGGGCCTGCGCCGAACCTGTCCAAACCGTAATCCCGCCGCCACGGAGGGGTCACGCGGCGGGCCCTAAACCCTGCATCACGGCCCGCCGCTCGGCGACGCCCCCCGATCCGGAGACCTTGATGCCCGTCCAGACCAATCGCCTGCGCCGCAACGCCCTCGCCTCCGTCGCCGTGGCCGCCCTCGTGACGACGGGCGCCGCCGGGGTTCTCTCGCAGCCCGTGACCTCCGCCTACGCCCAGTCCCTCTCGAAGAACCCCATCGAGACTCCCGACCATCCGCCGGGCTCCTTCGCCACCGTCGTTGACAAGGTGAAGCCCGGCGTCGTTGCCGTGAAGGTGAAGCTCGACGACAGCGCGACCTCGGATGACGACGACGGTCCGGGTGGCCAGGGCCAGCAGAACGTGCCGCCGCAGCTGCGCGAGTTCTTCAAGCGCTTCGGCCAGGGCGGCCCCGGCGGTCCCGGCTTCGGTGGCCAGGGACCCAAGCGCCAGGGCCCGCGCGGCGCCATGGGCTCGGGCTTCATCATCTCGGCCGACGGGTACGTGGTGACCAACAACCACGTGGTCGACAAGGCCAAGAGCGTTCAGGTCACCCTCGACGACAACCGCACCCTCGACGCCAAGATCATCGGCAAGGACCCGAAGACCGATCTGGCGCTCCTGAAGATCACCGACGGCGGCACCTTCCCGTACGTCTCGCTCAGCAAGTCGGCGCCCCGCGTCGGTGACTGGGTGGTGGCCATCGGCAACCCGTTCGGCCTCGGCGGCACCGTCACCGCCGGTATCGTCTCGGCCCGTGGCCGTGACATCGGAGCCGGCCCCTACGACGACTTCCTGCAGATCGACGCGCCCATCAACAAGGGCAACTCCGGCGGTCCGACCTTCAACGTCGGTGGTGAAGTGGTGGGCGTGAACACCGCCATCGCCTCGCCGTCGGGCGGCAGTGTCGGCCTCGCCTTCGCCATTCCGGCCGAGACCGTTCAGGCCGTGGTCGATCAGCTCCGCGCGGACGGCAAGGTCGCCCGTGGCTATCTCGGCGTGCAGGTCCAGCCCGTGACGAAGGACATCGCCGACGGCCTCGGCCTCGACAAGGCCAAGGGGGCGCTGGTCGATCACGCCGAGCCCGGCACCCCGGCGGCCAAGGCCGGCCTCAAGTCCGGCGACGTGATCGAAACGGTGAACGGCAGCGCCATCAACGACGCCAGGGAGCTGTCCCGGAAGATCGCCGGTCTCAAGCCGGGCGCCAAGGTCGACCTCGCCTATCTCCGGAGCGGCAAGACCGACACCGCCACGGTGATCCTTGGCGCGCTTCCGAACGACCCGAAATCCTCGGGTGGCGATCGGAGCGGCCTGTCTTCGGACGGCCAGCCGCGCCTCGGCCTCAGCCTCGCCCCGGCCGCCGAAGTCGGTGCCGGAGAGGAAGGCGTGGCGGTGATGGATGTCGATCCCGACGGCCCGGCCGCGGCCAAGGGCATCGAGCAGGGCGACATCATCCTCGATGTCGCCGGGTCCAGCGTCTCCAAGCCCTCGGAGGTCGCCGAACGCATCCGGTCGGCCGAGTCGAGCGGCCGCAAGGCGGTGCTGATGCGCGTGAAGAGCTCCAAGGGCGTCACACGCTTCGTGGCCGTCGCCCTGAACAAGGCCGGCTGACCCTCAGCCTGATCGCTCTTCCGTCCGGGCATGCCCTGCCTGGACGGCGTCTTTCCTCTCCTCCTCACCTTGAAGCCGGCCCCTGTGGCCGGCTTTCCTTTGTTCGGGGCACGACAATGCCCGCCATGCAGGGAAGGGCGTCCTGAAACGCGGCGAAGGCAGGGTGACGCGGGCGATGCGAGCGGTCATTGTGCACCCCGTTTGATTGCCGCAGCCCAGCCATCCGGAACCCCATCATGACCACCATCGCCGATCGGAGCTCCACCGATCTCGCGGACCTGCACGCCCGCGCCCGCGTCGCCTACGAGGCCTTCAAGGCCCGGGGGCTCAAGCTCGACATGACCCGGGGCAAACCCTCGCCCGAGCAGCTCGACCTCGCCGCGGGCATGCTGGGTCTCGCCGGCAACGGCGACTACGTCACGCAGGCGGGCGAGGACGCGCGCAACTACGGCGGCCAGCAGGGCATCGCCGAGGTCCGGGCCCTGTTCACCCACCTCCTCGACGCGCCGGCCGACCAGATCGTGGTCGGCGACAATTCGAGCCTCGCGATGATGCACGACAGCATCGCCTGGGCCCTGCTCACGGGCGTGCCGGGCTCCGCCAAACCGTGGTCGAAGGAGAGCGACATCGCCTTCCTATGCCCGGTGCCGGGCTACGACCGCCACTTCGCCCTGTGCGAGGCCTACGGCATCCGCATGATCCCCGTGCCGATGACCGGGCAAGGCCCCGACATGGACGTGGTCGAAGCGGCGGTGGCCGATCCGGCCGTGCGCGGCATGTGGTGCGTGCCGAAATACTCGAATCCCTCGGGCGAGACCTATTCCGACGAGACCGTCCGGCGCCTTGCCGCCATGAAGGCGGCCGCCCCGGATTTCCGCCTGTTCTGGGACAACGCCTACGCTGTGCACCACCTCACGCCGGAGCGTGTCACTGTTGCCAACATCCTGACGCTCTGCGCCGAGGCCGGCAATCCGGACCGGGCCTTCGTCTTCGCCTCCACCTCGAAGATCACCCTGGCGGGCGCCGGCCTCGCCTTCTTCGCGGGCTCGCCCGACAACGTGCGCTGGTACCTCGCCCGTGCCTCGAAGCGCACCATCGGGCCGGACAAGCTCAACCAGCTCCGTCACGTCCGCTTCCTGCGCGACGGCGCGGGCCTCGATGCCCACATGGACGCGCACCGCGCCCTGTTGGCCCCGAAATTCGCCGCCGTAGAGGAGGCCCTGTCGCGCCATCTTGCCGGCACGGGCGCCGCCCGGTGGACGAAGCCGGAGGGCGGCTACTTCATCACCGTGGAAGCCCGCGACGGCACGGCGACGGAGGTGGTGCGCTTGGCCAAGGAAGCCGGCCTCGCCCTCACGCCGGCCGGGGCGACCTCGCCCTACGGTCGCGACCCGCGCGACAGCGTTCTGCGCCTCGCCCCGTCCTATCCGAGCCTGAAGGACGTCACCGCCGCCGCCGAGGGCATCGCCGTGTGCATCCTTCTTGCATCCGTCGAAGCCGAGCGCCGGACGCGCGAACGCAACGCCGCGTAATCCGTCCGACGCAAACCGGAAACCGGCGTGCCCCAGGGTGCGCTGGTCATCGGAGGGCGATCATGTCGGGTCGAATCACACTGGGAACCTTCGGTTTCGACGCCTTGTCGGCGCTTCTTCCGGACCCCGCCGGGGCCCGGACGTCCTGGGCCTCGGGCACCTACATCTACGCTAGCCCGTGCGCGATGGCGGAGGACGCGACGGAGCGGCGCGTCACCCTGCGGCGCTCGCCCCTCGGCGACTCCCTCGTGTACGAGGCCGCCACCCTTTCGGCGCCGGTCCGGGTCGAGGCCGTCACCGTCGATACGGCTACGAAGGGCGTCGCCTTCGCGGCGGAGGCCGACGGTCACCCGATCCGCTTCACCGGCACCCTCGCGGTCGATGCCCTCGCGGGCGTGCTGGAGGACGAGTCCGGCCCGCACCCCGTTCATCTGGCGCGCGTCCTGCGCCCGCACGGTGATGCGACCTGCCGGGCGGAGGCGCCCGGCGCCGCACGATAACGGCCATCGCGCGTTGCAGTCCGGCGGACACCTTATAAGAGTTCCGCCATGACCGTTCGCCTTCCCATCGTTTGCGCCCTCGCCCTGCCGATCCTCATCCCCCTTGGGCCGGCCCACGCGGCCGATGCCTGCGATGCCCTCACGGCCCGGATCATCCGCGCCACGGGTGCCTCGCTCGCCGGCCGCGCCGGACCGGGGGCGGTGTTCCGGGCAGCCGATGCCGAGCGGATGAGCCTCGCCTGCCGGGCGCCCCGCCGGATGGTGTTCGGGTCCCTGTCCCGCGAGCCGGAACGACGCTTCTTCAACCTCGTCGGACAGGCGGCGCAAGCGCTCACGGGCGCGAAGGCCAAGGCCGTAGAGACCCTCGCCCTGGCTCTGCACCAGGATTCCCTCCTGACGGGGACGCCCCGCCAAGAGCGCTTCAAACAAGCGATCCTGCGCTGCGAGACCGGACCACGCGACGACAGCCTCGCCGGATCCCTCACGGTGTGCATCGTGACCGCCGCCAGGTCTGCTTCCGCCAAGCCGACATCCAGGCCCCTGCGCCGCCGCGCCGGCCTTTTCGCGAACCGATTGGCGGGCTAGACCGCCTCCATGTCAGAGATCGCCCCCACTTCCGCAGGTCCCGTCGTTCAGGCGGGGGCCGTGGCCTTCGCCAACCATCTGCCCTTCGCGCTCATCGCGGGTCCATGCCAGCTCGAGAGCCGCGACCACGCCGTCGAGATCGCGGACGCGCTCAAGGCTATGACCGACCGCCTCGGCATCGGCCTCGTGTTCAAGGCGTCGTTCGATAAGGCCAACCGCACCTCGGGCGCCACGGCGCGCGGCCTCGGCCTCGAGAGTGCCCTGCCGATCTTCGCCGAGATCAAGGAGCGGTTCGGCCTCCCCGTCCTCACGGACGTGCACGAGGCCGGGCAATGCGCCGTCGCGGCGGAGGTGATCGACGTGTTGCAGATCCCGGCCTTCCTGTGCCGGCAGACCGACCTGCTGCTCGCCGCCGCCGCCACGGGCCGTGTGGTCAACGTGAAGAAGGGCCAGTTCCTCGCCCCCTGGGACATGGCCCACGTCGCCGCCAAGGTCACGGGCGCCGGCAACCCCAACGTACTCGTGACCGAACGCGGCGCCTCGTTCGGCTACAACACCCTCGTCTCCGACATGCGTAGCCTGCCGATCATGGCGCGGGTGACCCATGGCGCTCCGGTGGTGTTCGATGCCACCCATTCGGTGCAGCAGCCGGGCGGGCAGGGCGCCACCTCGGGCGGACAGCGCGAGTTCGTGGCCGTGCTCGCCCGTGCGGCCGTGGCCGTGGGGGTGGCGGGCCTCTTCATCGAGACCCATCCCGACCCCGATCACGCCCCCTCGGACGGCCCCAACATGGTGGCCCTGAAGGATATGCCCGCTCTCCTCGCGACGCTGCAAGCCTTCGATCGGCTCGCAAAGGCAGCGTGATCGTCACCAGCCGGCCGATCGGAAGATTTAGCCCCGGGGCGGCGGCAGGAACCTTCGGCATCCTTTCGTGTTGTTCTCTTCAAGAGATGCAACTTTTCGAGGAGCCACATGCGTAAGCTTGCAATGATCACGGCCGTGACGCTTTCCCTTGGCGGCTTGGCGGCGGCGACTGCCGCCGAAGCCCGTCCCGGCCACGGTCACGGATACGGTCGTGGCGGCTATGCCCATGGTGGTTACGGTCATCGCGGTTATGCCTATCGCGGCGGCGGCCGTCGCGGCATTGGAACCGGCGCAGCGGTCGGCCTCGGGATCGCGGGTCTCGCGGCCGGCGCCATCGCGGCGGGCGCCGCGCGAGACTCCTACTACCGCGGTGGCTATGACCGTCCGGCCTACGGCTACGGTGCCCCGGCCTATGGGTATGGCTACTGATAGACCATTCAGATCGAGAAATAGAGAAAGGGGCGTCCCTCGCGGGACGCCCCTTTTTCCATGCCCGGCGTCAAAACTGGAGCTTTCGCTCAACGCGCCCGATAGGGCGGCACGCCCTGCTCGGGCAGCCAGACCGACTTTAACGGTTCGCCCGTCTGCCAGAACACGTCGATCGGAATGCCGCCGCGTGGGTACCAGTATCCGCCGATGCGCAGGTAGCGCGGCGCGAGAAGCTCGGTCAGCGTCAAGCCGATGCCGACGGTGCAATCCTCGTGGAACGCGCCGTGGTTGCGGAACGCCGTGAGGTAGAGCTTGAGCGATTTCGATTCCACGAGCCACTGGTCCGGCACGTAGTCGATGACCAGAATCGCGAAATCCGGCTGGCCCGTGACCGGGCAGAGCGAGGTGAATTCCGGCACCGTGAAGCGGGCGAGGTAATCCGTGCCAGGATGCGGGTTCGGCACCCGGTCGAGGCGGGCTTCCTCGGGGGAAGCGGGCAGGGGCGTGGTCTGCCCGAGTTGCAGCGTTTCGGGGTTCAGGGGGCTGTGCGTCATGCACCCGCTATAGCGCGCGATCCTCCGGGCTGCATCCGCCCGTTCGTCGCTGGGGAGCGGCGCGACACCGGAAGCGCAAGATTTTCTTGACAACCTGCCCAACATTCTTCGGGACCGATCCGGCAATCCGGGTCGAGGGACGCTTGCCCGATGCGCGGCGTTGACGGATAAGCCTGGGCAGAATCGCGATCTCCTCGCTTGCCCCGATCGTCCGGGCACGAGGGGCCGGCCCGCAGACGGGTCCGCCACCGGTCGCATGTCCGAAGAAGGCTCCTGCATGACCGCGATCACCAACATCGCCGCCCGCGAGATCCTCGACAGCCGGGGCAACCCGACCATCGAGGTCGATGTGCTGCTCGAGGACGGCTCCTTCGGCCGCGCCGCCGTTCCCTCGGGCGCCTCCACCGGTGCTCACGAGGCGGTGGAGCTGCGCGACGGCGACAAGGGCCGGTTCGGCGGCAAGGGCGTGCGCAAGGCGGTCAACGCCGTGCAGTCCGACATCCTCGACGCCATCGGGGGCATGGATGCGGAAGATCAGATCGCCATCGACGAGGCGATGATCGAGCTCGACGGCACCCCGAACAAGGCGCGGCTGGGCGCCAATGCGATCCTGGGCGTCTCCCTGGCCGTGGCCAAGGCCGCCGCCGAGACCGCCGGCCTGCCGCTCTACCGCTACATCGGCGGCACGCAGGGCCGGGTCCTGCCCGTGCCGATGATGAACATCATCAATGGCGGCGCGCATGCCGACAACCCCATCGATTTCCAGGAATTCATGATCATGCCGGTGGGGGCGTCGTCCCTCGCCGAGGCCGTGCGCATGGGCGCCGAGGTGTTCCACACCCTGAAGGGGGCCCTCAAGAAGGCCGGCCATAACACCAATGTCGGCGACGAGGGCGGTTTCGCCCCGAATCTCCCCTCGGCCGAGGCCGCCCTCGACTTCGTCATGCAGTCGATCCAGGCTGCCGGCTTCAAGCCCGGCACCGATATGGTCCTGGCCCTCGACTGCGCCGCCACGGAGTTCTTCAAGGACGGCGCCTACCATTACGAGGGTGAGGGCCAGACCCGGGACATCGAGGCCCAGGTGAGCTATCTCGCCAAGCTCGTCGACAGCTACCCGATCCTTTCCATTGAGGACGGCATGTCGGAGGATGACTGGGCCGGCTGGAAGCTCCTAACGGACCGGGTCGGCGACCGCTGCCAGCTCGTTGGCGACGACCTGTTCGTCACCAACGTCACGCGCCTGTCGCGCGGCATCAGCGAGGGCACGGCGAATTCGATCCTCGTGAAGGTGAACCAGATCGGCTCTCTCACCGAGACGCTCGCCGCCGTCGATATGGCCCAGCGCGCCGGCTACACGGCGGTGATGTCCCACCGCTCCGGCGAGACCGAGGATTCCACCATCGCGGATCTGGCCGTCGCGACGAATTGCGGGCAGATCAAGACCGGATCGCTGGCCCGCTCCGACAGATTGGCCAAGTACAACCAGCTCATCCGCATCGAGGAGGGCCTGGGCTCGCAGGCCCGCTACGCCGGCCGTGAGGCGCTGAAGATCCGCTCGGCTTACTGAGCCTCGCTCCCCTGAGGATCGGACGGCCGCGACGGGTGTCGCGGCCGTTTTTCGTTTGCGGCGCCCTATATCTCGGCGATGGATACGACGCCCACCGCCCCACTGACCGTCTACTACGATGGCGCCTGCCCCCTCTGTGCGGCCGAGATCCGCACCTATCGCCGGAACCGGGGCGCCGATGCCCTCGCCTGGGTGGATGTGAGCCAGGATGGCCCGGCCGATCTCGGCGGCCTCTCGCGCGCCGATGCCCGGGCGCGTTTCCATGTGCGCGACCGGGCGGGACGCCTCGCCTCGGGCGCCGCCGGTTTCTTCACCCTGTGGTCGCACCTGCCCGGATGGCGCCGCCTCGCGTGGATCCGGCATGTCCCGGGCGTGCCGTGGCTCGCCGAGGGCGCCTATCGCCTGTTCCTGCCCTTGCGGCCCTGGATCGCCCGCCGCCTCGGCGGTCGGAGGGCCTGCGACGACGCCTGCGGCCCGGGGCCACGCTGATCCGCATGCGCAATCCCTTGAGGCCCTTGTGGCTGCGCCCCCGCCTCCTCGGCTCGCTCCTCCTCGTCGGCATCATCGCCGCCGTGGTCCCGGTCCAGGGAGTCACCGTCCGGCTCCTCGTCGGCTGGTGCCTCGGCGTCGTGGTCTATACCGGCCTCATCACGTGGCAGGCGACGCGGCAGGACGAATCGACCCTGCGCCGGGAGGCCTCGCGCCTCGACGACAGCGCCTTCGCCGTCTCCGTCTTCGCGATCCTGGCGGCGGCGGCGAGCTTCGGCGCCGTGGCGATGCTGGTGCTCGGCCAGCACGAGAACGAAGGCCCCCGCCTCGCCCATCTGGGGCTTGCCGCCGCCACGATGCTGTGCGCGTGGACGTTCGTTCAGGTGGTCTTCACGGTGCATTACGCCCACCTCTATTACGGCTCGACGGAGGAGGGCGGTCCACGCGGCGGCCTTGACTTCAACGGCGACACCAATCCGGATTTCTGGGATTTCCTGTACTTCTCCGTGACCCTCGGGGCGACCTCCCAGACCTCCGACACGGCCATCACCAGCAAGCGCATGCGCCGCGTCGTGACGGTGCAGACCCTCTACGCCTACCTGTTCAACACCAGCGTCCTCGCGCTCGCCATCAACATGGCGGCGGGCGTCGCCCAGCATTGAGAGTGCCTCACAAAGCTCCCGATCATCGCCGGTTCTCACTCTAGGTGCTGCGGCGCAGCGGGCGTTTTGTAAGAGACACTGCGTCTCGTGTCGCCCCCCCGCCGCTCGGGCGGTGCGCTGCGGGGTGGCAGGCCGGGAGGCGGCTTGATATGGACGGTCCGGGCTTAAGGAAGGGGCTCGGGTGGGAGGGAACACATGCACACCGACGCGGTCCAGGCACGGCTGACCGCTCTCTTTCGCGACGTGTTCGGCGACCCCGCTCTGGTCATCCATCCCGACACCACGGCGAACGACGTCGAGGGCTGGGATTCGGGGCGGATGATCGAGCTCATCGTCGCGGCGGAATCCGAGTTCGGCATCCGCTTCACCACCCGCGAGGTGGACGGCATGGCCCGGGTGGCTGATTTCATCGCCATCATCGCGCGCAAGACGGCGGATCGGTCCTGAGACTTCCCCTCGCTTGGCTGCCCGAACCGAAGACCTGGGCGGACGCGGCGGTCGGTGACCTGTCCTGGGACGGGCTCAAGGCCCTCGCCAACACCCGTCTCGACCCCGCTCGCACCAACGCCCTCGACCGCATGCTGCGGAAGGCCTGTCCCGAAGGACCGCCGCCGGACCTCGCGACGCGACCGGTGAGTCTGGCCATCCTGTCTTCCTCCACGGTCTCGCATCTCCTGCCGGCCATTCGCGTCGGCGGCCTGCGGCGCGGCCTCTGGATCGAGACCTACGAGGCGCCGTTCGGCGCCTACGCGCAGGATCTGGCCGACCCCGCTTCCGGGCTGCACGCGTTCCGGCCCGATGCGGTGCTGTTCGCCCACGACACCCCGCACGTCACCGCCGGGCTTAGCCCCGGCGCCGGCCCGGAGGAGGCGGCCGAGGCCCGCGCCCAAGCTCTTGCCCGCCTGCGCGCGGGATGGCGAAGCGCCCGGGACGGCTTCCGGTGCCCGGTGATCCAGCAGACTCTGTTGCCGGTGGCGCTCCCCCTGCTGGGCTGCAACGAACACAGATTGCCGGGTTCGCGCCACCATGCCGTGCCGCTCCTCAACGGGGCGATCCGCGCGGCGGCCGAGGAGGACGGGGTCGACATCCTGGCCCTCGACGAGGCGGTGACCGCCCACGGTTTGTCGGCCTGGCACGATCCCGTCTGGTGGCTGCGGGCCAAGCAGGCGGTGGCCCCCTCCGCCGCGCCCCTCTACGGCGACCTCGTCGCCCGCCTCCTCGCGGCCGGGCAGGGCTTGTCGAAGAAGTGTCTCGTGCTCGACCTCGACAACACCCTGTGGGGTGGGGTGGTGGGGGATGACGGCACCGCCGGGATCGTGCTGGGCCAGGGCAGCGCCGAGGGCGAGGCCTATCTCGTCCTCCAGGCCTATGCCCGGGATCTGGCCGCGCGCGGCATCGTCCTCGCCGTCGTCTCCAAGAACGACATGGCCAACGCCCTCGACGTGTTCGACAACCACCCCGAGATGCTCCTGCGCCGGGGCGACATCGCGGTGTTCCTCGCGAACTGGGACGACAAGGCGACGAACCTGCGCCGGGTCGCCGAGACCCTGAACATCGGCCTCGACACCCTCGTCTTCGTCGACGACAATCCGTTCGAGCGCGCGTGGGTCCAGGCCGAACTCCCCATGGTGGCGGTGCCGGAACTGCCGGAGGATCCGGCCCTCTATGCGGCCCGCATCGCCGAGGCCGGCTACTTCGAGGCCCTGAACCTCACGCAAGAGGACCGGGCGCGCGGCGCCCACTACGCCGCCAATGCGGCGCGGGCGGCGGCCGTATCGGAAACGGGCGATCTTCGCGCCTACCTCGCCGGCCTCGAGATGCGCCTGATCTGGCGCCGGTTCGACACCGTCGGACTGCCACGCATCGTGCAATTGATCAACAAGACCAATCAGTTCAACCTCACCACACGGCGCACCACCGAGGACGAGGTCCGAGCCCTTCTTACCGACCCGCACGCCATCGCCCTGCAGTTCCGCCTCGTCGATCGGCTCGGCGACAACGGCATGATCGGGGTGGTGGTGGCGCGAGAAACCGAGCCCGGTACCTATGCCATCGAGACCTGGCTCATGAGTTGCCGGGTGCTAGGCCGGGGTGTCGAGACGGCCATTCTCGCGGTCCTTGCCGAGGCGGCGGCCGGGGCAGGGGCCGACCACCTCGTCGGCCGCTACCGGCCGACCCCGAAGAACGCAATGGTGCGGGGCCATTACGCGGGGCTCGGGTTCACGCCCGTCGCGACGGAGGCGGACGGAAGCGAAACCTTTCGTCTCTCGCTCGACGCTTACAGGCCGGGGCCGAGTCCCATCGTCATCGCCCAGGGTTGAGGCGCGGGGCCGGGGAGCGCGGCGGCCTCCAGGCGCCGACCGGCCGACCAGAACTGATCTCCCTCTGGGGCTTCGACCACAAGCCCCATCATGAGATCGCGGTAGGAGGCGGGAAGCCGGGCTGCGACCCAGACCCGCTGCCAGCATTCCCGACGCCCGAGATCGGCATCGCGCCAGCCAAGGCGAAAGTGCCCGATGGCCGCGCCGACGCGGGTGCCGCGAAACTCGGACGGGATCCACACCCAGGCCGAGAACACGTGGACGGCGTTCGCATCGAGCCGATCCGTGCGCTGACGCGCCCCGAAGACGCAGACCCCGTTCTCGGGCGCGCCGACCCTGTGTGCCACCGCCCGCCCCGAACGCCGGGCCAGAAGATTCGGCAGAGGACGTCTGGGGGCCGGGACGCCCTGCCGACGAACGAGGCGATCCGCCTCCCTCAAGAGATCGACCCAGGATTCGAGGTCGATGGCATAAGCCGTCTCGTAGGGGGCAAAGCGCCGGACACGGCCCTCAAGCATTCCGTTCCGCCAGAGTGCGGGAGCCGCACCGTCCTCGGCGTCGGACGCGCAGACCCGCAGCAGCGTCGCCGGCCCGTGGCGACGGATCGCCCGGGCGAGCGCTTCGGCCTGCGGTACGGAATCACCCTTGCGGACGAAGACCTTGGCGCCCTCCGCGAGATCTTCGAGCAACCGTCGCTTGAGGTAGGCGATCTTGCCGACCTCGCGGCGATGGATCGAGGCCGGCGCCGTCGTCTGCGCGAAGTCGGACGTGTTGTAGGCAAACCCATAGCGACGGCTGCGCACGTAGAGGCGCCCGGTGCTCGCCTCCAGAATCTCGGTGTCGTCCGTGCTTCCGTAATGCCGGAAGGCCGTGTCGAGGGCATCGATCAGCGCCTCGGACGTGACGGATGAGAAACGAAACAGTCCAAGGGGCTCGGCGCCGCAATAGCGCTGAACCAGCCCGAACTCGCAATTGTCGCCGAGGCTCTCGAAGGATGTGGCGAGCTCGGCGAGCGAGAGATCCGGGGGAGGGGGCAACCGCCACCAGGGCAGACGAAACCTCATGGACGTCTCGAGGGCAGCGGGCACGCGATGTCTCGGTGCATCATTCCACCACGCATAGCTTGCCGACTCAGGCGATCTCAAGCGCCACTGAAGACCTCAGCTCGGAGGAAGACCACCGCCAGCGTCACGTGGGAAGCTCCGTGGGGGCCTGCGACAGCCTCGTCGCGGAAATTTCGTGTTTCCGTCATTTGGCCGTTGACGGGCCGTGTTGGGGTCCGTATACCCCACTCATCGGCGGCGGCCAGCGGGTCTTACGGGA
>NZ_BPQD01000034.1 GCF_022179065.1 Methylobacterium adhaesivum
GGCAAGCGACGCGTTTAGCTGGGTCAGGTTGGAGATCTGACCCGGCGCCGTGCCGAAGGTGAAGCTCGTGCTGACGCCCGTGCCGACCTTCACCGTCAGCGACGTGCCGGCGAGGGGGGAAGCGGAGCCGCTACCGAGACCAGCGGCGAAGGTCGTGTTGGCATTGAAGCCAAGTTTGGCCACCTTGGCAGTGGCGGTCGAACCGTTGCCGAGGGTGACAGCGGTGCTCGAATCGGCGGCCGTGAAGTTGAACTTCCGGTTCGTCGCGTCGAACGTGGCCGACACCGTGCCGTTGGTGGCGATGGTGACCTTCTGGGCGAGCGAGGTCACCGTGTCGGTTGCGGCGATGCTCACCGACTGGCCGTTCACCGTGAAGTTATCGCCAGCAGTGAAGCCGAGGGCGGTGGCGAGCGAGGTCGGCAGCGGGCTGAACACCCCAGCCGTCACGGTGGCGCCGCCGGCCGCGAAGCCGAGGGTGTTGCTGGCGGAACCTGCGGCCGTGAAGGTGCCCGAGCCGTCAAGCGCGCCCTTGAGCTTGATCGCGCCCGCAGTACCGCCTTCGCTGCCCGCATTCACCGCGGTGACGCCGGTAACTGAGGTCTGTGCGTTGATGGCGGCGATAGCATCCGCCACGGTGGCCGTTGCGCCGATGGAGATAGCGGTACCGTTCACCGTCAGGGTCTGGGCAGTCGAGGCGACGCCGTTCGAGGCCGTATTGAGGGTCGTGTTGTTGAATACGGCTGCGTCAGTGGCGCTGTAAGTGAATTGCGCACCGCTCTTCGAGCCCGTGAGGACGACCTTACCGCTGGTGGCATCGGCCGTAACACCGGTCGTGGTGGTCAGCAGATTGATCGCAGTTGCAACGTCTGTTGCGGTTGCATTCTGTGCGATGGTGGCAGTGGCCGTACCGTTAATCGAAACCGTATAGGTGCCGGCTGCCGTGCCGAACGTCGTGCCAGCACCGTTGTTAGCGGCTGTACCGTTCAGGGTGTAGGCAGCCGTGCCGGTGGCCGAAGACGGGGTCGCGCTGGCGGCGCCGATGGCGGTGTCGGAGACGGCCTGGGTCGGGCCGGTGGAGAGCAGGTTGGCGGCGGTGGCACCGGTGAGGGCGACGGAGGTGTTGGTCGCCTTGGTGGAGAAGGCGTTCGCCGAGGCCAGGGCCTGCTGGGCGACGGACTTGAGCTGGTCGGTGAGGCCCTGCAGCTTGGTCAGGCCGGTGTTGGCGGCCTGGATCGTCTGGATGCCGTTGGAGATGCCGTC
>NZ_BPQD01000035.1 GCF_022179065.1 Methylobacterium adhaesivum
GGCGGTCGCCCGCGACCTCGACGCGGCGCAGGCCAAGGCCACGGGCGCCCCGCCGCCCAAGCGCCGCAACATGATCGCGGTAATCGGCGACGGCTCGATGTCGGCCGGCATGGCCTACGAGGCCATGAACAACGCCGGCGCGCTGCATTCACGCCTCATCGTCATCCTCAACGACAACGACATGTCGATCGCCCCCCCGGTGGGGGCCATGTCGGCCTACTTCGCGCGGCTGGCCTCGGGCGGCACCTACCGGAGCTTGCGCGAGACCGCCAAGCAGCTCGGCAAACTCCTGCCCAAGGCCCTCTACCAGCGCGCCGCGGCGGCGGAGGAATACGCCCGCTCCCTCGTGGTCGGCGGCGGCACCATGTTCGAGGAGATGGGCTTCCACTATGTCGGCCCCATCGACGGGCACAACCTCGACCACCTGCTCCCCATCCTGAAGAACGTCCGCGACACCGAGCAGGGCCCGATCCTGCTCCATGTCGTCACCCAGAAGGGCAAGGGCTACGCCCCGGCGGAGGCGAGCGCCGACCGCTACCACGGCGTCGTGAAGTTCGACGTGCTGTCGGGCGTGCAGGCCAAGGCCAAGCCCAACGCCCCGGCCTACACCCGGGTGTTCGGCGAGAGCCTGATCAAGGCCGCCGACGCCGACCCGAAGGTGGTGGCGATCACCGCCGCGATGCCGGGCGGCACCGGCATCGACCTGTTCGGCAAGGCGCATCCGGACCGGACCTTCGACGTCGGCATCGCCGAGCAGCACGCCGTGACCTTCGCGGGCGGGCTGGCGACGGAAGGCTACAAGCCGTTCGTGGCGATCTACTCGACCTTCCTGCAGCGGGCCTACGATCAGGTCGTGCACGACGTCGCCCTGCAGAACCTGCCGGTGCGTTTCGCCCTCGATCGGGCCGGGCTGGTGGGCGCCGACGGCGCGACCCATGCGGGCGCGTTCGACCTCGCCTATCTCTGCTGCCTGCCGAACATGACCGTGATGGCGGCGGCCGACGAGGCCGAGCTCGTCCACATGGTGGCGACCTGCCACGCCCACGATTCCGGCCCCATCGCGCTCCGCTACCCCCGCGGCGAGGGCGTGGGCGTCGACCTGCCGGAGCGCGGCGAGGCCCTGCCCATCGGCAAGGGCCGGATCGTGCGCCGGCCCGAGGGGGCGCGGGTGGCGCTCCTGTCGCTCGGCACCCGCCTGGCCGAGGCGGGCAAGGCCGCCGACGCCCTGGAGGCCGAGGGCATTGCCGTGACGGTGGCGGATGCGCGCTTCGCCAAGCCCCTCGACGAGGCCCTGATCCTCGACCTCGCCGCGTCCCACGAGGTTCTGATCACCCTGGAAGAGGGGTCGGTGGGCGGCTTCGGCGCCATGGTGCTGCACCTGCTCGCCGAAAAGGGCGCCCTGGACGCCGGCCGGGTGCGGGTGCGGACCCTGACGCTGCCCGACACCTACCAGGACCACAACACCCCCGACGCCATGTACCGCGAGGCCGGCCTCGACGCCGCCTCCATCGCCCAGACCGTTCGCGACATCCTCCCCGAGCGAAAGGCCGGATCGAGCCGCCTGCGCCTCGCCTGACCGGGATTACCGGCCGCCTTGCCCACGGACGCTGACCGTGCGCGAGGCGGCGCGGGTGTGACCCGGCTGCGCTTGTCCGGTTTCTGTTTCGATGACAAAAGCGCCGGGCCGACGGCTCCGGCGCCAGCTGGATTCGCCGCGCCCCGAGTTTCTTGAACCCACGAGAGAAATGCCACAGGCGACCTCCACCGGCCCGTTCGATGCCGGCCCGGTCCTCATAACCGGTGCGAGCGGTTTCCTGGGCGCTGCCCTCGTGGACGTGTTCCGCAAGGCCGGCTTTCCCGTGCGCATCATGGTGCGGGCGACCTCGCCGCGCACGAACCTGACCTGGACCGACGTCGAGGTGGTCGAGGGCGACATGCGCGACCGCGCCGCCGTGGCTGCCGCCCTGAAGGGACAGCGCTACCTCGTCCACGCAGCGGCCGATTACCGCCTGTGGGCGCCGGACCCGGAGGAGATCGTCGCGACCAACCGCGACGGCGCCGTGATCCTCATGGAGGAGGCCCTGCGCGCCGGCATCGAGCGCGTCGTCTATACGTCGAGCGTCGCCACCATCAAGCCGCACGACGACGGCACGCCCGCCGACGAGACCCGGCCCCTGACCCCCGAGACCGCCATCGGCGCGTACAAGCGCAGCAAGGTGGTGTCCGAGCGGGTCGTCGAGACAATGGTGGCGCGCGGCCTGCCCGTGGTCATCGTCAATCCCTCGACCCCCATCGGCCCCCGCGACGTGAAGCCGACGCCCACCGGCCGCATCATCCTGGAAGCGGCCTTGGGCCGGATGCCGGCCTTCGTCGATACCGGTCTCAACCTCGCCCACGTGGACGATGTCGCGTACGGCCATCTCCTTGCCCTGCAGAAGGGCCGGATCGGCGAACGCTACATCCTGGGCGGTGAGAACGTGCTTCTATCCAGGATGCTCGCCGACATCGCCGGCCTGGTCGGCCGCAAGCCCCCGACCGTGAACCTGCCGCGTGCCGTGGTCTATCCCATCGCCTTCGTCTCCGAGCAGATCGCCCGCTTCACCGGCAAGGCGCCGTTCGCCACCATCGATGGCATCCGCATGTCGCGCTACCGCATGTTCTTCACCGACGCCAAGGCCCGGGCCGAACTCGGCTACACCGCCCGCCCCTACGCGCAGGGCCTGTCCGACGCCATCGCGTGGTTCCGCCAGGAGGGACGCCTGAGATGAGCGCCACCCTGCAGACCGCCACCGAGGCCCGCTCCGGCAAGGGCCACAAGGACGAGAATTTCCCCGTCGCGTCGCACCTCATCCATCCGAGGAACCGGGGCGCGATCCTGGCCTTCTACGATTTCGTCCGGGCCGGCGACGATGTCGCCGACCACACGACGCTCGCGCCCGAGCGCAAGGTCGAATTGCTGGACGTCCTCGCCGACGCCCTCACCGGCAAGGGGCCGTCCGACCCCGAGGCGGAACCGCTCAAGCGCGAACTTTTGGCACGCGGTCTGCCCGCCACCCATGCGCTGGAACTCCTCGATGCCTTCCGCCTCGATGCCGTAAAAAACCGCTACGCGGATTGGGACGACCTCATCGCCTATTGCCGGCTCTCGGCCATGCCGGTGGGGCGCTACGTGCTCGACGTACACGGCGAGGATGCCCGCGTGGTCTGGGGCCCGTCCGACGCCATCTGTGCCGCTCTTCAGATCATCAACCACCTGCAGGATTGCGGCAAGGATTTCGTTCGCAACGACCGGGTCTATCTCCCGCAGGAGACCTTGGACAAGCATGGTGCCGCGATCTCTGATCTCGGGGCGGCCAAGGCTTCCCCGGCCCTGCGCGCCGTGATTCGCGAGTTGGCCGAGCGCACCATGGGCCTCCTCGACGAGGGGGCCGTGTTGCCCGACCTCATCGCGGATCTCCGCCTCAGCCTCGAGATCGCGGCGATCCATCGCCTCGCCGTGGTCCTGTGCCGGGGCCTGATGGAGCGCGACCCGCTCTCCGAGAAGGTCCATCACGGCAAGGCGGCCTTCGCCCTGACGGCTTTGGGCGGCATTGCCACCACCCTCGCCCGCCGGCCCCTGCGCGGGCGGACCCTGCGCCGGCACGCCCTCGGAGGACGCGCATGAGCGCCACCGCCACGCCCATGCCGGAAACCCTGTCGGCCGACGCCCTGCCGGCGAAGTCGTCGTCGTTCTACACGGCCATGCGGCTCCTGCCGAAGGAGCGGCGCGAGGCCATGTACGCCGTCTACGCCTTCTGCCGCGCCGTCGACGACGTCGCCGATGACGGCGGACCCGCCGACATGCGCCGGGCTGAACTCGTGCGTTGGGGCGCCGACATCGATGCCCTCTATGCCGGCAGGCCCGCGCCCCGGGTGCGGGATCTGGTCGAGCCGATCCGGCGCTACGGCCTCCTGCGCGAGGATTTCCACGCGGTCATCGACGGCATGGCCATGGACGCGTTCGAGGACATCGTCGCCCCCGACGAGGTCACCCTCGATCTCTACTGCGACCGGGTCGCCAGTGCCGTCGGACGTCTGTCCGTGCGCATCTTCGGGATTCCCGAGGCCGAGGGAATCGCGCTCGCCCATCACGAGGGCCGCGCGCTTCAGCTCACCAACATCCTGCGCGACATCGACGAGGACGCGACACGCGGTCGCCTTTACCTGCCCCGCGAGAAGCTTCGCGCCATCGGCCTGACCGATCCGACGCCGCAGGCGGCCATCGACCATCCCCGCATCGGCGAAGTCTGTGCCGCCCTCGCGGAGGAGGCGGAGGAGCACTACCGCCAGACCTGGGCCATCATCGCCCGCTGCCCGCGCAAGGTCACCAAGGCGCCCCGTCTGATGGCGGCGGCCTACCGCCTCTACCTCGACGCGGTGCTGGCGCGCGGCTGGGCCAAGCCCCGCGCCCGGGTGAAGCCCGGCAAGGCCGCCCTCATCGCCGTCGCCCTCAAGCACGGGATCATCTGATGGCCGGCACCGTCCACGTCGTCGGCGCCGGTCTCGCCGGCCTCTCGGCGGCCGTCTCCCTGGTGGAGGCCGGCCGACGCGTGATCGTGCACGAGGCGGCCAAGCAAGCCGGTGGGCGCTGCCGCTCGTACTACGATCCGACGCTCGGCCTCACCATCGACAACGGCAACCACCTGCTCCTGTCGGGCAACACCTCGGCCCTCGGTTTCATGAAGACCATCGGGGCGCCGGCCGACGCCCTGACCGGCCCGGCGGAGGCCGAGTTTCCCTTCGCCGACCTGAAGACCGGCGAGCGCTGGACCCTGCGTCCCAATGCCGGCCGCGTGCCGTGGTGGGTGCTCGCGGCCTCGCGCCGGGTGCCGGGCACGAAGGCGTCCGACTACCTCGCGCCCCTCGGCATCCTCAAGGCCGCCGCTGGCAAGGCTCCGGGCCAGGGCGGCACCATCGGCGAAGCCATGGCCTGCGAGGGCCTGCTCTACGACCGCCTGTGGCACCCGGTGCTCATCGCGGCCCTCAACACCGAGCCGAAGGAGAGCGACGTCGGCCTCGCCGCGACAATCCTGCGCGAGACCCTCGGGGCCGGTGGCGCGGCGAGCCGCCCCCTCGTCGCCGTGGCCGGCCTCTCGGCGGCCTTCGTCGATCCGGCCGTGGCCTACCTGATCCGGCGTGGTACCGAAATGCGCTTCGGGCACCGCTTGCGCAGTCTGACGTTCGGCGAGGGCGGTGTCACCGAACTCGTCTTCGGCGACGAGACCATTACTTTGGGAGCCGACGACGCCGTGGTGCTCGCCCTGCCGCCGTGGGTGGCGGCCGAGGTTATTCCAGGACTCGCGGCGCCGCAGGCCTATCGCTCCATCGTCAACGCGCATTTCGCTGTGGTTCCGCCGCCCGGCTCACCGTTACTGCTCGGCGTGGTGAATGGAACGACGGAGTGGTTGTTCGCTTATCCGGATCGCTTGTCGGTGACGATCAGCGGTGCCGATCGGCTCCTCGACGTGCCGCGCGAAGACTTAGGGAAGCAGATCTGGGCGGAAGTCTCGACTTTGTGCGGACTTGCGCCTGAACTGCCAAGGTGGCAGATCGTCAAGGAGAAGCGGGCGACCTTCGCGGCGACGCCCGCCGAGGCCGCGCGTCGTTCCGGCGCCGAGACGGCTCACCGCAATTGCGTCGTGGCAGGCGATTGGACCGCGACCGGTCTGCCATCGACGATCGAAGGTGCGATTCGGTCTGGAACGACCGCCGCGCACGCACTCGCACGCTCCACGGGCGGGTGCGCACAGGCACGCGTGCGCGGCGCGGCCTGAGGTATGGCGGCGGCTGAGACGGCCGGTGAGGCGAGGACGATGCGAGAGGCATACAAGAAGGTCGAGGCGCTTCAGCGCCCCAAGACGCAGGAGATCTCCATCGAGGATGTGGAGCGCGGAATCACGCGCGCGACGCAGGCCCTCACGGCCCTCTCCCATGCCGACGGGCATCTGTGCTTCGAACTCGAGGCCGACGCGACGATCCCGTCCGAATACATCATGTTCCACCAGTTCCGCGCCACCGAGATCGCGCCGGAGCTGGAGGCGAAGATCGGCAATTACCTGCGCCGCACCCAAGGTAAGCACGGTGGCTGGGCCCTGGTCCATGACGGGCCATTCGACATGAGCGCCAGCGTCAAGGCCTACTTCGCCCTGAAGTTCATCGGCGACTCCATCGAGGCGCCGCACATGCGCCGGGCCCGCGAGGCGATCCTGTCGCGCGGTGGAGCCGCCAACTCCAATGTCTTCACCCGCTTTCTCCTAGCACTGTTCGGCGAGGTGCCGTGGCGCGCCGTCCCGGTGATGCCCGTGGAGATCATGCATCTGCCGAAGTGGTTTCCGTTCCACCTCGACAAGGTCTCCTATTGGGCGCGCTGCGTGATCGTGCCCCTGCTGGTGCTTCAGGCGAAGAAGCCGCTGGCCAAGAACCCACGCGGCCTCGGCGTGCCGGAACTGTTCGTGACGCCGCCCGAGCATGTCCGGAACTGGCCCGGCAGCCCGCATGCGACTTGGCCTTGGACGCCGATCTTCGGCGCCATCGACCGCGTGCTGCAGGCGACGCAGGACCATTTTCCGAAGAAACGTCGCCAGCGTGCCATTGACAAGGCCGAGGCCTGGGTCAGCGAGCGCCTCAATGGTGAAGACGGCCTCGGCGCCATCTTCCCCGCCATGGTCAACACCGTGCTCATGTACGACGTGCTCGGCTATCCCGCCGATCACCCGCAGGTGATGATCGCCTGCGAGGCCATCGAGAAGCTCGTGGTGGTCAAGGAGCACGAGGCCTACGTGCAGCCCTGCCTGTCCCCCGTCTGGGATACGGCGCTGGCCGGCCACGCCCTGCTCGAGGCCGGCGGGCCCGAAGCCGAGCGGCAGGCCCGGCGCGGCCTCGATTGGCTGAAACCCCTCCAGGTCCTCGACATCAAGGGCGATTGGGCGGCCGGTCGTCCGGACGTACGGCCCGGCGGCTGGGCGTTCCAGTACGCCAATCCGCATTTCCCCGACCTCGACGACACCGCCGTCGTCGTGATGGCCATGGACCGCGCCACCCGTCAGCACGGGCTGGTGGCCGATGTGCCCGACTACGCGAACGCCATCGCCCGCGCCCGCGAGTGGGTCGAGGGCCTTCAGTCGAGCGACGGCGGCTGGGCGGCCTTCGATGCCGACAACAACCATCATTACCTCAACCACATCCCGTTCTCCGATCACGGCGCGCTGCTCGACCCGCCCACCGCCGACGTCACGGCCCGGGTGGTGTCCATGCTGGCCCAGCTCGGCGAGACCCGCGACAGTTCCAAGCCCCTCGACCGTGGCGTCGCCTACCTCCTCGCCGATCAGGAGGAGGACGGCTCGTGGTACGGCCGCTGGGGCATGAACTTCATCTACGGCACCTGGTCAGTGCTGTGCGCCCTCAACGCGGCGGGCGTCGATCCGGCGTCGCCGGAGATCCGCAAGGCCGTGGCCTGGCTCATCCGGATCCAGAATCCGGACGGCGGCTGGGGCGAGGATGCCTCGTCGTACAAGATCGACCCGGCCTTCGAGCCCGGCTATTCCACCGCGTCGCAGACGGCCTGGGCGCTGCTCGCCCTGATGGCGGCCGGCGAGGCCGACGATCCGGCGGTGGTGCGCGGCATCAACTACCTCACCCGCACGCAGGGGGCGGACGGGTTCTGGTCGGAGGAGCGCTACACCGCCACCGGCTTCCCGCGGGTGTTCTACCTGCGCTACCATGGCTACCCGAAGTTCTTCCCCCTCTGGGCCATGGCGCGGTTCCGCAATCTCAAGCAGTCCAACACCCGGACCGTCGCGTTCGGGATGTAGGGGCGGGTACTTCCTTCTCCCCTCTGCGGGAGAAGGTGGCCCGCGAAGCGGGGCGGATGAGGGGATCGCCTCGTTCGGAGGCGTGGCTCCTCTCTCCAGCCTGCTCCGCAGGCACCCTCCCCCGCAGAGGGGGGAGGGAATTTCCAAGGGCGGGGGATATCCGATGCTTCCTATCCTCGCCGTCACTGGCCTCGCCAAGGAAGCGCGTCTCGCGTCCGGTCCGGGCGTCGTCGCCATCGGCGCGGGCGGGAACCCACAGCGACTGCGAGCACTCCTCGCTGCTCGCAAGCCACCGAATTGCCGCGCGGTGGTCAGCATCGGCATTGCCGGCGGCCTCGCGCCCGACCTTGCGCCGGGGGATGTGGTGATCGCCTCCGAGATCATCGCGGGCCAGCATCGCTACCCAGCCGATGCCCACATCGCCGATGCGCTGATGGACCGCCTTGCCGACCTAGGCGGCTCGGTCCGTCGCTCCCCCATCGCGGGCGTCGAGACCGCCATCCTCGCCGTTGCGGACAAGACAGCCCTTCACATCCGCACGGGTGCCATCGCGGTCGATATGGAGTCCCACGTCGCCGCTGACTTCGCCGCCTCCCACGGCCTGCCATTCGCGGCGATCCGCATCGTCTGCGATCCTGCCGACCGGGCGATCCCCGCCTTCGCGGCACAGGCCCTGAAACCCGATGGCGAGCCCGATATCGCCGCCGTGCTTCGCGCACTCCTGCGTGATCCGCGCCGGATCGGGCCCCTCATGCACCTTGCCCGCGATTCCGGACGGGCCTTCGCGACCCTGACGCGCTGCAGACCTCTGCTCGGCCCCGGGCTCGGCGTTCCGTGATGGGGCCGCCAAAGGCAAACGAAAAGCCCCGCGAC
>NZ_BPQD01000036.1 GCF_022179065.1 Methylobacterium adhaesivum
CTTTTCAGGAGGCAGGCCAGTCGCCAGCCAGAAGCGCGGTGAAGAATGGCGAAGGTCCACAAGGCGCCATAAGCGGAAGTTGGATGTCCGCCCGGATGCAGACGTTCCGCATTCGACCCATGCCAGCCGTGCAGACAGCCAGCGGCGCTTCCCGAAAGCGGCCATTCGTCGGCGGCCCACCGACTTCGGCTAGGGGTGGTGAGCGGACGCTGCATATTGGAAGTTATGCGAATGGCGGCGCATACCTTGCGTGCGCGACAGCGGGCATCTGCCATTCGACAAGCTGCTTCCACCCGAATAGCTATCGAAGGACATTTATCTGAGTTTTAGGCACCTAAGCAGAGTATGCCTCTCTGGATTATTCAAGGTTCCTGCTCTTGTCCACAAGTATCCATATCCCGGCTTGAGGGTTCCTATGTTAATGTCATCAGTAAGAACGGCGCAAAATTTCGCGGCCAATTTTACGTCTTCTTTTTGACAGTAAACATTACCAACTGAACACTCATCGGTTTTTTCTTCGCAGGACACCTTTGCCTCTTTATTGATGTATGTTCTCCTACAAGTTTCGCAGCCATTCGTCCACTGCAAGCAAAGTGGGTCGTCGTATCCCTTTGTCTTTTGGTAGAAACTCTTGCCACCCGAGGGGTCGGTCGGATTTTGCTGCATTTCGTTACTGAGAGACATTGAAGTTGGCAGGGAGACCATAATCAAGCCAAACAAGAGTACTAATCGCATCGTCATCTCCCAATTATTGATCTAGAATTTTGCAACGGCTCGAATAGCTGGACTGACAATCCATACTGCGACTTATGCGAATGGCGGCGCACGCCTCACGCATGTGAGGGGACGTCTGCTAATGTGGGTGGGGAACGGACCCTGACCCTTCGCCCTGAAGCGGACGTTCCGCCTCCGACCCAACGGAGTCGGTCCCGCGCGGCCGGACGGCCACCGGAAGCGGACGTATGTTCCGCCGCAATGCGGATCGCTTCTATCCGTCACCCGTGCCAACCTTCGCGTCGTATTCGGATTGAGTGATGGTTCCGACGGCCGCCACGCTCTCGCGATCCGCCTGCGGCAGGTCTTCTTGTAGGAACGCCAGCCGCTTCCACTCAGCGACCGGTGCGTTCCCGCGAGCATCGGGCACGTAGCGCGAGCTGTCCTCGCGCCGGTAACGATGAACGTAGCGTGGGCAGTTCAAAAAGATCTGCGTCGAGCTGATGCGCATGACCATGGCTGCGCCTGGGACCGGAACGGTCTCGTCCAAGCGCGCAATCCCGTGCACCCGAAGCCGCCGGGGCATCTCGAAGTCGATGAAGAGGAGGCCCACACGGGCCTCCCCCGTGACGTTGCCCATCGACAAGAACATCCCGTTGCCGTCGTAGCATGGCAGCAGCAAGTCATCCCCGTCGATCCGCACGAAGCCCGGCGCACCGCCCTTGTAGGACACGGTCGGCTGGCCTGTGGCATCCACCGTTGACAGGAACAGCATGTCGCAATCCGCGATGAAGGCCCGATCAGCCTCCGACAGCCGCTCGCTGACGATCGCGCGCTCCTGCGTATCCGCCAGCCGCCGCGTGCCGAAGCGGTCCTGAAGCGACCTCTGTTCAGGCGTGTAGAAGCTACCCATCACGGAGCTCCTCAAGTCATCGCCGGCCGGCTCTGAAGAGGCACTGCCGCCCTTCCTTCCCTATTCGCTTCAACGACCGTGAACAGCTCGTCGACGCGCTGCCGTTCCTCTGCGGATTGCGGCAACACGTATGCGCACGCCACGTACACGAGCAGATTTACGGCCAAGCCGAAACACCCGGAGGTCAGGCCGTAGCCGAAGGGAAGCTGGCCCCCGTAGGCGACTTCGAGCCCGACCGCCGTGACGAAGCCAAGGATCATGCCGGCGAACGCGCCCTGCCGGTTTCCGCGCCTCCAGAAGATGCCCAGGAACTGCGGGATCGAGAGCTGGATGATACCCTGGTAGGCCAGCACGGCGAGCGAGAACAGCGCCGGCAGCGTCAGGGTGGCGAGCCACGAGGCGAGCAGGGTCAGCAGCAGCATGCCGACCTTGGCGATGACGATCATCTGCCGCTGTTCGAGCTGGACGTAGTTGCCCACCAGATCGTTGGCGAGCTGCGCGCCGTAGGCCTGGATGTTGCCGTCCGTGTGCCCCATCGAGGCGGCCAGCAAGACGACGCCGGCCAAGCCCAGCAGCACGAGGCCGCCGGCCTGCTCGGAGACGATGAACCAGACATCGTCGGGCTTGGCCACCGCCTCCGGCACCTTGGACGCGAGCATGCCGAAGATCAGGAGCGCGACACCGAACAGGAAGGTCAGCGGCACGGCGAGGGCGGCCGACTTCTTCAGGCTGCGCACGCCATCGGCTGTGAACAGGCGCACGAAGATGTAGGGCCAGCACCAGCCTCCGAGCGCTCCGGTGAACATCAGCGCGAACAGGTAGAGCGGCCCCTCTTTGGAGCCGAAGCTCGGGATCGCGAACATCTTCGGATCGAGTGTGCCAAGCGTGCTGCCCCGGGCCATAACGAGCCAGACGATCAGGCCAACGAGCATCAGGCCGCCGCCGATGTAGGCGACGATCCCCTGCAGGTAGTCAGAGATGACGACGCCGCGCATGCCCATGCGCACCGTCCAGACCTGCCGCAGAGCGATCACGAGCACGCCGACCACAACTGAGGTCGAGAACGAGAGCGCGCCGAGCGACATGGCTTGGAACAAGTTGCCGAGCGCCTGCATGCCGAGCACGAGCCAGGGCAGGCCCGAGACGATGCCGATCAGGGCCGCGACCGTGCGAATGTGGCGCGAGCCGTAGCGCAGCGCAAACAGGTCGCCCTGGGTGCGCAGATCGTAGACCTTGCCCCAAATCCAAACAGGCCTGGCGAGCACGAACAGCAGCACCACGGTCAGGAGTGAGTAGGACAGGACGTAGAACGACATCACCCCGGCCGTAACCGAAAGAGCGCCAAAGGCGGTGAACATCGATCCTGGATACCAGGTGTTGAGAAACGACATCGCTTGGTAGCGCGCACCGAATGAGCGGCCGCCTACGGCATAGTCTGTAAAGGACTGATCGACGGTGCGGTTGCACTGGAGCACCCAGACGACGGCGGCGAAGAACAGGGCGAGCAGGCCGAAGGTTATGATCATGCCGCGGACCCTTCATCGGACGTGTCGAGCAGGTAGGCGGCGATCAGGCTTGCGGTGATGCAGAAGCTGACGGCCAGGAAGTAGAACAGCGCGGTCGGGATCTCCGCGATCGGTGCTGTGCGGCCGTCGGCAGCCCAGTAGAGCGGCGGGGCCAGCGCGACGACGGCGTCGAGTGCAAACCATAGCTTCACGATCCCGCGCCGGAGCGGCGCGGGTGAGCCCTGTTTAGACATAGCGTTTCCTCGGTTTGGTCTTCTAGTGGAGCACGGGGTCGAGCTTGTCGAAGCAGCTCGGCCAATCCTGTCGGTAGGCCTCACGAACGTCGGCACGACCGATCCGCCTGTGGGTCAAGCTCATCTCACTGGAGCCGTCATCGCGTGGGGTGAAGTCGATCTGCAGCAACGTCTCCTCGCCTGGTAGCAGGTCGAGGGGACCATCATAGATCCAGGTCTGAACGATGCGCCGGCCCGGTTCGAGTTCCTGGTATCGGCCGCTGATGCGGTGCTGTGCACCGTCGGGCCCGCGGGTCTGCAACCGGAAGTGACCACCGACCCGGAGATCAATCTCGGCCTGCTCGACCACGTTCGCACCGGGTGTGAGCCAGCGCTGGATCATCGACGGGTCGGTCCAGGCTCGGTAGAGCCTCTCGCAGCTCGCCCGGAACGTGCGGACGAGGACGACGGCGGGCTCAGTGTCGGTCATCGTCGTCCTCGGTGTTCAGCAGATCCTCAAGTGCGTCGAGGCGCTGGTCCCAAAAATCGGTGTAGGTGCGCAGCCAGGAGAGCGCCTGCATCAGGGGCCGGCGTTCAAGCGCGCAACGATGAACCCGGCCTTCCACCGTGCGGCTAAGAAGTCCGGCATCTTCGAGAACCCGGACGTGCTTGGAGGCCGCAGCCAGTGACATGGCGTAGGGCGCGGCCAGTTCGGAGACCGTGCGCTCGCCAGACGCAAGTTGATCGACCATAGCCCTGCGAGTTCGATCCGCGAGGGCATGGAAGACGCTATCCAAAGCCAAAGGCAGATGCTCAACCATATGGTTGATCATTGCAGTCTGGTCGGGCGAGCGTAAGGGGGCGGTATAAGATCGTAGGCCGGTGAAAATGCTCTGCCCGCTTCGATGCCTTCGGCTCTCAGAAGCGGACCGACTGCATTCCACCCGACCTGGCCGTACAACGGCCCGGCGGTTCTCGACCCAACCCAGTCGTACAAGCCGCGACGATGGCTGCTCCAAAGCGGACAGAAGCTGGGGTGACGCTCAACGACGGCAATTTACCTGTTGCGGAACTTACGCCCAGCCTGCTCGAATGTTGGATAGCAGGAGTCATAGCTCGGGTATGACGGGCAGCGATGCGCGTATCAGGAGCGACGTCTACGATCCGCCTGCCTCGGCGGGACCGGGAAAAGCACCGGTGCCGCGGCCAGGATCGGCTTCCACGTCGCGTTCCAAAACTCCATTGGAACGGGGTCGGAGCGGTGGACGAGGTCGAGGAACGCCAAGCCGGCTTCCATCGTCGCACGCTTGATCAAGGGGTTCAGCGGCCCGCCGTTTCGGAGGGACCGGTCCGTGAAGACGCTGTGCGGACCACCCTGGAACACGACGAGGGCCTTTTGCGCCGTGGGAACGGCGTTGAAGACGTCGATGCGATCCTGCACTGGGGAATAGCGGCCGGGGATACGGATGGTGTCCTCCGTCGTCGTCACGTGGAGGGTAGGCACGTCCACGGAGGCAACGACCGCGGCGAGGTCCGTCTCGCCGTAGAAGGGCGGCGCCGAGATGACAATGCTTGCCGTGAAGCGCGGGTCCCGGTGCCCAAGGGGCTTCCCGTCCCGGATGACCTGGGCACCCGTAAGGATCAGGGTCGTGTTCGCACCGTAGGAGTGGCCGGCCGCGACGATGCGTTTCCTGTCGATGGCGGCATGGAAGGGGTTGTCCCGGCCGAGCAGGCGGTCGAGGCCGAAGCTCACGTCCCGGGTCCGCTCGATGGCCTCGCGCTCGTCCGCCGCGCCGTCGAGGCGGTCGAGGAGCAGGAGCGGGTTACCCTGCCACAGCGTCTGGTCGCTGCCAACATGCTGGATGTGAAGGCTAGCCGTCCCACGCGCCGACCATCCCTCGCCGAGGTAGCTGTAGCCCTTTCGCGTGCCGCCGAGCCCGTGGGAGAAGACGATCAGCGGGACCGGACCCTTTATGTCGGAGGCGCCGGGCCAGTAGAGCCGCGCCGGTACCGCGCGCTCACGTGACGGGTCGACCCACTCGAAATCGACGAACCGTGCCTCTGCGGAAGAAGGCAGGGCCCCTGCCGGGAGGGGTGAGAGCCAGGCTCCGGCCCCCGCCGCCAGGGCCATCGCGCCGAAGCGGCGGCGGTCGAGGCCACGAGTGTCCGGTTCCGGGAGGGTGGGCGAGCGTCGCGTGACGTCGGCGAAGGTCGTCATGGACGTCTCATGGGGCTCGGCCGGCATCCCGATGGAGCCGGATCCTTGTGACCTTGGTGAGGCGCCACGAGATCCTCGACGACCTTTCCGGAACCACGGTCGGAGCCGGGTCGGCGCTGTTCGCGGCGAGGATGGCCGCGACGGACATCGAGACGGGCGACCGTGACCTCATCGCCTTCCAGCGATACCCGCTCACCCCGATCGCGAGGGATAGTCGTCAACCAGGACGATGGGTGTGTCGAGGAGCACCTGACGTCGCTCGATAAGCGGATAGGCCCGTCCCTTCAGTCACGGTCATCAAACTGGTCTCCTTCATTCTGGATACCGGAAGTTCCGCACGCCAGCAGCCCTCCGTCGTCGAATCGAGAGCATGTTCCACCTGATCTTCGGTCTGCCGTGCGTCTACGTGATCAGCCGGGTGCTGTGGCCGCTGCCGTGGCCGCTCGCACTGAAGGCGGTCGTCGCCGTCCTCTTGCTGATCGCGTCCCAGTATCACCTGTGGAGCCGCCTCTCCTCCGGCTCGGTCTTCGCGCCTGAGTTTCCGCGATTGCTCATCGTCCTGTTCAACTGGGCGTTCGGCGCGATCTTCCTCGTAGCGGCGATGCAGTTGGCGCTCGACGTCGTGGCGCTGGCATCCAGGCTCTTGCCCGGTGGCGGCTGGGCGATCCCGGCCGGGTGGCGCTACGCCGAGGCGGCTCTGGCCCTGCTCCTGTCGGCGGTCGCGGTCCAGCAAGCCGTGCGGGCGCCGCCGCTCAAGGATGTCACCGTCGAGATCGACAACCTTCCAGCCCGCTTCGACGGCTACACCCTTCTCCAGTTGACGGACCTCCACCTCAGCCGCCTGTTCCCGGCCGCCTGGGCCCGGGAGGTGGTGACGCGAGCAAACGCGCTCGGCGTCGACGTCATCGTCGTCACCGGCGACCTGATCGATGGGTCGCTCGCCTCGCGTCGCGTCGACGTGGAGCCGCTTCGTGGTCTCCACGCTGCGGATGGGGTCTGGGTGATCCCAGGCAACCATGAGTATTTCTTCGAGTACGCCGCGTGGATGCGCCACTATGCCGACCTCGGCATGGGCGTGCTTGAGAACCGGCATACGGTGCTGAGAAGCGGTGACGATGCCGTGGTCCTCGCCGGCGTGACCGACCTGTCGGCCTCGCATTCCGGACAACCGGCCCACGACCTCGATGCCGCGCTGGCCGGTACGCCGTCAGGCGCCCCCATCGTCCTGCTCGACCACCAGCCGAAGGACGCGGCCAAGGCGGCTGCCAAGGGCGTGTCCTTGCAACTTTCCGGGCATACCCACGGTGGCATGATCGGGGGCCTCGACCGGCTTGTCGCTCGGGCGAACAACGGGTTCGTCTCCGGCGCCTACGCGGTCGGTGGCATGACCCTTTACGTCAACAACGGCACGGGTCTGTGGCCGGGCTTCGCCCTAAGGCTCGGTCCTTGGTCTGAGCTGACGCGGATCACGCTGCGCCCCAAGGCACGATCCTAAGAGTCTGGGCGAAAAGGGCGCGATTCCCCCTCGCCCCGCCTGCGGGGAGAGGCCCGACGACACCTCGTCGTGTCGGCGGGAAGCGCAGGCGAAGCCGGAGTGGCGGTGAGGGGGTTCACCGTAGGAGCCTCGTTCGGCGCGCCCCCTCAGCCCCGGCTGCCGCCTTGCCTCGCCCCCAACGAGGGGGGCTCGGCCCTCTCCCCGCAGGCGGGGCGAGGGGGCGTCCCCCTTCTCGGCCGGGCTTTAAGGGCGGGAATCCAGCGCTTGATACCCGTCGACGACCGACCCAAAAAAAGGAGCAGAGCTCGGCCTAATCTCTCGGAGAGGTCGCTCCGCATCCCGACCCAATCATGTCGTAGCCGACTACCTGCCTTGCCCGTGAAAGCGGACGGTCCGCTGGAAAGTGAAAAACCTGACATCCGCTGCATCCGATCCTCCGGCTCATGGCTAGCGTTCTTGATGCCGCCTTCGCGGCAGGTGGAGAGCGCCATGCGACTGAGCCTTATCGCCGTTACCCTGCTGGCTGGCACCTGCCTTGGAACCGCCGCGCGTGCCGAGACCGTTGCGGCACTCGTCGGCGATGTCTCGCTGGCGCTTGTCGACACGGCCGCGAAGAAGGTTACGAAGACGGTGACGATTACCGGGATCGGCGGCAGCGTCCTCGGCATCGACGTGCGGCCAGCCGACGGCATGCTCTACGCCGTAATCTCGGATGGCAGCGTCGTTACGATCGATCCGATGTCCGGCAAGGCCACGGCCAAATCAAAGCTCGACATGATGCTGGCCGCCGGCACCGCGGCGACGATCGACTTCAATCCCGTCGCCGATCGCCTGCGCATCATCGGCTCGGACGGCACCAACCTCCGGGCCAATGTCGATGACGGCAAGGTCACCAAGGACGGACAGCTCAAGTTCGCTGAGACCGACACGATGAAGGGCAAGACCCCTAAGGTGACGGCCGGCGCCTACACCAATGCCTTCAAGGGCACGAAGGAGACGGCCCTGTTCGACATCGACACTGCTGGCGCATTGCTGAAGCAGGCTCCGCCGAATGACGGCATCCTGAACACCGTCGGCATGCTCGGCATGTCGGGCGAGGCCGTGGCCTTCGACATCGTGTCCGATGGCCAGGGCGGTAATCAAGCGTGGGCGATGGCCGGCGACACGCTCTACAAGGTGGATCTCGCGACGGGTAAGGGCGAGATGGCCGCCAAGATCACCGGCGTGTCCGGCAAGGTCCGTGACATCGCTATTCTCCCCAAGATGTAGCATCGCTCCGCACATGCAGGACCGGCCCGGCGGCCGGTCCTTCCAATCGCCGGGAAAGTCATGGAGCCGTTCGATCACGCCTCCGCGTTGGAAGGCTGCGCCCGGGGGGATCCGGCGTCGCTGCGGCGCCTCTACGACCAGGAGGCCGGGTTCCTGCTCGCCGTCGCGCTCAGGATCGTGCGGCGGCGTGATGTGGCGGCCGACGTCTTGCACGATGCCATCATGGACATCTGGGAGCGCGCTGGCACCTTCGACCGCAGCCGCGGCGCGGGCCGTGCCTGGATCACCAGCATCGTGCGACACCGCGCGCTCAAACAGATCCGGGTCGTCGGCCGGGAGACGGAACTCGACGCGGCCGCGGCGACAGAGGTCGCGGACGACGCGCCCGATCCATTCGCCATCCTGGCGACGTCGCAGGACGGGACACGCCTCCATCATTGCCTTGCGCAGCTTGGTGCAGAAAGGCGGGCAGTGATCCTGCTCGCCTATGTCGATGGACTGTCGCAGTCCGAGATCGCCGAGCGACTGGGGACACCGCTCGGGACCGTGAAGGCATGGGTCCGCCGCAGCCTCATCGCCTTGAAGGATTGCCTGTCATGATCCCGAGCCAGCCGGAAGACCGCGACGTCCTGGCGGGCGAATACGTCCTCGGCCTGCTAGACCCGGCAGCCATGGCGGAGGTCGAGCAGGCCCTGGGTTCGGATGCAGATATGGCCCGCCGCATCGCCGTCTGGGAAGAGCGGTTGCTTCCGGCCTCCGCGGCCCTCGGGAAGGCCGATGTCGATCCGGCACAATGGGCGCGGATCGAGCAAGCTCTCGCGACGCGCCGGCAGACGCTCGACCCGACCACGGCTCCCTCCCTCACGCGGGTACGACACGGTGTGTTGAGGGCGGCGTGGCGCAGCCCTACGCTGTGGCGGGCCACCACGGGCCTCGCCACGGCCGCCGCGATCCTTCTGGCGATCCTGCCGAACCGCGTCGGGGCGCCGGGCGAGAGCCCGACGCGGTACTACGCGATCCTGCAGAGTCGCGACGCCGCCGGGCAGGAGAGCGGGCCGGGATGGCTCATCCAGGTCTCCCAGAACGGCACCGTCCAGTCTCTGCCGCTGGCTGACGTGCGGCCAGGAAGCGGGCGCGCGCTGCAACTCTGGACCCTGTGGGATCAGGCGCGCGGTCCGGTCTCCCTCGGCGTGCTGCCCCCGGGCGGAGCGATCCGCCTGCCGCCGGAGCGGCTGGAAGCCATCGGCGACGGGCAGCTCTTCGAGATCACGCTGGAACCCGAGGCGGGTTCGCCGATCGGTCGCCCGACAGGTCGGATCCTGTTCATCGGCCGCGCGAAGGGGGCGGCAACACAGGACCTGTAGCGGGGCAATCGCGGTGCCCAAAGGAGCTCGTTCGCGTTCGAGGCGAGTTGTTAGAACGCACTGCCGTCGTTGCTTCGACACTCTGATCACAAGTGAACCGCCGCACATTCAACCCGATCCGATCGGAGAGTGAGCAGGCGGGGCCATACCCATATTTGCCGCACGAACCGTCATGCGCCCTCCACCGAAAGCAGTCGTTTGTCGATCCGTGAGGTGGGCTGCCGTGTCACATCTGCGGGCCTTCGTCCGATCAGTGGGAGAGAGGCCGATTCCGGTGCACGAGTGAGCTTCGGTACCGGCAGCCCCGATCTCGTCAGGTCGAAATCGCTTGCTTACCCCAAGGTCGAGATTTGGCTCGGCGGCTTACCGCCAGCGGCTGAAACTTTTCGCCGACCAGGTCCGTAATGATACGCAAGGATCGGATCGTGCCGAGGCCAAAAGCCTTGATGTGAGCGCGCGATTACTATTGCGTATAAATTTATTATATAAAAGTATTTTTCAATTATTTTAGGAACAACAATAAGATCATGCTGTTGCCCAGTGGGTTGGATAAGATGTTCACCTCCACAGGAGATCCTACATGAAGAAGTTCACCCTTGCGCTGACCGCCTTGACCGCCCTCGGCGGCATCGCCCTCGCCGCCGGATCGGCCACCGCCGCCCCGATGTCCGTCAACGGCCTGCAGTCCGAGAGCGGCGTCACCCAGGTTCGCATGGACCGCAGTGAGCGGATGATGATGAAGAGGCGGATGATGCGGAAGCAGATGATGAAGCGTCGCATGATGAAGAAGCGGATGATGAACCGCGGCATGTGATCGTAAGCCGTTGACGCCTTCGGAGGTCCCGACGCAGGGGCCTCCACCCTGTTGGCGACGACTTCGAGGAAGACCGTTTGGCTCGCACTGATCTGACCTGCTCTGCGCCCGAGATCGGTGAGGTCGAGCGTCGCCGATGGATGTTCAGGCATCCTGTCGTCATCCGCATCACCCATTGGGTCAATGCGGTGTGCCTGCTGGTCCTGCTCATGAGCGGCCTGCAGATCTTCAACGCGCACCCGGCGCTGTACTGGGGCAACGTCTCGACTTTCGATACGCCACTGATGGCAATGTCGTCGACGGAGGACTACCCGCCCCGAGGTGTGACGACGGTGTTCGGTCATGCCTTCGAAACAACGGGCTGGCTAGGCTCATCGACGGGTTCCAACGGTGAACCGGCCGACCGCGGCTTCCCGGCGTGGACGACCCTGCCAAGCGACCAGGACCTCACGGGCGGGCGCTCCTGGCACTTCTTCTTTGCCTGGGTCTTCGTCCTGAACGGCGTCGCCTACCTGTTCTATGGGCTGGTCAGCGGACAGCTTCGGTTCCGTCTGATCCCGTCGCGAAATCAGATCCGGCACTTCGGCGCATCGGTGTGGGAGCACTTGACGCTGCGTTTCCCGCAGGGCGACGAGGCCAAGCGCTACAACGTCATCCAGAAGCTCAGCTACCTCGTCGTGCTGTTCGTGCTCCTGCCGGTGCAGGTCCTGGCCGGCCTCGCGATGTCCCCGGCGATGGACGCGGCCTTCCCCTTCCTGCTGACGCTGTTCGACGGACGCCAGTCGGCCCGCACGGTCCACTTCGTCGTGGCGGCCATGCTCGTCCTGTTCGTAATCGTGCACGTCGCCCTCGTCCTGCTCTCGGGCTTCTGGAACAACATGCGTGGCATGCTCACCGGCTGGTTTGTGATCGAGCGCAAGGTCGAGCCGTCACCTATCACCGAAGAGCCCCGGGCATGAGCCGCCTTCCCAGCCGACGCTCCCTCCTGACGGGAGCGTCCGCCATGGCCGCAGCGGCGATGCTCGGCGGCTGCGACCGCCTCGGCAACGCGGAATGGTTTCGTCGAACGCTCAAGACCGGCGAGGACGCCAACCTTTTCGTCCAGCGCCTGCTGCTCACTGACCGGACGCTGGCCCCGGAATTTACCGAGGCCGACATCTCGCCGTGGTTCAAGCCGAACGGGACCGAGGACCCGCCCGACAAGGACTACAGGGCCCTGGCGAAGGGCAAGTTCGCCAAGTACCACCTGGAGGTCGGCGGCCTCGTCGAGGCGCCCTTCAAGCTGTCCCTGAGCGACCTCCGCAAGCTTCCGGCCCGAACCCAGATCACCCGGCACGATTGCGTCGAGGGTTGGAGCGCCATCGGCAAATGGACCGGCGTGCCCCTCTCCGAACTGCTTAACCGCGCCAAGCTCAAGCCACAGGCGCGCTACGTGGTGTTTCACTGCGCCGACACCATGGACCAGGGCAGTCTGCTCGAAGGCGGGGGAGACGTCGAGGATGCCGATGAGGTCCCTGCCGGTAACGCCAACCCGAGCATGACGAAGCAGTCGGGCGGCGACGAGAGCAGGAAAGACTCCGGCGGCCAACAGGCGACGGAGGACGATGCGGCCAGCGGCGGAACGCCAGTTCGGTTCTACGAGAGCATCGACCTGGTCGACGCGTTCCACCCGCAGACCATCCTCGCCTACGACATGAACGGGCAGGCGCTTCCGGTGTCGAACGGCGCCCCGTTGCGCCTGCGGGTCGAGCGCAACCTCGGCTACAAGCAGGCGAAATACGTGATGCGCATCGAGGTGGTCGAGAGCTTCGCCAACATCGGCGCCGGCAAGGGCGGCTACTGGGAGGACCAGGGCTACGCCTGGTACGCCGGCATCTGAGTTGGCGCGGACGTGACGTCCACGTCACTTTGAGCATGCATGGCGCCAACCTCTCGTGGCGAGCTCCGACAGAGTTTTCCGGTGACGTTCGGCGCTTGCAAACTGCCGAGTGGGGTCGGACCCGCGCCGTGTAGCTGGCAATCGGACCGGCGACGTGGCCTGGAAGCGTCCGGTGAGAATGGCCCGCGGTCGCGACTGAAATACCCGGCCTGACGAGATCCGGGACGGCCCGATGTTCGGACCGCAGCGTGAATATCGAAGGACTACGCTATCATGTCCCTGCATTTTGAACGCCTTGGCACGGGCCGGCCGCTGCTCATGGTCCATGGGCTAGGGTCCAATCTCCGCACCTGGGATCCGCTACTGCCCGCATTGCGCGATTCGCGCCAACTGATCCTGGTCGACCTACCGGGGCATGGCAGATCGGCCCCGCTTGCGGGTCGGCAGACGACGGAGGCTCACGCGGACGCCCTCGCCGGCTTCGTGCAGGCGCAAGGCCTGACGACAGCGGACCTTGTCGGCAGTTCGGTGGGGGGCCGGCTGGTGCTGGAGCTGGCTCGGCGGGGCATCGGTCGGCACTGCGTGGCGCTTGATCCCGGCGGGTTCTGGCACGGATGGGAAACGCGCTGGTTTCACTGGACGCTCGCGGCATCGATACACTTGGTGCGATTGGTGCGGCCCTTCCATGCCGGCCTGTCGCGCCACGCCGTCACCCGTACGCTGCTGCTCGCCCAACTGTCGGCCCGTCCGTCGGCACTGCCACCGCAGCTTGTCGTAGGGGAGTTGCAGAGCCTGGCGGCCACACCGGTGTTCGATGCGATGCTGCGTGAGCTGGCACGCGGGCCGTTGCAGCAGGGTTCGGCAACGACGCCCGGCCTCGTCACCATAGGCTGGGGCCGCCAAGACCACCTGCTGCTGCCGCGTCAGGCTGCACGCGCCCAGGTAGCATTCCCGTCGGCCCGTCTACACTGGTTCGAGCGCTGCGGCCACTTCCCGCATTGGGATCAGCCTGCCGAGACGGCGCGCGTGATCCTCGAAACAATTCAGAAGGATGCACCTTGAATTGGCTCGTCGAACACCCGAGCCCACGGTCATCCAGGCGGCCTCTAGGTCTACCTGGCACTGAGCGACTTCCGCCACCCTGATAACGGCGTCGCGGCCGAGGACACCGCCGGCATCGACCGCAGCCCGACGTGAGGAACGGCGCGATGGTGCCTCCGTTAAATCCCGACATCCATAAGGACGATGACATAAGCTTGCAGGGCAAGAAGATCGCGATCCTGATCGCACCGCGCGGTACCGAGGAGCGGGAGTTCGCGAAGCCCCATGAGGCGGTGAAGCAGGCCGGGGCGACCGTGACGGTCATCGGCCTGGAGGCCGGCGAGGCCGAGGCCGTGAACAACGACCTCGATCCGGCCGGACGCTACCAGGTGGACAGGACCATCGAGGGAGCGTCAGCGTCGGACTACGACGGGATCGTCATCCCCGGCGGCTGCGTCGGCGCCGATAAGCTCCGGGCGAGCAAAGATGTCGTGGCGTTCGTTCGGGACTTCTTCGCCGCAGGCAAGCCGGTCGGCGTCATCTGCCACAGGCCTTGGACCCTGATCGAAGCGGACGTCGTGAAGGGACGGACGCTGACCTCCTATCCCACGGTCCGGCGCGACATCGAGAACGCCGGCGGCACCTGGGTCGACGAGGAAGTCGTTTGCGAGAAGGGGCTCGTCACGAGCCGCACTCCCAAGGACCTCCCGGCCTTCTGCGCCAAGATCGTCGAGGAGTTCGCGGAGGGCCGCCATCCCGAGCAGGCTCGAAGCGCCTGAGGGGTCGGGTAGCTAGCGATCCGCTCTTGAGTCTCCGGGGCGGTCGATGGGCCGCCCCGGGCCATACCTTGACGACGTCCCGTGGGCGGGACGCCCTCGCGGAAGCCTCCATCAGCCCTTGATGGCGCCGATCTGCTTGAGGATGCCGAGCTCGTCGGATGAGCCCCACCGCTCGACCATCTTGCCGTCGACGAAGCGGCCGATCTGCATGCCGCGGACCTTGATGGCCTTCCCAGTCGGCTTGTGGCCGTTAAAGTCGCCCTGGTGCGTGCCGGTGAGCGTGTAGGCGAAGGCGACGCTGTCCCCGTCGGCAACGAGCTTCTTCACCTCGACCTTCATGTCGGGGAAGGCGGAACGGAGCTGCGTGAAGAAAGCCTGGTATCCCTCGGGACCCATGTGCTGGCCCGGCGCCGGGTCGTGATCGTGGCAATCCGGGGCGACGACCTCGGGGAAGGCATCGAACCGACCGCCGTTGACGAGTTCGCCGAACTTTTCGGTCGCTTGGATGCTGGTCTCGCGGGACATGGTGTTCCTTTGGGTTTGGGGGCAGCGACACGGCGCTGGGTATCTCGACGCACGGGAAACTCCCGCCATGGTCGGACGTTGCCGATGCCGCGCACGACCGGGTCGGGATGACCGCTAGGCATGACGCCGGATCGTGGCGCGGTAACTAGTTGGCCGCTCGCTGAGACATCAGGCCTATCTCGCAGCAAAACGCGACGAAGCGGGCACAGACGCGTCCGATGGCCGATCCGTTCTGCCGGCGGAACTCGGCGATCGTCTTGTGATCGGGCGACAGCCGGCCCGTCAGCCGCATGACCTCGTCGTTCCAGCCCGCTTCCAGCTCCAGACGTCGGCTTGACGGGACCTGGTTGAGATAGCCGTAGACGTAGAGCTTCAGAAGCGCGGCCGGCTGGTAGCCCGGCCGTCCCGTCGCCGCCGCATCGACGCCCGCAAAGCCGAGAGTGCCAAGATCCAGCGCCTCAACGAAGGCATCGAGTACGCGGACCGGGCTGTCCTCGGCGATCCAATCTTCTAGACAAGGCGGGAAACAGCGTCATCTGATGGCGCTCGGCACCGACCACAAACCGTCCCATGCCAGCCTCCGATCATCCCGGAGAAAACTACCATCATCGGCGTTTTGACACAGCCAGGGTCGGAAGCGGTCCCCGCGGTTTGGCCTGCCCCCATTCGGTGGCCCAGGTTCGAAGTTAGTGCATCGTCAGTCGCGTGACGATGGCGGGGTGAGCGAGCGGCCCTGAGCCGCTCGGTTCGGTTGGCCAGATGACGACCTCGGGCGCAGGCGGCTGGTAGCCGAGCGACGAGTGCGGCCGGATGTTGTTATAGTGCCTACGCCATTGCTCGATCACGACGCTGGCCTCCTTGAGGGTGTAGAACACCTCGCCGTTGAGGAGTTCATCCCGCAGCTTCGTGTTGAAGCTCTCGCAATAGCCGTTCTTCTCTAATCAACGATGCGCGTGTCAACGGATTATG
>NZ_BPQD01000037.1 GCF_022179065.1 Methylobacterium adhaesivum
CCGAATGGGGGCAGGCCACGCTGCGCTGGCGGTCCGGCCGCGCGCCCGAGGGCGTGCGCCACCGCGACGGCACGGGGCGGCTGCAGAGCGTCGGTGCGTGGTCGGACCCCTTCCTCCTGGCCATCATCCGGTCGTTCTACGCGGCCACGGGCGTGCCGATGGTGCTCAACACGAGCTTCAACGTCATGGGTAGGCCGATGGTGCACGACGTCGAGGACGCCGTCGGTGTGTTCCTGACCTCCGACATCGACGTCCTCGTTGTGGGGGGCGCGCTGTTCCGTAAGGAGGGCGGCGGACCCGGCGGCCCCGGAAAAGTCTTGCCTTGAGCGCGCGCCGGTCCGTCTTGGTCTGCGGGGCTGGAGGATTCGTCGGCACACATCTCGTCTCGCGCCTCGCGCGAGAGGGCTGCGAGGTCCGTGGGGTCGACCTCCGGCGCAGCGCCTTCTCGGAATCGGAGGCGCACGAGTTCGTCCTGGGCGACCTGCGCGACCGGGGCTTTTTTCGCTCCGTCGTGGACCGCCCCTTCGACGAGGTCTATCAACTCGCCGCCGACATGGGCGGGGCCGGCTACATTTTCTCCGACGAGAACGACGCCGACGTGATGCGCAACTCTGCGGCCGTCAACCTGAACGCCCTCGACGCCTGCCTGCGCGCGGGGGCCATGCGGGTGTTCTTTCCGTCCTCCGCGTGCGTCTACCCGCTGCGCAACCAGACGGACCCGTCCGAGTTCCATTGCGCGGAGGCGTCCGCTTACCCGGCGGATCCGGACAGCGAGTACGATTGAGAGAAGCTGTTCTCCGAACGCCTGTACCTCGCCCACAATCGCAACCACGGCATGCGCAACCGCGTCGCGCGCTACCACAACGTCTTCGGCCCGTTCGGGGCCTGGACCGGCGGTCGCGAAAAGGCACCGGCCGCCATCTGCCGGAAGGTCGCGGAGGCCGCCGACGGTGGGGAGGTCGAGATCTGGGGCGACGGCACCCAGACCCGCTCGTTCCTCTACGTGGATGAGTGCCTGGAGAGCACGCTCCGTCTAATGCGGTCCGACGTCGAGGGCCCGGTGAACCTGAGCAGCGACGAGATGGTCACCCTCGACCGTCTCGTGGACCTCGTCGCCGGCAAGCGCGTCCACACGCGCCACGTGCCGGGTCCGGCCGGCGTACCCGGCCGCAACTCGCACAACGAGATGGTGTCCCGCGATTTGGACTGGCGCCCGTCACGCCCCCTGCGTGAGGGCCTGAAGGCAACCTACTGATGGGTCGAGGCGCAGGTCCGGGCCGGCCGCCCGGCCGTGGACGCAGCCTGAAGCGCCGGCCCCCGGCAGCGGCAGGAGGCACGCGAGAAGGCAGCCTAAGGCGATACCCGCCTGCGACGTCGAGTAGGTGGTGCCGGTGGACCGGGAATACCCGTAAAATGGAAGGCACGCCTTCGTGCCCGGACGGCTGCTTTGGAGAAGCGCTGAAAGTGCTCCCAGCGGCTGGGCGGGGTGGTTTGCAGACGTTCAGCGCACTGCCACACTCGACCTGATGGACGACGCAATCACGACCGCCTTCGCACCCCTAATTGGTCTGCCCTGCTGGGGCGTCCAGAGAGGGCAAGGCAGCATGCTCACCTTCGAGTTCGGTCCGCCCTACCTCCGAATCACTGAGCCCCACGTCTCGAACTCGCCTGCGGCCTGGATACGTGAGCGAGCCGCGCAGCGGCGCGTCCGACCTTGCGGAGCATGGCACCTGTTCATCTTCTGCTGCCACTGGCGCATCGCCGTCTCCGGCGAGCTGTTGGCGGAGGATGAGAGCCCGGCTGATCAAATCGAGGCCGCGGTGCGGGCGGTAGATGGACAGAAGCTGACGGCGTTCGCACTCGACGCGGCTACAAGCACGTCAGCCTTCACGTTTGATCTCGGGGCGAGCCTGACGACGTGGCCTTACGCGGACGAGGTCGATGAGCCGTGGTCGCTTTATCTGCCAGGGGGACAGGTCCTGACCTACCGCAGCGACGGCTGCCGCAGCCTCGGTTCGGCCGACAAGGAGCCCGACGGCCACGTTTGGATACCCGTCGACCAAGACGTGCGAGTCCCTTAGCGCTGGTCGTCAACTCAGGGTAGGCAGCGAGCGCTCACGGGTCCATCCGCACGTTCGTGAAGGTCTTACGGACTCGATCCAGGACACCTGCGTCGTCCGTCTCGACTTCGCACCACGAACTGTCGATTGCTCGGATGATCACCCAAGGCGTGTCCCGACCCGCCTCATGAGCTATGAACTCGCCCCAGATGACCTGTGCCACCTGACTGAGGAGATCGGTTAGCAGCGCGCCCGGTATCCGATCCGAGGACCGTGCGAGGCATTCGAGCCGTTCGGCCGCGTCGTCCCCGGCGATCATGAGAGCCTCGTCATAGCGGGCGACGCCAGTGAGTTGCCACGTAGCGCGAACCGCCCGCTCACCAAGCAGCGGGATTACGGTGCAGGGATCGACCACAGCGCGGCTGTGCGGCACGAGGTCGTGGATCTGTAAGGTTGGCATCGTTTAGCCACCGCGTGGGGCCATCCTGGCATGATGGTGCTGAGCGTCTGCAACGGGTGGGGAGTAGACCCTGCCCCCCCGGCCCTGAAGCGGTCATTCCAAGGCAGCCAGCACTGACCGAGAAGGCGTCATGACCTTCTCGAATTGAAATGCATCAGTATCGCCGGGCAAATCATCCTGCCCGCCCGGATGGTTTGGGTCTGAGTAGTATTTGTTAAAAAATTGAATGATCTTGAAACCACACTTGTTCACATAAAAATGGATGTTGCGTTTCTCAAAATATGGGGTGTGCGTCTGCCAGCTAACCGTTTCGGGATGCCGTCTCTCGATCGCCTCCCAAGCCTTGATCCCTAGACCACGACCTTCCTCGCCGACCTTGAGGAAAAACAGGTCCAGTGAGTTGCGGTGCGTCTCAGCGTTGATCGTCAGCACGGCACCTCCCACTTTCCGACCGTCGCAGAGGATGTGCAGGACTTCGGCATTGCGAGCATTGAGTGCGCCATCAAGAACTTCATCGGATGGGATCGGACCATCTGGCAGGTCCCCGAACTCATCAATGACTGCGACAGCGAAGGCAGCCTGAAGCTCTTCCTTGAACGAGGCGTGGTCGCTGGGCCGAGCTTCGGCGAGGGTGATCTGGTTGGTCTGCATGGGGCGCTTTTACATCGTTTGGCCGTGAAGCAAGATCACCAGACGTCAGATAGGGGTCGGGAGCGGGAGAAGCGGCAACGTCCGCTTCATTGCGCGGCTGTCCCGAAGCAGAACGGCCACAATTCACCCGACCTGGGCGTAACTCATCCTCCACCAAACCGCCCCGAAGCAGACCTTCCGAGGGTTTGTGAAAGGGTGGGACCCAACCGTCCACTTCGGGGCGACAACCAACGACGGCTCCCAACCCACATCAGACGTAAGCTCTGTCGAGTTGATCGCGTTCTACCCCGAAACGGCTCAAGACAATTCGCATCTCAGGCCGCCCTCGTCTCGATCTGGACGGCGCGGCGGATGTTCGATGAAACGGCCGCGAATCGTCGGGTTGCCCTCCAGTCTGCCCACCTCCATGAGCCCCATCAGAACCGATAGGTGAGTGAGCCGAGGATCGTGCGCCGCGTGCCCACGAAGCAATCGCCGCGCGCGAGGCAGGTCGACAGATACTTGGTGTCCGCGATGTTGGAGACGTTGAGCTGCGCCCGCCAATGCGCGTCCTCCCAGCCGATCAGCGCATCGGCCAGCGTCACGGCGGGCGTGTTGTAGCTGTTGAGCGAGCCGTCGAACGATTCGCCGATGTAGCGGACGCCGCCGCCGACGAGGAAGGTGCCCGGCACGTCGGCGAGGGTGAAGCGGTGCGTCACCCAGAGCGAGGCGAGGTGGAGCGGCATGGTCTCGACCCGCGCCCCGGCATTGTCGCCGGCGGCGTAGCGGGCATCGGTGTAGGCGTAGCTCGCGATGATGTTGGTGTTGCCGTTGATCGTCGCGATGGCCTCGACGTCGCCGCCCTGGATCTTGACCTTGCCGGTCTGAATCGAAAGCGGCAGACCCGTCGGATCGGGGGCGAGGCGGTTGCGCTCCACCGTGTCGTAGACCGCCGCGTTGAGCGCGAACCACGGTACCGGATTGTACTTGAAGCCGCCCTCGATCTGCTCGCCTTCGATGGGCCGGCAGATGCCCGTGGCGCACACGTTCGCGCCGAAGATCGGGGTGAACGAGGTCGCGTAGGAGACGTAGGGCGTGAGCCAGTTCTGGAACGCGTACATCAGGCCGATCCGGCCCGTGGTGGCCTGGCTCGAGGAGCTGTCCGCGCCGCGCGTCGCGCTGTTCACCCAATCGTGCCGCACGGTGGCGAGCAGGATCCATTGGTCGAAGCGCGCCTGATCCTGGAGGTAGAGGCCGGTCTGGCTCTGCGAGACGGCCGTGGGCGCACCCAATGCCGGCGGCGTCACGGCGGCATAGACCGGGGCGTAGAGGTCGAATGGTCGCGAATCGACACCGAAGCCCGTGCGGGTGCTGTCCCATTGCTGGCGAAAATCGACGCCGCCGAGGACCGTATGCGCGATCGGCCCGGTGTCGAAACGCTCCTGCAGGTTCGTATCGGTGGTGATCCGGTCTTTGATGGAGGCGACGCGGTAGGTGTACCGGTCGACGGTTCGGCGGTTGGCATCGAGGAACGGCGCGTTCGGCAGGTCTGCACTCGGCGTCAGGGTGTACACATTGGGGTAGGCCGACTGATACGTGCCCTCGATGTGGCTGAACCGCAGATTCTGCCGCAGGATGAGGCTGTCGTCGAAGCGGTGCTCGAACAGGCTCGTGATCGAACTCGTCTCGGTCTCGTATCGGTTGAACGTCGGATCGCCCGTGAAGCGGCTGAGCGGGAGGAAGCCGTTCGGGCCGGCGTACAGCGACCCCTCGCGCGGCAGGAAGGCGTCGGAGGCGCCGAACGCGTCCTTCTGGTGCAGGCCGATCAGCGTCCAGGTCGTGTCGGCGGAGGGACGCCACGTCACCGAGGGATTGATGACGTAGCGGTCGTTGGCGACGAAATCGGTCTGCGCGTCGGCGAGGCGGCCGATGCCGACGAAGCGGTAGAGGAACTGGCCGTCCTCCGTGAGGCGCCCGGTGGAATCCGCGAAAGCTTCCTTCCAGCCGTAATTGCCGAACCGGACCCCGGCCTCGTTGTAGGGCACGTCGAGGGGTCGCTTCGAGACGAGGTTGATCAGGCCGCCGACGGGGCTCGACCCGTAGAGGGTCGAGGCCGGTCCGCGCAGGACCTCGAAGCGGGACAGCGTGTAGGGATCGGGCCGGGGTTCGTTGAAGACGTCCGGATCCTTCAGGCGCAGGCCATCGAGGAAGATGGCGGCATCCGATCCCCGAACGCGCGGGTAGTCGCCGCGGGTGCTCGGGCCGTAGGCTTCCGCGGCGACGCCGGCGGTGTAGCGCAGGGCTTCCTGCACGCTCGTCGCCGCCTGCTCGCGGACCTGCTGCTCGCCGACGACGGAGATCGACTGGGGCGTCTCGGCCAGCGGCGTGTCCGTCTTGGTGCCCGTGGCACTCCGCTTGGCGACGTACCCCGGAACGGGACCGTAAGCACTCTCCGCACCGGTCCCCACGCCCGAGCCGTCGCCCGCAACGCTCAGCGTCTCGAGGGTCACGCTGGTGGGCGCGCCCTGGGCGCGGCTTTGACCACAGACGAAGGCACTGGGCAGGGCCAACAGGGTCGCGGGCATGACGGCGGTGGAGAGGAAGCGGACGAGGCGACGCGACACGCAGGATCCTGCGAAGAAGGGGACGGACCCAACCTCTGCTAAAAGCAACATCCTCGTCACTCAACGGAATTTACACGCCCTGATTTGGAGCCACTCCAGATAAGGACGGCATTTCCAACGCTGTTGCTTCAGTGCAACCGCAGGATAAAGTTATAATACTTCCAAATCGGAAGGCCGGATGCTCCAGTGACCGGGATCGCACCCTCGGGACCGGCGGGCTTGTACTCACGCGCGCGTTCGCCACGCGGGCCGCGACGAGGCCGGTCCTCCGGCTCAACAGGCGGCCATTGTTCGGCGCGGCCAACCTGCTAGGGACGCCCATCCCGTGCCGTCCAGAGACGGCCCCCAGGAGCCTCGACGTGTCGTCCGCCATACCGCCCCTCTCTCCCAGCACCGTCATCGCCATTCCGGTTCGCAACGAAGCCGAGCGGATCGAGGCGTGCCTGCGGGCCATCGATGCGCAGACCGGGCTCGCCTCGGGCAGCCTCGGCCTCGTGCTGTTCCTCAACAACTGCACGGACGGCACGCAAGCTCTCGTCGAGGCCCTTCGCCCGAGCCTGTCGGTGCCACTGCGGGTGACCCACGTCGAGTTCGCGGGCGCCCATGCCGGGTGGGCGCGGCGCGAGGCCATGAACGCGGCGGCCGAATGGATCGGCCCGCAAGCCACCGGCGGCACCATCCTGTCCACGGATGCCGACAGCCGGGTGCCGCCGGACTGGGTCGCGCGCAATCTCGCGGCCCTGCGCGCCGGGGCCGACGCCGTGGCCGGACGGATCGAACTCGATGCCGACGAGGCGGCCCTGCTGCCGCCATCCCTGCACACGCGCGGCCGGCTCGAGGATGCCTACAGCGCCCTGCTGACGGAGGCCGAGGCGCGCATCGACCCGGATCCGTACGACCCCTGGCCGTGCCACCGCACCACCATCGGGGCCACCCTGGCGGTGACCCGCGACGCCTACGTGGCGGTGGGCGGCATGCCCGCCATCGCGCTGGGCGAGGACGGCGCCTTCGTGGCCGTCCTCCTCCGGCAGGGCTTCCATGTGCGCCACGCCCCAGACGTGGTGGTGACCGTGTCGGGCCGCCTCGTCGGCCGGGCGCCGGGCGGCGTCGCCGACACCATCCGCGCCCGGTGCGAGAAGCCCGACAGCCTGTGCGACGCCCGCCTGGAATCGGTGCCGCGCGCCGTGTTCCGCTACCTGTGCCGGCGGAGGTTGCGCCGGCTCCACGCCGATGGGCGCCTCGCCGAAACGCGGGCCTGGGCCCGCCTTCTGCGGATTCCCGAGGTGGACGCCGTCCGCATCGCCGCCCTGCCCCTCCCCGGCCTCGCCATCGCGGAGGCCGAGCGGGTGAGCCCGCGCCTCGTCTACCGGCCCCTCGGGCCGTTCGCGCTGCCGCGCCACATCCGCGTCGCCACCCTCGCCCTCGTGCCGATCCGGGCCCTGACCCACCTCGCCAACCGCCGGATCGCCGTACCGCCGCAACGTCCCGTCGCGACGGCGCTCGAAACGCCCTAGCGCGACCTCAGGAACGCCTCGGCGGTGCGCAGGCTCAGGGCCATGATGGTCAGGGCCGGGTTGGCGGAGAGCGAACTCGGGAAGGTCGACCCGTCGCTGATCCAGAGGTTGGGAACCTCGAAGCTGCGCCCGAACGGATCGACCACCGCCGTGTCGCCGTCACGCCCCATGCGGCAGGTGCCGAGGGTGTGGGCGACCCGCTGCGCCACCCAGATGTCGCTCGCGCCCGCCGCCTCCCAGATCGCCGTCATGGTCCGGGTCGCGTGGTCGTTGAGGCGATCCTCGTTCGGGCCGTAGCCGAAATCGATCCGGGCTTTCGGCACCCCGAAGGCATCGACCTCGTCGGACAGGGTCAGCACGTTGGCGTCGCACGGTAGGGTCTCGCCGTTGATGCCGATCCCGGCGAAATGGTTGTAGCGCGCGAGATAGTCGGTCAGCGCCGGTCCCCACAGGCCGCGGCTCCGCGCGACGGTGTTGCCGAAGGTCAGCGGCAACACCCCGAGGCTCTGCATGAGGTAGCCGCCAGCGAAGTCCGCATCCGCCGGCCGCACCATGTCCTCGCTGATGAGGGAGGACGGGTAGCCCCGGTTCATCCGGACCTCGCCCGCGAACGTCCCCCAGACCTGGGTCGCGACATGGCCCATGTAATTTCGGCCGACCTGACCGCTGCCGTTGGCGAGGCCGAGATGCAGCAGGAGACGCGGCGACTCCACCGCGCCGGCGCACAGGAACACGGCGGCGCATCGCTGCCGACGCTCCGTCCCATCCTGCCGGTATGTGACGGCCGTGATCCGTCCCATTCCGTCCCGCTCCGTCCCATGGACGCGGCACATGGGACGGATCTGCGCCCCGTGCGCGACGGCGAGCGGCAGGTAGGTCACATCCATGCTGGTTTTCGCACCATTGCGGCAGCCCTGGTGGCAAAATCCGCAATTGATGCAAGCCTTTCGCGTGCCCCCGCCCTCCTGCGCGAAGTCGCGCGAGACCACGGCCGCCGGGGCGTCGGCGACGCGGATCCCCAGGCCCTCGCAAGCCTGCGCCATGATCCGGGCCGGGGCGTTGCGCGGCACCGGCGAGAGGGGGTAGCGACGCTGCGAATCCCACGGATAGGCGGCGGGTCCGGACACACCGATAAATCCTTCCACCTGCTCATAAAACGGCTTCAGATCATCATAGTCGAGGGGCCAGTCGATCCCCTCCCCGGTCTCCGTGCGGAGCTTCAGATCCCGCTGGTCGGCCCGTGGGGTGAACGCCCCCCAGTGCAGGGTCGAGCCGCCGACCCCGGTACCGCTGTTGTTCGCCCCGAACGCCTCCGGTGTGGTGCCGCCGCTCAGGCGCTCTTCGGTCCAGTAAATCTCGTCGGCCAAGGTCTCGTCAAAGGCGAACCGGACCGGGTCGAAGTTGGGTCCGGCCTCGAGGGCGACCACCTTCAGGCCCGCGGCGGCCAACCGAGCGAGGAGCGGTGCCCCCCCGGCGCCTGTCCCGATTACGACGGCATCGACGACCTCGTCAGTCGCATAGCGGCGCATGGAATCGAGGTTCATCGGCCGGCCTCCGCCTCGGAAATCGGTTCCCAGGGCTCGCGAGAGTTAATCCTGAACTCGGAGAATCCGGGCATATCGGCGACATCGTCGCCCCCCGCGCCGATGCCGCTGAAACCGAGGCGGGCCAGGGCTGCCGGATGAGCGAGGTAGATCCGCACCGCGTCGCTCCGGAGATCCTCGAACCATTTCGTCATTTGCCGCCCATCGAGGTCACCCGCCACCGTCGGGAGTTCGCCCGCCGCGACGGCTGTGATCAGTGCCTCCTTCGTCTCATCGGGCAAAGCGGTGAAGCCAATGCCATGTGTTGCGCGCGCGGCGGCATCCAGGGTGCGCAGGGCCGCCGCATAGGCCTCGCCGTCCGAGGGCAGATCGGCAAATCGCCACCCGTCTCCGAATCCATCGCTCAAACGCGCTTCGATCCGTGCGCCGATGTCGATGCAGGTGTCGCTCGACTGAGGGAGTACCCGATCGATCAAGGCCCGCAGAATTGAAAATTCTACGGCATCGAGGACGCACGGACGATAGGGGGCACTTCCAGCACTGGCTCGCGCAGCGAGGGCGGCACGGAGGCGACTATTCACGCGATGAGACGCGATCAACGACGCGTAAGAATCTAGAACGCACGCTGGATCGGATGCAACGGCGATCGGCAGAGTTCGCATTTCGCAAATCAGATCCGCCACGGCTTTGGGACATTCGATCGGTAGGAGATGGCTGGCCCCCTCGATCACGACATGCCGGGCGTTCGCGAGATGGGGCAGCATCAGACAAATCTGTGCGGCGGGCCCGAGATCGGCATCCTTTGAGCCACTGAGGACGAGGGCAGGCGTTCGCAGAATACCAATACGGCGACGCCAGTCTTCGCGACTCCCTTCCTGCAACCATGCCGTCCAGGCCTTGGGATCGGCCCGTAGGACATCGTCGATAGCCGCTGTCCTTGCGGCTTCATTCAAGGGCGCGCCCGTGTTTTGATCAATGAATGCGCCAGCCCGTAAGGTGCGCGTTTTCTCGTCGGCAGAGATCCAGGCGATCATGTCGCGACGCTTGTCGTCCGACATGGGCTCTGGGCTGGGCGGAGAACCGGCGAGAAGCACAAGGCCGTCGAGCCCTGCGAGTTTGGGGTCACCGTCTTCGGCCCGTCGAGCGATGACGAGGGCGATCTTCGCACCCATACTGTGACCCGCGATCCACCAACGTGACTGGCCACGCTCCGCAATCCGATCGATGACATAATCAGCCATTTCGTCCACAGAGGTTCGCGCGATGTGTGCGGCGTCTCCGAAGCCCGGGAGATCGAGCGGAATGCAGATCAGGTGTGGATCGAGATAGCGTTTAGTGTCCTCCCATTCGCGTGCGGAGCCGCCCAGGAAGTGTAGGCAAAACAAGGTTGGTGGCGGGGAAGCGGATGCATTCGACATAGGGCCCAGATTGCGCGCCCGGACGGAGCTTCAAGGCTCACCGGCCGCGACGCCTCGCAGCACGCAATTTTTCGTGTGGACGATTCGATCGATGCGAAGCGACCATCGACCACGTCGAGATCGTCGGCGGCGAAAGTCTAGACGTGCCCAACGACTCAAATTCGCCTACGCTCTGCCCATGACCGAACCGACCACTTCGCCGACAGATCCGCGCCCGACCGGCGACCTGCCAGACGACGATCCTTATCTCTGGCTCGAGGACATCGATGGTGAAGAGGCGTTGGCCTGGGTCACAACGCAGAATGAGGAAACACTGGCGCGCTTCGCGGACCAGGATTTTGCCAGCGACCGGGATACGGCACGCACCCTCATGGATCGCCCCGACCGGATGGCCATCGTGCGGAGACGGGGCACTCGGTTTTATAATTTCTGGAAGGACGCGGACCATCCACGCGGAATCTGGCGCCGCACCGCGGAAGCCGAGTTTCGTGCCGGCTCACCGCATTGGGATGTTCTCCTCGACCTCGATGCTCTCTCCGCCAGCGAGGACGAGGATTGGGTCTGGGCCGGTGCCGATCTCCTCGCTGGGATCCCGGATCGGGCGCTTTTGAAGCTCAGCCGGGGCGGCGGCGATGCGACGGTCCTGCGTGAATTCGATCTTGTTTCACGGAGCTTCATCGCCGACGGATTCGTCCTGCCGGAGGCAAAGGGGGGAGCGACCTGGCTCGATCGGGACACCTTGCTCGTGTCCAGTGCACTCGGTGACGACATGGCCACGCGGGCCGGCTATCCGCGCACCGTTCGCGTGTGGTCACGTGGCAGCGACCTCGGTACAGCGCAAATCCTGTTCGAGACATCTCCCAACAATATGGGCGTCTGGGCCGGTGTCGAACGCCGGCCGGGAGACGAGCGGATTGTCATCTCCGAGCGGACAGGTTTCTTCGACGGACACGTCCATCTGACCGACCGCTCCGGCGTGCTCACACGTCTGGATATTCCGTCCGATGCCGAAATCCACCTGCATCGTGATGGCCTAGCTGTTCAGCCTCGGACCCCCTGGAGCATAGGAGGCCGCACGCACGCACCCGATACGGTTCTGGCCATTAAGCTATCGGACTTCGTGGCGGGACTTCGGGATTTCGCGACGGTCTGGGAGCCAAGCGCGCGACGCGCCCTCCAAGATGTCTTCTGGTCGAACGGCCGGCTTGTCATCAGTGCTCTTGATGATCTGAAGCCGAGTTTCGGCATTTGCGAGGCAGGTCCGGCGGGTTGGACATTCAGGCCACTCCCCGGCCTGCCCACCATCGGCACTGTATCGGTCTGGCCCCTTGATGCCGATCCTGACGAAGCCGACGGCGAACTCAGCGCCCTTGTGCAGGACCCGGTGACACCCCCGACTCTGCTGTCGATTCCCCCGTCGCTTTCGGCCCCGACGATCCTCCGAACGACACCGGCAACCTTCGACACCGCGGGGCTACGGGTGACGCGGCAAGAAGCGATCTCCGCCGACGGCACACGCATCCCTTATGTCCAGACCGGTCCGGCCATCCAAACCGGCGATGCGCCCGTACACCTGACGGCCTACGGCGGTTTCAAGGTGTCAATTCTCCCGACCTATCAGGCGGTAATGGGCAAGCTCTGGCTCGAGCCCGGCGGGACCAGCGTCATCGCCAATATTCGCGGCGGCGGCGAGTTCGGCACCGCTTGGCACGAAGCTGGACGACGCGAAGGCAAGGCGTCGGCCCATGACGATTTCGCGGCCGTGGCGGCCGACCTCGTGGCGCGCGGCGTGACCCGACCCGGCCGTATCGCCGCCGAGGGCGGATCGAATGGCGGCCTCCTGATCGCCAACATGCTCACGCGCTACCCGGAGCGCTTCGGTGCCCTGTTCTGCACGATCCCGCTTATCGACATGCGTCGCTACACCAAGCTCCTGGCCGGCGCGAGCTGGATCGCCGAGTACGGTGATCCGGACGACGCGGAGGATTGGGCATTCCTGTCCAAGATTTCGGCCTATCACGCCGTGAAGGCAGGCGAAGCCTATCCGCCGATCCTCATCGCCACGAGCCGCCGGGACGACCGTGTCCATCCGGGCCATGCCCGCAAGATGGCGGCTAAGCTCCAGGCCCTCGGCTACGGGGCGGCGTTCTATGAACCCGCGGCCGGCGGACACGGCTACGGCAACGACAGCACGCAGGCCGCCACGTTCATGGCGCTCGGCATCAGCTTCCTTCGCCGATCGATCGGGTGGACTCCCACCACGGCCTGACGATATCCCCCGGACTCCGTCGTCCCGGAGCCCGGGGGAGACGATTACTGGCTGTCGATGCGGCTCCCGAGCAGCGCAATTGCCTTCTGATAAACGCCGGCCGCGTTCCAGCCCTGAATGGCGGCAAAGTTTGGCTCGCCCGGCTGGTATCCGGCACCACGGACCCAGCCGTGGGCTTTTAGGAAGTTGGCGGTGGCATTGAGAGCATTGGGGATACTATCGAGGCTTCCGCCGGTGCCGTAATTCAGCACACTTTTAGGTAGGAACTGGGTGTGGCCAACCTCGCCATGAGCGGCGCCCCGCGTGGCGGAGGTCAGGATACCGCGATCGACCAACGTCAACGCGGCATTGAGCTGATCGGTGAAGAAGGCCGAGCGCCGGCAATCGTAAGCGAGGGTCGCCACGGCTGACAAAGTATTGACGTTGCCGCGCACGGCACCGAATCCAGTCTCCATGCCCCAAATTGCGAGGAGCGGCCCCGCCGGAACACCGTAGCGCTGTTCGATGGAGGCGAACAGAGCGGCGTTCTGTTGCTTGAGGGCGCGACCGCGCGAGACGATGGTGTTGCCCCCTCGCTTGGCGAGGAATTGATCGAGGTTGAGCTTGAAGCTCTTTTGGCCACGGTCAGCCGAGATGGTGGCGGTGGAGTAGGAGGTCGCCATCAGAGCCGCGAGGCTCTCGGCGCTCGCCCGACCGCGCGCTTCGTCAGCGAACTCCCGCTTCCACGTCTCGAAGCCCGATGCGGTGTTGCCGCAGGTCGCGGCCTCGGCGTGGGCTGCGAAGCCGAGCAAGGCCGCCGCAGCACAGGCCGCAACGGAAAACGTGTAGGAACCGCGTCTCGACATTCCGAACTCCTCGACGACCGTGGGCCATCAGGCCCGCAGCGTTCACGGGCCGCCAAGGCCCTGTCGGCAACGCTCGGCCACCGGACGGTGTCAACTCCAAGGCAACTGGACCGAGCGACACCGGCAAGGCGCGCTTTTCCCACGATTGTGGCGGGGAAACCCCCGTCGCACGCGGTGCGGCGTGGGACGGCGCATCCGCCGATGGGACGGAACGGACGGTCCAGCCGTGGACGGCGTGCGCCGGCGCGCGTGACATCGCGCCGGACAGGAAACGAACGCGCGCCGCGCAGCCGCGTTAACGGCCATGCTTGACTCATCCTCCGCCCCGAATCGAAACGGCGAAGTCTCCCGGTTGCCGGGCGAATCCCTCGACATCGCCCTCGGCGTCGGCCTCGCCCGATGCAAGGACACCCGGACCGTCCGGACGATCGGAACCCTCAGCGAGGTCGGCGCCTGGGAGATGTTGTTCGCCGCCTCCGCCGTGACCTTGGCGGTGGGCGTCGCGCGCCGCCAGCCCCGGACGATCGCCGTGGGCCGTCACATGCTCGGAGCCGGCATCCTGGCGAGCCTTGTCAAAACGACGGTGAAGCGCCTCGTCCACCGCTCGCGGCCCAACGTCGTCATGGAGACCGGGCGGTACGATCGCGGCTGGTTCGGCCCCAACGACGGACCACGACAATCCTTTCCCTCAGGGCATGCCGCCGTGAGCGTCGCCGTCGCCCGCGCCGTGGGGCGTGCCTGTCCGGAGGCACGGGGGGCGGCCGAGGTGGGGGCCGGCCTGATCGTGGTGGCGCAGGTGTTGCGAGGCGCGCATTATCCATCAGACGTCGTGGTCGGGTCCCTCATCGGGCTCGCTGCCGAGGCCGCCGTGAACCACCTGTCCGGACCCGGAACGGCCCATCGCGAAAGTGCCGCATGAGAGACTTTTCCAGGCCGGGCCGCTCGGCCGTGCACGCCGGCACCGCCGCCGTGGCGACCTCGCATCCCCTCGCCTCCCTCGTGGCCGTCGAGACCCTGCGGACCGGCGGCAATGCCGTCGACGCCGCCATCGCGGCGGTGGCGGTGCAGTGCGTGGTCGATCCGTTGATGACCGGCATCGGCGGCGACTGCTTCGCCCTCTATGCTCCAAAGGGGGCGACGACGCCCGTCGCCCTCAACGGCTCGGGCCGCAGCCCGGCGGCGGCGTACGACGCCTGGTATCTCGATAACGATATCACCATCACGCCGACGTCACCCCACGCTGTGACGGTGCCGGGCGCCGTCGCCGCCTGGGCGCGGCTTCTCGCCGACCACGGAACCCGCGATCTCGCCGATCTGCTGCGCCCGGCCATCGCCTATGCCGAGGACGGTTATCGCGTGCAGCCCCGCGTCGCCTTCGACTGGGCCCGCCATGCCGCGCGCGTGTCCGACGATCCCGCATCCGCGGCGACGTACCTGCCCGGCGGCACGGCCCCCGTGGCGGGAGCCGCCATGCGGAACCCGAGAGTCGCCGCGACCCTGCGGCGCATCGCGCAGGACGGCCCGCGCGGCTTCTACGAGGGGCCGGTGGCCCGCGACATGGTCGAGACCCTGCGGGCGCGGGGCGGCCTCCACACCCTCGAGGATTTCGCCGGCGCAGCCCCGGAATGGGTGACGCCGATCACGACGCGCTATCGCGGCTACGACGTCTACGAGTGCCCGCCGAGCGGCCAGGGGCTGGCCGTGCTGATGATGCTCAACATGCTGGGGCCGGACGATGTCGGCGCGCTGTCGGAACTCGACCGGGTCCACCTCTTCGCCGAGGCCTGCAAGCAGGCCTATCACCACCGTGACGCCCTGTTCGCCGATCCGGTGCTGCACGCGGTGCCCGTCGAGCACCTGCTCTCGGAAGCGTGGCACGCGCGGGCCCGGGGCGCCATCGACATGGCCCGGGCACAGGCGCCGGTGATCTGGCCCGAGATCGCGCATACCGACACAGTCTATCTCTGCGTGGTCGACCGCAATGGCAATGCCATCTCCCTCATCAACTCCATCTTCCAGCCCTTCGGCAGCGGCATCACCGCGCCCGAGAGCGGCGTCCTCCTGCACAATCGCGGCCTCTCGTTCCGCGTCGAACCGGGTCACCCCAACACCATCGGGCCGAACAAGCGCCCGATGCACACCATCATTCCCGGAATGTTGATGCGCGACGGCGTCGTGGTCGCCCCCTTTGGCGTCATGGGCGGGCACTACCAGGCCATGGGCCACGTCGAACTCCTCACCGGCCTCCTCGACCGGGGCCTCGACGTGCAGGAGGCCTTGGACGCACCGCGCAGTTTCGCCTATGGCGGCGGCGTCGAGTTAGAACCGGGCTTCTCACCGGGGCTCGCGGCGGGCCTCGCCGCGCGCGGACACACCGTCTTTCCCGCACCGGGCCCCATCGGCGGCGGCCAGATGATCTGGATCGACCACGCCACCGGCACCCTCACGGCGGGGTCGGACCCGCGCAAGGATGGATGCGCCCTGGGGTATTGATCGTTGGGCACCGCTCCTCAGGATGAAAATGGCCTCAAAGAAATTCAAAGGCCTCTCTTCTATTGTTTTAAGTCATCAACAAACCCAGCACCCAACCTCAAAACAATGGTTAATGCGATCGGATAAAGGCGCAGACACAGGAGAGATATCAATTGCACAATGCTTGTTCTCGCGTCCTAAATTCAATGGCAGAAAATCTATATAATCGACTTGGGATGGCCGAAATACTCCTTAGTCAATTGCATCGAATGATGATCCCATCGTAAGACATCCAATAGAAACGACATTAAACGTCATCGATCGGTGCCTCGACCTCGGATAGAAGCTCCCCTCTGCTACGGCTAGTGTTGCTCCGGCACCACACCCGGCTGTTCGTCGCCTAAACAGGTGCATTGGATCCATCGTCTCGGACGTCAACACCTGCGGGGGCTGGTTCGGACGCTGCGCAATCCGCGCAGCGGACGGCCCCCGAAAGGCGACGAATGATCGGACGAATCCTGACGACGGGCTGCCGGCTCGGAGCGGCTCTCCTCGTAAGCACCGTCGCCCTCGGCTCGAGTCGAGCCCAGGCTGCCTCGGCGGCGCAACCCGGCCAGACCATCGGCCTGCCCGTGGGGGCGCAGCTTCCCGTCGGCCTCTACTTCGTGAACACATCGAGCTTCGGCGTGCGCGACACCCGGCCCCTCGATTCCGAATCCAACATCAATCTGCCGACCTTCCTGTGGGCCACCCCCTGGACCCTGTTCGGGGCACGCCTGAACCTCGCTACCACCCAGCCCGTCGTGGCATCGAGCGTGCGCGGCGCGCCTTATCAGAGTGGCATCGGCGTGCCCCTCATCGCGGCGCAGCTCGCCTGGAAGCTCGGCGAGAATTTCGGCGTGAGCTACCTATTCGGCGGCTACCATCCCATCGAGACCCGATTCCTGATCCAGAACGCCTCACTCAGCCATCGCTTCGCGGCGACCTATTCGGGCGACGGCCTGAACCTCACGGCCAATCTCCTCTACGGCATCTACATCGACCCGATCTCGCCCCAGGGCACGGTCTATCCCGACTATCTCAACCTCGACCTCACGGCGACGAAGAAGTTCGGCAAGTGGGAGATCGGCCCCGTCGCCTTCGCGTCCACCGACCTCCCGACGCGGTTTCCGGGCTACCGCCAACAGGGGCAGATCGCCGTGGGCGGCCTCGTCGGCTACAATTTCGGGCCGGTGAACCTCCAGGCCTATGTCACCCAGGATGTGGTCGAGCGCAATTACGCGGGCCGCGAAACCCGCGGCTGGCTGCGCGTCATCGTGCCGATCTACAAGGAGAGCACGAACTCGGCCGCCCCCTCGCCGTCCGTTACCGGTCCCGCCCGCCTCGCCACGCGCTGAGCTGCATCGAAGCCGATTCGCCACTCCGATCGGACGAGGAAAGTTCGATCGAGGTCGCGGATCGGACTTCGCACGCCCCACAGCTTGCGCACGCAGCGCCCGCCCTGCCGAGAGAGGGCGCCATGCGACGCTCGTCGACGTTTCGCACCCGGTCCAATCGGGATCACCCGGCGATCCATTCGAGCGCGCCTGTCGCCTTCGCTTCATCGGAACGGCCGGACCGTGATCCGTCTGATCGTTGGCTGGGTCCGATCGCCGAGCCTCCCAGCGCCGCAAACCCGTCGCTGGGCACCGCCGAAGCGATCCGGGATAGACTCTTCCCGGTCTCTCGCCCAATGCTGCACGGCAATAAAGGGACGGAAAGGCCGGGCCGACGATGACGGGGGATGCGGCGGGCGACGCCTATCGGCTGATGCTGACCCAGGTGACCGTCGAGAAACTCGCCGACATGGTCATCTGGCTCGATGAGACGGGCCGTTATGTCTTCGTCAATCCCGCAGCGACGAAACTGCTCGGCTACACGGCCGAAGAACTCTCCCGCATGCACGTGTGGGAGGTCGATCCACTCTTCGACGAGGCACGCTGGCGCGCTCACTGGGACGATGTCGTCGAGCGGAAGTCCTTCATCTTCGAGACGGTGAACACCTCTAAATCTGGCCTCGACATTACCATCGAGGTCACGGTGAACTTCGTCGAGTACGAAGGGCGCCGCTTCAATTGCGCCATCATCCGGGACGTCACCGAACGACGACGCCTCGACCGGGAACTGCGCGATCTGAATGAGACGATTTACCGGATGAGCATCACCGATTCGCTTACGGGCGTAGCGAATCGCCGGCACTTCGATACGGTTCTCGGCCGGGAAATGGAGCGGCACGGGCGCTCGGGGGTACCCCTGTCCCTGATCCTCCTCGATGTCGATGCGTTCAAGGCCCTGAACGACACCTACGGCCACGTCGTCGGCGACGACGCCCTCCGCATCATTGCGACGACCCTGGAACGGTCGATGGGCAAAGCCTGCCTCACGGCCCGCTTCGGCGGTGAGGAGTTCGCCTGCATCCTGCCCGTCACGAACCATGCCGAAGCACTCGCCTCAGCCGAAGGTGCCCGTGTGGCCATCGCTGGCCTCTCGGTTCCGCACACCGGATCGCCGGTCGCCGATCATCTCACGGCGAGCTTCGGTGTCGCCACCACGGGAGCGGGAGGGATGCGGCCCATCGACCTCCTGCGGGCGGTGGACAAGGCCCTCTACCGGGCCAAGCACCTCGGCCGGAACCGAGTCGTCGGCACGACGGTCCTCGCCGACGTCCCGTAAGGCCCCTCAGTCGAGGTAGTCGCCGTACATCTCGACGTGGCGCGCGAGGCCGAGCCCGTGCTCGCGCACGAGACGTTCCGCGAGCTCGGCGTTGCGGGCCTCCAGAGCCTCGATGATCGCCACATGCTCCTTGATGGAATTGGCTGCGCGGTCGCCCTGTCGCATCGCCGCGTTGCGGATGCCGCGCACATGCATGAGCAGATTGCTCGTGATGTCGCGGATCACGTCGCACTGGCCGAGCGAAATGATCTTTTGGTGGAAGCGGATGTTGGCGTCCGAATACTCGTCGAGATGGTCGGAGGGGCGGCCCTCGTAGAATTCCGGGAAATGCTCGCGCAGGCAGGCGAGCTGCTCGTCCGTCGCCCGCGTACAGGCGAGGCGCGCGGCCATGCTCTCCAGGGCCGACCAGGCCTGGATCATGGCGACGATCTCGCTCTTCGTCTTCTTGATCACGAACACGCCACGCCGCGCCTCGAAGCGCACGAAGCCCTCCTGCTCCAACACCGTGAGGGCCTCGCGCACGGGCGTGCGGCTGACACCAAGATTTAAAGACAACTTCCGCTCGTCCAGACGGACCTCGTCCTTCCGGTCGTAGATGTTCATGTTGGTGATGGCCTCCTTCAACGCTTCGTAGGCCAGGGCCCGTAAGCTCGAAGTCGCCGCGATGGGTTTGACGTGGAACATGTCGGACTTGACCACTTGCGCACCGGACTACGTGGACGTGGCACTCACCGGCCAAGCCACCATGGCATGACCATGGCAAATTCGACTTTGTGAGACAAGAACTTGCACGGCTTGGGCGTCCTGTGTCCCGAGCAGGGCACAACGAATGGATCCCCTGCCGTGAAATTCATGTCTCGTCGCGGCGCGGTGACGACGCGTGCCGGGAAGACCACCGTCGCTTGACGACTGGTATTTGGTATGCCAACTTTCTCGAACTGGCAAACGAGAGCGAAGCAGTTCGCGCCAGACGCCGTCCCATTTCGACGCCGACGCCATCGGCGCTGTCATCCCGTCCCCCGCGGCTCACGTCGCGCGGCGTATGGGCCTGCGCAAACGCGACCGAACCGCAAGGGTTCGGCCCCCGAGAAAACAATCCCAGGAGGACACCCATGCACGCCGTGGCCCAGCGCATCGTCGAGGAGCTTCCCACCGCCGAGCCGGAGATGACGGACGGGTTCCACCTCGTCATCGACGCCCTCAAGCTCAACGGCATCGAGACGATCTACGGTGTCCCGGGCATCCCGATCACGGATCTCGGGCGCCTCGCCCAAGCCGCCGGCATGCGGGTGATCTCGTTCCGCCACGAGCAGCACGCCGGCAACGCCGCCGCCATCGCGGGCTTCCTCACCCAGAAGCCCGGCATTTGCCTCACGGTCTCGGCCCCCGGCTTCCTCAACGGCCTCACGGCGCTCGCCAACGCCACCACCAACTGCTTCCCGATGATCCTGATCTCGGGCTCGTCCGAGCGCGAGATCGTCGATCTGCAGCAGGGCGACTACGAGGAGATGGACCAGCTCGCCATCGCCAAGCCCCTGTGCAAGGCGGCGTTCCGGGTGCTCCACGCCGCCGATATCGGCATCGCCGTCGCCCGCGCGATCCGTGCCGCCGTGTCGGGCCGTCCCGGCGGCGTCTATCTCGACCTGCCGGCCAAGCTGTTCTCCCAGGTGATGGAGGCGGAGGCCGGCGCCAAGTCCCTGGTGAAGGTGATCGACGCGGCCCCGGCGCAGCTCCCCGCCCCCGATGCCATCAAGCGGGCCCTCGATGTCCTGAAGAGCGCCAAGCGTCCCCTCATCGTGCTGGGCAAGGGCGCGGCCTATGCCCAGGCCGACGACGCGATTCGCGAGCTCGTCGAGCGCAGCGGCATCCCCTATGTGCCCATGAGCATGGCCAAGGGCCTGCTGCCCGACACCCACCCCCAGTCGGCGGGCGCGGCCCGCTCCCTGGTGCTGAAGGACGCCGACGTCGTGCTGCTGGTGGGCGCGCGCCTGAACTGGCTCCTATCGCACGGCAAGGGCAAGACCTGGGGGGCGCCCGGCTCGAAGAAGTTCATCCAGATCGACATCGAGCCGCGCGAGATGGACTCCAACGTCGAGATCGTGGCGCCCGTGGTGGGCGACATCGCTTCCTGCGTCGGAGCCCTCCTGGAGGGCATGGGCAAGGACTGGGCCGCCCCGCCCGCCGCCTGGACCGACGCAATTCAAGCCAAGCGCGACGAGAACCTCGCCAAGATGGCGAACAAGCTGCGCAAGAACGCCGCCCCCATGGATTTCCACGGGGCACTCGGCGCCCTCAAGACCATCATGGCCGAGCGGCCCGACGCGATCCTGGTCAACGAGGGCGCCAACACCCTCGATCTGGCGCGGGGCATCATCGACATGCACAAGCCGCGCAAGCGCCTCGATGTCGGCACCTGGGGCATCATGGGTATCGGCATGGGATACGCCATCGCGGCCGCCGTCGAGACCGGCCACCCGGTGCTGGCCGTGGAGGGCGACTCGGCCTTCGGCTTCTCCGGCATGGAGGTGGAGACGATCTGCCGGTACGACCTGCCGATCTGCATCGTGGTGTTCAACAACAACGGCATCTATCGCGGCACCGACACCGATCCGACGGGCCGCGACCCGGCCACCACGGTGTTCGTGCGCGACGCGCGCTACGACCGGATGATGGAGGCGTTCGGCGGGGTCGGCGTCAACGTGACGACGCCCGACGAACTCTCGCAGGCCGTGAACGCTGCGATGGATTCCGGCCGCCCGACCCTCATCAACGCGGTCATCGATCCGCAGGCCGGCACGGAAAGCGGCAACATCGGCAGCCTCAACCCGCAGAGCACGGTGCGCAAGAAGCCGGCGTGATCGACTCGGAGCGCATGGACGCTTCCCCCTCTCCCCGCTTGCGGGGAGAGGGGGCCGACCCCCTCGCCGGGTTCGGCGTAAGCCCGAAGGGCGAGGGTGAGGTCCCGGAAGAGCCTCCTCCGTAGTCTCCCCTCACCCTCGGCTGCCGCTTCGCTTAGCCGACGACAGGGTCGGCAAAGCCCTCTCCCCGCAAGCGGTGAGAGGGGCTCTACGCTGACGAGCCTTGAGGTCGAGGCCGTAGCGCCCCGTAGAGCAGCCCGTCTTAACGCCGCGATCTGCCACGCAGGATCGCCCCCACTTTGCGGTGAGACCATGCAAGCGCTCCAAGGCATCAAGATCCTCGATTTCACCCACGTCCAGTCGGGCCCGAGCTGCACGCAGCTTCTCGCTTGGTTCGGGGCGGACGTGATCAAGGTCGAGCGCCCCGGCGCCGGGGACGCGACGCGGGATCAGCTTCAGGACGTTCCGGGCGCCGACAGCCTGTACTTCACCATGCTGAACCACAACAAGCGCTCCATCACCCTCGACACCAAGACGCCCGAGGGCATCAAGGTGCTGTGGCGGCTCATCGCCGAATGCGACGTGCTGGTGGAGAACTTCGCCCCCGGGGCGCTGGCCCGGATGGGACTGACCTGGGAGACGATCCACGCCGCCAACCCGCGCATGATCCTAGCCTCCGTGAAGGGGTTCGGACCGGGGGATTACTCGGAGTGCAAGGTCTACGAGAACGTCGCCCAGTGCGTCGGGGGGGCTGCGTCCACCACCGGGTTCCGCACGGGCACGCCCATGGTGACGGGGGCGCAGATCGGCGATTCCGGCACGGGCCTGCATCTGGCGCTGGGCATCGTCACCGCCCTCTACCAGCGCACCCATTCGGGCCTCGGCCAGCGGGTCGACTGCGCCATGCAGGACGCCGTGCTCAATCTCTGTCGGGTCAAGCTGCGAGACCAGCAGCGCCTGGAGCGCGGGCCGTTGCGGGAATACAGCCAGTTCGGCGAGGGCATTCCGTTCGGGGACGCGGTGCCCCGCGCGGGGAACGATTCCGGCGGCGGCCAGCCGGGGCGCATCCTGAAGTGCAAGGGCTGGGAAACCGACCCCAACGCCTACCTGTACTTCATCACCCAAGGTCCGGTCTGGGAGAAGATCTGCGACATCATCGGTGAGCCGGACTGGAAGACGCATCCGGACTACGCCACCGCCAAGGCCCGCCTGCCGCACCTCAACGAGATCTTCACCCGCATCGAGGCCTGGACCATGGCCCGGACCAAGTTCGAGGCGATGGCGGCCCTCAACGCCCTGCACATCCCGTGCGGGCCAATCCTCTCCATGAAGGAGATCGCCGAGGATCAGGGCCTGCGCGCGGCCGGGACGGTGGTGGAGGTGGATCACCCGACGCGGGGGCCCTACCTCACCGTCGGCAATCCGATCAAGCTCTCGGCGAGCCCGACCGAGGTGACGCGCTCGCCCCTGCTCGGCGAGCACACGGACGAGATTCTTCGCGATGTCCTCGGCTATTCACCGGCCGAATGCGAGGCGCTCGCTCGGTCCGGTGCCATCGGCGCCCCCGTGGGGATCGCCGCCGAGTAGCGTCGATACGGAGTTTTAGGCGATTCCGGCGAAGCGTCCGGCGGTCGTGGCCGAGGCGGCGCGATCGTCGGTGGCGCGAACGCCGGACTGCGGCGAAAGCCGGTCGGCGGCCTTGACGACGAGCAGAACCTGAAGGGCGATCAGGCTGACGGTCGAGACGATGACGGTGGTGAGCATCTTGGGTCCCCTCTGGCGATGTTGCATCGCCTCTTTGCCATGGTGCAGTGCGAATTGAAATACCACATTCCAAACACCAGTCCTGCTTCGTAAGCATGGCTCGCGCCGCGACGTGGCACGGATCGGCGCTCCGACCCGTGAGGCAGGAGGTCGTACGCGTCCGCGGCACGGTCGGGGACCTTGTTCCGAGGGCCGCACATTCGGCCATCCGGGCAGGCGCATCGAGCTTAGCCAGACAGGGCAAAGGCCCTCGACGGCTCGGGATCTCACTGAGAGCCGTCGCGTACCGGAATGATTCAGCGCCGACGCGGGCGGGACAGTCTCCGCATCACAGGACCGCTCATCCCCCGGCGATGCGCGAACTCCGGCCCTTCGCGGAGGCCGACCGGAGACGGCCTCACATCATGCGATGGTGCAGGTTGAACAGGATCACGAGGGTTCCAGACACCATCAGGGCGATGATCAGCGTCGAGAACAGGATGAGCTGAAGGTCGGCGCGTGACGACTTGCCCAGGGTGATGTGCAGGAAGAAGCGGAAGTGCACGACCATTTGCACCAGCCCGAGCCCGAGGACGATCCCGAACGTCGTCGTGGCCGAGGCGACCCGCCAGTACACCGCGCCGAAGGCGAAGCCGGTCAGGAGCAGGGCAAGGAGATAACCGATGGCGTAGCTGCGGACCTCGCGGGCCGCGTCGGCTTTCGAAGAGGTCATCGGATCAGCCCCTGGAGATAAACTACGGAAAACAGGGCGATCCAGATGATGTCGAGGAAATGCCAGAACAGGCCGAGACGCAGGGTGTTGATCCGGACCCGCCCGTCGAGGCCGAACACCACGACCTGCGCCATCATCACCACGAGCCATAGGCAGCCGGCGGCGACATGGAGGCCGTGCAGGGGTACCAGGGCGAAGAACGACGACAGGTAGCCGCTGCGCATCGGTATCGCGCCTTGCGCAAACATCGTCATGAAGTCCCGGACCTCGAGGGCGAGGAAGGCGAGGCCAAGGACGAGGGTCGCACCCATCCAGCCGAGTATCCGGCGGCGGGGGGCGTCATGCTTCATCGCGATCGACGCCAGCCCGAACGTGAAGCTGCTGGTGAGCAGGATCAGGGTCTCCAGGAAGGCCGGCCCGATCTCGTACACGGTCGCGGGCGTCGGCCCGCCGACGGTGGCGGGCAACATCACGCCGTAGGTCGCGAACAGGAGCGCGAAGATCACGGCGTCACTCATGAGGAAGACCCAGAACCCGAACAGGGCCGTTTCGGTCTCTTCCTGCGCCTGCGCGTGCGGATGCGCGATGTTGAGCCCCGGATGAGCTCCTTCCGTGGCGCTCATGCCTCCACCTCGGCGAGACCGCGGTTGGCGCGAGTTCCCTCGACGGCTCGGCCGACGGGCTTGGCCTTTCGGATGTCCCGGCGCCAGTGGCGGTCGATGCGCGCGACCTCCGCCGCCGGGATGGTGCGGTGCAGGTCCCGCACGAAGCTGCGGGCGACGATCGTGGCGATGCCGGCTGCGAGGCCGAAGCCGGCCAGCCACCACATGTGCCAGACGAGGCCGAAGGCCGTGACGGCGCCCAGCCCGCCGAGGGCCGGACCGGTCATGCTGTTGGCCGGCATCGCAATGGCCTCGTAGCGTTTTGGCGGCGCATAGGGATCGCCGTCGGCCTTGTCGCCGTGGAAGGGATCGCGGTCGTTCACGGTGGGGATCACGGCGAAGTTGTACTCGGGCGGCGGGGCGGCGATGGACCATTCCAGGCCGCCGGCATTCCAGGGATCGCCGACGGGCACGCGGTTGGCCTCGCGGTTCCGGATGCTGACCAAGAGCTGAACGAACAGGGACGCGAGGGCGGACAGCAGCACCAGGGCGCCGACACCGGCGACGTACAGCCAGGGCCGGAACGCCGGCTCGAACACCGCCTGCGAGCGGCGCGTCATGCCGCCGGCCCCCAGCACGTAGAGCGGCATGAAGGCGAGGTAGAACCCCACCACCCAGCAGCCGAACGAGATCCGCCCCCATTTCTCGTCGAGGCGGAAGCCGAACGCCTTCGGGAACCAGTAATGATAGCCCGCGAGCATGCCGTAGAGCAGGCCCGGAATCAGCATGTTGTGGAAGTGGGCGACGAGGAACAGGGTATTGTGCACGAGGTAGTCGAGGGGCGGGAACGCCAGAATGATGCCCGTGAGGCCGCCGAGCACGAAGGTCATCATGAAGGCGAGGGAATAGAGCATCGACACCGAGAACCGGACCCGACCGCGGAACATCGTCCAGATCCAGTCGTAGATCTTCACCCCCGTGGGCAGGCCGATGGTCATCGTGGCGATGCCGAACACGGCGTTGATGTTGGCGCTCTGCCCCATGGTGAAGAAGTGGTGCACCCACACCGTGAAGGACAAAACCGCGATGGCCATGGTGGCGATGACGAGCGAGGTGTAGCCGTAGAGCTCCTTCGAGGAGAAGGTTGCGATCACCTCGGAATAGACGCCGAAGGCCGGCAGGATGAGGATGTAGACCTCGGGATGACCGAACAGCCAGATCAGGTTGGCGTAGTTCATCATGTTGCCGCCGAGGTCGTTCGTGAAGAAGTGGAACCCGAGGTAGCGGTCCAGCGCCAGGAGGGCCGTCGCCACGGTGAGCGGCGGCATGGCGAAGATCATGAGGATCGACGTGCAGAGCGAGGTCCAGACGAACATCGGCATCCGCATCAGGGTCATGCCGGGGCAGCGCAGCTTGTAGATCGTCACCGCGAAGTTGAGGCCCGACAGGGTGGTGCCAATGGAGCCGAGCGTCACCGCCCAGATCCAGTAATCGGGCCCGACATCGGGGCTGAAGGCGAGTTCGGTGTAGGGCGGGTATCCGGTCCAGCCGCCGGTTGAGAAGCGGCCGATGACGAGGGACACCATCATCAGGCCGGCGGCGCCGGCCGTCAGCCACAGGCTCACGGCGTTGAGGAGGGGGAACGCCACGTCGCGGGCGCCGATCTGGAGCGGCATGACGTAGTTGATCGCGCCCGTGAGGAACGGCATCGCCATGAAGAAGATCATGATGCTGCCGTGCGTGGTGAACAGCTGCGCGAAATGGTCGGGCGCGATGAAGCCCGGCGCATTGATCGCCGCCGCCTGCTGCATCCGCATGAGGACCGCCTCGACGAGGGCACGCGACAGCATCGTGAACGCGATCACCACGTACAGGATGCCGATCCTCTTGTGGTCGAGGCTCGTGAACCATTCCCGCCACAGGTAGCCCCAGCGACCGAGCCAGGTGATGAGGACCACGACCGCGAGGCCGCCGACGACCACGAGGGCGCCGGCTCCCGCGCCGATGATCTCGCTGAGGCTCGGGTCGGCCCAGGCGCGAACGAAGGGCAGGTCCTGCCAGCCGAAGCGGCCGAGCAGGGCGGGCCACAGGGGCTCGGTCATCGGGACGGTTCCTGCGTGCGGGCGATGAAGGTCTGGAACAGGTCCGGCGGCACGGACGAGTACAGGATCGGCTCCGGCGGCACGGATTTCTGCATGAGCCCGTCGAGGGCGGCCGGGTCGAGGGGCCGGGCCGTGGCGCGCGCGCGCGCGACCCACGCCTCGAACGCATCGGGCGGCATGGCCAGAACCTCGAATTTCTGATTCTGGAACCCAAGGCCGTTGAACTGGGTGTTCTGACCCCGAAAGGTGCCGGGCCGATTCGCCGCGAAGTTGAGCTGGGTCGTCATCCCCGCCATGGCGTAGATCTGCCCGGCGAGTTGGGGGATCAGCAGTGATTGCATCACCGTGCCACTCGTCAGGCTGACATGGACCGGGCGCCCCACGGGAATCGCCATCTGGTTTACGGCCGCCGCCCCCTGGTCGGGGTAGATGAACAGCCACTTCCAATCGAGCGCCACGGCCTGCACCTCGAGGGCGGGCTGCGTCGAGGGAAGCGGACGGTAGGGATCGAGGGCGATGGTGTAGTGCCAGAGCACGAAGCCGAGGCCGACGACGATGCCGGTGGGCGGGATCCAGATCAGACCCTCGAGGGGCCAGGAGAAGGTCCAGGTCGGGCGGTAGACGTTGCCCTTCTTGCCGAGCCGGTAGTGCCAGGCGATGATCGGGGTCAGGATCAGCACCGGCGCCGCGACGAAGAACAGCACGGCGCCGACGATGAGCAGGAGGTGCCACTGGGCCTCCGCCACCGGCCCGGCGGGATTGGCGACCCCGAGCCTCAAGACGTCGCAGCCGCCGACGAATGCGAGCGGTGTCGCGGCGATCGCGGTCGCCAGGCAGCGGCGGGTCGAGGCCAGCGAAGGGCTGCGCTTCCGAAAACTCCGACGGCGGACCCGAGCAGACAGACGGTCGATCAGGCTACATTCGGGCACGCCGACTCCTCGCCATCCGGTTCAATCGGGCAGCGGGGAATCGCAATACACGCGTGGCCGCGCCGGGCAACCGTGGACGGAGTACCAGCGACAACGTCGCGCGCCGTCGGGGGATTAAAACGAAACGTTTCCGTCGAAGACCGCCCCCGGCTCGTCCGGGCGTCTGGGAGCCGGGAGGGGGCGACCGGTTCAGGCGACGCGGGCCTCTTCGATGGCGTCGAGGCGCAGCTGGTAGCTGTCGTCCCACAGGGTGCGAGCCTTCTCGGTCCAGGCCGCATCGAAGAACAACCGGGCGCAGAACTCGCTCTCCCAGATGCTGACGACGATGACCCGCGCATCCACCACCTTCACGTGACGGCTGATGAGGCCGCGCGCGATGCCGACGGAGGGACACATGTCCATGCTCGTCATGCCGTAGGCGTTCTCGCCGCTGAAAATCACGGGACATTCGAGGATCGCGAGATAGCGCATGGTGTTTCCCCTTCGCGAGCCGTGCGCCCGCCTTCGTATCCTGCCCTCGCGCGGGGCAGCGTCGTCCCGGCCGGTCGTCCCGCCCGTTGTGCGATCACCGATCCGTGATCTGCAACTCAGTTGTGAATTCGAATCGCGAACGGGTCAACACGGCATCCTTGGGTAAGTCATTCTGCGACAAGGACCCGAGCGTGAGCGATGAATTACATTCACCCCCGCGCTGAAACCTGAATTCGATCTTCCGGACGCACGATCGCCGCGCGAAACCTCGACCGTCGGAGTGGCCCGACCTCATCGTCAGGGCGCGGCGGCGGCTGTCTGCCCTGGCGGCAGGGCGAGGCAGTCCCAGATACTCTGGACCGAACGCAGGGCGAACCCGTCCATCACCGCGATCTGGTCGGTCCGGTGGGCGCAGAAGGCCGCCAAGCGCTCCGCCGGGCCGGATTCCACGGCGACGGTGGCGAAATCGTCCTTTGCGAGGGTCCAGACCAAGGCGTCGAGCGTGTCGAGGCCCCGCACCGTCAGGGCCCGAAAGACGTCACGCTCGGTCACGAGGCCAATGATGGCCCCCTCCCCCTCGCGTCGCCCGTCGATCACCACCAGGGCGTCGGTGCCGGGCTGTGCCAGGAGCCGCACGGCATCGCGTACGGAGCGGTCCATGCGGATGTATTGCAAAGTTGTCCGGTGCCGGGTCGTATCGTCGACTGCCATGGCCTCGAACCTCCCGCGGAACCGCTTTAATCCCCCTGGTATGCACAATACCTATGGAAAACGCCATGGGTGGCCGGCGATTTTTTCGGCAAGCTGCATCAATCTGCATCATGCTTCCGGTTCACCGGGTTTGGCACGAGCGGGGATGGGGTCTCACGCCGGCGATGCGGTCGAGCCTCAATTCAAGCCTCTACTAACTCCATCGGATCATACAGAGATTTCGCCAGTGGATCCGCCTTCTCAGCAAGACATGGTGCGGCGCAAAATCGAATTGTCTCAGGATTACTCTTGACGACGCCCACGTGCCGAGCAACCCTGGTATGCCAGATACCAGTTGGTACCGGCGACGGTGCCCACCAAGCGCGACGACGGAGATCCGTCGAACGCGCCTCTCTTTCGACACCAGAACAATGGGAGGACGGTCATGACCAGGGTCGAACCAAGTCAAGTCGGGCGCGTCGGCGATGGGTATCGCTGGGGTCAGCTCGTTATCGGCGTCATCTGCATGGTGATGATCGCCAACCTTCAGTACGGCTGGACGTTCTTCGTCCCCGACATCCAGAAGAAGTTCGGCTTCGACCGGGCTGCCATCCAGTGGGCCTTCACCCTGTTCGTCCTGTTCGAGACCTGGCTCGTCCCCGTCGAAGGCTGGTTCGTCGACAAGTACGGCCCGCGCGTCGTGGTGCTGTTCGGCGGCGTGCTCTGCGCCATCGGGTGGGTCATCAACTCCTACGCCACGACGCTCAACATGTTCTACCTCGGGCAGGTCGTCGCCGGCATCGGCGCGGGCGCGGTCTACGGCACCTGCGTCGGCTCGGCCCTCAAGTGGTTCCCGGACAAGCGCGGTCTTGCCGCCGGCATCATCGCCGCCGGCTTCGGCGCCGGCTCGGCCCTCACCGTCGCCCCGATCCAGTGGATGATCGCCGATCAGGGCTTCCAGGCCGCGTTCTTCAACTTCGGCCTCGGCCAGGGCCTCGTCGTCGTCATCCTGGCGTTCTTCTTCACCTCGCCGAAGAAGGGCCAGGTTCCGGACGCCATCGCCAACACCAACGTCATCCAGACCCGGCGCAACTACACCCCGGGTCAGGTCGCCCGTCAGCCGATCTTCTGGCTGATGTACTTCATGTTCGTCATCGTCGGCGCCGGCGGCCTCATGATCACCGCCAACCTCAAGCCCATCGCCTCCGATATCGGTGTCGATAAAGTACCGGTGACGATCATGGGCATCACCATGGTGGCGATCACCTTCGCGGCCACCATCGACCGGGTGCTCAACGGTCTCACCCGTCCGTTCTTCGGCTGGGTCTCGGACAAGATCGGCCGCGAGAACACCATGTTCATCGCCTTCGCCATGGAAGGCTTCGGCATCTACATGCTCTACCTCTGGGGTCACGATCCCCTGTGGTTCGTCCTGCTCTCCGGGTTCGTGTTCTTCGCCTGGGGTGAGATCTACTCCCTGTTCCCCTCGACCTGCACCGACACCTTCGGCACCAAGTTCGCCGCCACCAATGCCGGCCTGCTCTACACCGCCAAGGGCACCGCCGCCCTGCTGGTGCCGGTGGCGAACTACCTCCAGCAGGCCACGGGAAGCTGGGACGGCGTGTTCCTCGTCGCGGCCGGCGCCAACATGCTCGCCTCGATCCTCGCCATCGCGGTGCTCAAGCCCTGGCGCAAGCGGGTCGTGGCCGAGGCGCAGCTCGCCCCCGAGACCGTCCAGGCGCCCCGCATCGTCACCGCCTGACGCCCACACCACGGCATGATCCTCATGGGGCCGGACGCAAGTCCGGCCCCATTCGCGTTTGCGCCCCGCCCCGCCCTGTCGGCAGTTGACACGAGCCCGCGAAGCCGGTTGGCTAGAAATGTTATATCATGACAATTTGTGGGTAGATTACCGATGCAGAGCCCCGATGCCCGCCTTCCGGTGACCGTTCTCACCGGGTTCCTCGGCGCGGGAAAGACCACCCTTCTCAATCACGTCCTGAACAACCGCGAGGGCCGCCGCGTCGCCGTCATCGTCAACGACATGAGCGAGGTGAACATCGACGCCGACCTCGTGCGAACCGGGGGCGCCGACCTGTCGCGCACGGACGAGCGCCTCGTGGAGATGACCAATGGGTGCATCTGCTGCACCCTGCGGGACGACCTCCTGGCGGAAGTGCGCCGCCTCTGCGGCGAGGGCCGGTTCGACTACCTGCTCATCGAGGGCACGGGCATCGCCGAGCCCCTGCCGGTGGCCAGCACCTTCTCGTTCCGCGACGAGGACAGGCAATCGCTCGCGGATGTCGCCCGCCTCGACACCATGGTGACGGTGGTGGATGCCCTGAACCTCCTGCGCGATTACGGCTCCGAGGACTTTTTGCGCGAGCGCGGCGAGACTGCGGGGGAGGAGGACACCCGCACCCTCGTCGATCTCCTCGTGGAGCAGATCGAATTCGCCGATGTCGTGGTGATCAACAAGGCGGCCGACGTCTCGCCCGAGCACCTCGCCCTGGTGCGCTCCGTCGTGCGGGGCCTGAACGCCGATGCCCGCATCGTCGAGGCGACGCAGGGCCGCGTCGCCCCCGACCTGATCCTGAACACCGGCCTGTTCGACGAGGAGAAAGCGCAAGCGCATCCCCTGTGGTTCAAGGAACTCTACGGCGCCCACGAACACGTGCCGGAGACGGAGGAGTACGGCATCGCCTCCTTCGTCTACCGGGCGCGCCGCCCGTTCGACCCCGAACGATTCGACCGCTTCGTTCACGCCACCTGGCCGGGCCTCATCCGCGCTAAAGGCCATTTCTGGCTGGCGACGCGGCCGAACTGGGTCGGCGAGTTCTCCCTGGCCGGGGCCGTCGCCAAGGTCGGCGCAATGGGCTTCTGGTGGGCCGCCGTGCCGCGCGCCCGCTGGCCCGAGGCCGACGTGTTCGCCGAGCGGATGCAAGATGTGTGGAGCGAGGTCTGGGGCGACCGGCGCCAGGAACTCGTGTTCATCGGCTCGGGGCTGGACCGCGACGCCATCACGGCGGCCCTCGACGCCTGCCTCGTCGGCCCGGAGGCGCCCCGGCGGTTCGATCCGGAGGCGTTCCAGCATCTGCCCGATCCGTTCCCCGTCTGGCAGCGCGGCGCGGCCTGATGGGGTTCGTGAGCCGAGCGGACTTGCGAGTCCGGAACGCCGCCCGCTCGGCGCGGATCGCGGCCATCAAGGCCGACCTCGTCGCCCGCCTCGGCCTGACTGAGGCCGATGCCGTCTCGGTCAACGAAATCGCCTGTGCGGAGGCGTGCTGCCCCGACCGCGAGACCCTGGTGCTGGTGATGCGGGAGGGTGAACCGACGCGGGCCTACCGGATCGCCCGGCCCCTCGAGACCGTGATGGCCGACGACCTCGCTGGGGTGCAGGCGGAGGACGCGCGGTCCGGCTTCACCCTTGAGAATAGTTCGGGCTCTGCCCGACACCCGCCGAAGGCATGATTCCGTCGGAATCCCGGTCCAGGGCGAAGGCCACCGCCTGGGCCACCACCTCCGGCCGGTAGGCGTGCGGGCCGTCGTATTCTACGCTTTCGACCGCGTAGCCGGCGGCGCGCAATTGGGTGACGTGAATCCGGGCGCTGCGGTCGATGGGGATCTGCTCGTCGCGGGTCCCGTGGGACACGAAGAGGCGCGGCGCCCCGACTTGGGCATGCACCGACAGGAACCCGGCCGACGACGCGACGATGTGGGTGACCACGTCGCCGTTGGCGAGGCCGAGCGACAGGGCGTAGCTGCCACCGTCCGAATGCCCGGCAAAGACGAGGTGGGCCGGATCGAGGGGAAAGCGCGCCTGTACCGCCGCCAGGGCCAGGGACAGGCGCTCGCGATCGGGGCCGTGGCCACCGATGACTAGATCCCAGGTCGGGAACAGGGATTGCGGCGCCAGGAGCAGGAAGCGTTCGGCCAGGGCGTGCGCCTCCAGCATCGGGAGGATCCGCTCGGCGCTGCCGCCGCCGCCGTGGAACAGCACCACCAGGGGCACGGGGTGGCCGGGCACGAGGCCGTCCGGCACCACCAGCACGGCGTCGCGGGTCTCGAACAGGCCGAGCGCCTGACGCCCCGGCGGCAGGGGAGCGGCCATGGGCAGGCGATGGGCGAAGCCCAGGCGGCCGGTGAGTTCCGGCGGCAGAGGAACCGCCTCCGTCATGACGCCTTCGGGGGTGTCAGGGGTTTGATCTTGAGCTGGTCGATGGCCCACAACCAATGGCCATCGGGCTGGCGCCGCGCCGCCTCCACGGAGACGACTCCGTTCGGCAGACGCGCGAAGGTGAGGGCCAGCGCCCCGGCGCGCAGGGCCGGCAGGGTCTCGGCAGCGGGAAACTCGGACTTGCGGGCCAGGAGATCGGCATAGAACGCCCGGATCTCGGCGTGCCCCGTGGCGACGACGGCGCCGACAGCCAGGACCGCGTCCGGTTCGTAGAGGGCCACCAACCCCTCGACATCGCCCGCATTTGCGCGGGCATTGAACAGGGCTGCCAGATCTTCGGGCGCGTCGGCGGGGCTGCGGTCGGTCTCGGACATCGCGGACATCTCCTTGGGGGAACTCAACGCAGGCGCCGTCCTGTCGCGTCGGCGACGGAAACGGAAACGGGAATGCCGGACTCAACACTCTGCGACACGGTGCAGAAACGCTCGAACTGTTCGAGGACCCGGTCGAGGCGCGGCAGGTTTTCGGCGGGCTGGCCGAGGGCGATGGCGACCTCGATCCCGCCGATGCGCAGGCGCCCGGCCGCGTTGCGCACGATTTGGCAATGGGCGTCCGCCCGCACCCCCTGCGCATCCTGTCGGAATTTGCCGAGGGCGAAGACGAGGCTGGCGCACAGGCAGTTCGACACCGCCGCCACGAGGAGCTGTTCCGGGCATGGTCCGGCCCCCTCCCCCGCCGGCGGTGCCTCGTCGACGGCGAGCCCCGCAACGAGGTCGCCGAAATCCACCGTGAAGCGATAGGCCGCGTCCTGGGTGATGCGGATGCCCGGGCCCCGCCCGACGGCCGTGTCGAGGACGGCGGGGTTCGCCGGGGCGCCATCCCCGTCGTGAAGCGTCGAGGTCTGTTGACAGTCGGAAATGCTTGGCATACCAAATACCAACAACGGGTGGACAGAAAAAGCAAGTCCTCGTCACACCCGACAAGCTCTTCGTCGCGCACTCTAGGGGGTGAACGGCGACCGACTGCACGGAGGAAGCGACCTTGCACGAGGACATCCCCGAGTTCCAAGCCAAACTGTCTTCGCTGCACTTGCGAAGGACTTTACCGCTCTGCAGCAAATTCATCGGCCGAGCGCACTGAGCCATGGCGGACAGCGGTACCGCCACGTCCCCGCCCATCGACTTCGCCGCCCTGGTGGCGGGCCTCGGGGATGCCGTGGTGGTGTCGGATCCGTCCGGCGCCATCGTGGTCTGGAACGCGGCCGCGACGCGGATCTTCGGCCACGCCGCGGGAGAGGCCTTGGGCCAATCCCTCGACATCATCACCCCGGAGCGCCAGCGCCGGCGCCACTGGGACGGCTACTTCGAGACCATGCGGACGGGGGTCACCAAGTACGGTGCCGACGTGCTGCGGGTCCCGGCGGTCCACAAGGACGGCAGCGCGCTCTCCATCGCCTTCACGGTGGCGATGCTGCACGGCCCCGACGGCGCGGTGACGGGCATCGTCGCCGTCATCCGCGACGAGACCCGTCGCTGGACGGAGGAGCGCGACCTGCGCCGCCGCCTCGCCGAACTCGAATCCCGCGCCCCCTGAAGGCGCGGTCGACACGGCCCTCCGGGGCTGGACGCCTCACGGCCAACAGCAGAGCCCGCGCCAAGCGGACCGCACCGAGATTTCGCAACCGATCCAAACGGGAGAACGCCGTCATGACGAAGCCGCTCGAGGGCATCAAGATCATCGATTTCACCCACGTCCAGGCCGGCCCTGCCTGCACGCAGTTGCTTGCCTGGTTCGGCGCCGATGTGATCAAGGTCGAGCGGCCCGGCGCCGGTGACGTTACCCGCACACAGCTTCGCCATGTCGCCGATGCCGACGCGCTCTACTTCACCATGCTGAATTCCAACAAGCGTTCGCTCACCCTCGACACCAAGACCCCCGAGGGCAAGGAAGTGTTGGAGACGCTGATCAAGCAATCCGACGTCATGGTGGAGAATTTCGGCCCCGGGGCGCTGGACCGCATGGGCTTCTCCTGGGCCCGCATCCAAGAGCTCAACCCGGGCATGATCCTCGCCTCGGTGAAGGGCTTCTCCGACGGGCACCACTACGAGGACCTGAAGGTCTACGAGAACGTGGCGCAATGCGCCGGCGGTGCCGCCTCCACCACGGGCTTCTGGGACGGCCCGCCCACCGTCAGCGCCGCCGCGCTGGGTGATTCTAACACCGGTATGCATCTCGCCATCGGCATCCTCACGGCGCTGCACCAGAAGAACAAGACCGGCACCGGCCAGAAGGTCGCGGTTTCGATGCAGGATTCGGTGCTCAACCTCTGCCGGGTGAAGCTGCGTGACCAGCAGCGCCTCGATGCCATCGGCTACCTCGAGGAATATCCGCAGTACCCCCACGGCACGTTCTCCGACGTGGTGCCGCGCGGCGGCAACGCCGGCGGCGGCGGCCAGCCCGGCTGGGTGCTGAAGTGCAAGGGCTGGGAGACGGACCCCAACGCCTACATCTACTTCACCATCCAGGGTCACGCCTGGGCGCCGATCTGCAAGGTGCTCGGCCGCGAGGAGTGGATCGACGATCCCGCCTACAACACCGCGCTCGCCCGCCAGGACAAGATCTTCGACATCTTCGCCATCATCGAGACGTGGCTCTCCGACAAGACCAAGTTCGAGGCCGTCGACATCCTGCGCACCTACGACATCCCGTGCGCACCGGTCCTGTCGATGAAGGAGCTGTCCGTCGATCCGTCCCTGCGGGCGAGCGGCACCGTCGTGGAGGTGCCGCATCCGAAGCTCGGCTCGTACCTGACGGTGGGAAGCCCGATCAAGTTCTCGGACATGAGCGTCGAGATCAAGGCCTCGCCGCTGCTCGGCGAGCACACCGACGAGGTGCTCCTCGACCTCGGCTACACCCAGCAGCAGATCGAGCACCTGCACCAGGCCCGCGCGGTCTGAGGCCGGCCTCGGCCACATGCGAAGCGGCGCGCCCTCGGGGGCGCGCCGTCCCGCGTTGCAGGAATGCCGGCCCAGAGGCATCGAGCCTGTTCAGGCACAGCCCGCCTTCGCATAGAACGCCGCCCGGAGCGGTTCGGGCACCCGCGGCGAACAACCGAGGCCCGTTGCGCCATGCGCCTGTCCCTGCGCCACCTCCTGCCCGATGCCCCGCCACTGAGCGCCCGCGAGCGCCTGCGCTCGGCCGCCGGCGCCCTCGTGGGCATCCTGGCGACGGGGCTCATCGCCCGCCTGGCCCTCGGGCCGGATCCGGCGCTGCCGGCGCTCATCGCGCCTATGGGCGCGTCGGCGGTTCTGCTCTTCGCAGTGCCCGCGAGCCCGCTCGCCCAACCCTGGTCGATCCTCGGCGGCAACCTCGTCTCGGCCCTCGTCGGCATCACGGCGGCCGGCGCCATCGCGGATCCCGTTGTGGCGGCGGCCGTCGCCATCGGGATCGCCATCGGCCTGATGTCGAGTTTACGCTGCCTGCATCCGCCGAGCGGCGCCGTCGCCCTCACGGCGGTGCTGGGCGGCCCGGCGATCCACGGCCTCGGCTACGGCTTCGTCCTGTGGCCCGTGGGAGCGAACTCACTGGTTCTCCTCGGCATCGCGGTCCTGTTCAACAACCTCACGGGGCGGGCCTATCCCCATGTGCGGGCGGATGCCCACGGAACCGCCGATCCGGCCCCCTCCACCCGCGGCGGCGTCACGGCGGCCGACCTCGACACGGTGCTGGCGGCCTACGATCAGGTGCTCGATGTCGGGCGCGACGACCTCGCGGCGATCCTGGCGCAGGCCCAACTCGAAGCCTATCGCCGCCGGGCCGCCGGGCCGGTCACCTGCGCGGCGATCATGTCCCGCCACGTCGTGGCAGTGGCACCGCACGCCCCCCTGCACGAAGCCCTGGCGCAGCTCCGCCGCCACCGGGTCAAGGCCCTGCCGGTGACGGACGAGGGCGCGCGCATCCTCGGCATCGTCACGCAGACCGACCTTCTCGACAAGACCGTGTGGGAGCGGCCCGGCCCGCGCCTCGGCCTCGGCCGGCGCCTCGCCCTCACCCTGGCGCGGGGCCGCGCGCCCCACGGCAGCGTCGAGGACATCATGACGAGCCCTGTCCGCACCGTCCGCGTCGACACACCCATCGCCGATCTCGTGCCCTGGATGCAGGATGCCGGCCTGTCGCACCTGCCCGTGGTCGGCCCCGACGACCGCCTCGTCGGCCTCGTCTCCCAGGCCGACCTCGTGGCCGAACTGCTCACCGAGGCCGTGGGTGGACGGGACGCGGAGCCGCGCGGAGCGGCCGTCGCCGTGGCGTAGGATGGGCGCTTCGTTCGGCAAACGGATCGGACCGTCAACCCCCCGCTGCAGAGACGGCCGCTCTCGCCGGCCTCGATGAATGCACGTCCCGACGCCATTGGCTCGGCGTCACACCCGTCCATTCCAGGAACGCTCGCGTGAAATGCGCAGCGTCGGCATAGCCAAGCTCGAGGGCGATCCGTCCGACAGGCAACGTCTTTCCGGCGAGCAAAGCTTTGGCTCGGCGAGCCATCACGCGTTGCTGGATGTCGGCATAGCGCGTCCCGGCGTCGCCGAGACGACGCTGTAAGGTCCGCCGGGAGAGACCGAGGCGGCAGGCAATTCCATCGATCGTCGGTCGCGCTTCGTCGAGACCGAGTTCGACGAGATGCGCGACGCAAGCCGCCAGATCGTCGCCGATCGGTTCGGTTTCCAGCATGTCCGAGTCGGATGGATTATGCCGGTCCGGGTTCGGCGCACCGAGTCGGTCTGGGGAAAGAACCAAGCCGGCCTCCGAGCCCAAAGCGATCTCCACGCCGAGCAAGCGCTCGATATCTGTGCGACCGGCCAAGGTCGCGCCCGTCACGACGGCGTAGTTCGGCCGCCATGCCGATCCGAGAAAATGGCGCACCGTGCTGAGAAGATAGCCCAGCGCCAGGATCTCGTTCGCCTGACGCCCGGACTCGATCCGTTCGACGATGCCGTACCCGTAAAAGGCTTGAGCGCCTCGCCGACGCAAACCCGTCCACGTCGCCGTCTGCAGCAGGATCGGCGTGACGGCCTCGACGCGGGCCAGCGCTTCGCCGAGCGTTCCGGCGGTGCGGACCTGCACACCAATCGGTCCGAGACCGGCGATTCCGAATCCCGTCGAGAGCCGCGCCGGCAGCGACGGGTCACCGATTTCGCGCATGGCGGCCTCGACCAGCCTCACCTGATCACGCAGCAGGATCAAGCGATCGGGCGTATCGAGGAGTGTGAGCGGTATCCCGGCACGGCCGAACACCCGTGTCAGCGAACCGCCGGCGCCCGAGACCGCCTCGGCGATCGGTCCCATCGTCCGTGCTTTGGTCAGGCCGTATCGCAACATGGACCTCTCCCTCCGTCAGGATGAGGCAATGGCACCAAATGGCAAGAACCGGCGGTTGAACCCCAGTAGCTCTAGCGATGCCGACGGGCATGATGTCTCACGCGCGCGCAAAGCGCGAGGGACGCACGCGTTCGGGATCGGCCGTGATCGCGCGGGAGAGCGCCATGCAGACTTTTGCATTCGACGACCGGAACATCGCCTGGCAAACCGTCGAAGGCTTCGAACACGCCGCCTTTTCCATTCTCCATATCGATGAGACGGCGTGGATCGTCGATCTCCTCTTCAAGTTCGCCGCGAACGAACGGATCGCCCTGCATCGGCACGGCGCGGCTTATTGCACCCTCGTCCTGCAAGGCGAGCTGAGACTCTACCGGCCGGACGGCAGCTTGAAGGAGATCCGCCCCGTCGGCAGCTACGTCGCGGGACAGGCCGGAGGTGAGCCCCATACAGAGGGCGGCGGCGACCAGGATGTGATCGTCTACTTCACCAATCGAGGCATTGACGGACCGGTCTACGAACTCCTGGACGCTAACCATGAGATCGTGGCGACCTTCGGTATTCCCGAGTTCAAAGCGCTGTTCGCAGCGCAAGTCGCATGAGGAGGGGGCTCGATGGAAGTCTCTGACACGCGTCGCGTGAAAAGATCGGCCCGGATGATGGTGTGGATCGCGTCGAGACGCCGCCTCGCCGGGATCGTTACGACGGCGCTTCTCTTCGCCACGCACGGCGCTTTGCCCGCCCACGCGGCGGAGGCCCTCGTCATCCTGCCGATCAAACTCCTCGACACCTCGGGTGAACCGACCGATCAGGCCTCCCAGCATGCCGAGCGCCTCGTTCATCTGGCCGATAGCCTGGCGGCCGACCTGTCCCGGATGGGTCTGTATCGGGCAACGGTCCTTCCGCCCGATTCGCTTCGTCAGGCCTGTCCATCGGAGGACATCGCCTGCCTGCTCGAGGCCGCTCGGGCCCGTGGGGCCGAATTGATCTTCGTCGGCGTCGTGCACAAGAGCAGCACGTTGATCCTGCAGCTTTGGGCTCGTGTCGTGGACGCCCGTACCGGCCGCGACCTCTTCTCTCGTGACCTCAATTTTCGGGGGGACACGGACGAGGCCTGGCAACGCGCCCAAGGATTTCTCATCTCCCAAATCCGCGACGGGACGCTCGATCGTCGCTGAGGACGCGATCGGACGCCGTGCCGTCATCGATCCTCGCGTATGGTTCTTTGGAATTCAGGAGGTCTTTTCAAACCAAGCCTGTTCAAGTCGATGCCCGCCGCCGATTGGCAGCGGTCGGCCCGGCGAACGCTGCCAATCGAAATCACCGTCATCGCGCCGGGTCGATACTCGCCGCTCCAACGAGAATGAACGTTTATTGACATGACAATGAACGTTCATTATGACTGAGGGGCAAGCAGGAGCGTGTGATGGTCCTCCCCCATCGGAACCACTGGCCCGAATTCGATGCCTCCCCGGAGAAGCCTGGGCTGGCGCAGCGCACGGCGGCAAGCGTGCGGGCGATCTGCACGCCGACCAATCTCGCCGCGCTCGGCGTTCTCGCCTTCGGCTGGTTCGCCCTCGTCGGCTGGACCGGGGCCGGGCCGGACAGCTGGCAGGCACGAATCTGCGCCGACCTCGACCTGCAGCCGCGGGCCTGCGCGGTGATCCGGTCGGCCGGAGACGCCTCGTGAGCGCCGCCCTCGGCGCCGTTATCGATGCCCGTTCCGGTCAGGCGGCGCGGCGGGAGCACATCCTCGACGCGGCGGAGGCCTGCTTCGTGCGCAACGGCTTCCACCGCACGACCATGCAGGACCTCGCCCGTGAGGCGGCCATGAGCCCGGGCAATTTCTACCGCTACTTCGAATCGAAGGAGGCGCTCATCCTCGGCTGGGCCGAGCGCGAGCGCGTGCGCGGCGCTTTGCTGGTCGAGAGCCTGGAACGGGCGGGCGACCGGCGCGCGGCGTTCCTCGGCGTCATCACCCAGTACTTCGCCGCCATCACCCGCGACGCGGCGGTGCTGCGCCTCGACATCTGGTCGGAGACAACCCGCAACCCGGCCATCGCCGCCATGACCGAGCGCGCCGAGGCCGAGGCGCGGGGGTGGTTCATCGACACCATCGCGGCGCTCTCGACGGACCCGGATTGTGACCCGGCGGCGGTTTATGCCGTCCTCGATCCCCTGATGAAGGGCCTCGTGGTCGGCCGCGCCCTCGTGCCGGACTTCGACACACCGGCGGCCGTCGCCACCCTGCGCGCCTTCATTGAGGCCGGCCTCGCCGGCCGCCTCCCGAATCCGGAGCGACCCCGATGAATCCGCTCCGCGCCACCCTCCTGCTTCTGGCCCTGTGCGCCGCGACAACGGCCCGTGCCGAAACGCCGGCCGCTACGGCGCCCCGGCTGCCCGCCGTCTCGGTGGTCGAGGCGCAGCGCCGCGAGATCGTCGAGACCGTGACGGTCACCGGCACCCTCGTGCCCCGCGACGAGATTCTGGTGGCGCCCGAGCTCGACGGGCCCCGCATCACCGAGGTTCTGGTCGAGGAAGGCATGAGGGTCGCGCGCGGTCAGGTTCTGGCGCGCCTGTCGCGCGACCTCATCGACCGCCAGATCGCCCAGCAGACGGCCCTCGTCGACAAGGCGGCGGCGGTGGTGCCCCAGGCCGAGAGCAGCATCGAGCAGGCGGCTGCGGCCGAGACGGAGGCGCACCTCGCCTTCGACCGATCGCGCCAGCTGCTCCAGACCGGCAACGCCACGGCGGCGATCCTCGAAAACCGCACCTCCATGCTGCGTCAGGCCGAGGGCAAGCTCGCCTTCGCTCGCAACGGCCTCGTCATCGCGAAAGCCGAACTCGCGCAGGCGCGGGCCGTGCGCGACGAACTCGACCTGCGCCTCGCGCGGACGGAGATCCGCGCGCCCGAAGCCGGCATCGTCAGTCGCCGCATGGCACGCGTGGGCATGATGGCCTCGGGGAGCGCCGAGCCCCTGTTCCGCCTCATCGCGCGGGGCGAGATCGAACTCGAGGGCGAGGTCATCGAGACGAAGCTGCCGCGCCTGCGCGAGGGCAAGCCTGCCTGGATCGTTCTCGGCGACGGAGCGCGGGTGCAAGGCCAGGTCCGCGCCATCTACCCGGAGGTCGACAAAGTGAGCCGCCTCGGCAAGGTGCGGGTGCGCCTTGATCCCGATCCGCGCCTGCGCATCGGCACCTTCGCGCGGGGCGCCGTCGAGCTCGCCCGCACCCGCGACGTCACCGTGCCCCAGGCCTCCGTCCTCTACGGCGCCGATCGGCGCAGCACGGTCCTGGTGGTCTCGGGCGACCGGGTCGAGGCCCGCGTGGTTCGCACGGGGCTCTCAGACGACGACGACATCGAGATCCGTGAAGGACTGAGCGAAGGCGAGCAGGTGGTGGCCAGGGCCGGCTCGTTCCTGCGCGATGGCGACCGGGTTCGTCCCGTGCCGATGGCGCCTCCGGCCGCCATGGCGGGTGCAACGCCCCTCGCCACGGCCGAGGCGAGCGTTCCGTAGCGTCCGACGCAACCGTCGAACCGCCAGAGAGCACCGAACCATGCGCCTGAACGTTTCGGCCTACGCCATCCGCAGGCCCATGGGGCCGCTGGTCCTGTTCCTCGTCCTCGTGGTGCTGGGGCTCGTCAGCTTTCGGGGCCTCGCGGTCACGCGCATGCCCAACATCGACGTGCCCATCGTCTCCGTGGCGATCACCCAGGCCGGCGCCGCCCCCTCCGAATTGCAGACCCAGGTGACGAAGTGGGTGGAGGATTCCATCGCCGGGGTGCGCGGGGTCAAGCATGTCACGTCCGCCATCACCGAGGGCTCGTCCGTCACCACCGTCGAGTTTCGCCTCGAGGTGAATACCGACCGGGCCGTGAACGACGTCAAGGACGCGGTCTCGAAAATCCGCATCAACCTGCCCCGCACCATCGACGAGCCGGTGATCAGCCGCGTCGAGATCGCCGGCCTGCCCATCCTCGTCTACGGCGTGACCAGTCCGGCGATGACGCCGGCCGAACTGTCCTGGCTAGTGGAGGATAAGATCGCCCGCACCCTGCAAGGAGTGAAGGGCGTCGGCGGCGTCGAGCGTGTCGGCGGCGTCGCCCGCGAGCTGATGGTGGTGCTTCAGCCCGACCGGCTCCTGGCGCTCGGTATCACGGCGGCGGATGTGAACCGGCAGTTGCGCGTCACCTCCGCCGACATGGCGGGCGGGCGTGGCGAGGTCGGCGGCCGCGAGCAGTCGATCCGGACGCTGGCCGCCTCGCGCACGGTGCGCGACCTCAAGGCCACCTCCATCGTGCTCCCGGGTGGGCGCAAGGTGCGGCTCGACGACCTCGCGTCGGTCGAGGATTCCATCGAGGAGCCGCGCACCTTCGCGCGGTTCAACGGCAATCCGGTGGTGGCCTTCACGGTCTCGCGCGGCGCGGGCGCCAGCGACGCGGAGGTCGCGGCCGGCGTCGACCGGAAGATCGCGGAGTTCCAAGCGACCTATCCCGACCTCAACTTCGAGAAGATCGACTCGTCGGTCTCGGCCACCCTCGGCTCCTACGATTCGGCCATGCACACCCTCATCGAGGGCGCGGTGCTCGCCGTCATCGTGGTGCTGCTGTTCCTGCGCGACTGGCGGGCGACGGTCATCGCGGCGGTGGCCCTGCCGCTCTCGGTGTTCCCGACCTTCTGGGCCATGGACGCCATGGGGTTCACCCTCAACGGCATCTCGCTGCTGGCCATCACCCTGGTGACCGGCATCCTCGTCGACGACGCCATCGTGGAGATCGAGAACATCGTCCGGCACATGCGGATGGGCAAATCGCCCTACCGCGCGGCACTCGAAGGCGCCGACGAGATCGGCCTCGCGGTCATCGCCATCACCGCCACCCTCATCGCGGTGTTCGCCCCCGTCTCGTTCATGGGCGGCATCGCCGGGCGCTACTTCATGCAGTTCGGCCTCACCATCGCGGTGTCGGTGTTCATGTCGCTGCTGGTGGCCCGCCTCATCACCCCGATGCTCGCCGCCTACTTCCTGCGCGACCATGGCCACGCCGAGGCCCGCGACGGTTGGGTGATGCGCACCTATGGGCGCCTCGTCGGGTGGTCCGTGCGCCACCGGGTCATCACTCTCATGGCGGGTCTCGCCCTGTTCGCTGCGTCCCTCGCCTCGACGGGACTGCTGCCGTCGGGCTTCCTGCCGAAGCAGGACATGGCCCGGACCCTCTTCATGGTCGAACTCGCGCCGGGCGCGCGGCTCGCCGACACCATCGCCACCACCGACCGCGTGGCGGCGCGCATCCGCGCCCTGCCGGAAGTCACCTCGGTCTTCGTCGATGGCGGCCGGCAGGCGGGGGGCAAGAAGGAGACCCGGCTCGCCACCCTCACGGTCAACCTGACGCCGAAGAACCGGCGGGCGAAGAAGCAGGCCGCCCTGGAAACGGAGATCTCGGCCCTGCTCGCCGACGAGCCGGACATCCGCGCCTGGACCTTACGGGATTCAGGCCAGCGCGACCTCGCCCTCGTGGTCGGCGGCCCGGACACGGACGTGGTGACGGAGATCGCCGCCCGCCTCCAGCGCGACATGGCGACGATCCCCCACCTCGTCTCGGTGATGTCGACGGCGCCGCTGAACCGCACGGAGGTGCGCATCCGCCCCAAGGAGGGCGCAGCCGCCGATCTCGGTGTCTCCACCGACGCCATCGCCGAGACCGTGCGGGTCGGCACCATCGGCGACATCGGGCTGAATCTCGCCAAGTTCAATGCCGCCGACCGGCAGGTGCCGATCCGCGTGCAATTGCCGGAAAGCGCCCGCGGCACCGTTGCGCGCCTCGAAACCCTGAAGGTGCCGGCCAAGAACGGCACCGCCGTGCCGCTCGGTGCCGTCGCCGACATCGAACTCGGCCAGGGGCCGGGCGCCATCGACCGCTACGACCGGGTGGTCCGCGTCGCCGTCGAGGCCAATCTGGAGGGCTCGGACGCGCTGGGCACCCTCATCGCCCAGGCCCTCGACACCCCGACGGCGAAGAGCCTGCCGCCCGGCGTCACCATCCGGCAGACCGGCGACGCCGAGATCATGGGCGAGGTGTTTTCCGGCTTCCTCATGGCCATGGGCGCCGGGATCATGATGGTCTACGCCGTGCTGGCGCTGCTGTTCGGCTCGTTCCTGCAGCCGCTGACCATCCTGTTCTCCCTGCCGCTCTCCATCGGCGGGGCGATCCTCGGCCTGCTCATCCTCAACATGCCGATCTCGATGCCGGTGGTGATCGGCATCCTCATGCTCATGGGGCTGGTGACGAAGAACGCCATCATGCTCGTCGATTTCGCCGTGGAGGAGATGGCCAAGGGCGTCGACCGGGTCACCGCCATCGTCGAGGCCGGGCGAAAGCGCGCGCGGCCCATCGTGATGACGACGCTCGCCATGGCGGCCGGCATGGTGCCGTCGGCCCTGGCCCTCGGCGTCGGCGGCGAGTTCCGCGCCCCCATGGCGGTGGCGGTGATCGCGGGCCTCATCGTCTCGACCCTGCTGTCCCTCGTGTTCGTCCCGGCGGTGTTCCTCCTCGTCGACAGTCTGGAGCGCGTCCTCGGGCGACTCCTCGGCCGTCTCGTCGGCGCCCGCGACGAGGCACCGGACGCAGCCGTGTCCCATGGGGCCTGAGTGTCTCTCACGAAACTTCCGCTGCGCTGTCGTGCTCTGATCGAGAACCTGTGTCGATCGGGAGTTTCGTGAAGCAGTCTGAAACGGCGTCCCGTCGGTTCGGATCGCAGGGACGAAAGAAAATCACCGATCGCCGCGGGGCGTCCGGCTCGGGTCGTCGGCGGGGTCGATGTAGTTGAGCCCGAACGGGCCGGTGCCGTTGACCTGCAATTCCACCGGCTCGCCCGTGGTCCAGAGGGCGTGCGGCATGTCCGCCGGCAGATAGACGAAACCGCCGGCCCGCAGGGTCTGGCCGGCGGACCGGTCGAGGGTCTTGCCATGCTGATGGACGATCGCGCCGGACAGGATGGTGAGCGTCTCGGCCTGCGCGTGGGTGTGGGGGGCGATCACCGTATCGGCGGGGACCTTGATGCGCAGGACGAAGGGGCCGGGCTTCGACGGGTCGCCCGCCACCATGCTGAGCTGCGTCCCCTTCGGCAGGTTCGCCGGGCCCGGGCCGTAGACAACGCTGGCGCCGTCGGGAAACGCGATCATGCCGTGCGCGCCGTGGTCGGTCTCCCCCGCGAGACTCGGCCCCGCCAGGGATACGGCCAGAAGGCCGGCGACGGTTCGTGAAAGTGAGGTCATGGCGCGGTCCCAGGGTTGAGGCCCGAGGACATCCCGTCGTCCCCGGCCGAAATGGCCCGAGCAATGTCGAGTGCGAACGCGCGGGCGGCAAGGGGTCGTGATAAGGGGGCCGTCCGCCGGGCGATCCGCCGGCGAGGGGCGAGCCCCCATCGCCACCGCTCGCATCCACGGGAGCCGGAGTTGCGCATGACGTCCTGGGTGTTCTGGGCCCTCCTCTCGGCGGGGTTCGCCGCCCTGACGGCGATCTTCGGCAAGGTGGGGGTCGAGGCGATCGAATCCGACGTCGCCACCTTCCTGCGCACCGCCGTGGTCCTTTGTGTCCTCGGGGCGATCCTCCTCGGTACCGGCGAGTGGCAGCCCCTCGGGTCGATCTCGCGCCGGACCTACCTGTTCCTCGGGCTTTCCGGCCTCGCCACCGGGGCGTCGTGGCTCTGCTACTTCCGCGCCCTGAAGCTGGGCGACGCGGCGCGCGTCGCGCCCATCGACAAGCTCAGCGTCGTGCTGGTGGCGGTGTTCGGCGTGGCCTTCCTGGGCGAACGGTTGTCCACGCCGAACTGGCTCGGCGTCGGCCTCATCGCGGCCAGCGCCGTGCTGGTCGCCTACCGGGGGTGAGGCCGAGCGTTCCGATCCTCAGTTCTCCAGGGGCTTGCACCGGCCCGGCTCGGTCTTCGAGAAGGTCTCGCCTTCCTTGAACGGGTGATAGTTTTTCGCCTGCTCGGGCGAGAGCCAAGCCGCGTCCTTGACCGGACCGGTGTAGAGATGGCGCACCCAGGCGATAATCTGCAGGATCTCGTCCGGGTTCACGTCTTCGTTGTGCGGTCCCATCATGCCGTTGGCGCCACCCCAGATCGTCGAGAACAGGCCGACATCGCTCGTGTTGAGGGGATAGGTCCAGTAATTGTCGTTCAGACCCGGCCCGACCTTACCCTCGGCCAGATGACCGTGACAGCCAGAGCATGAGGTGAGAAAGAGGCTCTCGCCGTTGCGGAGACAGGACCGGTCGTCGATGTAGATGTTCTTCCCGGTCTTGAGGAATGTCTTCACCGCCTCCGTGTCGCGGCCGCCGGGCTTGCCGTCCGCAAGGGTCATGGCTTCGCCCGTGATGGTGTTGCGCAGCACGATATCCGTTGACGCGTCACCGGCTGGCTGCGCCAGGGCAGCCCCAAGTCCGAGGGCCACGCCCCCCAGAACGGCCACACACGTTCTCACGACTGTCTTCATTCGCTCGCAAGCCCTTCTTAGGTAAATTTTATGATTACCCTTCGAGCCAATCTATAGCCGCGCGATGGATTAAGATCATCGGGAAAACGTGTTGCGGGACTTGCTTAAATACCCCGACTTCCACTGTTGAACATTGCAATCCCCTCACGCTCGCCAATCCGGGAGCGCCCCCGGCGGTTCCTCGAACCAGGACGGCACCGGCAGGTTGCGCTCGCGCAGGAAGGCGGGATTGAACAGCTTCGAGGCGTAGCGGGCGGCGCCGTCGCACAGGATCGTCACGACCGTGTGGCCGGGGCCGAGGTCCCGCGCGAGGCGGACCGCACCTGCGACGTTGATCCCCGAAGAGCCGCCGAGACTGAGGCCCTCCTCACGCATCAGTCCGAACACGTGCCCGAGGGCCTCCGTGTCGGGGATACGGTAGGAGCGGTCGGGCCGGAACCCCTCGAGGTTGCGCGTCACCCGGCCCTGGCCGATGCCTTCCGTGATCGACGAGCCCTCGGCCTTCAGGGCACCGTCCGTGTAATAGGCGTGGAGCGCCGAGCCCTCGGGATCAGCCAGCGCAATTGTCACGCCGGGCTTCAGGGCGCGCAGGGACTGCGCCGTTCCGGCGAGCGTGCCCCCGGTGCCGGCGGCGCAGACGAAACCGTCGACGGCGCCACCCGTTGCCTCGAAGATCTCCGGGCCGGTAGTCTCCACATGCGCCTGCCGGTTGGCGACGTTGTCGAACTGGTCGGCGAAGAAAGCGCCCGCCGGCTCCGTGGCGGCCAAGGCCTCGGCGAGGCGGCGCGCGGCGTGGACATAGTTGTTCGGGTTGGAAAACGGCACCGCCGGAACCTCGACGAGGCGGGCGCCCGCCAGCCGCAGGGTCTGCTTCTTCTCGTCCGACTGGGTCTCGGGAATCACGATCACCGTGCGGTAGCCGCGCACGGCGGCCACGAGGGCGAGGCCGATGCCGGTGTTGCCGGCGGTGCCCTCGACGATGGTGCCGCCGGGCCGGATGAGCTCCCGCGCCTCGGCGTCGCGGACGATGGACAGGGCGGCGCGGTCCTTCACCGACAGGCCGGGATTAAGAAACTCGGCCTTGCCCAGGATCGTGCAGCCGGTCTCCTCGGACGCGCGGGCCAGCCGGATCAGCGGCGTGCCGCCGATGGCCGACAGGATGGTGTCATGCGGTTTCATGGCTGGCACGCTCATGCATCATCGAAGCTCCGGACGATCCCCTGCCGGGTCTCGGCCTTTCACGCACCGAATGCCAGCCCCGGATCCCAGTTTGGACGTCGGTCCCGCCGATCGACGGGGCGGGAGACGATCCTCCTCCCCCGCCCGGAGCGACACGAACGATCGTCTTGGGTGCCGGCGGACATCGCATCGCGGGCCCGCTTCGAGCCTTCGGCCCATCCCTCGATTCGACGAAACACCGTGGTCGGAGCGGTCCGTCTCGGCCGAGGATCGGCCTCTCTCGGGCGCAAGCCTCAGGCGGCCCTCGCCCCGGCCAGCTCGACCTTGCGCAGGGCCCCATCGAGGGCGATGTGGAGGGCGAAGGCCGCACCATCCTTCGTCGCGGGAATTTCGAAGTGCTTCGGTTTGCGCCGGACCTCGCCGCTCGGCGCGTAGCCCGCGTTCCGGGCCGCCGCGAGGGCGGCTTCGGGATCGGCCGGGGCCTGATCGGGCTTGGCGTGACCGGGCTTGGCGTGATTGGGCTTGGCCGGCCATTCGACGGCGCGGATGCTGCCGTCGCCGAGGGCGAGGCGGGTGACCTTGATCTCGGACGGCTTGCGTTCGCCGGTCACCGTCACGGTCTCCCCCGGCGTCAGGGTCAGCCCTTGGACGCCCTTGGGACCGAGATCGGCGAGGAACCGCCCGTGCGGCCCCTCGACGGCGAAGCGGTGGCCGAACACGGCCCATATGGTGCCCGTGGCGGTATGGAGGTCGGTCATGTGATGTCCTGTCGGGTTCGAAGAGCGCCCTTTCGGGTCGAGGCCGTTCTACGGGCCGGGTCCGGACCGGGACTGAACGGGCCGGTTCAGCCCCGGTTCAAGGGTTCGGGTCCGGCCCGCACCCGCCCTCCCCCCACCTCGCGGTTTGCGGACGACCGTGGCTGTGCCATGTCTCGGCAGGCACAGCAGGCGGGGGAACATCGATCGTGAGCGTGGGACTTCTGGCACTTCTCGACGATGTCGCGGCGCTCGCCCGCGTGGCAGCGGCCTCCCTCGACGACGTGGCGGCCCAGGCCGGCAAGGCCGGCACCAAGGCGCTGGGCATCGTCATCGACGACGCCGCCGTGACCCCGCGCTACGTGGTAGGTTTCGCCGCCGCGCGGGAACTGCCCATCGTCTGGCGCATCGCCGTGGGCTCCCTCAAGAACAAGCTCCTGTTTCTCCTGCCCGGCGCGCTGCTCCTGAGCTACGCCGTGCCGTGGGTAATCACGCCGCTCCTCATGCTCGGCGGCCTCTACCTCTGCTACGAGGGGGCGGAGAAGATCCTCCACGCCGTCATGCCGGCGCCCGCCCATGCCGAAGCCGAGACGGCCGCCCCTTCCCAGGATGCCAAGGTGCTGGAAGACCAGCGCGTGCGCGGCGCGATCCAGACAGATTTCATCCTCTCGGCCGAGGTGATGGCCCTGACGCTCGCTTCACTCACCACGGACTCGACGGTGACGCGGGCGGCGATCCTCGCCATCGTGGGTATCGGCGTGACGCTCCTCGTCTACGGCGTCGTCGCCCTCATCGTGAAGGCGGACGATGCCGGCGTGGCGCTCGCCGCCAACGATCGCCCGGCTTCCACCCTTCTCGGCCTGCGCGCCGGTTCCCCGGGAGCCGCCGCCACGGGCGCGGACCGCGCCCTGCGTCCGGCGACGCAGGGTCTCGGCCGCGCCCTCGTGGTCGGCATGCCGTACTTCCTCAGCGGCCTCGCGATCCTCGGTACCGCCGCGATGCTGTGGGTCGGCGGCGGCATTCTCCTGCACGGTCTCGAGCATTTCGGCGTCACCGCCCCGGCCCACCTCGTTCACGAGGCCGCGAAGGCGGCGGCCGCCGCCGTCCCGAGCCTGGCGGGCGCCGCCGAATGGCTCGCCACCGCAATCCTGTCGGGCCTCGGCGGTCTGGTGGTCGGCGGCCTGACGATTCCGGTCGTGCAGTTCGTCCTGGCGCCCGCCACACGGCGGATTCGCGCCCTGTTCGGCCCGAGCGAACCGGCAGCGGCCCGGCGCTGACGGCGGCCGGCGTCCGGCGTCCGGCGTCCGGCGTCCGGCACGAACGCCACCGATACGAGGTAGATCGCCTCGCCTGAGGTGAAGGTCCGGCTTTATGCTGTGCTGGCAAGGCTCGACCGCAATCACCGCAATCCAAGCCAATCGACGAAACGCCAATTACGGCGTGGGTACTCAGGAAACACAACGACGCGTTTCACAGCTTCTTAACATATGGCAGTTCACGGTATGCCATGCTCACCGTGCCTATGAAAAAGCAGTGCTTGTCCGATGATCGCGGCTCGGTTGCCGTCGAGTTCGCGATTATTTCACTCACTGCTGTCATAACGATCGTGTTCATCCTCACCGCGAGTATGGTCCTATATCTCAACCAGACGCTCGACAACGCGACGGCTCAAGTCTCACGACAGATCATGACCGGCTCGGCCCAGGCTGCCTCCATCAACAGTTCTGCGTTTCGCGTTGATTTGTGCAAGCTTCTACCCAGAACGATCGATTGTAGCCTCCTCGTCATCAACCTGTATGTCGTTCCGAAGTCGGCCGGCCCGTCCGGCTTCTACAACTTCGTGAATGCCGACCTCTCGGGCTTGAGCTTGCCGGATCTCTCCAATGGCGGCACGGGACAATTCACCCTCGGGGCGCGAGGCGAGTACCAGTATCTGCAGGTGATCTATCCGATCACATTCCCGCCCGCCCTGATCCTGAAATGGCTCAGCGGTGGCGCGACCTACAAAGGGGCGCCGGCCTTTCTCGCCATCTCCACGGCGGCGTTCCGGAACGAACTGTTCTGACGATGCGCCAAAAAGCTACCCTCGGGCAACGCTTCCTCGGCGACCGAAGCGCGGTTTCCGCGGTTGAATTCGCGGTGATTCTGCCCGTCCTCATGCTTCTCACGGCCGCCGGCCTGCAACTGGTCACGTATCTCAACGCGATCCGGAAGGTCGACCTCATCGCGAACTCGATCAGTCAGATCATCTCGCAGGCGAGCCCCCCGCAAGGCTCGACCGTCGCAACGGTCAACAGCCTCGATCTGCACTTCACCTACGACGCCTCGATGGTGCTGTTTCCCTATGTGTTGCAGGACGCCAAGCGACGGGGCATCTCTTGGTACCAGGCCATCTCCATCAATTTCGCCAGCATCGCCTTCATCGCGAAGGTTCCGGCTTGCGGGTCTAATGCCGACCCCAGCGAATGCTACGTCGCCACCGTCGCCTGGACGAGCATGGGGACCGCCGGAGACAATTACAGGCGCTGCGTGACTCCACAGCTTGCTGCCGCCGACAGTGCGACTCCGAACCGAGTGAGTCTACCGCGGTCCGTCTTCGGTCCCGGTTCCATCATCGCCGTCGATGTCGTGTTCATGTTCACGCCGACTTTCGGCGCCGGGTTCATCGATCCGATTCGCATCGCGCGGTCGGTCTACCTGCAACCGCGCTATGCCACCCTGATCAATTACGACACAACGAACGACGATGGGATTGCTGTGAAATGTCCCGGCTATTGACGACGCTTTCAGCCCATGGAGCCGCCCTTCACGCATCACGGCGGGGCAGCATTCCGATCCTGTTCGCCCTCAGCCTCGTTCCCCTCATCGGCCTGGTCGGCCTCGGGATCGATTACGGCGTCGCCGCAAGCGACAAGAGCAAGCTCGACACGGCCGCCGATGCCGCTGCTCTGGCGGGCATCGTCACGACGAAGGCTTTCATTGCCGACAATGCCGGTCAGGCCGACTTGAACGCCAAGGCGGTGGCGGCCGGGATCACCAAGGCGACGAATGTCTTCCGGGCCAATCTCGGAAACGTCGCCCTCGCGCAGATCGATTTTCCGACCCCACAAATCACACGAAGCGGCCAGACGCTGACTGCGGTGGTAAAATACTCAGCTACCGTACGCAACACCTTCGGCCGCCTCTTCGGGACCGCCGCCACCACCCTCACGAACTCGTCGACGGCGTCGGCCGATATCGCAAGCTATCTCGACTTCTACCTGCTCCTCGACGTGTCAGGCTCCATGGGATTGCCCGCTTCGGACGCCGGGATGACGCAGTTGGCCTCCGTCAACAAAGACATGTTCAGTGATTATCAACAAGGTTGTCAATTCGCGTGCCATTTCCCCAATAATACTGGCTGGGGTCTGGCGGCAGGAAAGATCCAACTCCGTTCGGATGCGGTCAATAACGCCGTTTGCTCCCTCATCCAGCGGGCATCGACACCCGTCGTCGCCAATCAGTACCGGGTCGGCCTATATCCTTTCGTCAATCAAATGGGCGTTCTCACGTCGATTACGACCAATATGTCCATGCTTTTGACCACCGCCCAGTGCGACACGCAATGGCCGCTCGCGCTGACCAACCTCCTCGATACGGGCTCCACGCAACTTGCTACGAACAATGACCCGAGTACGGGGACCGGCAGCGGCGGAACCCATTTCGATACGGTTCTGCCGCAGATGAAGTCGGCTATCGCAACATTCGGTGATGGCAGCTTGGCGACCCAGCCGAAGTCATTCGTTTTCTTGGTCACGGATGGCATGCAGAACGACCAGAACTTCTCGAGCTCCAAGAATGGCAAGCGTGTCTATCCCGGATCTCCCACCAAGTTCCCGGGTTATGACGACGCAAACTGGGACGGATCCAAGCCGAGACAAATCGATTCCGCAAACTGCGACGCCCTTAAAAAAGCGGGCGCAACAATCTCAATTCTCTACATTCCCTATAATATTATCACTTTCAAGGAACTCAATTCTAAAACGATCATCACCGAAAATAAGAAGGTCAACACCATCAGTCCAGGGCTCTCCACGCCTCTGAAGGCGTGCGCCTCTTCGGGCTTTTTCTTCACGGCCAACTCGGCCGACGACATCAAGGCGGCATTGAATTCGATGTTCGATAAGGCCCTGCAGGTCGCCCGTCTGACGCAGTGACACCGCCGCGCGGAAAACCAGATCCCCGCCGGCCTTTGCTTCGCTTCTCCCAATCCGTCGCCTCGAGGCGACCCGGCAACGATCCGGCCAATCGGGACGTTGGCGTGACGCCACGCATGAGAACGGGGCGTGTGAACGGGAGAAGCGGCTTGGACGCCAGGGCAACATCGGGCTCGGAACTCGTGAACGTCGTGCGGCGGGCGGCCGATCAGGCACGCCGCAAGGCTGCGGCCTTTCCCGGCTCGGTGAGCGGGGACGATCTGCCCTGGGCCGTGATCGAGGCCTTCGACGCCGACGTCCGGGGCCATGTCGAACGAGACAGGCGCATTGAGGAGGAACGCGACCGCGTGTTGATCACAGCGGTCGGGCTCGCCGAGACCCGTCCGGAGGAGGATGGGGCGGCGGCCGTCGAGGCTGCTCGGAACAGTCTCGTCGAGGCCATCGATTATCTCGAGCAGGCCGTGCTGCGGTTCGGTATTGTCAACGCCGCAGCGGCAAGAAGCGGCCTCGGCACGCCGGGCCGGCGCGTGTCGGCCGGCCCTTGAGGGCCGGCCGGGTTGTTCGATCAGCTGACGTTTCAAGCAGCTCTAATCCACCACCTTCAAGTCATTGAGGGACACTGTGCCGTTCTGACTGGAGAAGCGTGGCGCGGCGCCGTTCGCCTGCTGCACCCCGGAGATGCGGTGGTCGCCGCTGTCGTAGGTCTTGAGCTTTCCGTCGGTCTCCACCAGGAGGCGGTGGGCATTGGGGAAGAACGCATAGCGCAGGTCGTTCTGACCACCGCTGGAAGCGGGCTGGCCGAGCTCCTTCGGCCACCAGGGCTCGGCGCCCTTCATGGGTTCCATGGGCTTCATCGGCTCCATGGGTTTCATTGGCTTCATCGGTTCCATAGTGAAGCATCTCCGGATCGGGAATGGCAGGGCTACGCGCGAACTTCCTTAAGGTTTCACCCGGCCGGCATGCGCCATTGAATTCGTCCCCCCTCGCCCGCATATCGCGCGCATTCCTCGACAAACTTCGGAGACGGACCCTTGAGCGACACCGTGGAACGGCACGAATTCGGTGCCGAGGTCGGGCGCCTGTTGGACCTCGTGGTCCACGCCCTCTATTCCGATCGTGAGATCTTTCTGCGGGAACTCGTGGCCAATGCCGCCGATGCCATGGACCGGCGCCGCTTCGAGGCCCTGACGGACCAAGCCTCCGCCCTGCCGCCCGACGCCAAGGTCCGCATCACCCCCGACAAGGCCGCCCGCACCCTGACCCTGTCGGATGCCGGCATCGGCATGACCAAGGCGGAGCTCGCCCAGAATCTCGGCACCATCGCGCGCTCCGGCACCCGCGCCTTCAGCCAGTCCCTCGGAGAGGCCAAGGCGGAAGACCGCCCGAGCCTCATAGGCCAGTTCGGCGTGGGCTTCTATTCCGCCTTCATGGTCGCCGACCGGGTCACCGTCACGTCGCGCCGCGCCGGGTCCGACGAAGCCTGGACCTGGGCGTCGGACGGCCAGGGCGCCTACACCCTTGAGCCCGCGACCCGCGCGGAGCCGGGCACCGACATCGTCCTCCACCTTAAGGAGGATGCCGGAGAGTACCTCGAGGGCTACCGCCTCGACCACGTCGTGCGCAAATGGGCCGACCACATCACGGTGCCCATCGCCCTGGTGGAGGACGGCAAAGAGGAGACGGCCAACCAGGGCACCGCCCTGTGGCGCAAGCCCAAATCCGAGATCACGCCGGAGCAGTACACCGCGTTCTACCGCCATGTCGGGATGAACTTCGACGAGCCGTGGGCCACCTTGCACTGGCGGGCCGAGGGGGCGCTGGAATTCTCCGCCCTCCTGTTCGTGCCCGGCATGAAGCCGTTCCAGGCGGTGGAGAACGAGCGCGCCAGCAAGGTGCGCCTTCACGTGCGCCGGATGTTCATCACCGACGAGGCCGAGCTTCTGCCCTCGTGGCTGCGCTTCGTCCAGGGCGTCGTCGACACCGAGGATCTGCCGCTCAACGTCTCGCGCGAGATGTTGCAGGCGACCCCCGTGCTCACCAAGATTCGCCGGGCGGTGACCGGCCGCGTGCTTACCGAACTCACCAACAGGGCCAAGGACGCCGAGGGTTACACCCCGTTCTGGGAGAATTTCGGGCCCGTCCTCAAGGAGGGCATCTACGAGGACCACGAGCGCAGGGCCGAGATCGCGCCGCTCCTGCGCTTCCACTCCTCCGCCCAGGACGGTTGGACGTCCTTGCCCGACTATGTCGCCCGGATGAAGGACGGCCAGGACGCGATCTACTACCTCGTCGCCGACGATGCCGACGCCCTGAAAAACTCGCCCCAGCTCGAAGGGTTTCGCGCCCGCGGCGTCGAGGTTCTGCTGCTGTCCGACCACGTCGACGCGTTCTGGCCGGACGCCCTCGGCCGGTTCGACGACAAGCCCTTGCGCTCCATCACGCAAGGGTCCGTCGACCTCGCGAAATTCGCTGGCGAGGCCGATGCTGGGGAGGCGCCGGCCTCCGTCGAGGCCCTGGTCGCGGCCCTCAAGACGGCCCTGGCGGCGGACGTCTCCGAGGTTCGCGCCACGGATCGCCTCGTGGAGAGTGCCGTGGTTCTGTCGGCACCCAGCAATGGGCCGGACCTGCAGATGCAGCGCCTCCTGCGCCGGGCGGGACGCGGCGGCGCCAGCCTGCCGGTGCTGGAGATCAATCCACGCCATCCCCTGATTCGGTCGCTCGCCGACCGTGTCGCGGCAGAGGCCGACATCGCCGAAGCCGCCGGCACCCTCCTCGACCTCGCCCGGGTTCAGGACGGCGATACCCCGCGCGACCCCGTGGCCTTCGCCCGCAAGGTCGCCGCCGCCCTGGCCGGCACTCCGGCTCCCGCCCCAGCCGTCGACGCATAAACCGTGCCCTCACCCCGGCCTGCCTTCCCGTGCGGGCCGGGGCCGTATGCGGATTCTACGACATTCCCTAAACGACACCACGGCAGCTCGACGGCTGCTTCTTGCTACGACGCAGGCCCTGCGCCCGGTTCACGCCATGACGGTTTGCGCCCCCTGGCGGAGGCCGACGAGCGGATGTCGGACAGGTTTCCGTCGCGGCCTCTCATGTGTCCCTGGCGCAAGCTCACCGCGCTGCCGCGCCTCACCCACTCGTGGCGCAAGAGGCCCCGGCCCTGCCCCGCTTCGGCCGAGCGTGATCCACGTCCACGACGAACCGGCCTCTCCGTCTACGGCCGCGCCGCCCACACACGACGCCCGCGGCCCCGGCGCCTGTGGCACCTCCATGATAACGCGGGCCGGAGGGCCGCTTCGCCCGCCTGTGCGGCGCCCCTACCGGTCCGCGTGTTCTCATCAGCCCACACGTCATGCTGCACTCCGGCCTGGCAGCGATCCCGATCCCGAATCCTCTTCCTGCCCTCGACCCGCTCACAGCCCTCGCCCCCGCCGGCACGCTCGCTGCCCGCATCTCCGATTTGCCCGATCCGGACCATTTCGCCGAGGCCCTGCGCGTCTACATCGCCACCTTGCCGACCTCCACAACGCACGACTTTTCTTGCAAACCGGCCTTGTGAGTTCGCTTCAGGCCATGCTAAGCCGCGCTTGTCTCATCGAGGCCCCCGCGGAGAGGTGGCAGAGCGGTTGAATGCACCGCACTCGAAATGCGGCATGCCTGCAAGGGCATCGGGGGTTCGAATCCCCCCCTCTCCGCCAGAGACCAGTTTGAGGCGGTTTCGCCCAGACTTTAGGGCTCTGAAATCACTCAGCTTTTCCGGCTGAGGTGCTTGACACGGTCTCGCTGCGTCCCACCTGATATCCCCTCACCCGCTGGGGTGAATGCTGGGGGTTGGGCGGACACATGGCGCACGCGGTCAACAAGCTCACGGCTTTAGGCGTTTCCAAGCTGAAGGAGCCGGGTCGCTACGGCGACGGTGCCGGCCTCTACCTCATGATCGATCCAGGCGGGTCGCGTCGCTGGCAGATGATCTTTCGACATGGCGGCAAACAGCGGGAGATGGGGCTCGGAAGCGCCAGCCTGTTTTCACTCGCTGATGCTCGCCGCAAGCGCGACGAGACGCACCGGCTCATCGCTGAGGGCCGAGACCCCATCGCGGAGAAGCGGAAGCCGGACCCGGTGACGGTTAAGGCTGTTACGTTCGGCGAGTTTGCGGATCAGCACATCGCAGAAATCACCAAGGGCTTCCGGAACGAGAAGCACAAGGCGCAATGGACAAGCTCGCTCCGGAATCACGCATCGTCCCTCAGATCAAAGGCGTTGGCGGACATCACAACCGATGATGTGCTGTCTGTGGTCAAGCCGATCTGGCACACGAACAACGAGACGGCTTCCCGTGTGCGCGGTCGGATCGAACAGATCTTGGATGCGGCTAAAGCCAGAGGGCTTCGCACGGGAGAGAATCCAGCACGTTGGCGTGGGCATCTCAACCAACTGCTATCGAAGCGGCGGAAGCTTCAGAAGGGGCATCATACCGCCCTTCCATACGCCGACCTACCCTGTTTCATCGACGAACTTCGTAAGCGTACCGGCGTCTCGGCCCTGGCGCTTGAGTTTGCGATTCTCTCTGGCGGACGTGTCGGAGAAGTCTTGAAGTGCCCGTGGTCGGAAATCGATAGGGTGAAAAAGGTTTGGTCGATCCCAGCGGCGAGGATGAAGGCCGAACGAGACCATCGGGTGCCACTCACACCACGCATGCTCGAAATCCTCGACGCGGTGGAGCCACTACGGCGGGGAGACTATGTTTTCCCATCCTTTCGCGCCGACAAGCCGCTAAGCGATATGGTATTTGCAGCACTGTACAAGCGCATGGGTAGACGCATCACAACTCACGGCTTCCGCTCAACTTTCCGAGATTGGGTAGGTGACGAGACGAACTATCAACGGGAAGTTGCCGAAGCCGCTCTCTCGCATGTCGTGGGTGACTCGACTGAGGCCGCTTACCGGCGCGGCGATGCCCTTGAGAAGCGGCGCGAACTCATGTTGGCATGGGAAGCCTTCGTGACATCGGAGGCCGCATGATCGTGGACGTTCTCAACTGTATCAACGACACCGATGCGGAGACGGACGAAGGGGCTGCGCATGCGGCCCTGTTCGCCCACGTTGGTGTTACCGATGCTGAGGACTGGCGCACCGTCGCCTTACGCCTCGCATGTCAGTACGCGCCAGAGCTTCTGACGGGCCTGGAATCGTGTGAGTCTGCCAAGCCGGCGAGGAAGGGCGGTAGGCCGAAGACACGAACCGACTGGCACCTGATGATGGTGGAGATTTTTGTTGAGCAGGTTCGGGAGGCGTCCCGCGAGAAGCGTATCCGGCCGGGGCTGGATACCGACATAGACGCTTGCAAATACATATTGGGAACGGCTCCCGAGACGAAGGACATGCGTGATGCGCTTGGTCTCAAGCCGGGGACCAGCCCTTTCACTCTGAACAACATGCTTCGGGATGCGAGAAAGCTCGGCAAGAGGGCTTAGGCCCACGCAAACACCTGATGGCTTTGCGTGGCTCACGGAAATCCGACCCGGCTTTTTCCGTTGGAGTGGGCCTTCTAACTCTCGTTCAGCCCCACCGGGTTGAGGAGAGTTTCAGTGGATCAAGAGATACAGACCGAACGGGCATTGCCGCCTGCTCACTCGCAAGTCCTAACGGTCGCGGAGATGTGCGCGACCTTCCGCATCAGCAAAAACCGCGTGTTCGATGAGATGAAGGCGGGGCGTCTCGCTGCTAAGCGCGTCGGCTCTCGTGTTCTCATCAGCCGAGACGATGCCACAGCATGGTGGAACGGCCTGCCGGATCGGAAGGTAGCGGCTTGAACCAAGTTGGATCATTGTCCTGAAGGACGAGGCGACGCTCTCTGCGAGCGTGGGGGAAACATGACGGCTTCCTTTCCTCCGGGAATTTCGACTTTCACGGATTCCCCCGCCAGCACCTTGCCAAGGAGAACAACGGCCTCGTCGGAGTACTTACGAATCGGGTTCTTGCCGTAATTGATCGCGCAGTGATACCGATTGTCACTTGACTTGATGTCAAAGCCTATTTGCTCCTTGAGCATGTCAATCGCTCGCTGTGCCCGTGCCCACCCTCTGCCGCCAAGCTTTTTACAGACGCCCGTCAGTGTATGGGGATAGTTGGCACCCATAACAGATGCTTCGTTCACCGTCGTGATGCCGAATAGCTTGGCAAACTCATCGCCGTTCTGAACTGCGCCTTCCAGCATCTTAAAGTCCGCTTGAACCATCTTGCGGGGAATGTCTGTCCGGACGAGTTCATAGGAGCGGCTGAGGAGAGCCCTCAGC
>NZ_BPQD01000038.1 GCF_022179065.1 Methylobacterium adhaesivum
ATGGCTTCAGCGAAGACCATGTTCTCGCGAGCCTTGGCCTGCCCCCTGAGAAGTGGTCCTCCCTGAGGTATGGCTTTGAGCCATGTGGAGGATGTCATCATGGGACGGAAGAAGCATACGGCAGAAGAGATCGTGGCCAAGCTGCGTCAGGTGGATGTCTTGGTCTCGCAGGGGCGCAGGGTTGCCGAAGCAATCCGGTCGGTTGAGGTCACCGAGGTTACGTATTACCGCTGGCGCTCCGAATATGGTGGGCTGAAGGGGGATCAGGTGAAGCGGCTGAAGTCCCTGATGACTGAGAATCAACGCCTTCGCCGGGCTATCTCTGATCTGACCCTGGAGAAGCTTATCCTGAAGGAAGCTGCCTCGGGAAACTTCTGAGCCCGGCTCGCTGCCGGGCGTGTGTCGACGACGTCGTTGCCGAGCATGGCGTATCAGAACGCTTCGCCTGTCGTGTTCTGGGCCAGCATCGTTCGACCCAACGCAAGACCGCCGTGGTGGTCGAGGACGAAGCCGCTCTGACGGCCGCGATCATCGCATTGGCCGTCCAGTACGGGCGCTACGGCTACCCCGCTTCGCTTCAAACTCCCGCCGACCCAAGCGGCGGGAGTCGTTGCGATGGGTTCTCAGCCCTCCTTGAAGCCATATTCCGGCACGCCGTCTTCGTTATCGTAATACTTGTACGGCAGGAACTTTCCCGAGAGGTTCATCTTGACCCGGTCGCCCTTGTTGTTGGGCTCGCGCTCCATGGTCATGTTGAAGTCGATGGCCGACATGATACCGTCGCCGAAATCTTCCTGGATCAGCTCCTTCCAGGTGGTACCGTAGACCATGACAAGCTCGTAGAAGCGGTAGATCAGCGGGTCGGTCGGCGGCATCTGCGGGATGGAGCCGCGATACGGCGCCTCGTTGAGCATCCGCTCCTCGGCCTGGGTCAGGCCGAACAGCTCGGCCGCCTTCTTCGCCTGGGCTTTCGGCAGCTTCATCTGGCCCATGCAGGCGGCGGTGATGAGGATCGGCGAGATGCCGCCGATCTCGGCCTGGATGTGCTTCCAGGTCCAGCCCTTCTCACGCTTGATGTCGAGGAGCTTCTCGGTGAGGTCTTCGCGCTTCATAGGGGGCCTCCGTTGGAATCTTCAAAAAATCAGGCGCGCCTGCCGACCGGGTCGGTCGCCGCGATCGCGGCCGCGTCGGCCTCGCTCAGGGTCGGGCGCACCACGGGCGGGTTGCGCTGGTCATACCCGGCGGGCATCGCGTCCCGCAGGGTCTTCGAGCGGGTGACGAGGAAGTCGATCAGGTGGTTGCGCAGGGCGTAGTAGCCGGGCGCGTGGTGCAGCTGCGTCCGGTCCCGGTCCTTGGGCAGCGGGTTCTCGACGATCTCGGCGACCTTCGCCATCGGGCCATTGGTCATCAGCACAATGCGGTCGGCGAGATAGATCGACTCGTCGACGTCGTGGGTGATCATGAACACGGTCTGCCCGGTCTCGACGCAGATGCGCCGGACCTCGTCCTGAAGGGTGCCGCGGGTGAGCGCGTCCAGCGCCGAGAACGGCTCGTCCATCAGGAGGATCTTGGGCTCGATCGACAGGGCGCGGGCGATGCCGACGCGCTGCTTCATGCCGCCCGACAGTTCGGACGGGCGCTTGTGCTCGGAGCCGGCCAGACCCACCGTCCGAATCGCCTTGCGCGCCCGCTCCTCGACCTCGGCCTTGGGGGCATTCCGCCAGCGCGACGACACCGCGTAGGTGACGTTGCCCAGCACCGTCCGCCACGGCAGCAGGGCGTGGCCCTGGAAGATCACCGCGCGATCGAGGCTGGTGCCCTCGATGGCCTCGCCTGCCGCGATGACGACACCCTCGGTGGGGGCTTCGAGGCCGGCCAGGATGTTGAGCACCGTGGTCTTGCCGCAGCCCGAATGCCCGATCATGCACACGAACTCGCCGCGGCGCATGGGCAGCCACATATCCTCGAACACCGTCGAGGTCTTACCGCCGGGGGCCGGATAGCGCCGGGCGATTCCCTCGATCGAGATGAATTTTTCGGACGACATGGGGCGGGTTCCGGCGGTCTTTGCTGCGGGCTCGGCTGCGGGCTCGCGCCGCGCGAAGGGAAGGATGCTCACCCGCCTCACTCCGGAAAGGTCACGAGGCGCTGGGCGCGGGCCAAAAGCTGGTCCAGGATCATGCCGACGAGGCCGATCACCAGGATCGAGACGATCACGTTGTTGATCGAGAGGTTGTTCCACTCGTTCCAGACGAAGTAACCGATGCCGGTCCCGCCCACGAGCATCTCGGCCGCCACGATCACCAGCCACGCGATGCCGATGGAGATCCGCATGCCGGTGAGGATCGTGGGCGCGGCGGCCGGCAGGATCACCGTGAAAGCGCGGCGGATCGGCCCGACTTCAAGAGTGCGGGCAACATTGAGCCATTCCTTGCGGGTGCCCGACACGCCGAAGGCGGTGTTGATCAGCATCGGCCAGAGCGAGCAGATGAAGATCACGAAGATCGCCGACAATCCGGAATCCTTGATCGTGTAGAGCGCGAGCGGCATCCAGGCGAGCGGCGAGACCGGTTTCAAGAGTTGGATGAACGGATCAAGCGCCCGACCCATCAGCGGCGACATGCCGATGAGGAAGCCCACCGGGATCGCGACGATCACCGCGAGCAGATAGCCGAGCGCCACGCGGCCGATGGAGTAGGCAAGCTGGATGCCGAGCCCCTTGTCGTTGGGGCCGCGATCGTAGAACGGATCCTTGAGGTGCTTCCAGATCGTGGCGCCGACGTCGAGCGGCCCCGGCATCGCCGACTTGCCGGTGGTGGCGGCCTGTCCCATCAGGGCGGCGTATTCGGGGTCCATCGCCTGCGTTTTGCCGACCCCGCTCACCGCGACCTGCCAGATGAGCAGGAAGCCCACGAGGATCGAGAGCGACAGTAGGGCCGCCCGTAGGGGAAGAGTGCGGGCCATGGTTCAGCCCGCCTTCCGGATCTTGAACGAGGCGAGGTATTCCTTCGGCTTGTCTGGATCGAAGGTCTTGCCCATCACCGAGAAGGTCTTGCTGGTGGTGGCCGGCGGCGTCTGTCCCTCCTGACGCATCAGCTTGGCCGCATCGGTCGCGAGGAAGACCTTTTCGGCCACCGCCTTGTAGTCGACCTCGCCCTTGAGCTGCCCCCAGCGCTGCATCTGCGTCATGATCCAGACAGCGAAGGATGACCAGGGGAAGGGGTCGAAATCGACTCGGTCCGGTGCCTTCTTCACGTTGCCGAGGCCGTCGGCATAGGTGCCGGTTAGCACCTGCTCCACCACCGTCACCGGCTGGTTGAGGTAGTTCGCCGGCGCGATCTGGGCGGCGATCTCCTTGCGGTTTTCCGCCTTCGAGGCGTAGGCGGTGGCCTCGATGATGGCGCGCAGGAGGGCCGCGTAGGTGTTCGGCGTCTGCGTGATGAAGTCGTTCGAGGCCGCGAAGGCGCAGCACGGGTGCCGGTCCCAGATGTCCTTCGACAGGATATGGATGAAGCCGACGCCGTCATAGACCGCGCGCTGGTTCACCGGATCGGGCGCCAGGAACCCGTCGATGTTGTCGGCGCGCAGGTTGGCGACCATGTCCGGCGGCGGCACCGCGCGGATCTGCACGTCGGTGTCGGGGTCGATGCCGGCTTCCGCGAGGTAGTAGCGCAGCAGGTAATTGTGCATCGAGTAGTCGAACGGCACCGCGAGCTTGAAGCCCTTCCAGTCCTTCGGGTCGCGCCGGTCCTTGTGCTTCATGGCGAGCGTGATCGCCTGACCGTTGACGTTCTCAATGGCGGCCGCCGTGTACGGCGTCGGGTTCGAGCCGACGCCAAGCGAGATGGCCAGCGGCATTGGCGCTAGCATGTGCGCCGCGTCGTATTCCCGGTTCAGGGTCTTGTCGCGGATCACCGCCCAGCCGGCGGTCTTCACGACATCGACGTTCAGGCCCTGTTTCTCGTAGAAGCCCATGGGTTTCGCCATGATGATCGGCGTGGCGCAGGTGATCGGGATGAAGCCGACCTTGAGGTCTTTCTTCTCCGGCACGCCCGCGGCCGCGAAGGCCTCGGCCGCGAACTTCGTCGGAAAGAACTGACTGACGGCCGCCATCGCGGTCGCCGCGCCGACGCTGCGCAGGAACGCTCGGCGCTGGGCATCCTCGGGGAACAGCGCACGCATCACCGCGCCGTCCACCACCCGCTGGATCTCGGCGTCGGGCGAGAGCGCCGCCTCGTGCGCGGCCTGACTCGCATGCTCGCCGCAGGTGCAGCCGCCGCGCGACAGGCGTCGCTTTCCGTCGAAGGGATTGTCGAACAGGGCCATGGGGTCCTCGCGCACCATCGGTGATGGCGGCTCCAGCGCAATCGGCGTGCCACTCGAAAAAGATTCGGAAAATCGTTGTCTCTCAGTCGATTACATCGGAGCGGACAGATCACGAGATTTCGTGTAACCTGAGATCTCGTAGTATAATTACGACATCTCGTGATAGGGGCGTGTGATTTGGTGATTGAGACGGGTCACGACGATTTCGGCGCGGTGTTCGAGCAGCTCCCCGAGCCGATGCTCGTTCTCGACCCGAATGCAGACCGGATCGTCGATGCCAATCCGGCCGCCGCACGGCTGCTCGGCTACGACCGCGAAACCCTGCGTGTCATGGCGGCGAGTGCCCTTCATCCGGGACAGGTCCCGGCCCTGATCGTGTTCACGCAAGGGGCGCTGGCCAAGGGGCATTGGTGGTCGCAGGCCCTCATACCCCGGCACGCGGACGGCAAGAGCCTGCGCCTCGAATATGCCGCGAGCCCCCTCTCGGACGGCCGCCTCCTCCTGACGCTCTCCGACCTCGACGCGCGTCGCCGCCGTGTCATCGACGGGCAGGCCGACCAGCACATGCGGGCCGGCATCGCCGAGTGGCAGCGGATGGAACGGATCTTTCGCGACATCGAGCGCGAGAACCAGCTCATCCTGCGCGCGGCCGGCGAGGGCATCTACGGCGTCAACGCCGACGGCATCACCACCTTCATCAACCCGGCCGCCGAGCGCATGCTCGGCTGGCTCGCCACGGATCTGGTGGGCAAGGACATGCACGCCACCGTGCACCACACCCGCCCCGACGGGGCGCATTATCCCCACCACGACTGCCCGATCTACGCGGCCTTCCGGGACGGCGCCGTGCATCAGGTCGACAGCGAGGTGTTCTGGCGAAAGGACGGAACGGCGTTTCCCGTCGAGTACACCTCGACGCCGATCCGCGACCGCGGGCAACTGCTCGGCGCGGTCATCGTCTTTCGCGACATCAGCCAGCGCCGCGAGGCCGAGGAGCGCCTACGTAGCGCACTCGCCGAGGTGGACTCGTTGCGCGAGCGCCTGGAGCTCGAGAACGCCTACCTCAAGGAGGAAATCCGATTCGAGAGCCATCACCAGGGCATCATCGGGCGCTCCCTCGCCATCGAGGCGACGCTCCGTCAGATCGATCTCGTCGCCGGCACCGATGCGACGGTCCTCGTCACCGGCGAGTCGGGCACAGGCAAGGAGTTGATCGCCCGCGCGATCCACGAAGCGAGCCGGCGGCGAGAGCGCCCCCTAATCCGGGTGAACTGCGCCGCCGTGCCCCGCGAGCTGTTCGAGAGCGAGTTTTTCGGTCACAGCAAAGGCGCCTTCACCGGCGCCCTGCGGGACCGCGTCGGGCGCTTCGAACTCGCCGATGGCGGCACGCTGTTCCTCGACGAAGTCGGCGAGATTCCCCTCGACCTTCAAGGCAAGCTGCTGCGGGTGCTGCAGGAGCGCTCGTTCGAACGCGTCGGCGAGGAGCGCACGCGCGCCGTCGACATACGGCTCGTCGCCGCGACCAACCGAGACCTCAAGGAGGAGGTCCGTCGTGGGCGCTTCCGCGAGGATCTCTACTTCCGGCTCAACGTGTTCCCCCTCGCGGCGAGCCCTCTCCGCGAGCGTCCCGAGGATATCGCGCTGATCGCCCAGCATTTCCTGAAAGGGGCCGCGCGCCGCCTCAACATTCCCGAGCCGCGCTTGACCGAAGGCGACGCCCGCCGACTCGCGCGTTACAGTTGGCCCGGCAACGTCCGTGAGTTGGAGAACGTGATCGAACGCGCGGCGATCCTCGCTGTCGGCGGGCGGCTACGTTTCGATCTCCCGGAGACCGAGCCACCCCTGCGCCTCGCCACCCCCCCAGCCGTGCTTCCCACGGACCGCCCGCCGACCGAGACCGACCGCCGTGCTCGCGACCGCGCCGAGATCGCGGCGGCGCTTGCCCTCACGGGCGGCCGGGTGTTCGGGCCAAACGGCGCCGCTGCTCTGTTGGGATTGCGCCCCACCACTCTCGCCTCGCGGATGAAAGCTCACAGACTAGAGAAAAGATGATGTCGATCGCTCCCGAAACGTCGGGATTCAAAGACTTGATAATCGTGAAAATCACAAGCTCTATCGATCATCACTTCCGCCAAAACCCTACCGTTTCGGGACCCGCTCGGTCTTCGCCAGCCAGGGGCAATCGGTAAGCATCGGCGGCGTCGCCAGCGATCCGTTCTGCGTCGCCGGCATGCCGCCCGAGGCGGTGCGCTTTTGCCTCGGCGGGCCCTCGACCCGGCAGCAGATCAGGCAGAGCCTGAAGGTGCTCGCCCACGCGCTGGAAGGTTCGCCGGCACTGGCATCAACCTATATCTAAGCGACACTCCGCCGGGCGTACCTGTTTCGTGGATGCGGCACGAACGTCTGCTTCCTTGACCGATTTTCCGGGGAGCAGCCAGTCGGCAAGCCACCCGACCCGGTCGTTGGCCTCTGTTTCGACAGCCTGGAAGCGGACCTTCCGAGGGTTGGCCGGGGATCGACAGCTGCCGATCTCAGCTGAGCATTGCGCCATCGGGTACGACGGGCGCGATGATGGTGTGAAACGAGATAGTTTGAGGCGAGCCCCCGCCTGCGCGGCCGGCTCGCTGAGGAAGACGGGGATCAGACAGGGACAATCTGGCGAAGGCACCTTCGCTAAAAACCCCTGGAGGACAGGAAGAACGGACCGCGGCGCTCGAACAGCGCCCGCGGGACGTCGGTGAGGCGCCTTCGCCCCTCTCCTCAACGATGAAGATCCTCAAATGACACACCATGACGTGCCCACCGGCGTGGACGCTTCCGCTTGCGCCTTCGAGCCGACCGGCCTCTCTCTCGGAGCGGACGCCAGTCAGCCCCCAGGCCATCCGGGAGCCTGGCTGTTCAAGGCGCGAGCCCTCGACAGCCACCGGCCCGGACCGCTCACGCTCTTCGTGCCCGGCCACTTCACCACCCTGATCGAGCAGGCTTCAGGGATGCTACTGCATCCGGAGGATCTCGTCGGGTCTCACACCCTGATGGTGACCCTGACGATGGACCCGGTGCTCGGTCTCACCGTCCGCGTCATCGGCCTCGACAGGGGCATCACGCTGCGGACCTGGGCAAAGGACGATGCCGCCGTCCGGGGAGCCCTCGAAGCGGATGGATCGTGGAACGCCCAGCGCGCCCTGCCGGTGCCGCGGCGCCTGCGGAGGGTGATCCTGATCGAACCGGATGACGGCGCACCGCACCCGGTGGGGACCCAGCTCGACCGGTGGGCCGAACGCGGCATGCTCGTCGTGCATCGCGAGCGCGTCGCGTTCGAGGAGCCCGGGGCGGTGGACTGCCTGCGGCAGGCGTTCGAGCGGGCCAAGGACATGCACGACTGGGTCGCCGTCGATGCGGTGATCCTGACACGGGGATCCGGCTTCGCGTTCCGCGTCCTCTCGGACCGGGACATCGTGCGGATGTGCTGCAGCCTGGGTGTTCCCGTCCTGGTCCAGCGCGGCCGGCTGCCGACGCTGATCGACGAGGCCGCGTGGCGCTCCTTCAACACCGGTGAGGGCATCAACCAGGCGCTGCTCGAGATCCTCCGCACGGAGGTGAGAGAGGCCAACCTTCCGCGCCTCAAAGCGATCGTCGACGAACTGGCCCGGGACCAGGCCGACCCTGCCGCTGACCCGCAGGGGTCCCTGTACGACTGAGGTTCGCGATCCGGCCGTCCACTTGGACGGTCGGATCATCCGCCACCTCCACCAGCCACGCACGAAACGCCCAGCCCGGAACCCGGGCGGGATGCCTTCGCACGTCCCTCACCACCCCTCCACGAGATCACGCTTACACAATCATGAGACATCATAGATTCTACAGCCGGAGCGAGCCGCCATCGCGGTCCCTACTAGGCCGCACCGAGGGCGACCCCGGAGCCGGTCGAACGCCACCGCCGGGCGCCCCCTCGCAGCCACGACCATCCGTGGTCGAGATGGGCGACTTCATCGGCTGGCTGCGACAGAGGCTTCAGGGCGAGCACGCGGTGCGCGCCTGCGTGCTTGGCATCGAGCCGGCCGGCGGCGACAGCGTCCTGCTCGTCCTCGGCGAGGCGGATCCGACCGGCACGGCCGACCCGCCCCGCATCAGGGCGCGCCTCAACCCGGCAGAGCGCTCGGCCATCGCGGCGGAGCGCGGCGGCACCTTCGATCCGGCATCACTCGTCAATCGAACCGTCGAGATTCAGCTCCGAACCAGCCTGCGTCAGCGCTTTGGCCGAGGGGCCGGTGTCCAGGCCAAGGTCGTCGGCCTCATCGCGGTCGGCGACGTGCCGATCGAGATCGTGCTCCAGCGCGAGGCCGTGCTGCAGCGTCTGCGGTCGGACGGCGTACCGTTCGGACCGAAGACGTGGCAGGAGCCGGACGATCCCTACCATGTCGCGCTGATCGTCTCGGAGCACGGCGATGCCCGTCGCGATGTCGAGACTTCGCTCCAGGCTCTGGAGGCCGCGGGTCTCCTACGCATCCACCGGATCTGGGCGGTCTTCGAAGGACCCAGCGCCGAACGCTCGCTCGTGGCGGCGATGACCGAGGCGGAGGCGCTGCATGCCGAGCACGGCCTCAGCGCGACCCTGGTTTGTCGCGGCGGCGGGCCGGTCTCGGCATTCGGCCCGCTGAACAGCTGGGCGGTGGCCGACAGGGCGCAGCGGATCCCGAACCTCGTCTGCGGGCTCGGACACGCCGCGACCCCGCGAACGGCGCTGGATGAGGTGGCATCGCTGTCGGTGGCGACACCCACGGCAGCGGCGGTGCTGATCCGGGACTTGGCATACAGGACGGCCGTCCGTGCCTCACGTGCCTTGGCCGGCTTCGACCAAGCGGTTCAGGACGACATCGAGAAAGCCGGCCGCATCGCGCTGGCTCGGGCGACAGCCGGCTTCGAGGAGGCTGTCCGGCTGTGCCTGACCGAGGCTGAGATCCGGCTCGGCATCGTCGGACAGGAGATCGAACGCAGCCTTCTCAGCTCGATCGCCGGGCTCGCTATCGCCAAGGCCGATGGCGGCGCCCACGCGCATGATCAGGAGGCTTCGCCAAACCTGCCCGCGTCCGAGGTCGTACCCGAGGAGGATGGGGTCGCCCTGGTGATCGAGGCCGGCACCGGCCTCGTCATGACCAGCGCTGCTCAGGCTCAGCAGGCGTCGCATCTCATGCTGCAGTTCCTAGACGGGGTCGTCACCGTCCAGGTCACATCCCAATCCCCCACCGCACACTGAACCGCAAAGGATAGAGAACCATGACCCAGACCGAGACCACTCCGATCCCGTTCCTCGAGGCGCTGCAGCGGATCGAGGAATTGACTCGCATGATCCGCATGGAGGGCCTCGAGGCCTTCGAGACCATCGAGGGCGCGTTCGAGGAAGTTCGAGAGCTTCGCGCCGTGCTCAATGCCCGGGTTACGGACATGCGCCGACTTGTGGCTTGAAATAAAAATCACGCCCTCGAAGCATAAAGCCGCGGATTTACTAATGACCTGACATTACGAAACCGTGGCGAACGGGACCGTGTTCGAAAGGGCACTCCCCGCGTTCGCCACGTGTGGCTACGCCACCAAATCCCGAAATTCTCCGATCCTTCAGCCGCCCATGCTTGAATTGAAAGAGCGCAAATCCTGACCCCAATCCTCGGATCCGCGCGAGCAGATGATCGCAGCGATCGGTTTCGGTCAAGGCCATCTCAGCCCCGGATCGAGGGCGGCGGATTAGCCTGATACCGACAAGAAGCCGGCGAAGCCAAGCGTTCAACCCAATGATTTGATCGCAACACTCACAACCCTTCGCTATACTTTTCTGTTGAGGGTTCTCAAGTGGCTTCGGTCCCCGCGAACAGGCCTACGTTGTATTCGCGGAGTCTTGCATGCCGGTCCGCGCCTTTTTCTCGACTCTGAACAGACAATTTCGCTTTTCTCTCCAGAGCTGAACAAATTAACTTCCAGTCATGCGGATGCAAGATCTGAGTAAGGTCTGGTATGGCAGCAATCGCAGTCTTCAAGTCCGCAGCGCGGAGGCCCTTCTTGTAGATACGCGAGTTCACTGTCTTGCCCTCATGACCCAGCGTCGTCTCGCGAATGGGGTCGATGACAAGTTGCTTGATCATTTCTGTGTTGCCGAAATGCCGGAACGAGTGGAACGTCTTCTCCTCTTCCCGTGCCGTCGGCACAGCCTCATCCAGAACAACCGTCCATCGCTTGTCGAACAGGTTCGACAATGGCGTTTTATCGCCGAGCTGCGCAATGTCGGAGAATATCAGATCGTGCGGTGATCCAACCTTATTCCGCACGAAATCAAGAAAGCCGAGCCTGATCAACTCGGGATGAATTGGGATCGTTCTTCTCGAGACCCGATTTTTAAGTCGCCGTCTCGTTGTCGGTCTGATCTGGAGGGATTGCTCTTTTGGATCGATATCGCCCAACTCTAGATAGACAAGCTCGGACAATCGTCCACACGTGTAGTATCCGAGAAGGGGCAACCAATAGACAGCAGCAAAAATTTCCTGGTTCGTAGCGACTTTCAAAGCCTCATTTGTCGATACTCCTAAAGTCCAGATCGTGTGAGAGAATAACTTCCTTACATCGTCGTGTTCGAAAGCTGAACGCTTCTCGCCATCGCGCTCGGGATCGATCAGTCGAAAATCGCTCAGAAGCTCGACATGTCCGATGGGCCGCTCATGGCCACGACAGTATTTTGCGATCGTCGAAAGCTGCGTGATGTGACGATTGATCGTCGGAGGACTGAGCCCGACCTTCTCGCCTTGTTCCGCTGTCCTCATCTCGGTTCCGCGTGCAACCAAGTCCCATATGGAACGGTCTTTATCCCGCGCACTCTTCCCGTACGATTTCGGCAGATTCGAGAGGTTCTGGATATAGCTGACCAGATGGTCGTGCTTGATATGCCGCAGGTCATCGGTACCGGCAGTGTCACCCAGCAGTTTCGCGACAGCGCGATGCTGATCCGCAGTCTTTTTATCCCAAGTTTGGCCCTTGTGCGCAATCAGCCGCTCGGTGATCTTCGTCAGAGAATTCGTGGTTGTACCAGTCTGCGAATCTGTCTGATTGGCCTCGATCGGAGCGGATTGTTGTGCTGGATCCGCATTCTGCTCCCATGGTTTCTCAACGTCATCTCGCCGGTCACCAGCATAAGGTGAAGGAGGAATGTCGTCGGCCGTGACTGCTTCGGGCATCGTAGTTTTAGATGGGTACGACACGGGCACAGGTGTGGATGAGTGATCCGCCTCAGATGCGCCTCTCTCAGCGACGAAAGACGGATCCTGCACATCCTTGATGCTGTCGGTCGCTCCGTCCTTGTTTTCTACGGCATTCGATTCCGACGTCGTCGCTCGTACGTCGAAGTTCCCCCATTCGAACCGGTCAGCGCCATCGAAGTCAGACTTGGCCCAACCGAGTTCATCGGTTGGTATTTCGCCCTTGGCGCGCATCGCCGAGAGCTTCGTCCGAGCTTCGTGCGGATCGAGCTTGGCTTCGTCGTAGATCTCGGAGAATTCCTGCGAAACGAGCGCCGAGATCGCCGCGAGCCTGCGCAGGCATTTGGTGATGCCGCTCTCGGTCAACGGCTCGCCCATGGCGGCGAGCATCGCCTGGAGATAGGCGCGCGGCGGCGTGAACCGACCGGTTTCGTCCGGCCGCCCGAGATCGCGCAGGTACCCGTTCTCGATCCGACGCTTGATCGCGCCGCGCTCGGGGAAGGTGAATCCCTCCTGCTTCAAGCGGCCATCCAACGCCGTGTCGTACCCGGCCTCGAAACCCTCCTCTGCGGCCAGCCTCTGCAGCCGTCCGAAGATGCGGTACTCCCGTGCCCGACCACCCATCATCGACGGCCAGTCGCCAACAAGGGGTGCATGCTGCGGCCAGAGATCGCGATGGAGCCGGGCGAAGCGTGCGCTGCGCTCCCGGTCGAGGAAAGCCCTCAGGTGGTCGCGGATGTCGGTCGCAGAGCGCATGGAAAATTCCTCCCGAACGCGGAGACTTTCTGCGTTCAGCGCCCAGCCGAGTGTGCGCGCACTGGCCGGGTCGGAGGTGCCAAGGCTCAAAGCGATCGTGATGGATGTCCTCGCTTCCGAGGCCACCAGGTCTCGCGTCCGCTCATCGCAACGGAATCGCCTACGCCACCAATATACCGCCCCGCGGCGGTAAACGTTAGAACAAATCGTCAACGGCCTGCCCCTGTGGACAAGCGCGTGCAACACCTCTGCGTACAATCGGCCAAGCCGCGACAGCGGCTGAGAACCAAAAGCAATCAGATCAACGACTTAGCGGAGGCTTGGCTGGGGCGCCAGGATTCTCAGCCAAAACCGATTGGGTACAACAACAAGGGGTTAGCCTCTCAGTCACCCGTCTCCAACGGCATCGAACCCGGGGAATGGACCATCCCAGCGGACCTGGGTCAACACCATAGCCCCTCGAACTTCACAGAGAGAAAGAGCCAGTCCAGCGGCGGTGTTGGGCTGGTTGGAGTGGCGCGGAAAGGAGCCTCTACGACTTCGATTGATATTCTGGTTATCGCCATAAGCAGACATCAACCTACGGCCCGGCAACAGACATTCACGTTCTGCTGAACGACCGTCCGGTGTTGACCCTAAGCGGGCTTTGGAAATGTCCGCTTCCTAGCAGCCCAATCTGCGCACGGACGACCGCGATGGGTGGTTTGCTGCCGGTCTGCTTTTCGCAAGCAATATGGCAAAACCGGACGTCCTTCCAAATCGCAACCGTTGGCGGCTGTGCGCCATAAACGGAAGTTTGCTGCCTGCCCGGAAGCGGACGTTCCGCATGCGACCCAACCCAGCCGCCCGAAGCGCAGTCGGAATTACTTCATAGCGGCCGTTCGTCAGCCATCCGGCAACTTCGGCTCGGAGCAGGAGACGATAGTTGGCCCCACGCCTAGGAACCGACGTTCAACGCCACTTGCGCAGTTACCGTTGTCGTTCTTGGAATGCCAAGCATTGATGACGTAGCCTCAGCCTGGGTGTATGCGCCTATCGCCGCAGCTTCGCCTGCAAGAATGGGAGCCCTTCGCGTGGAGCGAGCCGCGAACCTCACCACCGACGACTTCCGCGCCCTCGCCGACGCGTTGCCTCAGATGGCTTGGGTCGCCGATCCGAACGGCGACATCATCTGGTACAATCAGCGCTGGTACGACTACACCGGAACCACCATCGAGCAGATGTTCGGCTGGGGCTGGCGCGACGTCCACCACCCCGATCACGTCGAGCGCGTCGTGGAGCGCATCAGCGAGGCGTTCCGGACCGGCGAGCCGTGGAAGGACACCTTCCCGCTCCGCGGCGCCGACGGCGAGTACCGCTGGTTCCTGTCGCTGGCACAACCCCATCGCGGGCCGGACGGGGCCATCCTGCGCTGGTTCGGGACCAACACCGACATCACCGAGCGCAAGGGACTGGAGCGCCGGCTCGCCCGCCACGCCATCGACCTGCGCCGTTCCAACGAGGAACTGGAGCAGTTCGCCTACGTCGCCTCGCACGACCTCAAGGCGCCGCTGCGCGGCATCGAGAACCTCGTCGGCTGGATCGAGGAGGACCTGGAGGGTTCGCTGATCGGCGACGTCCAGACCAACATGGAGTTGCTCAAGAGCCGGGTGCGGCGGCTCGACAGCCTGCTCGACGACCTCCTGGCCTACTCCAGGGCGGGACGGGCCGACGCGGCGATGGACACGGTCGACACGAAGGCGCTCGTCGAGGAACTCGCCGTCCTGGTCAGCCCTCCCGAAGGCTTCGCGATCACGGCGGACGATTCCTTGCCGACGTTGCGGGCGGCCCGGGCCCCGCTGACCCAGGCCTTGCAGAACCTGATCGGCAACGCCATCAAGCATCATGACCGGCCGGCCGAGGGGCATATCCGGGTCGAGACCAAGCCTGCGGGGGACGCGGTCGAGTTCGTCGTGACCGACGACGGGCCAGGCATCCCCGAGCAGTTCCGCGAGCGTGTCTTCGGCATGTTCCAGACGCTCAAGCCCCGCGACGAGGTCGAGGGCAGCGGCATGGGGCTGGCCATCGTGCGCAAGTTGGTCGACCGCCAGGGCGGCAAGGTCTGGCTCTCCGACGGGCCCGACGGGCGCGGCTTGGCGGTGCATTTCACGTGGCCGCGCGACGGCCGGAAGGGACAGGCAGATGGGCTCGACGGTTAACATCCTGCTGGTCGACGACGACGAGGTCGACGTTCAGGGGCTCAAGCGCGCCTTTAAGAAGAGCAAGATCGGAAACCCGATCACGGTCGCCCGCGACGGCGTCGAAGCCCTGGAGATCCTGCGCGGCGAGAACGGGCATGCCAAGCTGCCGAGGCCTCACCTGATCCTGCTCGACCTGAACATGCCGCGCATGAACGGCATCGAGTTCCTGGAGGCGATCCGCGCCGACCAGGACCTGCGTTCGGCGGTGGTGTTCATGATCACCACGTCGAAGGCCGACGAGGACCGGATGCGGGCCTACGGCCACAACGTCGCCGGCTACATCGTCAAGCGCGACCCGGCCAACACCTTCATGGAAGCGGTGGCGCTCCTGGAGCACTACTGGAAGGTGGTCGAGTTTCCTGCATAGTCCCCATCGTGACGAACCCGACCCGCATCCTGCTGATCGACGACGACGCGGTCGACCGCGCGGCCGTGCGGCGGGCGCTCGCCAAGTCCGGCCTCGCCCACACCCTGACCGAGGCCGCCGGCGGCGAGGATGGCGAGCGCCTCGCCTCCGAGGAAACGTTCGACTGCATTCTGCTCGACTATCGCCTGCCGGGCATCGACACGTTCGCGCTCCTGAAGACCCTGCTGGCGGCCGAGGGCGAGACGCGGGCAGTGCTGATGCTGACCGGCGAGGCCGATCCGGATCTGGCGATGCGGCTGATGCGGACCGGCGCGCTGGACTACATCGACAAGGCCGAGGTCACACCTTCTGGGCTGGCGCGGGCGATCCGCTTCGCCGAGGCTCGGCGCGCCTTCCAGGCGGAACTCGCCGAAGCCCGTCGCGAGGCGGAGGCGAAGTCGCTCGAACTCGACACGCTGAACCGGCAGAAATCGCTGCTGTTCTCGATCATCGCCCATGACCTGCGCAACCCGTTCCAGGCGCTGCTCGGCCTGTCGGAAGTGCTCGGAAAGGCCGTCGCGGCGCGCGACCCCGCCTCCATCGAGCGCCGCGCGAAGGGAATCCACGAGGCGGCGACGCAGGCCTACGCCCTGCTGGAGAGCCTGTTCTCCTGGGCGAGCCTGCAGATGGACACGTTGGCGGTCACCCTCACCGACGTCGACCTCGGCATCCTGGCCGGAGACGTCCTGAAGGGAGCCGCCGAGGCCGCCTCGGACAAGGGCCTGAGCTTGGAAGCATCCTGCGACCGCACGGTGGTGCGTGCGCAGCGGGACATGCTCGCCACCGTGTTGCGCAACCTCGTCAGCAACGCGATCAAGTTCACGCTGCCCGGCGGCACCATCAGGGTCGCCGCCCGGCGTGAGGGCGACGAGGTCGAGATCTCGGTCACGGATACCGGCGTCGGCATGCCGCCAGGCAGGGTGGACGACCTGTTCAGGCTGGACCGTCGGACGACGACGAACGGGACGGCGGGCGAGCGCGGGAGCGGCCTGGGCCTGCTGCTCTGCCGGGATCTCGTCGAGCGCCAGGGGGGCGTGCTCGAAGTCAGGAGCGCCGTCGACCGGGGGACGACCTTCCTGTTCCGGCTGCCCGTATCCGGCACCGTGCATGCCGCAGCGTCCGCCATGGCATCCTGAAGGTCTGATCAGACCGGGCCTTGCAAGACGGGTTTCATGGCTTCGCCGCCGGTCGCGGGCATGCGGGCGGCGGCGCGGGGCCTGCGTGCAGCCGAAGGTGCGCTCGACCCGCCGGCACAGGAGTGTCCCGTCGCCGGGGGCGTGTTCGGCGCCATCCCAAGCAAGACGAAGCGGCGGTCGGTGAGCCCGTGGAAATCGAATCTGTCGTAATCCGTATCTCGACGGTCTCGGCACTGGCGCGACATCGTGCCCTTGCACGTCGTCGTGAGGCTGGTGTCGCGACTGCGACACCACAGAGCCGAGCCGTTAAAGGTTCCAGGATGGCCGCCAAGCATTCCCGACACATCGCCCTCACGGAACCGTTGATCGCCTACGTCGAGGCCCAGGTCGCCAGGGGCGAGTCCACCTGCATCAGCGAGGTCGTCAGGACGGCGCTGCGCCAGATGATCGAGCGCGAAGTGGCTACGGTCGTCAGCGTGTCAGCCAAGTCCGAGGCCCTTCGTGACCGCGCCTGACGACGACACCCGCGATCCGGCCCGCCTCGCGGCCCTCGACGGGTACCGCATCCTCGACACGCCGGCGGAGCAAGGCTTCGACGATATCGTGCTGCTCGCCTCGCGGATCTGCCAGACGCCGGTCGCGCTGGTTAGCCTCGTCGCCGGCGACCGGCAGTGGTTCAAGGCCCGGGTGGGGTTTGATCCGTGCGAGACACCGCTGTCGCAATCGGTCTGCGCGCATGCCCTGCGCCAAACGGACCTGCTCGTCATTCCCGACCTGACCGCGGACCCACGGACCTGCGACAACACCCTGGTCACCGGGGAGCCGCATCTCAGGTTCTATGCCGGTGCGCGCCTGGAGACGCCCGAGGGTCAACCACTCGGGACCCTGTGCGTGATCGACGGAAAGCCCCGGCCCGAGGGGCTGACGTCGGAGCAGTCCGAGGCGCTGGAGGCGCTGGCCCGTCAGGTCGTGGCCCAGATGGAACTGCGCCGGTCGATGACGGCCCGGGACGATGCGTTCGAGGCGCTGCGGCGCCAGACCGATCTTCTGCAGACCGTCACCGACCATGTCAGCGAGGCGGTGTTCCAGCTCGACCTCGACGGCGTGGTTACCTTCGCCAACCGGACGGCACACACCCTTCTGGGATGGGACGACGACGCGCTGGTCGGGCAGGACCTGCACGAGGCCGCCCACCACCACCATCCGGACGGGCGCCCGTTCCCCGCATCGGAGTGCGGGTTCGTCGAGGCCATCCGTGAGGGTCGGACCCTCCGACAGCGCGATGCCACCTTCTTCCACCGGAGCGGTGCGTCCGTCGAGGTGCTCTGCTCGAACGCCCCCGTCCTCGAAGGCGGAAAGGTCGTCGGGGCCGTGCTGACCGTCTCCGACGTCACCGGCCGCAGGCTGGACGAACGGCGCCTGCGGGAGATGAACGCCGAACTGGAACTGCGGGTCGCCGAACGTCAGGCGGCCGAGGCGCGCCAACGGTTCCTGCTCGACCTGGCCGACACGCTTCGGGAGCAGGGCGGTCCGCGTGGGCGGATGCAGGCGGCGGTGGACGCCCTCGGGCGCCACCTCGGCGTCAGCCGCGTCGGCTACGGCTTCGTCGGGGAGGACGGCGTGTCCGTCACCCTCGGGACCGAGTACGTCGACGGCGTTGCGGCACTGGCCGACACCTACCCGCTCGACGCGTTCGGGCCGGGCAACATCGCCAACCTCCGGCAGGGCCGGACGTCCGTCTATCCGGACGTCGAGGCCGATCCGGATACCGCAGGCCTGGGATTGGGTACCTTCGGCATCGCCGCCATCGTCGCCGTGCCCCAGGTTCACGAGGGACGCCTGCGCTCGGTCGTCTACGTGAACCACAGCGGGCCGCGGGCCTGGACGGACGACGAGGTCTCGCTGATCGAGGAGGTCGCGGCCCGGATCTGGGACGCCGTCGAGCGGGTCCGGGCGCAGGGTGCGTTGCGGGCGCTGAACGACACGTTGGCGGCCCAGGTCGCCGAGCGCACCAAGGAGCGCGACCGGATCTGGCACGTGAGCCAGGACATGCTCGGCGTGGCCGACGCGAACGGCGTCTGGGTCAGCATCAACCCGGCCTGGGAGCGCATCCTGGGATGGGGCTACCACGACATCATCGGGAAGACCTCGGAGTGGCTGGAGCATCCCGAGGATCGCGAGCGGACCCGGGCCGAGGTCGCCCACCTCGCCGCGGGCGGCCTGACCCTGGCGTTCGAGAACCGGTTCCGGGCACGCGACGGCGGCTACCGCACGCTGTCGTGGACGGCTGTCCCGGTCGAGGGGCTGCTCTACTGCGTCTCCCGCGACGTCACCCTGGAGAAGGAGCGCGCGGCCAGCCTGCTCCAGACCGAGGAGGCGCTGCGCCAAGCCCAGAAGCTGGAGGCGGTCGGGCAGTTGACCGGAGGCGTGGCGCACGACTTCAACAACCTCCTGACCGTCATCAAGTCGTCGACCGACCTGCTCAAGCGACCGAACCTCCCGGAGGAGCGGCGGGTCCGGTACATCGGCGCGATCTCCGACACGGTCGACCGGGCCGCCAAGCTCACGGGGCAGCTCCTGGCCTTCGCCCGGCGCCAGGCGTTGCGGCCGGAGGTGTTCGACGTAGGCCGGAGCGTGAGGGCCATCGGCGAGATGGTGGGCACCCTCACCGGCGCCCGGATCGCGGTCTCGATCCACGTCGGCGACGAGGCGTGCCACATCAGCGCCGACCCGAGCCAGTTCGACACCGCGCTGGTCAACATGGCGGTCAACGCCCGCGACGCGATGGACGGCGAGGGCCGCCTCGACATCGCGGTGGAGGCGGTTGGCGTCGTGCCAGCGATGCGCTCTCATCCCGCGATGATCGGCGAGTACGTCCGGATCGCGCTGACCGACACGGGTTCGGGTATTCCCGACGATCAGGTCGACCGAATTTTCGAGCCGTTCTACACGACTAAGGGCGTCGGCCAGGGCACCGGGCTCGGGCTGTCCCAGGTGTTCGGCTTTGCCAAGCAATCGGGCGGCGAGGTGATGGTCGAGAGCGAGGTCGGGCGCGGCACGACCTTCGCGCTCTTCCTCCCGCGTGCGGCCGCGACCGCCTCCCAGGTCGAGGAAACGATTTCGGAGGACGCCGTCGTCGACGGGACCGGCACCTGCGTCCTGGTTGTCGAGGACAACCGGGACGTCGGCACCTTCTCCACCCAGACGCTGCAGGAGCTTGGCTACGGCACGCACTGGGTCGGGAACGCCGACGAGGCGCTGGCGGCGCTGGTCGCCAAGCCGGACACCTACGACGTGGTGTTCTCGGACGTGGTGATGCCCGGCATGAATGGGGTCGAGCTCGGGCGGGAGGTCCGGCGCCTGTATCCGGGCCTGCCGGTGGTCCTGACCAGCGGGTACAGCCACGTCCTCGCCGAGGAGAGCGACCACGGGTTCGAGCTCCTTCAGAAGCCCTACTCGGTCGAGGCGCTCTCCCGCATCCTGCGCCGTGCGGCCTCCAAGCGACGGCGCCGCAGGCAGGCGGCCGAGTAGGAAGCCGCCCCGGACTGGACACTCCCTGCCGGTTTGAGCGCGGGATTCGCGACTCCGAGAGAAGCGGGCAAGGGGAAGCGCTTCCCCTTGCCCGCTTCCGGAATCAACGTTTCATTAAGCATGTAGCGGTTGGTCGAACTCGGCGGAGGGGTGTTGAGCCGAGCCCGGGCGCACTTCCGTGATCGCCTTCGATGCCTTCGGCATTTGCACGCGCTGGAATGTTACGGGTACCGCTGCCCTAGGCGCCCAAGGCGCTCTTGCGCCGACGCCACGTCGCGACCTTGCGCAGGATGCGTGAGAGCTGCTCCACCGAGTAGGGCTTGTGGAGCAGCTCGAAGCCGTAGGTGCCGTTCTTCGCCAGGACGTGGCTGTAGCCGCTGGTCAGCACCACCGGCAGGTCGTGATAGAGCCGCCGGATCTCATGGCCGAGGTCGATCCCGTCCATGCCCGGCATCACGACGTCGGAAAAGACCACGTCGAACCGTTCCGCATCCGTCGCCAATTCGGCCAGGGCCTCGTCGGCGTTGGCGGCCCAGACGGTCGCGTAGCCGAGTTCGGCGAGCGCCTGGGTCGCGAACCTGCCCACGTCGACGTTGTCCTCGACCACCAGCACGCAGGTCCCGTGGCCATCGACGAGGGGCTCCGGTTCGACGTCCGGGGCGTCGGAGGCACCGGGATCGGCCACGCGCGGGAGGTAGAGCGTGAAGGTGGTCCCGTGTCCGACATCGCTCTCGACATGGACATCGCCACCCGACTGCTTGGCGAAGCCGATGACCTGCGACAGGCCGAGGCCGGTTCCGTGTCCGACACCCTTCGTGGTGAAGAACGGCTCGAAGATCCGGTCCATGTCCGCCACGGCTATGCCGCCGCCGGTGTCGGTGATGGAGACGGCGACGAACGCCCCGGACACGGGAGGATGCGCCTGGACCGCAGGGATGTCGGACGCCTCGGTCATCGCGATCACCAGGCGTCCCTGGCCGTTCATAGCGTCACGGGCATTGATCACCATGTTGACGATGGCGGTATCGAACTGGCTCGGGTCGGCATCGACGAAGCAGGCCGCGGCCGGGACGCGCACGTCGACATCGATGCGCGATCCGGTCAGCGTGCCGACCATGTCGCCGATGGAGGTCAGGCTGCGCCCGAGCTCGAACACCTCCGGCTTGAGCGCCTGCCTGCGGGCGAAGGCGAGCAACTGCCCGGTGAGCTTGGCAGCTCGGTCCACCGTGTCCGAGATCGCGCCGACGTAGCGGAGGCGCCGCTCCTCCTGCAGGTCAGGGCGCTTGAGCAGGTCGGTCGACGACTTGATCACGGTCAGGAGATTGTTGAAATCGTGCGCGACGCCCCCGGTCAACTGGCCGATGGCCTCCATCTTCTGGGCTTGGCGCAAGGCGTCCTCGGCGGCCCGGAGCGCACCGGCCTTGGCGCGCTCGTCGGTGAAGTCACGCCCGACGGCGTTGATGGCGCCCTCATCCGGTCGGGTCGACCATGAGATCCATCGGTATTCCCCGTTCTTGTGACGGTACCGGTTGTCGAAACGCGCGAAGGATTGGCCATCCGCGGATGCGGATGCGCCTTCCACCGTATGTGCAAGATCGTCAGGGTGGATGAGTTCGAACAGGCTGCTACCGACCAGATCTTCCTCGCTCCACCCAAGCACCTCGTTCCACGCCGGATTGACGGCGATGATGACCCCGTCGAACCCGCACCGAAGCATGATGTCCGACGAGAGCTGCCATAGGGCGTTGCGGTCCCGGGTTCTCTCCGCGACCCGCCGCTCCAGGATGTCGTTCATCTCACGCAGGTTGCGTTCGGCCTGCTTGCGGTCGGTGACGTCGAGGACGAAGACGTAGAAGCCATCGACGGTCCCATCATCCGCTTGGCGTGGCAGGTAACGGATGTCGGCGATCCTCGGGCGTCCGTCGCGATGCGGCCAATCCAGTTCCAGCCTGACCGGCTCACCGGCCAGAGCGGCTTCGAAGGCGGCGCGCCGTGCCGCGATGCCGGCCTCGTCAAGGAGGTCGCGGACGCTCAGTCCCACCACCTCTTCCGGCGACCGGAAGAACCAATCCTCGTAGGCCCGGTTGGCGAAGCGATAGACGAGATCCCGGTCGATGAAGGCGATCAGCACCGGAAGCGTGTCGGTGATGAGCAGGAGTTCCTTCTCGCGCGCCTGCAGGGCACGTTCGGACAGGACACGCTGGGTCGTCTCCGTCACGACGCAGAGGAAACCGCAGACCTCTTCGTCCTCGTCCAACACCGGCGAATAGGAGAATGACCACCAGGTCTGCTCATCGACGCCGTGCCGAGCGGTGGTGAGTGGCAGGTCGTCATAACGACTCGCGGTACCGGCCAGCGCGAGTTCCACGATGGGCCGGACCTGTTCCCAGGCATCGGGCCAGACATCGGGGAGCGACGACCCGAGCGCCCGCGGCAGCCTCGGACCGAGGATCGGGCGGTAGGCGTCGTTGAAGAAGAACGTCAGGTCCGTGCCCCAGGCCAGGAACATGCTTTCGGGCGAGGCCAGGATCAGGTTGACGGCAACCCTGAGCGCGGCCGGCCATGCTTCCGGAGAGCCCACCGACGTGCGCTCCCAGTCATGGGCGCGCATGAGAGCGGCCATTTCACCGCCGACACGCGGGAACGGCTTCGTTCGTGGGTTGGGTTCAGCAAGCATGCAGCGAAGGTTCGGGGCGTCCGTGGAGGCTGGGCCGCAGCGACAACGTCAAGGTCGGGCCGGTGTTGCAGGACGATCTCAAAGCGCATCCTGGAAGTTGCGCAATGGTGCCTGGACGACACATCGGACGCCGTCGGGGGGATAGGTCAACGACACCTTCCCGTCCACCGCACCGACGAGGCCGCGCTCGATCAATCGCGTCCCGAACCCTTTTCGCGATGGCGGGACGACGGCGACGCCGCCGCTCTCGCACCACGAGATGGCGAGCGTCCGAGCCGCGTCATCGCCCTCCAGGGTCCAGGCGATGTCCACATGGCCTTCCGTCGTCAAGAGCGCGCCGTACTTGGCCGCGTTCGTGGCGAGCTCGTGGACCATCAGCGCCAGCGCGAGCGCCGCCCTTCCCCCGATCTCGACCTCGGGGCCGCTGTAGCGCACCCGCCCCGAACCATCGTCCTGAAGGCCGACCGCCCCGCGGATGACGAGTTCCATTCCGGCATGCTCCGCCGCGCCTCCCAACAGAAGGTCGTGCGCCCTGCCAAGGGTTATCAGGCGGTCGGCGAGCACCTCCTTGGCGACGTCGATGTCGGTGGCTCCGCGCAGCGTGTTCGAGGCGATGGCCTGCACCATCGCCAGGAGGTTCTTCATCCGGTGGCTGAGTTCGTTGTTGAGCAGGTCGCGCTGTTCCTCGGCCCGCTTGCGCGCGTCGATGTCGGAAATGGCCGCGACCACCCCGGTGACGTTCCCGGCCGCGTTCCGGACCGGCGTGGCGACGATGAGCGTCCAGATACGGCTGCCGTCCGGCCGTTCGAACTCGGCTTCCAGCTCGGCGCGCTCCAGGCCCTCGCGGATCACCCGCGCGACCGGGAACTCGGTCGGGGCGACCCGCCTCCCGTCCACATGGCGGGCGACCCACTCGCGGTAGCTTTCCACGCCGTCAAGCTCGATGGTCGACCGGCCGGTCACCCTCTCCATGAAGGCGTTGCCCCCAACCACGCGGCCGGAGGGGGCCTCGGCGAACAGGATGCCCACCGGCACGGTCGCCAGGATCGAGCGCTGGCTCGCCTCGCTTGCCCTGAGAGCGTCCTCGGTGCGCTTGCGCGCGGTGATGTCGTTGAACAGGACTGCGACCTGATGGGAGCCGGGTCCGCCGAACGGATAGGCGTAGACCTCGAACCAGCGGTCCCCGAGGGCGTTCGCCACGTGTTCGAACCGCTCAGGTGCCCCGCCGCGGGCGATGCGGTCGTAGATCTCGAACCAGGGCTTCTCGTGGCCGTCGGCAAGGCCGCGCATCCATTGGCCGGGAACGCCCTTAAGTCCCGACTGCCGCTCGAAGGCGGGGTTCACCTCCACGAAGCGATAGTCCAGCGGGCGTTCGGTCGCGTCGAGCTTGACCTCGATGACGCAGAAGCCCGCGTCAATGCTGTCGTACAGGTCGCGGTAGCGCGTCTCGCTGGCGAGCAGGGCCTCCTCGGCCTTCCGGTTCGCGCTGACGTCGCGGGATACGGCCAGGAGCTTGGCGACCGCACCGTCGCCGTCCCGGATAGGCGTCAACTGCACGTCCCACCACTTCCGGGTGCCCTTCATCGTGCAGGCCGGCCCGGTGAAGCGCCCGACGCCACCCGACACGGCTGCGTTCACGGCCGCCCGGGCCTCGGCCTTGTCTGCCTCATCCCAGAACCCGGTCCAGTCCATCCCGGCGATGCTGGCGAAGTCGTCGATCTCCATGACGCGCCGGCCGCCCTCGTTCATGGACTCGATGCGGGCGTCGAGATCGAGCACCTTGATGCAGTCGGCGGAGGAAGCGAGCACGCTGCGTAGGAAGCCCTCGCTTGCCTGCAGCCGGGCGGCGGCTTCGCGCTGCTCGGTGCGGTCGCGCAGGATCTTGAGGAAGCCGATGGCGGCGCCGGTCTCGTCGCGCAGCGCCATCATCTCGCCGTTGGCCCAGAAGCGGCTGCCGTCCTTGCGCAGGTGCCAGCGCTCGTCGACGCCGCGACCATGGTCGAGCGCGGCCTGCATCTCCTTGGCGGCGATGCCGTTCGCCCGGTCCTCCGGCGTGAAGAACACGTCGGCCGGCCGCTGGACCATTTCCGCCGGCGACCAGCCGAGGATGCGGGTGGCGCCTTCGTTCCAGTCGTCGACACGCCCGTCGAGGCCCATCACGATGATCGCGTAGTCGATGGCGCTGTTGAACACCGTCTTGTAGCGGTTGTCGGCGTCCTTCGCGCGGCTCCGGGCCTCGGCCTCTCCGACCTTGTAGAGCCCGGCGGCGACGGTGCCGGCGAACAGGCCGACGACCTCGACGTCGCGCTGCGAGAAGGCTCCGGCCCGGCTGGACTGGACCTTGAGGACGCCGATGCCCTCTCCGTCCCGCGTGATCGGAACGACCACGCACGACCGCAACGCGAGGCGCTCGACGAGGTCGCGCTTCACGTCGGGGTCTTCAAGCACGTCCGACACCGCCCGCGCCCGTCTGGACAGCAGGCACGCACCCGCCAGGCTGCCGTGGAGCGGCAGGCGAAGGCCGGCATGGCGGAGCAGGTTTCCGGCGGCGTGCCGGTAGACGAGTTCGTCGCCCTCCAGCATCTCGACGACGCCGCCCTCGGCCTGGGGCAGGGCCCGCAGGACGCCGCCGACGACCGCGTCGAGGACGTCGGCGTGCCGGCCGCCCGAACCCACGACGGCGGCCTGGGCGGCGAGCAGGGCCTCGTGCTGGGCCACGGTCGCACGCTGGATGGCGATCATGCCGTCGCGTTCGGCCAGCGACCGCCGGAGCTCCAGTTGGGCCATGACCTGGCGGGCCAGGGCCCGGAGGGACTCCGCCTGGTCCGTGGTCAGGCCATCGGGTCGCGGCTCGACGTCGATCACGCACAGGGAGCCCAGGCATCCGCCATTCGCCGCATCCAACGGCGCGCCGGCGTAGAAGCGCAGGAACGGGTCACCGGTGACCAGAGGATTGTCCCGGGTGCGGTGGTCTTCCCTCAGGTCGGGGATGACGAGCAGGTCGGGTTGCCCGAGGACATGCGCGCACACCGACTTGTCGAGTGTGGTCTCGCACGGCTCGAACCCGACGCGGGCCTTGAACCACTGCCGGTCGCCGGCCACCAGGCTGACCAGGGCCACAGGCGTCGCGCAGGCTTTCCGGGCCAGGTTGACGATGTCGTCGAACCCCTTCTCGGGAGGGGTATCGAGGATGCCGTAGGCGTCGAGGGCCGTCAGCCTCGACGGTCGGGAAACCTCGAACGGGGTGGCCGTCGGGACGGTCATCGGCCGGCCTCCCGGAGTTCCGGAAGGATGGCATCGGGCCGGGGCGGCGGCTCCGTTCCGGGCTCCGTCGCCTCGACGGCGACGATCTCGCCGTCGGGCGCGTAGATCGCCCCGAGGACGGTGCGGAAGTGCCCGCGCACCCGGGCGTGGCAATCGCAGCAGGCGGCTTCCGTCCGCGCCCGGTCGAGCATGTGGATGCGGCCGCGCCCGACGTGGATCAGGCCCTGGTCCTGCAGCTTGGTCAGCACCGTGGTGACGTAGGTGCGTCCGATGCCGAGCATCCCGGCGAGCACGATCTGGGTGACCGGCAGGGCGTCGGTGCCGACCCGCTCCTGGAGGCCCAGGAGCCATCGCAGCACCCTTTGCTCGATGGGGTGGGCGGCGTTGCAGGCGACCGATTGCAGGACCTGCGCAAGAAGGCAGTCGGCGTAGCGCACGAACAGGTCGTTCAGCGTCGGGGAGGCGCGCTTGGCCTCGCGCAAGCGGTCCGCGTCCATGCGCAGGACCGCACCCTCGACCTGGACCATGCATTGGGTGAAGGCGGGCAGGTAGCCGTGGCTGACCACGCCGCCGACCGCCCCCTCGTGCCCGACCGTGGCCGTCTCGGCGGTCCGACCACCGCTCAGCGGCACCATCAGGGTGGCGACGGTCCGGTGGAGGGGGAAGGTGACGTGGGAGACGTCCTCGCCGACGCGGAACAGCAGGTCCCCCCGGGCATGTTCCTGCCGGGCGAGATGCGGCACGAGAAGGGCCACGTCGGACGCCGCGAGCGCGGCAAGGAGCAGGTTTCCCTCGAACGGGTGACCAGGTTCGCTCGCCATGAAGATGGAGTTTCCAGTCGACGGCCGCTCGTCGACGAGGCGCATTGTCGACGACGCGCATTCATGTCATGGACTACGTTCGCACACAATCCTACAATTGACGGGTTATGACACGATCTCGCCATGCCTCGGATCGGGGATCCGTCCGTGGCATGGCGGCATCGGGGCGAGCGACCTGGAACCTCGCCCGGATGCTGGGTCTTTGGTTCGAGCGCCGGCATCCGACCGGCCATGAGGGACGCCATGTCGAGCGATACGGAAAAGCACCACGCGCTGCTCAGCGGGCTCCAGGCGGCCATGGGCAAGGGCGACGGGTCCTTCGAGCAGGCCGTGACCAACGCCTTCGAGCACGTCTTCGAACATCTGGATCGCCTGAACTCGCACGTCTCGGTGGGTGGGCGCGACGGCGAGGATCGTCCCCTTCAGGATGGCGAGTCCTCGACCCTACGATAGGGCATTGCCCCACCCTCGTGGCAAGCAGGCTTGAAAATTTGCGATATCGACATCGATCTGAAGCGCTTCAGGTCAGCAGTCTGAAGCCGTTTTAGACTTTCCACTGACCAGCGGAAAAAAGCCGCCCTCGCTGGAGGAGCGGCTTTTTCTTTGCTCTAGGTTGTTACGAAGCAAAACTCTGAGGTCTGAACGCGGATCATTGGGTCGGCTATCATAGACCTGACATCTAGCTCTGCAATCGCGCAAAGGCGCGATGATGTTGATGATCTTGATTGCCGTGTTCAAAGCGGGTGCTTATGCTTTTCTTTAGGGTTCGCTGATGCTGGCAGGCTCATAGCATTCGCCGCCTTGCCGATGAAAGCAGCTAAGCTAGTCGTCTGGCACCCGTCGCTTGAGCCTATGTCTCCTTGAACACAGCACGCCACCGGAAGCAGCCGGACTGCTCTCCACCCCGAGCGGTCCTACGGCTTGCGACCCAACATGGCCATAGAAATTATATGACGTACCGCCCGAAAGCGGCTGTTCAATCGGCTGCGGTTAGGCCGGGCTCTCGAAGAAGAAGGCCAGCCCGAATAGGACGTAGACGCCGACGAGGAGCAGACCCTCGAACCATGTCGTCTCGCCGTCCCGGGCAACGGCGTTGACGATGAAGGCGGTGCTCGCGATGGCGAACAGGTGCAGCGGGTTCGAGAAGACCAACGTCATCGGGTGGCCAAGCGCCCACGAGATGATGACGAGCAGCGGCGCCAGCACCAGCGCGACCTGCACGGCGGAGCCGATGCAGATGTTGAGCACGAGCCCCATGCGGTCCTCGTGGGCGAACCAGGAAGCCGCGAACAGGTCGCCAGCCGTGCCGACGAGCGCCAGGACGATGACGCCGAGAAACATAGGCGAGAGGTGCAGGGCGCCCGCCGCCTCGGTCACCGTGCCCGAGAGCATCTCGGCCTCGAAGGCGATGGCGACCGTCGCGCCGACGAGGACCGCCAGCGCGAGCGGCAGGCTCCAGTCAGGCTCGGCCTCGCCCTTGTCCTTCGAGAACACGTCGCGGTGCGTGACCAGGGTGAAGGCGAGGTTGGCGAGGTAGAGGAGCATGAGCACGACGGAGACGCCGAGGCTGAGTTCCTCGTCGGTGATGCCGATGGTTGCCGCCTGTCCCGACATGCGCCCGGTGAGGTCGAACACGGCGGGCAGCAGCAGGGCGATGACGACGAGGATCAGGAGGGTTGAGAGCAGGCCGGCGCGCTCCGCGCTGAACTTCTGCCGCTCCCGGGTCACCCCGCCGACGATGATGGCGAGGCCGAGCCCGAACAGGCTGGTCCCCATGATCGAGCCGGCAATCTGGGCCTGCACCACCGCGACCTCGCCGCGCAGGAGTACGAACAGCGCCAGGACAAGTTCGGCGATGCTGCCGAAGCTCACGGTGAGCAGACCGCCGATGGCAGGCCCCACCCGGTCCGCGAGCTGGTCGGTGGCGCGCCGAACCCACTCCGCGAGCACGGCGATGGCGAGCGCGCTGGAGGCGAAGACCAGGAGCGGCGAGGCGCCGACGAGGTACTTCAACGCCGCCGAGACCGGGATGAGGACGAGGAGGACGGTGAAGACCATGGTGGGATCCGATGTCCGATGGAGGGTTGCGCCCGACGGTCACGGAACCGTCCGGCAAGCGCGGGCCAACGCAGCGGGCGGAGGCTGTCAGCCTTCCCGCAGCGTGCGCCGCGCCACCATGCCGAGGGTCGAGCCCTGGACGATGATGGTGAACAGCACCACCGCGTAGGTCGCCGCCAGGATCGCGGGTTTGGCGTCGCTCTCGGGAATCGAAAGCGCCAGCGCCACCGAGATGCCGCCGCGCACCCCGGCCCAGGTCAGGAAAGGCACGTTGCGCGGCGACAGGTGGCCGCCCCAGCGGAAGATGAGGAGCGGCGTCGACACCGCCACCAGTCGGGCCAGGAGGACGATGGGCACCGCGCAGGCGGCGAGGATCAATCCATTGGCCTCGAAGCGCAGCACCAGCACTTCCAGCCCGATGAGCAGGAACAGCACCGAGTTCAGCACCTCGTCGATGAGGGTCCAGAGGGCGGAGACGTAGCCTTGGGTCCGCTCGCTCATCGCGTCGCGCGGGGCGCGGTCGCCGACGAGGAGCCCGGCGGCAACTACCGCGAGGGGTCCGCTGGCATGGATCTTCTGGGCGAGCGCATAGGTGCCGGCCACGAGCGCCAGGGTGATCAGCACCTCGACGGGGAAGTCGTCGATGGTCCGCATGGCCCGGTAGGCAACGTAACCGGTGACGACCCCGAGGAGCAGGCCACCGCCCGCCTCCTGCAGCAGGAGCCAGGAGATGCCGGTGACGCTGGTGGCCTCGCCCCCGGTCCCGGCCGCGAAGGCGACGAGGACCGTGAACAGCACGATGCCGACGCCATCGTTGAACAGGGCCTCGCCCTGCATCTCGACCTCCAGCGTCTCGGGGACCTTGACGTTCTTCAAGGTGGCCAGGACCGCCACCGGATCGGTCGGGCTGATGAGCGCGCCGAAGACGAGCGCCCACGCGAGCGGGATGGGCCGCCCGATGAGGTCGGCCGCCAGCCAGAACGCGCCGCCGACGAGGGCCGTGGAGATCAGGGTGCCGAGGAGTGCCATCGTCGCCACGGCCCAGGCCCGGTCGCGCAGCGTGCGAAGGTCGAGGCTCATGGCGCCGGCGAACAGCAGGAAGGCCAGCATGCCGTTCATCACCACGTCGGTAAAGTCGACCTGGCGCAGCACCTTCGTGAGGTCCTCGTAGAGATGCTGGGACGGGAAGGCGAGGTCGAGGCCGACGAGGGCCAGCGAGGCGGCGAGGCCCATCACCAGGAGGCCGATGGTGTGCGGCATCCGCAGGAACCGGCGGTTCAGCCAGCCGAACAGGGCCGAGAGGGCCAGCAGCATCGCGGCAAGGTCGAAGATGGAGATCACGGGCGCTCCCCGCCCGCGCAGCGAGAGCCTGCCGGGACCTGTCGAAGGGTGATGGTAGTCAACGCGAGCCCAGCCGTTCTGTCGCGCCAGCCGCCGCGAGGACCGCGTTGGCCGTGGCGATATCATCCGCATCCCGCTCGGGGGGAGCCTTCGCACCTTCCCCGGCCTGACGGCAGAGGCGGACGAGGTAGGGGAAGTGGTCCGATCCGAACGCGTCGAGGCGCTCGACGGACACCGTCGCGAACCCGCCTTCGTGGAAGACGTGGTCGAGGGGCCAGCGCATCCACCACACATCGGCGTTCCAGGTCGCGACGTAGCCGTAGCCCTGCCGTGGATCGATCAACCCGGACAGTCGCGCCATGCGCTCGACCGCGATCTCCCAGGGCGTGGCATTGAGGTCGCCGGCGAGGATGCCGGGCTCGACCCGCGTCCGCAGCACGTCCGCCGCCGCGTAGAGCTGGGCATCCCGCCCGCGTGCGGATTGCCAGGCTTGCGGGGGCTTCGGGTGGATGCCGACGAAGTCGACGGTCTCGCCGGTGCGCAGGGTGACGCCGGTGACGATGGCTGGTGTGTCCTCACCCGCGAGGTGCCGGATGCTCCCGTTCACCAGAGGCAGCCGGAAGTATAGGTGGATGCCGTAGTACGACCCCGTGATCCGCTGGAGGGCATGCGGCATCGCCGCGAGTACGGGCTTGAGGGCCTCGTCCCACCAGGCATCGGTCTCCATCGCGAGGAATAGGTCCGGCTCGACCCGCGCAACGGCATCTACCAGGGGGCGGGCCTTTCGGTTCCCAAGCTGGACGTTGGCGACCATCACGGACAGCCGGCGCTCGGCGGGACATGCGTCGACCCTCAGGCTGCCGGTCGGCAGGTAAGGCCGAAGCACCCACGCATCGACGGTGAGGGCGACCGCCACGAGGGCCAGCGTCGACGTCGTCGATCTCGGGGATTCCCGCAGAAAGAACAGGAGGCCCAGGCCGACCGCGAGCAATCCCAGGGCGAATGGCAGTCGCGGGAAGTCGAGCAGGCGCACCCACCACCACTCGGTGGGCACCAACGGGATCAGGCTCGCGGCTGACAGGGCCAGCGCGAGAACGAGGATCGCGTAGCGGACGAGAGATCTCACGAACGGCCCGGATTGGGTCGGTCACGGTCGCGCGGCGGCACCCCGTCCAAGCCGTCTTCGCGGCCGGAGAGCGACTTGAGCACGCTGATCGAGCCATCGGTCTCCAGAACCACCGCCGCGGCCTGGGAGAGGTCATCCAGCCCTTCCGAGCGCAGGGCCGATAGGACGTCATCCCGGGTCAGGCGCTGGCGGCGCATCGCGCCCTCGACCAGATGGCCCTTGTGCGCGAGGAGGGTCGGCTCGGCCTTGACCAGCGACCGGACCCGGGCGGAGCGCACGCTCGACCAGGTGATCGCGTATTGCAGGCCGATGAGGGTCGCGAGGGCGAGGACGCCCTCCAGCAACGCGACCGACTTTGTCAGGACAATGGAGGACAATGTCGAGCCGAGCGCGACGGTGACCACGAGGTCGAAAGCATTCAGCTTCGTCAGGGTGCGCTTGCCGGAGATCCTGAGGAACAGGATCAGGGCGACGTACGCCAAGGGAGCGACGACCACGACCCTTAGCAGGCCCGACCAGGTATCGAAGAACATCGCGGAGGTCCTTGTCGCGACACCTGCTGATAGGCGGCGGGCCTGCAGGCCATCGGCCCATCGATCCGGGGCTTGTCATCCCGACCGGCTGGCGCGCGCCTCAGCGCATGTCCTTCGGGAGGTGCTGGATCGGGTTGGTTCGACCGCCCTGGCCCTTGCCCTGGACCGAGCCTTCGGACTGAATGACGTCCGTCGAGGACTGGATCGCGCTCGGCGGTGCGACCCCGCCGGTGCCCTGGTGGCGCGCGGCGTCCGATCCCTTCGTGGTCGACGTTCCCGATTGGAGCGTCCCGGGCGTGGGTTGGTCGATGGAGCTGCCTACGGACTGCGCAAAAGCTGGCCCCGCGAGGGCGAGGCCGACGATGACGGCAAGGGCGCCGGCGAGGCGCGAGGCGGAGCGGCCCCTTGCAGGGTGGGGGCGGTCCAAGGCTTGCATCGGCGGGGTTCCGGTCGGACGCCTGGGCGTCGAGGTTGTCGAACCGAAGCGTTGCCCGCCGACTTTAGTTCCTGCCCGAGGCACACACGCCGACCTGGCGGCACGCTTCCGGGACCGTCCCACCCCCGCTTACGGAGATAGGGCGGCCGACGTTTGGGTTACTTCGGCATCAGCACGCTGTCGATGACGTGCACGACGCCGTTCGACTGGTTGACGTCCGCCTGCTCGACGAAGGCGCCGCCGCCCTTCTGGTCGATCAGCGACAGCCGGTTACCGTCCATCTTCACGGTCAGGACCTGGCCCTCGACCGTCTTCAGGTTGGCGTCGGCGCCGCCCATCTTCGCCTTGGCCATCAGCTCCTTCGCATCGAGCTTACCCGGAACGACGTGGTAGGTGAGCACGCCCGTCAGGGTCTTCTTCATCTCGGGCTTCAGCAGGGAATCCACGGTCCCGGCCGGCAGCTTCTTGAAGGCGTCGTTGGTCGGGGCGAAGACCGTGAACGGGCCCTTTCCGCTTAAGGTGTCGGCGAGGCCCGCGGCCTTCACGGCGGCGACGAGGGTCGTGAGGTTGCTGGCCTTGGACGCGTTCTCGACGATGGTCTTGTCGGCCATCATGGGCGCGCCGCCGACCATGGGGGACGTTTCGGCGAAAGCGGGGGCGGCCACGGTCAGGCCAACGGCGAGGAAGGCGGCGTTCAGGGTCGAGCGCATCATGGAAAATCCTATAGGTGAGATGAAGCTTCGGGAACCGAGGCTCATGCCAGCTTTACGCATCGACTTATCTGTAGGTTTCAAAATTGCGGATCACGATAAAATTGAAATAGGCACGTGAATGACGCCCTTGAGATCAGTATCATCCGTCCCATGGGATCATCTTAAAGCCGGGCGTCGTAGCCTATCCTATGCTTTGCGCCGGTCGATTGACATGAACGTTTCCTGAACGGGCGCGTTGAACCCACGAGCCGATCGACCGAGCGTCGGTCAATCGCAGTCCAGGCCTCGCGGGCATTCCCGTCCGTTCAGGCCCGTTTCCAGGAGATCCCCTTGTCACATCGCGCCCTCGCCGCCGCCCTCGCGCTTACCTGCCTGTCGCTGCCCGCTGTGGCCCAGACCACTCCGGCTCCGACTGCGCCCACTCCCGGCACCGCGATGCCGGCATCCTCCGACATGGGGATGAAGATGGCCGACACGGCGACGGTGAAGCTGAAGTTCATGACCGTGAAGCCCGCCGACGTGATGTCGTCCAAGCTCGTTGGCACCACCGTCTACAACAACAAGAAGGAGACGGTGGGCGAGGTCGAGGATCTCGTGATCGAGAACGGCAAGACGCTCACCGGTGTCGTCGTCAGTGTCGGCGGCTTCCTAGGCCTCGGCGAGAGCTACGTCGTGCTCGACCCGTCCTCGCTCGCTATCAGTAACAAGGACGGCAAGTGGATGGTCCACGCCGATACCGACAAGGACACCCTGAAGAACGCGCCGAAGTTCGAGTATTCCAAGAAGAAGATGTGATCCCCGGCGACAGAGGAGACCTAACTATGAAGCATACCCTTCTCGCCTCGGCGCTCCTGGCCGGCCTCGGCCTCTGCGCCTTCAGCCTGCCGTCCTCCGCCCTGCCCATGAACGCTTCCGGCGTCACGACCTCGGACGGTGGCGATTTTGTCCAGGTCCGCATGTCGCGGCGTGAGATGCGTCGTCATCGCATGACGCGCCAACACCGCATGCGGCAGGGCTCGGCCAGCCGCGGCAACGCCAGCATGCCCTCGCGCAGCCAGTTCGGGGGACAGCAGTACGGCGGGACGTCGGGCGGCCCGCGTCGCTGATTTCACCGTAACGAGCACGCGCGGTCGGTGACGGCGCGGATAGCTCTCTGAGACGCCGCCGGATGGCATACCCGCCACCGGCGGCTTTCCCATGACCCAAGAGTTCTCATGATCTTCTCGGAAGCGCTCGGGCGCCTCGAAGTGTTGGGCCGTTCGGCCGCCGCCCTCCTGCCGGGGCTCGCCGTCGCCCTCGTGCTGTTCGGCCTCGGCCTGCTCGTCGCCCGAGGGGTCCGTGCCGCCGTTCGCCGCGCCGCCACGTTACGGGAGGCCTCGCCGGGTTCCGCCTCGGTGCTCGGGCGCATCGCGGGCGGCATGACCATCCTGGTCTCGTTCCTGGTGGCGGCATCGGTGGCCTTCCCTTCTGTTTCCGCCGCCGACCTGTTCAACCTCCTCGGCATCGGCGGCGTCGCCATCGGCTTCGCCTTCCGCGACGTGCTGCAGAACCTTCTGGCGGGCATCCTCATCCTGCTGACCCGCCCCTTTGTCATCGGCGACCAGATCCGGGCCGGTTCGCACGAGGGCACAGTCGAGGACGTCTGGGTGAGGGCGACGGTGCTGCGCACCTACGACAACCAACGCGTGCTGATCCCGAACGCCACGCTGTTCGTCGACAAGATCACGGTCATTACCGCGCACGACAAGCGCCGGCTCGCCTTCCCCCTCACCATCGGCAACGGGGACGACATGAAGGAGGCGCGCCACGTCATCGCCGAGGCCCTGCGCGGGACCGAAGGGGTGCTAGCCGACCCAGCACCGGAGGCGCTGGTCACAGGTCTCGGGGCCGCCGGCGTCGACATGACGGCGCGCTTCTGGATCGACCCGCCCCGGCGGCGGGACGCCGTGGACGCCCTCGACCATGCCATCTCCAACGTCAAGGACGCGCTCACCGCCGCCGGCATCGATTTGCCGTACCCGACGAGCCAGGTGCTCCTGCACGACCAGACCGAGGCGGCGGATGGCGACCGCACGCGCCAGCGCGAGGGCTGGCCCGCCGGCAAGAGCCCGCCGCGCGCGCGTTGGGAGGTGCTGCGCGAGGACCGGGACGACGTCCAACGTAGGGACCCCGAACGCCGTGGTTCGGAAGGAAAGGATGAACCGGCATGAGGGCACGCCTGCGCGCCTGGATCGAATCCCTCGGCGACCAGTTCTGGCTCCGGCCCGCCCTGATCGTGCTCGGCTGCATCGGCCTCGCCCAGCTCGGGATTTGGCTGGAGACCGCCCATGTTGCCGGGTACGACGCCTCCTCGCCGGACCAAAACTGGGGCTATTCCGGCGGCGCCGAGGGGGCCCGGGCGCTCCTGAGCGCGGTGGCCTCCTCGACCATCGGGGTCGCCGGCACCACGTTCTCCATCACCATCGCGGCCCTGACGCTGGCCTCCGGGCAGATGGGCCCGAGGCTGCTGCGCAACTTCACCCGCGACGCCCGCAACCAGATCGTCCTGGGCATCTTTCTCGGCACCTTCGCCTACGCACTCATGGTCCTGCGCACCGTGCGCACGGTGCAGGAGAGCCCGTTCGTCCCGCACCTCGCCATCACCGGGGCCATCGCGCTCGCGCTGCTGTCGCTGGCCACCCTGGTCTGGTTCGTCCACCACATCGCTACGAGCATCAACGTCGAGACGGTGGTCGACGCGGTCCACCGAGATCTCTGCTCGGCGGTGGAGGCGCGCACCCTCGACAGCGCGGGCATGACGCCTCCCGCACGCCTGCCCAAGGCCGGCGGGATCACCGTCACCGGCAGCGGCTATCTTCAGGCGGTCGACGAGGACACGCTGGCCGAATGGGCCCACGGGCACGGCGCGACCGTCGCCCTGCGGGTGCGGCCCGGCGACTATGTGCCGAGCGGGTTCCCGGTCGCGTTCCTCTCCGCCGGTATCGAGGATGCAGAGGCGGCCATTACGCGTGCGCTGACCTTCGGCCGTCGCCCGGCCGCCCTGCAGGACCTGGAATACTCGATCCGGCAACTGGTCGAGATCGCGGTGCGGGCGCTCTCGCCCGGCATCAACGACCCGTTCACGGCCGGCAGCGTCGTCGACCATCTCGGCGATGCCCTGTGCCGGGTCGCGTCGCGTCACCTGCCGACCGGCGCCGTCGTCCGGGAGGGCCGGGTCGCGCTCGTCCTGCCGGTGACCGACTACGATGGCCTGTGCGACGCCATGTTCCACTCGATCCGCCAGAACGCCGCCGGCTCGGTGCATGTGCTCGCCCGGATGCTCGACGTGCTCACCCGCGTCGCCGAGGTCGAGCGGCTCACGAACCGGAGCGCCGAGCTGGCCCGTCACGCGGACCTCGTCATCGCCGCGGCCAGACGCGATGTCGCCGATCCCCACGACCTGGCCGACCTGGAGGCAAGGCATGTCCAATTCGTAGCGATACGTGAAGACGGCCGTCCCGCGTGAGACCGCGAGGCAAACTCCCACCCGGATTCCCGAACTCGCTCCGACGCATGCTTCCTGCGGACCCAAAGGACCGATGAATGACCCGTTTTGCCCTCCTGTTCCTGGTCACCGCATGCCCGACGCTGGCTTCCGCCGCACCCGGTCCTGAGCCGGTGAAGGACGACGGCGTCCGGACCGGTGGGATGGGTGTTGGGACCCGCCCCACCGGCGAGGTCACGCGACCGGGCACGGACATGACGACCACAGGGTCGGGCGCCGGGGAAGGGAAGCCGGGTGCGAAGGCCGGTGCGGTGGAGTCGAAAGGTGGGGAAACAACCAAGCCGCGCTGACCGTGTGCAGGGGCCAGCCCGCGCGCGGTCGCATCGTCGCCGGCCGCGGACATCCGTCAGACCCTGCCGGCCTCGGTCCGCCTTCCTTCGATGGGGAAGGCCGACCCGACGTCACAGGGCCAAGCCGACGTGCGACCAGAACAGATAGTAGGCGGCGAGCATCAGCGCCGCGTAGGCGGGAGCCAGGAGCGCCCCCAGCCTGAGCAGGTCCGTCGAGGTCCAGGCCGGTCGCTCGGCGCCCTGGAAGATCAACAGCGCCTTCGAGGAGACCGGCAGGGTTAGGCAGTAGTCCATCCCGACGTTCGCCAGGAAGGCGACCGCGACCGGGTTGAGGCCGAGCCTGTCCGCCAGGAGCAGAAGCGGGGGCAGCAACGCCACCACCCGCGCGGTATGGGACACCATGTACAGGTGCGCCGTCATGCCGAGCGCCGACAACCCGAGCAGGATCAGGAGGGTCGGGCTGTCACCGTGCAGGCCGCTAGCCGACAGCGCCGAGCCGATCAGCCACTTGGCCGCCCCCGTCGAGATCAGCGCGCGGCCGAGCACCAGCGAGGCGGCTATAAACAGGACCAGCGACCAGTTCACGGCCTCCACGCCCTCATCCCAGTCAAGGACGCCGACGACCGGCATCGTCAGGACCACCGCGCCGACGACCGCCACGGTGGCGATGCCGAAGGGGTGATACCCCTCCGTCAGCCAAAGCCCCAACATGGCGAGCACCACCGCACCCGTGCGCCACTCTTCAGCGGAGAGCGGACCGGACGGAGCCTCGACCTCGGCCACCCGCCGCGACCGCGTCTCGTCGTTGAGGAACAGGCGACCGATCAGGAAGGTCGTGATGAGGCAGGCGACCAGGCCGAAGGGCAGGCCCCAGAGTATCCATTGCCCGAAGCCGATGCTGTGGTCGGAGAGCCGTTCAAGTAGATCAACGGTGACGAGGTGCGAGCCGGCGCCGGTAAGGCTGCAGATCGTCGAGATGACGATGAGGGCGGGGATCAGCAGCCCGATGGCCTTGGCCAGGCGCGGGTCGTCGTCGGCCTCGGTCAGGCTGCGATGGAGCGGGAGCAGCACCGTCGCTCGCCCGGAGGTGGAGGGGATCAGGAAGGCCAGTGGGACGATGCCGAGCGTCAGGCGCCACATCAGGCCGCCGACCGTGGTCCCGCGCCCGGCGATCAGTGCAGTGAGCCGGCCGGCAAGCCCGCTCCTCTCCACCGCCGCACCGAGAACGAAGGTGCCGATGACGAGCCACACCACCTTCGAGCCCAGGCCCTCGATCAACGCCCGTTGCTCCACGGCGCGGACTGTCACGAGGAAGACGGCCGCTGCGACGGCGACGTAGGCCGCGCTCAGTCCGGTCAGGACCCAGAGGATGGCGGCCCCGCCGAAGGCCAGCAGCGCAGCCCGCGCCGGCCAATCGAGACCCTCCGGCAGATACACGGCCACGCAGAGTGCTACGAGCGCGCCCGAGGCCGCCAACGTCCGCTTGGGTAGCATGCTCATCCCTGACCGACGCCGGTCCGAGGGTGACCCAGCGCGACGCCCGCCAGGAAGGTCCGCATCACCTGCTCGGCGACGCGCTCAAGCTGGCTTCGGACGTTCCGCATGGCGTCCTTGAGCGATTGCGGTCGCCCGAGTGCCGAGAAGTACGCGCAGACGCCCTCATCCAGTACGTCGCCTGAGTGCTCGCCCAGGGTGCCGGCCAATACGATGACGGCCTTGCCCTCGGCAGCGCCGCGCCTGCCGATCTCGGCAGGGATATTGCCGCGTGCACTCTTGTTATCCAGCCCTCCCTCGGCGGTGACGATCAGGTCCGTATATTCGACCGCCTCGCCGACCTCGAAGAACGGGAACAGGGGTTTGAAGCGCAACTTCAGCCGGCCGCCGAGCGGGGACGCCGCGACCGTGCCGGCGAGTGTGAGCGAGAGCTTCATAGGGACCGGGTTCCTGAAGGTCGGCGGATGCAATCCGGCGGCGGTGCGGCCGAAGATCCGGGCGGTTGGACCGGCGGAGGATAAGGGACCGATGCCCGCAGCGTTAGAGTTCGGAAACACCTGCCCGCACCGGACGTTCCGGGCATCCGGACGCGGGGTGGCTTCGCAGGCGTCGATGACGGCGTCAGGACCTCGATGCGGTCCTTGACCTTGCCACGATGGGAAACCCCACTTTGGATCATCGATGGTCGTCGCGACGCATGCCGGGAAGCCGACCGCCCCCTCTCGCGTTACCAGGGCTAGGGCTCCCCGAACCCCGACGCATTCCGAAAGGATTCCGTGATGCTAGACAGTACCCGCAGGGCCACCATCCATCGCATGGTGATGGAGAAGCACGTCTGTCCCTATGGCCTGAAGGCCAAGGACCTGCTGGAACGCGAGGGCTTCCAGGTCGACGACCACTGGCTGACGACCCGTGAGGAGACCGACCGCTTCAAGGCGGAGCAGGGGGTCAAGACGACGCCGCAGACCTTCATCGGAGGTGAGCGCATCGGCGGCTACGACGACCTGCGCCGTCACCTCGGCAAGTCGGTCGCCGATCCGAAGGCGACCAGCTACACGCCCGTGGTCGCCGTCTTCGCGATGACCGCATTGATGGCGCTGGCGGCGAGCTACGCGGCCTTCGGTACGCCGCTGACGCTGCGGGCCGGCGAGTGGTTCATCGCCTTCAGCATGTGCGTCCTGGCCATCCTCAAGCTGCAGGATGTCGAGAGCTTCTCGTCGATGTTCCTGGGCTACGACCTGCTCGCCCGGCGCTGGGTCCGCTATGCCTACGCCTATCCTTTCTGCGAGGCTCTTGCCGGCATCCTGATGGTCGCGGGCGCCCTGAAGTGGCTGTCGATCCCGGTCGCCCTGTTCATCGGCACGGTCGGCGCGGTCTCGGTGTTCAAGGCGGTCTACGTCGAGAAGCGCGAGATCAAGTGCGCCTGCGTCGGTGGATCGGCCAATGTACCCCTCGGCTTCATCTCGCTGACCGAAAACCTAATGATGGTCGGCATGGCCGTATGGATGCTGGGCGCCGGGCACTGAGCGGAGCGTCTGAAATCCTTATAGTTGCAGATTGCCGTTCCGTCGCCGGTGACACGCCTTGGCGGTCGCGAACGTTCCCGCCTTCTCGACCGTTGAGCCCTGCCTTGCGAGCTTTCCACGTTCGCGAACGGAGGGCTTGTATATGCCTGTGATCGCGGGGACCGAGTTCACACCACCACCGACGGTCGATGCCGGGCATGCCCCCAGGACGGGGTTCTTGGCACTGACCGTCGGCTCGGTGGGCGTGGTCTACGGGGACATCGGCACCAGCCCGCTCTACGCGCTCAAGGAGTCCCTGCACGCAGCGGCGGGCGGTGGGCACGCGCCCACCCGCGAGATGGTCTTCGGCGTCGTCTCCCTGATTCTTTGGGCGCTCATCCTCATCGTCACGCTGAAGTACGTGCTCCTGGTCATGCGGGCCGACAACGACGGCGAAGGCGGCACCCCCTCCCTCGTGGCGCTGGCCCAGCGCGCGCTCGGCCATTCCGGCGGGTTCGTCATCGTGCTGGGCATGATCGGCGTTTCGCTGTTCTTCGGCGACGCCATCATCACGCCGGCCATGTCGGTACTCTCAGCCGTCGAAGGACTGAAGCTCGTGACGCCGGCCACGGACCCGTACGTCCTGCCCATCAGCCTCGCCATCCTGATCGGGCTGTTCACCCTGCAAAGCCACGGAACGGCACGAGTGGCCACCTTCTTCGGCCCCCTGACGGCGTTCTGGTTCGTCGTCATGGCCCTCGGGGGATTGAGCCACCTCGTCGACGATCCGAGCATCCTAGGCGCGTTCAACCCCGCCCACGGCGTCTCGTTCATCCTGAGCCACGGCACGGCCGGCCTGCTGGCGCTCGGCGCCGTATTCCTCGCCGTGACCGGGGCGGAGGCGCTCTACGCCGACATGGGCCATTTCGGGCGGTCGCCGATCCGGACGGCCTGGTTCGGCCTGGTGCTGCCGGCCCTCGCCCTGAACTATCTCGGCCAGGGTGCCATGCTGCTCGCCCACCCGGAGCGGATCGAGAACCCGTTCTTTTTGCTCTACCCGGCCTGGGCCCTGCTGCCGATGGTGCTGCTCGCGACCGTGGCGACCGTCATCGCCAGCCAAGCGGTGATCACCGGCACCTTCTCGATCACCCAGCAGGCCATGCAACTCGGCCTGCTGCCGCGCATGCGGGTCCTGCGCACCTCAGAGACCGAGAAGGGGCAGATCTACATCCCGCGGGTGAACTGGTGGCTGCTCGTCGCGGTCGTGTTCGTGGTCGTGCTGTTCAAGTCGTCGAGTGGCCTGGCCGCGGCCTACGGCATCGCGGTCACCGGCGACATGGTCATCACCGCCTGCCTGCTGTTCGTCGTCGCCTGGAAGGTCTGGCGCTGGTCGCCCGCGGTCGCGGCCGCGGTCATCGCGCCGTTCCTGCTCATCGAGTTGGTGTTCCTCTCGGCAAATGCTCTCAAGGTCCTGCACGGGGGCTGGGTGCCTTTGACCATCGGCGCCGCCCTCGTCACGGCGATGTGGACCTGGCGGCGGGGATCGGCCCTGATCGTCGCGGAGATCCACCGCCAGCGCGTGCCGCTATCCGAGTTCACGCGCATGGCCGAGGCCGGCTCGATCCAGCGGGTGCCCGGGACGGCCGTGTTTCTGACGGGCACGCCCGACGACACGCCCGGGGCCCTGATGCACAACGTCAAGCACAACCGCGTGCTGCACGCTGGCAACGTCGTCCTGCACGTGGTCACGGAAGACCTGCCGCGGGTGTCCCATGCGGACCGCGTCACCGTCCGTCAGCTCTCCGACGCCTTCTCGTGCGTGACGGTGCGCTTCGGTTTCACCGAGCTGCCCGACCTTCCGCGGGCGTTGGCAACCGCAGGTCTGGACAAGGGCGACCTGTCCTACTTTCTGACGCGAAGGGTGCTGGTGGCCTCGCCTGAGACCGGCATGCCCGTGTGGCAGGATCGGCTTTACATCTCCATGGCCCGCGCGGCCACGGACGCGTCCCGCTACTTCCGCATCCCGGCGGACAGAGCCGTCGAGATCGGCGCTCGGATCGATATCTGATCCCGGGGAGACAAGGCGTGGTCGAGGACGCTTCCGGTTCCCTGTGAGCGGAGGCGTGCTCGCGACGCGTCAGATTAGGCAATTTTCTTCGCCCACGCATCTCACGGCTATCCTGGATGACCGTGAGACTTCGGCTCGTAGCCCGTTCGCGCAGACGCACCGCGGTGCTTCTGCGGTCGGCAGGGCCACCTATGTCTGCTTTAGCAAAACACGCCACCGAAAGCGGCCAGACTGCTCTGGGTGGATCTCAGCTGGTCCGCTTTGGGGCACCGATGTGACGAAGCGGACATCGTCGCCGAGCCCGCTTCCGACCCTTTGGCGACCCTCGGAAGGTCCGCTTCGAGGTAGCTCGATGGGGATGATATACGACTGGATTGGGTGGCAAGCAGCATGGCTGCTTTCAGTCGCAAGACGTTCTAAAGCGGACCAAGGATGAATCACCGTCTCCGGATGGTCGGCCCAACTCATCTCAGGGTCGAATTTCGTTGAAGCCGGATGCCGACTTCATCAGAGGCGATGCCACCAGCGCGAAAGTGCTCTGCCTCGGGAGACAGCGTGTTTCACGATTGCAAAGCCCCGGTCACGCGACGTCTCGTGCTGGTCCGGCATGGCCAGAGCGTAGCCAACCGATCCGGCCTGTTCACGGGATTGCTGGACTCGCCCTTGACCGAGCAGGGCCGGATGGAAGCCGAGGCAGCCGGCCGGCGTTTGGCCGAGCGCCGCTGGCGCTTTTCTGTTGCCTTCACCTCGACGCTGACGCGGGCCGTCGTGAGCGGCCGGCTTATCCTCGATGCGCTCGGGCAACCCGGATTAATCCCCCAACGCTTCGCCGCGCTCGACGAGCGAGACTACGGCGACCTCAGCGGGCTCGACAAGACCACCGCCGATGCGCGCTGGGGGGCGGTGCGGATTGAGACCTGGCGCCGCTCCTACGCCGAGGCGCCCCCGAACGGCGAGAACCTGCGCGATACCGTCGCCCGCATCGTGCCCTGCTACCTCCGATCCATCCTACCGGCGGTCATGAGCGGGGACGTGCTGGTTGTCGCCCACGGTAATTGCCTGCGGGCCCTTGTGATGGCGCTCGAAGACCTCAGCCCGGCGGAGGTCGAGGACCTCGAACTCGCAACGGGCTCCGTCCGGATCTATGAGTTTGCCGCGGACACGACGATTAAGGCCCGCTGGATCGACGCGTGAATCCACCTGTCGACCTCGCAGCATGGGGCTCTGCAAGCTGCGAAGGGGCCATCTTTTCATCTATTTCGTTGATGGAAAACATCTGATCATTCCGTTGGAGTGAATGAAAGGGACATGGGATTCTCTGGCATCACATCGGAGCCATCCATGTCCGTGCCCAGACTTTTCTCTCACCCTCGATCGATGGGCGCCTTGGCCGGCACGAGAGCCATCCTTCCGGGACTGGGCCTCTGCGTGGCGGTCACCGCCGCAGCGGTCGGCTTCGAGGCCGTCGAGGCGCATCTGTTGGGTCGCGCCTGGCTCGAAGCCCTGGTGCTGGCGATCCTGCTCGGGAGCGCGATCCGCACCGCCTGGACCCCGTCGCAGCAGTTCTTTCCGGGTATCGCCTTCGGGGCCAAGACCGTACTGGAGATCGCAGTCGTTCTGCTCGGGGCCTCGCTCAGCCTCGCGACGATCCTGGCGGCCGGTCCGGGTCTGCTCTTCGGCATCGCGGGCGTCGTCGTGGTGGCGATCCTGTCGAGTTACGGCATCGGCCGGGCGCTCGGGCTGCACCCGCGCATGGCGATCCTCGTCGCCTGCGGTAACTCGATCTGCGGCAACTCGGCCATCGCCGCCACGGCGCCGGTGATTGGTGCCGACGGCGAGGACGTCGCCGCCTCCATCGCCTTCACCGCGGTTCTAGGCGTGCTGGTGGTACTCGGGCTGCCGCTGCTGGTGCCGCTGCTCGGTCTCTCGCCGATGCAGTACGGGGTGCTCGCCGGCCTCACCGTCTACGCTGTTCCGCAGGTTCTCGCCGCCACCGCGCCGGTCGCGGCACTCAGCGTCCAGGTCGGAACCCTGGTGAAGCTCGTCCGGGTGCTGATGCTCGGCCCGGTCGTCCTGGTACTCTCGCTCGGCGCGAGCCGGCTGGGCGAGGAGACCGACGAGGCCGCCCCCGGCGTCACCGCTGGCGACCGCCCGGCCCGCGGCGGCCTCGCGATCCACCGCCTTGTGCCGTGGTTCATCCTCGCCTTCCTGGCAGTCGCGGGGCTTCGCTCGGCCGGACTGATCCCGCAGGTCGCCCTCGCGCCGATGTCGGAGACCGCCAACGTGCTGACGGTGGTCTCGATGGCGGCGCTCGGCCTCGGGGTCGACGTGCGCAGCGTCGCCAAGGCCAGCATGCGGGTGACGCTGGCGGTGGTCGCCTCGCTCCTCGCGCTCGGCGCCGTCAGCCTCGGCCTGATCCAGGTGTTGGGTCTTGTCTGATCCGCGTGAGGATCCGGCTCCACCACCGTTCCAGGTTTTCATCCGGCGCGATGCCCCGAAGAATTCCGGACCAGGCGAGAGATTGAAAATTCTCGAACCATCGCACCGGGAGATCGTTCGCATCGCGAAAGACCGTTGGAGGGAATAAATCGCTTTCCGTAGCATCTCCCTTGTCGCGAGGAATCGCCACGAGGCCCGATGCCCTCGAACGCATCGACGCCGACATTCTTCAAGGGGAGAGACCATGCACGGACTGGACAGACCGATGAACCGCCGCCTCGCTTTGGGCGGACTCGGGCTCGGAAGCCTCGCCGCCGCGCTGCCGGCCTGGGCCGCGGGCTCGGTGAAGCTTCCCCTGTCGGGCGGCCCGGACGAGCGGGCGCTGACCACCGCCTTTCCGGGCAAGGGCGAGATGATCCTACAGCGTACTCATCCTCCACTGCTGGAGACGCCGTTTTCGGTGTTCGACGAGGGCGTGTTCACCCCCAACGACCGCTTCTACGTGCGCTGGCACTGGGCCTCGATCCCGACCGAGGTCGATGCCGGCGCCTTCCGGCTCAAGGTCCACGGCCATGTGGAGAAGGAACTCTCGCTCTCCCTCGACGCCATCGCCGGCCTGCCGCGTTTCGAGATCGCCGCGGTCAACCAGTGCTCGGGCAATTCGCGCGGGCTGTTCGAGCCGCGAGTGCCCGGCGCGCAATGGGCTAACGGCTCGATGGGCAACGCCAAATGGACCGGCGTACGCCTCAAGGATGTGCTCGAACAGGCCGGGGTGAAGGCCGGTGCCGTGCAGGTGCGCTTCGACGGCCTCGACGCGCCGGTGGTCGACGACGCGCCCGACTTCAAGAAATCGCTCGATCTCGATCACGCCAACAATGGTGAGGTGATGATCGCCTATGCGATGAATGGCGAGCAATTGCCGCTGCTCAACGGCTTCCCGCTCCGGCTCGTGGTGCCGGGCTGGTACTCAACCTACTGGGTCAAGATGCTGTCCGACATCGAGGTGCTGGATAAGCCCGACGAACAATATTGGATGAAGACCGCCTACCGTATTCCCGACGTGCCGGGTGCTAACATCATGCCCGGCCAGACCGGCTTCAAGACAGTGCCGATTAACAGGATGGTGCCGCGCTCGTTCGTCACCAACCTGACCGACGGCGCCAAGGTGGCGGCTGGAACGCCGGTGGCCATCCGCGGCATCGCGTTCGGCGGCGATTGCGGGGTGAAGGCGGTCGAGTTCTCCGGCGACGGCGGGGTGACGTGGTTCCCGGCGCAACTCGGTGCCGACGAGGGCCCCTACAGCTTCCGCCGCTTCGACGGCAGCCTGCCGGCGCTGGCCGCCGGGACCCATACGGTCAGGGTCCGCTGCACAAACACCAAGGGCGTCGCGCAAGGCATGGACCGGATCTGGAACGCCAACGGCTTCATGCAGAACGGCATCGAGACCGTGTCCTTCCAGGCCGCTTGAGGAGAACAGCCATGAACACGATCCGCCCTGCGGCCCTCATCACCGCGCTCATCCTGTCTCCCCTGGTGGCGCTCGCGGCGCCTGCTCCCGAGCCGATGCGCTTCAGCTCGCAATCGATCGAATTTCCGACGTCCGACCGGATCTTTACGGACGGGCCGGGAGCCGAGGCGGTCAATAACAATTGCCTCGCCTGCCACTCGGCCGGGATGGTGCTGACCCAGCCCAAGCTCACGAAGGCGCAGTGGACCGAGACCGTGAACAAGATGGTCCACGTCTACAAAGCGCCGGTCGATCAGGCCGATGTGCAGACCATCGTCGACTACCTCACGGCGTTGAAGCCCACGCCCTGAACCCTCGAATCCCGAGGCCGCCGTGCTTTTTTCACCGGCCTCGGGGAATAGACCGCCCTCGCTGGCATCTCCCTAAGGCGATGCACGGCCTGACCGGTCCCGCACGACGCAATCCGATTTCGAACTCGCCCGCACGGCCGGCCCCAGGCCGCCGAACGAGGGCGCATGCCCGAGAGACACGCTTCATGACTGACATCCGCACCAGCCTCCGCGCCCTCCTCGCCGGAGCTGCCTTGCTTCTCACCCAGAACCAACCTGGATTCGCCGCCGGCTTCGACGGCGCAATCAAGAACAACGCGCTCGCCTTGAACGCCGCCGGCACGGTCGCCGCGGTGTCGAACAGCGAGGAGAGCGCCGTCATCGTCTACGACGTCGCGAAGGGCACGGTGCTGCGCCGCCTCGACGGCTTCGTCACGCCGCGCAACATCGTGTTCGCGCCGGACGGCGCCCGCTTCTACGTCTCCGACAGCGGCACGGGCCGGATCACGGTCTACGAGACCGGCACCGGCAAAGAAGCCGGCGTTCTTGCCGCGGGCCCCGGTGCGTTCGGCACGGTGCTCTCGGCCGACGGGACAAAGCTCTACGTCAACAACGAGGCCGCGAGCACGCTGACCGTATTCGACACCAAGACCCTGCTGGCAGACGCCGTGATCCCCGGCTTCGCGCAGCCGCGCCAGGGCGTGAAGCTGTCGCCGGACGGCAAGACCGTGTTCGTGACGAACTTCCTCGGCGACAAGATCACGTTGGTCGACACCGCCACCAACAAGATCACCGGCGAGATCGTCGGGTTCGAAAAGCTGCGCGCCATCTCGATCACCAAAGACGGCAAGACGCTGTTTGCCGCCAACAGCGGCCGCAACACCATCGGCGTGGTCGATGTCGCCGCCCGCAAGGTCACCTCTGAAGTCGCGGTGGGCAAGGACCCCTATGGGGCCGCGCTGACCCCGGACGGGCGCTTCGTCTATTCGGGCAACCTCAAGGACAACTCCTTGTCGGTGATCGACACCGGCAGCCTCAAGGTCGTCGCCACGGTGACCGGGCTGAACGAACCGCGCCAGGCGATCGCATTCTCCAGTGACAACGCCCACGCGTACGTCCTCAACCGCGACCTCAGCGTGGCCGTGGTCGACCGCGCGAAGAACGTGGTAATTTCGACGATGAAGCCGTGAAGCGTCGCGCGTCGGGTGCCTTATCGGCGCCCGGCGCGTTCTCGATCTCGACACGTCGCGAACGCAGGACAAAGACCCCATGCTCGGCCTGTTCCAGCGCAAGGACCGCCTCATCGTCCACGGAAAAGCGCCCTACAACGCCGAGCCGCCGCTCGATCGCCTGCGGGCCGCCTTCCTGACTGATCAAGCCGACTTCTACGTCCGCAGCCACGGCGACATCCCGGACCTCGACGCCGACGGCTACCGCCTGACCGTCGACGGGATGGTCGCGACGCCCCTCGACCTCTCCCTCGCCGATCTCAAAGAACGCTTCGCGCCCGTCACCGTCACGGCGGTGATACAATGCGCCGGCAACCGCCGGGCCGACATGCTGGCCGTGGCGCCGGTCTCCGGCGACCCGTGGGCGCCCGGTGCCATCGGTAATGCGGAATGGACCGGCGTGCGGCTCGCCGACGTGCTGCGCGCGGCCGGCATCGATGCGGATGATGAGCGCCACGTCGCCTTCGAGAGCCACGACCGGATCGCGGACACGGACACGCGCTTCGGTGCCTCGATCCCGCTCGCCAAGGCGCTGGCCCCCGAGACGCTGCTCGCTTTCGCGATGAACGGCGAGCCTCTTGCCCCCGAGCACGGCCATCCGTTGCGCGTGGTCGTTCCGGGATTTGCCGGTATCCGCAGCCCGAAGTGGCTCGCCCGCATCTCGGTTCAGGACCGGCCTTCCGACAACCCGATGCAGGCCGACGACTACAAGCTGTTTCCGCCCGACGTGACGGCCGAGACCGCCGACCCGGCCCACGGCATCACCATCGAGGCGATGCCGTTGAACAGCGCGATCTGCGAGCCCGCCCGCGGCGCAGCGTTGAAGGCCGGCCGGCACGCGATCCGCGGCTACGCCATCGCCAGCGACCGCGCGGTCGCCCGCGTCGACGTTTCGACGGATGGCGGCCGCAGCTGGGCGCAGGCCCGGATCGAGCGCGATGCCGACGCGCCCCACGCCTGGACGTTCTGGGAGATCGAGCGCGAGCTGACCGCCGGCGAGCACGAGCTCGCGGTGCGGGCCTGGGATTCCGCCGGCCAGACCCAGCCGGCCGCCCCCGACGACACCTGGAACTACAAGGGCTACCTCAGCGCCGCCTGGCACCGGGTGCGAGTGACGGTGGCCTGACCCTCACGCCCAGAGCAGGGCGGTGGCCGCGAGGCCGGAGATCGCGATGAGCAGGGCCGCAATCCCGACGGTGAGGAGGCGCGGCATCATCGGGATCTCGGAATGGGCGAGCCGTGCCCGGATCGCTCTGTCACGCCACACGGCGCCGGCGAATGAGGCGAGTGCGCATGCGATCAGGGTCAGCGACAGCACCTTCAACGGCCAGACCGCCAGAACCTCCCGCAGGAAGCGCTGCGCGGCGAGGCCGACGCCGAGGAACGCGAGCCCGGTGCGAAGCCACGCCACGAAGGTGCGTTCGGCCGCCAGAACCGTCCGATCCTCGGCGAGCCTCACCCGGGGATCGTCGGGGGGCACGGGTTTCGCGGGCTCGCTCATCCGGCATTCGCTGCCGCGATCAGGTCGAGAAGCGCGTCGGCGGCCCGGCTGCGGTAGCGCTCCTTGTGGCGCAGCACCCGGAACGGCCGGCTCGGCAAGTCGAACGCCGCCCGCACCAGGGTCCCGGCCCGAAGTGCTGCGGCGACCACGGTCTCGGACAGTACGGCGGCCCCGCCCCCGGCCTCGACGGCAGCGCGGACCGCCTCGTTCGAGGGCAGTTCGAGCGTGACCCGAAGCTGAGCGGCTGCGAGGCCGGCCGCACCCAGGGCCGCCTCGAAGGCCGAGCGGGTTCCCGATCCAGCCTCGCGCAGCACCCAATCGACCCCGGCGAGGTTTTCGGGTTCGAGGTCGGTCGCCCCGGCGAAGGCATGGCCAGGGGCGACCACGAGGACCAGTTGGTCCTGCGCGATGGTCGTACTCGCGAGCGTCGGGTCGTCCAGCGCCCCCTCGACAAAGCCGAGTTCGGCCTGCCCCGCGCGCACCGCGTCGGCGGCGTCGGTGGTGTTGCCCACCGCCAACCGGATGGCGATCTCAGGGTAGGCCCGGCGGAAGGCGACGAGGTGGCGCGGCAGCCAGTCGCTGGCGATGGTCTGGCTGGCGTAGACGGCCAGCGTCCCGCGTCGCATGCCACTGAGGTCGGCGAGCACCAGTTCGGCGGCCTCGGCCCGGGCGAGCACGGCGCGGGCCTCGACGAGGAACACGCGTCCCGCCTCGGTCAACTCGATCCCGCGGCCGACCCGGTGGAACAGCTTCGTCGCGTGCCGTCCCTCAATATTGGCGATCGCCGTGCTGACCGCCGACTGGACGAGGTTGAGCGCCTCGGCGGCCCGCGTCACGTGCTGCCGCTCGGCCACCGCCACGAAGATGCGGAGTTGGTCGAGGGTCATGGTTGCCGCGGCGGAACCGGCAATCCACGGATCTGCGCATCAATCGCCTGCGCGACGGTCAACAGCCGCGCCTCGTCGGTGCGACCTGTGACGACGTAGGACATGCCGCCATCGACCCAGGAGAAGGCAGCAACATCGCCCTCGCGGGCGAAGCGGAACACCGTGCGGCCATCCGCATCGCCCACGCGGCTGTAGAGCGTCAGCCGGGTGCCGTGATCGTCATCGTACATCAGCATCGCGGCGGATTCGGAACCCGCCGGCAGCAGCCGGCCGCCCATCAGGCGGAAGCCGTAGGCCGTGAGGTCGGGGGTGGTCACCGCCCGGCCGAGGCGCTTCGAGAGCCACGTCACGAGGTGTGGCTTCTCGTCGGCGCGCACCTCCACCGGATGCACCGACTCAACCACGTAGGTGCGGAAGGCCGCCACCGCGTCGTCGGTCGCCGGCTCGGTTCGCGCGAGCGTGACCGTGGGTACCTGCCGCACGGCATGGCCGAACCAGCCGGCGGCACCGCCGACCGCGAGGCAGAGCACGGCAGCCGCCGCGACCGGAAGCCAGCGCCCGGTTATCGGGCGATGTCGCGAGCGGATATTGGCCACCCGGAGCCGCGCCGGGATCGCCTCCTCGGCGATCGGCGCGAGGCGGGCACGCAAGCGCTCACGCAAGGCGCGATCCGCCGAGACCTCGGCCGCCCGCGCGGGGTTTCCCCTGAGCCATGCCTCGACCAGCGCCTGCCGCTCCGGTTCGAGACGACCGTCGATCAGGCCGTGCAGGTCGTCCTCGCCGACCGGGCGCGGATCCCCGCTCATTTCACCCTCCTCAACAAGCCGGTTCGGCCCGTTTCCAGAAAACTTCGCATCCGCTCCCGGGCTCGGCTTAACCGCGACATCACCGTGCCGAGCGGTACTCCGAGCACCTGCGCCGCTTCGGCATAGGACAGATCCTCAACCGCGACGAGGAGCAGCACCGAGCGCTGCTCCTCGGGCAGCGCATCGAGCCCGGTGAGCACGTCGCGTGCCCCCATAGCAGTCTCGGGGTCGGCACCCGGATCAGGCACCTGCTCCAAAGCCTCAGCGCCGACATCGATGCCGCGCCGGCCCCGGCGTCGAATAGTGCCGAGGAACAGGTTGCGCTCGATCGTAAACAGCCAGGCTCGCAGGTCGCCGTCGCGGCGACGTCCGGACCAGCCGGACAACGCCCGCTCCAGGGTGTCCTGGACGAGGTCGTCCGCCGCTTCGCGGTCCCGCAACAGCGCGACGGCGTAGCGCCGCAACGCTGGGATCTGCGGTTCGATGAGGGCGGCGATCTCGTCCACGAGGCTTTACCGATCAGGGCTTGGCGATGTGCCATGCACCGTTAAGGAATCCGTCGCCGGTGATGTCGCCGGGCTTCGTATCCTTGGCGAAGGTGTAGAGCGGCTTGCCCTTATAGGCCCACTGCATCGTGCCGTCGTCCCGCGTCACCATCGTCCAGTCGCCACTAGCAGCCGAGCCGGAGGCGGCCATCAGTGCCGGCCAATTGGCGGCGCAGGGGCCGTTGCACATCGACTTGCCGCCCATGTCCTTGTCGAAGGTGTAGAGTGTCATCCTCTTGGAATCGACGAGCGCCGGCCCCTTGGCAGTCTCGGCCGTCATCGCAGGCGCAGCGGCCTGGGCGGCGACGGCGGAGAAGGCGAAGGCCGCAATGGCGGCGCGGATCAGCATGGTGCGCATGAGTGAAGTCTCCGGCGGTCGACCATGACCGCATTGGAGAGATGCCGAACGGGCGCGTCTATTCCACTGACATTTGGAAAAGATCGATCACATCGGCAGGGCCGCCAATTCGTCCCCGGCCAGGGAATAAAACCGTTTTCCCGGCATCTCTCCCCTCGACAACGAACAGGGAGGACGGCTCATGCGCGGAGCATTGGGATTTGCGCTCACGGCCGCCGTGATCGCCGGCGGCCTCGTCGGCGGCCGGATGATGATGCCCCCGACGCTGGCCGCTGCCGAGCCGCCGGCCGTCGTCTCCGCGTCCTTCGACGCGATGATGGCGCAGTCGATGACGCGGATGCATGCCGACATGATGGTCCCGCCCTCGGGCGATCCGGACCGCGACTTCGCCGCGATGATGATCCCGCACCACGAGGGCGCGATCGCGATGGCCCGGGCTGAGCTGCTCTACGGCAAGGATCCGGTCCTGCGCCGCCTCGCGCAGGGGATCATCGTCGAACAGGGCCAGGAGATCGCGGTGATGCGCCGGGCGCTCGCCGATCTCCCTCCAGCGCCGGATCCGTCTACCGCAGCCACCCACCTTCACCACCCTGGCACGGCCCCTGCCGCCGAGATGCCTTCGGAGAACCGCCGATGAAGACCGCCCTGACCGTCCTCGCCCTCGCGTTGCTCTCCGGCTCGGCTCTCGCCGGGCAGGTTCCGGGCGCAGCCTCCGCACCGGACGTGCCGGTCAGCGGCAGGGACCGGTTCTATACCTCGGACCAGTTCTCCAACACGGTCTCGGTGGTCGATCCCGCCGCCAACACCCTGCTCGGCGTGATCCGGCTCGGCGACCCGACGCCGATGAACCTGAGCCCGCTCTATCGCGGCCAGCTCCTCGTCCACGGCATGGGCTTCTCGCCCGACCACAGGACGCTGCTCGCGGTCTCGATCGGCTCGAACTCCGTGAGCTTCATCGACACGGCGACCAACACGGTCCGCCACACCGCCTATGTCGGCCGCGCGCCGCACGAGGCCTTCTTCACGCCGGACGGCCGGGAGGTCTGGGTGAGCGTGCGCGGCGAGGACTACATCGCCGTGCTCGATGCCGCGACCGTCAAGGAGACGCGCCGAATCACCGTGCCGAACGGGCCCGGCATGACGATCTTCTCGCCGGACGGCGCCTACGGCTATGTCTGCTCCAGCTTCAGCCCCGAGACGGTGGTGATCGACACGAAGACCCACACTATCGTCGGGCGCGTGAAGCAGGAGAGCCCGTTCTGTCCCGACATCGCCGCGACACCGGACGGCAAGCAGGTGTGGTTCACCCTCAAGGATGTCGGCCGGACCCAGGTGTTCTCTGCGACCCCGCCATTCGCGCCGCTGAGGACCATCGAAACCGGGCCGATCACCAACCACGTCAACATCGTCTCGACCAAGGCCGGCCAGTTCGCCTACGTGACGATCGGCGGCCTGAACCAGGTCAAGGTGTTCCGCACCGACGACTTCACCCAGGTCGCCACCATCCCGACCGGCGCCCTGCCGCACGGGCTCTGGCCCTCGGGCGACGGCAGCCGCGTCTATGTCGGCCTGGAGAACGCCGACAAGGCGGCGGTGATCGACACCGCATCGAACACGGTGATCGCCGAGGTTCCGATCGGCCAGGGGCCGCAGGGCGTGGCCTACGTCCCGAACGCCGTGCCGGAGGGGGACGGAAAGCAGAACCTCCAGCCGCTGGGCGCCGCCGGCAAGACCAGCGCGCTGACGCTCGCAGGCACCGATGGCAAGCCGGCAACGCAAGTGACCCTCTTCGACCAGGGCGTGTTGCAGACGCTGCAGGCCGCGGTCACGGGACTACCCGCGAAGATGCCGTTCGTGCTGGCGCTGGCCGCCGATCCGAAGGGGGCCGCCGGCCTGGAGCCGCTCGCCGCCTTCATGACCAACCCGGCCGGCGCGGCCATCGTCAACGCCATCGGCCCGATCCGCCAGATCACCCGCACGGATGCCGGCGCGAGCCGGCGCTACCTCGTGGTGGTCTCAGGCAAGCCCGGTGAACTCGGCGGCGTCGTCCAGATGCAGACTGTGGATTGAACGGGCGGCCTCACGAGCGCAGGAAGCAGGAATCCGAGAGCAGACATCGCAGCACGCGTCCGGCTGCGATGTCTGCTTTCGAGGCCGCCATTGGATTGCTTCTATGACCGAGTAGGGTCGGGACCCGTCCGGCCGTTCTACGACCGAGTCGGGTGGGTCTCTGCCGGTCTGCTTTTGAAAAGCAATCCTGAGAAACCGGACGTTTGTGCGGAATGCGGTGCATGTCGGCTTTTCGCCCATTCCGATCGGTCGAGAACGCCAGAGAGTATCCGACAGCCGATGCCTTAGGATCGTGGCGGTCTGGGCGGCTCGAAGGGCGGAGGGCCGGCACCGTGCCGACCCAGCAACTCGACCTTACCGCGGTTCTCGATGGGTTGCCGGACAGCCCCCTAGGCAGCCTCTCGCGCAAGGTTGGGCAGGTCCGCCCCGGCCTCGATCTCGGTCGCCGAGGGCAGACGCTCGAGGCTGAGGAGGTGCAGGAAGGCCGTGAAGGCACCGTTGCGACCGATGCTGCAGGCGGCGGTCACTCGGTCGCCCGTGACGTAATAGGCGATGAAGTCGAGGGTGTCGGGGTCCCCCTGCATGAGGATCCGGTCGAACTCTTTGGCGTATCCTCCGTAATCGAGGCGCTTGTCGCCCTGATTGCTCCAGAAAAACGGCGCCCCCGCGAACACGCCGCTCCGGCCGAGGATGGCATGGGCCACATGCGTGCCGTGCTGCTGCGCGAGACGCCAATGCTCGATCCGCGCTGTCTCGCCGCTCGCCTTCTCGGGGAAGGCGGCGATATCGCCTGCGATCCAGACGCCCTCCGCGAGCTTGAGGTCGCCGGCGACCGCGAGGCCGCCCGATTCATCGAGCTCGACGTCCGAGATCAGGCTGGTTTCTGGACGTGCGCCTGCGCCGACGAGAACGATGTCGGCCGGAAGGCGCCGTCCGTCCTCCGTCTCGACGGCTTCGACGCGGTCGGTGCCAGCGATCCTGGCGACGGAGCCGGTCTCGAAGGTGATGCCGTTGCCAGCGTGATACCGCTTCAGCGCCGCGCCCACCGCCTCACCGAAGCGCTTGGCGAAAGGCGTTTCCTCGCGCGCCAGCACGGTGACAGACAGCCCGCTCTTGGTAAGGAACGCAGCCGCCTCCATGCCGATGAAGCCAGCGCCCACCACGACGACAGACCTGCCCTCGCCCGCCGCCTCGCTCACCTGGAGCGCATCGTCGAGACTGCGCAGGGTGAAGACCCCGCCGAGGTCCTTGCCGGGGAAGTCGGGCACCACCGCCCGGCTTCCTGTGGCGACGAGGATCGCGTCCGCGCTTAAGGTCCGGCCGTCCTTCAGGGTGATGTCGCGTTGGGTGGGATCGACCCTGGCGACCTCCGCAGTGATGCGCTCGACCTTGTTGATCCGGTCGAAATCGGGCTCGATTAGCACCTTCTCCGGCGGGGTCGGCTTGGCTAGGAATTGCTTGGAGAGCTTGGTCCGGTCGTAGGGCGGGTGCGCTTCGCGACCGACCATGGTGATGCGACCGGCGTAGCCTTCGCGGCGCAGCGTCTTGACGCAGGCGACGGCTGCAGCACCCGAGCCGACGATGAGCACGCTCCCCACGGTCGCGCCCGCCGTCTTCGTCGGCGACGGCTCCGGCGTGAGAGTCGCGACGGCGTCGGTCCCCTCGATGCGGACCGGGTAGCGCGTCAGGGAGTCGAGGGCCGGCGGCTCCTCCAGGCTTCCGTCGGCCAGCGCAAAAGCGGCCTTGTGCCAGGGGCAATAGAGGCGTCCGCCGCAGATCTCGCCTTTGGCGAGCGGCGCCCCGAGATGCGGGCACTTTGCCTGAAACGCCCGCACGCCGGAGGCGTCGCGCACGAACAGCACTTTCTCGTCCCCGGCCGCCCCCTCCTTCATACCACCCAGCGGGATCGCGTCGAGGGCAAGGCGGATCTCGGTACCGGGCATGGCGGGCGTCCCTTCTGGCGAGCGCCATCGCGCCCGGCCTATCAAGTCTCCGAACACGTTCCGGTTGCCTCTTGCCTGGCCGGGAACACGGTGGAAGGTGGACCCGTGAGATCGTTTCGAGCATCGGCCGAAGTCGTCCGTTTGCGCGGCGACTGAACCGTTGTCGGGGCGCTTCGAGGGAGCACACAGCGACAGTGCATTCCTAGCAGAATGATACTCGCAGCGCAGGATCGAGAACCTGAGCTGATCGGACGTCCGCTTGTCGGACTGATAGAAATCCCCTGCGAGGGCGCAATTGGGTCGGTTGCGGGAGGACTGCTCAGGGTGGATCTTTGCCAGTCCGCTTCCGGGTGGCAAGATGGGTAAAGCAGCCGCGCGGTGAATAACAAAAATTGCGCCCCGGAAAGGACCAGAATGCTCTGATGCTAACTAACTTACGTCAACATGCGCCGTGCTGCCATGCTGAATTGCGTGCCGGAGTCAGACTGAATACAGCAAGCAACGGCCTGCAAGTCACAGAGGGCAAGGCCACGCTCCGGACCGAGGACGAGGATCGCCGTTGCGAGGGCATCGGCGATCATGCAGGAGGGGTGGAGGACGCTGACGCTCCGGGCGGCATGCGTCAGCGGGCATCCCGTGGCGGGGTCGAGGGTGTGGCCGAAGCGGCTGCCGGATAGACGCAAGGATCGGCGGGAATCGCCGGAGGTGGCCACAGCGAGATCGTTCAAAGCGACGACGATTCCGGTCTCGGAATCGTCGAGGCCGACCCACCACGGGCGGCGGTCGGGCTTCAAGCCGCGCCCGCGCAACTCGCCCCCGATCTCAACAAGGTGATGGTGGCAGCCCAACCCGGCGAGAAGATCCGAAATCCTATCGACCACATAGCCCTTGGCGATGGCCGAGAGGTCAAGGGCGAGGCCTCCGAACTGGAAAGCGCTGCGGTCAGACGGGTCGAGGGCGAGGCGGTGCCAGCCGGTATGCGACCGGGCGGCAGCGATGGCGCAGGCATCTGGAATGGTATCGATGGGCCCAGGTGGGCCGAAGCCCCAGAGATCCACGAGGGTTCCGAGGGTCGGATCGCAGGCGCCCGCGCCGGCCTCCGCGAGCGCGCAGGCCGCGGACAGCACGGTGAACAGGTCGTCGGGCAGAGCCTGCCGGGTCCCGGCCGGCGCCCGGTTGAACCGGCACAGGGCCGAGTCCGGTTCCCAATGGCTGAGCTGCGACAGGAGACGGGCGAATTCCACCTCGATCCGGTTACGGATCCCACCGAGGTCTCTCGCCTCCGGCGCGACAAGGCGCACGGACCAGGTTGTGCCCATGATCCGTCCGCCCAAGATCCTCACCGCACCGCCGGGACCCGAACCGGGTCCGATCGGCGCCAGAACGGGCGGGATCAAGAGATGGCGCATGGCGGGGCCGCTTATTGCGGCAGCACCTCGAAGGTGGCGTTGTAGACCGCGCGCCGCCGGGCCCCGGCGGTCCTGGCCTTGTCGTCCTGCGTCTCGGCGCCGAACCAGTACAGGCCGGCCTGGGCGAAGGGCACCGTGACGGTGCCGTCGGGGCCGCTCTTCAGCTTCACTTCCTCGGACTTGTCGCGATAGCGGCTGCCGCCGCGCACGACCTCCACGTCGATGCCGGGGGCGGGCGCACCGTCCAGCAGTAGGGTGAACCGGGCGGACTCACCCGCCGCGAGGTTGTTCGGATGGGTGTCGAACCGCAGTTCCAGCCCCTTTCCGCTCGGAGCGAAGGCGGCGGCGTTGGGCTTGCCCACGGTGACGAAGGTCTCCGTGCGCTGGATCGATTCCGTAAGTCTCACGTCCTGGGCGTCCGCCGGAATCTCGCGCGCCATGGAATCGGCCTTGCCGCGCCAGCGCTTCTGTTGGCCGCCGACCTTGTAGCTCGCGATCAGGCCCTCGTTCGTCACCGCCGCGCGGTAGCTCCCGGGCTTGATCAGGTGTAGGTCGAAGGTGCTGCGAAACTTTCCCGTGGCAGTGTTCTCCGGAGTGACGGCGGCTCCGTCCGGGCCCGTGACGTTGAGGCCGTCGAGGCGAAGCGGCACGTGCTCGAACACGAACAGGTCGTTCGACACCGCCGCGTCCAGGGTGACCCAGGCATCCGTGCCGGACAGGACCGTGGACGAGGGGAGCATCCAGACGCGGTGGGCGGCGGCGGGGCCGGCCAGGGCCAGGCTTGCGAGGACCGCGAGGGTGAGACGGCGCATGGGAAGAGTCCTTACGGCTTGAGGTCGAGGGCAACGGTGCCGAGTTCGTCCTTGCCCTGCTGGACGGCCTGGCTTGGGGCGGTCAGGGGCCAGGCGAGCGGCAGGCGCACGACCTCGCGGCCGCCCACTTCCCGGGCGGCCTCCACCACGACCTCGTAGGTGCCGGGCTTGAGGGCGGTGAGCGGGCCTGCGTCCGTGGCGAAGCGCAGGGCATGGGTGCCGACGGGGCGGGTGGCGCCGCTCACGCCGTCCAGCGGCATCTCGGTCTCGCGGCCGATGCGGCGCCACCATTGCCGCAGGTCCTTGAGCCACTTGGCGCCACCCTCGCCCTCGCGCTTGCGCAGGTCGTACCAGACGGCGAGGTTGGAGACCGCCGCCCCGTCCGCGCCCTCGATCCAGGCGGCGACGTAGGGGCGGTGGTACTCGGACACGTCGAGGCGCGGGATCTGGATGCTGAGGGTGACCTCGCCGGCCATAACCGGGGCGGCGATCAGGGTGGGGAACAACGCGGTGACGGCCTTGCGCATGGGAATCCCTTCACGCGTGGATGAACACGAGAGCGATGAGGAGGGGGGCCAGCAGGCCGAGCCCGACCACCGGCCAGGTCGCCGGGCGGCGGGCCGAATGGAACTGCAGCAGCACGAGGCCGGTGAGGCAGAACACGAGGCAGGCCGCCGCGAAGCCGTCAAGGAACACGCTCCAGGCGAGCCCGGTATTGCGGCCCTTGTGGAGGTCGTTGAGGTAGGAGATCCAGCCGCGCGCGGTGACCTCGTGCAGGACGGCGCCGTCCCGCCGGCCGAGGCTGACGAAGGCATCGCCGCCGGGACGCGGCAGGGACAGCAGAACCTCGTCGCGGGTCAGTTCGGCCTCGCGCCCGCCGACGGTGACACCGAGTTCGGCCGCGAGCCAGGCGCGCACGGGTTCCGGCAGGGGCGCCCGTCCGGTGGCTGGCAGGGCCGCGAGGCCGGCGGCGAGGTCCCTGGGCAGGTTCGCCTCGCGGATCTCGACCCGGGCCCGCTCCTCCAGGCGCCCGGCATGGTTGAGGGTGATGCCCGTCACGGCGAACAGCAGCATGCCGACGAGGCAGAGGCCCGAACTGATCCAGTGCCAGGCGTAGAGCTGCTTGAGCCAGAACGCCCGGCGCGCCTTGGCGGTCTTGCTGCTCTTACCCTTGGCGGGCGCCTGCGCAGGCGTCGCGTCCGTGGCGGTGCCGGTCACAGCTCGGCCCAGCGCCTCAGGAGGTTATGGTAGGTGCTCGTGAGGGCGATCACCGAGGCGTTGTCATCGGAGAGGGCGTCCCGCACGCCGGTGATGCCACGGTCGAGATCGTACAGGAGCGCCCGCGCGCCGTCGTCCTTGACCATGGATTGCGACCAGAAGAACGCCGACCAGCGCGCCCCCCGGGTGATGGGTTCGACCCGGTGCAGGGAGGTCGCCGGGTAGACGATCATGTCGCCGGCCGGCAGCTTGATCGCGTGCGCGCCGAACGTGTCCTCGATGACGAGTTCGCCGCCGTCGTAATCGTCCGGATCCGTGAGGAAGAGCGTCGTCGAGATGTCGGCCCGCATGCGGATGCCGGCACCCGGGACCATGCGGATCGCGCCATCCACATGGGCGCCGAAGCCCATGCCGACATCGTAGCGGTTGAACAGAGGGGGCAGCACCCGCAGCGGCAAGGCCACGGCGTTGAACTGGGGATTGCGCCCAAGCGCCCGCAGGATGAGGTCGCCGAGCTCGCGCGCGACAGCCGAATCCTCCGGGATCTGGAGGTTGTTCTTGGCCCGTGCCGCCTGCGCGCCGGCGGTGACGCGCCCATCGACCCACGCGCCGGCCTCGAGCCGGGCGCGGCAATGGGCGACCTCCTCGGCCGAGAGCACGTCCTTCACATGCACCAGCATCTCAGAACCGTAGTCCCGCCGAGACCAGGACCGTGCGGCCCGAGGTCGGGATGGCCCGGGTCGAGAAGGCACCGGCGTAGTTCAGCTCGTCGGTGAGGTTGTAGGCGTTGACGGCGATCCGGTAGGCGTCGGTCTCGTACGAGACGAGGGCGTCGAGGGAGAAGGTGCCGGGGATGCGGGTGACGTTGTCGCTCGCCGGGAAGTAGCCGTCGTCCACCGAGACGCCGGCCCCGATCGTGACCTTGCCCGGCAGGTCCCACCAGCGTCGACCGACCGTGGTGAGGTCGTAGGTCGTCCACATCGTGAAGGCGTTCTCGGGCACGAAGGGCGCCGTGCGGCCTGCGTTCGCCCCCGAGCGCACGGTGCCGCTGAGATGGGTGTAGCCGGCGAGCAAGCTCCAATCCTGTGTGATCTGGCCCGTGGCGGTCAGCTCGAAGCCCTCGACCCGGCGCTGCTCGCCCGCATCGAGCGCGCCGACGATGAGGAGGCCCGTCACCGGATCGACGTCGAAGCTGTTGCTCTTGTCCACCCGGAACAGGGCGCCGGCGAGGCCCAGGCGCCCGTCGAGAACGGCGATTTTGCCCCCAAGTTCGTAGAGTTCGCTCTCCTCGGGCTTCAGGGCCGCGGTGTTGACGATCTCGATGCCGGTGGAATTGGCGACGTACTGCCCCTGGGGCGAGAAGCCCTTGGCGAAGGAGACATAATAGGTCTGGTTCGGCGTCGGCTGCCAGATCGCGCTCGCCTTCGGGCTCACGCCGGTGGAGCCTGCGACCGTGTCGCGGCCGAATGTGCCGGTGGTGGTGGCGTTGTACGCGCTTACGAAGCGATCGACGCGTACGCCGCCGAGCAGGGAGAACTGCTCGGTCAACCAGACGCGATCGCTGAAGAACCCGCCGAGATTGGCTCCGTCGCCGAGGCGGCGATTATTGAAGTTGCGCGCGAGCGCGTAGCCCGTCTGCTCGAACTGCGGCGTGAGCAGACGCTGGTTGGGCCGGGTGCCCAACACCGCGAAGTTGGTGCGCGCGTCGTTTTGGTAGAACACGTCGAGGCCGGTCACCACCTCGTGGCGCAGGAAGCCGGTGTGGAACTTGGCGATCGCCGTGGTCACGTTCTGCGCGCCCCACGCGCTCTGCTCGAAGGTCTGGCCGCCGCCGGCGCTGTAGGTGACGAACGGATTGCCGCCGGAGAAGAATCCGCCGAGGCAACTCGGCGTGCCGCCCACACCGGCCGCCGTCGTGCAGAGCGGCGCCGTGGTGGAGAAATTGCGGCTGTAGAAGGCCAGCCGGCTGTCGTTGGTCACAGTCAGCCAGGGGGTGACATCCCACTTCGCCAGGGACGTCATCATGTGGACGTTGGCATCGTCGCGGTCGGTGGCGCGGGCGTAGGAGGTTGAGCGGTCGAGGCCGAACTCGGTCAGCGGTCGGGCGTAGCGGTCGCCGGGGCGCAGACCCGTGGGCACGCCGTAGTCCGGCGTGCGCTCGCTGCGCTGGAACAAGTAGTTCAGGTACAGGGAGGTATCGGTGCCGATGCCGAAGCCGAGCGAGGCAGCCAAACCCATCCGGTCGGATCGGATATTGTTCCGATCCTGGATGTCCTGCTGATGAAAGACGCCGTTGAGACGGATCGCCGTGGTCGCGTCGATGCGGCGGTTGATGTCGAAGGTGCCGCGCGCGGTCGGACCGCTGCCGCCGAGACCGTCGACGGCGGTGAAATCGGTCAGCAGCGCCTTCTTCGAGTTGATGTTGATCGCCCCACCAACGGTCCCGAGCCCGAGGGTCTCGCCGGTCGGACCCTTGATCACCGCGACATCGCCGATGTTGAAGGCGTCGCGGGCGTAGACGCCGAAATCGCGCAGGCCGTCGACGTAGACGTCGTTTTTCGCCTGGAAGCCGCGAATTCGGAACTGATCGCCGTTCAAACCACCATTGCCTTCGCCCGAACTTAAGGTGATGCCGGGCACGTTGCGTAAGGCCTGCTCAAGGGTCGTGGCCTGCTGCTGGCGGATCACCTCGCCCGGCACGACGCTGATCGCCTGCGGTGTGTCCTGGATACGACCGGGGAGGCGGGAGAGGCCAGTGCTCTCCTGAAGGGTGTTGGGCTGGCGCCCGCCCCACCCCTCGACGCTGAGCATCGGGAGTTCGGTAGCAGCCTCCTGAGCCAGAGCGTCGAACGGCAGGAAGGCTCCCAGCGTCGCTGCCAAGCCGACACCCAGGGAAGCGGTACCGCTGGGATCGCGCAGCGAGAGGGAGGCCGACATGTCTAAACTCCGGGAACAGGACAATGGGGTGTTAGACACTCACGTCCCCATGAAGCAAGTCGCGCGCGAGACATAGTCGAGCGCTGATGCATAAATGAACCAAATTAGAACGAATTTAATTTGCCATAAGACGACCAGATAAATGGAACGCCATCAGAACGCACTATGTTCGAACCGTTCTAGTTTAAAAATACATTTCTAGACTTGTTGCCGTTGACGACGTCTGGCATGGCGGCGCGCATTCGGAGGAGCCTAGCGACCGCGTGCGATGGAGTGGGAGCATCATGCGGCAACGCGACAATCCCGCCAGGCCGGCCCTGGCTATTCCCGGATCCGTAGCACCGACGCTCGCAGCGCTGCACCGCCACAGTGAAGCGGATTGGCGTCGCATCTTCGCCACGCAACCGGAACTGACCGTTGCCTGGATCGACCTCGCGGCCCGATCCGGCTTCAAGGCGGCGCAACTTGTCCTGGGGCAGATGCATCTCGACGGGCATGGTGTCGCTCGCAACCCGGCGGCGGCCTACGCATGGTTCGAAAAAGCGGCAGCGATTGGGAGTGTCGAGGCGCGCAACATGGTCGGGCGCTGCCACGAACTCGGCTGGGGCGTCCCGGTCGATCAGGCGGAGGCGCTTCGCCACTATCGAAAGGCGGCAGCGTCTGGCCTCGCCTGGGGCCAGTACAACACCGGGTGCCTACTCCTCTACGGCACGGGTGTGCGACGCGACCACCGGGAGGCTGTCCGACAGTTCCAGGCCGCGGTCTCGCAGGGACACGCGAAAGCGATGGGCCTCCTCGGGCGGTGCCACGAGGAAGGATGGGGGGTCCCCGTCGACCGAGGCCTCGCTGCGAGCTGGTATGCGCGGGGCGCCGAGGGCGACGATTGCTGGAGCGCCCTCAACCTAGGTCTCATGCTCGCCGAGGACGGAGCGCCATCTGCCGCTACAGTCTGGGCGGAACAAGCCGTTGCCACGGCAACTCCAAATTGCCTCGCGGTGATTTCAAAGACCCTGATGTCGCAGTTCGATCCAGAGCTGCAAAGGATCGGCCTCGAAGCACTTGATATAATTCAGCCCAAACATTCGAAGGCAAGTCGTTCCGAGGCTGTATCGACGGACGTTATTCATCATCCGCCAAATCATCCAACGAAACGATCAAGGAGGATCAATATCGTCGTGTCATACATTTCTGGCCTAATGTTGTTTGTAATAGCTTCTGTAGCTTATCGATGGGATTGTCTGCGCCGTTGAGGCGAGGTGAGCACCGGCTGGGTGCAGCCACCCCAGTCTACCTCCACGTCCGCTCAGGGGAACGACGCCCGTAGGCTTTTGTGGCCTGGTTGGGTCGGACGCAGCAGAGCTGCATTATAAGCTTGGCAGCCCCGTGGTTCACATACCGAACGTCGAACCGGTGATACGCAGGCTACGTTCGCAGCACCCTCTCTCTCTCTCTCTCTCTCTCTCTCTCTCTCTCTCTCTCTCTACCGGCATGGGCCGGTTGGGAGATGAAAGATGGGACATTCAGAGCACGACCCAGCATTCAAAAACCGTCGATCGTGGAACGCAGGGCGGAAGCTCGGTGCAAAACGCGCTCTCAAACCACAGCAGGTTTGGGCCATCCGTTTCTGGCTTGACGGGAAGCGACGTGTACGCGACCGCGCCATGTTCGACCTTGCCATCGACAGCAAGCTGCGCGGTTGTGACATCGTCAAATTGAAGATCGGTGAGCTTGTCAGCGGTGGGCACGTCCGTCCGCGCGTCATCGTCGTTCAGCGAAAGACCGGACGACCTGTACAGTTCGAGCTGCTTGAACCAGCACGTACAAGCATTTTGACTTGGTTGGGGTACCGAGGTGGCGGGCTTGACGATTACGCCTTTCCCAGCCGGATCGACCATGAAGCGCACATAAGCACCCGGCAGTACGCCCGTCTGGTAGATGAATGGGTGACGGGCATAGGACTACGGCGCGAGGACTACGGGACTCACTCACTACGTCGAACAAAGGCAGCATTGATCTACAAGCGAACCGGCAACTTACGCGCGGTTCAGATTCTGCTTGGGCATACGAAAATCGAGAGCACGGTACGTTACCTCGGCGTGGACGTGGAAGACGCACTCGCTCTGGCGGAAGGGACCGAAATCTGAAGCCCGGCCTCCTCGCCGGCAACGTCGAGGAGGCCACACAGGCTCCGGGAATGCAGAGCGTCTGATGTAGTTGGTTACCCCGACATGATGCCGTCCCGGACATAGGCATTCTCAAACAAACCCAGCCCTCCCGCCGCGGGTGGATTTCGGCTTGTCGGCTTTCGGGCCGGGAAGCGCAGCCTCGCGACGGTCTGCTTCTCTATCAGGTATGGTCATGGAGAACGCCCGGCCGGATAAGGCCCGCCTCGATAGCCAGCCAGACTAGATGGGCGTCGTTGCGAGCGCCGAGTTTAGCCTTGATGCCATAGTGGTAATTTTGAATGGTTTTCGGGCTGAGACTGAGCGCCTTGGCAATGGCCTCCGTTGTCATGCCGGAGGCCACGAGTTGAAGCACTTCCACCTCTCGGGGAGCGAGTTCGTCCAGCAGCGAGCGCTTGCCTCCGAGTCGTTCCGCGGCAAGCTCCTGAGCGATGTCGGCGCTGACCGCCTGTCCACCACGGACCACGAGGGCAACTGCTCGGACCAGTTCCTCGGGCGCACTGCTCTTGGTGACGTAGCCTGCGGCCCCTGCCTCGAAAGCCTTCAGGGCAAAGGCCGCCCCCTGATGCATGGTGAACACCAGGATGCGGGCACGAGGGTCCCATTGGCGGATATGCCGGACCGCCTCCAGGCCGCTCGGTCCCGGCAGGGTCAGATCCATGATCACCACCGTTGGGCTACTCGCCTTGTAGGCTCGGTAGGCCCCGGCCGCCGTCTCGGCCTCGGCCACGACGCGGTATCCCGGTTGACGCTCCAGCAAGCGGCGGTAGCCCTCCCGCACGACCGGATGGTCGTCCACGAGCAGGATCGCGGTCTCGTTCACGCGGCAAGTCCCAACGACGCCAAGTCTGGTTCAGCCGTCGGGTCGGTTCGACTGGACGGTTGGTCGGCGTTGGACTCGCACGGGATCGTCGCTTCGATGCTGACGCCGCCGGGGACGGAGTTGATGTTCAGGGTTCCACCGAGGGCCCCGATCCGCTCCCGAATGCCGAGGACGCCCTGACCGCGGCCGGTCTCCACGAGCACCGCGTCGCCCCCGCCATCGTCCACGACCGCGAGTTCTATCCGATCCGCCGTCCGAACGATCCGGACGTCCACCCGGGTCGGCCGCCCATGGCGAACGGCATTGGTGAGGCACTCCTGCACGATGCGATAGATGCTGAGGGCCATTGGTCCGCTCACCGTGGAGAGGTCGCCGGTGAAGCTCAAATTGAACGCGGCGGGTTTCGCGCTGCGTCCTGGCCACGTGGAGACGAGGCGGCGCAATCCGTGCTCCAAGCCGAACTCGTCGAGGTCCGGCGGACGCAGACGCGCGAGCGCGCCCTTCAGCGTCCCCATCATGTCACGGGTGATCCGGCCGATTGCGCGGGCGTCGTCCCGCAACACCGGGCGATCGCTGGCCTCGGCCTCGATTGTGCTCGCCAAGGCGCCTGTGGCGGTGAGGCATTGTCCGAACTCGTCGTGGAGATCCCGGGCGAGGGCGCGGCGCTCCTCTTCCTGAACGGCGAAGAGACGCCGGGTCAGGGCGGTCCGCTCGGCGGTGGTGTGCTGAAGGCGCTCGCTCAAGGCATTGACGGCTTGCGCGATGCCATCGAACTCCTGCGCCTGAAAACGGGGCAGCTTCTCGGCGTGATCGCCCCGCTCCATCCGTCCGAGACCTCGGGTGATAACCCGCGCCGGCCGCAAGGCGACACCGATCACGAGCGTGGCCAGGAGGGCGATGCCGCCGGCCATGGCGGCGGCAGCTGCCATCAGCACGCGCACCTGCCGCCAGACCTGGCGAACGGCCGCGCCCCGGTCGGGTGTCGTCACGACGGTGCCGGCTTCCCTTCGGTTCAGGGTGACCACCCGGCGGATCGGCGCGATATCGCCGAAGGCCCCGCGATAGAGCCACTCGAACCAGTCCGGGGCCGGCCCGCCGGCCGTCTCCAGGCCGCTGCATTGCTGTAGTGTCGCTTCACCGGTCCAGGTGAGAGCGACGCAGTTCCCGGGGCTGATGAAGCGCAGGGTGTGCGAGCTGCGCCAATCCGGAAAGGCATATTTGGCGAAACGCCCGGTGCTGCCGCGCCAGGTCAATTCGCGCCAGGCAAGTTCCTGCGCCTCGCGGACTACCCGGTCGGCCGATGCCGCCGTCTCCTCGCGAAGTCCCTGGTGGACCTCAGCGACGACCCATGCCGTGGCGAGACCCAGGCAGAGCAGCACCACGGCAGCCACCCGGAGGATCAGCCCAATGAAGAGATCCATACCCTCGGCGCTCCTTGCATCCCGCGAGGAAGAGGCACGCAACCGCTGGATGCTGGCAAGGTGCTCCGCCGACGATCAGGCAAAATGCCCAGTCGGGGGCGGGGATCTTGCCCTACCGGGGGGCCGGGTGGGTCCGTAGCGTCCGGTCCGTCGGGCTGCTCCGCGAGACCATCGAAGAAGGCAGCCGGCGACCGGAGGAAATCCATGAAACACGCTTGCCTTCTCGGCTTGGGCCTCGTGGCCGCGGGTGCCACCGCCGCACTGGCCAACGACGACGTGCTGAAGCGCAGCCAGGACCCCAACCAGCAGGTGCTGCAGACGCTCGATTACGCCAACACCCGCTACTCGAAGCTCGACCAGATCAATGCCGGCAACGTGAAGAACCTGCAGGTCGCCTGGAACTTCTCCACCGGGGTGCTGCGCGGCCACGAGGGCTCGCCCCTGGTCATCGGCGACATGATGTTCGTCCACACGCCCTTCCCCAACATCGTCTATGCCCTCGACCTCAACAACGAAGGCAAGATCCTCTGGAAATACGAGCCGAAGCAGGACGCGTCGGTCATTCCGGTGATGTGCTGCGACACGGTCTATCGCGGGCTGGCCTATGCGAACGGCGCCATCATCCTGCATCAGGCCGACACCACCCTGGTCTCCCTGGACGCCAAGTCCGGCAAGGTAAACTGGTCGGTCAAGAACGGCGATCCGAAGATCGGCGAGACCAACACCGCCACGGTGCTGCCGGTGAAGGACAAGATCATCGTCGGCATCTCCGGTGCCGAGTACGGCATCCGGGGCCACATCACCGCCTACGACGCCAAGACCGGCAACCGCCTTTGGCGCGGCTACAGCGTCGGAACGGACGAGGACATGATCGTCGATCCGGTGAAGACCACCTCGCTCGGCAAGCCGATCGGCAAGGATTCCTCCCTGAAGAGCTGGGAAGGCGACCAGTGGAAGACCGGCGGCGGGGCGACCTGGGGCTGGTACTCCTACGATCCGAAGCTCGACCTCATCTATTACGGCACCGCCAATCCCTCGACGTGGAACCCGAAGCAGCGTCCGGGTGACAACAAGTGGACCATGGCGATCTTCGCCCGCAACCCCGATACGGGCATGACGAAATGGGTCTACCAGATGACCCCGCACGACGAGTGGGACTACGACGGCATCAACGAGATGATCCTCACGGACCAGAAGGTCGACGGCAAGGATCGTCCGCTCCTCACCCATTTCGACCGTAACGGCTTCGCCTACACGTTGGACCGTGCCACCGGCGAGGTGCTGGTGGCGGAGAAGTTCGACCCGGTGGTGAACTGGGCCTCCAAGGTCGATCTCGACAAGGCGTCGCCCACCTACGGCCGCCCTCTGGTTCAGGCCAAGTATTCCACCGACCAGAATGGCGAGGACACCAACACGAAGGGGGTGTGCCCCGCCGCCCTCGGCACCAAGGATCAGCAGCCTGCCGCCTTCTCGCCGAAGACCCAGCTCTTCTACGTGCCCACTAACCACGTCTGCATGGATTACGAGCCGTTCCGAGTGAGCTACACGCCGGGCCAGCCCTATGTCGGTGCGACGGTCTCGATGTATCCGGCCCCAGGCAGCCACGGCGGCATGGGCAATTTCATCGCCTGGGACAACCTGAAGGGCCAGATCAAATGGTCGAATCAGGAGCAGTTCTCGGTTTGGTCGGGGGCTCTCGCCACGGCCGGTGACGTGGTCTTCTACGGTACCTTGGAAGGTTATCTGAAGGCCGTCGACGCCAAGACTGGCAAGGAACTCTACAAGTTCAAGACGGCTTCGGGGATCATCGGCAACGTGATGACCTACACCCACAAGGGTAGGCAGCACCTCGCCATCCTGTCGGGTGTCGGCGGCTGGGCCGGCATTGGCCTCGCGGCCGGCCTGACCGACCCGAATGCCGGCCTCGGCGCGGTGGGTGGCTACGCTGCCCTGTCGAGCTACACCAACCTCGGCGGTCAGCTCACGGTCTTTACGCTGCCGAACTGACGGATCTGGCGAGACGCATCGGCTCCGTCGGAGCCGATGCGGACAGTTTCCCCGGCGCGCCAACCGCGTCCCGGAGAAGTGGCGTGTCGCCCTCGCGCCAAGGACGAAGAGGGCCGTTTGCGACAGTGACTGATCCGAACCTCCGTGTGGCGTACGTCCTCCAACCTGTTGTCGCGCGGACATGGATCGGCGGGCTTTCGAGCCCGCCTTTTTTATGGGCTATAACACGATTGCCGAGATCCAATCGCAACTTCCGGCGAACGTCCGCTTCCAAGGCCGATAAAGTTCGACTGCTACGGCGAGGTTGGGTCGTCACTTGCCGGTCCGGTGTACAAATGATTCGGGTGGTTTACTGCCGGTCTGCTTCCGGGCAGTGATCGATTGAAGCGGACATCGCATCCGTGCCCGCTCACGACCCTTTGAAGGCCCTCGGAAAGTCCGCTTTGCACCAGCTTGGTAGAGGATAACCTACGTCCGGGTTAGGTTGGAGCGGACCCCGCCCGCGCGCTCGCCTATGGTGATTAGGCGAGTGCACGGGCAGCGAGGCTGACCGCATGGACCGATGCATCGACGTCGTTGGCCGCCCGGGCGATGCCGTCCATGGTCTGGCGGACGAGCTCAACGCTCTGGGCGGCATTCTGCATGTTCACCGACATGTCGTGGGTCACTGCAGCCTGCTCCGTCACCGCCGAGGAGACGCTGAGTGAGATCTCGCTGAGATGCCTGATGGTCCGGCCGATGGCCTCGATGGCGTGTACCGCCTGATCCGTTGAGGTTTGCACCGCCGCAATCTGGGTACCGATCTCCTCCGTGGCGCGGGACGACTGGTTGGCCAGCGCCTTCACCTCCGCGGCGACGACGGCAAAGCCCCGGCCGGCTTCACCGGCCCGTGCCGCCTCGATGGTGGCGTT
>NZ_BPQD01000039.1 GCF_022179065.1 Methylobacterium adhaesivum
GGTGACGGCCTCGCCCGAGACCGTGACGCTCTGCGAAATCGGCTTCGTCACGGAGACGAGGACCTGGGGCTGGATCGCCTTGCCGGCGAGCTCGGTCTCGATAAGGGCCTGCACGTCCTGGGGCCGGCGGCCGGCGACCTGGATGCGCCCGGCATACGGCACCGAGATGGCGCCGTCGCGCGCGACGACCTGCTCGGGGATGGTGGCGGACTTGGAGCCGGCGGAGAAGCGGTCGGCGGAGAGCGGCCCGGAGAACAGGCCGCCCGAACCCGCCTCCCACACGGAGACGGCGACGTAGTCGCCGACCCCGATGACGGGCTCCACGGAGGGGCGGTGATCGCCGAAGGAGGCCAGCAGGCTGTCGAGCGCCCGTCCGCGCAGGGCCTCGACGGTGGCCGCGCTCAGGTCGACGATCTCGTAGCGCGCGAAGGTGCCCTCGCTCGTCGACACGTCAGCCCCATCGACGATGGCACCCGTCGTCGGACCCGAACCCGGAAGGATCGAGGAGCAGCCCGACACCGCCAGGGCGGTGCAGAGGGCCAGGGGTAGAACGCGCATGCAGGATCGCCTGTCGGTTTCTCTCACCCCGCTGCCTAGACCATCGCCATCGCCCTGTCCGTGGCGAGGGGGTCACAGTCCCGTCGGGACGGGACGGGCCACGCAGTCGTCCCCGCTGTGCACCGGCGGCGCGGCGCGCCGCCCGGACATCGACGACTCTTGTAGTGGCGTGCGCGATATGCCCTCCTATGCCCGGCCCTACAGACCTCGATCCCCCGAGGCCACGGACCCGTGCGCCATGCCCCCTCTTGATTACACCCCTCCCGGCCTCGCCGACGCGACGCCGGGCGCGGTCCACCGGCGCCAAGTCTTCTACATACCGGGGTACGATCCGGAAGGGCGATCCCGCTACCGGATGCTGTTCGTGCGCGAGCTCTCACGCTGCGCCAAGCGCTTCGGCCTGCCCAAGCCCCGGATCGGCCCCGCCACGCTCCGTCCGGATGGCCTGGTGCAGAGCTGGAGCGTCGCAGCGGAGCCCGCCTGGGGGCGTGCGCACACCGAATACGATGTTCTCCTGTGGGACGACATCGTGGCCCGCGACTTCGGCCGCTCGCGTTTTCTCAGTGCCGGGCTCCTCGTGCTCGGCACCCTGCACGTGATCCTGGCCGGCCTCATCGTACGGTTCTACCGGCTCAACTGGAAATACGGCAACGTCATCCTCTATCCGTTCGTCCTCCTGCTGGCCCTCGGCCTCGGCACGACGATCATCGCGGGCGTCGTGCACGCGCATCTCGGCGACGGGTTCGGGCACAGCCTGGGCTGGCCGCTCTGGGCAACGGTGCCGCTGGGCCTCCTCGTGGGCCTCGGCTGGATCAAGGCCATCGAAGCCCTGCTCAACCGCGCCTTCTTCTGGCAGCTCCTCAACGACTGGGTGTTCAACTGGCAGTACGGCCAGGGCTGGCGGCCGGACTATGCGATACGCCTCGATGCCTTCGCCGACCATGTGCTCGCCCGCCTCGCCGCCCGCACGGCCGAGGAGCCCCCCATAGACGAGGTGATGCTCGTAGGGCATTCCTCGGGCGCCATGACGGCCGTCGAGGTCGCCGCGCGGGTGCTGGCGCGCGATCCGAACCTGGGCACGGGAGCGACGAACTTCGCCCTCGTCACCCTCGGTTCGGGCATGCCCCTCGTCGCGCTCCAGCCGCGTGCGACCCGCCTGCGCGGCGAGATCGCCGGGCTCTGCTCCAGCCGGCGTCTCGTCTGGGTCGATTACCAGGCCCCGCAGGACTGGATGAATTTTCCGGGCTTCAATCCCGTGCGCGACCTGAACCTCGACCTCGGGGACCGGCCCGTCGCCAATCCCTTGGTGCGTTCGGCACGGTTTCGGGACATCATCAGCCCGGAAACCTACCGCCGGGTCCGCTGGCGGCCGTTCAGGATGCATTTCCAGTTCCTGATGGCGAACGACCGGCACGGTGCCTACGATTTTTTCGCCATGACCCTCGGGCCCCAGCGCCTGCGCGAACGTGTGCTGCACCCCGACCTCGCGCCCGGTGCGCCGGCCTTGTCGGCCCCAGAGGCCACCGCGTGAACGGCCCCCTCGGGGAGGGGCCGAGATGGGTCGCCACGACCGAACCGGAGACGACCATGCAGGCAGGCCCACTTTCCTCGCCCCGTGGAGCCGGCACGTGCGAATCCGAATGGCTTGAACCCGATCTGAGCGCCGCTCGCATGGGCAGGCCCACGGTGATCGTGGTGATGGGCGTGTCGGGCTCCGGCAAGAGCACCGTGGCGGCCTGTCTCGCCGAACGCCTCGGCTGGGCCTTCGTCGACGGGGATAGTTTCCACAGCGCCGCGCACGTCGCGAAGATGCATGCGGGGCATCCCCTGGACGACGACGACCGCGCCCCCTGGCTCGCCGCCATCGGGGCCTGGATCGACACCCGACTGCAGGAGCGCGAGCCGGGAATCGTCGTCTGCTCGGCCCTGCGGCGAGCCTATCGCGACGTGCTCGTGCGCGGGCGCCCCGAGGTTCGGATCGCCTATCTCGCCGGCGACCGCGACCTGATCGAGGGGCGGCTCGCCGCGCGCCGGGGACACTTCATGCCCGCCTCCCTCCTCGACACCCAGTTCGCCATCCTCGAGCCACCCGCCCCGGAGGAGCGGGCCGTCACCGTGTCCGTCGACGCCCCCGCCGAGGCGGTGGCCGCAACGATCGCGGCCCGTTTCGGATTGAAGCAGGGCAACCGAGAATAAAGTCAGATCGATTATGGATGCATCCGCCCCGTCCATCGCCCTCGTCATCTCCGACGTGGACGGTACCCTGGTCACCACGGACAAGCACCTGACGGCGGCGACCCGCGCGGCGGTGCGGCGTTTGAGCGAGGCCGGCATCGGCTTCTCCATCGCCTCGAGCCGCCCGCCCATGGGACTCGGCGCCCTCGTGGCGGCGCTCGACCTGCGCCTGCCCCTGGGCGCCTTCAACGGCAGCACCCTCGTGGCCCCCGATCTCACGATTCTGTCGGAGACCCTGATCCCGGCCGCCGTCGCACGGGACGCGGCGGCCCGCCTGACGCGGGCCGGCCTCGACATCTGGGTGTTCGCCGACGGTGCCTGGAACCTGCGCGACCCGCGCGCGCCCTACACCGACCTCGAACGGCGGACCCTCGGGGCCGACCCCAACGTCGTGTCCAGCCTCGATCCGCTCCTCGACCGGGCGGCCAAGATCGTCGGAGTCAGCGCCGATGCCGACCATCTCGCCGCCTGCGAGACAAGCCTCTCGGCCGCCCTGGGGGAGGGGGCCGACGTCCATCGGTCGCAGGCCTATTACCTCGACGTGACTCCGGCCGGCGCCGGCAAGGGCCGTTTCGTCGAGACCATGAGCCGCCGCCTCGGGATCGACCGGAGCCGGATCGCCACCCTGGGGGACGGGGGCAACGACGTCCCCATGTTCTCGGGGGTCGGCTTGTCCATCGCCATGGGCAACGCGAGCCCAGCCGTGAAGGCGGCGGCCCAAGTCACGACGGCGGGCAACGACGCGGACGGCTTCGCCCGGGCCATCGACGAATTTGTTTTGCACCGCGCTGCGACCTGACGGTTCATCCACGGCCGCGCCGACCCAGAGCCTTGCACCGGCTTACGAATCCCTCACGGGCGCGGCATCTGTGTTTCCAGATTGTGTATCCTGTGCGCCACAGCACATGGGGAAAGCGAAGCCGTATCGCCTCAATCGAGGCGGCGGGTCGCTTTCCAGCCTCATTTGACCCCGACCTTGACCGCTCAGAACAAGAACGATCCGGGTCACTGCATGCACCAGCGCCTCTTGCTCCTCGCCGTCGCCGCGTTGGCCATCCCGGCTCAGATCCTGCCCACCCCGGCCTCCGCCCAGGGCAAGACCGCACGGGACAACATCGATGCGCTGATCGAGGATCAGGCTCGTGCCGCCGGCGTGCCCGCAAGCTTCGTCCATGCGGTGGTGAAGCGCGAAAGCAACTACAACCCCAACGCCAAGGGTGGCAGCGCCCTCGGGCTCATGCAGATCAAGCCCGCCACGGCCCGCGGCCTCGGCTATCAGGGCGACGCGGCAGGCCTGTTCGATCCGGCGGTGAACCTGCGCTACGGCATCGCCTACCTCGCAGGGGCCTACAAGACCGCCAAGGGCGACCTCGCCCGCGCCTACGGCTACTACAATCGCGGCTATTATTATGCCGCCAAGCGCCTGGGTATCGAGACCGAGGTGCCCGAAGGCGTGACCACCGTCGCGTCGGGGGCGAAGTCCGGCGCCGCCTTCGCCAGTGCCTTCGACCGCTCCGCGCCCGTCGATCCCAACATCGCCGCCGCCAACACCGCCCTGGCCTATGCTCCGAGCCCGGCGGCCAACGCGGTCCCGACGGAACGCGTCGAGGTTCCGCTGCCGCCGCGCCGTCCGGCCTCGCTCTCGGGCGCAGGCGTGCCGACGGCGATGGCCAGCCTCGATCCGGCCCCCGTCGCCATGGCGCCCCTCGCGCCAGCCCCGTCCACCCCCGTCTCCCTGACGACCCCCGGATCCATCGACCCCGCCCCGAGCGAGAGCGTGGCCGTGCCGCTGCCGCCACGTCGGCCCTCGGCCGTCCTGCTCGCTTCTGTGGGTCGACCGATCATCGCGAAGAAGGCCGGCGGCGCGCCGATCCTCGAAGCCTCGGCGCTTCCGGCCGGCCAGTAGCGCCCTCGACACCGTCGTCCCTCGGACAAGCCCCGGCGGACAGTCGTCTCCCGCGCGCCTCCCATACTTCGCTGCTACCCATCCCGACCTGCGCAAAATCCAGGCAGAGTCACCTTTTTTCCCATCACCTATGTGAGAATCGCTTGCGCTCGCCCGCACGCAACCTCACATGCCGCACTGCACAGTGACGCGTGGTGGAGCGATCCCCAAAAGATAAGCCTGCGCCCATCAATTCGGTTGGGCTATAGGGCGGCCGACGCGGTAGGATGTTTGCGTTCCGATCGACAGGATCGATCGATTCGCCATCTTCATTTGTGGACGGCATTGTCGTTGCGAGACAATCGCGAGCAACGGCAGATTTGAAATCAAGGGTTGTGCAGGTCTGTTGCCTGCCTGCATATCAGGAAGACGGACGACGGCATGGCCGGCGCGGTAGAAGAAGAATCGATCTTTCTGACGGAGCTCGGCCGGCGTGTCCGGCATGCGCGCACCCTGCGCGGACTCTCGCGCAAGCTCCTGTCTCAGACGTCCGGGCTGTCGGAGCGCTATATCGCGCAGCTCGAGAGCGGTCAGGGCAACGTCTCGATCATACTCCTGCGCCGGGTCGCCAACGCCATGGGCGTGCGTCTCGACGACCTCATCGCCGGCGAGAGCACGGCACCCGATTGGCCCGTGATCCGCGACCTCCTGGGGCAGGCCTCGGCCGAGCAGATCGCCCTGGCCAAGGGCATCCTGTCCGGTCAGGCGCCGGCCAGGGGTGACGCGCCGCAGCCGCGGGTTGCCGTCATTGGACTGCGCGGGGCCGGCAAATCGACCCTCGGGCGACGGGTGGCCGAGCGCCTCGGCTGGACCTTCGTCGAGCTGAATGCCGAGATCGAGCGGGAGAATGCCCTCTCGGTCAAGGAGATCTTCGCGATCTATGGGCAGGAGGGCTACCGGCGCCTGGAGCAGGTGGCCCTGCGCCGTCTCACGGAACATCCTGGGCCCCTCATCCTCGCGACCAGCGGCGGCATCGTCGCCGAACCTCTGACCTACGACCTCCTGCTGCAGGCGTTCTTCACGATCTGGCTCAGGGCGCGGCCGGAGGAGCACATGCAGCGCGTGCGCGAGCAAGGAGACCTCGCCACTACCGGCGACCACCCATCCGCCATGCAGGAATTGCGGGCGGTCCTGGCCAGCCGCGAGCCCCTGTACGCACGGGCCTCCTCCGTGGTCGATACCTCCGACGTTCCCGTCGAAACGATGGTGGACCGTCTCGCTGCGGCGATCGAGGCGCGCTTCGGCGCCCTGCCGGCGATGCATCACGCCTGATCTGTCGCGGGCCGGAAGGGCCGGTCACCCTTGATCGGCGCGCCGTCACACCACACCCTAAGACCAGACGGAGAATGCACATTCTCCGTCTGGTCCGTCGCATGCGGATCCTCATCTCCGGGCGGTTCTCCGGAGAGTGTCGTCCCTGCGGCGACCGCGCCACCGGACCACGTCCCTAAGCCCGAAGGAGAAGCTCTTGCCCGTCCGTTCTTCCCTGGACCGGCCCGCCGATCGGGAAACGGTCGCGACCTTCGATCCGATCTGGACCCGCGTGCGGGCGGAGGCCGAGGCGCTCGTGCGCCAGGAGCCTCAGCTCGCCTCCTTCATCGTGGCGACCCTCCTCAATCACCCGACCCTCGAGGCGGCAGTGGCGCACCGGGTCGCGGCGCGCCTCGGCCATCCCTCCCTGCAAGCCGAACTCATCGCCCATGGCTTTCACGAGGCCATCGCCGACGATCCGCGTCTGGGCGAGATCTTCCGCGCCGATATCGGGGCCGTCCTCGACCGGGACCCGGCCACCACCCGGGCGATCGAACCGGTGCTCTACTTCAAGGGATTCCACGCGCTCCAGGCGCATCGCCTCGCGCACTGGTACTGGACTCACGACCGCCGCGACCTCGCCCTCTACCTGCAGAGCCGCTCGTCGGAGGTGTTCCAGACGGACATCCATCCGGCGGCACAGATCGGGCGGGGCGTGTTCCTCGATCATGCCACCGGCCTCGTGGTCGGCTCTACGGCGGTGATCGACGACGACGTGTCGATCCTGCATGCGGTGACCCTCGGCGGCACGGGCAAGCAGGGGGGCGACCGCCACCCGAAGATCCGCCGCGGCGTGATGATCGGCGCCGGCGCCAAGATCCTTGGCAACATCGAGGTGGGCGAATGCGCCCGCGTCGCCGCTGGTTCGGTGGTGCTGCGCGCCGTCCCGCCGCACACCACGGTGGTGGGGGTGCCCGCGCGCGTCGTCGGCACCGCCGGCTGCGCCGAGCCGTCCCGCGCCATGGACCAGCTGCTCGGTCTGGACGCATTCATTCACATGGCCGAGGGCATCTGAAGCGAGGCCGCACGCGCGCTTGCTCATGCCCCGGCGGCATGGCAAGCGGTCCCGGACTCGAGCCAGCGACCGCCACCGCGCGCAGGCCGATCCGACCCCGAACGCGAGAGGCGATCAGCGTGACCAAGACCGACATCACCAAGGTGCAGGACTACCTTCGCCGGACCTTCGCGAACACCAACATCCGCCTCGTACCCCGCCCCAAGAAGGACGATTCGGCCGAAGTCTACATCGGCGAGGAGTTCCTGGGCGTGGTCTCCGTGGACGACGAGGACGGCGACCGCTCGTTCAATTTCGCCATGGCGATCCTCGACATCGACCTCGAGGACTGAGAGAGCCTCACACGACTCCCGACCACGGCCGGTTCTCGCCTTCAGCGACACGGGAGTTTTGTGAGAGGCGCTCGGCCCGCCGCAATCAACCTTCACGGCACGGGCGATCGGCCGATGGCCCGTGCACAGGCTTAACCCTAACGGCGGGAAAGCCTTAACGTTTCGTAAACGACAGGGCAGAGTGGTCTTCACGGTTTCTTAAGCGTGGAGCGTTCGCATGATGACCCTCAGCCCATCGGCCCTCGACTCTCTCCAGACCCTGTGCATCGGCCTCGCCCTGTCGGGCCTGCTCGCCAGCGCGTTCGAGCTCTTCACCGAGCGGCGCGCGAGCTTCAGCCTGCTCGAGCGCGGCGGCGTCACTGCCGTGGCGGCCTTGCCGATGCTCGCCTTCGGTGCGCCCTTCATCATCCTGCGCAACACGGTGCGCGGCCGCCGCTTCGAGCGGCGTCCGATCCCCTTCGTGATGATCGCCACGATGATCGCCTGCGGCTGGAGCCTGATGTCGGGCCGCGTCGCCCTCGATCTTGCCCACATGATCGCAGGTGTTTGATCCGCCTCGCCGGCTCGACCGGCGGGGATTCAGCGGTTGGCCGTGGCGACCGGGGAGGCGCCCCCATTGAGGGTCACCCAAGCGAGGCCGTCCTGGCCCTCGCGCTTGATGAAGGTGTAGCCCGTACCCGGGGCGGACAGGATCGCAGAGGTCTTGTTGTCGAGGATGAGGTCGCCGTGATCCGTGCGGACCATGAGGACCGCATGCCCCTCGCCGATGTCATCGATCACCACGGTCATCCGCAGGGCACGCCGGGGCAGGCCGCGCTGCACCAGCATCCGCCGCTTGAGGAGCTGAAAATCCTCGCAGTCGCCCGAACCGTCGTCGGGAAAATCCCAGCGGTCGACCACGCCCCAATGGGCCATGTCGGTGACCGGCCGGATGCGGGCGTTGACCCGACGGTTGACGCTGTCCAACATCGCACGGATGGCCGGAGTCAGGGTGATGCGGACCGGTTCGCGGACATTGACGGCGCATTCGGCAGGATGGCGCGCGCAGAAGTCGGTCCATGCGGCCACCGGCCGGGCCTCGGCGCCCGCACCGAGGGAAGGTGCGTCGGGCAACGCCGCCACCGTCTGGGCCTGCGCGCCGGCGCCACCGAAAAGGAGGGTCGCCCCCGTGAGGGCGAGGCGGGCGGCGCGGGCCACGCGCGCCCGGAAGGCGTCCTTCTCGCCCACCGCCGGTTCGCCGAGGCTATGCAGAATCGCGTGCCGCATCCGGTTCGCCCTGCCGTCCATTGCTGACACGGCAAAGTTGGCACGACGGCGCCCGGCGCTCAAGCAGAAGTTAAACTCTTATTAACCACCCCGGCAGCATTCGGTTCCACGTCGATGGGCGGCTTTCCAGGTCGTCTGTTCTCGTCCCGCCTCAGCGGTTGGCCGTCGTGATGGGCGATGTGACACCCCCGAGGGACACCCAGGCCACGGCATCCGTGCCCTCGCGCTTGATGAAGGTGTAGCCGGTCCGGTGCCAGGGCAGGACGGTGTTGGTCTTGTTGTCGAGGATGAAGTCGCCCCGGTCGGTGATGAGGGTGAGCACCGCGTGGCCCTCGCCCTTCTCGTCGATGACCACGGTCATCCGCATGGCCCGACGCGGCAGGCCGGCCTCGGCCAGGAGCTTGCGCTTGAGGAGCTGGAAATCCTCGCAATCGCCCGAGCCGTCCTCGGCCAGATCCCAGCGATCCGCCGATCCCCAATGATCGAGGTCGGTGACCGGCTTGATCCGGGTGTTCACCCGGCCGTTCACCGTGGTGATGAGGTTCCAGGTGGCGGGGGTGAGGGCGATCCGTGTCGGCTCGTTGGCGTTGATGGCACATTCGGCCGCGTAGCGCTCGCAGAAGGTGACCCAGGCGGCGATGGGTCGGGCGGCTCCCACGGGCGCCGCGAGGGTCGCGGGGGCGGGCAGGGCCGGAAGGCTCGCCACCGTCTGGGCATTGGGAAGCGTCGAACTGAACGCCGTCGCCAGAACCGTCAGGGCCGCCACAGCAACCGATTTCATCCCACGCATCGCAGCCCCCGCGTCATTCAACGCTGTCACGTTGACGTGCCGGCCACTGCGCGGCGCTGAAGCCGATGCGCGCAATTTTATCGAATGGGGCCCTGCATCCGGTTCATCCGCGACAGGCCCAATTCACCGCTTCCTCGATCGTTCATAATTGCGCATCGCGATTCACAAAGTGGATACCATCGCGCCCGGCCGGCCCGTTCGGCGCCGCCGAGACTCGGGGAAACAAGAAAAAGGCCCGATGCGATGTCCGCGACCGCAAGGATCGGGGACATCGCATCGGGCCTGTGGGGTCACGTCCTTCGCCCAGACCGCTGGGGTCTCGGCGCGAGGGCCTTAAAGCCGGATACCCTCATGGAACAGGTCGGCGGAGATCGGCAGCAGAAAGCGTACGCCGATGCCGCCCTCGAAATGGCGCACCACCCGCCCAGGGGTCCGACCGACGACGACGCTGCTGTCCAGGGCGGGAGAGAGACTGCAGGCGATGGCCGCCCCCGACAGGGACACGTCGATGATCTGAGCCGGAATCTCACGTCCGGCCTCGAGGCGCAGGATCACGGCCGGCTGGGTGGGCTTGAGGCGCTCATGGGTTCGCCCCTCGGGCAGGCCGAGGCTCTTATGGTTGGCGAGCCACGTGAGCTGCGAGGCGATCTTCTCGCGCTTGCGCGAGGTCGAGCCCAGGCGCGCGGCGAACCCGTCGGGTAGGAGGCGCACGATGACGCCTTCCAGGCGCCCGATCTGTTCGAGATAGACCACCACGCGTTCGCCGGGCTGTCCCGCTTCGACGCAGGTCAGGCGTACGCCGCCCGGTGACATGTCCACGGTCTGACACGGGAATTCCCGGCGGTCCGACAACATGTAACGCCCGAGCAGCGCGACTTTGACGCGCTGATGCCGGCGCCTGTCCGACGCACGGATGCCACGCGTCAGCTTTGCCTCGGGGTGCACGAGATCCTCAAGCATGTTCGGTCAAGGTCCGGCTCTCCGAAAGGCCGGGGAACCTTAGTCGGCCGCCGGTTACGAAAACCTTCCGCGTCCCGAGCCGGGATGACACCGCACACGCATCTGTCGTTGGCCCGGCGCAAGGGATGCGACGGAAACCGACCTCACCCCCGGCCGCCGGGATGGACGAGGAGATGCCCGCGTCGGAACGGCAGGGCGTCGTTGGCGGGAATCGGCAGGTTGCGCAGGGTATCCTCGGCATCACCGAGCGTTCTGGGCTGCGTGCCGAGCACGCGCAGGCTGGTGGTGCGCAGGTGCGTGACTGGGCGCAGGCCGAGCCAGTGCGGCACGAAATGCGGACTCAGGGCACCGAGGATGCGCGTCTGGGTCTGGCCACGGTGGCGCAGGGGAAGGAGAATGAGCTCGAGATCGATGGTCTCGTTCCGGGCCGTCGTCCCCGTCAGCCCGGCCACCATGCCGAGGGTGTCCACCGCCACGGTCTCCACGAGGCGCCAGGGATCGGCATCGGGCGCTCCCCACAGGTCTGCGAAGGCGTTGGTGCGCAGTTCGCGTCCGAAGAGGGCGCAAACGCGGGTGCCCGCCAGCCGGATCGCCGCGCCGCTGCCGGGCACGTCGACCTCAAGAATCAGGCTGTCTGCGAGAACATTGCGGATCGCACCAGGCTCGATCTCACTGCGTTCGGGAGCGGCCCGCTCCCGGCGAAGGCCGTCCCAATAGGTGTGGAGCAGGCGACTCGTCGGATGCTTCATGGTGTCCTGCGGTGGCATGGCCCTGGAGGGTCTGGCGAGAGGAGTTCCATTTCGGGACACGGATGCCCGTGCGACGAAGGAATTTCGTAAGCCTGCGCACACCCTATGCCGCCGCCGGAACGGCCGCGCGCTTAACCTTTTCGTAAGGTTAACAGAATTGGGGCTCGGTGTGGGTTCAGGTCGCCGAACGGAGCCTTTCGCGCGCATGGGGCTTGCCGCATCCCTGAAAGCCCCGACATGGTGACGCCATGGATGCCATGCCCGACCTGCCGCGCCAGAACCGCGTTCCGATGTTCAACATGCCGGGCGTCGTCACCGCCTCCATCGCGGTGCTGCTGGCGATCCACGCCCTGCGCGTCTTCGTCCTGCCCGATGCCTGGGACATCTGGGCCCTCATCCATCTCGCCCTGATCCCCGGCCGCTGGACCGTAGCCATCGACCCGTCACGGATCGAGGATCTCCTGAAGGCGGCAGGTGCCGTCGGCGACCCCGATATCGTGGGTGCGCGCGAAGTCTTTGCCCGTTACATCGTCGCCGAACCGTCGGCCAGCCCATGGACCTTCGCGACCTATGCACTCCTGCACGGCTCGTGGACGCATGTGATCTTCAACACCGTATGGCTCGCCGCCTTCGGCTCGCCTGTGGCACGCCGTTACGGCCCCTTGCGTTACGGCGTCATCGCCCTTGTGGGCGCCGTGGCGGGAGGGGTGCTGCACGTGCTGATCGATCCGCTGAGTACGGCGCCGCTCATCGGCGCATCGGCGGGGGTCTCGGCCCTGATGGCGGCCGCGGCCCGCTTCGTGTTCCAACCGCCGCCGGCCTACCGCGTGGCGCAGCCTTGGCAGTTGCCGCCGCCCCAGCGCCTCCAGACGATCGCGGAGCTCCTGCGCAACCGCACGGCGGTGATCTTCCTCGCCGTCTGGCTCGTGACCAACTTCCTGTTCGGCGTCATCAGCCTGCCCCTCGATGCCGAGGCGACGGCGGTGGCCTGGGACGCGCATCTCGGCGGCTTCCTCGTCGGGTTCTTCCTGCTGCCGCTCCTCGACCGGCACAGGGGCTGAAGGACGCGAAAACACCCGCCCCATCAGGGTTTTAAGCATTCGCGCTTGCCAGGACGGCGCGCCAGCCACACAATCGCCACAGATGGGATCGGCGCCGAGGGGGCGCGAATCGTCCGATCGAAAATCCGTGAGCCGGGGTCAACCAGGCCGCAACGTCGCTCGTACCAGGAAGGGAATCGCCTATGACCGTCGCCCGTATCCTTGCCGAGAAAGGCCGCTCCGTCGTCACGGTGGAGCCGCAGCGCACCCTCGACGAGGCCATCCATCTGCTCGCCGAGAAGCGCATCGGCGCCGTCGTCGTCAGCGATGCCGAGGGCGCGGTTCTGGGCATCCTGTCCGAGCGCGACATCATGCGCGCCCTGGCTCAACAGGGCGCGGGCGCCCTCGACGCCCTGGTCTCCGCGCACATGACCGCCGCCGTCGTCACCTGCACCCGCGACACGAGCGTCGAGGACGTGATGCACCTCATGACCGACGGCCGCTTCCGCCACGTTCCCGTCCTAGAGGCGGGCCGGCTCGCCGGCCTCATCTCCATCGGCGACGTGGTCAAGCGCCGGATCGCGGCGGTGGAGGCCGAGCATCAGGCCATGCGCGACTACATCACCATGGCGTGATCGGTCGGCTGGGATTCCCGGAGTCGACACTCAGCCCCTGGCCGCCGCCGACGCCACGGTGGCGCGGATGGCCGGCAGGGCGGCGCGGGCCGCTGCGCGCCCGAGGGCGATCCCCTCCGCCGCGCGGTGAAACTCGAACAGGCCCATCCCGTCGAGACACGGCGAGATCGTCGCGTCCGGCGGATCACCCGCGAGGCGCGCCCGCGAGATCTTGTCCTGCGTGATGTTGAAGGCATCGAGCATCACCCGGGCGAGGCCGGGGCTCGGCGCGCCCGGCAGGGGGCGGCTCGGGGGCGGGGGACTGGACCGCAGGAGGTTCCACGGCCGGCGTCGGCGCGGCCTCGGCGCAACCGATGCCTCCGTCGCCGGCTCGGTAGGGTCGAGGACGACCGGTCCCCCGGCCGCGCGGGGATCACCGTTGAGGTTGATGCAGATCACCACGTCCGCCCCGAGGGCACGGGCGAGAGTGACGGGCACGGGATTGACCAGGGTTCCGTCCATAAGAAGGCGGTCGCCGAGGCGCACGGGCGGGAACACGCCCGGTAGGGCGTAGGAGGCCCGCAGGGCGTCGACGAGGTTGCCCCGGGTGAGCCAGACCTCCTCGCCGGTGCCGAGGCACGTGGCGACGCTCGCGAAGCGGACCGGAAGGCCCTCGATGCGGCGGTCGGCGAGGTCGCGCTCCAGGCGTCGGCGCAGGCGGGCGCCCGCGATGAGGCCGGACCCGAGGCGAAGATCCAGGAGGCCGACGACGCGGCGCTTGGTCAGGGACAGGGCGAAGGCCTTGAGCAGACCGAGCTGGCCCGCTGCGTAGCAGCCGCCGACGACGGCGCCGATGGAGCAGCCGGTGACCACCTCCGGATGAAGGCCCGCTTCTTCCAAGACTTCGATGGCCCCGATATGCGACCAGCCCCGGGCCGAGCCGCCGCCGAGGGCAAGGCCGATGCGGGGGCCGCGCGGGGCGGCCTCCGTCACGGGCTCGACGGCGCCGGCCTCGATGCGGACCGCGCCGGACCCGTCCCAGGTCATGCTGGGCCGGGCGCCCGGGACACGGCGGGGTGGAGGCGCACCGGCCCCGTCGCTCCCCCGAGTTCGACGCCGCGGTAGAAGCAATCGCGCCGGCCCGTATGGCAGCAGCCCCCGTCGCCGCCGACCGTAACGCGGATGAGCACGGCGTCCTGATCGCAATCCACCCGCATCTCGACGATGCGCTGGATCTGCCCGGACGTGGCGCCCTTGTGCCAGAGTTCGCCGCGTGAGCGCGACCAGTACCAGGCCTCGCCCGTCTCCAGGGTGCGGGCGAGGGACTCGGCGTTCATGTGGGCGAGCATGAGCACCTGCCCGTCCATTGCGTCGACGGCGATGCAGGCGATGAGGCCGTTCGCGTCGAAGCGAGGGGTGAAGACGGCTCCCTCCTCGACCTCGGACTTCGAACCCGGGGCGTCGAAAGAGATCGTCATCGGCGTCAGGGCTTGTTGCGCACGAGGGTGAGGAAGCGCACCTGCTCGTTCGGATCGCTCTTGAAGGCGCCTCGGAACTGGGTGGTGATGGTGGAAACGCCGGCCTTCTGGACTCCGCGCATGGCCATGCACAGGTGCTCGGCCTCAACCATCACGGCGATGCCGCGGGGTTTGAGAATGCTCTCGATCACGTCGGCGATCTGCGCCGTCATGGTCTCCTGCGTCTGCAGGCGGCGGGCGAAGGTGTCGACCACGCGGGCAAGCTTCGACAAACCGACGACGCCCTTGACCGGATAGTAGGCGATGTGGGCGAGCCCCATGAACGGCACCATGTGGTGCTCGCAATGCGAGTAGAACGGGATGTCGCGCACGAGGACGATGTCCGAATAGCCTTCGACCTCCTCGAACACGCGCTCGAGGAGCGCGTCGGCATCCTGCTCGTAGCCGCCGAACAGCTGGCCGTAGGCCTTGGCCACGCGAGCGGGGGTGTCGCGCAGGCCCTCGCGGTTCGGGTCGTCCCCGGCCCAGCGCAGGAGGGTGCGCACGGCGGCCTCGGCCTCCTCGCGGCTCGGGCGACCCGTGGCGACGGCATCGGGCACGCGCTTGGCGGAGGACGGCAAGGGGGCGATCTCCACGGCGGGAATCGGCACAGGCGCATTGTCGTTGCGCAGGCCGTTCAGGGACGCGGCATGTGCCGCGTCGGGAATCTTCTCAGCCATCCGCGAATCCTCCGTCTCGGTCAGGCGGTAGGAAAGGGACTTGAGCGCGGCATCCATGGCATCTTCCGCCCGAGCGATCCGGGTCGTCATCGTGTTGCTGTCGGGCTTGGCATACATCGTCGAACCATTGCCGTTTGGGGCTTCGGCCGGCGGGGACACCCTGGCCGCAGGCGCGATCCCGGCCGTGGGCACAGCCCGGATCGACGATCCGCCTCCTCGCGAAACGGTGCGTGGGCGCCTATATCGTCGTAATCGCGCCGCCGCGCAATGCAGGCGGCGCGGATCAGACAACCGGGACCGGACGCCGGCTTCACGCGAGGCCGTCCCCGCCGTGAGGACGCCGCCCATGCTCGACGACATCTACAACCGTCGCATCCTCGAACTCGCCGCCGACATTCCCCATCTCGGGCGCCTGCCCACGCCCGACGCCAGCGCGACCGTCCACTCGAAGCTGTGCGGCTCCACCGTCACCGTCGACCTCTGCGTCGCGGACGGGGTCGTCACGGATTTCGCCCACGCGGTGAAGGCGTGTGCCCTCGGACAGGCCTCGTCCTCGATCATGGCCCGTCACGTGATCGGCGCCACGACGCAGGACCTCCGGGCAGTCCGCGAGGCCGTGCGGTCGATGCTGAAGGAAAACGGCCCGGCGCCGGAAGGCCCCTGGTCGGATCTCGCCGTGCTGGAGCCCGTCCGGGACTACAAGGCCCGCCACGCCTCGACGCTCCTGACCTTCGACGCCGTGGTCGACGCGCTGGATCAGGTCGCCGCCAGGGCCCAGGCTGCTGAATAAGGCCATGGTCCGCCGCGCGGCCCATTGGGCGATCCGGGGCTACCAGCTCACGCTGTCGGGCCTAATCGGGCGGCAATGCCGACACTGGCCCTCCTGCTCGGACTACACCGACGAGGCGATCCGCCGGCATGGACTCTGGCCCGGCGGCTGGATTGGGTTCTCGCGCATCTGCCGGTGCGGACCTCTCGGCACTCACGGCATCGACCTCGTGCCCGAGACATTGCCCAAGGGGGCAGGGTGGGCCACGCCCTGGCGCTACGGCCGCTGGCGGAGCGTCAACGCACCGCCCGCACCCTTGGCGCGCGAGACGGCGGAAGACCTACCGGTTGCCCTCACAGACTAGCGCGACACCTTATGGACGATCCGCGAGCCACGGCGTCAGGATTCTCCGAACTCTTCAAATACCGCAACATAAACAATCCGAAAACAAATATTCCCAGCGTTTAGAGCTAGAATTATTTCAATTCAGCACTCATAGAATCATAATATTCCTTGAAATTTTGCCCATTGGGACTTGAGAAACGATCCGCTTTGGTATTTTGACCGATCTCCGCCCTTCGGCATTCCAGGGAGTCTGTCATGCCATCCCGTCGACGCCTCGCCCGTCTCAGCGCCCTGCTGCTGGCCTCCACGGCCCTGGCCGGCACCGCCCGGGCGCAGGGAGCGAGCGTCCAACTCGATCAGCTCTCGGTGGAGGGAACAGGGATCGCTCCGGCGCTGGGCAACGTCGCGACCGGACAGGACAGCGCCGCGACCAGCGGCGGCGGCGGCGGGCCCTCCGGCGTCACCGGCTACACCGCGCGGATCAGCCCGACGGCAACGAAGACCAACACGCCCCTGATCGAGACACCGCAATCGGTCTCCGTGGTCACCCGCGAGCAGCTGAACGACCGCAACGTGCAGGATCTGGCCCAGGCCATCGCCTATGCGCCCGGCGTCTCAAGCAGCGTGTTCGGGTTCGATCCGCGCTACGATGCCTTCTATATCCGGGGCTTCTCCGCCACCTACAACGGCATCTTCCGCGATGGACTCCGCCTGAACGCCGTCGGTCTGACGATCCCGCGCAGCGAGCCCTACGGCCTTGAAGCCGTGACGATCCTGCGCGGGCCGGCCTCGGGCCTCTACGGCCTCGGCTCCCCCGGCGGCATCGTCGACTCGACGTCGAAGCGGCCCGTCTTCGTGCCCTTCGGCGAGGTCCAGTTCCAGGCGGGCAACTACGACCGCTTCCAGGGCAATTTCGACATCGGCGGCCCCGTCGAGGGCACGGACGGAACGCTCGCCTACCGCCTCACCGGAGTGAAGCGCCAATCCAACACCTACCTGCCCGGCGGCGACGACGACCGCAGCTTCATCGCGCCCTCCTTCACCTGGCGTCCGTCCTCCGACACCAGCTTCACGTTCCTGTCGGAGTATTACGAATCCCGCCTGCCGGGCACGTCGTTCTTCTACAACGACCCTGGATTCAAGGTGACGAACTTCTACTCCGGAGATCCGGCCTTCAATCACTACAAGCAGCAGCAATACCGCATCGGGTACGCCTTCGAGCATAAATTCTCGCCCGACCTGATCGTCCGGCAGAACGTCCGCTATTACGACGTCAATGCTGATTACGAATACGCCTATATCGCCGGCCTGAACGCCGATCGGACCCGGGCCTCACGGGGCGTCGGATATTACCGCGACGCTTTGAGTCAGATCTCCGTCGACACGCAGTTGGAAAGCCGTTTCGACACCGGCCCGATCCGGCACACGATGGTCGGCGGCATCGATTACGCACATTACGACTACACGCGGGCCTTTGGGTTCGGTTCAGCGCCCGATTTGAACCTCGTCACACTCAACTACGGACAGCAGGCGATCACCCGGCCGGCCCTGACGACGTTTCAAGCGCAGGCTCAGGATCAGGTCGGACTCTACCTGCAGGATCAGGCCAGGCTCGGCCGCTTCATCCTGACGCTCACCGGGCGGCACGATTGGGTGTTCCAGAGCACCGTCGCCGACCGGACCACGGGCACCGCGCAGAACAGCACCGACCGCGCCTTCTCGGGCCGGGTCGGGCTCAACTACCTGCTGACCGACGCGGTGGTGCCTTATGCCAGCTACGCCACCACGTTCACGCCGCAGGTCGGCGTGGACGCCGCCGGCAATCCCTTCAAGGCCGCGACGGGCGACCAGCTCGAAGGCGGCGTGAAATACGCGATTCCCGGCACCAACATCACCGCCGCCATCGCCGGGTTCGACATCAACCAGTCCAGCATCCTGCGGCAGGACCCCACCAACACCGCCAACCAGGTGGCCACCGGCGCGGTCAGGTCCCGCGGATACGAGATGGAGGCGACGGCCAATTTCGCCCCGGGCACCAACCTCACCCTGTCCTACACGCATCTCGACGTCCGCCTCGCCCGCCAGACCTCCCTGGTGACCGGCGAGGCCATCGACGGCAACCGGCTCTCGGGCATCCCCGGCGACAGCTTTTCAGCCTTCACGACCTATCAGTTCGCGCCCTCGTCGTTCCTCGCCGGCCTGCAGATCGGTGGCGGCCTTCGCTACGCCGGGACCAGCTTCGCCGACGACGAGAACACTGTGCGCAACCCCACCGTGACCCTCTGGGATGCCCTGATCGCATACGACTTCTCGGCCCTCGACCCGAAGTACAAAGGCTTCCGCGCCCAAGTGAACGCCTTCAACATCTTCGATCGGAGCTACACCAACTGCCAGGCCGGATTCTGCTATCGCGGCGCCCCGGCTACCGTGATAGGGAGCCTGATCTACCGCTGGTAGCCGCCCGGCGCGCCAACGTCGCCCATACCCGCCCCCATCGATCCCCCCGTCGGCTCGGAGCGATGAGGCCGGGATCAGCCAGCCCCGCTCAGCCACCGCATCACCACAAGCGTCCCCGTCACCGTGAGGGCGCCTCCGATGCGCGTGGCGATCTGGGCGAAGGGCATCAGCGACATGCGGTTGGCGGCCGTCAGGATGGCGACGTCGCCGGTGCCGCCCTGGCCGCTGTGGCAGGCGTTCACGATGGCCGTCTCGATGGGATACATGCCGAGTTTGCGGCCCACCAGGAACCCCGTCGCCATGAGCGTCACCACGGTGGCCACGATGGTAATGAGGTTCGGGATCGTGAAGGCGGCGACGAGCTTCTCCCACGGCGTCATCGCCACGCCGACGGCGAAGAGCAGCGGGTAGGTCATGCTGATCTGCACGAACTTGTAGGCGACGAAGCCGCCGGCCTGGAGGCGCGGCGACACCGCGCTGGCGAGCTTGGCCATCACCGCCAGGAACAGCATCGCCACGGGGGCGGGCAGGCCGGTAACGTGATGCATCATCACGCCGAGCAGGTAGAGCGTCACCGCCGTGAGCGCCGCCGCGCCCACGGTGGCGGCGTCGACGGGGATGTCCTCCGCCTTCATGGCGGCGACGTCGTTGTCCCGGTCGGGTTGCAGCCGGCCCTCGCCGGTGAGGTGGGGCAGGCGCTTGCCCACCGCGTTGAGGGTGCCGGCCAGGACGATCGCCGTCAGGCTGCCGAGCATCACCGGCGGCAGCACCTGGGCGAACACGTCGCCCTGGCCCTGGCCGAGGATCGCCGCGTAGCCGATGGAGAGCGGGATCGCGCCCTCTCCGACGCCGCCCGCCATGATCGGCACCACGAGGAAGAAGAAGGTGTGGTAGGCGCCCAGGCCCAGCAGGGTGCCGACCAGGGTGCCGACGATGCCCGCCGCCACCGAACCCGCGGCCAGGGGCACGAAGATCTTCAGGAAGCCCTTGATCAGGACCTCGCGGTCCATGCCTAAGATGCTGCCGACGATGATGGTGGCGATGTAGAGGTAGAGGAAGTTGGTGAACTTGGTGAAATCCACGATCGCCTTGAAGACCTGTGGCGGGATCAGCCCGTAGAAGACCAGGGCCGAGGGGATGAAGGTCGCAAAGATCGCCCCCGCCCCGATGCTGCGCAGGACCGGCAGGCGCTTGCCGATCTCGGCACAGGTGAAGCCGCCCAGCACCAGCACGGCGATCATCGTCGGCGCATCCGGCCGGATTTCGCCCTCCTGCGTGAGGATCGCCAGGAGAATCACAAGGATCGCGTAGACCGGCAGCGGAATGATGCCGATCTTGAAGTCCACGAACCGCCACCAGCCTTGAGGCCAGAACCGCCGCATCGGAACCTGTGCCCCCGGAAGCTGGGCCGTCGACGTGATGGCGATTCCCTCGGGATGGGCCGTCTGTATGGGGCTCGGCATGGCGTGTCTCCCGGCTGAGCCCTGTGCCCCCCCGGCCCGGACCCATGCTTATTTCTCGTGACGTGGATTTTTTCTTGGCCTCAACCGTAGTGGCCATGGCCTTTCACCAGCATCAGTCGCTTCGCGCCCGCGTTGTCAATTCATCGGACGCCACCGTGGGACGCAGCGAAGTGAAGGTTGGGCGAGATTGTCAGTTCGGCTCCTGACCGCGTGTCGCCGCGGCGCGGCAGGTTTCACGTTCCTTCGGGCTGCGAATGGAGCTAAACGGCACGGCGCGCCCCGGCGCCCGCCCACGACCAAGACCCCTGACCGCAAGACCCGCTGACCTCAAGACCCGCTTACCTGCCGCGTACGCAGGAGTGAGCCTCCAAGGAGCCCCTCGGCCATGCCGATCCTGACCTTTCCCGACGGCAACACCCGCAGCTACGACGGCGCGATCACCGGCCGCGCCATCGTCGAGGGCATCGCCAAGAGCCTTGCCAAGCGCACCGTCGCCATGGCCCTCGACGGCACCGTGCGCGACCTGTCCGATCTCGTCGAGCACGACGCCCGCATCGAGTTCCTCGACCGCACGGACCCACGCAGTCTTGAGCTGATCCGGCACGATTGCGCCCACGTCCTGGCCGAAGCCGTGCAGGCCCTGTGGCCGGAGACGCAGGTCACCATCGGCCCGGTGATCGAGAACGGCTTCTATTACGACTTCGCCCGCGACCAGCCGTTCACGCCCGACGACTTCCCCGCCATCGAGGCCAAGATGCGCGAGATTCTTTCGCGCGACGCCCCGTTCACGAAGGAAGTCTGGAAGCGGGACGACGTGCGCCAGCTTTTCTCGGAGAAGGGCGAAGCCTACAAGGTCGAGCTCGTCGACGCGATTCCGCCGGGCGAGGACCTCAACATCTACCGCCAGGGCGACTGGTTCGACCTGTGCCGCGGTCCGCACATGACCTCCACGGGCAAGGTGGGCACCGCCTTCAAGCTCATGAAGGTGGCCGGCGCCTATTGGCGGGGCGATTCCAACAATCCGATGCTGACCCGCATCTACGGCACCGCCTGGGCCACGAAGGAGGATCTCGACGCCTACCTCCACCGCCTGGAGGAAGCCGAGCGCCGCGACCACCGGCGCCTGGGCCGCGAGATGGACCTGTTCCACTTCCAGGAGGAGGGGCCGGGCGTCGTGTTCTGGCACGCCAAGGGCTGGACGGTGTTCCAGGAGATCATCGCCTACATGCGCCGGCGCCTGAAGGGCGACTACCAGGAGGTGAACGCCCCTCAGATCCTCGACAAGGCCCTGTGGGAGACGTCGGGCCACTGGGAATGGTATCGCGAGAACATGTTCGCGGCGCAAAGCGCCGGGGACGAGGCCGAGGACAAGCGCTGGTTCGCCCTGAAGCCGATGAACTGTCCCGGCCACGTGATGATCTTCAAGCACGGGCTGAAGTCCTATCGCGACCTTCCCCTGCGCATGGCCGAGTTCGGCGTGGTCCACCGCTACGAGCCGTCGGGCGCGATGCACGGCCTGATGCGCGTGCGCGGCTTCACCCAGGATGACGCGCATATCTTCTGCACCGAGGACCAGCTCGCCGACGAGTGCCTGAAGATCAACGACCTGATCCTCTCCACCTACGCCGATTTCGGCTTCGGCGAGATCGTGGTGAAGCTCTCGACGCGCCCCGAAAAGCGCGTCGGCTCGGACGCCCTGTGGGACCACGCCGAAGCGGTGATGACCCGCGTCCTGGCGCAGATCGAGGAGGCGTCGGGCGGCCGGATCAAGACGGCGATCAACCCCGGCGAAGGCGCGTTCTACGGTCCGAAATTCGAGTATGTGCTCCGCGACGCCATCGGCCGCGACTGGCAGTGCGGCACGACGCAGGTGGACTTCAACCTGCCCGAACGCTTCGGCGCCTTCTACGTCGATGCCGAGAGCGGAAAGAAGCCGCCCGTCATGGTCCACCGCGCCATCTGCGGCTCGCTGGAGCGGTTCACCGGCATCCTCATCGAGCATTTCGCCGGGCATTTCCCGCTCTGGCTGGCGCCTGTGCAAGTGGTGGTCGCCACCATCACGGGCGATGCCGACCCGTATGCGCGGGAGGTGGTCGCCGCGGCGAGCCGCCTCGGGCTGCGGGTCGAGGCCGATCTTCGCAACGAGAAGATCAACTACAAGGTTCGCGAGCATTCGCTGGCCAAGGTGCCGGTGATGCTCGTGGTCGGCCGCAAGGAGGGCGAGGAACGCACGGTCTCGGTCCGGCGCCTCGGGAGCCAGCACACCCGGACCGGAGGCCTCGACGAAACCTTGGCCGCCCTCGTGGCCGAGGCGACGGCCCCCGACCGCATCCGCGCCGACAGCATCGCGGCGAGCGTGCCGAGTGCAGAGGTCAGCCTCGACACCCATCACGGCGAGGCGCCGACGCCCTGATCCGAAGTTCTGCTTTGAGGCCCCCTCCGACCCCGTGATTGGAGGGGGCTACAGATTCCCGAGGGCGGCAGCCACCCGTGCGGCGCCGTCCTGCGGCGTGCCCGCATCCGTATGCAGGTGCAGATCCGGCTCGAGGGGGGCCTCGTAGGCCGAGTCGATACCGGTGAAGTTCGGGATGAGGCCGGCGCGGGCGCGGCGGTAGAGACCCTTGGGGTCGCGCTCCTCGCACACGGCCAGCGGCGCGTCGACGTAGACTTCGAGGAACGGGATCTCCCCCGCGATGGCGCGGGCTTGGGCGCGCTCCTTGCGGAACGGCGAGATCAGCGAGACGATGGTGACGATGTCGGCGCGTGCGAGGATGCGGGCGACCTCGGCCGCCCGGCGGATGTTCTCGATGCGGGCGGCGTCGCCGAAGCCGAGATCGCGGCTCAGGCCCTGGCGCAGCTCGTCGCCGTCGAGGATCGTCGCCCGATGTCCCCGCGCGGCCAGCAGGTCCCGCAGGGCCTCGGCCGTTGCCGACTTGCCGGCACCCGACAGGCCCGTGAGCCAGATGATGGCGGGTTTCATCCGGCAAGGGTCCATGCGGGCATCGTCCATGCGGGCATCCTTCGTGCGGGCGCGGTCAGACCGCGCAATTGGCGGAAAACAGCGCGAGGGTCCGCTGCATCGCCGCGTAATGGGCCGTCCCGGTCGGGTTGCGGAGTTCGGCCCCGTCCGGGACGATGGCGGCGAAGCCCGCTCCCAGATCGGCGACGAAGCCGCGCGGGCCGACGTGTTGGCCCATCCGGTTCGTCGTGTCCACCTCGCCGCAGACGGCCCCGGCCCGGCCCATGCGCAGCCGGCCGTAACGCGCCGTTTCCGGGGCCTTCAGGCCCCGGCCGAGGAGCCCGATGACGGCGGGCGCCGTCCCGGCCGGCAGGGCGGCCGCCGAGTCGTCCACGACGGTCTGCGCCTGCGCGACCGTGCCCGCCAGAAGCGCTGCGGCCACAAGCGCGGCGGCCGGGCGATGGGTCAGGGGACGATTCCGCATAAGGGCTCCGATCACGTGGGTTTGGCCTCGACCTCGATGTCCCGGTCCATCCCGCTCTCGACCTTGAACTCGCGGGTGTAGACCTGCCCGTCATGGCGGGCGATGAGCACGTAGTCGCCCTCCGCCAGGACCACCTGCGGGAACGCCCCGATGGCCTCGCGGATGGTGTCGCCGCCCGGCGTCAGCACGCTGAACGCCGTGCCGGCAAAGGCCTCGGCTCCCGGAGCAGCCACGAGTTTCAGGGTCACGGTGGCGGCGTGGTGGCTCAGGGTCGCGTCCGTGACCTTGCCGTTCTCGACCTTGAGGTCGGCGCGTTGGATGGCGTTCGACTCCCCGTAGGTGGAGACCACGTGATAGGTGCCCTCGGGCAGGCGCAGCAATTCGCCGGACTTCACGCCGCTGCGCACGAGGCGTCCCTCCGAATTGGTCCCGATGGGAACGAAGACCGAGAACGCAACCTGAGCGGCGGGAATCCGCGCGTCGCCGATGGCGCCCGAGAGCTTGAGCGCCCCGGCATTGACCTTCAGCGTCTCCGCGACCGGCGCTCCCGCCATGGCGATGCGCTTCGAGGCGCTGGCGAAGCCATAGGTCACGGTGGCGACGTAGGCGCCGGGGGCCAGGGTGAAGCTCGGGTCGGGCGCGTCCGAACGCGCGACGATGGGGGGCTTCACGCCGTCCGTCCGGTCCTCGTAGATCCGCCAGGCGAGCCCCGAGCGCAGGGGCTTGTCGCTGCCCGCGAACACCGCGGCGAGGCTCAGGGTCGCGGCGGTCCGGGACGCGGGCGCGGGCGGTTCAGGCTCGGTGAGGGATGGGGTCGGCAGGTTCGGCCCGATCCGGTTGTGAAGGCCGCCCTCCTGCGCCCGGGCCGGCGTCGCCAGTCCCAAAGCCATCATTGCGGCGGCGACCGTCAGGCCCCTTGTCATGCGCCCTCTCCCTGCGGGCCGTCCCGTCCGAGCCCCCGAGCGGTCCGCTCTGGAACCGGACCATGGCGACGGCATGACCGACGGCATCGGCCGCCATCTATGCTAGATCCGCCGGAACGCCGCCATCCCCGATCGGATTCCACAAGGTTTCGATGAACGCCACCCTCGATCTTCTGCGCACCCGCCGTTCCGTTCCGCCGCTGCGCCTCGACGGCCCCGGGCCGAGCGCGGCCGAACTCGACACGCTCCTGACGCTGGCCGCCCGGGTGCCGGATCACGGCAAGCTCGCGCCCTGGCGCTTCCTCGTCATCGAAGGCGAGGCGCGGACCCGCATCGGTGCCACCATCGCGGCGGCCTACGGCGCCGATCACCCGGAGGCGGACGCCGCCCGCCTCGACCTTGAGGCCGGGCGCCTCGCCCACGCCCCCGTGGTCGTGGCGGTGGTGTCCCGCGCCGGGCCGCACACGAAGATTCCCGAATGGGAGCAGGTGCTGTCGGCGGGGGCCGTGTGCATGAACCTCGTGGTGGCCGCCAATGCCGCGGGCTACGCGACCTCCTGGCTCACGGAATGGTTCGCCTACGACCGCCGCGTCCTCGACGCCCTCGGCCTGAGCCCTGCTGAGAAGCTCGCCGGCTTCATCCATCTCGGCCGTCCCCAGGAGGTGCCGGGCGACCGGCCCCGGCCGGATCTCGCCGACATCGTCACCCGGATCTGAACCCCATGCATTACGACTCCGAGACCCGGGGCCTGCCGCACAACCCCTTCAAGGCCCTCGTCGCGCCACGCCCCATCGGCTGGATCAGCGCCATGAACCGGGCGGGCCAGGTCAACCTCGCCCCCTATTCCTACTTCAACGCCGTGGCGGCGGACCCCGACATGGTGATGTTCTCCTCCTCGGGCCGCAAGGACGCCATGACCTTCGCGGAGGAGGGCGGCGAGTTCGTGTGCAATCTCGCCACCTTCGCCCTCCGGGATGCCATGAACGCCACCTCGGCGCCTCTGCCGCGAGGACAGAGCGAGTTCGAGGTCGCCGGCCTCACCCCGGTGCCGTCGCGAAAGGTCCGGCCGCCGCGGGTGGGCGAATCGCCCGCCGCCATCGAGTGCAAGTGGGTGCGGACGGTGCCGCTGACGCCACTGGACGGGGGGGACGCCACCCATTTCCTGGTGATCGGGCAGGTGGTGTCGATCTACATCGACGACGCCTTCATCAAGGACGGCCTCGTGGAGACCGGGGCCATGCGGCCGATCCTGCGCGGCGGCTATTTCGACTACTTCACCGCCGAGCCGGAGACGCGCTTCTCCCTCAAGCGGCCGAAGGGCGCCGGGCAGTAGGGTCGTCCCGGATCAGCGCGCGGGGCCGTCCTCGCCCTGCGAGACGGCGACGTGGATGAGTTCGGCGAGCGTCCGGACCCCGAGCTTGCGCCGGAGGCTGGCGCAGGAGCCGATCACCGTGCGGTAGCTCACCGCCAGGGTGTCGGCGATGGCCCCGTAGGACTGCCCCCGGCCGAGGAGGGACAGGATCTGGAGTTCGCGGGCCGTGAGGTCGGCGAGCGGCGCCGGCTGGCCGGCGAGGCCGAGGACGGCCACGCGGGTCGCGAGGGCATGGTCGAGGTAGCTCCGCCCCGCCCGGACCGTCTCGAACGCCTCCTGGAATCGCGCCGCCGGGACGTCCTTGAGGACGTAACCGGTCGCGCCGCTCTCCAGGGCACGCGAGACGATGATCGGGTCGTCGTGCATGCTGAAAGCGAGGATGCGGGTGTTGCGCGCCAGGGCGCGGATCTGGCGGATCAGGGACAGGCCCGCCAGGGCGCCGGTGCGGAACGTGAGATCGACCACCACCATCCCGGGGCGCAGGCGGTTGAACAGCCGGTAGCCCCCGGCGACGTCGGTGGCCTCGTGGACGGTCTCGACCCCGGCATCCTCCATGATGCGGCGAAAGCCGCGCAGGATCACCGGGTGGTCGTCCACGATGAGGACGCTCGTCATCGTGCGCTCCCGGCGGATGGGGCAGGGGCGGCCTTGTCGTCACCGCTCCCTTGCGCGGCGTAGCGCTCCGACAGCCGCGCCAGGGTGGCGGCCCGGTCCACGCCCTGCCGGCGGGTGTTGTAGTATTGCTGGCAGAGTTCGCCGTAGAGCTGCTTGCGGGTGGTGACCGACGCCACGGCTTCCAGGCCGTCGAGAAGGTCGGCGTAGGGCTCCGGCATTCCGGCCTCGGCGAGCATCTGCCCGAGCTGCACCGTGCGGTTGGCCACCATCCGCGGATCCTCGATGAACGAGTCCTTGGCGCGGGCGAGGCTGTGGCGAAGGTGATCGGCCTGCGAACCGACCTCGGGCGCCGGGCGGCCGAGCTCGCGGCTGGCGAGCCAGCGGGCCGGCTCCATGGGATCCGTCGGCGAGAGCCAGGACGGGATGTCCGCGTCGGATTTTGTCGCGACCACCGTGTGCTCCTCGCTACCGCGCGCCGCCTCGCCGGGCTCCTCCGCCCGGTCGCAGGCCGCCAGTCCTGCAACAAGTCCGGCGGCGAGGGCGAGCCACCGGGCCGGTGTGCGCGGTCGCATCGAGGTCATGGAGCCTCCTTGGATGGGCTCAGGATGGCGAGGCCACGCGGCCCTTCGCCGACGGGAAGGCGGCCCGTCTCCGTGAGGGTGGCCAGATCGACCACCGACACCGAGTCCGAGAACCAGTTCGCGACGTAGGCCCGATCGTGCGACACCGCCACACCCTCCGGATAGCGACCGACGGGAATCGTCGCCACGGGGGAAAGGGCGGCGTCGAGGACCACGAGCGTCCCGGCCTGCTGGTTGGTGACGAGAATGCGCGCTCCGTCGTCGCTCACGGCGACACCGTACGGCATGCCGCCGAGGACCGCGCGGGCGACAACCGCGAGGGTTGCGGTGTCGACGGCGTGCAGGTCACCGCTGCGGACGTTGGCGACGTAGAGCCTGTCTTGCGCCGGATTCAACGCGAGGGCGAACGGCCCCTCGCCCACGGGGACGGCGCCGACCCGGGTCATGGTCGCGGTGTCGACCACGCTGACCTGTCGGCTCTCGCGATCGGCCACGTAGATCCGTCCGCGACCGTCGAGGACGAGGCCCGCCGGATCGCGTCCCACCGCGACGCTGCCCTCCACCGCGCCGGTGGCGCTGGAGAGGCGCACCACGCGGTGGCCCGACCAGTCGCCGACGAACAGGCTTCGCCCATCCCGGGCAACCGCAATGCCGAAGGGCTGGCCGGCGAAGGGCAACCGGGCGACCACCCGTCCGGGGGAGCCCTCCACCACCGAAATGGTGTGGGTGTCCGGATGGGCGAGGTAGAGCCGCCCGTCCGGCCCCGCCGCCGCCTGCGCCGGTCCCTTTCCCACGGGGATCGCCGCCCCCGGCGGCGCCACCGGGGTCAGGGTGCCGCCTTCCTGGCTCACCACATAGACGGCCTGCGCCAGCACCGGCCCGGAGATCGAGCCGGTCAGGAACGCCGCGAGGGCGAGACGGGCAAATCCGTGAATCACTTGCCCTTGCTGCCCTCGACCTTGGCCTTCAGCCCCTTCAGACCATTGGCGAAGTAGGCGTTCATCGCCTTGCGGCCGGCTTCGTCGCTCAGCTCCTCCGGCGGCTCGTTGCCGGTGTCGCCCCGGTAGAATCGGGCGAGCCACTCGACCTTCGAGCCGTCGCCGTCCGGCGTCACCGTGAGGGTGGACGAGTAGGACGAGACCGGCAGGGCCTTCAGGTCGGGGTCCGACAGGCGATACGAGTAGGAGAAGCCCTTGTCGTTCATCTCGTCGAGGCCCTCGTCGAGGGTGCCACCGTTCTTGAGGGTGATCTTGCGCCGGCCGCCGGCGGCGTTGCCGTCGACGGCCTCGCTCTTGGCGACATCGGGATGCCAGGTGTTGATGCCGGCGAAATTGCCGACCACCTTCCACACCGCCTCGGGCTTGGCCGCGATGGTGACGGTCTGATCGATCTTCTGCGGCGTCGGCCCATGCGCCGAAGCCGGCATGACGAGGACGGCGGCGGCGAGCGACGCAAGGAACGCGGTGGAGGCGATGAAACGCATACGGATCAGGCTTTCTTCAGGGTGAGCGCACGCGGGACGGACAACGCACGCGCGATGGGAAGCAGGAACACGGCGAGGACGAGCGCCAGGGCGGCTCCGCCGAGGAAGGGCCGCAGGTCGAGGCGACCGGGCAGGGGGCGTGGGGTCGCCGCCGCGAGGAGCCGGGGGCCGAGGCCGCCCGGCCCGTCGAGGTGGGCGTAGGTGAGGCCGGTCTGGCTCGCGAGCGTCTTGAGGTAGGGCTCGCGCACGGAAGAAAGATGCTCGCTTCCCGTGGCGGCGGCTCCCCCGAAGGGGGCATTGCGCGGGTTGTAGCCCTCGCGGCTCTCGGCATCGGCTGGAGGCGGGCCGAAGCGGTTCTCCTGCTGGACGTCGCCGGCCCCGTAGAAGCCGATCTCGCGGCCCCGGTCGTTGTAGCGCGGGATCGGCGACAGGGCGTAGGCGCCCGCTCCGACGATGAGACCGCGCACGGCGCCGGGCTTGCCATCGAAGGTCGGTCCGCCGGTACTGGGAAGCGGCGGCGCCTCCTGCCCGTCGGTGATGAAAAGGAGGTCCGTGCCGAGGTCTCGCGCCATCTCCACGGCGCGGAACAGGCCGGCGGAAATGCGGCTGTCGCCCTCCCAGGCCATGCGCCAGTCGAGGACGGCCAGGGCCCCGTCGAGGGGCGCGAAATCGGCGCAGACCTCGATGGGCGTGAACAGCAGGAACGGCCGGCGCTCGGTGAACAGGCCCAGCGCCACCCGCGAGCCGCAGGGCAGGGCGGCGACGAGGTCGCGCAGGGCGCCGCGCGCCGTCTCGAGGCGGCTCACGGGCTTGCCGTCGGGCCCGGTGTAGTCACGCACGTTCATGCTTCCGGTGATGTCGACCACCGCGAGCACCGAGACCCCGTTGCGGGTCAGGGGCAGGGCCGGGAGTACGAAAGTCAGGACGGTGAGAACCGTCGCTCCGGCCAAGGCCTGGAACCGACCGTCGCGAAGGTTGCGGGCGAGCGGAATCTTCATGGCTCACCTCGCGGCTGGCCGGGAATGTCAGTCCAGATCTGCTTCGGCTCGGCCTTCAGCTCGTCGCCGGTCTTGCGATCGAACTCGGGAAAATCGCGCACCAGGCGCGAGGCGACGTCGAGGTTGAACTTGGCGTCCCAGAAATCGGGGTTGTTCTGAAGGGCGCGGCGATAATCCTGACGCGCCAGGGTGATGAGGGGACCGGCAGGGTCGAGATCGCTGCGCTCGAGATGCGAAAAAGCCTGCCGCAGGCGGGTGTTGGCCAGGGCGTAGCGCGCGCGCGCGACTCGGTCGGTGTCGCCGGTGCGCGCGAGGGCGTCGACGAGGGGCTCGATCCCCTCGGGTTGTCCCCGCCGGGCGAGATACTGGATCCGAGCAAGCAGCAGGGGCGCCGACGCGTCGGTCCCCACTGGCACGTCGCGCCCGGCCTGGAGGGCGGCGATGGCGGCGTTGTCACGCCCCACCCGCCACGCCGCCACGCCGAACCCGAGGGTTGCGAGGAGGAGTAGGATCGGCAGGGCGACGAGGAGGCGGGGCCGGCCACGCCGCAGGGCTTGGGCGAGGCGGGCGCGGAGGGCGGGGCCGGTCCGCCCGGCGGCAAGGGCCAGGACGGTCATCGAGCGGCCTGCGCCGGAGCGACTGAAACCCGTGTCATGCGGCGATCCTTTCGGATGGAGCCTCGGCCACCAGCCGGTTGGCCCCGCGTGCCCGGCGCAGATCGGCTTCGGCGAGCTTGCCCGCCACGAGGACGAGAAGGCCGAACAACGCCGCCCCGAAGGCCACCCAGGAGAGATCCCGTCGCGGGCGCTGCTCGGTGTAGGGGATGGGATCGCGCTCCAGGGCCTCGATCTGGCGGATGGCGGCGGCCACCGCCTCTGGCCCTTCCGCCTCGAAGGCGCGGTAGGGCACGCCGAGGCTCTTGAAGAACAGATCGAGATGGCGCTCGGGCGCGGCCTGGGGCGTGTCCTCGCCGGCCGGCTTGTCGGAGATGGACGGCGAGCCCTTGGTGCGCAGGAACAGCCAGTACAGGTTCGGCCGGACGCGGGCGAACTCGGCGCGCAGGGTGCCCTGGACGCGCGGATCGATCACCGCCGCACCGTCGGAGACCATGAGGAGCGCCCGCGAGACGTTGGCGGCCTGCGGTCCGAACTGGGCGAGGCCCATGGCGAGGCCGCGCGCCACGTTGGTGTAGTCGAGGCCCGGCCGGTCGATGGCCTGGATGGCGGCGCGCACGGCCGCGTGCCGGTCGGTCATCGGCACCACCAGCATGGGAGCCGTGGAGAAGGCGGTGACGGCGAACTGATCGTGGGCGCGGCTACCGACGAAGTCGCCGAGGAGGCGCCGGGAGGCCGCGGCCTTCGATTCCTCCGCGCCCGAAGGCTGACGTCCGGCGAAGGTCTCGTTCATGCTGCCGGAGCGATCGACGAGGATCGAGATCTGGGCGCCGATGCCCGTGCGCGTGATGGTCTCGCCCCGGCGATACGGGCCGGCGATGCCGACGACGAGTCCCGCCAGAGTGAGGCATCCGGCGAACCGGAGGGTCCAGCCGACGGCCTGCGACAACGCATCGGCCGGGCCGGCATCGACGGCCGCCACGGGCACGACGCGCTGGGCCGAACGCCGGAGCGGCAGCAGGGCGAGGGGCAGCAGCCAGAGAACCAGGGGGGCATCGACGGCGAACCGGGCCAGGGCCCCTCCCATGCTGTCGCTCGCCATCACGCTGCCCGCTCGGCGGCGGCCAGACGCCGCGCCAGGGCTTCGAGAGCCGGCCAGGGCAGGGCGAGGCGGGCAGCGGTTGGGCCGGGGCCGAAGAAGGCGAGCCGGGAGGCGCCGAGGAGGTCGCCCAGGGCCGCCGCGTCGGGGCGGTAGGCGGGATGGCGGGCGAGGAAACCGGGCAGATCATCGGCGAGCACCCGGCGGCCATCGGTGGCGTCGAGACCACGATGGAGCACGAGTAGGGCCTCCCCGTAGGCGGCCTCCGCGTCGGGGGCGCGACGAAGCCGACGCAGGCGCGCCAAGGCGGCGCCGAACGGGCGAGCCCGCCGGGCGCGGAAGGGCCCCCAGGCCCGGTCGCGGGCGAGCGCCCCGAAGGCGAGGAGGGCGAGGGCCGCGAAGCCGCCCGTCCGCCACCACAGGGGGCTCGCGTCCACGGCCGCGACACGCCCGTCCGGCCGCATGTAGTCGGCCGGGTTCTCCCGCGCGGGCGGCACCACTTCCCGCAGGGGCGAGATATTGAACTGCCAAGCCGGCACTTGTGCCGTCGCGGTGGTGCTGCCGTGGGCGCTCGCATTCTCGAAGGTCACGGAGAAACCCGGAATCTCCAGGGCGCGGGCGTCGAGGGCGGCGTAGAAGTTCTGGTAGGTGAGGAAGAGGCGCACCCGCCGGGCCTCGCCCTCGGCGGTCTTCTCGAGGCCGAGATCCTCGGCGCGCAGGTCGCGCAGGTCGAGCCAGTAGGCCATTGGGCCGGGCTGCGGCAGGGAGGCCGCCTGCAGGGCGAAGCCCGCATCCACGACGATGTCGGCCTGGGCTCGTACGAGGTCGCCGAGGAAGTAGCCGAAGGCGCGCGGCGCGCGGACCTCGACGGACCGCACCTGGGCCTGCGCCGCGCCGGCGCACAGCAGAGCGAGGGCGGCGAGGATATGGGAGCGGACGCGCATCAGGTCCCGATGAGGTGGCGGGTGAGGGCTTCGGCCTCGAACCGCTCGACGAGGCGGAACGGCGGCCGGCCATAGGTCGTGGCGATGCGGCGCAGGGTGTCGGAGCGGGCCTGCTCGTGGGCGAGCCAGCGCCGGCGCAGGGCCGGGCGCATGAACACCGTCCGGCGCCCGGCCCCTTCGAGGTCGTCGAGTTCCATGAGGCCCCAGGCCGGCAGGCCCTCGTCCTCGGACGGATCGGCCAGCACCACGGATACGATGTCGTGGCGGGCGAGGCTCGCGAAGACCTCCGTCACGAGGGCCTCGGGCCAGCGAAAGTCCGAGACCACGAACACGATCTTCGGGCGCCCGACGAGGCGACGGCCCGCCTCGCGCATCCCGTCGGCCCGCGCGGCCGTGCAGGGCGCGGCGAGCAGGCGCTCCCGGACGGCCGCGCCGATGCCGCGCCGGCGGGTCGCCGGCATCGACACGTCTTCGCGCACGGCGCCATCACAGCCCAGCAGTCCGAAGCTGTCGCCGATACGGGTGGCGGAGGCCGCGAGGCCCGCGCACAGGGCGGCGACGAGTTCCATCCGGTCGGCCTCGCCGCGGTAGCGCATGGAGGCGGAGAGATCGACGAGCGCCCAGACCTCGATCGCCGTGCGGCTCTCGAACCGGCGCACATGCGTGCCCTCGAACGGATCGCGTAAGGTAGCGCGCACGTCGATGCGACGCGCATCGGGCATGCGCCGGAACGGCACCTGATCGCGGAACGTGCCGAGGCCTCCGGCGTCCCGCCCGCGATGGGCGCCGACGGCGGTCCCCGGCACCCGCCCGCGCGGACGGTAGACGATGTCGGCCTGCGCGGTCTCGACCGGTCCGGCTCCGGCCGGCGTCGTTCCGATTCCGGACGACATCATGGCGCCGGCACCGTGTCGAACACGGCGCGGCAGAGTTCGGGCATGATGGCGGCGCGGCGCATCTCGTAGACGGGTTCGAGGAACACGCGGTGGGCCATCACCTCGGGGAACACGGCGCGGATATCCTCGGGCACCAGGAAGGAGCGGTTCTCCAGCCAGGCCCGGACCTTGGCGGCGCGCACGAGGAAGGCGACGCCGCGCGGCGAGGCCCCGCCCTGCACGAGGGCGTCCATGTCGATGCCGGACAGACGGATGCCGGCCCTCCCCGGACGGACCAGGGCTTCCCACAGGCCGACGACGTAGGTCTCGATGGCCGGGCTCGCCCCGATGCCGTGCTGGATCGCCCGGCCGATGCCCGGAATGGCGGCGTGGTCAAGGACATCGGCCGCGATGCCGGCGATGAGCGCGTCCGTGTCGTGGAAACGCGGATCGAACACGAGGGCGCGACGGCTCTCGACATCGCGCGGGGCTTCCAGGCCGATTTCCATGAGGAAGCGGTCGCGGGCGGCCGCCGGCAGCTCGAAGGTCTCCTCGCGCTCGACGCGGTTGCGGTCGGCGAAGACCTGAAGATTCGGGAAGTGGTACTCGCGGTTGAACGCCGTCAGGCTGCGCTCGGCCATGAGGCGCAGGAGAAGGGAATGCACCTGGGGCCGGGCGCGGTTGATCTCGTTGAAGAAGAAGATCGACAGATCCTCGGCGCGGCGCAGCACCGGGCCGGGCTCGACGCGGGGGCGGCCGTCCTCGGCGAGATAGGTGTGGTAGACGAGATCCGTCGGCATCATGTCGACGGTGCCCTCGACGCGCTCGTAGGCGCCCCCAAGCGCCCGGGCGACGGCGCGCAGCAGGGTGGTCTTGCCCACACCCACGTCGCCCTCGAGGAGAACGTGGCCGCGCGCGAAGATCGCGATGGTGAGAAGGCGGATCGCCCGATCCTGACCGACGACCGCACCGGACACGGCCTGCTCGAAGCGGCCGGCGGCCTGGCGCCAGTCGGTGAGCATCGCATCGCCGGGGCGGGTCTCGTTCATCACGGGGGCCTTGGATCTTCTACGGGATGGGACACGCAGGCGCGGCGCCCCGGGGCCGGGACGTGGTCCGGCGGATCGAGGACATCGCGGCGGCAAGGCTCGGCGCGCGGGCCCGTCTTCCGGACTGACGACCAGGGTGACGGGCGCAGCTCCTCCGGAGGGAACTCGCACCTCACCCCGCCCCCTCCGTGAGGAGAGGGCGCTCCGTTCCGCTGCCGCGCGCCGAAATCGTCGAACGATCGCGGGGGGAGACGCCCGGCCCTCGCCGGGCCGGGAGAGCCGGTCGGGTCTCCGACATCCCCCCTCCCCGGTGGCGGGAAGAGGGAACGCCGCGCGCGGACCGAAAGCGAAGGCCGTGGGCTCAGTTCGCCGAGAGCTTGGTGACGTCGTACTCGAACTTGCCGGACTTCTTGGCTGCCTCGATGCGCTTGGCGTTGCGCTCTTCCATGGCCTTGATCGCGTCGGCCTGCTTGTTCAGCTCCTTCGGATCATGCTTGGGATCGTACTTCGAGCCAGCGATCTTCTCGGGGAAGCCGGGCTTGGGCTCCCAGCAATTGCCGGCGGCCTTGCACTTGGTGCCGTCGTACGCCATGGCCGGAGCCGCCAGCACCGCGCCCGCACCGAGCGCCACCGCAAAAATGAACGTCCGCATGTCTGTCTCCTCCGTTTGTGGTTGGCGCGGCGCGTGCCGCTCATCGTTCACCGCGCGCACGTCACGCGGCGTGACTTCCCAGGGACGCTAGTTCTCCAGCGGCTTGCACTGGCCCTTGACGTCCGTGGGGAAGGTCTCGCCCTGCTTGTAGGGCGTGTAATTCTTCTTCTGCTCGGCGTTGAGCCAGACCGCATCCTTGACCGGACCGGTATAGAGATGCCGGATCCAGGCGATGGTCTGCAGCATCTCGTCGGGCGTCAGGTTCTCGTTGTGCGGCCCCATCATGCCGTTGGCACCGCCGAAGATGGTGGCGAACAGGCCCGTATCCTCGGTGTTGGCCGGATAGGTCCAATAATTGTCGTTGAGGCCGGGTCCAAGCTTGCCCTCGGCCAGGTGGCCATGACACCCCGAGCAGGACGTCGCGAACAGGGACTCGCCGTTGCGCAGGCAGGACTTGTCATCGATGTAGATGTTCTTGCCGGTCTGGAAGAATTCCTTCACGGCAGGCGTGTCGCGGCCGCCCTCCTTGCCCTGCGAAACGTCGAGCTGTTCGCCCGTGACGGTGTTGCGGAAAACGATCCCGGTCTGCGGCCCGCCCGCCGGTTGCGCGAGGGCCGGGACTCCGGCGGTGACGAGGCCGAGGCCGACGAATCCGGCCAGAAGGCCTTTGATATGACGCATGACATCGCTCTGATGGAGTTTTCCGACCGTCCGGTCGGGTTCTGGGCGGGCCGCCCCTTTTCGAGCGGCCCGGGGCTGGCACGGATCAGTTGGAGGCAACGGAGAGGGGCACGCCCTCCTGCTTCAGGATCGCGTCGATCCCGGGCTTGGCCTTGGCGATGCCCGCGTCGAGGGCGGCCTTCAGAGCGGTGTCGTCCCGGCGTACGCCCATGGACTGGTCGAAGCTCTGGGGCATCTTCTGGCCGTCGCTGCGCACGGTGTCGTCGGGCACGGGCGTCACCCGGAGCGGGGTGCTCGATTCCTTGACGTAGCGGGCGACGTCGGGGCCGAAGGCCACGGCGACATCGGCCTTGCCGCTGGCGACTTCGCTGACCATCCGCGCCGGATCGATCTGGGTGTACTGGTTGCGGGGTGCGCGGAAGTTCACCAGCGAGTAGAGGTAGGCCATGTCCTCCTCGTAGCGGCCGATATCCTTCAGCATCGCCTCGCCGGGGGTGCCGAAGCCCACCACCATGTGGTCGACGCTCTTCAGGCGCGGATCGGTCCAGGACTTGATGTCGAGGTCGCGGTCGGCCCGGGTGATGAAGACGTAGCCGCTGCGGTAGTATGGCTTGGTCGCGAGGACGCGCGGATCGTCGCTGTCGAGGCCCACCACCACGTCGCAGAGTTTCTTCTCGAGGCCGTCGCGCACGAGGTAGATCGCCGGCTTCTCCAGCCAGACGAACTGGGCCTTGCGCCCCATGGCCTTGGCCACCGTCGTGGCGATCCGGTTCTCGAGACCCGACCCGTCCTTCATCGAGAGGGGCGGCTGCACGGCCGCGCAGATGCGCAGGGTGGTGTCGTCGGCGGGGCCTGAGGCTTTCGCCGCATCCTCGGCGGCGTGAGCGGGGGACAGGCAGGCCAACGCCAGGAGCGAGGCGGCCGAGATCGCCGCGCGGCGACGTCCGGTGACGAGCGACATGAGGGAGATCCGTTGTTCGGTTGTTTCTTGAGCTGCGCGACGGCGGGACATGGCGTGTCCTTGCGTGGCCTTCGCGCGCGGGATCGTCGCGGGGGTCCCCGCCGGCCAGGGCCGGCGGGGAGGTCGTGTCGGGCGCGAGCCTTACTTCTTGGCGGCCGTCTGGTACTCGCCGACGTTCGGATCGTCGTACGGACCCTTGCCGTTCAGCGAGAACACCATCACGCCACCACCCATCTGGGTGTAGTTGGCGAGCTTCTTGAAGGCGCCCACGGCACCGAGGCCGGCGGTCGGATCCTGGAGATCGAACACGAGGCCAACGCCCGGCCAGCCGCCGACGCCGTAGTAGATGGCGACGTACTGATCACCCTTGTGGCTGTAGGTCATCGGGTAACCGATGGCGCCCGACGGCAGCTTGAACTTCCAGAGAAGGTCGCCGTTGTCGGAGTTACGCGCCTTGATGTAACCGTCCAGGGTTCCGTAGAACACGAGGTCGCCGGCGGTGGCCATCGTTCCGCCCCACACGGCGAAACGCTCCATCTTGTCCCACTTATACTCGCCCGTGATGGCGTTGTAGGCCTTGATCTGGCCGAGACCCTCGTAGTTCTGCCGGTCACCCTTCGGGCCGGGGTACATGTTCAGCGTCGCACCGACGAAGAACTGGCCCGCACGGTACGGAAGCATGAAGGGCTCCCAATCCATGCAGATGTGGTTGATGCCCATGTAGAAGAGCTTGCGCTCCGGATCATAGGAATCGTGGCCCTGGTTGTGATAGCCCATGGCCGAGGGACAGACGTCCTTGGCGAGATGGTCCATCCGGGTGCCGTACTCGGGATCGCGCACCGGCTGGCCGGTCTTCAGATCGACGGACTTGAAGACGTTGACGGTGTCGTCGATCTTGTTGGCCGAGACGAGCGAGCCGTCGGTCCGGTCCAGGGTGTAGACGATGCCGTTGCGGTCCGGATGGGTGAGGAGCTTGCGGTCCTTGCCGTCCTTGTCCTTCTGGTTCGACAGCATCATCACGTTGACGCCGGCGTAATCCCACTCGTCGTGGGGGGTCTTCTGGTAGCCGAACTTGGCTTCACCCGTATCGGCGTCGCGGCCGAAGATCGTCATCGTCCACTTGTTGTCGCCGGGACGCATGGTCTCGTTCCACGGCGCCGGGTTGCCGGTGCCGAAGTAGATCAGGTTGGTGCCGGGATCGTAGGCGTACCAGCCCCAATTGGTGCCGCCGCCGATCTTCCAGGCATCGCCCTCCCAGGTGGAGGTGCCCAGTCCCTTCTGGCCGTAATGGGCGTTCTTGACGTTGAAGTCGGGCCCAAGCAGCAGATCCTTGTCGGGACCCGTGGCGTAGGCGCGCCACACCTGGGCACCGGTCTTCACGTCGTAGGCGGTGAGGTAGCCGCGCACGCCGAGCTCGGCGCCGGACGAGCCGATGATCACCTTGTCCTTGACCACGTAGGGGGCGATGGTGAGCGTGGAGCCGACCTTGATGTCGGAGTTCTCGACCTTCCACACCGTCTCGCCGGTCTCGGCGTTGAGCGCCGCGACGTTGCCGTCGAGCTGCGTCTTGAGGATGAGGGACGGCGTCTTGCCGTCGCCCGGCCAGTAGGCGAGGCCGCGGTTCACGAGATCGCAGCAGGCGACCGCGCGGGCGGCCGGGTTCTGCTTGGGCTTGTCCTGCCACAGGATGTGGCCCGGATCGTCGAGGCCGAGGGCGAACGTGTTGTTCGGGAACGAAGTGTGGATGTACATCTTGCCGTCGACGACGAGGGGCGCGCCCTCATGGCCGTTGAGCAGGCCGGTCGAGAAGCTCCAGGAGACCTTCAGGTCCTTCACGTTGCCGGCGTTGATCTGCTTGAGCTTGCTGTAGTTGTCCGAGTCGTAGTTCTTGCCCGGCATGACCCAGTTTTCGTCGCTCTTCGACAGCTCGACGAGCTTGTCGTTGGCGGACGCTTGGCTGGCCATCCCGATGGGCGCCAGGGCCATCACGGCCAGCACCGATACGGAACTCAGGTACCTCATCATCGTGCGTCTCCTCAGCTGCCGCCCCGTCTACAGACCTTGCGGTCCCGCGTGGCTGTTTCTCCCGCCGCTTCGGAACATTGACACCGCGTCCTCGAGAGAAGAACCGCTGCGCTCTTAAGCTTTTATTAGACTAAATCTGTCTTATAAGAAGCTTATTACTGTTCCGTCAGCCCCTATTTCTAGACATCTTCAAGGCGCGAAGTCTCTAGACGGTCCGACATTTCTAACCGGGACACTTTGGCAAATAGATCATGAGGATCGCGCAGCGGCACCCCGTCGCTTGACCGTCCTCCGGGGTCGTCGCACCACTATCGCAACGGCACGGGCGAACGGGCCGGCAGAAGGGAGCGGGGACCGATGGCGCCAAGGATCGGGCGGGGGTTCGGACGCAGGCGCGGAATCGGTCGGGACGCCTTGCCGGAGTCCTTGGCGAAGACCTCGGCGAGGTCCGTCGGGGCGGTCCACGCCGCCGCCCTCATGGCCCTGCTCTGCGCCGCCGGACCGGCCTCGGCCCGGGACCTTCCGGCCCGCGACATCCCGGGCTGGGACCTCGCCGCCCTCTATCCCCGGGACGGCCGCCGGGACCTCACGGGGGCGGATATCGAACGTTATCCGGGGGCGGGCGTGCTGTTCTGCCACGGGGCGGACGGCATTCCGAGGAAAGCCGCCGCCGCCTGGCTCATCGGCGATCCGTCCGTGGTCGTGCTCAACGCGCACAACTTCCGCAACCGCCGCCTCGAGACCACGCGGGAGGTGAGCGACTGCTTCTTCCAGATCGGCGGGCGCAATTACGATTTCGTGCCCGACAGCATCGAACTCGGGGCGGTGCCGGGCTCGCAGGCCCTCCACATCACCGACGACTGGGCGATCCTGCGCCTCGCACACCCCGTGGAGGGCGCGCGGCCCCAGCCCATACCGACCGCGCCGACCCTGGGGGAGGGCCCCCTGCGACTGCCCGTCGTGATGGTGTCACCGGGCGGGCACGAGAACTATCGCGGGCCGGCGAGCCTCGAAGCCTGTGCCATCCGTCAAGTCGATCCGCCGAGCGAAGGCGGCATCCGGCGGCTGCGCCACGATTGCAACGACGGCTTCGGCGGATCGGGCTCTGGCCTGTTCGACGAGGCCGGCCGACTCGTGGCCATGCAGAGCGCCTCGCTTTCCATGAACGCGCGCAAGCCCTTCGACATCGACTTCCACTACGGCTCGGCCCTGGCCTTCGAGGGCGACCTCCTGACCGCCCTGCGCAAGGCGGTGGCGGCGCGGTGAGGGCGCCGGGACGCGGGCCTCACCGCCGCCGGCCGAGACGCTCGGCGATGGCGATGCCGCCGATGACGAGGGCGAGCGCCAGGGCGTCGTTCCAGCGGAACGGCTCGCCGAGGAAGAGAACGGCGAGGCCCGCCCCGAAGATCGGCACGAGGTTGACGAACAGGCCGGCCCGGTTCGGGCCGATGAGTTCGACCCCGCGCATGAAACCGAGCTGGGCCGCGAGACTCGGGCCCAAGGCCACGAACGCGACGACGAGCCAGCCCCGGGGCGTCGGCCAGATCGTGTGGCCGAGCGTCCACTCGGCGGCCAGCGGCGGCAGGGAGGTGAGGAAGGCGGCCAGCGCCATGGCGGTGAAGAAGGTCAGGCCCGAGACCTTCGGCCGCGCGGTGAGCGCCACGGCGTAGCCGGCATAGAGCAGGCAGGCGACGAGCATGAGAACGTCGCCGCGGTTGAAGCCGAAATGCGTGAGCACCCGCCAGTCGCCGTGGGTGGCCGCCACCACGGCACCGGCCAGGGTCACGACGACGCCCAGAGCCTGCGCTCCGCTCACGGCAACCCGGTGGACGGCATAGTTGATGAGGATGACGAGAACGGGGATCGCCCCTTGGAACAGGGCGATGTTGATCCCCGTCGTGTAGAGACCGGCCGCGTAGAACAGACTGGCATAGAGGGTGTAGCCGCACGCTCCCATGAGCAGCACGTAGAGCCAATGGGCCTTGAGGCGCCCCCACTCGGCGACGAGGCCGGCGCGGGCCGGCAGGGCGAGGACGAGACAGGCGATGGCCCAGCGCAGGCAGGTGAGGACTTGCGGCGAGACTTCGCCCACCGCCCATTTGCTGGCCACCACGTTGCCGCCCCACAGCAGCATGGTGCCGGCGAGGAGCGGGTAGGCGGAAAGCGCCGTCGGTCGGCCCTGCGGCGGCCGGGCGGGGGAGGGCGGTGTCACGCTCAATGGGACGAAGCCTTTCGCGCGGCGGGGGCCCCTCTTCCCCCGTCCGGACCCGCCGGGCAAGCGCAAGGGAAAGGGCGCGGGACACATGGCGATCCGGTCACTCCGGATCCCGCCCGGCCTTCTCCCGCGCCTGGAGTTCCGCCTTGCGGGCCATCCCCCAGCGGTAGCCGGAGGGCGACCCGTCCGCGCGCACCACCCGGTGGCAGGGGATCGCCACCGCATGGGCGTTGGCGGCGCAGGCGAGGGCCACGGCCCGCACGGCGGCGGGCTGGCCAATGGCGTTCGCGATGTCCGTGTAGGTCGCCGTCCGTCCCGCCGGGATCGCCCGCAGGGCCGCCCAGACACGCTGCTGGAACGCGGTGCCGCCGATGTCGAGGGGCAGGGCGAGTCCGTTGCGTGGGGCCGCCACGAAAGCCACGACCTCGGCGAGCCATGCGGCGAAGTCCACCCCTGCCCCGGCGATGTCGGCGCGGGGAAAGCGGGCCCGCAGGTCTTGCGCCAGGGCCTCTGGATCGTCACCCAGCAGAATGGCGCAAAGGCCCCGTTCGGTGGCCGCCGCCAGGACGAAGCCCAGCGCACAGGCCGCCACGGCGAAGCGGATGGCGATGCCCGCCCCGCCCCTGCGGTAGGCGCCGGGCGTCATGCCGAGATGCCGGCCGGCCGCGGCGTAGAATCGGCTCGCCGTGCCGTAACCCGCCGCGTAGGCCGCCTCCGTCACCGATCCCGCACGCGGCAATCCGGCAGCGAGGCGCTCCGCCCGCACGGCCTCGGCATAGGCCTTCGGCGTCACCCCGGTGACGTCGCGAAACACCCGGTGGAAATGAAACGGGCTCAGGCCCGCGGTCCGGGCCAGATCCGCCAGGGCAGGGGGCTCCTCGGCCGTCCCGATGAGGCGGCAGGCCCGGGCGACGGCCGCGGCATGACGGGCGGACCGGGGCGGATCGTCCGGGCGGCAGCGCAGGCAGGGACGAAAGCCCGCCTCCCGCGCCGCCGCCGGGGTGGCGTGGAAGCGCACGTTCTCCCGGCGCGGGGTGCGGGCGCCGCAGCCCGGACGGCAATACACCCCGGTGGTGCGCACAGCATAGACGAACCGCCCATCGGCCGCCGGATCGCGGGCGGCAACGGCGGCCCAACAGGTGTCGGCATGGAGCGCCGGAGGATCGAGGGTGGCGGGGAGGGCGGTCGACATGGCCCTATCCTGGCCTCTTCCAACGGCACGCGCATCCCGTTCCTTGCGGTCGAAACCGCCCTCGCCCGAAGGTTTCGTCCGGCCGCCACCTCGGACGGCCTACGGACGGGCCCGTCCGCGTTCCTGATGGCTTCCTTACGTCGGCGCATCCGGCTCCGCCTCGAACCCTTATGCGCGCAGGAGCAGGTTGCAGGGGCGGTCCGATACGGGATCGCGCGAACCCCGGCCGATCCATGTCCGCCACGATCCTCTCGTCCAGCCCCCTCGCCCCGGCCACGACGCACCCAACCTCCGCCCAAAGGTTCGTGGTCGGCCAGGATCCGCAGGGACGTTGGGTCGCCGCGGAGATCCACGGTCTCGCCGGCGGCCTGTTCCGGACCCAACAGGACGCGATGCACTACGCCATCGAGGCCACGGATCGCCGCCCCGACGCGGTGACGGTCACTCCGAATCGGGTAGAGCTCAGGATCTGAGCCGGACGCCCGGTCGCCCCGGCGCAGTCTTCGTGGTGGGCGAGGGCGCCCAAACGAGGCTGTCCCGACACCCGCGCCGGACGCGGGGCTGAAACAGCCCCGGACCGCTGCGGAGTGCCGCTTCTGCTCCAACGAATTCCGTTCGCATAAGATATATTATGGAACCAACCTTCGAAGAATCAGGGGCAGGGGGCTTATCGAGGTCGTCCGGCATGCACCCCGGATTCATCCTGAGCGTGGGGTTCGGGGCATAACCCGTACAAATCGGGCCGGTTGTGGCATGCCAATCCGTCGACGCCCTCGCCTTCGTCATAATCTCGGCTCAAGAAATGAATTACGCGGTCGCATCGCCTCGCGGGGCGTGCACCGTCCGGACAATTCCACCAAGCGAACGTGATGCCGATCTCAGCGCGCTTTGCCCTCGCCCCGATCCTCGCCCTAGCGACCCTGTGCGGCCCGGTGGCGTCCGAGCCGGCTCCGGCCATCGAGCGGCATGCCGGGCTGGACGTGCCCCCGGCGGCGCTTTCTTCGGGGCGCCCCGCCCTTCACGCCCGGACCCTGGCCCGCCTGCCGCGTCTGGCCGGCCTCGTCGCCGAGGGCAGGGACATCCGCATCGTGGCGTTCGGCTCCTCGTCGACGGAAGGCATCGGTGCCTCCTCGCCGGCCTCCGCCTACCCGGCGCAACTGCAGCAGGACCTCGAGGCGCGCCTGGGCAAGGCCGGACATCAATCCGTCACCGTGGTCAACCGTGGCAAGGGCGGCGACGATTCCGAGGCCATGGCACGGCGTCTCGAGACCGACGTGCTGGCGGAGAAGCCCGATCTCGTCGTGTGGCAGACGGGCAGCAACGACCCGATGACCGGCGTCAGCGTCGAGCGTTTCGCCGAACTCACCCGGGCCGGCATCCTGGCGATCCGTGCCACGGGGGCGGACGTGATTCTCATGGATCAGCAATGGTGTAAGCGCCTGTCCGGGACCGCCGGTTCGGAACGCTACGGCACGGCCCTACACGAGGTCGCGACGGAACTCGGCGTGCCGGTGATCCGCCGCAACGCCCTCATGCGTGCCTGGGTGGCCAAGGGCCTGCTCACGCCGACCCAGATGATCGGCCCCGACGGACTCCACATGACGGATGCGGGCTACGACCGCCTCGCCAAGGCGGCCACGGCCCAGATCCTCGCCAATGCCGGCCTGCCCGAAGAGGCCCCGGCCCGGAACTGAGAGACGCTCCGGGTCGGACCGCCCTCCTCCCGGATCACCCATCCACCGTCAGGCTCAGGCCATCGTAGGCCGGCACCACGTGGGCCGGGAGTTTGCGCGCCAGGGTGGCGTAGTCGAGATCGGTATGGAGGTTGGTCAGCACCGCGCGACGGGGCCGCACCGTCTCGATGAGGGCCAAGGCGTCCGAGACCGAATAATGCGTCGGATGCGGCGTCTCCCGCAGGGCGTCGATGATGAGCAGATCGAGATCATGGAGATGCGCCTGGGCCGCCTCCGGCATCAGGCTGACGTCGGGCGCATAGGCGGCCGGACCGAACCGGAATCCCAGCGCCGCCTCGTTGCCGTGCTCCATGGCGAAGGGCAGGGCCGTCACGGCGCCCCCCGCGCCCCCCACCGCCACGGTCTCCCCCGCCATGAGGCTGTTCATGTCGAGGATGGGCGGATACTCGCTGCCCGGCGGCGTCGCGAAGCAGTAGCCGAAGCGCCGCTCCAGGAGCGCACGGGTGTGGGCGTCGGCATAGACCGGAATGCGCCGACGCATTTGAAGGACGAGGGGGCGGACATCGTCGATGCCGTGGGTGTGGTCGGCATGCGCGTGGGTGAACAGCACCGCATCGAGGCTGCGCACGCCGGCACCGATGAGCTGCTCGCGCAGGTCAGGGGACGTGTCGACGAGAACGCCGGTATCGCCCTCCGGCCCGGTGCGCTCCACGAGGAGCGAGCAGCGCCGCCGCCGGTTCTTCGGTTCGGCCGGATCGCAGGCCCCCCAGCCGTAGGCGACCCGGGGCACGCCGCCGGACGAGCCGCAGCCGAGGATCGTCAACGTCAAGGAACCCATCGTACCCTCCGGCCCCGTTGGTATCGGAGGGGGCAGGGGCGTGTCACGCCCCCTCCTCCGCTTCCCGTTCCCGTCTGCCCCGCCCGTGTCAGGCGGCGGCCTTGTGGAACAGGCGGTGGAAGTTGGCGGTGGTGAGGGCGGCGAAATCCTCGAACGTCATCGCGAACGTCTTGGCGAGGGCGCGGGCGGTATCGGCGGTGTAGGCGGGTTCGTTGGTGCGGCCCCGATGGGGTTCGGGCGCCAGGAACGGCGCGTCGGTCTCCACCAGCAGGCGGTCGTGGGGCACTTTCAGGGCGATGGCGCGCAGATCCTGCGAACGCCGGAAGGTGACGATCCCGGAGAACGAGATGGAGAGCCCGAGTTCGATGCCGACCTCGGCGAGACGGGCGCCGGAGGAGAAGCAGTGCAGCACCGCCGTGAAGGCCCCCTGCCCCATCTCGTCGACGAGGATCGCCTCCATCTCGGCATCGGCGTCGCGCGAATGGATGACGAGGGGCAGACCGGTCTCGCGCGCCGCCGCGATGTGGCGGCGAAAGACCCGCTCCTGCACCGCCTCCGGCGCGGCATTGTCGTAGTGGAAGTCGAGGCCGGATTCACCGATGCCGACGCAGCGCGGATGCCGGCTGAGCGCCACGATCGTCTCGGTCGGCACGTCGGGCTCGTCTCCGGCGCCGTCCGGATGGGTGCCGATGGTGTGCCAGATCTCGGGATGCGCCTCCGACAGGGCCTCGTAGGCTTTCGCCTTGGCGACCCGCGTCGCGATGGTGACCATGCGGGTCACGCCCGCCTGTCTGGCGCGGGCGATGACGCCGGGCAGGTCCTCGGCGAAGTTCGGGAAATCGAGGTGGCAGTGACTATCGACCAGCATCTTTGACTCGACGTTTCTTGATTGCGTGCGGATCCAACCACGCCCTCAATCCGCTGCGGCCTCCGGCTCGACGAAGCGGGGGAACAGCCCGGCGGGGGCGGGGAGCGGCGTGCCCGGCACGAGGCGCCCCCCCTCCCCCACATCGGCGAGGCGGCGCTTGTCCTCCGGCACGGCCAGGAGATCGAGGAGCTTGGAGCCTGAGCCCGGCATGAACGGCTGCACCAGAATGGCGATGGCCCGCAGGGTCTCGGCCACCACGTAGAGGGAGGCGGCCATGCGGGCCGGATCGGTCTTGCGCAACACCCAGGGCTTCTGGGCGTCGAAGTAGCGGTCGGAGGCCGTCACCACGGCCCAGATTTCGGCCAGCGCCGTGTGGGGGGCCAGCCGGTCCATGGCCTCGCGGACGGTGCCCGGCAGGGCATCGGCGAGACTCAGCAGGGCGCGATCCTCCTCCGTGAAGGCGCCGTGCTCGGGAACCAATCCCGAAAGATTCTTGGCGATCATCGAGAGCGAGCGCTGGGCGAGGTTGCCGAGGCCGTTCGACAGGTCCGCCGTGTAGCGGGTGATGATCGCTTCATGGCTGTAGTTGCCGTCGCCGCCGAACGGCACCTCGCGCAGGACGAAATGGCGCAACGCATCGACGCCGTAGGTCGCGATGAGGTCCATGGGATCGACGACGTTGCCGAGGGATTTCGACATCTTCTCGCCCTTGGAGAGCAGGAAGCCGTGGCCGAACACACGCTTTGGAAGCGGCAGCCCGGCCGACATGAGGAAAGCCGGCCAGTACACCGCGTGGAAGCGGACGATGTCCTTGCCGATGACGTGGAGATCCATCGGCCAGAATTTTTTTCTCGGATCGGCGTCGTCGGGAAAGCCCGTGACGGTCAGGTAGTTGGTGAGCGCATCGACCCACACGTACATGACGTGGTCCGGGTGCCCCGGCACCGGCACGCCCCAGTCGAAATTGGTGCGGCTGACGGAAAAGTCCTTGAGGCCGGAGCGCACGAAGCTCGCCACCTCGTTGCGGCGGCTCTCGGGGCCGATGAAGTCGGGCTGGGAGTCGTAGAGCGCCAGCAGCCGGTCCCCGTAGGCCGAGAGGCGGAACAGGAAGTTCTCCTCCTCCATCCAGGTCACGGCCGTGCCGGTCTCGCGGGAGCGGCGCTCCCCGTCGGGGCCGAGTTCGGTCTCGTCCTCGTTGTAGTAGGCCTCGTCGCGCACGGAGTACCAGCCGGCGTATTTCGACAGGTAGATGTCGCCGTTCGCTTCCATCCGGCGCCAGAGTTCCTGGGCGGCGAGGTAATGCTCCGGCTCCGTGGTGCGGATGAAACGGTCGTGGCTGCAATCGAGCGCCTCGACCATGGCGCGGAAGCGCGCGGCCATGTCGTCGACAAGTTCGCGCGGGGAAATCCCGGCCTTGGCGGCGGTCTGCTGGATCTTGAGGCCGTGCTCGTCGGTGCCGGTGGAGAACAGCACGTCGTAGCCGTCGATCCGCTTGAAGCGCGCGAGGGCGTCCGTGGCGATCGCCTCGTAGGCGTGGCCGATATGCGGCGCGCCGTTGGGATAGGAGATCGCGGTGGTGAGGCCGAAGGTCTTTTCGGAAGCCGGGTCGGTCACGTCTGAAGTTCCCCGGAGGCAGGGTTCGAAGGGATGACGGGACGGATCGTCGTGAGGGTCCGTCCGGTTCAGGCCGCGCGCACGGCGCCGGCGAGGTCTCCGAACAGGGACAGGACCAGCGGCCGGCGGTCGAGATTGTAGGTCGCGGCCTCCCGCGCGGCACGGGCGATCTTGTCACATACCTCGACCAGGGCCGCAAGGCGGGCCGGATCCTCGTGGGCCCGCCGGTCGAGTTCGGCCGAGACGAACCGGAACACCGTGTCGAGGCTGGCAGCGAACAGCTCGTCGGCGTCGCGGCCCGAGAGTTTCTCCGCGAGCGCCAGGATGCGGCGCCAGTCCGGGTGGTCGAGGCGGGCGAGCAGAGTCTCGACCTCCGCGACCAAGTTAGCGGTGGCGGGCTCGAGCATCGCCAGCGCCTGCGCCACGGAGCCCTCCGCCAGGGCGGCGGCCCGGGCCAGGGCCTCGGCCTCGGGCTGGACGAAGGGCGGAGGGAAGCCCGTCACCACGCGGGCGACCTCGGCCTCGGAGAGCGGCCGCAGGGTCAGCGCCCGGCAGCGCGAGCGGATCGTCGGCAGCAGCCGCCCCGGCGCGTGGCTGACGATGAGGAACAGGCAGCGGGGCGGGGGCTCCTCCACCATCTTCAGGAGGGCGTTGGCGCTGTTGGCGTTGAGGTCCTCGGCGCTGTCGACGATGCAGATGCGGTAGCCGGCCGCGCCCCCGGTGGAGCCGAACAGCGCGAGGGCACCGCGGGCGGCGTCCACGGAGATCTTCGTCGCCAGGGTTTTCGCGGTGGGCGGCCGGGTGCGGCGCAGGGCGACGAGGTTCGGGTGCGACAGGGCCGCGACCTGGCGCGCCGCCGGATGCCCCGGATCGACGGCGAGGGTATTCGGCGAGGGGCCGAGCTCGGGATTGGCGATGAGCCAGCGGGCCATGCGGTAGGCCAGCGTCGCCTTGCCGATGCCGCGCGGGCCGCCGATGAGCCAGGCGTGATGCAGGCGCCCCGACGCGATCCCGTCCAGGAAAGCAGCCTCGGCCTGCGCGTGGCCGACGAGGCCCGCCTGCTCGCGGGGGCGGGGGATGTGGGGCAGGTCGCCCGCTTCGACGTCCTCGGGCAGGCGTTCAGGCCGCATCGCCGGACGCCTCCCCGAGAAGGGCCGGCAACCGCGCCGCGACGGCGGCGCGGATCGCCGCCTCCACGGCGTCCGGTTCGGCGCTCGCATCGATGAGGGCGCACCGCTCCGGCTCGGCAGCCGCGATGGCGCGAAAGGCATCGCGCAGGCGCGTGTGGAACGCGAGGGCCTCGGCCTCGAAGCGGTCGGGGCCCGCATCCCCACGCCCCGCGGCGCGGGCGAGGCCCAAGGAAGGGTCGAGGTCGAGGATGAGGGTGAGGTCGGGGCGCGTCTCGCCGACGACGACCCGCTCCAGGCTCGTCACGAGGGCGGGATCGAGGCCGCCGGCCGCGCCCTGGTAGGCCCGGGTCGAATCCGCGAACCGGTCGCACAACACCGTCTCGCCCCGGGCGAGGGCCGGACGGATGAGGGTATCGAGGTGGTCGATGCGGGCGGCGGAGAACAGCAGGGCCTCGGCGAAGGCGCCGTGCGGCTTGGCGACGCCCGAGAGCAGGGCGGCGCGGATCGCCTCGGCCTTCGGCGAGCCGCCGGGCTCGCGCGTCACCACCACGGGGCGGCCGCTGCCGGTCCGCAGGCGCGCGGCGAGGCGCTGGACCTGGGTGGATTTCCCAGCCCCCTCCCCGCCCTCGAAGGTGATGAACGCCCCGGCCGCCGGCTCCCTCACGATTTGGCGCCGACCTTCTCGAAGGCGCGGCGGAACAGGCCGGTGCCGACTTCCAGGGCCGCGTCGAGGGCGCGCTGGGTGATCGAACCCGCCGGTACGGACGCCCCGGCGTAGAGCGGCTGATCCAGGGCCTGGGTGTCGCCCCGCATGATCCGCAGGCGGCCAACGGCCTGCCCTTCCTCCACGGGCGCCACCAGCGGGCCATCATAGACCGCCTTGGCGGTGATCCGGTCGCCGGTGCCGCGCGGCAGGAGTACCCGCACGGGCTTCTTCGCCACGAGGGGCACGCTCCCTTGCGCGCCGCCGTAGACCGAGGCCTCCGCCACCGTCTCGCCGGCCGTGAACACCTGGCGCGCCTCGAAGGCCCGGAACCCCCATTCCACGAGCTTGCGGGATTCCGACGCCCGGTCGCGCGCGGTCTTCAGGCCGCTCACCACCATGATGAGGCGCTGGCCGTTCTGCACGGCCGAGCCCGTGAGGCCATAGCCGGATTCCTCGAGGTATCCGGTCTTCAGGCCGTCGGCACCGATGTCGAGGCCGAGGAGCGGATTGCGATTCTGCTGCTTGATCTTGTTCCAGGTGAATTCACGCTCGGAGAAGATCTTGTACAGGTCAGGATAGGTCTCGATGAGGTGGAGCGCGAGCTTGGCGAGATCGCGGGCGGTCACCTTCTGGTCGGGCGCCGCGTAGCCGGTGGCATTGCGGAAGGTCGAGCGCGTGAGGCCGATCTCCTTGGCCCTCGCCGTCATCATCCGGCCGAAATTCTCCTCCGAGCCGGCGATGCCCTCCCCGATGGCGATGGCGGCGTCGTTGCCCGACTGGACGATGAGCCCGCGCAGGAGATCGGACAGCTTGATGCGGCTGTTGAGCTGGGCGAACATCGACGAGCCGCCGCCCCCCGCCCCGCCCCGGCGCCAGGCGTCCTCGGTGATTTGAAATTCCGAGTCCATGGTGAGCCGGCCCTGCCGGATCTCGTTGAACACGATCTCGGTGGTCATCAGCTTGGCCATGCTGGCCGGGGAAAACAGGTCGTCGGCGCCCTTCTCGAACAGCACCGAGCCGGAATCGGCGTCGATGAGGATCGCGTGCGGGGCCGCCGTCTGGAAGCTCTGGGCACGGGCCCCGCCCCAGGCGGACAGGACGAGAACCCCGCAGACCAGGGCCGTCCGGGTCGCGTCGAGAATCGTCGCGCGCATCACTCGCCTCACACCAATCCGACCGGGATCGCCCGGCTCCCGCCGCCGCTCAAGCGTGACGATACAGGGATTTCGGGGGGAGATCGAACCCAAATACGCTGCGCTGCACCGTATCGCGTCGCGCGGGCGGCTTCAGGCTCTCACCGCGCTTCTGCGACCCGCGCACGGGTCGGCTTGGCCGTGCCGGCGACGGCCTTGCCGGCGCCGACCTTGCCGGATGGGACCTTCTCGACGGCGACCTTGCCGACCGGGGCCTTCGCAGCGGCGAGTTTCACGGGCGGCGCGGGTGCCCGAGCGGTCACGACGGCTTTGACGGGCGCCGTCGGCCGGGCGGCGACAGGTGCTGCGGCGAGCCCCTTGGGAACCGCCCCCTTGCCGGGACCGGCCGTCCCGGCGGATGCCACGGCCCGCGCGGCAACCGCGACGGGCACCGGGGCGCCGGCCTTGCCGTGTCCCTTGTTGGAGTCCTTGCCCTGGTCCCTGCCGGGCATCGCGGGGGGCGCCCAGGCGGCCGCCGTGCGGGTCAGGGGTTGCGCCGTGGCCCGCATCCGGCCGCCGGTCCGCTGGGCGCCGTCCGATTCGTGGGTCGTCGGCCGCGCGGGCACGGAGCTGGCGGATGCGACGCGGATCGGCGCGACGGGCTTGAAGGCGGTCTCGCGCGCGGCGGTGGGCTGCAGGGCGGCGGGCACGGCGACGCCGGCGGCCCGCGCCATGAGGACCGGGGCGGGTCGCGCCGGGCGGACGGTCTCGGCCTCCTCCCGCGCCTCCTCGCTGGCCGGCTTGAACGCCAGGGCCGAGCGGCCTCGGGTCAGGCGCTCGCCAGCCGAAGGCTCGGGGGTCGCGGATTCGCGCGCAGCGGGTTCGGCGGCGTCGGGACCGAGATCGGCAAGCATCACCGGGGATCGGGTCCCGATGGCGGCGGGCAGGCCGTCCGTGCGCAGGGTGGCGAGGAGCTTGCTGTCGTCGCTGCCGGCGGTGGAGGCCTTGCCGACATACTCGACCCGCACGCGGGAGGTGCCGCTGCGGTGGAATTCGAGGGCCTGGGCCACCTCCTCCGACACGTCCATGACGCGGTCGGCGTGATACGGCCCGCGATCGTTCACCCGCACGATCATGGAGCGGTGATTGGCCAGATTCGTGACGCGGGCGTAGCTCGGCAGGGGCAGGGTCGGGTGCGCGGCGGCGATGGAGTGGCGGTCGAACACCTCGCCGTTGGCCGTCATGCGGCCGTGGAAGGCCGCACCGTACCAGGAGGCCAGGCCCTCGCGGACGTAGCCCTTCGCGTTCTCGCGCGGCACGTAGGTGCGCCCGGCCACCACGTAGGGCTTGCCCGAGAAGCGCCGGCCGCCGCCCTTCGGGATCACGTCGCCCTCGTTGTAGAGGCGCGGACTCGCCTTGACCCCGTATTTCGGATCGACGCCCGAGCCAGACGGTCCGGCGAGGGTCTGCTGCGGGTTCTGGGCACAGTTGGCGGTGACGAGGGCCACGGCGCAGATTCCGAGGACCCGCCACGCCGTGCCGGCCTGCAAACCGGGCATCAGGCCGGCCTTCGTCGAACGCGTCATCCGGATGATCCGCCCCGCCGCCTCCCGCACGCACACACACCCGCGACCGAGGACGGCGAGGTCCGCCGGGTGCCCGGAACGGCGCAGATCGGCGCCGCCTCGGGACACTCAGGTTTGTCGCGTCTGCGTAAACGAAGGCTGAATGAGATGGACGGGACCGTTCGTGAGCGCGGCCCAATCGGGGGCTACGGAACCGCCCCGCAGGCCGCGCGCGCCGGAGCCCCGGACGGCCGAACGACGCGCGGTGCGTCCGGCGTCAGCGGGAATCGTCGTCCGTCAGCTGCCGGATGGAGCGGGCGCCGCGCTGCTTGAACAGCAGATCGAGGGCTTCGAGCATGAGGCCGTGCATCTTGGCCCGCTCGGTATGGGCGAGGTCGCGCAGCTGATCGTAGACCGGCGGCTCGAGATAGACCGACATCTGACGCGCCCGCTCCTTGAGGGTGGCGCTCGGCCGGGGGCGGGGGGTTCCGACGTCGAGCTGGACGATCTCGGCGGTGGGGAGGGGGCGCCCCGTGGTGGCCGAGGCCGCGACGATGGAGGCCAGGCTCGGCCTGGAAAGACCCGGTTTAGGCGGCTTTGACATGCTTGGAGACCTGCATCCGCTTCTCGATCCAGGTCCAGAGCTTGCGCACCTCGCCCGCCGCCTGCCCCTTCGGATTGAACTCGGTGACGCCCTGGCCGACGCCGATGGCGTCCTGATGGTCCGTGCGGGCGACGATGTTGACGTCGGGCAGGATGCCGAGCACCGCGAGACCATCCGCGGCGTCGCGGATGCGGTAGGACCGGGGCGGAGTCTGGTTCAGGACGAAGGCGAACTTCTTCTCGAGCCGATAGACGGCGGCCAGCGTCGGCTTGAAGGCGCGCAGGTCAGCGGGCGTCGGCCGGCACGGAATGATGCAGAGGTCCGCCGCGCGGATCGCCGAGAGGGTGCCGGCGGAATCGACGCCCGGCGTGTCGATGAACACGTAATCGTAGGACGACTCGCGCAGCTGGGCCATCACCGCGTCGATCTGCGTGGCGTCGATCTGGGCGACCTCGGGGCCGTCGGCGGTGCGGTGGTCGAGCCAGTCCGAGATCGTGGCCTGACGGTCCATCTCGAGGATGCAGACGGAGAGGCCGCGCTCCTGGGCGGCGACGGCGAGCGAGATGCACAGGGTGCTCTTGCCGCTGCCCCCCTTCTGCGTGACGAACGTGATGGCCTTCATCCTGACGCCCCTTCCCGGCTCGCGATTCGTCCTGGCTTCCAAGGCACCGGCGGCGCCGGGCTGTCCTGTGACGCAAGGATGACCTGCTTGGTTTCGCCGATCGTGGTTAATCAACCGTTAAGCGACCGGATCCCGCGCCTTCCTCCAGGGGCAAAAGGCGCCTGCGCCAACATAATCTGAGGTTGCCTTTTGAAAGGAAAAACGCAACCGCCCCCTTCTCCAGGCGCCGCTTTCGCCCTAGCCTGGGACCAGACCGAGAAGATGCCCCCGATGGCATGCCAACCTCAGGTAATCACACCCCTCGACGGCCGGTCCCGGTCCGTCCCGCCCCAGGAGGATCATGTCCCGGCTCACGCTCGCGGCGGATGGCGACGACATGCAGGCGGCCCTGGCCGCCTCCGGGGTGGTCGGCCTGTGGACCTACGACATCCGGGCCGACCGTGTCGTACTTTCGGGGGAGCTCGCGCAAGAGTTGGGTCTGGATCCGGCACGCACGGCGTCCGGCCTGCCCCTGGAGGGCCTCCTCGACGGGATCCACTGCGAGGATCGCGCCCGGGTGGAGAACGTTCTCCACGCCGCCATCGTGGGCGCCACCCCGTTGGACGTGGCCTTCCGCACGGCGCGGGGAGGACGCACCCTGTCCCTGCGCGGCCGGATCGAGTGCGACGGGACGGGACAGCCCCGACACGGGCGCGGCATCGCCCTCGACCTCACTCATGAGGGGGGCCTCGACCGGCCGGCCCAGCACGCGGTGAACCGCATGGCCGAGCACGCCATCGCTCTGCACGGCCTCGTCGGCCACCTGCATCACCCCGCCCTCGCCCGCCTCCTCGACGGCCTCATGCGGGAGATCGGCCACGAACTCGCCCGTCACCTCCAGGGGACGACGGGCGAGCGGCGGCATTAGACATTTGCCTCAGGGCAGGGCGGAGGCCGCGTGGACGGGGGGCGCCGCCCGTTGCACCAGGGCCCGGACGGACAGGGCCGCCTCCGCCGAGGGTTTGGCCAGGGCGCGCGCATAGGCATGGATCTCGGCCTGGCAGCCGCGCCCGTGCACCGGCCCGGGGGTGAGCTCGCCCACGCTGAACGACCCGGCCCGCGCCGCAAGGGCCGTCGCTGCGTCGCCCAGCGCCTCCGAGGCCTCGACGAGGTCGGCCCCCGCCCCGATCCGCCCGCAGAGGGCGCGATCCGAATCGCGGACCGTCAGCATGGCCCGCAGGAGGACGCGCCCGGCGGCCAGAGCCGTGGCGTCGTTGGCCCGGCTCAGGGTCCTGGCGATCTCCATGGCGGCACGGCGGCGCAAGCCATCGACGTTCTCGGCCTCCGAGCGGCCGGCGCGGTAGGCCTGCGCGTACCAGGCCGCCAGGTCCTCGATCGGAGGGGCGCTCCCCGCGACGGCGGAGGTCTCCAGGATCGGCAGGATACGCAGAACCGCCGCCCGCGCTCCGGCCGGGCTCGGGTCGTCGTCGAGGGTCGAATCGGGCAACTGCCCGGTATCGACGGTCTCGGTCACGGCGCGGGCGGCGACAAGCCGGTGCGCGTCGGGCACCCACAAATCGTCCGAGGCCGTCGCCAGGGCCTGCGTCACGAAGGCTGGATCGAGGCCGGCCGCGAGGTAGGCCGCCCGCTCGGGCACGCCGTCCACCTGTACGACCCGACCCGATGGACCGACCTCGTAGGGAGCGTGGAAGCCGAGGCGCCCGCCTTCCACGAGGAAGCGCCGGGTGCCACGCACGAAGGCCAGGGTGCAGGCCGAGACGCAGTAATCGGGCACGTAGGTGGCGAGCCCCCGGGCCACGACGAGGTCGCCGATGGCCTGCCCCTCCTCCACGAGGCCGCCTTCGCTGGTGAGGTGAAGGCGCTCCACCTGGGGGTTGGCGGCGAGGAGGCGCCGCAGGCGCTCCGCCGTCCCCTCCCCCAGCTCACCGGCAAGGCGGATGTCGCGGCCGTGGGGGCCGAGGGCGACGCGAGCGGGCCCGGCGGGCGCATCCGGTGCCGGGCGCTCCTCCGACGGCTCGTGCACAGGCTCTTGCAGGGGCTCCGGCCAACGCGCGGACAGGGACGCGATGGCCGCGCCATCGCTGGGCCGGTCGAGACAGGCGAGGGCGGCGCCGAGAACGAGGCAGGCGCCGATCACCCGCCCGAGGCGCGTCCCACCCCATCCCGCCGTTCCCGCACGTACCGCCATGGGCCCCGCCCTCCGCGCATCGCCTCGATGCGCCCGGCCGATGATCGCCCCTGCTCGACCGCCGGAACATCCCCCGCCGACGAGGGAAACCGCCGCGGCGGCCGGCGCGCCGGCCCGGACAGACGGTTGCGCCTGCCGGCGCGGCTCCGAATGGATCGATTTGCCCTGGCGGGCCGGGGACGGGCGATTTCGTTCCGAAGACCGGGCGACTATGTCGCAGGGCGCCGCGTCGGGCACGTCAGGGCGCGCGCAGCAGATACGTGTCCATGATCCAGCCGTGGCGGGCGCGGGCCTCCGTCCGGGTCCGGCCGATGGCCTCGGCGACGTCGCCGAGGCGCCCGGACAGGACGATCTCGTCGGGCGTCCCAAGATAGGCGCCCCAGTAGATCGTCAGGTCCGGGTCGAGATGGTCGAAGCGCGGATGGCCGTCGAGCATCACCACCGTGGTGTCGGCGTCCGGCGGCAATCCGTCGGCGATCTGCCGGCCCGTGGTGATGTGGATGGGCGCGCCGATACGGTTGAGGGCGATGCGGTGGCTGGCGGCCAGGGCCTGGACGCTGCTGATGCCCGGAATCACGTCGTAGGTGAAGGGCACGCGGGCGCGCGCCACGATGCGCTCGATGATCCGCAGGGTGCTGTCGTAGAGGGCGGGATCACCCCAGACGAGGAAGGCGCCGCATTCGTCGGGGCCGAGTTCGCCCTCGATCATCGCCTCGTACAGGATGGCGCGGGCGGCGTGCCAGGCCTCCACCGTCGCCCCGTAATCGGACGGGTTGCGGTCGCGCTCGGGGTCCCGCGCCTCGACGAAGCGGTAGGGCCGCTCGGTGATGTAGCGTTCGCAGATCGCGTGGCGCAGGGCCACGAGGCTGGCCTTCTCCCCGCCCTTGTCGAGGACGAACACCACGTCGACGGTGTTGAGGGCGCGGATGGCCTGCACGGTGACGTGCTCGGGGTTGCCGGCCCCGATGCCGATGACGCGGATGGTTCGCACCGTTTGGAGTCCTTGGGGATCGCCGGAAGGTCGAGCCCGGATTAAGCGAGAACGCCCCGTCTGTCGCCCGCCCGTCATCCGTGCTAGGAGATGAGCGGCATGACCTGCGCGCGCACCATGGTATTCTGGCTCATGGCGGTGATCGTTCTGATCGTCGTCGGCGTCATGCCGTCCGGTGCGGAGGCCCATGCGGGCCACGCCCGGCATGGTGCGGCCGATGCCGTGCGCGTCCTCGTCGTGGTCGACACCACTCTCCGCGCCCCGGCGCTCGCCTCGCCCGCTCGGTCCAGTGTGGAGACGCGCCTGACCCGTACGTGCGACGGGACGTGCTGCCACATCCCGGGAACGCCCTGCTGCACGGGTGCTGCTCTGGCACCGAACGCCCAGGCCGCCCTGCCCCGCCGCCCGGCCGGTGCCCGCGCCCTCGCGCGCGCCCTCCCGGCCCGGACGGACGTCGTGCCGGAAGCCCTGCCCAAACCGCCCAGATCCGCCGCCTGACGCTGTCGCGCGTCCCCGCCGAGCCGCCCCCGCGCGCGGTTCGCCGGAACGCATTCCTGCTTCGTCGGCGAAAGACCGTTCCATGTCCCTCGTTCCCGCGGCCGCCCTGCGCGTGCTCGCCCTTGCGTGCCCCATCCTTTTCGTCGGCTCCGTTCACGCACACGAAGGCCACGACCACGGCGCCGAGCCCCCGCCTGCGCCGGTGGCGGCGGCGCCCCGCGCCGAGGCCGTCTCGCAGCGGTTCGAACTCGTGGCCGTGGTCGCGGGCGGCGACCTCGTCCTGTACCTCGACGGCTTCACCACCAACGTGCCCGTCACCGGCGCCGGCATCGCCGTGTCCATGGCGGGCCAGCCACGCCGCAAAGCCGTCGAGACGGCGCCCGGCACCTACCGCCTCCCCCTCCCCTGGCCGGCGGGGAGCACCCACAACGATCTCATGGTGGGGGTCAGCGCGGGGGGCGCCACGGACGTCCTGAGCCTCGACCTCGATCTGCCCGAGGGCAACCCGGACGCGGCGCCCGCCGCCACGGCGAGCACGGGCGAGGCGAACCCGACGCTGGCCGAACGCCTGGCGCGCCAGAATCCGCTGGCCACGGCGGCCGGCGGCTTCCTCCTCGGACTCGCCGCCGTCGTCTCCCTACGCGGACGCCGGACGGCGGCGATGGCCCTCGCGCTGCTCGCCGTCACCGCAACGCTGGTGTTCAGCGGCACCGCCCTCGCGCACGAGGGCCACGAGAGCGGCGGCAACGCCGCCGTGACCCTGCCCGCCGCCCTCGCGCCCGGTGCCCCCGAGCGCGCGCGCCGCCTGCCCGACGGCTCGGTGTTCGTGCCCAAATCCCTGCAGCGGCTGCTGGCGCTCCGCACCGATCTCACGGCCACGGGCAGCGTCGCCCGCGTCACGGAACTGCCCGGCCGGATCATCGCCGACCCGAACGCCAGCGGCGTGGTGCAATCCTCCGTCGGCGGCCGCCTCGCGCCGCCCGCCGGCGGTTTTCCCCGCCTCGGCACCCGGGTGCGACGCGGCGACGTGCTCGCCACGGTGACGCCGCCGGTCCAGGCCGTGGACGTCTCCGACATGCGCCAGCGCCAGGGCGAACTCGACCAGCAGATCGCCATCCTGGTGCGCCGGGTCGGCCGCTTCGAGCGCCTGTCCACCACGGGAGCCGTGGCCCAGACCCAGCTCGACGACGCCCGCTCGGAACTCGACGGCCTCAGGGACCGCCGCGCCGCCCTCGACGCCATCCGGCGCGAGCCCGAGGCCCTGATGGCCCCCGTGGACGGGGTCGTGGCCGAGACGGCGGCCGTCGCCGGCGCCATGGCGGCCCCCGGCACCGTCGTCTACCGCATCGTGGATCCGGGCAAGCTCTGGGTCGAGGCCTTGAGCTTTTCGGCCCTCGCCGAGGGCAGCGCCGCGACGGCACGTCTCGGCGACGGCACGAGCCTGACCCTCGCCTATCGCGGCGCCGGACTCGCCGACCGCAACCAGGCCGTCCCGGTTCAGTTCGCCGTCGTCGGAGACGCCGGCGCCCTGCGCCTCGGCCAGTTCGTGACGGTGCTGGCCCCGACGGGCGGCGCGCGCCAGGGCCTGCCCCTGCCGCGCGGCGGCCTCGTGCGCACGGAGGGCGGCAGCCTTGTCTACGAGCACGTCAGCGCCGAGCGCTTCGTCGCCCACGCCGTGCGGGCCGAGGCCCTCGACGCCGACCGGGTGGTGGTATCCGACGGACTGGCGCCCGGCCGCCGCGTCGTCGTCCAGGGCGCCGAACTCTTGGACCAGATCCGCTAGCCCGACCGCGACGGTCGCGATGGGATGCGGTCTTAGCGCGGGTCCCCTCTCCTGGAAGGAGAGGGACAGGGTGAGGTGTGGGACCTTTCCGGAGAGCACACACACCTCACCCCAGCCCTCTCCTTTCAGGAGAGGGAGCCGGTTGCGACCGACCGATCCCAGGCGATCGAACGAAATCCCCACGATCGAACCCATGCCCCGAGAGGCAACCTGAGATGTTCGAAGCCATCGTCGCGCAATCCCTGCGCAACCGCCTCCTCGTGCTGGCGCTGGCCGCTGCCCTGGTCCTCACCGGCGTGCTGGCCCTCACCCGCCTGCCCGTCGACGTGCTGCCCGACCTCAACCGCCCCACCGTGACGGTGATGACGGAGGCCGAGGGGCTCGCGCCGACCGAGGTCGAGCAACGCGTCACCTACCCCATCGAGACGCGGATGAACGGCCTGCCCGGCGTCACCCGCGTGCGTTCGGTCTCGGGAATCGGCCTGTCCATCGTCACCGTCGAGTTCGAATGGTCGGCCGACCTGTTCCGCGCCCGCCAGTTCGTGGCCGAGCGCCTGGCGCTCGCCCGCACCGAATTGCCCGCGACCGTCATGCCCCAGATGGGACCGGTCTCCTCGATCATGGGCGGCATCCTCCTCGTCGCCGTGACGGGCGAGACGGCCACCGCCATGCAGCTACGCGAGGCCGCCGACTTCACGATCCGGCCGCGCCTGCTGTCGATTCCCGGCGTCGCCCAGGTGATCCCCATCGGCGGCGAAGTGCGCCAGTTCCGGGTCGCCCCCAACCCCGCCGCCATGCGGGCGCTCGGCGTCACCCACGACGCCCTGGCGCGTGCGCTCGAAGGCTTCGGCTCCAATGCCGGCGGCGGCTTCACCGATGCCGGGGCCCGCGAGGTGCTGATCCGGGCGGTGGGCCGCACCACCCGCCTGGAGGACCTGAGCGGCCTCGTGGTGCCGACGCCCGGCGGCCCGGTCTACCTGCGGCAGGTGGCGGACGTCGCCTTCGCGCCCCGGCCGAAGCGCGGCGACGGCGGCTACATGGGGAAACCCGCCGTCATCGTCTCCGTGGAGAAGCAGCCCGGCATCGACACCGTGCGGCTGACGAAGACCGTGGAGGCGGCGCTGGCAGAACTCGCCCCGGCCCTGCCCAAGGGCATCACGGCCGAAAAAATCCTGTTCCGGCAGGCGGACTTCATCGAGACATCGCTCCGCAACGTCGTCACGGTGCTCCTCGAGGCCGTGGCCGTGGTGGCCGTGGTGCTGTTCGCATTCCTGATGAACGCGCGCACCACGCTCATCTCGCTCACCGCGATTCCCGTCTCGATCCTCGCCACGGCGGCAATCTTTTCCGCGCTCGGCCTGTCCATCAACACCATGACGCTGGGCGGCCTCGCCATCGCCATCGGCGAACTCGTGGACGACGCCGTGGTGGATGTGGAGAACATCCTGCGGCGCCTGCGCGAGAACCGGCACGCGGGCGCCCCGCGCTCGTCCTTCGCCGTGATCGTCGCGGCCTCGAACGAGGTCCGGTCCGGCATCGTCTACGCCACCGCCATCATCTGCCTCGTCTTCGTGCCGCTGTTCGCGCTCACCGGCATCGAGGGCCGGCTGTTCGCGCCGCTGGGCCAAGCCTACATCATCGCCATCCTGTCGAGCCTTGTCGTCTCTCTCACGCTGACACCCGCCCTCGCCTCCTGGCTGCTGCCCGGCTTACGCAGCCTGGAGGCGCCGGAGGGCCGGCTGATCCGCTGGCTCAAGGCCGGCAACGCGCACCTCGTCGGCTTCGCGTTCGGGCATCAGCGGCTCGTGATGATGGGTGCCGTCCTCGGTGTCGGTCTCGCGGCCTACGGCGCCGCCGGCCTGCCGCGCGCGTTCCTGCCGCCGTTCAACGAGGGCTCGTTCACCGTCAACCTCGCCTTCACGCCGGGCATTTCGCTGGCCGAATCGAGCCGGATCGGCGCCATCGCGGAGGGGCTCGTCATGGATATCCCGGAGGTGGACCGCGTCGGGCGCCGCACGGGCCGGGCCGAACTCGACGAGCACGCCGAGGGCGTCCACTCCTCCGACCTCGAGATCGGGCTCAGGCCCGGCGGGCGGCCGCGCGAACGCATCGTTGCCGACATCCGGGCGCGCCTCGGGGTGCTGCCGGTCTCGGTCAATGTCGGCCAGCCGATTTCGCACCGCCTCGACCACATGCTGTCGGGCGTGCGCGCCGAGATCGCCGTGAAGCTGTTCGGCGAGGATCTCGATACCGTGCGCCGCACCGCCGAGGAGCTGAAAGCGGAGTTCGAAACAATCCCCGGCGTTGCCGATCTTGCCATCGAGAAGCAGGTGCGCATCCCGCAGCTCGATGTCCGCGTCGACGGCGGTCGCGCCGCCCTCTACGGCATCGCCCCCAATGCCGTGGTGGAGGCCGTGAGCCGCCTCGCCAACGGCCGCGTGGTCTCGACCCTGGTGGACGGCCTGCGCCGCTTCGACGTGACCGTGCGCCTGCCCGAATCCGGCCGCTCGGTCACGGCCCTGCGCGATCTTCTCATCGAGACGCCCACGGGCTGGGTGCCCGCGCACGCCCTCGCCGACATCACCGAGCGCGACGGCCCCAACCAGATCCTTCGCGAGAACGGGCGCCGGCGCCTCGTCATCCAGGCCAACACCGAGCCGGGTGCGGACGGTTCGGCCGTGGCCGGCCAGATCGCGAAACTCCTGGCCCGGACGAAACTGCCCGAGGGCGTGAGTGCCAATCTCGAAGGCGCGTATCAGGCGCAAGGGGAGGCGACGCGGACCATCGGGCTCCTCAGCCTCGTGTCCCTCGCCCTCGTCTTCGCCCTCCTGGCGAGCCGCTACCGTTCGGGGGTGCTCGCCCTCATCGTCATGGGCAACGTGCCGCTCGCCCTCATCGGCAGCGTCGTGGCCCTCACCGTCGCGGGGCTTCCCCTGTCGGTGGCCTCGATGATCGGCTTCGTGACCCTCACCGGCATCGTCGCCCGCAACGGCATCCTGAAGATCAGTCACGCCCTCAATCTCGGGCTGACCGAGGGCCTTCCCTTCGGCCCGGCCCTGGTGCTGCGGGCGAGCCAGGAGCGCCTCGTACCGGTGCTGATGACGGCGCTCGCCGCCGGCATCGCCCTGGTGCCGCTGCTGATCGACGGCACGGCGCCCGGCAAGGAGATCCTCCACCCCGTCGCCGTCACGATCTTCGGCGGCCTGTTCAGCGCGACGCTGCTGGACGCCGTACTGACCCCGATCCTGCTCCTGCGCTTCGGCGGCCCGGCCTTCGCCCGGCTCGCCGCCCCGCCGGAGCCGGCCTCCTCGCCCACCGGGGCGCCAAGCCCCGCCCTGTTCTGACCCCGGAGTTCTTCGATGATCCTCAAGACCACCCTCGCCGCCGCCCTCGTCCTCCTCGCCCACGGCGCGGTCGCCGCCCCCGACCACGACCACGACCACGATCATCCGGGCCACGACCATGCCGGCCACGACCACCTGGCCCCTCAGAAGGGCGCCGAGGCCCCTTCCACCCGCGCCTTCCGCGAGGCCAACATGCGCATGCACGGCGACATGGAGATCGCCTATTCGGGCGACGTCGACCGCGACTTCGCCGCCGGCATGATCCCGCACCACCAGGGCGCCATCGCCATGGCGAAGGTGGCGCTACAGTATTCGAAGGACCCGGAAGTGCGGGCGCTCGCCGAGCGCATCGTCACGGCGCAGGATTCCGAGATCGCCCAGATGCAGGCGATTCTGACGCGCAAGGGAGCGAAGTAGGCGGCTGGTCGTCCCCCGCGCTGGCCCTATCTGGAGACGTTCCAGACAAGCCGCGCGGAGCCGCCCGAGCATGAGCTTTCCCATCACGCTGACCGTGAACGGCGTGTCCCGCAGCCTCGTCCTCGAGGATGCGCGGGTCACCCTCCTCGATGCCCTGCGCGAGCGCCTCGACCTCACCGGGTCGAAGAAGGGGTGCGACCGGGGCCAGTGCGGTGCCTGCACGGTCCTCCTCGACGGGGTGCGGATCAATGCCTGCCTGGCGTTGGCCGTGAGCCACGACGGCGCGTCCATCACCACCATCGAGGGCCTGGCGGACGGGGACGTGCTCCATCCCGTCCAGGCCGCCTTCGTCGCTCACGACGGCTATCAGTGCGGCTTCTGCACGCCCGGCCAGATCATGAGCGCCGTCGGCCTCATCCGGGAGGGCCAGGCGGGCGACGATCCCGAGCGGGTGCGCGAGGGCATGAGCGGGAATCTCTGCCGCTGCGGCGCCTATGCCGGCATCACCGAGGCCGTGCTGGCGGCCCAGGCGGCGATGAACGCCCCCGACGTCCTGCCCGGTGGCAACCTCAGCGAGGATGCGGCATGAACCGCTTCGATTACGTCCGGGCCGGCAGCGTCGCCGAGGCGGTGGCGGCCCACGGCGCCGGGGCCGCGTATCTCGCCTCCGGCACCAACCTCCTCGACCTCATGAAGGGCGGCGTGACCCGCCCCGAGCGCCTCATCGACATCTCGCGCATCGCCGGCCTTGATGCCGTCGAGACCCTGCCGGATGGCAGCGTCCGCATCGGTGCCCTGGTGCGCAACGCGACGCTGGCGCACGATCCGGCCTTCGCCAGAACCTATCCGGCCGTGGCCGAGGCCCTGCTGTCGGGCGCCTCGGCGCAGCTGCGCAACGCCGCCACCACCGCCGGTAACGTCCTCCAGCGCACCCGCTGCCAGTACTTTTACGACACGGCGAGCGCCTGCAACAAACGCGAGCCCGGCGCCGGGTGCGAGGCCATCGGCGGGGCGACGCGCACCCACGCGGTGCTGGGCTGGAGCGAGGCCTGCATCGCCACCCACCCATCCGATTTCTGCGTGCCGCTGGCTGCCCTCGGTGCAACCGTGGAGATCGAGGGCCCGGCCGGGCGCCGCGAGATCCCCCTGGCGGATTTCCACCGCCTGCCCGGCGACACCCCTGAGCGCGAGACCGAACTGGCGCCGGGCGAATTGATCGTGGCCGTCCGCCTCCCGCCGGACGCGAAGGCCTTCGCGGCCCATTCGCGCTACCTCAAGGTCCGCGAGCGCACCTCCTACGCCTTCGCCCTGGTCTCGGCGGCGGTGGGCCTCACCCTCGACGGCGACCGCATCGGGCAGGCCCGCATCGCGCTCGGCAGCGTCGCCCTGAAGCCCTGGCGGGCGCGGGAGGCGGAGAATCTGCTGACCGGGCAAAGCCCGAGCCCCGACCTGTTCGCGAAGGCCGCCGACGCGGCGCTGGCCGGAGCGAGACCGTCCGGCGACAACGCCGCCAAGATCGAACTCGCCCGCCGCATCGTCGTGCGGGCGCTCACCCTGGCGCAGGCCGGCACTCCGGCCCGCCTCCCCGCCTTGCCCGCCAGCCCCTTCGGAGCCTGACCATGAGCGAGCGCATGCGCCACGGCGCGTCCATCGGCCAGCCCCTCACCCGGCGCGACGGCCCCGCCAAGGTCACGGGCGCGGCCCGCTACAGCGCCGACTTCAAGCCGGACGGAATGCTCCATGCCGTCATGGCGGTGAGCACCATCGCGCGCGGCCGGGTCACCCATCTCGACGTGGCGGCGGCGAAAGCTCATCCCGGCGTCGTCGAAGTCATGACGCCGCAGAACGCGCCGGCGCTGGCCAAATCCCCGGACGAGAAGGACAATCCCTTCACCTTCCGCCTCGACCTCCTGCAGAATGCGGGGGTGCGCTACGCCAACCAACCCATCGCGGTGGTGATCGCCGAGACCCTGGAGGCCGCCACCGAAGGCGCCGCCCTGCTCAACCCCGGCTACGAAGCCGAGACGCCGGGCGTGGAACTGGGCGGAGGCGAGGTCTTCACGCCCGACAGTGTCGGGGCCGGCTCGCCGACGCAGGAAGGATCGGGCGACGTCGCCGCCGGGCTCGCCGCCGCCGACACCCGTCTCGACGTCACCTACGAGACGGCGGCGCAGTATCACAACGCGCTGGAACCCCACACCAGCGTGGCCGCCTGGGACGGCGACCGCCTGACCCTGCAGACGCCGACCCAGGCCCTGTGGATCGCCAAGGGGCGCATCGCCGAACTGTTCGGGATTCCGCCGGAGAATATCCACATCGTCAGTCACTATCTCGGCGGCGGCTTCGGCTCGAAGGGCTTCCTCGCCGCGCCGCAGATCCTCGGGATCATGGCGGCGAAACTCGTGGGCCGGCCGGTGAAGCTCGTGACCCGGCGCGAGCAGATGTTCGGCCCCGTCGGTCACCGTGCCGCGACCCGCCAGACCCTCAAGCTCGGTGCCAAGGCCGATGGCGGCCTCACGGCGCTGGATCACCACACCCTGACCCTGACGAGCCGGCACGACGAGTTCGTGGAAGCCTGCGGCCTCATCGCCCGCCACCTCTACGCGGCCGACGCCATCGCGACGACGCATGCCGTCTCCCGCGCCGATATCGGCACGCCCCTGTTCATGCGGGCACCCGGCGAGGCTCCGGGCAGCGTCGCGGTGGAATCGGCCCTCGACGAACTCGCCCTGAAGCTCGACATGGATCCCCTGGACCTGCGCCTCAGGAACTACGCCGAGGTCGAGCCGATCACCCACCGGCCGTTCTCGTCGAAGGCCCTGCGCGAGTGCTACGCGCAAGGCGCGGAGCGGTTCGGCTGGGCCAAGCGCCCGAAGCAGCCGCGCCAGATGCGCGACGAGACCGGTCTCCTCGTCGGCTGGGGCATGGGCACGGCCACGTATCCCGCCGGGATGATGCAGGGCGAGGCCCGCGCCACGATCCGGGCCGACGGCACGGCTTTGGTCGAGACCGCCGCTCAGGACATGGGCCAGGGCGCCTGGACGGTGCTCGCCCAGATCGCCGCCGACGGCCTCGGTCTCGGCCTCGACGCCGTGGACCTGCGCATCGGCGAGTCTGACCTGCCGAACGGTGGCCTCGCCGGCGGCTCCACCGGCACGGCCACTTCCGGCAGCGCCGTCCACGCGGCGACGCAAGCGGCCCTCGCCGAACTCGAGACGCTCGCGGTGAACGACCGCGCCTCGCCCCTCTACGGCGCCGGCAATGCCGGCACGGTGGCGGAGGGCGGGCGCCTCGCCCGCCGCGACGACCCGACCCGCGCGGAGAGTTTTTCGGACATCCTCGCCCGCGCCGGCAAGGCGTCCGTCGAGGCCAAGGGCACGGGGGCGGGCGAACCCGCCTCGCGAAAAGCCTACGCCATGCACGCGCACGGGGCGGTCTATGCCGAGGTGAAGGTCGATCCCGATTTCGGGCAGATTCGCGTAACGCGGCTGGTAGGCGCCTTCGCCGCCGGGCGCATCGTCAACCCGCGCCTCGTGCGCAGCCAGTATTACGGCGGCATGATCTGGGGCGTGTCGCTGGCGCTCCACGAGCACGCGGTGCTCGACACGCGCTCCGGCCGGGTGATGAACGGCAATCTCGCCGAGTACCACGTGCCAGTGAACGCCGACGTGCCGTCCCTGGAAGCGATCCTGGTGGAGGAGCACGATCCCCACGTGAACCCGCTGGGGATCAAGGGGGTCGGCGAGATCGGCATCACCGGTACGGCCGGCGCCATCGCCAACGCCGTTTGGCATGCCACGGGGGTGCGCGTGCGCGACTTCCCCATCACCCTCGACAAACTGCTGGGTTGAGGACAGGCTCGGGTTACGCCCTCCACGGGTTGGCGGACGCGAACCTGTTGAAAGGGTGGCCGGCGACCTATCTCCCGGTCTCTCCAACATGACGACGGCAGGAAAGACTCCCATGTCCACGCACGGTGACTGGAAGATCCCCACATCCGTGCAGCCCCGGGCCGCCGATTACGGTTTCGACCTCGCCGAGGCCCTCACCGCTATCGTCGCCCTCTCGACTCGCGTGCCCGACGAGGCCTTCACGGCCGAGACCCTCGGCACAGAACGGGCCGGCAACGGCGTCGTCATCGGCGACGACGGTCTCGTGGCCACCATCGGCTATCTCGTCACCGAGGCCGACAGCGTGTGGCTCACCACCCATGACGGCCGCTCCGTGCCCGGCCACGTGGTCGGCTACGATGCGGTGACCGGCTTCGGTCTCGTCCAGGCGCTGGGCCCCCTCGGCCTGCCGGCCCTGCCGCTGGGGCGCTCGGGCGGCGTGAAGGTCGGCGACCGTGCCATCGTGGCCGGCGTCGGCGGACGCCAGCGCAGCGTCGCCGTGGAGATCGTCGCCCGGCAGGAATTCGCCGGCTACTGGGAATACGTCCTCGACGAGGCCCTGTTCACCGCCCCCGCCCATCCGCAATGGGGGGGCGCCGCCCTCATCGGCCCCACCGGCGAACTCCTCGGCATCGGCTCGCTCCAGCTGCAACAGGGCACGGCCGAGGGGCCGCGCACCATCAACATGATCGTGCCCATCGACCTCCTGACCCCGATCCTCGACGACCTCGTCACCCGGGGCCGGGCCGACCGGGCGCCCCGGCCGTGGCTCGGCCTCTATGCCAGCGACACCGACGATGCCGTGGTGATCATGGGGCTCGCCGACGATGGCCCGGCGGAGGCCGCGGATCTCCGGCCCGGCGACATCGTCGCGGCGGTGGCGGGCGAGCCCGTGGCCGATCTGGCCGGCTTCTTCCGCCAGGTCTGGGCGTTGGGGGAGGCCGGTGTGCGCGTGCCCCTCACCATCCGGCGCGACGGCAAGACGATCAAGCTCGCGGTGACCTCGGCCAACCGCGAGCGCTTCCTCGTGTCGCCGCCCCTGCATTGACCCGGTTGCATTGATCCGGGCGCCACGGGGGTCTATCCCGAGGCGATGACCGACACCGCCTCTTCCTCGCCCATCCACATCGTCGGCGGCGGCCTCGCGGGCTCGGAAGCCGCCTGGCAGATCGCGCAAGCCGGCCATCCCGTGGTGCTCCACGAGATGCGCCCCGTGCGCGGCACCGAGGCGCATCACGGCCAGGATCTGGCCGAACTCGTCTGCTCGAACTCGTTCCGCTCGGACGATGCCAACGGCAATGCCGTGGGGTTGCTGCATCAGGAGATGCGCACGCTCGGCTCCTTGATCCTGAAGGCCGCCGACGCGCACCAGGTGCCGGCCGGCGGGGCGCTCGCCGTCGATCGCAACGGCTTTGCCGCCGCCGTCACCGCCGCCCTGGAGGCGCATCCGCAGGTTACGATTCTTCGCGAGGAGGTCGAGGGCCTGCCGCCGGAGGCGTGGGGCCGGACCATCATCGCCACGGGGCCGCTCACCGCGCCGTCCCTGGCACAGGCCATCCGTGACCTGACGGGAGCCGAGTCCCTGGCGTTCTTCGACGCCATCGCGCCCATCGTCCACCGCGACTCCATCGACATGGAGAAGGCGTGGTTCCAGTCGCGCTACGACAAGGTCGGCCCCGGCGGCACGGGCGCCGACTACATCAACTGCCCCCTCGACCGCGAGCAGTACGACCGGTTCATCCAGGCCCTCGTCGAGGGCGAGAAGATCGGCTTCAAGGAGTGGGAGGCCTCGACCCCCTATTTCGACGGCTGCCTGCCCATCGAGGTCATGGCCGAGCGCGGGCCAGAGACCCTGCGCCACGGCCCCATGAAGCCCGTGGGCCTGACGAACCCGCACGACCCGACGGTGAAGGCCTGCGCCATCGTGCAGCTGCGCCAGGACAATGCGCTGGGCACTCTCTACAACATGGTCGGGTTCCAGACGAAGCTCACCTATTCCGAGCAGGTGCGGGTGTTCCGCACGATCCCCGGCCTCGAGAACGCCGAGTTCGCGCGCCTCGGCGGGCTCCACCGCAACACCTACCTCGACAGCCCCCGCCTCCTCGACGCGACCCTGCGGCTGAAGGCGAGGCCGTCGCTCCGGTTCGCCGGCCAGATCACCGGCTGCGAGGGCTACGTCGAGAGCGCCGCCATCGGCCTCATGGCCGGCCGCTTCGCGGTGGCCGAGGCGCGGGGCCAGGCCTTGGCGCCCCTGCCCGCCACAACGGCCCTCGGGGCGCTGATCGGCCACATCACCGGCGGCCACATCGCGGCCGAGGATGCCGGCGCTCCGCGCTCGTTCCAGCCCATGAACGTCAATTTCGGCCTGTTCCCGCCCCTCGACCACGCCCCCAAGGGCGAAGCCGGCAAGCGCCTGCGCGGGCCGGAAAAGGCGGTGGCGAAGAAGAAGGCCCTGACCGACCGGGGCCGGGCGGATCTGGCGGCGTGGATTTCGGGCAACGCTGCGCAGGTCGCGGCGGAGTAGCGGGCTTAAGGAGTCGCCGGCAGGGAGGCATCGTCCCCGCTTCGATCGAGCAGAGATGACGGTCGAGGCGTACGGCGCCCGAGTACAGCCGCCCCTCTCCTCGATAACCCAGCGATCAAGCCGGCGGCGGCTCATACGCAAAAATCCGCCGGCCCGGCCGGTGGCCCTCGTCGCCCGTGTCGCGAAATCCGACCTTCAGGAGCAGGCCCACGGAGGCCACGTTCTCGGGGCGGCACTCGGCAACGAGAAAGCGGTGGGGGAAGCGCTGGCGCAGGAGATCGACGGCGGCGGTCACGGCCTCCGAACCGTAGCCCTGGCCGCGCGCGGCACCGCCGACCCAGTAGCCGAGCTCGACGGCGTGATCGCCGCGCAGGTGCAGGCCGACGATGGCCACGAGCGCGTTGTCGGCCCGCGTCCGGGCCCCGAGGAAGCAATCCTTGCGCACCTTGGCCGGACCGATGAGGCCGCGCGCCGCCGCCAGGGTGAAGGGACTGGGCAGGAAATCGATGGCGCCGGTGATGGCCGGATCGTCGGTGAGCGCCCGCACGGCCTCGGCATCCCCCGGCACCAGGGGGGCGAGGCGCAGACGACCGGTCTCCACGGGGGAGAGCTTGGCGAGGGAGTAGCGCGCGGCGAGCTTGAACATGGCAGCGCGATCCTACCCCATCCCCAGGGCGCGATGCGAACGGTTCGGTGCAAGAAAAAACCCGCCCCGGCGAACCGGGGCGGGCCATGTCATCGCCGTCGGGCGCTCACCCTCAGGGGTGAATCACCATGGCGTTGAACGGGTAGACGTAGGCCTGGAGCATCACGAGGCAGCCGACGAGGCAGGCGAGCACGATGGAGTGCCAGAACACGAAGCGCAGGATCTTGCCCTCCTGGCCGAAGTACCCCGTGGCCGTGGAGGCGACGACGATGGACTGGGCGTCGATCATCTTGCCCATGACGCCGCCGGACGAATTCGCCGAGGCCATGAGGATGCCCGACAGGCCGAGCTGCTCCGACGTGATCTTCTGGAGGCCGCCGAACAGGACGTTCGACGCGGTGTCGGAGCCCGTGAGCGCGACGCCGAGCCAACCGAGCAGCGTGCCGAAGAACGGGTAGAGGATGCCCGTGCCGGCGAACGCGAGGCCGAGGGTGGCGTCCACGCCAGCGTAGCGGGTGAGCACGCCGAGCGCCAGCATCGCCGAGATGGTGATGAGCGAGTAGCGCAGCACCCAGATGGTCTCGAGATAGGCCGTCACCAGGCGCCAGGGCGAGAACCGCATGAGCAGGCCGGAGATGATGGCCGCGAACAGCACGCCGGTGCCGGTGTAGGACATGTAGGTGAAGGCGAAGACGGCGGCTTCCGGATGGGCTTTCGCCACCACCGGCGGCACCTTCATGATGACGTTGTGCAGGCCCGGCACCTCGTACTTCCAGGTGAAGATCGGGTTGACGATGGCCTTGAACCAGCCCGTGCCCCAGATCGCGACGATCACCGAGAGGATGATCCACGGCACCCAGGCCATCATGATCTCGGAGGAGGAGGCCGTGCGGGCATAGGCGCCCGTGGGGGCCACCTTGGCGCCGCCGGCGGCGGTGACGAAGCCGAGCGACGGATCGTTGCCGCGAAGCGCCGGCGAGGTCCAGATCACGGCAGGACGCCAGACGCGCAGGAACAGCACCAGGGCGCCCATGGAAACGAGGGCGGCGCCGATGTCGACGATCCACGGGTTGACGTAGTTCGAGATGCCGAACTGGGCCAGCGCGAACGAGCCGCCGCAGACGAGGATGGCGGGCCAGATCTGCATCATGCCGCGGAAGCCCGCGAACACCCAGATGAGCCAGAAGGGCACCAACACCGAGAAGAACGGCAGCTGGCGGCCGATCATCGCGCCGAGGATGTAGGGGTCGTAGCCCGTCACCGAGGCGAGGCCCTGGATCGGAGCGCCGAGCGCGCCGTAGGCCACCGGGGCGGTGTTGGCGATGAGGGAGAGGCCCGAGGCGGCGAGCGGCGAGAAGCCGAGGCCGATGAGGATGGCGCCGGTGACGGCCACCGGGGTGCCGAAGCCGCCGGCCCCCTCGAAGAACGCGCCGAACGCGAAGGCGACGAGCAGGAGCTGCAGGCGCCGGTCGGTGGTGATGCCCGCCACGGATTGCTGCAGGGTGGCGAACCAGCCCTTCTCCACCGTCAGACGGTAGAGGAAGATCACGTTGAGAATAATCCAGCCGATGGGGAAGAGCCCCAGCGCCACGCCGTAGCCCGAGGCACGGGCGGCGAGATCGGCCGGCATGCCGAACAGGAACACCGCGACGCAGAAGGCCAGGACCAGGGAGAGGACGGCGGCGATGTGAGCCTTGACCTTGCCGCTGGCGATCATGCCGAGCAGCGCGATCACCGGCAGGGAGGCGGCGAGCGTCGAGAGCCAGGGGCTCCCGAACGGGTCGTAGACCTGATTCCAAGTGGTCACGGTGTTCACGGGTTTCGTCCTCCCAAGGTGTGGCTTCGATCTCCCGCCGAAGCCTTGGGATCGTTGCTAGCAGAGGCCCGGAGGCGGCTCAACGCGGGTTAATGATGTATTCAGAGACAGTTGCGGGTGGGACACCATTGGACGGCCGTGGGTACGAAACCGCGCCCCGGCGTCCCCGCCCTCATTGTTCCTCTCAATCCAGCCCTGCGTGATCATGGCGCAACGGCGGAACATGCCCTGATGCCTCCGGTTCCCTCGACACGCCCTCCGGGGCTCCGGACGGAGAAAAACCTATGTTTATGCGCGTCGACAAGCTGCAGGCCGAGCTTCCCGCGCCGAAGCGGAAAGATCCCAACGCCGCCGCAGCCCTCCAGGAACTTTTGGGCGGAAAGTACGGCGAGATGTCAACTCTGGGCAATTACATGTTCCAGAGCTTCAACTTCCGCAGCAAATCGAAGCTGCGCCCATTCTATAGCCTCGTTGCCGCGATCACGGCCGAGGAACTCGGGCACGTCGAGCTTGTGAGCAACGGCGTCGCCATGCTCAACAACGGCCCCGACAACGACGGCGACAAGACGGATGGCGGCGACATCTCGGGCGCACCGTTCGAGGATATGAAGGACATTCGTCTGGCGGCAGCATTCCTGTCGAATGGCGGCGGCGTGACGCCCGTCAATTCCAACGGCGCCTCGTGGAACAACGATTTCATCACCACCACGGGCAATGTGGTGGTCGATCTCCTGCACAACTTCCACCTCGAATGCGGCGCCCGCCTGCACAAGCTGCGGGTCTATGAGACGCTAACCGATCCGACGGGCCGCGAGGTCTGCGGCTACCTGCTCGTGCGCGGCTCGGTCCACGCCCACGCCTACGCGCTCGCGCTCAAGAAGATCACCGGCGTCGAGCTCGAAAAATTCCTGCCGACTCCGAACATCAACCTCGACAAGATTCCGGAGTGCCAGAAGTACCTGCAGGAGGGCTCGCACCGCCGGCTCTACACCTTCAGCCCGGACGACTACAAAGAGATGTCGGGCATCTGGGGCAACGGCGAAGTGGCGCTCCCGGGCGACCCGCCGGGCGAGCTCACCGTCGTGGAGGGCATGCCGGACGGCGGCAAGATCCACCAGCTCACGGGCGTCCCCTCCGCCTTCACCCCGGACTACGCCCCGGAAGAGATGTTCGAGATCGCCAAGAAGCTGACGCTCAAGGCGCGCTGAGGCGGTGCTTCGGGGGCGGCGCCCATCTCGGCGCCGCCCTTTCACGTCCGCCATCGCGCAGGTCAGAAAAAGAACGTCGTGGTGAGGGAGCCGTAGACCGTGTCGCCGGTCCGAGGCGCGTTGGGGGCGTTGCGCAGGACATCGCCCTTGAGGAGATAGGCGACGCCGACATCGACGAGGATCGAGCCGGGCACGAGCCAGTGACGGACACGCCCCTCGATCTGCTGGCCCGCGTAGGTGCCGGATTGGCCAGTGCGGTCGCGAATACCCGTAGCGGCGAAGCTGTCGGTCGCGCTCTCCAGCCAGAGGCCGCGATAGCTCACGAACACATCGAGATCCGCCGATGGGACGAACTCCAGGCGAATGCCCGGCGAGATGAGGTTCGCACGCTGCACCGCGCCGAAGAGGCTCGTTGGGCCGTAGTCGAAGCGCCGCGCGCCGTAGAGCGTGTCGAAGCGGGTGTTCCGATTGGGGTTGCGGTCGTCGCCGCTGGCGTGATCGTATTCGAGTGAAATCCGCGGCGCCCAGGGCGCGTTGAAGGTATAGCCCGCCTCGGCATGGACGAAGTAGGCCGAGACCGGCACGTCGGTGACGTCGGTCACCGCCGTCGAGTTGCGGGCGGTGCCGGTCTGGTAGATCGCCTCGAACTCGTGATCGAACTGCCCCACCTTCGGTGCACGGAAGAGGCGGAAGCCCGGCGTGAACAGGCGCCGGTCCCGGGTCTGGATGCCTTCGAGCTGCGAGCCGCTGTCGCGTTCGAGCAGGCCGAAGCCGTACGCCTCCAGGATTCCACCCAGCACGCCCGTCTTGGTGACGATGCCGCCGAACAGCTGGGTATCGAGGCCCTCGTGGTCCCATTCGACGCTGTTGCTCAGGAGGCCCGGACGGTCGAAGGGCTCTCGGGTGTGCGGCAGGGTGTAGAAGAGGTTCAGCGCGTCCTTCTCGGCATTCCGCCAGTCGTAGGTGATCCCCGTGAAGGCATTGATGGTGTTGCGGAACTGGTTGCGGGCGATGAGCCGGCGCGAGCCGACGTTCTGCGTGAAGCGCCCTGCCGTGACCGTACTCACCGTCCCGGCTCCCGCCGCATCGCCGAGGTCGAACCCGAGATAGGCTTGACCGAGCTCGAGGGCGTTCACCTCGGTGGTGGCGATGGAGTTCGAACCGCGCCGCTGGAAATAGGCGCGGCTGTCGAACAGTTCTCCGCCGATCCTGACCGGGCCGGTGTCGTATTCGGCAAACAGCGTCGTCTGCAGGGAGAACAGATCGTTGCTGGCAGGCGCGGGGCTCGGCCGGAACTGCCCGCCGAGGGCCTCGTAGCGCGGCCGCACCGTACCGGAAATCTTCCATCCCTGCGGTTTGCCGAGGGCCTCATACAGCGCGAAGTATGGCGTGGTCCGGAACGACTGAGCCGAGGCGGTGGATGGAAAGAGGCCTGCCAGCAGGACCGCGCACAAGAGCGGATGCCTCGTCCGAACAACGGCAGAAGGCAGAAACCGGGCGGATCCCAGCCCGTCCCGATCGCAACCCAAATAATCCGCAACACGCGATAAATATTTCACATCGTCCTCTGAATTGCCAAGTCAAGACTTGGTAACAAAGCAACGATATGCACTCAACCGGGGAACAACCCAGCACTTTAAAAAAGCAAAGCCTTCTTCCTTCGCAGGGTCTTGCGAAACACGATTGCCGAGACTGGATCGATCCGGGGCATATCGCTCGGGGACAGCAGCGCAGTCGCCGGAGGCTCACCACTTCCGGCCTTCCTTGCGGACGGGAAGCGCCTCAAGCGCCCCGCCGCGACGCCCGCCACAATCGCCACAGCCGCCGCCAGCGTGGGATCTCGATGAGCGTGTTCAGCGGATCGTACCCCGGGCGCTCCATGGCGGCGAGGTAGGGCTCCACCAGGGCCACGGGCAGGAAGGCGGCCCGCGCCGCCGGTGCGATGGTGCCGCGCGCCGCCGCGTAGGCCGCGAGGTGGCGGCGCGCCAGGGCCCGCAGGTCGGCGCAGGCGCGCACGAGTCCGGGGCCGCCGCGGCCCGTCACCACGTCCTCGCGGGTGACGCCGTAGGTCTTCAGGATATCGGCCGGGAGATAGACCTGTCCGCCGCGCGCGTGCCACGGCAAGGAGCGCAGCAGGCCGGTGATGCCATAGGCCACGCCCGCATGGCCGGCGGCCGCCGCCCCGCCGGGCTCGGCGCCCTCCGCGAGGACGAGGCCGCCCAGCCGGATGAGGGCGGAGGCCGTCTCGCCGCAATAGCCCTCGAGATCGTTCACCCGCGGCATCGGATCGTCGTAGAGGTCGAACACGCGGGCGTCGATGAGATCGACGAAGGGCTGGCGCCCGAGCTTACGCTTGACGATGGCGTCGTCCAGCGCCGCCGCCACGGGGTTGGCCTTCACGTCACCGCGCGCCTCGCCCTGGAGGGCGTCGCGCCACCATTGCAGGCGGATCTCGCCGGCCATGGGATTCGAGGCGGCCTCGCGGGTGCGGGCGATGGTGAGGCTGAAGGCGATGAGGGCGAAGAGGTGGGGCCGGAACGCCGCCGGGGCGAACAGCGTGGCGAAGTAGCGGTCGGGATCACCCGCCTTCACCAGGGCCTCGCAATGCCCAAACGCGAAGTCGAGGCCGCCCGCCGTGCCGGCTTGAGTGTCCGTGTCGGTCATGCAACCGCCACCAGGGCTGCGGCGACCTTGCGGTTCTCAGCCATCAGGATGTTGTAGGTCCGTGCCGCCGCCCCGGTCTGCATCACGTCGAGGCCGATGCCGGCCTCCTTCAGCCAGCGCCGCAGGGCATCGGGCACGGGCGCGATGTCGAGGCCGGTGCCGATGAGAAGAAGCTCGACGGCCGCGCCCTCGGCGACCACCGGGCGCAGGGCGTTGCGGTCGATGGCCCCCGCCTCCACGGGGTCCCAGGCACGGATGCCCGACGGCAGGATCAGGATCGAGCCGCGATGCGACATCTCGGCGAAGCGGAAGCCGCCGTTGCCGTAGGCGTCGATGAGGTGGCGGCCGGGAACGAAGCCGTCGTGGAGGCTGCCGGCGGCCATCGCTACTCCGCTGCCTGGGGCACGCGCCCGCCCGCCGGACGACCCTGCGCCTTCACCCCGGAGAGCATGAGGCCGAGATAGATCAGCACCGGCGTCGAGACGAAGATCGCCGAGTAGGTGCAGATGACCACGCCGGCCAGCATCACGATGGCGAAGCCCTTGATCGCCTCGCCGCCGAACAACACCAGGGCGAGCAGCGACAGGAACGCGGAGGTCGCCGTCATCACCGTACGCGACATGGTGGAGTTGATGGAGAGGTTGAGGAGCTCGACGGTGGGAATCGTCTTGTAGCGCCGCATGAGTTCACGCGTCCGGTCGAACACCACCACGGTCTCGTTGAGCGAATAGCCCACGATGGTCAGGATCGCGGCGATCGAGGTCATGTTGAACTCGATGCGGGAGATCACGAAGATGCCGATGGTGAGCACGATGTCGTGGAGCGTGCCCACGATGGCGCCGAGCGCCAGTTCGCGCTCGAAGCGGAACCACAGGTAGAACAACACGGCGAGCACGGAAAGCACCACGCCGATGGTGCCCGACTGCACGAGTTCGCCCGAGACGCGCGGCCCCACGGTCTCGGTGCGGCGGAACTCGTAGTCGGCGTCGAAGGCGCCGTGCGCCTTCTGCATCACCGCCGTCTGGCCCTGCTCGCCGGGCTGAAGCGGGAAGCGGACCAGAATCGTGCCCTGGCCGCCGAGTTCCTGCACCTCGGTCTCGCCGAAGCCGAAGCCGTTGGCCGTATGGCGAACGGCCCCGACATCGGCCGTGCCGGATTTCGCCTGCAGCTCGACGAGGGTGCCGCCCTTGAAGTCGATGCCGAAGTTGAGCCCGACCGTGAGGAACAGGATCACGGTCGCCACCGACATCAGCGCCGAGAGCGGAAAGCTGAACCGCCGGAAGCGCATGAAGTCGAAGTGCGATTCGTCGGGCCAGAGGCGGAGCAGACGCATGATCGGTCTCGGATTCGTTTCAGGGCCGGGCGGGCGTTCGTCTTTAGAACGGCAGCGCCTTCGGCCGGGCGATAGTGTACCACAGGGCGATCATCATGCGGGTCAGCGTCACGGCGGTGATGACGGTGGTGAGGATGCCGAGGATGAACACCACGGCGAAGCCCTTCACCGGGCCGGAACCGAGGAAGAACAGGATCAGGGCGGCGATCGCCATGGTCGAGTTCGAATCGATGATGGTGGCGAACGCCTTGTCGAAGCCGGCCTGGAGGGCCGAGACGATGGAGCGGCCCGCCCGCACCTCCTCGCGCACGCGCTCGTAGATGAGCACGTTGGAATCCACCGCCGTGCCGATGGTGAGCACGATGCCGGCGATGCCAGGCAGGGTCATGGTGGCTTCGAGCACCGACATCAGGCCTAGGATGAGGCCGACGTGGACGATGAGGGCGATGTTGGCGAAGAAGCCGAACACCCCATAGGTGGCGAACATGAAGACGATGACGAGCGCACCCGCGACGAGGGTCGCGAGCTTGCCGGCCTGGATCGAATCGCGGCCGAGACCGGGGCCGACGACGCGGCGCTCGACCACGGTGAACTTCGCCGGGAGCGCACCGGCGCGGAGCAGCACCGAGAGGTCGTTGGCCTGCGCCACGGTGAAGTTGCCGGTGATCTGCCCCGAACCGCCGGTGATCGGCGTGTTGATGCGTGGCGCCGAAACCACCTCGTTGTCGAGGACGATGGCCATGCGGCGGCCGACATTCTCGGCCGTGGCCTGTCCGAAACGCTGGGCGCCCTTCAGGTTGAACTTGAAGCTGACCATCGGCTCCTGGGTCTGATGGTCGAAGGCCGGCTGGGCGTCGGTGAGTTCGCCGCCATCGGCCATGACCCGGCGCTCGACGGGTACCTTGGCGCCCTTCTCGTCCTTGGAGGGCAGCAAATCGACGTCGCCGGTCGGCGAGTCGGCGAGCATGCGGAATTCGAGCTTGGCGGTACTGCCGAGGATCTTCTCGAGGCGTTCGGGGTTCTGCTCGCCCGGCACCTGGATCAGGATGCGGTCGGCGCCCTGCTGCTGGATCGACGGCTCGGTGGTGCCCGTCGAATCGAGGCGGCGGCGGATGACCTCGATGCCCTGGCTCACGGCGCGGCGGGTGCGCTCGGTGATGCCCGCATCGGTGAGCGCGAGGCGGATGGCGCCGTCGGGCGTCTCGGTGATGTCGAGGGTGCGGCCGGCGCCCTGGCCGACGAGGGGGTTGGAGATGGGCTGGGCCAGTTCGCGCAGCTTCGGCAGCACCTTGTCGCGGGCCGCCGCGTCGGGAATGCGCACCTGCACGCCGCGTGGCAGGAGCTGGATGCCCCCCTCGGCGCGCACGTTCTCCTGCTGCAGGACGCGGCGGACGTCGTCGCGCAGGGCCTTGGCCTGCGAGGCCACGAGCTCGTTCTGGTCGACCTCCAGAAGCAGCTGCGAGCCGCCCTGCAAGTCGAGGCCCAGCACGATGGCGCGCTGCGGCACGATCCAGCTCGGGAACCAGCCCGGCAGCGAGGCCATGAAGCCCCGGCGCTGCTCGGGCGAGAAGAAGCTCGGCACGGCGAGGCTCAGGCCGACGAGGATGAGGGCCAGGGTCGTGACGATCTTGGTTCTCGAAAAGCGCAGCATCCGCCGGTCCCGTTTTCTTGATTGCGGGGCCGACGTTGACGCCGGCCTCCTTCAGAGTGCCTCACGAAACGCCCAACCCGGACGGTGCTCGCCTCGAGGCCGACGGCAGTTTCGTGAGAGACACTCAGGCTTGGTCTCAGGCGGCCTTGACCGGTGCGCCCTTGACCCGGACCTCCGAGATCATGGCCCGCACGACCTTGACGCGGACGTTCGGGGCGATCTCGACCTCGATCTCGGACGCCTCGTCGGCGACCTTGGTGACGCGGCCGACGATGCCGCCCGTGGTGACGACCGTGTCGTCCCGGCGCACGTTCTTGACCATGGCCTGATGCTCCTTCACGCGGCGCTGCTGCGGACGGAGGATCAGGAAGTACATGATGACGAAGATGAGGACGAACGGCACCACCTGCAAGGCGATGTCCGCGCCGCCGGCGGCCGCGGTGGCCCCTTGCGCGAAGGCTGGGGTGATCAAGCGCGTGTCTCCTCAAGGATCCGGCCCGGACCGCCGGGACCCTCGGGCGAGGCGGCGTGCGGGCATGTCAAAAAGCGCGCGGACTATAGCCACGGCCTAAGTGAAAGCAACGGCGTGGGCCTGGGACGAAACGGTCCGGGGCGCAAGCCCCCTCCCCCCGCGCCGCTGATTTTCCGGAGGATTTGGCCTAGACCGGCCCGGCGCCCGCCCGGAGACACCCCTTTATGACCGCCATGCCCACCGACCCGGCCCTGCACGCCCTCCTGCCCGTGCTGGAGCGCATCGCCGCCGCCCTGGAGCGGGCCGCGCCCCCCGCCCATCCGGCGGTGGACGTGACGAAGGCGGACGCCTTCCTGTGGGGGCCTGAGCGACGGCTGATCCCGGTGCCGCGGGTCAACCGCGTCGAGATCGGCCTGCTGACCGGCATCGACCGCGCCCGCGACACCCTTGCCCAGAACACGCGGCGCTTCGCCGCCGGCCTCCCGGCCAACAACGCCCTGCTGTGGGGCGCACGCGGCATGGGCAAGTCGTCTCTGGTCAAGGCCGTGCAGGCCGAGATCAACGCCGCGCCGGGCGACGCCCTCCCGTTGAAGCTCGTGGAGATCCACCGCGAGGACATCGAGGCCCTGCCCGACCTCATGGCGACCCTGCGGGGCGACGCGCATCGCTGGATCGTGTTCTGCGACGATCTCTCGTTCGACGGGGACGACACCTCGTACAAGTCCCTGAAGACAGCGCTCGACGGCGGCATCGAGGGCCGGCCCGACAACGTGCTGTTCTACGCCACCTCCAACCGCCGCCATCTGCTCGCCCGCGACATGGTCGAGAACGAGCGCTCCACGGCCATCAACCCCGGCGAGGCCGTGGAGGAGAAGGTGTCGCTGTCCGACCGCTTCGGCCTGTGGCTCGGCTTCCACAAATGCTCCCAGGACGAGTACCTCGCCATGGTCCGCGCCTATGTCGCCCATCATGGCCTTGCGGCCGATCCCGACACCGTGCGGGCCGAGGCCCTGGAATGGGCCACCACCCGGGGCTCGCGCTCGGGGCGCACGGCGTTCCAGTACATTCAGGATCTGGCCGGGCGGCTGGGGCAACGGCTGGGTTGAGAAGCCGCCCGGTCGGCGCATCATCCCGGAGGTCTGCCGGTGTGTCGGGCGTCGGCCGAACGAGGTGCGACGCTGAGGCCGCCGTCATCGGGTCAACTTTTGTTCAGTCGTCACGCCCGGCAGATTAACATAGACGAGGGACATGTTGGGAATGCCTTAAGGCTCCGGCGATCCGTCGAATTCCGGAGACTGTTTTGCCGACTTCGCCCGAAAAACCCAAGACCTACGGCCCGAAGACACCGGTCAGTGGAAGCGGCCCCTCGGGCGTGGTCGACCAGCATCACGACATCTTCTTCGCGGCCGTCGAGACGACGCGGATGCCGATGATCGTCACGGACCCGCATCAAGCGGACAACCCGATCATCTTCGTCAACCGCGCCTTCGAGCGCATGACGGGTTACACCCGTGACGAACTCATCGGCACGAATTGCCGCTTCCTGCAGGGGCCGGAGACGGACCGCGAGGTGGTCACCGAACTGCGCCTGGCCATCGCGGAGCAGCGCGAGTTCTCGACGGAGATCATCAACTACCGCAGGGACGGTTCTTCGTTCTGGAACGCGCTGTTCGTCTCCCCGGTGTTCAACCGCTCCGGCGACCTCGTCTACTTCTTCGGCTCGCAGCTCGACGTCTCGCGTCGGCGCGACGCCGAGGAATCCCTGCACCAGGCTCAGAAGATGGAGAGCCTCGGCCAGCTCACCGGCGGCATCGCCCACGACTTCAACAACCTGCTGCAGGTGATCTCCGGCCACAACGAGGTCATGCTCGCGCTCATCGACCACCCGACGATCGATGTCGCGCGGATGCGCCGCGCCGGCGAGGCGGTGCGCGACGCCTCCGAGCGCGCCGCCAAGCTGACCCACCAGCTCCTCGCCTTCTCGCGCAAGCAGCGTCTCGAGGGGCGGCTGCTCAACCTCAACGGTCTCGTGCAGAGCATGAGCGAGATGGCCGAGCGGACGCTGGGCGACCACGTCACCCTGCGCCAGGACCTGTCGCCTGACCTCTGGAACACCCGCATCGACCCGACCCAGGCCGAGGTCGCCCTCCTCAACGTGATGCTGAACGCCCGCGACGCCATGCCGGGCGGCGGCACCGTCACGGTGAAGACCGAGAACCTCCTCGTCGAGGACGAGGACGCGGCCCTGTTCAAGACGGTCGGCCCCGGCGCCTACGTGGTGGTCTCCGTCACCGACACCGGCAGCGGCATGGTGCCCGAGATCCTGAACCGGGTCATGGAGCCGTTCTTCACCACCAAGGGCGAGGGCAAGGGGACCGGCCTCGGACTGGCGATGGTCTACGGCTTCGCCAAGCAGTCGGGCGGCTCGGTGAAGATCTACTCCGAGGTCGGCCACGGCACCACCGTGCGCCTGCTGTTCCCGGCGAGCGACCAGAAGATCGAGGAGGAGCGCAAGGCCTCCCAGCGCGCCGCCGACCGCCACGGAACCGAGACGGTGCTGGTGGTGGACGACCGCCCGGACGTGGCCGAGACGGCGGGGATCATCCTGGAGGATTTCGGCTACAAGGTCATCGTGGCCGACGGCCCTCGGGCCGCCATCGAGTTCCTCGACGGCGAGCGGCGCATCGACCTCCTGTTCACCGACCTCATCATGCCCGGCGGCATGAACGGCGTGATGCTGGCCCGCGCCGCACGGGAGCGCCAGCCGAAGATCAAGGTGCTGCTGACCACGGGCTACGCCGAGGCTTCGCTCGAACGCACCGATGCGGGCGGCGTCGAGTTCGAGATGATCAACAAGCCCTACAAGCGTCTGGAGCTCGCCCGGCGCGTCCGGCGCGTCATCGATGGACCGACCGGGGTCGGCTGATACCGATTCGATTGATCACGTCGGGTCGAACGGGCGGGACGGGCTGAGCAGGCCCCCCACGGCTCTGCGCGCAGTCAAAGCACCCGAGATTAACGATCGGCATCCCAACAGCTGCTCACGACCCTTTGGCGACCCTTGGAAGGTCCGCTTCGAGGTAGCTCGATGGGGATGATATACGACCGGGTCGGGTGGATTTCTGCCGGGCCGCTCCTGAGCAAATGTTTCGGAAAGCGGACGGTGCGCCGCGTCCGCTTCCGGCCATTCTCTGGATCTCACAAGGCCCACTGGCCGGCACACTACTGTGATTGAGTGTGCTTGCGAGCAGACCTTTCAGGTGCTCGTGTAACGCCGGACTACCTACGTCTTTCATCAAGCAATCCATCATAAGGATCGGATGGGAAATTTGTCTATCTAAAATCTCAACGAAGATGTGGAAGAAGCTTATTTATATTCCGGCAAGCCTCAAGAAAACCATTATACCATACAGCTAGTGGGTAATTGGGGTTGATTGAGTGCTCGACTTGATTATTTGACTTGAGGTCGGCGACATCTGGGGCCGCCTTATGTCCGGGCTCAGCCATCTCGAACGCATTCGCGGGGATGGTTCTAAATAGATTATAGGTCCAATTGTCGTGTCGAAATTGCAGAGGGTCCTGATCATTGCTAGCCCAGTCGACTACCAGTGTCGGCCGCCGACGGTTACTAATATCTGAGAATACAGCGTTGAGGTGAAGGTCGCCGAACCCATATCCAATAAACATCAGCGCGTCTGCTTCGTGTATGATCCTGTTTGCTTGCGCAAAATATGTTCTAAAAGGCTGCCGAAGAGTCTGATTTGTTTTACCATAGCCGGCAACGATGGGAGATATCGGATAATCTGTGCCTTCGGCGGTATCCTGGAGGTTCCTGCCAGACGCATGGACGGCGGCGTCTTTAGTCGGTATTTTTCTCCAGGTTATGCCGTGCATCGCAGAGGACGTCCCAGTCATCGCGAAATGAATTGATCCGTGCAGATGGTAGACAAAATCCCATTGACCCCGTGCAAAGACAGAACTCGCATCAAAGACTCCTGTCGCAGGATCAAATCCGGTGAACAAGTTTGGATCTGCTTGTTCAAAAACATTGTCATAATTAAGCGTCATAATTCCCACATCAAACTCCTTCCGAAGTACTGACAAGAAATTATTAACCTCTGCAATTTCACGCGATTTAATGCTAGGTAGATTTGAGCATTTGTCGATAAACGAATCGACAAGCTCATCTATAAGTGCTGACGTCAAAGATTTAATTATGTCAGAGTCAACTGCTCTTTTCGCACCGGACACCAGAACGTCGGGTAAATCGACCGGACTGAGCAGAGCATTGGAGCCACGTACGTGACTCGGATCGCCAAAATACGGGCTTAGAAGATTAAGCTGATACAGAACCTCCTCGAAGTTGGTCCAGTTTCTCAATGCTGGCTTCGGTGACGCCTTATAATAAGCGTCGATCTCATTGCGACAATATCTATATAAATTTGAAGTTGGATCCGATGCAAGCGGATACAAGGCGGCGGCCCGGGCGTCTAGTATCCGATCAACATCCGATACGGAAGGTAAGCCGAAATCGAGCGATGCCCCAGCGCCCACGACAATAAGAAGCTTTCTTTTACTCATTATTATGGGATCCTCGGGCGCCAAGTAAAGCAGTCATTGAGAGCTTCGAATCAAGAGCCGTCATACTTGTCATCTCGACTCAGATTGGGCGCGATTGTCCATAGCGAGATATAAACCGACGGTCCGCTCATTGTCATGCAGCCAAGTTCGGCTGTCTACCCCGAGCCGAAGTTGCCGGAAATCCGGCATACGGCCGCATTGGAGAAGCGCAAAATGCGATTGAGGCGGCTGGGTTGGGTCGCAATCGGAAGGTCCGCTTCTAGGCGCGACGCCCGGTTCCGCTCTCCACCCTATGCAGATACCCACACAGAGACGCAAAAGCCTTCGCCCACGAACGGCAGAGCATCCACGCGGCGCGAACTGTCCGAGCTTGTGTTCGGCAGGGACAGAACAACCGGTCCGATCCTCCAACAGCAAAAGGCCCGGCCGCCACACGGGCAACCGGGCCTCTTCTACGGGACAGGCGCTGCGGCGCCCCGAACGTTCCGAAAAATCAGTCCTTCAGGTCGGCCGGGACCTTGCCGCCGTTCTCTTCGAGCTTCTTGATCACCTGCTTGTGCAGCCAGACGTTCATCGTGGCCGAGTCCTCCTTGTCGCCGGTGTAGTGCAGCTCGTCGGCGAGCTGCTTGCGGGCGGTGAGGCTCGAATCGAGATCGAGGAGCTTCATCAGATCCACGATGGAGGTGCGCCAGTTCAGGGTCTGGCCGTTCTTGGCGGCCATGCCGTTGAGCACCTGCTCGACATCGACGGGGCCGGACGTCGAAGCACCGCCGCCGGCCGGAGTCGCAGCGGGCGTGTCGGAACCACCCGTGGAGGCCGGGGCGTCGGCGGGCTTGGCCTGGGCGTCGCCACCGCCGAAGGGGTGGAGGATCTTGCTGACGATGCTGCCGAGGAGGCTCATGGTGGTCATCCCGATTCTGGTATCATCGGCCCGGTGGCCGCATCGCGGGGATAACGGAAGCCGACCGCTCCCGTTCCCGTGACCGAAGTCTCGGACGCCCGGACCGAAGCCTTCGCATCGTCGGACGGACGGCAGCCTTTCCGTTCTCCGTGGGCGCCTGGACGCGGACGAATACGCCAAACTTCGGATCGTCGGCCCGGAGTCCCGAGCAAATTCTTGCGCGGGCGCCGATGCCGTGCCACTGCCCGGTCGATTCGCGCGGCGGCGCCTCGGCGCCCCCCATGCCCTCGGCTGCCCTCGCCGTCGCCCCAGACCGGACCTGATCGATGCGCCTCCTGCCCGTTCTCGCGATGCTGCTGTCCCTCACGGGCGCCGCCTCGGCCCAGAGCCCCGCCGCCGCGGTCCCCGTGCGCATCGGCGTGATCCCGGTCATCGGCGCGGCTCCCGTCTTCGTCGCCAACGGCGAGGGCTGGCTGAAGGAAGCGGGCCTCAGCCCGACCTTCACCACCTTCGAATCCGGACCGAACATGATCCAGGCGCTGGCGTCCGGCACCATCGACGTCTACGTGGCCGGCGTCGCGCCGCTGGCCGTCGCCCGCACCAAGGGCATCGACGTCCGCGTGGTCGCCGCCACCGCCATCGAGGAGATGGTGTTCGTGGCAGGTCCCAAGCTCGCCCCCTACTTCGCGAACGGCGCCGACAAGGCGCAGGCGTTTCGGGCGTTCAAGGCCAAGGAGGGCCGCTCCGCGCGCCTTGCCACCCAGCCGCCGGGCTCGGTGCCCAACACTACCCTGCAGCATTGGCTGTGGCAGGTGGCCAAAGCCGACAAGGCCGATGTCGAGGTGGTCGCCATGGGCATCGACGCCACCCAGCAGGCGATGCTGGCCGGGGCCGTCGACGGCGCCTCCATCCGCGAGCCGGCCCTCACCATCGTCCAGCAGCGCAACCCGGCGATCACGCTCGTCGCCACGGGGGCTGAGATGTTCCCCAACCAGCCGGGCACCGTGGTCGGCGTGTTCGGTGCCTTCGCCGACAAGAACCCGGCGGCCGTCGAGGGCCTGGTGAAGGCCGTGGTGAAGGCGACGGACCTGCTCAAGTCCGATCCGGCGCGGGCGGCCAAGCCCGTGGAGGCGGCCCTCGGCAAGGGCATCACCGATCTCGCCACTATCCAGAAGGCCCTCACCTCCCCGGCGGCGAAGTTCACCGCGGACCCCCGCGCCATCGTGGCGGCGACGAAAGCGATGCAGGCCTATCAGGTCTCCATCGGCACCCTCGACAAGGACGTGCCCCTGGACGGCCTGTTCGATCCGCGCCCCTACGAGGCGGCCATCGCCCGCTAACCCGCGATGACCGCGTTCCGCTCCACGGCGCTCGCCGCCCTCGGGCTCGCCGCCTTCCTGGTGTTCTGGGAAGCGATGCCGCGCCTCGGCCTCATCAACCCGGCCTTCCTGCCGCCGCCGAGCACGATTCCCGCCGCCTTCCTGCGGGAGATCGAACTCGGGGTCTGGGGCGAGGCCGTGTGGTCGAGCCTGAGCCACTACGTCGTCGGCCTCGTCGCCGGAGCCGGGGCCGGCATCGGGCTTGGCCTCCTCAGCGGCATGTTCTCCGGCTTCGAGGCGTTCACCGCCTGGATCGTGCGGTTGCTGCGCCCGATCCCCGGCCTCGCCTGGGTGCCCTTCGCCATCATCTGGTTCGGGGTGCAGCCCTCGGCCGCCGTGTTCATCATCGCCATCGGGGTGTTCTGGATCGTGTTCTTCGCGACGCAGGGCGCCGTGCGGGGGGTCGACCGCGACCTCGTCGAGGTCGCGCGGGCCTTCGGCTTCCGCTCGCCCTGGGCGCGCCTCACCAAGATCCTGCTGCCGGCCGCCACCCCCGGCATCCTCGTGGGCCTGCGCACGGCCCTCGGTCAGGCGTGGATGGCCGTGGTCGCCGCCGAGATCTTCGGGGTGCCGGGCGTCGGCGCGCGCATGATGCAGGCCTCCAGCCTCCTCTCCACCGACATCGTGGTGGTCTACATGCTCACCATGGCCGGCCTCTACGGCCTGTTCGACACCGGCTTCGTTGCCCTCCAGGGTTGGCTCCTGCGGTGGCGCGCGTGAGCACGCCCATCATCGCCATCAAAGGCCTGAGCCTCGCCTACGAGCGCGACGGGGTGCGCAACACGATCCTGGCCGACCTCGACCTCACCATCGCGCGAGGCGAGTTCCTCGTCATCGTCGGCGAATCCGGGGTCGGCAAGTCCACGGTGCTGCGGGTGCTCATCGGGCTCGCCGAGCCGAGCGCCGGCACCGTGCGCGTCGAGCCCCGCCCCGACTGCCGCACGCCCATGGCGCTGGTGTTCCAGGACGCCCGCCTGCTGCCCTGGCGCCGGGTGCTCGCCAACGTCGCCTTCGGCCTCGAGGGCAGCGGCCTCACCCGCGCCCAGCGCCTTGCCAAGGCGCGCGAGATGCTGACGCTGGTGGGCCTCGCCGATCTCGGCCACCGCTGGCCGCACCAGCTCTCGGGCGGCCAGCGCCAGCGCGTCGCCATCGCCCGGGCGCTCGCCGTGGATCCCGACGTGCTCCTCATGGACGAGCCGTTCTCGGCGCTGGACAGCTTCACCCGCGAAGGTCTGCAGGACGAGTTGCAGCGCATCCAGGCCACCACGGGAAAGACCATCCTGTTCGTGACCCACGACATCGACGAGGCGGTGACCCTGGCCGACCGGGTCGTGGTCCTGGCCGGCGCCCCCGGCCGGGTCGCGGCCGAACTCGCCGTCACCGTGCCCCGTCCCCGCCGCCGCCGCGACGGCGCGTTGGCGGAGGCCGCCCGGCAGTTGCGGGCCGAATTGTCGGGCCGCTCGGCCGAACTGTGACGGCGCGTCCCGGCATGCGCCGTCCCATCCCCGCCGCGCACCGGCGCATTGCGCCGCGCGTGCGCCGGGCCTAACCCCGCTCCGGGCGGCCGGCTTTGCCCCCTGCGCGACCCGAGGAGAAGGCCGATGCGCCGCCGCACCCGCTCCCTAATCGGCACCGTCACGATGCTGGCCTTCGTGATCGTCTACGCGCCCCTCGCCATGGCGCTCGCCGACAGCCGGATCTCGCAGACCCCGGCCCCCGTGCAGGCGGTGCTCTACGCGATCCTCGGCATCGCCTGGATCATCCCCCTGATGCCGCTCATCCGCTGGATGCAGCGCCCCGACCCGGACGCGTGAATTCCGCACGCCGGGTTTTCGCCGTACTCGGCGGGCAGAGACGGTTCCACTCCCGACAGTTCCGCTCGTGTCGAAGGTCGATGCCCCGCACCATGCCCCTCCGCCCGACCCTCGTCCTCCTCGCCCTCCTCGCGCCCGCCCTCGCCGCTGCACAGGGCACTCCGCGCTCCGTGGGCGAGTGCGAACGCCTGAAGAACGACCTCGCCTACAACCAGTGCCTGGCGATGTTCGGGCCGGCCGCCAAGAACATCGCGGGAGGCATCGCCGAAGGCGCGGCGTCCGCCTCGGCCTCCGTGGCGACGGCGCTCGCCGCCATCCCGCCCGGCATCGCGGCCGCCCTGCCGTCCACCGTGCAGGAGACCGGCCGGCGCGGTCGGCGCGGACGCTACGGCCGTCATGGCCGCCAGAGCGCCAGCTTCGACACCGGCGGCGGTGCGCGGTCGTACCGCCGCCACCGCCGGCGTTGAGACCGGATCAAGGCCCCGGCGTATCTAATTGATAAAACTCAAATATTATTTCAGTCGACGTTGATCCTTCGTCCTCGGTTCCAGGCGAGGAACGGCACGCCGGAGAGTAGGCCCGCGAGGGCCGCCGCGCTTTGATGGCATCCGTTCACCGAAACCCGCGGCAGGGCCTGCAGATGGTCCACATGACCGGGAAACAGGTGGCCCGGACGCGTCGTCACCGCCGTGACGAAGCCGAGCTCCCGCGCAAGCGCGAATTCCCGAGGCCCGGCGGAGGTCGGATCGCCGACGGGATAGGATAGGTGCCGCACGGGGCGGTCGAGTTCGTAGGCGAGGCGGTCGCGTCCCACCTCGACCTCCCGGCGCAGCGTCGCCGCAGCGTGCTTGGCGAGCATCGGGTGACTCACCGTATGGGCGCCGAACGTCACCGCCGGGTCGCGGGCGAGGTCGCGGAGATCGTCCCAGCCGAGGCAGAGTTCGGATGCCAGGGCCCCGGCTGGAAAACCGGCCTGCCGGCACAACGCCGCGATGGCCGCCAGGAGGCGCTCCTCCGGCCCGGCGCGCAGGGCGCGATAGACCGCCTCGAACGCCGCCAGCTTCTGTGCGGCGCCGACAGCCGGAAGATCGAGATCCGTACCGGGGAGCCGCACCCGATCGAGGCGCGCGATGGCCCGCTCCAGTTCGAGCCACCACAGGCGCCCGTGCCCATCGGCGAAGTCGCTCGTTACGAACAGATTCCAGGGGACGCCGTGACGGCGCAGGACCGGTGCGGCGTGCTCGACATTGTCGCGATAGCCGTCGTCGAAGGTGAGGACGGCGAACGGCGCGCGGTCCGTCCCCGCGAGCCGTTCCGGCACCGCGTCCAGACCGATCACCTCGAACCCGCGCCGGGCGAGGTCGACGAGCACCCGATCCAGGAAGGCTGGCGTGATGGCGAGCAGCCGATTGGGCGCATAGGCGCCGGGCGGCTCGGGGCGGACATGGTGGAAGGTGAGGATCACGCCCCGCCCCCGCGTCAGGGGGGCGAGCCAGCGGTCGGCGCCCGTCGCGGCGATGGCCCGGAACCCGGCCTCGAACAACTGGTGGCGGCGGGCTGTGGACATCGGACCTCCGGGCGCAGGCCCGCGAGACTGCCGCGGCAACCGGCAAGGTTCCGTTACCCACACCGACAGGACAGCCGCCCCGCTTCATCCGCCGTTTAAGGGTCGAGCCCCCCAATGCGCACCGGCCGAGCGGGAGGCGACAGCGATGACGGGCGGTGTACAGGCCGACGGAGGGGAGATGATCCGGGACACGGCGCACGGTACCCCGACAGCGGAGATCTTCTCCGATCTGGCCTCCGTCGAGGCCCTGTGGCGGGGCTTGGAAGCCGATCCGGCCGCCCTCGCCACTCCGTATCAGCGCTTCGACTGGGTTGCGGCCTACATCCGATCGGAGCCGGACACCGCCCTGCGGATCTTCGTGCTGCGCGACGCCGCCGGGCGGCCCGAAGCCGTGATCCCCTGCCATGTCAGGCGCGAGCACGGTCTGTGCGTCGCGCGGGTCGTCGGCGCCAAGCACGCCAATTTCCACATGCCCCTCTTCGCCGCGCGGACGGCGGCGGCCCTGCGGCCGAAGGATCTGATGGAGCGGCTCCGGATCGCTGGCCGGAGCGAGGGGATCGCCGCCTACGCCTTCACGCATCAGCCCTTCTTGTGGGAGGGAACGGCCAATCCCCTCGGCCTTCGGGCCGATCCCTCGCCGAGCGATGCCTACGGCCTCCACCTCGATTCCGACCCCGAAGCCACCGTCAAGCACGTGTTCAGCGCCGATGCCCGCAAGAAGCTGCGCGCCAAGGAGAAGAAGCTCGTCGAGGCGTTCGGCCCGGTGGCCTACCGGGTCGCACGGACGGATGCGGAGGTCACGGCCTACCTCGCGGCGTTCTACACGCAGAAGGCCGCGCGCTTTGCCGCCCTCGGCATCGTCGATCCCTATGCCGACGCGCCGATACGGGACTTCATCGCGGCCGGCGCCCGCCGGGACGGCCGGTCCGGCGAGGCGGCCATCGAGGTCGCGGCCCTGGTCGGTCTCGAGGGCGGACGGGTGTTCGCGGTCTTCGCCGGTGCCGTCGACGCGAATCGCTACAGCGGCATGATGACGTCGTTCGACCAGGACCCGGCGGTGAGCCGCTCGAGCCCCGGGGACATCCTGCTGCAGTATCTCGTCTGGGATCAGGCGGCCCGTGGCCGCCGCGCCCTCGACCTCGGCGTCGGCGAGGCGCGCTACAAGACCAACACCTGCGATGAGACCATCGCCCTCGGCGAGGTGACGATTCCCGTGACCCTCCCGGGGCGGATCTTCGCCCTCAAGACCGTTGGCGCCGCCCGGATCAAGCGTCGGATCAAGCGGAATCCGCGCCTGTCGGCCTTGGTCCGCCGCCTACGCGACTGGCAGAGGGCCGTCCTCGGACGGAACCGCCACTGATGGATCGCCGCCGGCCCCGAGCGCAACGGTGGCGCGGGCGTTCGTGAGGCGGGGTCAGGCGGCCGAACGGCGCAGGGCGAAGTCCGATCCGAACGCGAGCCCGGACAGTCCGGCCACGGCCCGGTCCCTGGCGACGAGGATCCGCCGGGCCCCGGACGATTGCGCGAGGGTGTAGAGCTGGACGAGTTCGGCATCGTCCGCCTCTTGGTTGGAGGCGATCACCACCGTGTCCATGACGCCGCCTATGGTCTCCACGAGGGCCTGGACGACCCCATCATCGTCCTGGCGCAGGCGGCACAGCACCCAGTCGTACGCCTGGACCAGGGCGTCGAGGGTGGCGTCCAAATCTTCCGTTTGCTCGACGAGGAGTTCGCCGTCGAGGTGGCCGCGTTGAACCCGGTCCACGCGGGAGCCCGGGACCCGCTGGATCACATCGAGGAAATCCGCCTCTCCGGCCACGAGATCCGTGAGGCCGACACCCTCGGGGCCGCAGGCGGGACCGTTCAGATCGAGGACGATGGTGCGGGCGTCGGCCGCAAGGGCCTCCGCCAGGATGTCGATCAGGGTCTCGGAATCGCCGTCGATGGCGGAGTCACGGGTTTCCATGAACAGGACCCGGCGGCCGGCGCCATCGGGCGCGTCCTCGCTCAGGCGAGCCAGAAGGCCGTCGAGGGCGAACCGGCCGGGCACCGGAGCCGTGGCGGCGGGGATTTCGGGGCGTGTCGCGGTCACAAGACCGGGCAAGGCCGACACCGGGGCCGGCGCTGGGTCCGGCATGGCAGCGAGCACGGGATCTGACGGGGCCTGGGCCTCGTCGGTGGCGGCTTCCCCATCCGGCCCCTTGTGCCGAACCTCGTCCGGATCCATGAGGAGGTGGCGGGCGACGACGCCGCCCATGGACAGAAGCAGGGCCAGGACCACCGCCAGCGCGACGATCGGGACCTTCTTGGGGAAGGACGGCGTCTCGGGCACCACGGCGCGCGACACGATACGGGCATCGGCCGGTGTCGCGCTCTCGGCGTCGCGGGCCGAGGCCTCGCGGTAGCGGGAGAGGTAGGATTCGAGCTGCTCGCGCTGAACCTTGGCTTCGCGCTCCAGGGCCCGCAGCTGCACCTCGCTCGCGTTGCCCTGCGAGACGACGTCGCGCTGGGCATCCACGGCCGCGCTCAGGCTCTCGACGCGGGTCTCGGCGATCCGCGCGTCGTTCTCCATGGTCCGCACCACGCGCTCGGCGGTGGCCTTGATCTGGGCATCGAGGTCGGCGATCTGGGCCGTCAACTCCTTGATCCGGGGATGGGCCGGCAGGAGCGTGCGGGCCTCGAGGGCGAGTTGCCCGCGCAGGGTGATGCGCTGCTCCACCATGCGGCGAATGATGTCGTTGTTGGCGACATCCCGGATCTCGAAGACGCGGCCGTCCTTGATCATCTCCTTGATCAGCTTCACCCGGCCGGTCAGGTCCGCCTTGGCGGTGCGGGCCTGGGAGAGCTGCGTCGAGAGTTCGCCGAGCTGCTGCGCGCTCAGGGGCTGGTTGGCCGTGCCGCTGCCGATCAATCCGTTGCGGGCGCGGTACGTCTCCACCTTCGCCTCGGCTTCGGCGACGCGAGTCCGCAAGGTCTCGATGTTGCCGCCGAGCCAGGTCGAGGCGTAGCGCGCGGTGTCCGTCTTGGCCGCCTCCAGGGAGGCGATGTAGAGTTCGGCGATGGTATTGGAGGCCTGGGCCGCAAGATCGGGATCCTTCGACCGGAACTCCACGGACAGGATGCGCGACTTGCCCGCCGAGTAGACGAGGAGCCGGTCGAAATAGGCTTCGAGCACACGGTCCTCGGGGGCCCGCTCCAACGGATTCGCGGTAAGTCCGATCATCATCAGGAGGCGGCGCACGGGGCCGATATCGGCCACGGCCGGATCGAACTCGGCATTTCCCACGAGCTTGAGCCGCCGGATCGCCTCGCGGGCGAGGTCGCGGGACATCACCACCTGGACCTGGCTGGCCACGGCCTGCTCGTCGATGGGCGCCACCTGCTCGCCTCGCTCCTGGGTCGAGCGCGCGAACGCGGCCTCCCGGCTCTCGAGGAGGATCTTCGCCTCTCCGGTGTAGCGTGGCGACACCACCTGCACGAACGCGAGGGCCCCCAATCCCGCCACCACCGTCGGGACGGCGATCCAGCGCCAGGACCGGCGCAGGAGACGGGCGAGTTGCGTGAGACCGAGACCGCCATCCCCCTTGGGCTGACCCAACGGATCGGCGGAAATCAGCGATGAACGAGGCATGGGTGCAATCTTTTACGCTCGTGCAAGGCAGTGGCCTTGAGCCAGCCCTCATCGCAAAACAGCACCACGTTAAGGTTGACCGACAGTTAAGACGACGGAATTCGCGTTCGGCTTCCAGATTCGGAACGGATCGGCAGCGGCCGGATCAGCTTTTCTTAACCATATGGCGCCTAGATCGAGACCATAATTCATGGTCATGGCGGCATTGGTGATGAACCGACGCACACTTCTACTCGCCCTCTCGTCCAGCCTTGCGCTGGGCGGGTGCTTGCGTCCGGACTTCCGGACGGAGCAGCTCGATGCCACCACGACGGGTTCGATCGGTGCACGCTACACCCTCTCGGCGGGCGACCGCCTGCGGGTCATCGTCTTCGGGCAGGACAACCTGTCCAACATCTACGCCGTCGATGGCGACGGCAGCATCGCAATGCCGCTCATCGGCCTCGTCAAGGTCGGCGGCCAATCCACGGCCCAGGCGGCCCGCACCGTCGAGGCCAAGCTCGCGGCAGGTTTCGTGCGCGAGCCGCACGTCACCGTCGAGGTCGATGCCTACCGGCCGTTCTATATCCTGGGCGAGGTCACGACCTCGGGACAGTACCCCTACGTTAACGGAATGGCCGTCGAAACGGCCGTGGCCATCGCGGCCGGTTTCGGCCCACGGGCCGCGCGGGACTACGCGGTTCTGACGCGCGAAGGCCGGAACGGGCTCGTCTCCGGCATTGTGCCGATGACCTATCCGGTTCGCCCCGGCGACACCATCGTGATCAAGGAGCGGTTCTTCTAAGACTGTCTTCGCGCGATCGAAGCGTGAAAACACATAAGTTCCGCGCGACGCTTCTCGCGATACCCGAGAGACAATCGCCGGAACGGCCCAGAAGCGGCAGCCTCAGGCCTTGCTAACCGCGATGCGAAGATGCGCGGCGCGCAGACGACACCTTTAACGCTCCGCATACTGCGCGGTGCCGATACTCCCCGCAACAGCACGTCGCCGACGGCGTCGTTTGCAAGCGGGAGTCAATCTTGAGCGCGTCCGCCGTTTCCGTTCGATCTCCCGCCGGCGCCGCGCCTCCGGATGCCCTCCCGACGGTGCATCGCATTCTCCACGTGTTCCGTGCGCCCGTCGGCGGTCTGTTCCGCCACGTCGTCGACCTGGCGCGGCTCCAGGCGGCGGCCGGGCATCAGGTCGGCATCGTCTGCGACGCGAGCACCGGCGGTGAACGCGCCGCCCAGGCGCTGGCGCAGCTCGCTCCCTGCCTCGCCCTCGGGGTTCTGCGGGTTCCGATGAACCGGAATCCCCACCCTTCGGATCTCGCCGCCCTGCGAGCGCTTATGGTGCAGGCTCGGACTGTGGGGGCCACCGTGCTGCATGGCCACGGCGCCAAGGGCGGCGTCTACGCTCGGACGGCAGTGATCGCGGGGACCTCTCCCATCCGGGCCTATACGCCCCACGGCGGCAGCTACAACTATAAGCCGGGCACCCTGCGACACCGTTTCTACATGGGGATCGAGCGGCTTCTGGCCCTGCGCACCGATGTGTTCTTGTTCGAGAGCGAATACGTCGCCGCCCGCCATCGTGCCTATGCGGGGACGGCCCGGCTCGCCCGCATCGTCCATAACGGGATCTGCGAGTCCGAATTTCAGCCGGTCCCGCTGGCGGACGCCCCCTACGATCTGCTCTATATCGGCGAGCTGCGCGACGCGAAGGGCGTGCCATACCTCCTCGAAGCTCTGGGGCGCCTGCGCCGGGAGGGCCGCAACCTGCGCCTGCTGATGGTGGGCTCCGGGCCCGATGCCGATCTCCTGGCCGCCCGGGTCCGGACCATGGGGCTCGCGGGAGCCGTGGCCTTCGAGCCGCCCCAACCCATCCGCTCGGTTCTCTCGCGCGCGCGGGTGATGGTGGTGCCGTCCCTGGCCGAATCGCTGCCCTACGTTGTGCTCGAAGCGGCCGCGGCCCAGCATCCCCTGGTTTCGACGAATGTCGGCGGCATCCCGGAGATCTTCGGGACTTTTGCGCCCCGTCTCGTGCCGCCGCGCGATGCGGGCGCCCTGAAGGACGGCATCGTTCGCGTGCTCGACGAGGCTCCCGAGGCCCGCGCGGCACTGTTCGCCGATCTCGGCGCCTCCGTGAAGGCCCGCTTCTCCATGCAGCGCATGGGCGCCGACGTCCTGTCGGGTTACGCCGCGGCGCTCCGGGACCGGCCCAGGGCGGGGGCCCATACCTCCGCCGTCACCGTTTCCACGATCTCGACCGAAGTCCGGAAGCCCGTCCAATGAGCGCCTTCGACGTTCGTGACCTTTTGGAAGCCGCCTCTCGACCTGCGCCCGCGTCCAATGGGCGGTCTGCACTCCCCCGGGACGCGATGGCTTCTCCGCCAGCCGAGGCCATCGCCCGGCCGACCTCGGCTTCAGCGTTCTCACCCGTCGTGCTGGCGGGGTGCGTGCGGCTGGCTGAACTCGCCCTCGTGAGCGTCACCGGGCTCATCGTGCACGGGCTCCAGCTCTCGGAGGTGGTGCCCTTCGGCCTGCCTTATGCCGCCGCCATCGTGGGCATCGCCACCGCCGCGGTGATCCTGTTCCAGGCCGCCGGGCTGTACCGCATGAGCGCCCTGCGCGGCTTCGTGAAACCGGCGCTGCGCCTCCTGGCGATGTGGACCCTCGCGTTCCTCATCGCGGCCACCGTGATGGTCTTCGCCAAGGTCGCCGATCACTACTCGCGGGTTTGGCTCGGCACCGTCTTCGTGGCGGGCCTCGGGCTTCTGCTGACGGGCCGCTTCGTGCTGTCGCGGATCATCGGCGCCCAGATGCGGGAGGGCCGCTTCGACCGGCGCACGGCCATCGTCGGCGGTGGCCCCATCGCCGAGGACCTCATCCGCGCCCTCGACGCCGAGACCGAGTCCGGCATCCGCATCGTCGGCGTGTTCGACGATCGCGGCGACCGGCGCTCCGACGCCGTCGTGGCCGGATACCCCAAGCTCGGCACCGTCGACGACCTCGTCGCCTACGCCCGCACCACCCGCCTCGACCTCATCGTCTTCACCATCCCCATCGCGGCCGAGGACCGCATCCTCCAGATGCTCGCCAAGCTCTGGGTGCTGCCCATCGACATCCGCCTCTCGGCCCAGGCCTCGAAGCTGCGCCTGCGCCCGCGCGCCTATTCCTATCTCGGCTCCGTGCCCGTGCTCGACGTGTTCGACCGGCCCATGGCCGATTGGGACATCATCGCAAAAAGCCTGTTCGATCGCCTCGTCGGCCTCGCCATGCTGCTGGCCTTGAGCCCCGTGATGCTCGCCGTGGCGGCCGCCGTCGCCCTGACCTCCCCCGGCCCGATCCTGTTCCGGCAGAAGCGCTACGGCTTCAACAACGAGCTCATCGAAGTCTATAAGTTCCGATCAATGTTCGTGGATCAGGGCGATGCCACCGCGTCGAAGCTCGTGACCCGGGGCGATCCGCGAGTGACGCCGGTGGGCCGCTTCATCCGCCGGACGTCCCTCGACGAACTGCCGCAGCTGTTCAACGTCATCAAGGGCGAGCTGTCCCTCGTCGGCCCCCGCCCACACGCGCTCCAGGCCAAGGCCGCCAACACCCTCTACGATCAGGTGGTGGACGGCTACTTCGCCCGCCACAAGGTCAAGCCCGGCATCACCGGCTGGGCGCAGGTCAACGGTTGGCGGGGCGAGACCGACACGAGCGACAAGATCCGCCGCCGCGTCGAGCACGACCTGCACTACATCGAGAATTGGTCCGTCCTGTTCGACATCCGGATCATGCTCGCGACCCCCCTATCCCTCATCCGCACCCAGAACGCCTATTGATCCCCAGGGCCGGATCGACGACGCCACCTTTGAGGCGGCCGATCCGGCCCTGGGATACGACGGCATGACGACGAACGCGGGCACGGCCCGGCAACTCGCGGCCCTGGGGCGTGGCAACCTCGCCGGCACCCGCGAACTGCGCCTCGCGGGTGGCCTGGCGGAATTCCCGCGCGATCTCTTCGGCCTCGCCGACAGCCTGGAGATCCTCGACCTCGGCGCCGGATCCCTCACGCACCTGCCGCAGGATCTCGGACGCCTGCGCAAGCTGCGGGTGCTGTTCTGCTCCGGCAACCCGTTCGACCGGCTGCCCCCCGCCCTCGGCGACTGCCCGCACCTGAGCCAGATCGGCTTTCGCGGCTGCGGCCTGACGGAGGTGCCGGGCGAGGCCCTGCCGCCGGCCCTGCGCTGGCTCACCCTGACGGACAACCGGATCGCGGCACTGCCGGACGCCCTCGGGCGGCGGCCACAGCTGCAGAAGCTCATGCTCTCGGGCAACCGGCTCACCGCCCTGCCCGCGAGCCTGGCGGAAGCAGGTCGCCTCGAACTGCTCAGGCTCTCGGCCAACGGGTTCGACGCCCTGCCCGCCTGGCTCGCGGCTCTGCCGGCCCTGGCTTGGCCGACCTGGGCGGGCAATCCGTCGGAGGGTCTTCGTCCTTCGCCGCGAGACCGGACGATCCCATGGTCCGACCTCGCCCTCGGCGAGCGCCTCGGGGAAGGCGCGTCGGGAGAGGTGTTCGCCGCCCTGTGGCGCGGGGACCGGTCGGAACAGGCCGTCGCCGTGAAACTGTTCAAGAACGCCATGACCAGCGACGGCCTGCCCGAACGCGAGATGGAAGCCTGCCTCGCGGCCGGCGCACACCCGAACCTCGTGGGCGGCCTCGGCCGCCTCGGCGACCACCCCGGCGGCACCCAGGGCCTCGTCATGCCGCTCCTGCCCGGCGATTGGCGGGTGTTGGCCGGGCCGCCGAGTTTGGAGAGCTGCAGCCGCGACGTCTACGCACCCGGCCTCAATCTCGACGCCGAGACGGTTCGCCGCATCGCCCGGACCATCGCCGCCGCCGCCGTCCACCTTCACGCGAGCGGCCTTCTGCACGGCGACCTCTACGCCCACAACATCCTGTGGGACGGCACCACGGGCGAAGCGACCTTGAGCGATTTCGGTGCGGCCTGCCGCTTGCCGCATGCCGCCGGAGCGGACCTCCAACGCCTCGAAGTGCGGGCCTGGGGGATCCTCCTCAGCGAATTGCTGGCCCGCTGCCTCGATCCCCTGCCGGACCTCGCTGCCCTGGCACGGGCCTGCACCCAGCCCGAGGTGGCGCGCCGCCCCCTCATGTCCGACGTCCTCGCCGCTCTCCCCTGAACGCGAACGAGGGCCGCCTCCGGGGGAGACGGCCCTCGTGGGCGGGAAACGACGGCTGCGCTTACGGCAGGGCGCCGGCCTTTTCCTTGGCCTGGGTCATGGTGTCCTCGCAGGCCTTGGTATTGCCGGCCTCGTCCTGGGCCCGCGCCTTCTTGATCAGGTCGCGCGCCTCGGCGACTCCCGCGGCGCTCGCCTTCGTCGAAGGGTCGCTCGGCTTGCCCGCCGGGGGCTTGTCGAGGGCCTTGGCCGAGTTCGAGGTCGTCGGACCGCCGGGCGGCTCCTTACCGGTGACCTGTTCCGCACCGACGCTGTCGAGGCGCCGCTCGATGGTGGCGATCTGTTCGGTACAGGAGGAGGCGAGCACAGGCCCGGTGGCACCGAGCATCACGAGGGCGGCCGACAGAACGATGCGAAGTCGCATGAACGGTTTTCCTTGGGGATTGGCCGCCCCGTGGGACGGCTTACTGCATCAACGTCGCAAGAGAAGCGCCGGCAGGCGACGCAAGTTCCTTCGCATCGATGGTGCCCTCGGCATCCGGGTCGGCGGCCTTGAAGCGCGCGGCGACGACGGCGAGGTATTCCTTCTTGTCGAGGGTGCCGTCACCGTCCGGGTCGGCGGCCTTCAGCTCGGCGGCGGTGAGGCGGCCGTTCAGCTCCTTGGCGTCCAGCGTACCGTCCTTGTCCGGGTCGAGCATGTCGAAATGCTTCGACGCGGCGGCCTGAGCCTCCTTGAGGTCGATGGTGCCGTCCTTGTCCGGATCGAACGCCGTGACGGTGGCGGGAGCGGCGAAGGCGGGAGCAGCGACGCCGAGGCCGAGGGTGGCGGCCAGGAGGATGGCGGCGGACAGACGGAAAGCCATGATATAATTCTCCTTGAGGTCAAGACGGAGAACGCAACCGTTCTCCGAGGCGGAGGGCGGACCACACTTCGGGAACACCTGAAGCCAGTCGCGCCGTCTCGCCCGATTGCCTAATCGGCCCGGGAGAATCTGGCAAGTACGTTTACGGACATTCCTATCACATGTGGAGCGACAATTTCCGGCGCCTGGAGGTGTGGCTCTGCGAACACGGACGTGCGCGCCCCAGGGAACGCGCCGCCCGGCTTTCAGAGACGGGCCTGGATCCGGCGGGCGATCTCGCCAAGACGTTGTTCGAGGAGCGTCGGAACCTCGCAGACATAGGTCAGGGACTGACTGCGCTCCTGGAAGATGCGCCGATCCCAGGCGAACTTCGTCTCGAGCTCGGAGGCTTCCTTAGGCATGTCGCGGGCATCCTGAGCGCTTGGTCCGTCCTTGGTGGCGCTGATCTTGTCGGCTTCGTCGCGGATGCGCTCGGCCATGCGGCGCTGGCCCTGGGCATAGCGCCCGATGCCGGCCACGACCTTGTTGCGCTCGCCATTGATCACCTCGAATACGCCGGCGAACACCCGCGTCAGGCGCTTGTCCTTCTCAGGCCCCGCGGCCTGCGCGAAGGCGTCGAGGAGCGGATCGACGTCGTCGAGCGGCGTGCGGCGCGAGGCGATCTTCTGGGCGAGCTGCGCCGCCTCGAAATCGTCTCCCCAGGCGCCGGCCTCGGCGAGGTCCGGCCCGGTCCAGACGGTGCCGGGGCTCAAGGTCGAGACCTTTCGCTGGACGCAGGGCCAGTCGGGATCGCCCTTGGGCTGGGCGAGGGCGGGGCTGGCCAGCAGGCCGAGGCCCAGAAGCGTAAGGCTACACAAGCGGATCATGCGGAATCTCCGGCCGGGCCGCCACGCCGGGCCATGATGCCCCGGCCGGGATCGTAGGCCACGACGGCGAGGGTGAAAAAGGCGAGGGTGGTGCCGACGACGACGGCGCAGGCGAGCGGCGCGAACTGCCCGTAGAGGGCGAAGCGCACGAGCTGCACCGCATGCGTGAAGGGGTTGGCCATGCAGATGAGGTAGAGCGTCTCGGACGATTCGCGGATGCGCCAGAGTGGGTAGAGGGCCGACGAGGCGAAGAACATCGGGAAGATCACGAAGTTCATCACGCTGGCGAAGTTCTCGAGCTGCTTGACCATGGACGACAGAAGAAGGCCGATGGAGCCGAGCATGAGGCCGGCGGCGATGAAGGCCGGCAGGGCTGCGACGTAGCCGATGGCCGGGATGTCGAGCTCCCAGAACCAAGCGATGGCCAGGAACGCGTAGGCCTGCACCACCGAGACCGTCACCCCGGCGATGAGCTTGGCGAGCAGCAGCAGCCAGCGCGGATAGGGGCTGGTGAGCAGCACCTTCATCGAGCCGACCTCGCGGTCGTAGACCATCGAGAGAGACGATTGCATGCCGTTGAACAGCTGGATCATCACGGCGAGGCCCGGCACCACGTAGACCTCGTAGAGCACGTAGGTCTGGTAGGGCGGCTCGATGGAGACGCCGAGGGTGTTGCGGAAGCCCGCCGCGAAGATGAACAGCCACACGAGGGGCCGCACCAGGGCGGAGAAGAACCGCTCCTTCTGATTGAAGAACCGCAGCAGCTCGCGCCGGACGATACCGCCGAGGCAGATGAGGTAGCCGACCGCATCGAGGCGCCCGAGATGCGCCACGGGCCTGTCGCCGGGGACGGGAGCGAGGGTGTTGCTCATGCGGCCTGCCTCGCGGGTTCGGCGACGAGGCGGCGGAAGGCGGCCTCCAGGGTTTCGGTGCCCTGCGCGATGGAGCCGGCGGTGCCGCGCGCCACGATGCGACCCCGGTGCAGGACCACCGCCGCGTCGCCCGCCTCGATCTCCTCGAAGATGTGAGTCGCCCACAGGACCGACAGCCCCTCCTCCCGCACCAGGGCGCGCACGATCGCGACGATGTCGGCCCGCGATTCGAGGTCGAGGCCGACCGTGGGCTCATCGAGGAGGAGCAGGCGCGGGCCATGGATCAGGGACCGGGCGATCTCGATCCGCCGGGACTGACCGCCCGACAGGGTGCGGACCTTGTCGTCGCGCCGATCCGCGAGGCCGACGCGGACGAGCAACGTCGCGATCCGCTCCTTGGCCGCCCGGCGGGTCATGCCGTGCAGACTCGCGTGATAGAGGAGGTTCTGCGCCACCGTCAGGTCGGTATCGAGGGTGCGGGCCTGGAACACCACCCCGAGGCGGGCCAGCGCCCGGCTCGGCTCCCGGTCGAGGGCATGGCCGAGGATCGAGACCCGGCCGTCCTGGTTCGCGTAGAGCCGGGTGATCACCGAGAACAGCGTCGTCTTGCCCGCTCCGTTGGGGCCGAGCAGGGCGGTGAACGCCCCGCGTGCCACGGTGAGGGACACGTCCGACAGGGCCGCCCGCGTGCCAAAGCGGTGGCTCACGTTGGCGACGTCGAGGGCGGCGCCCTCGCTCACGGGGGCGCGGCTCAAGGCTTCAACGCCCGGCGTGCATCGCCGACGGCATCGAGGCACTCATCGAACTCGCCCTCCCCCTGCTCGCGCTCGGCGACGCGAAGCGCCTTTTTGAGCTTTCCCAGAAGAGGTTCGGCCGGGGTCTTGTCGAGTTCCATCCGGATCATGCCGATCCCGTCCGCACAGGCGGCCTTGTCGTCGGCCAGCGCCGGACCGGCGATCAGCAACGCCGCGAGGGCGAGGGAGGGGACGCGCATCCGGGACCTGCCTACTTCACGATGAACTTGCCGGTCATGCCCTTGGCCTCGAGGCCATGGACCGACCAGGGATACTCGCCCGGCTTGATCGCCACGAACTCGATGGCGATCTCGCCCGGATCGTCGAATTCCAGATGGTCCGGTGGGCCGCTGCCGTGGATCTCGAGGTGCTGGATGACGATCTGGTTGAACCAGATGTTGCGGAAGAACTCGGTGGCGTAGAACTTGTACTCCTGCCGGCCCTTGGCGACGATGCGCAGGCGGTAGGCCTTGCCGGATTCGAGTTCGATCTCGCGGTTTTCGACCACGAAATCGTTGCCCTCCTCGTTACCGAGGACGAGGTCGGGCAGGTTCGACCGCTTCTTCGTGAGGTCGAGGGCCAGCGCCGGCCCGGCCATCGTCCAGGCGGCGAGCCCGAGGGCTGCCGCGCACATCGCTCGTTTCATCACGTCCGCCAATCCTTTCATTTGCCGTCCAGGAGCCTTCGGCACGCCGCCGCGCATCGGGCGGGCGATCCCCGCAAAAAGATCAGTTCGGCGAGACCGCCACGCCCCAGGGCAGCAGCCCCACGGGAATGCTCTTGACCACTTTCTCGGCCGCGACGTCGACCACCGAGATGTCGTTGGACGAGCCATTGGTGGAGAACAGCAGCTTCTGGTCCGGCGTGAAGGCGAGCTGCCAGACGCGCTGACCGACGGGCAGGTACTTCTCGACCGCGTAGGTCTTGGCATCGACGACGGCGATGCGGTTGGCGGGGCCCAGCGCCACGAACGCCTTCGTGCCGTCCTTGGTGATGCGGATGCCCACGGGCTGGATCGCCTCGTCGTTCACGCTCGGGATCTTGAACGTGATCTTCTTCACCACACGGCGCGCTGCGACATCGATGACGCTCACCGTGCCGCCGACTTCAGCCGACACCCAGAGGAACTTGCCGTCGGCCGTGAACTCGGCGAACCGGGGGCGGGCATCCACCAGCACGTTGTCGATCACCTGGAAGGTCGTGGTGTCGATGAAGTGGGCCATGTTGGTGGTCTCGGAGGTGTTGACGAGGACCTTCCCGTCCGGGGACAGGCCCATCCCCTCCGGCTCGACCCCGACGGGCACCTCGGCCATGACCTTGTTCTTCTCGACGTCGATGACCGTGACCTGGCTGTCGTCCTCGTTGGCGACGTAGAGCAGGTTGCCCTCGGGGCCGAGGATGAACTGCTCCGGGTCCGGCCCGGACCGGAGCGAGCGAACGACCTTGCCGGTGCTGGTATCGAGGACGTCGATCCGGTCGTCGTCGCTGGCGCAGACGAAGAGCTCCTTGCCGTCCTTGCTCGTGGTGACGCCGCGCGGGCGGCGACCGACCTTCCAGGTGCCGGTGACCGCCATGGTCTCGCTGTCGATGACGCTGACGGAATTGCCCTTCTCGTTGGTCACGTAGACCGTGTAGGCGCTTGCCGACCCGGTGCCGGCCAGGGTCGTGGCGGCGAGGAGCGCCCATGCCACGACCGATCCCGACGCGTTCGCCCTGAAGCCGCGGCTCATCCTGTGTCCTCCTCGGGCCCACCGCTGTCTCGCGCGCGGTTGGGTCTGGTGTCTTATTATAGTGCAGCCCCGTCTCACAGGGAGCGCCGGATCGCAAGCCGCGCAGTCACGCGTTGCCGCAGCCCCGGCGGGTCATGAAGCTCCCGGTCGATCAGGGAAATTTGCAGGTGGTCTCGGGCAGGTCGATCCCGAGGGTATCCAGCGGCGTGCGCTGGTGCGTGAAGCCCTGCTCGGGCGCGACCGAGACCATGGCTTTGGGCTGCACCACGATCACCGGCTGGCGCAGCTGGTGGTCCCATGGGCGGTAGGTCAGGGATACGCCCTTGTAGGCCGGCAGACTGAAGGCCGGATCGGCGAAATAGGGGGCGAGCACCGTGGGGTCGGCGGTCTTCTTCTGCGTCGCCGCCTCGCCGATGGAGCGCACGGCCGCCCAGGCCTGATAGTCGAGGGGCCGCATGAGGCGCCCGGCCTGACGCCGGAACCGGTTCTGCGCCTGGGCCGCGCCCCAGGTCTCCAGGGTCGGGTGCCAGGTGGTGGCGATGAGCCCTTGCGTACCGGCCACGGGACGCGGATCGACGGTGCGGAACGGAACGTAGTCACCCCAGTCGTTCGCCTCGTCGGCCACGATGGCGAGGTCGTAATCGACGCCCCGGGTGAACACCATCGCCTCGGACCGGGTCGGGGTGTCGCCCCGCGCCTTGGCCAGCGGCCCGAAGGTCCAGGGTTTTTCGGCCGTGATCTTGAGGTTGAACTTGCGCGCGGAGTTCTTGAACGCCTCGGCGTAGAGACGATCGTTGTCCTGCGGGCCGGTGATGAGGAACATCTTGCGCCAGCGCATCAGGGTGAAGAACTGCGCCAGGGCATCCGTCTGCATCGCCCGGCTGGGGATGACGTGGAACACGTTTTTCCGGCAATCGGCGCCCCGCAGGCGGTCGTCGGGGGCGGCGGCGTTGAAGACCGTGACGCCCTCCCCCTTCACCGCGTCGGCGACCGCCAGCACCTCGTCGGCGGGAAGCGCCAGGACGAGGAACTTGAGGCCCCGGCCCGCCAGTTCCCGGGCGGAATCGACGGCGCTCTTCGTCCCGTCGAGGGCGATCTCGTCGAGGGCATAGGTCTGCTTGGTGAAGCGGCCCGTCGTGTTGTTGTCCTTGATCGCCATGCGGGCGCCGGCGACCGCCTCGTCCTCGGGCGCCGCCTCGGCGTCGTAGGACGAAGGCGCGGGCTCGGGCCGATAGAGAAACCCGATGCGGGTCTCCGTCGCGGCCGGCACGGGCGCGGGCCCGGCTTCCTCCGCCGAGCGCGCCGGTTCCTGCGCGGCAGCCGGAGGGGACCACGGCCCGCACAGACCGAGGAGGAGAACGGGGATGAGGGGAAAGCGTGTGGAAGCGTGCATGCGGCCGGCACGCTAGCAACATTGCCCGTCCCGGCTCAATCGACGTTTGATAAGGATATCATAAGCATTCGCCACGAGCGCGCCCCCCTCGCGCTGGAAGCGCCCGGCGGGATGCGGCGCCATGCCGGGATCGCCACGCATTCCCCGGCGTTGCCTGCCGAGGAACCGGGCCTCATGGTGCCGAAAGGTCCGGGCCGGCGCCCGATCCGAGACGAGGGAGTTCATGACGTCACCGATCCCCTTCCCCCGTGCCGGACGCGTTTGCGCGAGTCTCGCCCTCCTCCTCGCCCTCGCGGCGCCCGCGCGGGCCGCGCCCGAAACGGCGGCGATCTTCGGGATCGAACTGTTCGATCCGGGCGTGGTCGGGGGCCGCAAGGCGCGGCCGGACGAGACCCGGCGCCTCGGCCTCGTCACCGACGAATTGCGCAAGGCGCTGGGCGAGGCCGTGGAGCCCGTCGACGTCGCCCCCCAGGCCGCCGAGATCGCCAAGCAGGCGCCCCTCTACAAGTGTGACGGCTGCGCGGCCGCCATCGCCAAGGCCCTCGGGGCGAACCTCGCCGTCAGCGGCTACGTCGAGAAGGGCTCCAACCAGATCTTCAACCTCACGGTCACCATCACGGAGGCCGCCACCGGCAAGGTCGTGCGCGGGGGCCGGGTGGTGATCCGCGCCGACACCGACGACACCTGGGCGCATGCCATGCGCTGGGTGGTGAAGAACCGCCTGCTGGCCGAGCCCCTGCCGAACCGCTCGTGACGGCGCCGGTTTTTTGGTAGGGCCACTTTGCGTTTGGGCCACGCGGGTCCACGTGATCAGCAGCGGGACGCCGTCGGGCGTCGATGCCCCATCCGAGTCCGAGCGAGTCCGAAAACTGTCGTGTTGACGCCCTCCCCCTTCGATCCTGCCTCCGGCGAAGCCGCTCCGCGCCTCCTCGTGAGCGTGCGCGATGCCGACGAGGCGCTGGCCGCCGCCCTCGCGGGCGCGGACCTCGTCGATGCCAAGGACCCGGAGCGCGGGGCGCTCGGCGCCCTCCCCGTTGAGATCGTGCGGGGTCTCGTGGCGCAGATCGGCGGCCGTGCCGTCACCAGCGCCGTAGCGGGAGAACCGGCGGATGGAACCGCTCTGGCCGCGTGCGTCGCCGCCATGGCGGCCACGGGCGTGGATTACGTGAAGGTCGCCGTGCAGGCCGGCTTCCCCGACGCGGCCTTGGCCGAGGCGGCGTCGGCGGCCCCCGGCCGGCTCATCGGCGTGCTGTTCGCCGAAGGCGCGCCGGACACCAACCTGATGCCGCGCCTGGCGTCGGCCGGGTTCATCGGCGCCATGATCGACACGGCGACGAAGGACGGGCGCCGCCTGCCCGACCTCCTGCCGGCCCCGGCGCTCGCGGCCTTCACCCGGGCCTGCCGCGAACACGGCCTCGTCTCGGGCCTCGCCGGCTCCCTCGCTCTCGCCGACATCGCGCCCCTCTCCGTCCTCGGGGCCCATTATCTCGGTTTCCGAGGCGGCCTGTGCCGCGACAGCGACCGCACGAACGGCCTCGATCCGGTCCGGGTCGCGCTGGCCGTCAAAACCCTTCGTGCCAGCGCCCGGCGGAACGCCGCATGATCGCAAACCTCACGGTGGTGAAGGTCGGCGGCAGCCTCGTGTCGGAGGCGGCTCGCCTGCGCGCCGTTCTGGCCGACCTCGCGGCGGGCGATGACGGCCCCTGCGTGGTGGTTCCGGGCGGCGGCCCCTTCGCCGACGCGGTGCGCGCCTCCCAGGCTACCCTCGGCTTCGACGACGCCCTCGCCCATCGCCTCGCCCTCGACGCCATGGGGCGCATGGCCGAGGTCTTCTGCGCCCTCGAACCGCGCCTGCGCATCGCCGCGTCCTGGGATGCGGGATCGGCGATCCTCGCCCAAGGGGGCATTCCGGTCTGGGACCCCGTCGACCTCAAACAGGGCCACCCCGGAATTCCCGAGACCTGGGCCGTGACCTCCGACAGCCTCGCCCTGTGGCTCGCCACGCAGTGGCGCGCGCGGCGCTGCCTCCTCGTCAAATCCATCGACCGCCCGGCCGGTGCCGGGCTGCCGGATCTCGCGCACCTCGGCCTCGTCGACGCGGCCTTTGCCGATTTCGCCGGGCGCTATCCCGGCACCATCGAGATCCGGGGCCCCGGCGCGGCCGGCACCAGTTTTGCCGGCACCGGCGCAGCAGGCACGAGGGCCGCCGCATGACCGCCCCCGAACACCTCGTCTTCATTACCGGCCGCATGGCCAAGGCACGCCTTGAGAAGGTCGCCGCCACCCTGCCGGCCGAGCGCTTCACCTGGAGCATCGCCGATGCCGGCGTGAAGGTCGCCGCCCTGATGACGGAGGAGATCATCCGGCGCCGGGTGACGATTCCCGAAGGCGCCACCCGCATCGTCCTGCCGGGCCGTTGCCGGGCGAACCCCGAGGCCCTGGCCCGGCATTTCGGCCTGCCGGTGGAGCGCGGCCCCGACGAGATCGTCGATCTGCCGGCCTATCTCGGCCTCGCGGGACGCACGGTGGACCTGTCGCGCCACGACCTCAGGATCTTCTCCGAGATCGTCGATGCCTCGAAGATGACTCCGGACCAGATCCTGGCGAAGGGCCTCGATCTCGCCCGGCGCGGCGCCGACGTCATCGACCTCGGCGGCCTGCCCGACACGGATTTCCCGCATCTCGAGGAGTGCGTGCGCCTCCTGAAGGGGGCGGGCCTGAAGGTCAGCGTCGATTCGTTCTCGCTGGATGAACTCACCCGTGGTGCCAAGGCGGGGGCCGACTACCTTCTCAGTCTCAACGAGGACACCCTCGACCTCGCCTTCGAGACCGACGCCGTGCCGGTCCTCGTGCCCGTGCGGCCCGACGACCTCGCCTCCCTCGACCGCGCCATCGAGCGGATGGAGAAGGCCGGCCGACCCTACATGGCCGACCCGATCCTGGAGCCGATCCATTTCGGCTTCGTCGAGTCCATCACCCGCTATCACGAGACGCGCCGGCGCTGGCCGGAGATCGAGATGATGATGGGCACCGGCAACCTCACGGAACTCACGGAGGCCGACAGCCTCGGGGTGACGGCTTTGCTCGTCGGGATGTGCTCGGAACTCGCCATCCGCAACGTCCTCATCGTTCAGGTCTCGAACCACACCCGCCGCACGGTGGAGGAGCACGACGCCGCCCGCCGGGTGATGTACGCCGCCAAGGCGGATTCGGCCCTCCCCAAGGGATACGGGCGCTCCCTCCTGGCGCTTCACGACAAGCGCCCCTATGTGCAGACCCCGGACGAGATCGCGGCCCAGGCGGCCGAGGTGAAGGACCCGAACTACCGCATCGCGGTCGCCGAGGACGGCATCCACGTGTTCAACCGTGACATCCATTCCGTCGGCACTGACGCCATGGCGTTCTTCCCCCGCCTCGATGTGGTTGAGGACGGCGCCCACGCCTTCTATCTCGGCGGCGAACTGACCAAGGCCGAGACCGCGTGGCGCCTCGGCAAGCGCTACGTGCAAGACGAAGCCCTGGTTTGGGGCGCGGCCGCCGATGCCGAGATCGAGGACACCACCGCGTTCAAGAAAGCCGGCCACACCAAGCATTCCGGGCCGAACGGGATGAGCCGCGACACCACGGCGCCGGACGCCGATGCGGGCCGGCCGGAGATCGTGGCGCCGGGCGAAGCCTCCGCCGCCGACACCGTCTCGGACACGCCCTCGGACGCGGGCGCCCGCATCGTCTGCGGCAAGCTCGTTCCGGCCGGGAAGGCGTGAGTCCGTGCCGCTGATCCTCGAGACCATCGTCACCACGACGTCGCCTGACGGCGAGCTGCACCTCGTGCCGTTCGGCCTGATTCAGGACGGGGCCGACTGGGTGCTGGCCCCGTTCCGGCCGTCGCCGACGATCCTGAACTTGGAAGCTAATCCGGTCTTCGCGGCGTCGAGCCCGAGCGACATCCGGGTCATCGCCGGCGCCGTCACGGGCCGGCGCGACTGGGCGACCCTGCCCTGTGACCGGATTCCCGGCCGGCGCCTCGCCGACAGCTTCGGCCACGCCGAATTCGAGGTGACGGACGTGGAACCGGACGCGACCCGCCCGCGCTATCGCGGACGCCTGGTCCATTCCGCCGCCCATATCCCGTTCTTCGGCTACAACCGGGCGCAGGCGGCGGTGCTGGAGGCAGCGATCCTCTCCACCCGCCTCCACATGCTGGACCCCGAAAAAATTCTGACCGAGATGCGCTACCACGCCATCGCGATCATCAAGACCGCCGGGCCCGCCGAGCGCGAGGCCTGGGACTGGATCGAGGACAAGGTCGCCGCCGCCCTGGGGCGCAGCGATCGCATCCTCGATGAGCCCACCGCAGCACCGTAGAATCGTGCGTTCCTGAGGAGACGAGAATTCCGATGAAGTTCCTGGCACTCACCACGGCGGCGGCCTTCGCCCTCGTCTCGTTCGGCGCTCAGGCGCACGGCCCCACCCGCAAGAAGGTCGAGGAGACCGTCGAGATCAACGCTGCGCCCGACAAGGTCTGGGCGGTGATCGGCAACTTCCAGGACATGAGCTGGCTTCCCCCCGTCGAGAAGACCGAGGGCAAGGGCGGCAACGAGGTCAAGGCCACCCGCACCCTGACGCTCAAGGGCGGCGCCACCGTCGACGAGGAGCTGTACAAGTACTCCGCCGAGAAGATGAGCTATTCGTACCGGATCACCAAGGTCGACGTGAAGACCCTGCCGGTGAACGATTACTCCTCGACCCTCAAGGTCGAGGATGCCGGCGGCGGCAAGTCCAAGGTCGTCTGGGACGGCGCGTTCTATCGCGGCTACATGAACAACGATCCGCCGCCCGAGCTGAACGACGAGGCGTCCCAGAAGGCCGTGCGCGGCCTCTACCGCACGGGCCTCGACGCCCTGAAGGCCAAGATCGAGAAGAGCGGTTCTTGAGCGACATCCGCTCTCGGAATGCATCACGGAAGGGCCGGCTTCGCGCCGGCCCTCTCCTCCTCGCCCTGGCGCTGACCGCCGCCCCTGCCCGCGCCGAAGACGCCCGCGCAGAAGTGGCCCTGATCACGGCCCAGGGCGCCAACACCCTGGCCATCGTCGACCTCGACGCCGGCGCCGTGGTGGGACAGGTCGCCATCGATGGTGCGCCGGCCGGCATCGCGCTCTCGCCCGACCGCAAGACCGCCTACGTCACCCGCCCCGAGGGGCCGGGCCTCGCCGTGGTGGATCTCGCCACCCGCACGGTCACCGCCACCCTCGCCCTGCCGGGCGGCCCCCTCGGCATCGCCGTGAACCCGAAGACCGGCCTCGTCTACGTGGCCGACTGGTACGGCAGCCGGGTGTTCGTGGTGCCCGCCGACGGCTCGCGTCTCGAGACCGAGTTCCAGGTCGGCGCCTCGCCGTCGGGCATCGCCGTGACGCCGGACGGTGCCACCATCCTGGTGGCCAATCGCGAGGGCGATTCGGTCTCGGTGGTCGACGCCGCCACCCTGGCCGTGACGCGCACGATTCCCGTGGGCCGGCATCCGTTCGGCATCACCCTCGATGCAGCCGGGGCGCGCGCCTACACCGCCAACGTCACGTCGAACGACGTTTCGGTCCTCGACATCGCCGCCGGCTCCGAGATCGGCCGGGTGACCACGGGCGAGCGGCCCTACGTGGTGGCGCTGGCAGGCGCCCGCGGCTTCGTTACCGACCAGTACGGGGGCACGGTGAGCGTGTTCAACCTCCAGACCCTCACGAGTGTCGCCACCGTCGAAGTCGGCGACCATCCCGAGGGGATCGCCGCGACCCGCGACGGAACCGCCCTCGTGGTGGCGAACTGGGGCTCAAACACCCTGAGCCTCCTCGACGCCACCACCCTCAAGGTGACGAAGGAGATTCCCGTCCCCGACGGTCCGCGCGCCTTCGGCGACTTCTTGCGGTGACGCCGATCCCCGAACGAAGAACGCCGGCTCCTCGTGGGAGCCGCCGTTCTTCGTTTCAGGGTCCTGGCGCCGGGTGCTTCAGTTGCTCGCGAGGTGCGGCATCGGATCGACGGGGGTCGCGCCCTTGCGGATCTCGAAGTGGAGCTGGGGCGAGGTCACGTTGCCCGAGGCACCGGACTTCGCGATGGTCTGGCCGCGCTTCACCTTCTCGCCGGGGCGCACGTCGAGTTCGCCGTTATGCGCATAGGCCGAGACGTAGCCGTTGGAATGGCGCACGAGGACGAGCTTGCCGTAGCCCTTCACGTCGGAGCCGGCATAGGCCACAGTGCCGTCCTCGGCCGCCTTCACCGCCGTGCCCTCGGGCACCGAGATGTTGATGCCCTCGTTGCCCGACGAGCCGTAGCCCGAGATCACCCGGCCCTTGGCCGGCCAGCGGAACGAAGTGTCGGGCGCCACCGAGCCGGTGCTGGCGGGTTCGGCCTTCGGCGCCTCCACGGCGGCGACCTTCACCGGCGCCTTGGCCGCCTCCTTGGCGGCTTCCTTCGCCGCAGCCTCGGCGGCCTTGGCCTCGGCGACCTGCTTCGCGGCAGCCTTGGCGGCTTCGAGCTTGGCCGTCTTGGCCTCGGCCTCGGCAGCCTTCTTCGCGGCATCCTTGGCCGCCTCGGCCTTCAGCTTGGCGGGATCCGCCTTCACCTCGGGCTTCGGTTCGGCCTTGGCCTCCTTGATCTCGATCTTGCGGACGGGCTTCTCGTCGCCCTTGGCGACCGCTTGGCCGGGACGCGGGTGCGCCTTCCGGGAATCGGCGAGCTTGGCGTCGGCTGCCGCCTTCGCGGCCTCGGCCTTGCGGGTCTCGACGAGCTTCTTCGCCTCGGCGAGCTTCCGGGCATCCGCGGCCTTGGCCTCGGCAGCCTTCTTCGCAGCGTCCTTACTGGCTTCGACGGCGCGGCGGGCTTCGGCGAGCTTCTCCGCTTCAGCTTCCTTGCGGGAAGCGAGCGCCGCGGCCTCGGCGGCCTTGCGCTCGGCGGCACGATCGACCTTGGGGGCCGGCGCGGCCGGCACGCTGCGCGTGGTCATGGCACGGCCCGCATCCGGGTTCATGCCCGACACCATACCGGAGACCGGTTCCGTGGACGCGACGCGGCTCACCGGAACGGGGGTCGCTGGCGGCGCGGCGGCCATGGGGCGGGGCGACATCGCCACTCCGGGCGCGCCCAGCGCCTGGGATTGGATCCGGCTCGTCCGCACCACCGGAGCCGGCGTGAGCTCCCCGCCAGAAATGCTTCCCGTGGCGGTCGGCTCGGTCGCCATGTTGGAAGCGAACGGATTGCCGAACGGGTCGCCGAGGCGCGACGCATCCGACGAACAAGCGGCCGCGCCGCCTCCGATCACTCCGATGAGCGCGAAGCGCGACAGCGTCTTCAACCCTCGACCAGTCCCGCGAACCCGCATCGACGCACCTGTCTGACCTGACGCAACTTGATGACGTCATTCAAACGGGATTCAGGTTAAACAACCGTTCCGGTTTACTACGTTGGCAGCGTTCGGGAACAATCCGATCGTCCCGTTATAGGACGCGGGCACACCCCGGCGTCAGCGGCCCCAGGCGCAGACGCTCACCGAGCCGCTCTTCGACGATCCCGTTCGCATCCCGGGTCACGACCACCCGGTGTGTCGCCTCCTGTGTCCCCAGGGCTCCGACGAGGCGGCCGCCCGGCGCGAGAACGCCGGCGAGGTGCGGCGGCAGGGCGGCCAGGGCTCCGTTGAGGAGAATGCGGTCGAATCGCCCCTCGGGCAGACAGGCCGGGTCGAGGCCGTCGCCGACGGCGAGGGTCGCCCGCGCGCGATCCTCGGGCAGGAGCACGGTCCGGGCATCCTCCGCCAGGAGCGCGTAACGCTCGATGCTGTGGACGTGGGCCGCCCCCAGGCGCAGCAGCAGGGTGGTGACGTAGCCTGAGCCCGTGCCGATCTCGAGGAGGCGCATGCCGGGCCGCGTCCCGAGGGCCGTCAGCATGGCGGCGATGGCGCTCGGCGCCGTCATGGTCTGCCCGCAGGGAAGCGGCAGGGCAAGGTCGCGCCGGGCGAGGTCGCGGTAGGGGCCGGGGGCGAAGCGCTCACGCGGCACCCGCTCCAGGGCCCGGAGGGTGTCGGTGTCGCGGACCCCCCGCCCCCGCAGGGTCATGACGAAGGCCGCCGCCTCGATGGAGCCGTCCATCGTCATGGCGCGCGCGGGCCTCAGCCGGAAAAGCCCTGCGCGAATCGCGTCAGGCTCGGCTCGTCCGTGAGGTCGAGGCGCAGGGGGGTCACCGAGATGCGCTTCTCGGCGATAGCCTTGAGATCGGTGCCGTTCCCCGGCTGGAACGTCGCCTTGGCGAAGGCGAGCCAGAAATACGGGTTGCCGCGCCCATCCTGGCGCGCGTCGATGGCGAGAAGCGCCTGGTTGCGGAATCCCTGCGCCGTCACGGCGGTGCCCAGAACTTCGTGCGGCTCGCAATCGGGAAAGTTGACGTTGACGACGATGCCGGGCTCGATCCCGATCTCCAGGATCTTGCGGACGACCCCCGGGCCGTGCTCGGCGGCACAAGTCCACTTGATGGCGCCGCGCCCCCCGGCGCCGTAGGCCTGGCTCAGGGCGATGGAGCGCACGTTGAGGATCGTGCCCTCCATGGCGGCCGCGATGGTGCCCGAATAGGTCACGTCCTCGGCGACGTTCTGGCCGCGGTTGACTCCCGACAGGACGAGGTCCGGCCCGTGGTCCTTGAGGATGTGGCGCACCCCCATGATCACGCAATCGGACGGGGTGCCCTTCACAGCGTAGCGTTTTTCCGAGATCTCGCGTAGGCGCAGGGGGTCGTTCAGGGACAGCGAGTGCGACACGCCCGACTGGTCGGTCTCGGGCGCCACCACCCAGACGTCGTCGGAGATGGCGCGGGCAATCCCCTCCAGGGTCTCGAGCCCCGGCGCGTGAATGCCGTCGTCGTTGGTGACGAGAATGCGCATCAGACTGTGTGTCCCTCGATCCGGTCGATCCCGCCCATATAGGCCTTCAGGGCCGAGGGCACCGTGACGCTGCCGTCGGGATTCTGGTAATTTTCCATCACGGCGATGAGTGCGCGGCCGACCGCCACGCCCGACCCGTTGAGGGTATGGACGAAGTTCACCGCCTTGCCGTCCTTGCCCCGGAAGCGGGCGTTCATGCGGCGGGCCTGGAAATCGCCGCAGACGGAGCAGGACGAGATCTCCCGGAATGTCTCCTGGCCGGGCATCCAGACCTCGATGTCGTAGGTCTTCCGGCTCGCGAAGCCCATGTCACCGGTACACAGGGTCATGATCCGGTACGGCAGGTCGAGCTTCTTCAGCACGGCCTCCGCCGAGCCCAGCATCCGCTCGTGCTCGTCCGCCGACTGCTCCGGCGTGGTGATGGAGACGAGCTCGACCTTGTTGAACTGGTGCTGGCGCAGCATGCCGCGCGTGTCCCGGCCCGCCGAGCCGGCCTCGGCCCGAAAGCAGGCCGTGAGGGCCGTGAAGCGCAAGGGAAGCTCCTCCTCGCGCAGGATCGATTCGCGCACGAGGTTGGTCAGGGGCACCTCTGCCGTGGGAATGAGCCAATGCTCGCGCACGGCGAACTGGTCGTCCCGGAACTTCGGCAGCTGTGCCGTGCCGAACATCGCCTCGTCGCGCACCATCAGGGGGGGCGCCACCTCGGTATAACCGTGCTCGCCCGTATGGAGGTCGAGCATGAACTGGCCGAGCGCCCGCTCCAGCCGGGCGAGCTGGCCCTTCAGCACCACGAAGCGGGCGCCGGACATCCGTGCGGCCGCCTCGAAATCCATCAGTCCGGAGGCTTCGCCGATCTCGAAATGCTGCTTGCCGGTCGCGAGCTGCGGACGCTTGGCCTCGAACCGACGGTACTCGACGTTGCCGTGCTCGTCGGCGCCCTCGGGCACCTCGGAGCCGGGGCAATTCGGGATCGCCGCGAGCTTTTCGTCGAGGACACGCCCGGCCTCGGCCTGCGCCGCTTCCAGCCCCGGTGCCTCGTCCTTCAGGCGGGCGACCTCGGCCATGAGTTCGGACGCGCGGGCCTCGTCCTTGGCCTTCTTCGCGCTGCCGATCTCCTTGGCCAGCGCATTGCGCCGCTCCTGATTCGCCTGAGCCGCCGAGGTCGCGCCCTTGCGGGCATCGTCGAGGGCGATCAGTTCGGCCGCCAGCGCGGCCAGTCCGCGCCGACGCAGGGCGTCGTCGAAGGCGTCCGGGTTCTCGCGGATGGCGCGGATGTCGTGCATGGGGGCGCTCGGGGCAGGCTTCTGAACAGACGACGAGGCTTTGCAGCATCGCCACCGGCCCGACAAGGGCAGCGCCCCTCCTACGGGTCCAGCCCCTCGGCCTTGCGCCGTGCCGCGCGGATGCGCTCGACGCGGCTCACGGAGAAGATCGAGGCCTCGTAGAGGAGGATCATCGGGATCGCGAGGGAGAGCTGCGAGATGACGTCCGGCGGGGTGAGAACGGCGGCGACCACGAAGACGAGGACGATGGCGTAGCGGCGCTTCTCGCGCAGGAACGCCGCGTCGATGACGCCGATCTGACCCAGCAGCGTCAGGATCACGGGCAGCTGGAATGCGATCCCGAAGGCGAAGATCAGCGTCATGATGAGCGAGAGATACTCGTCCACCTTGGGCAGGAGGGCGATGGTCGCCTCCCCCGGCTGCCCGATCTGCTGCAGCGAGACCGAGAACTGGATCAGCAGCGGCATCGCCAGGAAGAACACCACCAGGGCGCCGAGGATGAAGAACACCGGCGTCGCCACGAGGTAGGGGAGGAAGGCTTGGCGCTCGTTGCGATAGAGGCCCGGCGCCACGAAGGCGTAGATCTGGGTGGCGATGACCGGAAACGCGAGGAAGCCGGCGCCGAACACACTGAGCTTGATGTTGGTGAACACCTGCTCGAGGAAGTGCGTGGCGATGAGCTTGGCGTTCTCGGCCCCCACGACGGAGACGTAGGGCCAGACGAGGATGTTGTAGATGTGCCGCGAGACGAAGAAGCACGCGAAGAACATCACCACGAAGGCGGCGAGCGACTTGATGAGCCGCGACCGCAATTCGATGAGATGGTCGAGGAGCGGAGCCCGCGACGCCTCGATATCGGCGTCATCCGTCGCGTTGGTCATCGGGCGGGATCGTGCTGCGGTTTGGCCGAAGCCGGAGAATCCGGCGTCGCGGCGGGCAACGGGGAAGCGAGGGAATCGGCGTCCGGGGCCGGCTCGGCCGGGGGCACCGGGTCCTTCTCGGCGAGTTGGGCGGCGACGTTCGCGAGCGGCTGGGTCGGGGACGGGGTGGTCCGGGTGTGGCCGTCCACTGCGCCCTTGATCTCGTCGCGGATGGTCTGGACCGGGTTGAACACCGGCCCCATGGTCCCGGCGGATTTGCGGACGCCGTCGACCTCGCGGCGGATCTCGTCGAACTCCGCCTCGCGGACCGCTTCATTGAACTGCGCCTGGAACTCGCCGGCCATGCGGCGCATCTTCGACGTGATCTGCCCGACCGTGCGCAGGGCCTTGGGCAGATCCTTCGGACCGATGACGATGAGGGCGACGCCGCCGATCAGCATCACCTCTCCCCAACTCATGTCAAACATAGGCTGATTGTCCCGCGGTCGCGCAATGCCCGTGGCAGCGGGTGCCTATCGCAGGTCGGGCGCGGATGCGCCAGACCCAGGCCCGGCCCCAAGCACCGAGTGCCCAAGCCCTCGGCGCCGGTGAACCGACGAGGCCCGGCGCCGCGAACTCCACGCCGCCCTCCCGATGCCTAGATGACCTTGCGATCGGCCGCGACGGTGTTGGCCGTGGCCGCCTCGTTCTGGTGAGGCAGGGTCCGCACGGGCTCGCCGGAGCTCGGGGGCGGCACGGCCGTGGGCGCTTCGTCCTCGGCCATGCCCTTCTTGAATGCCTTGATGCCCTTGGCGACGTCGCCCATCAGGTCGGAGATCTTGCCCCGCCCGAACAGCAGCATCACGATGCCGGCGACGATGATCCAGTGCCAGATACTCATGCTGCCCATGGCAACCTCCCGAGCCGTGGGAGCCTACGCCCGCACGGCACCCGCATGTGTCTAATTGCAGGGAACCTAAGGATCGCACTGCGGCAACACAAGAACCGCGTGGGTTTCGAGGCTCCTTCGCGCGTGGAGGAACCCGTTTTCGCCAGAGGCGGACGGCCGGCCGGTGCGACGATCGGTGGCGCGCAGGGCGCTCGTCGCGGGACGCCGGATCAGGCGGCGAGGGACAGGGCGGCCTCGAACCGGGCGCGGGCCTCGCTCACATCGAAGGCCGGGGCCGCGACGGCGAGACGCGCGAGGGCCTCCTGCGCCCGGCGCAGGGCCGGGCCGGCGAGCCCCGGGGCGCCCTCGACGACGCCCCGCATCTCCGTGAGGTCGCCGTTGCAGTGCAGGCCGACATCGATCCCGGCCGCGAACGCCGCCTCGGTGCGTGCACGAAAGCTACCCTGGAGCGCGTGCATGGACAGGTCGTCGGTCATCAGTAGCCCGTCGAAACCGATGAAACCGCGAACAACTCGCTCGATGACGATGGCCGACTGGGTCGCCGGATGGTCGGGATCGAGGGCGGTGAAGACCACGTGGGCGCTCATGGCGAGGGGCAAGTCGGCAAGCGCTCGGAACGGTGCGAAATCCTGTGCCGTCAGGGTCGCGAAATCGGCCTCCACCACGGGCAGTCCCTTGTGGCTGTCGCATCCCGCGCGGCCGTGACCGGGAATGTGCTTCATCACCGGCAGCACGCCGCCCTGCATCAGTCCACGCGCGACGGCGCGGCCGATCTCGGCGACACGCTCGGGCGTGGTGCCGTAGGCGCGGTCGCCGATCACGTCGTGGGCGCCAGCCACGGGCACGTCGAGCACGGGCGCGCAATCGACGTTGATGCCGACGCTGGCCAGATCGTGCGCCATGAGCCGGGCGCCGAGTTCGGCCATGGCGACGGCCGATCCGTCGAGGCGGCCGATGCGCCCGCCGGCCGGGTAGGCCGGCCAGTGCGGCGGCCCCATGCGCTGCACCCGCCCCCCCTCCTGATCGATGAGGATCGGCGCGTCGGCGCGGCCCACGGTGTCGCGCAGGGCCTGCGTCAGCGCCCGAACCTCGTCGGGCGTGCCGATGTTGCGCTTGAACAGGATGAAGCCCCACGGCGCCACGTCGCGGAAGAATGCGTTCTCCTCCGCCGAGAGAGTCTTGCCGGCGCAACCGAGGATGAGGGCACGGGTGGTCATGGGGCTGCGTCCTTGGGGACTTTGGTGGCGCTGGCCCGGATGCCGGCGCGATGAACGGAGGGTGGATCGACGCCCCTCGGAGCCGGAGGGCGATCACGCCCTCCGGACTGGCCCGCCCGACGGGTGACGACCGGGATCTTCGCGAGACTCTCCGGGTGAGCGCCTCAGTTCTTCGCCACGAAGCACTGACCGCCGGCCGCCTGGAGCTGGGTGCACAGGCTCGTCGCCTCGCCCTTGCCGAGGGGTCCGACGCGGACGCGGTAGAGCGCCTTGCCGTTCACCTCGGCCTGCCGGATCAGAGCCGGTTTGCCGGCCAGGAGGGCATATTTGCCCTGCATTTGGGTGAAGGCGGCCTGGGCCTCGCTGGCGCTGCCCCGCACGCCGAGCTGGACCGAGAAGGAGCCGGCGGCGGGGGCCGGGGATTCCACCACCGTCGCGGGCGGCGGAGCCACGGCGGCGGTGGTCTCGGGCGCGACGGCGGCGACGCGCTGGGGCGCCTTGGTGCGGGGAGCGGGGGCGGGAACCACTGCCGTGGGCGCCGGCGCCTCGGCCACGGGCGTCGCCGTGGGAGTGGAGATGGGCGCGCTCACCCGCGTGCCGCGCGGGCGAAGGGAAGCGGGGGCCGTCGTGCCCTCGGCGGATGTCCCCGGCAGGGTCATGGTCGGGATCACGGAAGCCGGCGGGGCCTCGGCGACCTCGGGCTGCGGCGGCGGCACCGGCGTATCCGGCTTGACCGAGACGGTCCGGACCCGGCGCGGTTCACCCAGCGATTCCGTCAGGGTGCCGGTCTGCGGCGCCCCGGTATTGCCGGTGGCGCTGCCGGGGGTGGCGCCGCCTTCGCCCGTTCCTTGGGCCGAGCGGGCGGCCTGCGCCACGTCGAGGGGCTGCTCCTCGCGGTTGACGATGCGGATCTGCCCGTCCTTGGCGGTGCGGTCGTAGATCTGCTTGTTCTGATCGGGAATCTCGACGCCGTCGGCCTTCTGCGGGGCGACCTTCAGGGGCGCGGTATCCGCCATGATGGTGGGAACGCCACCGGCATGTCCGCCGCCCGAATGCAGGCCGCGCCAGGCGAGGCCGCCGGTGATGCAGACGGCGACCACGCCGAGGCCGGCCCCGACGGAGACGAGGCGGCTGCGCTGGCGCGGGCGTGCGGTGGCCGTGCGGTCGCCGGAGGCGAACGCATCCTGCTCGGCCTGGGGCGGCCCGTCGGTGCCCTGGCTCGGATAGGGGTCCTGCTCCACGGAGGCGAGGTATTGGTCGAAGGCGTCCGTCGGCGAGGACGCGGCGGGCGCCCGGTAAGCCGGGGCCGGCTGCGCCGGGGCCGGGGCCGGGGCCTGGGCGAAGCTCGGCTCGACGCGCCGGCCCGGAGCCGGCTCGGACCGCGCGTCGCGAGCCGCGAGAATGGCCCGGAACGGATCGTCCTGACCGATGATGCGGGCGAGTTCCGACAGGGGATCGGACTTGGTCTGCGCCTGCGGTTCCGGGGTGGGCGTTCCGTGAGGCTCCGCCCCCTGAGGGTGCGGCATCCGGGGCTGCTGCAGATCACGCGCAAAGGCGTCGAAATCGACCGGCGCTCGCGAAGCGTTCGTCGTCATGGCAGCATTCCCCTTTACGCCGCAGTCACCTCACCGCATTTCGGCCGGCGCGGTGACGCCCAACACCGCGAGGCCGGAGGCGATCACGCCCCGCAATGCCTCCACGAGGGCCAGTCGGGCCCGTGTCGAGTTTCGGTCGGTTGGATTAACAAACCGTAATTGCGGCAAGTCTTTGCCCTTGTTCCAGAAACCATGCAGCGAAGAGGCCAGCTCGTAGAGATAGAATGCCACACGGTGTGGCTCGTGAGCCGCCGCCGCCGCTTCGATCACCCGCGGATACTGCGCGATGAGACGCATGATCTCGGCCTCGCCGGAATCGGCGAGCAGGGACAGGTCGGCCTCGCCCAGCAGGCCGTCGCGCGAAAAATCTTCGGCCGGCATCGCCTCGCGGGCCTGGCGGAACACCGAGACGCAGCGGGCATGGGCATACTGCACGTAGAAGACGGGGTTGTCCTTGGATTGCTCCACCACCTTGGCGAGGTCGAAATCCAGGGTTGCGTCGTTCTTGCGGTAGAGCATCATGAAGCGGATCGCGTCACGCCCGACCTCGTCCACCACCTCGGCCAGGGTGATGAACTCACCGGCGCGCTTGGACATCTTCACGGGCTCGCCCGCGCGCAACAGCCGCACCAGCTGGCAGAGCTTGACGTCGAGGGTCGCCCGGCCGTCGCTCACCGCCTTCACGGCCGCCTGCATGCGCTTGACGTAGCCGCCGTGATCGGCGCCGAGCACGTCGATGAGGTCGGTGGCGCCGCGCTGGATCTTGTCGCGGTGATAGGCGATGTCTGACGCGAAGTAGGTGAAGGAGCCGTCGGACTTCAGGAGGGGACGGTCAACGTCGTCACCGAATTCGACGGTGCGGAACAGCGTCTGCTCGCGGTCCTCCCAATCCTCGGGCAACTGGCCCTTGGGCGGCGGCAGACGGCCTTCGTAGACGAGGCCCTTTTCGCGCAGGTCGGCGAGGAGGACGGGCACGGCCTCTTGGAGGGTGGCTTCGGAGAAGAACACGTCGTGGTGGATGCCGAGCCGGGCGAGGTCGCCCCGGATCAGGTCCATCATCGCGTCGATGGCGAAGGCCCGCACGGTGGGCAACCACTGCGATTCGGGCTGGTCCAGCAAGGTGCGGCCGTGGGTGTCGGCCAGGGCCTGGCCCACGGGCACGAGGTAGTCGCCCGGATAGAGCCCGTCCGGCACCGGCCCGACCGCTTCGCCCAGCGCCTCGCGGTAGCGCAGAAACGCGGAGCGGGCGAGCACGTCCACCTGCGCCCCGGCATCGTTGATGTAGTATTCGCGCGTCACGTCGCGGCCCGAGGCCACGAGGAGGTTGGCCAGCGCGTCGCCGAACACGGCGCCGCGTCCATGGCCGACATGCATCGGCCCGGTGGGGTTGGCCGAGACGTACTCGATGTTGACCTTCCCGGCGGGGGCCTTCCCCTCCGGAACGGCGCCACGCCCGTAGGCGTCGCCCTCGGTCAGGGCCGCCCGCACCACGGCGTGGAAGGTGCCCGGCGCCAGGCGCAGATTGATGAAGCCGGGACCGGCGACGCTCGCATCGACCACGTCCGGATCCCGGCGCAACTCGGCCGCCAGGGCCTCGCCCAGGGCCTTCGGATTCGTCTTCGCCTCCTTGGCCAGCACCAGGGCGGCGTTGGTGGCGAGGTCGCCATGGCTCGCGTCGCGGGGCGGCTCCACCACCACGCGCGACAGGTCGAGCCCCTCGGGCAGCTGCCCGGCCTGGATGAGGCCCTGCACGGCCGCGCGCACGCGCGCCTCGAAGGTGGCGAAGATGTTCATCGGTGATCGGTTTCCGCTCGCGACAGCCGTCTCATTCCGACGGCCCACGTCTCAAGTGGTGGGCATATCAACCGGGAACACGGGTGTCACGGCCGGTCCCTCACGGCTCGGCCAGGGGCAGCCCCCGGCTCTCCGGGCTCCAGTGCAGGTCCGGCGTTGTCGCGAACAGGCGCTTGTGGGCCAGCACCGCGTAGGTGTCGGTCATGCCGGCGATGTAATCGGCGACCCGGCGGGCGATGCGGCCCTCGCCCGCCCCCTCCAGCCCGGCCGACCACTCCTCCGGCATGGCGCCGGGCTCGGCGGTGAACCGCGCGAACAGGTCGGCGACGATGATGTCGGCCCTCGCCCGCACGGCGAGCACGCCGGGGTGGCGGTACATGCGGGCGAACAGGAAGGTCTTGATCGCCCGGTCCGCCGCCGCGATGGCCGGCGAGAACGCGATGACGGGGGCCGACGCCGCCCGGATGGCGGCGACATCGATGGGCGCCAGGGCGGCGATGCGGCGCCCGCTCTCGGCGATGACGTCCTCGACGAAGCGGGTGATCACCCGCCGCGCCAGTTCGTGAATCTTGCGCGATGTGTCGAGGTTCGGATGAAGATGGTCGATCTCCGCCAGGATGTCGGCGAGGAACGGCACGGCGGCGAGGTCGGCGAGATCGAACAGGCCGGCGCGCAGGCCGTCGTCGAGGTCGTGGCTGTCGTAGGCGATGTCGTCGGCGAGCGCGGCCGCCTGCGCCTCCGGCCCGGCGAAGCGCGCGAGTTCGAGGTCGTTCTGGCCGTTGTATTCGAGGATCGCCGCCGGGATGCCGCGCGCCGCCCAGCGCGGGGTCGGCGTCCCGTCCGTCTCCAGCAGGGGGCCGTTGTGCTTGACCAGGCCCTCCAGGGTCTCCCAGGCGAGGTTCAACCCGTCGAAGCCGGCGTAGCGCCGCTCCAGGCGGGTGACGATGCGCAGGGCCTGGGCATTGTGGTCGAACCCGCCATGCTGGCCCATCAGGGCGTCGAGGGCATCCTCGCCCGTATGGCCGAAGCAGGTGTGGCCGAGGTCGTGGGACAGGGCCAGGGCCTCGGCCAGGTCCTCGTCGAGGCCCATCGCCCGGGCGAGCGCCCGGGCGATCTGGCTCACCTCCAGGGTGTGGGTGAGGCGGGTGCGGTAATGGTCGCCCTCGTGGTGCACGAAGACCTGGGTCTTGTGCTTGAGGCGGCGGAAGGCGGAGGAATGGATGATCCGGTCGCGGTCGCGCTGGAAATCGCTGCGCGTCGGCGAGGCCGCCTCGGGGATCAGGCGCCCGCGCGTGGCGGCCGGGTTCGTCGCATAGGGCGCCCTCCAGCGCTCACCATTCTGCCGCACATCGTCCCCCTGTCGCGCCGCGTTGCAGCGCGTGCCCACCGGGCTTATCTTGTGTGTGACAACGTTTCTGGCAATCGACGAGACCCGAGCATCACGATGGCCGACATCACCCTGACCCCACGCGCCGCCAAGCGCATCAACGAGATCATGGGCGCCGAGCCGCCCGGGGCCTCCTTGCGGATCAGCGTGAACGGCGGCGGCTGCTCGGGCTTCTCCTACGCCTTCGACATCGAGCGGGCGCGGGCCGACGACGACGTCGCCATTGAGCGCGACGGGGCCACCGTCCTCGTCGACCCCACATCCCTCGAATACATGAGCGGCGCCGTCATCGATTTCGTGAACGACCTCATCGGCCAGTCGTTCAAGATCGAGAACCCCCTCGCCACTGCCTCCTGCGGCTGCGGCACGTCGTTCTCCCTGTAGCGGCGTCGGGCGACGCACCCGCGCAGGTGATGCACCCGCGATTGCAACGCACGCGAAAACGCGGCACGGATGCGCCCTCCCCTTGAGGCGGCGTTTGCCAGCGATCCGGAAAATCCCATGATCCCCTCGAAAGGCCGCCCCCTCCTGCGTTGGGCGACCGGCGCCTCGGCCTGCGTCCTCGTCCTCCTCGGCGCCGGGCTCCCCGCGCAGCCGGGTGTCGCCTGGGCGCAGGAGGCGGCCTCCGCCGTCCAGGACGTGACTCTGACGGACGTCACCCTGCCGCTCGGCGACAAGGTGCTGAAAGCCCCGCGCGTGACGGTGAGCGGGACGCGCCTGTCGAAGGACGAACTCCTCGCTCTGATCCGGCCCGGTCCCGAGCCCGTGGCGGCCCGCCTTGCCCGGCTCGATGCCGCGAGCCTCGTGATCCCGGACCTGCGCATCGAAGGGGCGATCAAGGGCGCGCGCGATACGGTGAGCTACAGCAACGTGGTGGCCAAGGACGTGCGCGCCGGCCGGATCGCCGAGCTGACCGCCACGGGGGCCGTCCTCACGGTGGAGGGCGAGCGCAAGGGGGCGGGGTCCTACGGCCCGCTCCAGGCCACCGACCTCGATCTCACGGCGCTTGCCCGCCTCTACGGCGAATCCGGCGACGGCAAGGGTGCGCTTCAGCGGATCTACGGCGCGTTCTCGGTTTCGGACGTGGCCTTCGTCGACACGAACGGCACGGCGGTGAAGTTCGCCCGCATCCAGGGCCGCGACCTCAGCGCCCGCCCGGTGCCGGGCAGCTGGGCCGGTGCCCTCGCGGCGCTCACAGCCCCCGGCCTTGCCGAGGCACCGCCGGCCACCCGCGCCAAGCTCTCCGGGACCGTGGCGGATCTCGCCGAAGCGGTGACGCTCGGCAGCTTCGAGGCCACGGGCCTCAGCGTCCAGCACACCAAGGGGCCGTCGCCGCTCAACCTCGGCATCGGCCTGATCCGGGGCGGCGGTTCGGAGGCGAGCCTCGAGGACATCACCCTCACGGGCAACGGGATCGCCGCGAAGGCGGCCCGCCTGTCGCTCAACGGCTTCTCCCTCGCCCCCACCATCGCGGCCCTGCGCAAGCTCGCCACGACCCCCGACGCCACGGACGACGATCTGCGCCTGCTGACCCCGGTGATCGGCACGATGGCCCTGTCGGATCTCAGCCTCGACCTGTCCGACGATCCGGCGGCAGCGCCGCGAAATCCGGCCGCGCAAGATCCGGCTGTGAAGGCGGTGCCGACGCATTTCGGCCTGCGCACGGCGACGGTGAACTTCGCCCCGCCCCGGGAAGGCGTTCCGACCGCCGGGCGGATCGACCTGTCGGGCTTGACCCTGCCGGCCTCCGCCGTGGCCGGCGTGCCCGGCCTCGGATCCCTCGGCCTCTACGGCTACGCAGACCTCGACCTCAAGGTGGTGGCCGACACCGCCTGGGATGCGGCGGCCAAGGAACTCAAGTTCGGGGAAATCTCCATCTCCGGCAAGGATATGGGCACGGTGCGGATCAACGGCCTGCTCGGCGGCATCGGCCCCGAGGTGTTTGATCCCGATGCCGGCGTGTCGGGCTTCGCCATGCTGTCGGCGACGGCCAAGGCCCTCGACCTCACCATCGAGAACACCGGCCTGTTCGAGCGGTTCATCGCGGCGCAGTCGAAGGTGCTCAGCCTCAAGCCCGAGGAACTGAAGCAGGAATACGTCACGGCGAGCCTCTACGGCGTGCCGGCGATCCTCGGAAACTCGGCGGGGGCGAAGGCCATCGGCACGGCCATGAGCCAGTTCGTGTCCAAGCCCGGAACGCTGTTCCTCAGCGTCCGCCCCAAGAACGGTGCCGGCATCGGCATGCTGGAATTTAGCGCGGCCCCGACCCCGGCCGCCGTGCTCGACCGTCTCACCGTCGACGCCAAGGCGAACTGACCGAGGCGAACCGGAGCGCAGCGCCTACGCGACGAGGCGTTCGGGCGCGCCGGCGCCCGAGACGCAGGCCTGGGCGAGGGCCTGTGTCGCATCGAGCAGCCCATCGCCGAAGCCTTCGTCCGAGGCCGAGAGGGCGAGGGGAATCTCCGTGCAGGCGAGAATCACCCGTCCGCATCCCGCCGCGATCAGACCGCGCGCCTGATTGCGCAGGATGGCGCCAGCCTCGGCCACTCTGCCGGCCTTCACGAGGCGGATGGCGCGCATCACCGCATCCTGATCGATCGGTGCGACGCAGGTGAAGCCGTGGCGGGCGAGGCGCCCGGAATAGATGCCGGCCTTCAGCGTTCCGCCGGTCGCCAGCACGCCGATGGAACCGCTTCGGTATCCCCGGACGAACAGTGCTTCGGCCACGGCATCGACGATGTGCAGGATCGGCAAGGCGGTGCGGGCCTGGAGCGCGCCGTGCCAGTGGTGAGCTGTGTTGCAGGGAATCGCGATACGGGTGGCGCCCGCCGCTTCGAGCCGGCGCAGGCCCGCCACCATGGCGGGCAGGGGGTCGGGGCCGCCGGCGAGGATCGCCCGGGTCCGGTCGGGGATGTCGGACGCCTGAAGCACCAGGGCGCCGGGATGGTCCTGGTCGCGCGATGCCGGGGTGGCCTCCACAAGTTTGCGCATGAAGTCGACGGTGGCCATTGGCCCCATGCCGCCCAGGACTCCCAGCATCGTTCCCCTCCTCCGCGTGACGGAGCGAGGCATGACGCGGCACGGCACGCGAGGCCAATGCCAAGTCGGAACGCCTCATGCGGTTTGCGAATACGCCCCGGCTGCAGCCCAAACCGTCTCGACGGCGGGGCGGGTGCGGGCGCAGCTGCGGTAGAGGCGGATCTCCAGGGGCACCTCCGGTCCGGCCATGATCAAGCGACCCTCGGCGAGTTCGCGGATGACGAGGCTGCGCGGCACCCAGGCGAGCCCGTGCCCCTCCAAGGCCATGGCTTTCAGAGCCTCGGCCATGGCGTTGGTGTGGGAAACGTGTCCGAGGGCGCCGACCTGGGCCTGCGCGAACAGACTCACGCGCCCGAGGAAGGTGTCGGGCGCATAGGCGAGGTGCGGCAGCGGCCCGTTCGCCCGCTGTCCGGATAGGGCCGGACTGTGCACGGCCACCAACCCATCTGTTCCGACCACGCGGTGGGGATGGAGGTCCGGATCCAGGAGGATCGGCACGCTCGGGTGATGGAACGTCAGGAGGAAATCATAGGCGCCCTCGGCGAGGGCCTGGAGGCAGTTGTGAAAGTCGTCCGCCAAAAGGCGCGTCTCGACGGGGCCGGTGCGTGCCTCGATGCCCCGCAACCAAGCGGGAAAGAAAGCGAGAGACAGGGTGTGCAGGGCGGCGACGCTCACCATCGCCCCGCCCGATTCGGTCCCGGCGCGCAGGTCCACGCGGCTGGCGTGGAGCATCCGCACGGTCTCCTCCGCGGTCTCGCGAAAACGCCGGCCCGCTGGCGTCAGGGTCGTCGGATAGGTACTGCGGTCGATGAGCGCGACGCCGAGCCAGAGTTCCAAGGCCTGGATCCGGCGGCTGAAGGCCGATTGCGTGACATGACGCGCCTCGGCCGAGCGGGAGAAGCTGCGGGTTTCGGCGAGGCTGAGGAAATCCTCGAGCCATTTCAGCTCCACCGCGCGCCTCCGCGAAGGTCAGTTCAGTTCGCGCACCACCACGCAACCGCGCTCGGCCGAGAGGGCGAGGCGGCCGGCCTTGAGGGCAAGCGCCTTCTCGCCGAACAGAGCCCGGCGCCAGCCCTGCAGCACGGGCACGTCGGCCGCGTCATCGTCCGCGATGGCTTCAAGGTCGTCCACGGAGGCGATGATCTTCGGAGCGACGCCCTCCGTCTCGCACACGGCCTTGAGCAGAACCTTCAGGAGTTCGACCAGGGCCCCATTGCCGCCGCGGCCGCGGGTCCGCTCCGGCAGGGCGATGTCGGCGAGGTCGCGGGCAAAGCCGCGCTCCACCGCCGCCAGGATGTCGGTGCCCGTGCGCGACCGCTCGAAGCCGGCGGGAATCGAGCGCAGGCGCCCCAGGGCCTCGACGCTGCGCGGCGCCGAGGAGGCGACGTCGATCACCGCCTCGTCTTTCAGGATGCGCCCGCGCGGCACGTTGCGGCTCTGGGCCTCGCGCTCGCGCCAGGCGGCGACCTCGATGAGCACGGCGATCTCGCGGGGCTTGCGCATTCGCCCGGCGAGGCGCCGCCAAGCTTGGCTCGGATCGGCCCGGTAGGTCTCGGGCGAGATCAGCACGCTCATCTCCTCGTCGAGCCACTCGCCCCGGTCCGTCGAGAGCAGCTGACTCGCCAGCACCTCGTAGACCTTCACAAGGTGGGTGACGTCGGAGAGGGCGTAGGTGAGCTGCGCGTCGGAAAGCGGCCGGCGCGACCAGTCGGTGAAGCGCGAGGACTTGTCGATCTTGGCCTTCGCCACGTCGTTGACCAGTTGCTCGTAGGAGACCGAGTCGCCGTAGCCGCACACCATGGCGGCGACCTGGGTGTCGAAGAACGGCTGCGGCAGCAGGCCGCCGAGCAGCCAGATGATCTCGAGGTCCTGCCGGGCGGAATGGAACACCTTCACCACGCCCTCGTCGGCCATCAGGGCGAAGAACGGCGCGAGGTCGAGGTCCGGCGAGAGCGGATCGACGAGCACCCCCGACCCGTCCGGCCCCGCCATCTGGATGAGGCAGAGCTTCGGATAATAGGTGGTTTCCCGCATGAACTCCGTATCGACCGTCACGAAGGCTTGCGCGGCGAAATGAGTGCAGGCGTCGGCTAGCGCCGGCGTGGTCGAGATGAGGTCCATGAAAATCGGCTATATCGAAGGTTGACGCCGCACGCGAGATCGGATCGCCGAATCGGCGTGGATGCCGCCGAGCGAAGCGTGTTCAGGGCGCAGCCCCGGCTTTCGCCCTGGCATGCGGCAGGCCATCCATCGGGCCGCGTGAGGCGTCCGAACGAGGCGGCGCGCCGGTCCGCCTCCCGATGCCTCGCCTTGACTTCGCTTCCCCCGCGTGAATGGTGCGCCGCTCAATCCCAAGAGCCCGTGATGCAACAGCCCGCCATGCACCGTTACCGGACCCACACCTGCGGGGCGCTGCGCCCCTCGGACGTCGGCCAGACCGTTCGCCTCTCGGGCTGGTGCCACCGCATCCGCGACCATGGCGGCGTGCTGTTCATCGACCTGCGCGACCATTACGGCCGCACGCAATGCGTGGTCGATTCGGATTCCAAGGCGTTCCAGGGCGCGAACCTCGCCCGCTCCGAATGGGTGATCCGCCTCGACGGTCGAGTGCGCACCCGGCCCGCCGGCACCGAGAACCCCGACCTGCCGACCGGCACCATCGAGGTCTACATCGACGATCTCGAGGTGCTGGGGCCGGCGGGCGAGCTGCCGGTGCCGGTGTTCGGCGACCAGGAGTATCCGGAAGAGACGCGGCTGAAGTACCGCTTCCTCGATCTGCGCCGCGACAAGCTGCACGCCAACATCATGAAGCGCGGCGCGATCATCGATTCGCTCCGCCGCCGCATGCGCGAGGGCGGGTTCTTCGAGTTCCAGACCCCGATCCTCACCGCTTCCTCGCCGGAGGGCGCCCGCGACTACCTCGTGCCGTCCCGCGTGCATCCGGGCAAGTTCTACGCGCTGCCCCAGGCGCCGCAGCAGTTCAAGCAGCTGACGATGATCGCCGGCTTCGACCGCTACTTCCAGATCGCGCCCTGCTTCCGTGACGAGGATGCCCGCGCCGACCGCTCCCCGGGCGAGTTCTACCAGCTCGACATCGAGATGAGCTTCGTGACGCAGGAGGACGTGTTCCAGTCCGTGGAGCCGGTGCTGCGCAGCGTCTTCGAGGAATTCGCCGACGGCAAGCGCGTGACGAAGGACTTCCCGCGCATCCCCTATGCCGAGGCGATGCTGAAATACGGCGTCGACAAGCCGGACCTGCGCAACCCCCTCATCATCGCCGACGTGACCGACCTGTTCGCCCGCGAGGACGTGGCGTTCAAGGCGTTCAAGGGCGTGATCGCGTCGGGCGGCGTGGTGCGGGCGATTCCGGCGACGGGTGCCGCCGGCCAGTCGCGCTCGTTCTTCGACAAGCTCAACGACTTCGCCCGCTCGGAGGGCGCGCCCGGCCTCGGCTATATCGTGTTCGAGGACGTCGACGGCGTGCTCACCGGCAAGGGACCCATCGCCAAGTTCATCCCGGCCGAAGTCCAGGCGTCGATCGCCGAGACCACGGGCACGAAGGCCGGCGACGCGGTGTTCTTCTCCGCCGGCACCGAGGCCAAGGCGGCCGCGCTCGCCGGCAAGGCGCGCAACCGCATCGCCGACGAACTGAACCTCTCCGACAAGGACCAGTTCGCGTTCTGCTGGATCACCGACTTCCCGATGTACGAGTGGAACGAGGACGACAAGAAGATCGACTTCTCCCACAACCCGTTCTCGATGCCGAACTTCGATCGCGAGGCGTTCCTGGCCCTCGACCCGGCAGACGAGAAGACGATCCTGGGCATCAAGGCGTTCCAGTACGACATCGTCTGCAACGGCACCGAACTCTCGTCGGGCGCCATCCGCAACCATCGCCCGGACGTGATGGAGAAGGCCTTCGGCATCGCCGGCTACGGCGTCGAAGTGCTCGAGGAAAAGTTCGGCGGCATGCTCAATGCGCTCAAGCTCGGCGCCCCGCCGCACGGCGGCATCGCTCCGGGGATCGACCGCATCGTGATGCTGCTCTGCGGCGAACAGAACCTGCGCGAGGTGGTGCTGTTCCCCATGAACCAGCGCGCCGAGGACCTGATGATGGGCGCCCCCGCCGAGGCGACCCCGAAGCAGCTGCGCGAACTCCATATCCGCCTGAACCTGCCCGAGAAGAGCGCGTAAGGGCGAAGCCCTCCCCCGGCCGGGGGGAGGGCCGCGTTCCGCGTGCCCCCGCCACGGGAGATGTTGCCCGAGCCGTGCCGAGCCTCGTCGCCATCGTCGTCGCCCATGACAGCGCGCAGGCCCTACCCGGCTGCCTCGCGGCCTTGGCTGCCGAGCACGTGCCGGCCCTCGTCGTCGACAATGCCAGCCGGGACGCGTCCGTGGCGGTGGCGGAGGCAGCGGGCGCGCGGGTGGTGCGGATGCCCCGCAACGAGGGCTATGGCCGGGCGAACAACCGCGGCGTCGCCGCCGCGTCCCAGGCCGAGCGCGTCCTCATCCTCAACCCCGACGTGACGCTGCGGCCGGGCGCCGTCGATGCCCTGCTCGCCGCCGCACGCGCCTATCCGGATGCCGGGCTCCTCGCGCCCCGCCTCGTGGAGCCGGACGGACGGTTCTTCTATCAGCCGCGCTCGCTGCTCGCGCCCTATTTGACGAACCCGAAGGGCCGGCGGTCCCTGCCCGAGGGCGATGCCTGCGCGCCGTTCCTGTCCGGCGCCTGCCTGATGATCCGCCGCGACCTGTTCCTGGCGCTCGGCGGCTTCGACCCGAACCTGTTCCTGTTCTATGAGGACGACGACCTGTGCCGGCGGGTGGCGGATGCGGGCCACGCCCTCGTGCATGTCCACGGGGCGCAAGCCCTGCACGGGCGCGGACGCTCGTCGGCGCCGGACCCCGGCCGGGTGTTCCGCACCCGCTGGCATCAGGCGTGGTCGCGCGCCTACGTCTCCGCCAAATACGGCCTGCCCGACCCGAGCCCGGGCATGCTCGCCGTCAACGCCCCGAAGGCGGCCCTGGCGCGCCTCATCCGCCACCGCGGGTTATGGGAGCGCTACGGCGGCTCGGCGGCGGGAGCATTCGCCGCCCTGCGCGGCCGCACGGCGCTTGCCCGCGAGGGATTGGACCGGGAGGCGTCCCGGTGAGCGCAAGCGGCGGTGTCGTAAGCATCCTCGCTCCGCAGGCAGCCCTGGCGCATGCGGTGGCCCGCGTGGCCGCGCACAGCTTCGCGATCGTCGCCCGCAACACCCGGGGCGACAGCGTCTACCTGAAGCCCGAGGGTTGCGCCTTCGCGCTCCGGATCTCCAACCACGCCCGCACCCCGAAGCAGCGCAAAAACCACCCCGACGCCATCACCAGCCTCGTGATCCGGACGCCTCAGACGGAACGCAGCGTCGACGCGCTCGTCGAGCAGGCCCTGCAGAACTTCGCCGGTGCGCGCCGGACGCGCGAGGCGAGCGAGCAGTCCGCCTGAACCGCCCTCAGCCCTCGGCGGGCTCATCGCGAAAATACGGCTCGACGGCACCCTTCAGCTTCACCGTCATCGGGTTGCCGGCCCGGTCGAGGGTCTTGCCGGCAGAGAGGCGGACCCAGCCCTCGCTGACACAATATTCCTCGACGTTGGTCTTCTCGACGCCCTTGAAGCGAATGCCGATGCCGCGCTCGAGGATCTTCTCGTCGTAGTACGGGCTGTTCGGGTTCACGGCGAGGCGGTCGGGAAGCGTGTCGGACATCGTCGGGCGGCCCTGTCGATCAGTTTGGGTGGGGAAGCGGGTAAGGGATTCAGGCGCCGCCCGCAACGTCGAGCGCCCGCGCCGCCGCGATCAGGTCGGCCGTTCGCCCGCTCTGGAGGAGGGGCACGAGGCCCGCCACGGCCGCGTAGGGCCTGTCCCACCAAGCGGTTTCGAGAAGAGCCGCGACGGTCTCGGGGTCGAAGCGATGGCGCACCACCCGGGCGGGGTTGCCGGCCACCACGGCGTAGGGCGGCACGTCCCGGCTCACCACGGCGCGGGCCGCCACCACGGCGCCGTGGCCGATGGTGACGCCCGACAGGATGAGGCAGCCCGAGCCGAGCCAGACGTCCGAGCCGATGGTCACGCCGCCGCGCGAGGCATGGTAATCCGCCGGGGCCTCGACGTCCGGCCACAGGCCGCGCATGGCGGCGAACGGATAGGTCGAGACCCAGTCGAGGCGATGCCCGCCGCCCAGCAGGATTTCGACCTTGTCGGCGATGGAACAAAATCGGCCGATCGTCAGGCTCTGGCCGGATTCGGGAAACCGCACCTTCGGCCGTCCGTAGGAATACGCGCCGATGGAGAATCCATGGCGTTCGACCCCTCGCGCAAGGTGAATCCGGGTCTCGTTGTTCGGGTTGCGCCCACTCCGCAGGCGGTGCAACAGGGTTTTCAACCGACGCACCCCGGATCCGACCGGAACGGTGCTCCGCTGCGCGCACGGCGCAACATCCAGGGAGTGAGGCCCATGGGCGACAACATGTCCGACGATCTCAAGTCCGGGGCGCTCATCTACCATCGCCTGCCGCGTCCCGGAAAGCTCGAGATCCAGGCGACCAAGCCCCTCGGCAACCAGCGCGACCTCGCGCTGGCCTATTCCCCCGGCGTCGCCGCCGCCTGCGAGGCCATCGCGGCCGACTCTCAGGAGGCCGCCAACCTCACCATCCGCCAGAACCTCGTCGCCGTCCTCACCAATGGCACGGCCGTGCTGGGCCTCGGCAACATCGGCCCCCTCGCCTCGAAGCCCGTGATGGAGGGCAAGGCGGTCCTGTTCAAGAAGTTCGCCGGCATCGACGTGTTCGACATCGAAGTCGCGCAGAACGACGTCGACAAGCTCGTCGACGTGGTCTGCGCCCTGGAGCCGACCTTCGGCGGCATCAACCTCGAGGACATCAAGGCCCCCGAGTGCTTCGAGGTCGAGGAGCGCTGCCGGGCGCGTATGAACATCCCGGTCTTCCACGACGACCAGCACGGCACCGCCATCATCGTGGCGGCGGCCGTCCTCAACGCCCTCGAACTCTCCGGCAAGCAGCTCGGCGAGGTCCGCATCGTCACCTCGGGCGCCGGGGCGGCGGCGCTGGCCTGCCTCAACCTCCTCGTCTCCCTCGGGGCGAAGGTCGAGAACATCACCGTCACCGACATCAAGGGCGTGGTCTACAAGGGCCGCCCCGAACTCATGGACCGGTGGAAGGACATCTACGCCCAGGAGACGCAGGCCCGCACCCTCGCCGAGGTCATCCCGGGCGCCGACGTGTTCATCGGCCTCTCGGCCGGCGGCGTGCTCAAGCCCGAATACCTCGAGACCATGGCTCCGAACCCGCTGATCATGGCGCTGGCCAACCCCTACCCCGAGATCATGCCGGATCTGGCGCAGGAGAAGCGCCCCGACGCGATGATCTGCACCGGGCGGTCGGACTTCCCCAACCAGGTCAACAACGTCCTGTGCTTCCCCTACATCTTCCGGGGTGCCCTGGATGTCGGCGCCACCTCGATCAACGAGGAGATGAAGCAGGCCGCCGTGAAGGCCATCGCGGCTTTGGCCCGCGAGACGCCCTCCGACGTGGTCGCCCGCGCCTATGGCGGCGAGGCCCGGCCCTTCGGGCCCCGCTCGCTGATCCCGAGCCCGTTCGACCCGCGCCTCATCCTGCGCATCGCCCCGGCGGTGGCCCAGGCGGCCATGGATTCGGGTGTCGCCGGCCGGCCCCTGGAGAACCTCCAGGCCTATGCCGACAGCCTCGACCGCTTCGTGCACCGCTCGGGCTTCATCATGAAGCCGATCTTCTCCAAGGCGAAGGAGGCCCCCAAGCGCGTCATCTACTCCGAGGGCGAGGACGAGCGTGTCCTGCGCGCTGCCCAGGCGCTCACCGAGGACGGGGTGGCGCGGCCCATCCTCGTCGGCCGCCCGCGCGTCATCGAGACCCGGATCAAGCGCTTCGGCCTCACCCTGCGCCAGGGCGAGCACTTCGACCTCATCGATCCCGAGGACGATCCGCGCTATCGCGATTACGTCGCAACCTACCTCGAGGTCGCCGGCCGGCGCGGCATCACGCCGGACGCCGCCCGCACCCTCGTGCGCACCAACAACACGGTCATCGGCGCCATCGCCGTGCGCCGCGGCGAGGCCGATGCCCTGATCTGCGGCCTGGAGGGCCGGTTCGAGACGCGCCTGCGGGTCATCCGCGACGTGATCGGCATGGCGCCGGGCGTCCTCGATTTCGCCGCCATGAGCCTCATCGTCACGAAGAAGGGCGCCTACTTCCTCGCCGACACTCACGTGCGCCAGGACCCGAGCGCCGAGGAGATCGCCGACGTGGCGGTGGCCTGTGCCGAGCATGTCCGGCGCTTCGGCCTCACCCCCAAGATCGCGCTCCTGAGCCACTCGGATTTCGGCCAGTCGGATTCGCGCTCGTCGCTCAAGATGCGCTCGGCCCTCGGCCTCATCCGGGCCCGCGCGCCGCAGCTGCAGGTCGACGGCGAGATGCAGGCCGATACCGCACTCTCCGAGATCATCCGCGACCGGGTGATGCCGAATTCCTACCTCAAGGGCTCGGCCAACGTGCTGATCCTGCCCAACCTCGACGCGGCCAACATCGCGTTCCAGTTCGCCAAGGTGCTGGCCGATGCCCTGCCGGTGGGGCCGCTGCTCATCGGCCCGGCCAGACCCGCCCACATCCTGTCGCCCTCGGTGACGGCGCGCGGCATCGTCAACATCACCGCCGCCGCCGTGGTCGAGGCCCAGGCCAGCCAGGTGACCGCCGTCGCGGCCGTGGCCGAGCCGGGAGCCGCACCGACTGCCGAGTAGAACCGACCCGCCGACGGGCGGAGCGATCGAGACGTAAAAAAAGGCCCCCGGATCGCTCCGGGGGCCTTTCTCGTTCGGCGATGCCCGCCGGCGCAGCGCCGGCGGGAGGCGCGATCAATCGCGGCGGGTGCCGGAGGCGAGGGCCGGATCGACAGCGCCGAAGCGACCACCGAGGAAGGCCGCGAGGGCACCGAGGACGAGGGCGAGGGCGGCATAGAGCGAGCCCTGAGCCGCCGCCTTGCGGGTCGTCTCGGCGGCGGCGGTCGCCTTCTGCTTGGCCTCGGCCGCGGCCTGCTCGTACTGCTTGCGGTAGTTCTGGACCTGAGCCTTTGCCTCGTCGGGAGAGATGCCCTGCGCCTTGGCCAGAGCATCCGCGGCGCGGGCCTCGGCCTGGGCCTGCTGGGCCGCATCACCCGAGAGATAGGCGCGCACGGCCTGGGCGGCGGTGTCCCGCAGGGCTGCCGGATCCTGGCCGCCCGACGTCTGGCGCACCTGGTTCTCGATGCCGTCGAGGGGGTTCGCCAGCTTGGTGAGCGAGGGCGCGGCAGTCTGAGCCGCCGTCTGGGCGGCCCCGCCGATGGCCGAGCCCGCGCCGCCGATCACGCTGGACAGGCCACCGAAAGCACCGCCCACGAGGCTGCCGGCCGCCGAGGTCAGCAGATAGACGATGACGAGGGTGGTGACCGCCCAGGAGACGAGACCATGGTAGCCGCTGGTGCCGGCGGACGGCTTGCCCGACAGGCGGCCGGCGAGGAAGCCGCCGATGAGCGAGGCGACGATGCCCGAGCCGACCCACCACAGACCCGCGCCCGTGGACAGGCTGGCGATGGACGGCGTGTCGTTGCCCGTGGGGTCGAGGGTCGCCATGCCGACGCCGAGGCCGACCATGTTGAGGATCATCTGCGCCACGAGGGCGATGACGGCGCCGGCGAAGACCGCTCCCCATGAGACCTGATGCAGCAGGAGCGTGCTGCGCGGTTCGATGGCGGTGGTCGAGACGACGGACGTGCGTGCGGGTGTAACGGCCAAGGGGGAACTCCTGGAAAACGGTCGCGGAAGTCGGATCGGGATGCACCCGGAAAAGCCGGGTCGGCATTCCGACCGTGAAGATGGAGGCGATGCGTCGGATGACACGAAAACGGGCACACCCTGCCCAATCGCGCGGCATCGTACGCCCTCGACCTCCCAACGTGCGGTTCCGCAAAATGTTCGCGACGTTTCGCCGTTCTTGCGGTCGACGGCGATTTCCGGTGAAGACTGCGCCCAAGCGCGGTGGCTTCAGGCCTGCGGTCCAACGGATCGGCCGGGGAAGCGGAGCACCCGCGCTCGGCTGTTGGCCCCGGAAGGGACCGTTCAAGATATTCGATGGTTTAGTGAAAATGGAGCGGGCGAAGGGATTCGAACCCTCGACCCCAACCTTGGCAAGGTTGTGCTCTACCCCTGAGCTACACCCGCTCACACCACGATACCGGCGCGAAGCCGACGATCGGGATCTTCTCTATCACGACGCCAGTAAACCTGGGCGGTTTCCAGCCTCGTTTCGTCTCGGTTCAATTGGAGCGGGCGAAGGGATTCGAACCCTCGACCCCAACCTTGGCAAGGTTGTGCTCTACCCCTGAGCTACACCCGCTCACAACCGTATGCCGCTGGTGGAAAGAACCGCCGGCGGCCCCGGACGGCGTCTCTAAACACCATTCCGCGGAGCGTTGCAAGGGCCGAACGGGCGATTCCCGTAGCCGGCGCGTTTCGGCGCCCGGCTACCACCGCGCGGCCGGCGACGCGCCGTCGCGGATTTCGCGCAGGCGGGCACGGGTGGCGGCCGTGGTCGCCTCCGGCAGGGCGTCGAGGGGAAAGAATTCGCACGCCGCGATCTCCCGGTCGGCGGCCTTCGCCCGCGCCACGTGGAAGGCGGGCGCCACATACAGGGCGACGTGGTCGCGGCCGGCCGCCGCCTCGTTGTGGTAGAACCCGTGGAGCCGCAGGCCCCGGGCCGGATCGACGACGATCTCGGCCTCCTCGCGGAACTCGCGGATCATCGCCGCCACGGCGTTCTCCCCCACCTCGATGCCGCCACCGGGCAGGTGCCAGCCGGCGACGTAGGTGTGACGCACGAGACAGACGCGGCCCTGCCCGTCGATGGCGGCCCCCCGCACCCCCAGCGTCATCCCGCGCGTGGCCAGCGCCCCGAGGTGGAACAGCCGCCGCAGGAGCGGCCGGTCCAGTAGCGCTCGGCCCGAGGTCATTCCTAGACCACCCGGAGTTCGATGGCGCCGAGGCCCTCGATGGCCGCCCGCATGGTCTGCCCCCGCGTCACGGCGCCGACGCCGGACGGCGTGCCGGTGAAGATGAGATCGCCCGGATGCAGGGTGAAATACGCGGACAGGCAGGCGATCTGCTCAGGGATCGACCACAGCATCTCGGAGAGGTCTCCGCGCTGGCGCTCCGCGCCGTCGACGCCGAGGGTGATGGCGCCGTGGGCCGGGTGGCCGATGGCCGCGGCGGGGTGCAGGGGCCCGATGGGCGCGGAGGCGTCGGCAGCCTTGGCGAGGTCCCAGGGCCGGGCGAGGCGCTTGGCCTCGTCCTGGACGTCGCGCCGGGTCATGTCGAGGCCGACCGCGTAGCCGTAGACGTAATCGAGGGCGGAAGCCGGCGCGATGTCGGCGCCGCCGACCGACAGGGCCGCCACCATCTCCACCTCGAAATGGTAGTTCTCCGTGCGCGGCGGATAGGGATGGTCGGCCACCTCTGGGCCCACCACGACCTGAAGCGCGTCGGCGGGCTTCATGAAGAAGAACGGCGGCTCGCGCTCGGGGTCCTTGCCCATCTCGCGGGCGTGGGCCGCGTAGTTGCGGCCCACGCAGTAGACGCGCCGCACGGGAAACAGGTCCGCGCTGCCGACGATGGGCAGGGCGATACGCGGCGGGTTGGGAATCACGGACAGCATCGCCTTTGGGAACTCCCGGTTCTGAGGATGCACGGCGGAACGCCCTGCACGCAGGCCGTTCGCCCCCTATCATAGGGAGAGCGCCCGGCCGTGCCATCCCGGATGCCCGTGAAGACCACGTCACGAAACCCCTTACGAGAACCGCCCGTGTCCGCTTCCCCCGACCTTCTCGCCGCCCTGACCGAACGCCTCGGTGCGGCCCATGTGCTCACGGCACCGGAGGATGTGGCCCCCTACCTCGTCGAGACGCGCGGTCTGCATCGGGGCCATGCCCTCGCCGTAGCGCGCCCGGCCGATGCGGCGGAGGCCGCCTTCGTCGTGGCGCGATGCGCCGAGGCGCGGGTGCCGGTCGTGGCGCAGGGGGGCAACACCGGTCTGGTGAGCGGCGGGGTGCCCCAGGGCGGCCTCGTCCTGTCGCTCGCCCGCCTCGACCGGGTGCGGGCCGTCGATCCCCTCGACGCCACCATCACCGTCGAGGCCGGCGTCACCCTGGCGGACGTGCAGGCGGCGGCGGATCGGGCTGGAATGCTGTTTCCCTTGTCGCTCGCCTCGGAGGGGTCGTGCCGCATCGGCGGCAACCTCGCGACCAATGCGGGCGGCACGGCGGTGCTGGCCTACGGCAACGCCCGCGACCTCGTGCTCGGCCTCGAGGTGGTGCTGGCCGACGGCCGGGTCTGGAACGGCCTCAAGGCCCTGCGCAAGGACAATGCCGGCTACGACCTGAAGCACCTCTTCGTCGGTTCGGAGGGGACGCTCGGGATCATCACGGCGGCCGTCCTGAAGCTGTTCCCGAAACCGCTGAGCCGGGGGGTGGGCTTCGTCGGCCTCGCAGATCCGGCCGCCGCGCTCGCACTGTTCGCGCATCTGCGCGACCGGGCCGGGCACGACCTCACCGCCTTCGAGGTGATCCCGCCTTTCGGCCTGGAGATCGTCCTGCGCCACACGCCCGGCGCGACGCCACCCCTGGCGCAGGCCCACGGCACCTATGCCCTCGTGGAGTTCTCCTCGACGCGGACCGACGCACCGGCCGCCGCGGCCCTGGAGGCGGCCCTCGCCGGGGCCATCGAGGCCGGCCTCGTGGAGGATGCGACGCTCGGCGCCAGTGAGGCCCAGAACCAGGCCCTGTGGGCGCTACGCGAAAACCTCTCCGAGGTGCAGCGGCGCGAAGGCGGCTCGATCAAGCACGACGTCTCGGTGCCGCTGTCGCGCCTGCCTAAATTCCTCGCGACGGCGACCCAGGCCTGCGAGGCGGAGATGCCGGGCCTGCGCGTCTGCGCCTTCGGGCATTTCGGGGATGGCAACATCCACTTCAACCTGAGCCAACCCGTCGGCATGGACCGGGCGGCGTTCCTCGCTCAGTGGAGCCGCTTCAACCGCATCGTCCACGACGTGGTGCATGCGCTGGGCGGCTCCATCGCCGCCGAACACGGAATCGGTCTCATCAAGCGTGATGAACTCACCCGCTACACCGACCCCGTCGCCCTCGATCTCATGCGCCGCCTCAAGGCGGCCCTCGACCCGGACGGCCTCCTCAATCCGGGCAAGGTCGTGGTGCCCGAAGGCGGTGGACCGCCCGCCCTGCCCTCGTCCTGACCCGGGCGCGAAGTTTTGCCGGAACCGGAACAGGTCTCGACAGCTTGTTATTGTGCGTCGCACCAATTCGAGCCAGAATGGTTTATCGCGACGCGCCATGAATTGGACGCCATGGGCGCCAAGGATGTGTGGGTTCGGTGGTTTTACGGAGAGTGCGGTGCGGCAGGTTACCCGGCCTTAACCGTTGCGATCCTTCAATCGCCCGAGGATCAGACCGCGCTGCGACGCGACACCGCCCCGCCGAGGGCACGAAGGAGACCCCAGGATGCCGATCTCCCAGGCACGAGTTCCCACCGCCGAGGCGAGCCGCTACCTCAAGCAACTCTGCCGGCACTGGAGCCACAAGTTCCCCGTCGAGGCCACCGAGGCCGCCGGCCGCGTGCCGTTCGGCGAGGACCGGGTGTGCACCTTCGAGGCCGAGGCCGATGCCCTGGTGATGCAGGTTGCGACCCCCGATCCGGCGGCCCTGACGCGCCTCGAGAACGTGGTCTCGGACCACCTCCTGCGCTTCGCCTTCCGCGAGAACCTCGGCGAGATCACCTGGTCGCGCGCGGCCTGACCCAGCGTCCCCGGACTTGACCTCCCCTCTCTGGATCTGATCCTGCCGAAACCCGATCTAAGGTGGAGGCCGAGGATCGGTCGAGGGAGATGCGGACATGGACACACACGGGCAGACCGGCGGAGCGGGCACGGCTTCGACGCTCCACGCGGAGCGCCTGGAGCGCCTCGCGGAAGTCGCCGTCAAGGTCGGCCTTGGGCTGCGCCCCGGCCAGGAACTCGTGATCACGGCGCCCCTGGAGACCGTCCCCCTCGTGCGGGCGATCACCGCGCAGGCCTACCGGGCCGGGGCCTCCCTCGTCACGACCTTCTATTCCGACGATGCCGCGACCCTGGCGCGGTTCGCCTACGCGCCGGAGGAGGCCTTCGATACGGCCGCAGGCTGGCTCTATTCCGGCATGGCGGAAGCCTATCGCAACGGCGCCGCGCGGCTCGCGGTCGCGGGTGACGACCCGTCGCTTCTGGCCGGCCAGGACACCACGCGGGTGTCGCGCGCCAACCGGTCCCGCTCGCAAGCCTACGTACCGGCCCTCGAACTCATCGCTAATTTCTCCACGAACTGGACCATCGTGTCGGCGGCGACCACGCCCTGGGCCCGCACGGTGTTCCCGGATCTGCCCGAGGAGGCCGCCGTGGCCCGCCTGTGGGACGCGATCTTCGCGGCCTCGCGGGTCGACGGCCCCGATCCCATCGCCGCCTGGGAGGCGCACAACGCCGCCCTGCACGCGCGCATGGGTGCCCTCAACGCCCACCGCTTCGCGGCCCTGCGCTTCACCGGGCCGGGCACCGACCTCACCGTGGGGCTCGCCGACGATCACGAATGGTGCGGCGGCGCCTCGGTGTCCCGCAGCGGCATCACCTGCAACGCCAACATCCCCACCGAGGAGGTGTTCACCACGCCCCACAAGGACCGGGTCGACGGCGTCGTGACGAGCACCAAGCCCCTGTCCTATCAGGGCACCCTCATCGAGGGTATCCGCGTGCGGTTCGAGGGTGGACGCATCGTCGAGGCCGAGGCCCGCACGGGCGGCGACGTCCTCGCCAAGGTGTTGGAGACCGATGCGGGCGCGCGCCAGCTCGGCGAGGTCGCCCTGGTGCCGGCCTCCTCGGCGATCTCCGCCTCGGGTCTGCTGTTCTACAACACCCTCTACGACGAGAACGCCGCGAGCCACATCGCGCTCGGCCAAGCCTACAGCAAGTGCTTCCTCGACGGCGGCGCGGCGTTCGGCGAGGCGGACCTCGTGGCGCGGGGCGCCAACCGCAGCCTGATCCATATCGACTGGATGATCGGCTCGGCCGAGATCGACGTCGACGGCCTCACGGCGGAGGGCCGGGCGATCCCGGTCATGCGCGCGGGCGAGTGGATCGACTGAACGCCGTCCCGGGATTCCGAAGGGCTTAAGCCCTTCGGACCCGCATCAGGCGACGGGCAAGGCCGTCTCGGGGGCGGACGCCGCCGGAGTCTTCGGCTTCGGCAGCATCGCCGGGCGCCAGCGCCGGTGCATCCAGAGCCACTGGCCGGGATTCTCGCGGATCCAGTCCTCGACGACGCGGGTCATGGCCTGCATGGCGCCCTGGACGTCGATGGCGCCCGTCGCGTCGCGCGGCAGGTCGAGGGGCGGGGTCAGTTCGAGGGCGAAGCGCGCGTCGTCCCGCCGCACCACCCGGACGCCGTGGACCGGGCATTCGTAGTGCCGGGCGAGCTTGCCGAGGAGCGGATTGACGAGGACCGGGCGGCCGAAGAACTCGACCACGACGCCCCGGGTGAAATGCTGGTCGATGAGCTGGCCGAGATGGCCGCCGCGCTCCACCACGCCCCGCATGGCGAAGACGGCGCCCTGCCCGGCCGCCGCAAGGCCGCCCATGGTCTGGCGGCGCACCTCCTGGACGAGGCGAGCGGAGGCTGCGTCGTTGGGCGGGCGGAAGATCGCCGTGGCGTCGAGGCCGTAGCGGGCGGCGCAGATCGCCGGCAGCTCCCAGTTGGCGAGATGGGCCGAGAAGATGAGCCCTGGCTTGTCGTCGTCGCGCAGGTCCGCGAAGTAGTCCTCTCCCGAGACCTGCATGCGCTGGCTCGCCGGGTCGGCCGCGTCGAAATCGAACAGGGTGTGCAGATGGGCATACTCGGCGCCCGTGCGCCCGAGATTGTCCCAGGCTTGCGCCGCGATCGCCCGCCGCGCCGCCGGATCGAGGTCGGGGAACGCGAGCGCGAGGTTGGCCATGGCGGTGCGGTGGGCGGGCAGGAACGGCCCCACGGTCCGGACGATACGTCCGCCCACCCGGCTCGCCCGGTCGGTCCCGAGCCGGCGCGCCAGCCAGAACAGGGTCCGGATCAGGGGAATCATCGCGAGTCCGGCCAGACGCGGCAGATGACGTTTCAAGACCAGGGCGAGACGGAGCAAGGCAAATCCCGTGCGGGGGAGCGTTCCGGGCGACGCTCCGCCCTCCCCGCTTAGATCATTTTTTCGCGGCGGTGCACCCTCGCGCGGCCTCCGCCGGCCGGGGTCACAACGTCACGAGGATCTTGCCGAACACCTTGCGTGACTCGAGGCGCTCCAGCCCTTGCGCGAAATCGGCCAGCGGCAGCACCGTATCGACGACGGGGGTGAGGCCCTCGGCCATCTTGGCCAGGGACTGGCGAATGTTGGCGATGGAACAGCCGAACGAACCGGTGATGCGATATTGCTGCTGGAACAGCTGCATCAGGTTCATGGTGGTGGAGACGCCCGAGGTCGAGCCGCAGGTGACGAGGCGCCCGCCGCGCTTGAGGCACAGGAGCGAGCCGTTCCAGGTGTCGGGCCCGACATGCTCGAACACCACGTCGACGCCCTTGCGCTTCGTCAGCCGACGGACCTCGCCCTCGAAGCGCTCGTCGCGGTAGTTGATGACGTGGTCGGCGCCGAGCGCCCTGGCCTTCTCGCCCTTGGCATCGTCCCCCACCGTGGTGAACACCGTGCAGCCGATGGCCTTGGCCATTTTGATGGCCGCCGTGCCGATGCCGGAGCCGCCGGCATGCACGAGGAGACTCTCGCCGGGCTCGAGCTTGGCGTTGTCGAACAGCATGTGCTGCACGGTGCCGAAGGCGATGGGCGCGCAGGCGGCATCGGTGAAGCTCACGCCCTCCGGCACCCGAACCACGAGGCGGGCCGGCATGGTGACGAACTCGCGGGCGAAGCCGTCGATGTGGAAGCCCATGACGCCCGCGACGTTCTCGCAGAGGTTGTCCCGCCCTTCGCGGCAGGCCTTGCAATGTCCGCAGGTCTGGGCGCCGTAGAGCGCCACGCGGTCACCCGCGCGCAGATCCGTGACGCCCTCGCCGACGCAGGCGATCTCGCCGGCGGCTTCCGCCCCTACGGTGAGGGGCAGCTTGCGCTTGGCGAACGCCATGCCGCGAAAGCCCCAGACGTCGATGAAGTTGAGGCCGACGGCGCGCACGCGAACCTGAACCTCGCCGGGGCCGGGGGCCGCCGGGGTCTCGATCTCGCTGACGCGCAGGTCGCGGTCGCCGAAGAGCTGGAGCGCTTGCATGGGGGCTCGATCCGAAAAATCAGGCGACCGTGATGCGGCCGTCGAGACCGACGACGCGGCCGATCCCGCGCACGCGGTTGAGGATGCGGTCGCCCGCCAGGGCCTCGCAATCCGCCGGCAGGGTGAGGGTGATGCGCCCGTCCTCGACGGTGACGGGCAGGCTTCCGAGAGCTCCCTCCATCCCGGCCGTCAGGGGGAAGGCGAGGCGCAGGAGGGCACCGAGCAGGCGGGCCCGGTCGAACAATCGGGTCCCCGCGAGGCCGCGCAGCATCGGGCTCGCCTTCTCGGGTGCGACGCCCTCGTGGCGGAAATAGATGGCCAGCGCGAGATAGGCCCGCCCCGGATGGTCGATTCCGACGAAGGCCGCATGGGTGATGACGTTGACGCTCTGCTCGCCGCGATAATCGGGATGCGCCCGCCAGCCGATGTCCGAGAGCAGGCAAGCGGCGTGGCGCAGGCGGCGCTCGTCAGCCGTCTCGGGCGCATCGAGGGTGGCGATGAAGCGATCGGTCCAGGCGATGAGGTCGGTGGCGTGGCCCGGCGAGCGGGCCCGCTGGGCGTTGAGTTCGGCCGCCGCCACCAGCAGGGGGTCGGCCAGCCGCGCGTCGCGGTCGAGCCGCTCGTAGAGCAGGCCCTCGCGCACGCCGGCGGCCGAGACCGCGAGTTCGCGCGGCCGCCCGACCCGGAGGATCTCCTCCAGAACCAGGGCACCGTAGGCCAGCAGCGGCCGGCGCGCCTCGGACACGCTCTCGACATCCTGAAGCAGGGCCGCGTCTGTTCGCTCCACCACTTCGAGGAAGTTCAGTTCGTCCGAGGGCTCGACGCTGTAGCCGTGCATGACGTGGAGCGGGTAGCCCCGGGCGGCCTGATGCAGGCGCGCCAGCGCCCGCCAGGTTCCGCCGACGGCATAGAAGCTGCGCCCGCGCAGGGTCTCGAGCTGGGGCGCGGCCTTCTTCAGGTGCTCGCGCACGATCTTGATGGCCTTCTTGGGCGAGTTGCCCGAGAGGTCCTGAAGCGCGAGGCCGCCGAGCGGCATGGTCACGCCCATGCCGACGGTGGCACCGCGCACGTCCACGAGTTCGAGGGAGCCGCCGCCCATATCGCCCACGACCCCATCGGGCGCATGGAAGCTCGACACCACGCCGAGTGCCGACAATTCGGCCTCGCGCCGCCCCGACAGCAGCTCGATGGGGTGCCCGCAGGCGGCTTGCGCCGCGCTCAGGAATTCCGGACCGTTGGCGGCGTCGCGCGCGGCCGCCGTGGCCAGCACGAGCACCTGGGTCACCTGCATGATCTCGCACAGGACCCGGAAGCGGGCGAGCGCCACGAGGGCGCGCTGGACCGCCTCCTCATTGAGCCGCCCCGTGGTGAGCACGTTCCGGCCTAGCCCGCACAGCACCTTTTCATTGTAGAGGGGGGTCGGCGCCCGGGTCAGCCCGTCATAGGCGACGAGCCGCACGGAATTCGAGCCGATGTCGATGATGGCCACGGGCTCGCGTCGAATCCGGGCCGCAGACGCGTCGGCGTCGGCGCCGGAGTCGAGGCGGGGGAGGCCGGCATGGCGGAAGCCCATGCGAGTTCCTTCGAAGGCGGTCTTCAGGCGCGCTGGGCCCGGCGGCTCAGGGCACGGGGACTCGATTTCTTCGACGATTTCCCGCGCCCGGACAGGCTCGGATTCGTCATGAAATATTTATGGGCGTTGAACGGCTCCTCGCCCTCGGCCGGCTGGATCCGCTCACTCGCACCGGACGCCAGTACACGCCAGCTCTGCCGGTTGTCGAGGAGGTTGGCCAGCATGATCTGGTCGAGCACCTGCTGATGCACCGTCGGGTTGGTGATCGGCAGCAGGGCCTCGACCCGGCGGTCGAGGTTGCGGCTCATGAGGTCGGCCGACGAAATGTAGACCGTGGCTTTGGGGTGGGGCAGGCCGACGCCGTTGCCGAAGGCGTAGATGCGCCCGTGCTCCAGGAACCGCCCGACGATCGATTTGACCCGGATCGTCTCGGAAAGGCCGGGGATGCCGGGTCGCAGGCAGCAGATGCCGCGCACCACGCAGTCGATCTGCACGCCGGCGGCACTCGCGTCGTAGAGGGCGTCGATGATCTGCGGATCGACCAGCGAGTTGCACTTGATCCAGATCGCCGCCGGGCGCCCCGCCTTGGCGTGGGCGACCTCCTGTTCGATGTTCTCCAGGAGCCGGGGCTTCAGGGTCAGGGGCGAGACCGCCATGCGCTCGAGGCCCGCGGGCTCGGCGTAGCCGGTGATGTAGTTGAAGATGCGCGACACGTCGCGGGCCACCACCGGGTCGGCGGTGAAGAACGACAGGTCGGTGTAGATGCGCGCCGTGATCGGGTGATAGTTGCCGGTGCCGACGTGGCAGTAGCTCACGAGCTTGTCGCCCTCGCGCCGGACCACCATCGACAGCTTGGCGTGGGTCTTCAGCTCGACGAAGCCGAACACCACCTGTGCGCCGGCCTTCTCGAGGTTGCGCGCCCAACGGATGTTGGCCTCTTCGTCGAAGCGGGCCTTGAGCTCCACCAGGGCCGTCACCGACTTGCCGAGTTCGGCGGCTTCCGCCAGGGCCGCCACGATGGGCGAGTTCGAGGAGGTGCGGTAGAGGGTCTGCTTGATCGCCACCACGTTGGGGTCGCGGGCGGCCTGGCCTAAGAACTGCACCACCGCGTCGAACGACTCGTAGGGGTGGTGGACGGTGAAGTCCTTCTGCCGGATGGCGGCGAACACGTCACCGCCGCTCTCGCGGATGCGCTCGGGGAAGCGCGGGTTGTAGGCCTTGAACTTGAGTTCCGGCCGGTCGATCCCGACGATCTGCGACAGCTCGTTCAACGCCAGCATGCCCTCGATGAGGAACACCGCGTCGGGGCTGATCTCGAGTTCGTCGGCCACGAAGGCGCGCAGATCCTCCGACATGCCGGCCTCGACCTCGAGGCGGATGACGACGCCGCGCCGGCGCTGCTTCAGGGCCGTCTCGAAATGCAGGACAAGGTCCTCGGCCTCCTCCTCGATCTCGAGATCGGAATCGCGGATTACCCGGAACGCGCCGTGGCCGCGCAGGGAGTAGCCGGGGAACAGGCGCCCGGTGAACAGGACGATCACCTGCTCGATGGCGATGAAGCGGGCGGTGGCGTCCCCTTCGGCATCGGGCAGGCGGACGAAGCGGTCAACCAGGGCCGGCAGGCGAATGAGGGCGCGCAGCACCCGGCCGTCGCGCGGGCGCATGAGCATCAGGGCGATGGTCGAGCCAAGATTCGGGATGAACGGGAACGGGTGCGCCGGATCGATGGCGAGCGGCGTCAGCACTGGGAAGACGTGGTTGAGGAAATACTCCTCGAGCCAAGCCTTGTGCTCCGGCGTGAGGCCGGCGGGCTCCGTGAGCTCGATGCCGACGCCGAGGAGTTCGCCGCGCAATTCGCGCCAGCGCTGCTGCTGGTCGAGGGCGAGGCGCGACACCTCCGTGCCGACGCGGGCGAGCTGCTCGGCGGGGCTCAAGCCGTCCTGCGACGGGGTGACGAGGCCCGACCGGACCTGATCGTGCAGGCCGGCGACGCGCACCATGAAGAACTCGTCGAGGTTGTTAGCCGAGATCGAGAGGAAGCGCAGCTGTTCGAGCAGAGGGTGGTTGGGGTTGGAAGCCTCCTCCAGCACCCGGCGGTTGAACTGCAGCCAGGACAGTTCGCGGTTGACGAAGCGTTCGGGCGAGTGACGCAGGGCGAGGCCCGCCTCGCGCACGGTGCCGCGGACATCCGCCTCGGCCGGCAGGTCGGGCGCGGGCTGGGGCGCCTCCGTCAGAGGCAGGTCGACGTCGGGCGCCTCGGCGGCATCGATGGCGATGGGCCCCTCCGCATCGGAGACGGGCTTCTCCCGCGCCACGCGCTTCGGCGCGGGCCGCGCGGACCGGGTCCGGGCCGCCGCAGGCGTGGCCTCGCCCTCGATGGGACCGGTCTCCGGTGCGGTCGCGTCCGATTCCATATCCGCCAAGGGGGTTCTCCTGAAAGCTGCGGGGCGGCTTCCTAGCATGGGGGACGCCGCGATTCTTGACGGTTCGATGACAGTCTGTCCGTGTCCCCGCCGGAGGGGATCTCGAGGGCGTGCCCTCTAATCCGCCTCGTCGTCGCAGGCGTCGAGGCCGAGGCGCTCCAGCACGGCGAGCGCCAGGGGCCGGGTGATGCGCCGGCCGCGCCCGAGGGCGTCGCGGTCGAGTTCGGTCACCACCCGCCGGGCGAGGTCGAACGAGCGGTCGATGCGCAGAACCAGGGCCTCGACCACGGCAAGGTCGACCACGAGCTGGCGGTCGACGAACAGCTTGACGAGGACCGCGCGCAGAAGCGCATCGTCGGGGGCCAGGATGGTGGCGCCCGGCGCCAGGCGCAGGCGCGAGCGCAGATCGGCGGTGGCGAGCCCCATGGCCTCGACGGGCCGGGCGGCGGTGACGAGGACCGGCCGTCCCCGCTCGCGGGCGAGGTTGAGGAGGTGGAACAGGGCCGCCTCGTCGCGTCCCTCGGGGCGGTCGATGTCCTCGATGACGAGGGCGCCGTTGGAAACGAGGTGGGGCACCGTCGCCGCCTGGACCTCGGCGGCGGCGGCGGTCCAGGCATGGGCCCGCGTCGCCCAGATCGAGGCGAGGTGGCTCTTGCCGCTGCCGGGCGGGCCGGTGAGGAGGCAGACCGTGTCGGGCCAGTTCGGCCAGGCCTCGACGAGGCCGTAGGCCGCCTCGTTGGCGGGGCCGACCAGGAAATCCTCACGGCCGTAGCGGGGATCGGCCGGCAGGTCGAAGGCGAGCTGTTTGGGCGGCGCGTTCTCGCGGATGGCCATCAGATCTCACGGTTGGGAAGAAGCACGGGTGCGCCCGCGTGATAGAGCGGGCTCTGCAGGTAGCGGCTCAGGGCGAAGCGCACCACCACGCCAATGGAGGCGGCCACGGGGACGGCCAGCAGCAGGCCGAGGAAGCCGAACAGCGATCCGAACGCCAGAAGGGCGAACATGAGCCAGACGGGATGGAGGCCGACCGATTCGCCCACCAGCTTCGGCGAGATCACGTTGCCCTCGAGGAATTGTCCGACCCCGAAGACCCCGATGGTGAGACCGATATGGAGCCAGTCGGACCCGGGCCAGAACTGAGCCAGGGCGACGCCCACGGAGAGCAGGAAGCCCGTGAGCGTGCCGACATACGGGATGAAGGTGAGAAACCCCGCGATGAGGCCGATGAGCACGCCGAAGTTCAGTCCGACGCAGAACAGGCCCACGGCGTAGAAGGTGCCGAGAATCAGGCAGACCAGGGTCTGGCCGCGCACGAAGCCGGTCACCGCCCCGTCGATCTCGCGGCCGAGGCGGCGCACCACGGTGCGGTGGCGCGGCGGCACCCAGCCGTCGAGGGTCGCGATCATCCGGTCCCAGTCGACGAGGAGATAGAACGCCACCACGGGCGTCACCACGAGGAGCGAGGCGATGGAGATCAGCGCCTGACTGCCCGACCACAGGGACTTGAGGAAGGCGAGGAACCACGTGCCGCCCTGACCCACCAGGGAGCCGACGGAGGATTGCAGTTCGGTGAGCACGTCCGCGCCGCCCACGCGCTGGAGGAGCGGACCGGCCTGCTCCGTCAGAATGCCCTGCAGGCGCGCCACCATCCCCGGCAGGGTGGCGACGAGGGCGGCGATCTGGCTGGCGGCCAGGGGCACGACGATGAGGAGCGCCACCACGAGGGCCACCACGAACACCGCCAGGATGAGGAGCGAGGCCGCGAGCCGCCCGAGCCCGAGGCGCTCCAGGCGGTCGGCGATGGGGTCGAGGAGGTAGGCGAGCGCGAGGCCGGCCACGAAGGGCAGCATCACGTCGGCGAGGAGATAGAGGAGCAGGGCGACCCCACCCAGAGCCAGACACCCGATCACCGCCCTGCCGCGCATCGGCCGTCCCCCGTCACCACTCTCCTCGGAGAGTGGGAAGCCGGTGCGGTGCGGTCAAGGCGTGTCGCAGAAGACTCGCGAAGGCGCGCGGGAATGGGTAGAGGTCGCCAAAGAGCGGATCGGAAGAGAGCGGCGCGGATGACCGGCGAGCCCAAACACGGAATGACCTACGCAGAAGCGGGCGTCGACATCGATGCCGGCAACGCCATGGTCGAGACGATCAAGCCGTTGGTGCGGGCCACGCGCCGGCCGGGGGCGGATGCCGAGATCGGCGGGTTCGGCGGCCTGTTCGACCTCAAGGCGGCGGGGTTTCGCGATCCGATCCTGGTGGCGGCCAACGACGGCGTCGGCACCAAGGTCAAGATCGCCATCGAGACCAACCGCCACGACACCATCGGCATCGACCTCGTGGCCATGTGCGTCAACGACATCATCGTCCAGGGCGCCGAGCCGCTGTTCTTCCTCGACTATTACGCGACCGCCAAGCTGGTGCCGGGCGTCGGCACCGACATCGTGCGCGGCATCGCGGCGGGCTGCCGGCTCGCCGGCTGCGCCCTCATCGGCGGCGAGACCGCCGAGATGCCGGGGCTCTACGACGGGGCCGACTACGATCTCGCCGGGTTCAGCGTGGGGGCCGCCGAGCGCGGTACCCTGCTGCCGCGCGGCAACATCGTGCCGGGCGACGTGGTCCTCGGCCTGCCCTCCTCGGGAGTTCATTCCAACGGCTTCTCGCTGGTCCGCCGCATCGTCGAGCGCAGCGGCCTGTCCTACGACGATCCGGCCCCGTTCGATCCGATCCGGACGCTCGGCGAGGCCCTCCTAGAGCCGACCCGAATCTATGTGAGGCCGCTGCTGGCCGCCCTGAAATCCACGGACGGCATCAAGGCGCTCGCCCACATCACCGGCGGCGGGTTCCCCGACAATCTGCCCCGCGTGCTGCCCGACGGGGTCGGCATCGCCATCGACCTCGACGCGATCATGCCGCCGCCGGTGTTCGGCTGGCTCGCCGAGGTCGGCGGCGTCGCCGAAGCCGAGATGCTGCGCACCTTCAACTGCGGCATCGGCATGGTGGTGGTGGTCTCGCCCGACAGCGTCGGCGCGGTGTCGAAGGCGCTGGATCTCGGCGGGGCATCGCCCGTGGTCCTCGGCCGGATCACGCCGCGCGGCCCGGAGGCCGTGACCTTCGAAGGCCGGCTCACGTTCTGATGGCGACCGCGAAGAAGACCCGGGTCGCGATCCTGATCTCGGGGCGCGGCTCGAACATGGCCTCGCTCATCGCGGCGGCGGCCGAGCCGGAGTTCCCCGCCGAGATCGTGCTGGTGGCCTCGAACCGGCCCGAGGCCGGGGGCCTCGCCACGGCGGCGGCCGCCGGTATCCCGACCCGCGCCCTCGACCACAAGACCTATCCGAGCCGGGCCGCCTTCGACGAGGCGCTCCACGCCGAACTCGTGGCCGCCGACATCGACCTCGTGTGTCTGGCCGGTTTCATGCGGATCTTCTCCGCCGGCTTCGTCGAGGCCTGGGCCGGGCGGATGATCAACATCCACCCCTCCCTGCTGCCCCTGTTCAAGGGCGTGCACACCCACGAACAGGCGCTGGCCGCCGGGGTGCGCCTCCACGGCTGCACGGTGCATTACGTGGTATCGGAACTCGATGCCGGGCCCATCGTCGCCCAGGCCGCCGTGCCGGTCCTGCCGGGCGACGATGCCGATGCGCTCGCCGCCCGCATCCTGGTGCAGGAGCACCGGCTCTACCCGGCGGCCCTGGCGCTGATCGCCTCGGGCCGCGCCCGCCTCGACGGCGACCGGGTGGTGTTCGGGAACGACGTGAGCCGGGCCGAGGGGGCGCTGCTCAGTCTTTCCTGAAAAGGCGGACCCGGTCGGGTCCGCCTTGGGGCTGATCAGGCCGGTCGCGGCAGCTGGCAGCTGTCGAGGGCGCCGAGCGCCTTGGCGCGGGCCGAATCATTGAAATAGCCGGTGGTGCGGTAGGCGGCGAGCTCGGACTGGTCGAGGCTCGCCAGGGTGCGCTGGGCATAGCAGCCGCACGGACGGGCGAGGGACACCTCGGAGACGCCCTGGAGCTTGGCCTGGGTCACGGTGCAGGCGTGGCGCACGCGGCCGGTCAGGTTGCTCGTGGAGGCGGTCTTGAGGGCCGGGTCGGGCGTGTACCCGGCGAGATCCGCCGTGGGGCCGGCCTTGTTGGCATTGCAGGCCGCGACGGTGGCGAGGAGGCCGGCGGCGAGCAGAAACCGGCCGGTGCGCGGAGCGAGGAAGCGCATGGTGCGATGGGTCCGTGAAAGCGATTCGGGAGAGAGCCCGGTTTCACGGAGCCTCCGGGGCCGCGCAAGGGCAGCGCGGCCACAGCGCGGCGACAAATGTCGCGCCGCCCGGGTGGTGGGCGACGCGACGGTCCCGGCTCAGCCGGCGATGTCGGAATCCTGGAAGAACTGCGCGATCTCGATCTTGGCGTTCTCGGCGCTGTCGGACCCGTGGACGGTGTTCTCGCCCACCGACTCGGAGAAGGTCTTGCGGATGGTGCCCTCGTCGGCATTGGCCGGATTGGTGGCGCCCATGACCTCACGGTAGCGGGCAATGGCGTTCTCGCCCTCGAGCACCTGCACCACCACGGGGCCGGAGATCATGAACTCCACGAGCTCGCCGAAGAACGGGCGCTCCTTGTGGACCTCGTAGAACTTCTCGGCCTGGGCGCGGCTCATCTGGATGCGGCGCTGACCGACGATGCGCAGGCCCGCCTTCTCGATCACGGCGTTGACCGCGCCGGTCAGGTTCCGCTTCGTCGCGTCGGGCTTGAGGATGGAGAAGGTGCGCTCGGTGGCCATGAATGCGTCCGGTTCTGATTCTGGGGCCGAAACTGAGGCTCCGGCGCCGGGCTTATAGCGGGGGCGCCCCCGCCCCTCAACCCGAAGGCGAAAAAGCCTTGGCCATGGCTTGAGCGCAACAGTGCCGGAAAATCGCCCCAATGCGCGGGCCTTCTGGGGCCAACGACATCACCCCCTTTCGCCACTTCACGGAGACCAGCTCATGCGCGCTGTCCTGACTGCCGCCCTGCTCCTGTCCGGCCTCTCCGGGGTGCAGGCTGTCCCCGCCCTCGCCGCCCCGGCCCAGGACCCCTCCGGCACCTGGCTCACGGGCGACGGCCGGGCTAAGGTCCGCATCGATCGCTGCGGCCCGGCGGGCGCCAACATCTGCGGCAAGGTGGTCTGGCTGAAATCCCCCACCACCGAGGACGGCAGCCCGCGTACGGACATCAAGAATCCCGATCCGAAGAAGCGCAACCGCCCGGCGCTGGGCCTCACCCTCCTCGACAACCTGAAGCCCGAGGAGTCGAAGTTCTCCGGCGAGATCTACAACGCCGACGAGGGCAAGCTGTATCAGGTCAGCCTGGAGCGCGAGAGCGCCTCGGAACTGTCCGTCTCCGGCTGCCTCCTCAAGATCCTGTGCGGCTCCCAGACCTGGACCCGGGTGCCGGACGTGAACCAGCAGGCCGCCAACGTGGCCGGCGAGACGACCGCACCGGTCCCGGCCCCGAAGGCCGCCAAGGCCGCCCCGAAGCCCGCCGCCAAGGCGGCCGTGCCGACGGACCACTAGTCCGCTCCGACGGAGCATCGGAAAGGCCGGCGAGGGGAAGAGTCCGCCCTTCCCTCAGATCGCCGAGAATCCACGCTGCACGGCCGGACGCGCCAGCATCCGGTCGAGCCACGCGCGGACGTGGGGCAGTCCGGCGAGGTCGACGCCCTGCTTCTCGTGGTACTTGGCCCAGGGCAAAATCGCGATGTCGGCGATGGACAGCGCACCCGCCACGTAGTCCCGGCCGGCGAGCTGGCCGTCGAGGACGCGATAGAGGCGCTGGGCCTCCGTGGTGAACCGCTCGATGGCGTAGGGGATCTTCTCCTGCGCGTAGATGCGGAAATGGTGAGCTTGGCCGAGCATGGGCCCGAAGCCCGCCACCTGCCACATCAGCCATTCCTCGACGGCGACCCGCGCCCGCTCGTCGGCCGGCGAGAGGCAGCCGGTCTTGCGGCTGAGATATTGCAGGATCGCGCCCGACTCGAACACCGTGATCGGCTGGCCGTCCGGACCGTCGGGATCGACGATGGCCGGAATCTTGTTGTTGGGCGAGATGGCGAGGAAATCCGGCGCCATCTGGTCGCCCCGGCCGATATTCACCGGCACCACCCGGTAGGGCAGGCCGCACTCCTCCAGCATGATCGGAATCTTCCAGCCGTTGGGCGTGCTCCAGGTGTGTACGTCGATGGGTCGTCCCGGAGCGTGTGCCATGCGGATCATCCCGGCCAAGGTTGGACACTCTTCATGTGCCGGATCAAACCGGAACGCCAGTCGATGGTTGCAGCGGACGGGTCACCCGCGGTGGATCGAACGGGTCGGCCCGTGCAAGGCCCGTGAAAAGCTCTTGCCGAACCCTGTAGTTGTGGGTGTGATGCGCGGCCCGTCGCGTCGCGGGCCAAGCCACCATCGAGGGTTGTCACGATGCCATTCCGTTCCGTCCTGGTCGCCTGCCTCGCCGCCCCACTCCTCCTGACACAGCCGGTGATCGCCAAGGAGAAGGACGGGGCCGCCGCGAAGGAACCGAGCGTGACCCAGAGCGCGGCGCGCGCCCGACAGAAGGCCTGCGGCGCGGAATGGCGGGCCCTCTCCGTCGCCGACAAGGCCGCCAAGGGACCGAAATGGCCGCAATACTACAGCAAATGCGTGAAGCGCCTGAAGGAACAGAAGGCCTGATCCGGCGTCCCCTCGATCGAGGCGGGGCTGGATCACGAAGCCAAATCCGCCATTTCGAAGAGATGCCCCGGATTTGGGATGATGGCGTGCGCGAACGCAGGAACGCTTGTGCGCCTGCCCGGTTGCCCGTCGGGCGGGTGATGGAGCACGAGTCGGGACGATGCGGGAGCGGCAGGCCTTGCAGCGGGTGGTGGCGGTCGTCGCCCTCGTGCCCGTCGTGTCGGGTCTCTACGGCGTCCTGACAGGCGTGGGCGGCACGGGTGGCCTCGTCGACGTCTCGGCCGACAGCCATTACCGCTACCTGTCGGGCCTCCACATGGGCATCGGCATCCTGTTCTGGACCTGCGTGCCGGGGATCGAGGCCAAGACCGGACTGTTCCGCTTCCTCACTCTGGTGGTGGGGCTCGGCGGCCTCGCCCGGCTGCTCGGCCTGGCCCTCACTGGCCTGCCGTCCCTCACCATGATGGCGGCGCTCGCGGTGGAACTCGTCGTCACGCCGCTCCTGTGCCTGTGGCAGGCCCGCGTCGCCGGGCGAGTCCCGACGGTCGCCCCGGCCGGGCCGCGCTCCGCATGAGCGAGGCGGCGGAGGAAGCGCCCTCCCCCCTCGAACGCGCCCTCGCCTTCGCCGAGCGGATCGTGCCGGCCCCCGCCGCCTGGGCCTTCGCGGTGCGGATCTGGCTCGCCATGGTGCTGGCCCTCTACGCGGCGTTCTGGCTGCAGCTCTCCGGCGCCTCCTCGGCCATGGTCTGCGTGGCGATCCTGGCCCAGCCCAAGCGCGGGCAGGCCCTCTCAAAGGCCCTCTACCGCTTCGTCGGCACCCTGGTCGGCGCCGTGGCGGCCATCGTGCTCATCGCCCTGTTCGCCCAGGATCGGGTGCTGCTGCTCGTGTCGTCCGCGACCTGGCTCATGCTCTGCGTCTTCACCGCCCATTTCCTGCAGGACACCCGGGCCTACGGGGCGATGCTGTCGGGCTACACCGTGGCGATCATCGCCGTCGCGCATATCGATGCGCCGCAGGAGGTGTTCGATGCCGCCGTGGACCGGGTGGCGGCCATCGCCATCGGCATCGTCGCCATCACCTTTATCAACGACGCCCTCGCCTCTCCCAGCACGTGGCGCGCCCTGCGCGGCCCCCTGGACGACGCCGTCGCGGCCACCCGGGCCTTCGCCCGCGACACCTTCACGACGGGTGATCCCGGATCGGAGCGCACGGCCGCCCTCATCCGCCGCATCGCGGTCATGCGGGGCGACGCCAGCGCCATCGCGGGCGAGCTCGACGATGGCCCCAACCGTGCCGCCGGCGCCCGCAGCGCCATCGCGGCCCTCTACGGCATGGCGGCGTCCGCCCGCGCCCTCACGGCGGCCATCGATCGGCTCGCGGGCCCCGGCCCCGCCGTGGCGGAGGCCCGCGCCCTGTGCGTCGCCCTCACCCGGGAGGAGGGGCCCGACGCCGCCGCCGAGGTCGCCGAGCGCCTGCGCGAGGGACTGGCCGACCGCATCGGGCAGGGCGATGCCGGCCTCGGCGAGATCCTGGTCCTGCAGCGCGCCGTCGATTTTGCCCGCAACGTCGCCTTCGCGCAGGACGGCGCCGCGGCCCTCGCCACGGGGAACCGCCCTTCACGCGACGTGCCCCTGCCGACCCACCGTGATTTTCCCGTGGCCCTGCGGGGGGCCGCGCGGGTGGGCATCGCCTTCGGCACGACGGCGCTCCTCCTCATCCTGGCGGGCTGGCCGGCCACCTCCTTCGCCCTGGTGCAGGTGGCGGCCACCTGCGCCCTCTCCTCCATCAACCCGGATCCGAAGGCGTTCGCCCGGGGCGTGCTCATCGGCATGCCCCTCGCCGCCCTCTGCGCGGGAATCGTCCTGTACGGACTGCTCGCGGGCGTGCAGGGCTTTCCGCTGCTGGCCATCGCCATCGCACCCGTGGTGTTCGCGGCCTGCTTCCTCAGCCTCAACCCGCCGACCTTCGGCGTCGGCTTCATCCTGCTCGTGTTCTTCCCCGTGCTGCTCTCGCCCTCCAATCCCCAGACCTACGACCCGCAGACCTTCCTCACCAACGCCCTGCTGGTGGTGGTGGCGGCCTTCATCCTGTTCGTCACCGTGCGGATCGTCCTGCCGATTTCGGCCTCCCAGCACCGGGCCTTCGCCCTCGATTCGGCGCGCCGCGCCCTCGTCGACGCCCTGGCGGGCGAAGGCGGCGACGCCACCACCCGCACCAGCCTCAACAGCGATCGCCTCCTCCAGTTCGCGCAGTGGAGCTCGCAAAGCGGCGCCGTGCGGGCGGCGAGCCTCGCCCGCGCCTTCGACCTCGCCCGGATGGAGGCGGCGGCCGCCCGCGCCCACGCGGAGCTGCGCGCCCTGGCGGGCGATCCCGCCCTGGCCGCGGCCGCAGGGGCGGCCCGGCAGGCGATCGAGGCCGTGGACCGGCGGGACATCGAAGGGGCGGCGGGCGCGCTCCTGGCCGCGGGCCCGGGTGCCGACCGGGCCACGCGTCTGGCCATCGCCCGGGCGGCGAGCGATCTCGCCACCCTCGCCAACGTCGCCGCGACCCAGGGCCGGTTCCTCCGCCGCCTCGGCGTGAGGGCCACCTAATGCGCCAAGACCTCGATTTCGGCGGCGTCCTCGTCTCGCCCTTCGTCGCCTACGCGGCCGGGGCGCTGGCGCTCCTCGTTCTCCTGCGCATCGTGTTCAACCGCCTTCACTTCAGCCGCTACGTCGCCAATCCGCCGCTCGCGGAAGCCGGCCTCTACGTCTGCCTCCTCGCCCTCCTGATCGTGTTCCTCTGACGATGTCCGACGACTCCCGCCCCGCGAAACGGACGCGCCGGTTCGGCCGCGTCCTGCGCCTCCTCGCCACCGGCGTGATCCTCGCCTGCGCCGGCGTGGCGGCGGTCCTCGTCTGGCAATTCTACGTCACGGCGCCCTGGACCCGGGACGGCCGGGTGCGCGTGCAGGTGGCGGGCATCGCCCCCCAGGTCTCCGGCCAGATCACCGACCTGCGCGTCGTCGACAACCAGGCGGTGAAGAAGGGCGACGTGCTCTACGTCATCGATCCGTTCGACTTCGACGTCGCCATCGCGTCGGCCCGGGCCGAGGTCGAGAACCGCGAGGCCGACCTGCAGGTCAAGCGGACCCAGGCCGCGCGGCGCGAGGCGCTCACCACGCTCTCGACCTCCGTGGAGGAGAAGCAGCAATACGCCGGCACCGCCAAGATCGCGGAGGCCGCCCTCGCCTCGGCCAAGGCGCAGCTCGCCCAGGCCGAGATCAACCGCAAGCGCACCGAGGTGCGGTCTTCCGTGAACGGCCGGGTGACGAACCTGCTCCTGCGGGTGGGAGACTACGCCACCACGGGCACGGTCAACATCGCAGTGATCGACACGGATTCATTCTGGATCGACGGCTATTTCGAAGAGACCAAGATGGCCCACATCCATGTGGGCGCCCCCGTCACGGCCGAGCTGCTGGGCTACGATCCCGTGATTTCCGGTCGAGTCGAGAGCATCACGCTGGGCATCAGCATCGCCAACGCGGCGCCGAGCACGCAGGGGCTGCCGAGCGTCGATCCCGTCTACACCTGGGTGCGCCTCGCCCAACGCGTGCCCGTGCGCATCCGCATCGAGGGCGTGCCCAAGGGCGTGACCCTGGTGGCGGGCATGACCGCGACGGTCTCGGTGGGAGAGCCCGGCGCGCATCGGCGCAACTGGTGGGCGAGCCTGCGCGGACGATTTACCGGCCTGATGGCCTCCACACCGGGATCGTGAGGACGACGCCCCCTGTGGATCAGGGCCAAGCCCCTGCCCGGAAACGGCGTTTCCTCGTCATACCTCCTCCGGACCGGAGACTTTTCGAATAGCCGGCGAATAGGGGGTTGACGCCTCCCTCCGACAGTCGCAGTCTGCACCTGTGCTTCGAAACCAAAGCACAGCCAAAGCAAAAAGGTCACCAGCAGCGACGTTTACGTTCGATTGCCGCCAACCCGATTGTGGGAGACGAGGATGACTCCACCCCAGCAGGCTGCTGCGCCGATGATCCAGGTCTGATTCGATCCGGATCCGAGCAGCGAAGACGCGAATGACGGCACGGAAGCGGCTCACAGGGGCGCAGAAGCGGCCTTCACGGCACGACTTCGAACACGCGAAATGCCCCACCTCGACCACTTCCGCCGCCGGTTCCAGCTTCGTTTGAAGATGATCATCGCAAACTACGAGGCGATACCCAGCGACGTCGAGAATCGATCTCAGTCCATCGAATGGCGGGAGACGCGGATGACTCCACCCCAGCAGGTTGCTGCCTAGACGATCCGGGCCTGATTCGACCCGGACCCGAGCAGCGCAAACGCACATCACCGGACGGAAGCGGCCACAGGGGCGTAGAAGCGGTCTTTCACGACACGACTTCGAACACGCGAGATGCCCCAACTCGACCGCTTCCGCCGCCGGCCTTTCCGAAAGCCACTTTAAGATTTCGCCGTGTGATCGTTCCGATCGGGCGTCGAACGGCGCAATAGCTCTTTTAGGTCAAGGCCCTGCGCAATCGGCCAAGCGGCCGACCGATCGCGTTGAGAGGAGCGGTGTCCGGTTCAGAACCGCGAGATCGTCCGCGAGCAGCGTGGCATTGGGGTAGGTGATATACCCATGCATCATCAGTGCGGCTGAGCGGCACTGAGGGGTCTGGCAGGCCGGCGATCTGTCCGGATGGATCAGCCCCAGCGTGTGCAACAATTCATGCGCCATCCCGCCGATCCATCGGCAGCGCCCCGCGATCTCGGCCGTATTGGCCTGCCGGCAAGCGGGGACGATGGCTTCACCGCTGATCCCCCGGAGATCATTGGCCGAGACGATGGCCACGCCATTGCCGCCCGCTCCGGATTGCCCGCAGGCATGGTCGGCGTCCACGTAGACGATGACGCGGGCTTCCGGATCGTTCAAACGCCCGGCACCCAGGCGACCGAGTTCGTCCAACGTCTTCCTGTAGAATCCATTGAACCCGGCGGTGCCCTCCGGCGAGCTGAACCAGCGCGCCGGCTTGTCGGACCGGACGATCCGGACGGCGGGGCTCGCCAGCCGAAACGTCCGTCCGTCGAGCTTCAGGGCCAGCCACGATTGGACATGCCGGGCCGCGAACAGGATTCGTTCGGGGTAGACGACGGACACGGCGCGGTCACTGGGGACCAGATACACGAACCGAACCTCGGCGGTGGCCGGAGCGGCGACCGCCCTCTGGGCCGCGAGGGCTATTCCGAGAGCCAGGACGGAAAGACGTTTCCCACGCATTCGGCACCCTAACCGCGTCGGATTGCCGAATGCTCACCAGGGCCGCGAAGACGCCCCGCTCTTCCCCGCCCTACTCGATCCCGAGCTTGGCCTTCAGCAGGGCGTTCACCGCCGCCGGGTTGGCCTTGCCGCCCGTGGCCTTCATGGTCTGGCCGACGAACCAGCCGAGCAGGGTCGGCTTTTCCTTCGCCTGGGTCACCTTGTCGGGGTTCTTCGCGATGATGGCGTCGATGGCCGCCTCGATGGCGCCCGTGTCGGTGACCTGCTTCAGGCCGCGCGATTCGACCAGCGCCCGCGGGTCGCCGCCCTCGGTCCAGACGATCTCGAACAGGTCCTTGGCGATCTTACCCGAGATCGTGCCCTCGCCAATGAGGTCGACCACGGCGCCGAGCTGGTCCGCCGAGACCGGGCTCGTCTCGATGGTCTTGCCCTCCTTGTTGAGGCGGCCGAACAGTTCGTTGATCACCCAGTTCGCCGCCGCCTTGCCGTCGCGGCCCTGGGCCACCGCCTCGTAGTAATCGGCGCTCGCCCGCTCGGCGATGAGCACGCCGGCATCGTAGGGGCTGAGGCCGTAATCAGCGATGAAGCGCGCCTTCTTGGCGTCGGGCAGTTCGGGCAGGCCCTCGGCGAGGGCGTCGACATAGGCCTGGTCGAATTCGAGCGGCAGCAGATCGGGATCGGGGAAGTAGCGGTAATCGTGCGCCTCTTCCTTGGAGCGCATGGAGCGGGTCTCGCCCTTGCCCGGATCGAACAGGCGGGTCTCCTGGGAGATGGTGCCGCCATCCTCGATGATGGCGATCTGGCGTCTTGCCTCGACCTCGATGGCCTGACCGATGAAGCGGATCGAGTTGACGTTCTTGATCTCGCAGCGGGTCCCCAGCGGGTCGCCGGGCTTCCTCACCGACACGTTCACGTCGGCCCGGAGCGAGCCCTTCTCCATGTCGCCGTCGCAGGTGCCGAGGTAGCGCAGGATGGTGCGCAGCTTCGTCACGTAGGCGCGCGCCTCCTCGGAGGAGCGCAGATCCGGCCGCGACACGATCTCCATCAGGGCGACGCCCGAGCGGTTGAGATCGACGAAGCTCTGGGTCGGGTTCTGGTCGTGGAGCGACTTGCCCGCATCCTGCTCGAGGTGCAGGCGCTCGATGCCCACCGTGATGGACTCGCCGTCCACGAGATCGACCAAGACCTCGCCCTCGCCGACGATGGGGTCCTTGAACTGCGAGATCTGGTAGCCCTGGGGCAGGTCCGGATAGAAGTAGTTCTTCCGGTCGAACACCGAGCGGTGGTTGATCTGCGCCTTGAGGCCGAGGCCCGTGCGCACGGCCTGGGCGACGCACTCTTCATTGATGACGGGCAGCATGCCAGGCATGGCCGCGTCCACGAGGGAGACGTGGTCGTTGGGCTCGGCCCCGAATTCCGTCGAGGCGCCCGAGAACAGCTTCGAGCGGCTGGTGACCTGGGCATGGATCTCCATGCCGATCACGACCTCCCAGTCGTGCAGGCCGCCCTTGATGAGTTTCTTGGGGTTCACGGCTGCGGTCATGATGGCCCGGATTCAGGGTTGGAAGCGCCAAGGCGCCATGAAGGTGAGAGCCGTCGCCCGCACGGTCAAGCGAGGCGCCGGTAGATCTGATGAGCGACGAACCCCAGGGTGCCCCAGAGGAAGCCCGCGATCCAGCGCACGGGGAAGAAGGTCGGCCCGTCGTGGCTCACGGGCGCCGGCCAGGGGATGCCGATGGCGGTGACGGCCCACGAGACGAGCACCGAGACCGCGAAGGCCATGAGCGAGACGAGGATGACCTTCACGAACTGGTCCGACTTCCAGCCCATGACCAGGGCGATGCCGATCAAGACCGGATCGAAGGCGGCCCAGATCCAGACCTCGAAGGGATAGATCGGGACGGTCATCGGCGCGCTTTCAAGCCCACCATGCGGCCGGCAGCTTCGTGCGCCCGGCCGCCGTCTCGATCACCTGGGCGGCGGCGAACAGGGTTTCCTCGTCGAAGGGCCGGCCGATGAGCTGCAGGCCGAGCGGCAGCCCCTGCGCATCGAGGCCGGCCGGCACCGAGAGACCGGGGAGACCGGCCATGTTCACCGTGATGGTGAACACGTCCTGCAGGTACATCTCGACGGGGTCGCCCGAGCCCTTCTCGCCTAGGCCGAAGGCGGCGGACGGGGTCGCGGGGGTGAGGATCGCGTCGATGCCGGAGGCGTAGGCCTCCTCGAAGTCGCGCTTGATCAGGGTGCGGATCTTCTGGGCGCGGACGTAATAGGCGTCGTAGTAGCCGGCCGACAGCACGTAGGTGCCGATCATGATCCGGCGCTTGACCTCGCGGCCGAACCCTGCCGCGCGGGTGTTCTCGTACATCCCGGCGATGTCCTTGCCGGGGACCCGCAGGCCGTAGCGCACGCCGTCGTAGCGGGCCAGGTTCGAGGACGCCTCGGCCGGGGCGACGATGTAGTAGGCCGGCAGGGCGTAGGGCGTGTGCGGCAGGGAGATCTCCCGCACCGTGGCGCCCGCGTCCTTCAGCATTTCGGCGCCGCGATCCCACAGGGCCTGGATCTCGGCGGACATGCCGTCCACCCGGTACTCCTTCGGGATACCGATGGTGAGGCCCTTCACCCCGCGCGACACCGCCGCCTCGAAGTCCGGCACGGGCAGGTCGGCGCAGGTGGTGTCGCGCGCGTCGGGGCCCGCCATGGAGCCGAGTAGGATGGCGCAGTCGCGTACCGTGCGGGCGATGGGGCCGGCCTGGTCGAGGGAGGAGGCGTAGGCCACCGTGCCCCAGCGCGAGCAGCGCCCGTAGGTCGGCTTGATGCCCACCGTGCCGGTCAGGGCGGCAGGCTGGCGGATGGAGCCGCCGGTATCCGTGGCGGTGGCGCCGAGGCAGAGATGCGCCGCGACCGCCGCCGCCGAGCCGCCCGACGAGCCGCCCGGCACCAGCTTGGTGTCGGACTTGTTGCGCCGCCAGGGCGAGACGACGTCGCCGTAGGCCGAGGTCTCGTTCGAAGAACCCATGGCGAATTCGTCGAGGTTGAGCTTGCCCAGCATCACGGCGCCATCGCGCCAGAGATTGTGGGTCACGGCCGACTCGTAATGCGGCTGGAACCCTTCGAGGATCTTCGAGCCCGCGGTCGTGACGACCCCGTGGGTGCAGAACAGGTCCTTGATGCCCAGCGGAATGCCCTCGAGGGGACGCGCCTCGCCGGCGGCGATCTTGGTGTCGGCCACCTCCGCCATGGCGAGGGCCCGCTCCGGCGTCTCCAGGATGTAGGCGTTGAGGCCGCGCGCCTTCTCCATGGCGGCAAGATGCGCTCTGGCGAGCTCGCCGGCGGAGAAATCCTTGGCCTTCAGGCCGTCGCGGGCTTCCGCCAGGGTGAGTTCGTTGAGGCTGGTCATGGGGGCTTCGGGTCCTCGGGGCCGCGATCCCGTCGCCGTCACCGGCGCCGAACGATCCGGCGAAATCTTGAGCGATGCGGAATCGGCGGCGACGCTACTCGACCACCTTGGGCACGAGGAAGTAATTGTCCTCGGTCTCGGGCGCGTTGAACACCACGTCCGAGGCGTAGCCGCCATCCGTCACCGTGTCGGCGCGCTTCTTCATCGCCATGGGGGTCACCGAAGTCATCGGCGCGACACCCGTGACATCGACGGCACCGAGTTGCTCGACGAAGGCCAGGATCGCATTGAGTTCGCCCTGGAGGGGGGCGACCTCCTCCTCGCTCACCGCGATGCGCGCCAGATGCGCGATGCGCCTCACCGTCGTTGCGTCGACCGACATGCTGCCTTCAGCCCCCAACCCAGATGCGCCGGGGCTCGGAGGCCGCGACGGAACATCGCCGGCCTATAGCACCCGCCTTCGCGGGCTCGCAACGCCGGGTCGGGTGCGGCTCTCAGGTGATGACATGGCCGGAGCGGGCGGGCGTCTCGACGGTGACGCCGGTGTGGTAGGGCTTCCGATCGGCCTGCTGCAAGCCGACGGCGACGAGTTCGACGGCGAGCAGCAGCATGAGCTTGTGCCGGAACGGCATGGAACGGCGGAGACCGGCTGCGGCGACGGGATGTGTTCCGGACGGGTTCATGGGCGCCCCTGCGACGTTAACGTTCCGTTAACGATGCTATGGACCGGCCGATCCCGGCAAGGCCAGGGTTACGTCTGCGTAAGGTTAATCTCCACGGAGTCGAAGACATGAAGGCGGACGGCAGGGAGGATGGGGGGATGTGGGAGGCGGTGTTCGCGCAGGGCGTGCCCGGGCCGGTCGCGGGGGAGGCGGACCTCACCCGCGCCGAGGCGGAGCTGGGCTTTCCCCTCCCCGCCTCCTACCGGACGTTCTGCCGCCGCTGGGGCGCCGGGCTCGCGGCCGGACATGTCCGGGTGCTGACGCCGGGCTCCGAGCCGGAGACCGACCTCGTAACCGGCTCGGAGCTCATCGCCCACAGCATCGGCGCCGTCGTCGCCGCGCGTCCCGATCCCGCGTTCGAGGTGGAGGGCGACGATCCCTCCGTGGTGGAGCGGGCCTGTTTCTTCGGCCGTACGGAGGCCGGCGAATTCCTGTTCTGGGACGTGGTTCCGGACCGGCCCGAATACGAAATCTGGGTGATGGGCGCCGATCTCGAATCCGTCCGCTTCGGCGGCGCGGACCTCGCCGACCTGATGCGGCGGCTCCAGGGGCCGGCCGTGCGCGGCATCCTCGGGATGGCGGCGGCCCCCCTGCCCTCGACCTTCGTGGGCGACGCGGTTCCCGTCACGCACTGACGGGCGGAGCGGATTGCCACCCGCCCCCGGATCGATCAGGACGGCGGATCACGGGAGAGCGAGACACATGACCGAGGCCGAGATCCGTGCCTTCGCGGAGGCGTCGCGGGGCGGGCGCCGCCTCATCGGGATCGATCTCGGCACCAAGACCATCGGGCTCGCTTTGTCGGATGTCGGGCGCCAGATCGCCTCGCCCCTCGAGACTATCCGCCGGGTGAAGTTCACCCCCGACGTCGCCCGCCTGCGTCAGCTCTGCGAGACCCACGGGGTCGGCGGTCTCGTCATGGGGCTTCCCCTCAACATGGACGGGAGCGAGGGGCCGCGGGTGCAATCCACCCGCTCGTTCGTGCGCAACCTCAAGCCGCTCCTCGACCTGCCGGTGCTGTTCTGCGACGAGCGTCTGTCCACGGCCGCCGTCACCCGCGCCCTCATCGCCGCCGACGCCTCGCGCGCCAAGCGCGGCGAAGTCGTCGACATGCTGGCCGCGGCCTACATCCTGCAGGGTTGCCTCGATCAGATGCGGGGCGTGCTCGAGGTGGACGACGCCTGAGTCCGGAGCCGGATGCGCAGGCGGCGGAGCCTTGGCCCCGCCGTTTGTCTCCAGGCTGTCGTTCGGTCGATGTGCCTACAGGTTCAGCAGAACCTGGGACGCCCCGACGAGGGTGTAGACGAGGCCGCCCGCGAAGGCAGCAATCATCGCGTAGGAGAAGCCCTTCAGAACCATGCCTGTCGCCTCACCCGTCCGGATCAGCAGCGGTTCCCGCCGGAGGTCTGGCCGTACTGCATCACGGGGAAGTTCTGCTGGTTCGCGTTGCCCTCGGCGGCCGAATTCATCGGGCACCCGAACGTGGACGGAGCACGCGGGGCGGTGACCGACCCCGTGGTCTCGACGTCGGAGGAGGTGAATCCGGTGTAACGGCCGGTGCGCTCGAAGGCCATAGCAGACGAGATCGGAGCAACGCCAAGAACAACGGCGGCGGCGATGGCGGCGATACGGGTCTTCATTTTAGGTCTCAAGCTCCTTCACAGGACAAGACGGCGATCCGGCTCGTTTCTTTCTGTCTGGACTTGAGATAGGAAGTCGTTGTCCGTCATGACGTGTCGAAGCGCACGCAACCTCCTCACCCTGGGGGATCGGTCGCGCTCCGGACCCTCGCCCGGACCCCGAATGGCTCCACGGCGAGCGATGGCAGCGGACGAAGCAGGGAAACCGGGCATGGGTCGGCAGACGGTCGAGGGAGGGGTCGGGCGACGGGTCCGCGCGGCCTGCGGCGCCCTCATCCTGTCCGTCGCGGCCGGCGCGGCGGCCAAGGCCGAGGGCGTCGATCCGCGCATCCTGCCGGCCCATCCGGCCTACGCCCGCAACCCCGAATGCGGTCCGGTGCGGATCGCCCTGCCGCCCAGCACCCACCGGCTCCCGGGCGGGGTTCTGATCTCGCCCAAGCCCACCGAGATCCCCGTCGGGCAGGGCGACAGCGCCATCTGCTTTGCCTACGCCACCGCCGACATGATCTCGCAGCGCGTCGGCCGGGCGGTCTCGCCCCTGGACGTGGCGGGCAAGTTCTACTTCGCCGATCCCGCCCGGCTCGCATCCCTGCCCGATCCGGCCCTGAGGGCGCATCTGAGGGCGCATCCGGCCTACCCCGCCGACATCGCCTGGGGCCGGAACGCCGCCGACATCAACCCCGTCGGCAATCCAGGCCTGCAGCCGTATTTCGACAAGCTGGAGGGGGGCGAGGAGGATGCCGCCGCCCTGCTCTACAACCTCGGCGGCCTGTGCGAGGAGCGCGACCTGCCCTCGCACGAGGGCTACGCGCATTTCCTCCCCACCTACGCCGCCCTGCGCTACGGCGCCCCCTTGCGGGCGCCGAACCAGTGCCCGCGCCGCGTCGGCGCCACGGTGGACAAACTCCGCTCGCGGCGGGCGGACGCCTTCAACGACGCGTGGCTACGGCGGGTCGAGACCCTGTGCCGGCGGCTCCCCCTGCCCGTGCCCCTGCTGCCGGTCTCCTCCCGCGTCGCCGCCAACCAGCTCGACTTCATGGCGATGCTGGAAGCCGGGAAACCGCCGGCGCGCCGCGAGATCGCCCGCCTGCTGGCCCGGGTCGATTACGCCCTCGACCATGGCCGGGCGCCGGCCATCGGCTACAGCTGGTACATCCTGCAGGACCGCGACCCGAAGGATCCGGACCTCGCCGCCGACCATTCGAGCGTGGTCATCGGCCGGCGCAAGCGAGCGGGCACGTGCGAGTACCTGGTCCAGGACAACACCGGCGAGTATTGCGCCCGGATGCGGGCGGGCATCCGTGCACGCTGCCACAACGGCCGGATCTGGCTGCTGGAGGGCGAGCTGCGGCGGACCCTCTACAGCGTGATCTACCTGCGCTGAGGCGCCCTCACCCCACGAGCGATACTGCCCCGCTGCCGTGCCGCTCGATCCGCCCGTCGAGTTCGAGTTCGAGGAGCGTCGTCTGTACCACCCGCACACTCAGGCCCGCCGCGCGGGCAAGGTCGTCGGTGCCGATGGGGTCGGGCTGAGCAGACCGACGAGGCGGGCGCGGTCGTCCGTGGGTTCGGGCGGGTCGAAGGACTCCGCCGCCATCGGCAGTACGATCCCGTCGACGTCGAGTTCGTCCCAGAAGATCGGCGCGTCGGCGAGATCCGGACGGTCGAGGGCGAGGGGCGCGGCGCCGAACAAATCGCGATCGACCAGGGGGGCCACCGCCTCGAGGACGTGGGCGGCTTCCGCCACCAGGGTAGCGCCCTGGCGGATGAGATCGTTGGTGCCTTCCGCGCGCGGGTCGAGGGGCGAGCCCGGCACAGCGAAGACCTCGCGGCCCTGCTCCAGGGCGAAGCGGGCGGTGATGAGGGACCCCGAGCGCCGCGCCGCCTCGACCACGACGGTGCCGAGACTGAGCCCCGAGATGATGCGGTTGCGCCGGGGGAAATCGCGCCCGCGCGGCTCCCAGCCCATGGGCATCTCGGCGACCACCGCCCCGCCGGCCTCCAGGATCGCCTCGACGAGGGCGGCGTGGTTGGTCGGATAGATCCGGTCCTGGCCGCCGGCCAGCACCGCCACGGTTCCCGGCCGGAGGGCGGCCTTGTGGGCGCGGGCGTCGATGCCGCGCGCCAGTCCCGAGACCACTACGAGACCGGCCTCCCCGAGGTCGCGCGACAGGCGCTCGGTGAAGTTCAGGCCGGCGGCCGACGCGTTGCGCGAGCCGACGATGGCCACGGCCGGCCGGTTCAGGACCGCCGGGTCGCCGCGCACGGCCAGGAGCGGCGGCGCCGAATCGGTGGCCTGGAGGAGTTTCGGATACTCGGCCTCGCCCAGAGCCACGAGGCGCACGCCGAGGCGGGCGGCGGCGGCGAGCTCTGCCTGCGCCTCGGCGCGGGTCGGCGGGACGACGCGCCGGCCGGCGCGACCGCTGAGGGTCGGCAGGGCTTCCAGGGCGGCTCCGGCGCCGCCGAAGCGGTTGATCAGGGTGCGGAAGGTGCGCGGGCCGATGCCCTCGGCGCGGATGAGGCGGAGCCAGTCGAGGCGCTGGGCATCGTTGAGTTGCATCCCTGCCCCCATCGCAGCCGGGCGGCGGGTCCGAGTGTCTCTCACAAAACGCCCGGGGCACCGTCCGGCTCAAAGCGAGAACCGTCCGGAGTCGGGAGTTCTGCAAGGCACTCCTAGCCCTTCTGCCCGATGCGCCCTTCCGTGCCGGCGCGGAGCCGGCGGATGTTGGGCGCGTGCTTCCACCATAGCAGGGCTGCGAGCAGGAGGAAGAGCCATGCAACCCCCGGCTGTCCGAGCGCCCACAGGACGACGGGCGTGGCGGCCGAGGCGGCGAGCGCTGCCAGCGACGAGTAGCGAAAGCCGAAGGCAAGGCCGAGCCAGATCGCCGCGAAGGCGAGGAGCCCCACGGGGCTGAGAGCGAGGAGCACGCCCAGGAAGGTCGCCACGCCCTTGCCGCCCTTGAAGCCGAGCCAGACGGGGAACAGGTGGCCGAGGAAGGCCCCCAGGCCAGCCGCCAGGGCCGGCTCCAGGCCGAAATGAAGGCCGGCGAGGACGGCGACCGTGCCCTTCAGGGCATCGCCCAGGAGGGTGGCGGCGGCCAGCCCCTTGCGGCCCGTGCGCAGGACGTTGGTGGCGCCGATATTGCCCGAGCCGATGGCCCGCACGTCGCCGAGGCCGGCAAGCCGCGTGAAGATCAGCCCGAACGGGATCGCGCCGAGGAGATAGCCCCCGGCGAGACCCGCGAACAGCATCGGCAGGGAGGCCGCCTCGGCCGGGGTCATGCGAAACTCCGGTCGCGGAACACGATCCGGCCGCCGACGAGGGTGAGCATGGCGGCCCCCTGCAGCCGGGCCTCGTCGAAGGGCGAGTTCTTCGAGCGCGACTTCAGGCGGCGCTTGTCGAGGACGTAGGGCACGTCGAGGTCGATGAGCGTCAGGTCGGCCGGCGCGCCCAGGGCGAGGCGCCCGGCCTCACGGCCGAGGATTTTTGCCGGATGCGCCGTCAAGGCCGTCAGCAGGCGCGGCAGGGCGATGTCGCCCGTGTGGACGAGGCGCAGGGCCGCGCCCAGCAGGGTCTCGATGCCGAGCGCTCCATCAGCGGCCTCGGCGAAGGGCAGGCGCTTGGTCTCGACATCCTGCGGGTTGTGGTCCGACACGATCACGTCGACCACGCCCTCGTTCAGAGCCGCCACGAGGGCAAGCCGGTCGGTCTCGTGGCGCAGGGGCGGCGAGAGCCGGCAGAAGGTGCGGTAATGACCGATATCGCCCTCGTTGAGAACGAGGTTGTTCACGGACGCGCCGCAGGTGACGGGCAGGCCATCCGCCTTGGCACGCCGGACGATCTCGACGGAATCGGCGCAGGAGATCATCGCCGCGTGGTAGCGGGCGCCGGTGAGGCGCACGAGGCGGATGTCGCGCTCCAGCATCACCGTCTCGGCCTCGCGCGGGATGCCCAGCAGCCCGAGCCGCGAGGCCATCTCGCCCTCGTTCATCACGCCTTCGCCGACGAGGTCGGGCTCCTCGACATGCTGCATGATCAGCGCATCGAAATCCCGCGCATAGGTGAGGGCCCGGCGCAGGACCTGGGCGTTGGCGACGGCCTTGAGCCCGTCCGTGAAGGCGACGGCGCCGGCCTCCTGCAGCAGGCCGAACTCCGTCATCTCACGGCCGGCCAAGCCCTTGGTGATGGCGGCGGCCGGCAGGACATGGACGCAGGCCGTGTCGCGGGCCCGGCGCAGGACGAAATCGACGATGGCCGGCCCGTCGATCACCGGGTTGGTGTCGGGCATGCACACCAGGGTGGTGACGCCGCCCGCCGCCGCCGCCGCGCTGGCGGAGGCCAGGGTCTCGCGGTGCTCCGCCCCCGGCTCGCCCACGAAGGCCCGCATGTCGATGAGGCCGGGGGAGAGAACGTGCCCGGCGCAGTCGATGGTCTCGGCGCCCTCGGGCGCGACTAAGGCGGCCCCCCAGGCGATATCGGCGATGCGACCCTCGCGCACGAGGACGTGGCCGGGCGCCTGCCGGCCGGCGGCCGGATCGCACAGGGTGGCGTTGGTGAGGAGAAGCGGGGGCTGGGACATCGGACTCACGCGTTCGGCAGGTGCGTCGCCAGGGCTTCGAGCACGGCCATCCGCACGGCCACTCCCATCTCGACCTGCTCGCGGATGAGGGACTGCGCCCCGTCGGCCACCTCCGAGGAGATCTCGACGCCGCGGTTCATCGGCCCCGGATGCATCACCAGGGCGTCGGGGGCGGCCAGCGCCAGCTTGTCGCCGTCAAGGCCGAAATAGCGAAAGTACTCCTTCACGCTCGGCACGAACGAGCCGTTCATGCGCTCGCGCTGGAGGCGCAGCATCATGACGATGTCGGCCCCGGCGAGCCCCTTGCGCATGTCCGTGAAGACCTCGACGCCGAAGCGCGCGAGGCCCGTGGGCAGCAGCGTCGAGGGACCGATGACCCGGACGCGGGCGCCGAGCGCCTGGAGCAGGATGATGTTGGAGCGGGCGACGCGCGAATGGAGCACGTCGCCGCAGATGGCGACCGTGAGGCCCTCGATCCGGCCCTTGTTGCGGCGGATGGTCAGGGCGTCGAGGAGCGCCTGGGTCGGGTGCTCGTGGGCGCCGTCGCCGGCATTGACCACGGCGCAGTCGACCTTGCGGGCCAGGAGATGCACGGCGCCCGCCGCGTGATGGCGCACCACGATAATGTCGGGGCGCATGGCGTTGAGGGTGGCGGCGGTGTCGATAAGGGTCTCGCCCTTCTTCACCGAGGAGGAGGCCACCGACATATTCATCACGTCGGCGCCCAGCCGCTTGCCGGCGAGCTCGAACGAGGCCTGCGTCCGGGTGGAGGGCTCGAAGAACAGGTTGATCTGGGTGCGCCCGCGCAAGGTCGTGCGCTTCTTCTCCACCTGCCGCGATAGGGCCACGGCGGCATCGGCCCGTTCCAGCAGGGCCTCGATGTCGGGGCGCGACAGCCCCTCGATGCCGAGGAGGTGGCGGTGGGGGAAGCCGGGAGTCGGGGCGCTGGTCATCACGGAGCCAATCTTCACGGGGTCATGCGCTACAGCGGGCGCGCAGCGCCCGCAAGACGAAGGCCGTGCGGGAGCGGGCCGGCACAACCGGCAAAGTGTCCCCATTTGACATCGCCCGAGGGTTAACCCACTTCATGGCCCGCGACAGGCCCCTCCCCCCGGGAGGCGGCCCGCCCCGCCGCTTCCGCCGCAGCGCATCCGCGCACGCAACCGGTCGTTGCGGACGAGACCCTCCCGAGAGGCCGGAATTCCTCCATGAAAGTCGTCGTCGTCGAGTCGCCGGCCAAGGCCAAGACGATCAACAAATACCTGGGGCGCGACTATGAGGTGCTCGCTTCGTTCGGGCACATCCGCGACCTCCCGGCCAAGGACGGGTCCGTCGATCCGGAGGCGGATTTCCACATGCTGTGGGAGCTCGACGACCGGGGGTCGAAGCGCGTCTCGGACATCGTCAAGGCGCTCAAGGGGGCCGACGGCCTGATCCTGGCGACCGATCCGGACCGCGAGGGCGAGGCCATCTCCTGGCATGTGGTCGAGGCGCTGAATGCGCGCCGCGCCCTCAAGGGCATGCCCGTCGAGCGGGTGACGTTCAACGCCATCACCAAGGCGGCGGTGGACACCGCCATGCGCAACCCACGCCAGATCGACCAGGCTCTCGTCGACGCCTACCTGGCGCGCCGCGCCCTCGATTACCTCGTGGGCTTCAATCTCTCGCCCGTGCTGTGGCGCAAGCTGCCCGGCGCCCGCTCGGCCGGCCGCGTCCAGTCCGTGGCCCTGCGCCTCGTCTGTGAGCGCGAGCGCGAGATCGAGGTGTTCAAACCCCGCGAATACTGGTCCCTCGTCGCGACCCTGGCGACGGAGGCCGGCGCGATGTTCGAGGCCCGGCTCACGGGCGCGGACGGCCGGAAGATCCAGCGCCTCGACGTCGGCACCGGCGAAGAGGCGGCGGCGTTCAAGCGCGACCTCGAACTCGCGACGTTCTCCGTCGCCACCGTCGAGGCCAAGCCCGCCAAGCGCCACCCCGCACCGCCCTTCACCACCTCGACCCTGCAGCAGGAAGCCTCGCGCAAGCTCGGGATGGCCCCGGCTCAAACGATGCGCGCCGCCCAGAAGCTTTACGAAGGCGTCGAGATCGGCGGCGAGACGGTGGGCCTCATCACCTACATGCGGACCGACGGCGTCGACATGGCGCCGGAAGCCATCGCCGACGCGCGCCGGGTCATCGCCAAGGAATACGGCGAGGCCTACCTGCCGGGGGCGCCGCGCAAGTACAGCACCAAGGCCAAGAACGCGCAGGAGGCCCACGAAGCCGTGCGCCCCACCGACATGAGCCGCCTGCCCAAGACCGTGGCCCGCACGGTGGATGCCGAGCAGGCGAAGCTCTACGAACTCATCTGGATCCGCACGGTGGCGAGCCAGATGGAATCGGCCGAGCTGGAGCGCACCACCGTCGATATCGCCGCCGCGGTCGGCCCGCGCAAACTCGACCTCCGGGCCACGGGTCAGGTGGTGAAGTTCGACGGCTTCCTCACCCTCTATCAGGAGGGCAAGGACGACGAGGAGGACGAGGACGGCAAGCGCCTGCCGCCGATGAAGGCCGGTGACGCGCTCAAGCGCGAGCGCATCGCCTCGACCCAGCACTTCACCGAGCCGCCGCCGCGCTACTCCGAGGCGAGCCTCGTCAAGCGCATGGAGGAACTCGGCATCGGCCGGCCCTCGACCTACGCGGCGATCCTGCAGACCCTGCGCGACCGCGAATACGTGAAGATCGAGAAGAAGCGGCTCGTCGCCGAGGACAAGGGCCGCCTCGTCACCGGCTTCCTCGAAAGCTTCTTCAAGCGCTACGTCGAGTACGATTTCACCGCCGATCTGGAGGGACAGCTCGACCGGGTCTCGAACGCCGAGATCGACTGGCGTGAGGTGCTGCGCGACTTCTGGCGGGACTTCTCGACCGCCATCGCGGGCACCAAGGAGCTGCGCGTCACGGAGGTGCTCGACGCCCTCAACGACCTGCTCGGCGCCCACATCTTCCCCGAGAAGGCCGATGGCTCGAATCCGCGCACCTGCCCGACCTGCGGCGCCGGCCAGCTCTCGCTCAAGCTTGGCAAGTTCGGCGCGTTCGTCGGCTGCTCGAACTATCCCGAGTGCAAGTATACCCGCCAGCTCGCCGCGAACGGGGTCGAGGGCGACGGCGACGGCTCCTCGGAGAATGGCGGCCAGCCGGGTACGCGGGTGCTCGGCACCGATCCGGTCTCCGGCCTGGCGGTGACGCTGCGGGATGGGCGCTTCGGCCCGTTCGTGCAACTCGGCGAGGCCTCCACGGACAAGGAGGCGGCCAAGCCCAAGCGCTCATCGATCCCGAAGGGCCTGAGCCCGTCGGCGGTGGATCTGGAAAAGGCCCTGAAACTCTTGTCGCTGCCGCGTGAGGTCGCCCGGCATCCCGAGACCGGCGAGCCGATCCTGGCCAATCTCGGCCGGTTCGGACCTTACGTGCAGCACGGCAAGATGTACGCGAATCTCGGGCGCGACGACGACGTGCTCGAGATCGGCGCCAACCGGGCCATCGACATCATCGTGGCTAAGGAGCAGGGCGGGGGCCGGCGCGGCCCCGCCGCCGATCCGGGTCGGGCGCTCGGCACCCATCCCGAGACGGCCAAGCCCATCGTGGTGAAGTCGGGCAAGTACGGCCCCTACGTCACCGACGGCACCACCAACGCAACACTGCCGAAGACGATGGCGGCGGAAGACATCGATCTGCCGCAGGCCCTGGAGCTCATCGCCGCCCGCGAGGCGGCCGGGGGCGGAAAGAAGCGCGCCCCGGCCCGCAAGACGGCGGCGAAATCGACCGCAGCCAAAAAGGCACCGGCCAAGAAGGCGGCCGCGAAGAAGACGGATGGCGACGCGGACGACGCACCGGTGAAGAAGGCCGCCCCGCGCAAGGCGCCCGCGAAGAAAGCCGACGCCGAAGCCCCGGCCAAGAAGCCCGCCGCCCCACGCAAGGCAGCGGCCAAGAAAGCCTGATCCGGGTTTTCGAAGGGATCATCCCTTCGGCGGGTGTCGGGCAGAGCCCGACATCTTCCCAGGGCTCTGCCCTGGGGACCCGCGAAGGGCTCGGCCCTTCGAGACCCGTACTTCAGATATCCAGCTCCGCGCCGTCCGCGAAGGCGGCACGCTCGGAGATAAAGGCGAAACGGGCCTCGGGCTTGTTGCCCATGAGGCGGTCGACGGCGTCGCCCGTGGAGGCGCGAGCCTCTTCCAGGACCTCGACGCGCAGGAGCGTGCGCTTCTTCGGGTCCATGGTGGTCTCCTTCAACTGCGCCGGCATCATCTCACCCAGGCCCTTGAAGCGGCCGATCTCGACCTTGGCGCCCTTGAACACCGTCTTGATCACCCGCTCCCGGTCGGCGTCGTCGCGGGCATAGGCCGTCTTGGCGCCGTGGGTCAGGCGGTAGAGGGGGGGAATCGCGAGGTAGAGGTGCCCCCGGTCGATGAGTTTGGGCATCTGCCGGTAGAAGAAGGTGATGAGCAGCGAGGCGATGTGGGCGCCGTCGACGTCGGCGTCGGTCATGATGATGACCTTCTCGTAGCGAAGGTCTTCCAGGCGGAACGCGTTGCCGGTGCCGCAGCCGAGCGCCTGGGTCAGGTCCGAGATGAGTTGGTTGGCGCCGAGCTTGTCGCGGCTGGCGGAGGCCACGTTGAGGATCTTGCCGCGCAAGGGCAGGATCGCCTGACTGGCGCGGTCGCGCGCCTGCTTGGCCGACCCGCCCGCCGAATCGCCCTCGACGATGAAGATCTCGGAGCCCGCCATGCCGGCCTTCGAGCAATCGGCGAGCTTGCCCGGCAGCCGCAGCTTGCGGGTGGCGGATTTGCGCGCGACCTCCTTCTCCTGCCGACGGCGCAGGCGCTCCTCGGCCCGGTCGATCACCCAGTCGAGGAGCTTGTTGGCCTGTGCCGGCGAGGCGGCGAGCCAATGGTCGAACGCGTCGCGGATCGCCGTCTCGACGATGCGCGAGGCTTCCACCGTGGCGAGCTTGTCCTTGGTCTGGCCCTGGAACTCGGGCTCGCGGATGAACACCGACAGCATGGAGGCGCAGGTCGCCATGACGTCGTCGGTGGTCACCGCCGTCATGCGTTTGGCCTGGTTCACGCGCTCGGCATGCTCGCGCAGGGCCCGCAGAAGGGCGACGCGCAGGCCGCTCTCGTGAGTACCGCCCTCGGCCGTCGGGATCGTGTTGCAGTAGGAGGCCGAGACGCCATCATCGACCACCATCCAGGCGACCGCCCATTCGAGGGACCCGTGGCCGCCCGGCTTGGTGATTTTCCCTGAGAAGATCGCGTCGGTGACGAGCTCCTTGCCCTCGAGGTCGCGGGCCAGGTAATCGCGAAGCCCCCCGGGGAACCGGTGCACGGTCTCGGCCGGCACGTCGTCGATGCCCTCCAGCAGGGAGGGTGCGCAGCGCCAGCGGATCTCGACGCCGCCGAACAGGTAGGCCTTGGAGCGCGCCATGCGGAACAGGCGGCGCGGATCGAACTTCAGGGCGCCGAAGATCTGCGCATCGGGGTGGAAACGCACCCGCGTGCCGCGCCGGTTCTGCACCCGTCCGACCGTCTCGAGCGGCCCCTGGACGTGCCCCCGCGAAAAGGTCTGGCGGTAGAGGGTCTGGCCGCGCGCGACCTCGACCTCGAGTTCGTTGGAGAGGGCGTTGACCACGGAGATGCCGACCCCGTGCAGGCCTCCGCTCGTCTCGTAGACCTTGGAATCGAACTTACCGCCGGCGTGCAGGACGGTCATGATGACCTCCAGGGCGGACTTCGTCGGGTATTTCGGGTGCGGGTCCACGGGGATGCCGCGCCCGTTGTCGGTGACGACGAGGTGGCCGCTCTCCTCGAGCTCCACCTCGATGAAGCTGGCGTGGCCCGCCACCGCCTCGTCCATGGAATTGTCGATGACCTCGGCGAAGAGGTGGTGAAGCGCCCGCTCGTCGGTGCCGCCGATATACATGCCGGGGCGCCGCCGCACGGGCTCCAGCCCCTCGAGCACCTCGATGGCGGAGGCGTCGTAGCCGGCTTCCGCCGAGGGGACGGGCAAGGGCCCGGGCGTGGGCACGGGTGCCGCCGCGAGCTTACGGCGCTCGGCGGGCTTCGCTTGGGGGGCCTCGCCACCGACGAAGAGGTCGCGTGCGGGGTCGCTCACCGGAGCGCCTCGCGCGAGGGCCGGCCCGACCGCGGGTTTCGCGGAGCGGATCGCAGAGGGGGACCGTGCAGCATTCGCCTTCATCCTCTGACCATACCGGAACAAACCGGAAACAGAAAGGGGTTCACGCCCTGGTGGGCCGGACCCCGAAGTCCGTCCCCCGTGGGGCGAAGCCACCCATGCATGGGCCAAAGGTGGTTAAGAAGGGCTGACGGCCTCAGGGCAAGCCTTTTCGCGGCGGGGTGCGGCCTCAGGTGCCGACGCGGCCACCCCCACGCTTCGTGATCGCCACCACGGCGGGACGGGGCGGCAGGGCCGGATCGAAATCCGGCCAGCGGGTGGACGGGGCTTCGAAGGTGGCGGGCGCGGCCTTCGGATCGTCCTCGTCGGCCTCGCCCGGATGCTGGACGGCGACGAAGAAGGTGGTGTCGTCGGGGGTGAAGTACGGCCCGCACATCTCGGCCCCGCACGGCACCCGGAAGAAGTGCTTGCCCGTACCGCGCCCCTGCCCCTCCGTCTCCATGGCCCAGATGCCATCGGCCCGGCCCGTGCGCGAGGCCGAGTTGCCGTCGGTGGCGACCCAGAGACGCCCCTGCCCGTCGACGGCGCAATTGTCCGGCATGCCGAACCAGCCGTCCTTCGTGGTAGCCGACGAGAAGGTGGCGCCGACCTGAGCGATGCTGGGATCGCCGCAGCGGACCAGGATCTCCCAGGCGAAGCCCGTGGCGGCATGGTCGCCGTCGTCGGGGGTGAGTTCGACGATGTGGCCGAAGCGGTTGTCAGCGCGGGGGTTCACGGCGTCGGTCTGATCCGGCTTTCGCTTCCCGTTGTTGGTCAGCATCACGTAGACCTTGCCGGTCTTCGGATTGGCCTCGACGTCCTCGGGCCGGTCCATCTTGGTGGCGCCCAGATGATCGGCGGCGAGCCGCGCCCCGATGAGCACGTCGGCTTGGGTCTGGAAGCCATTTTCCGGCGTCAGGGGCCCCTGCCCGAACACCAGGGGCATCCAGACGCCGCGCCCGTCGGCGTCGAAGCGGGCGACGTGGAGGGTGCCGGAATCGAGGAGATCGCGGTCGCCGCTGTCGGCCCGGCCCGTGGTGACGAACTTGTAGACGTAGTCGAAGCGCTCGTCGTCGCCCTGATAGACGACGTATTGGCCGCCCTTGGCGACGATGCCGGCGGCCCCCTCGTGCTTGAACCGGCCCATGGCGGTGCGCTTCTTCGGGGTGGAGGTGGGGTCGAATGGATCGATCTCCACCACCCAGCCGAAGCGGTTGGGCTCGCACGGCGTCCGGCCGATGTCGAAGCGCTCGTGGAACCGGCCCCAGGCATAGGCGGTGTTCGGCAGGTTGAAGCGCTTGTGGTTGGCGGCCTCGGCCGAATCCGAGGTGAGTTCGCCGGAGAAGTAGTAGTTGATGTTCTCCTCGCAGGTGAGCCACGTGCCCCACGGGGTCGTGCCGCCGGCGCAGTTGTTGATCATGCCATGCACCGCCCGGCCCGTGGGATCGGCGGCGGTCCTGAGGCGCTCGGAGCCGGCGGCGGGGCCGGTGAGGACCATCGGCGTCTCGGCGGTGATGCGGCGGGCATACCTTGAATCCGGCACCACGGCCCAGCGGCCATCCGTGCGGCGGATCTCGATGACCGAGCCGCCATGGGCCGCCATCTCGATGTCGACGAGGGCCTTCGTCATGCCCTTGAAGGCAATGTCCTTGAGATCCTGGCGTCCGAGGCCCGGGAACATGAGTTCCTCGTTGGTGTATTCGTGGTTGACGACGAGCAGGCCGTGGGCGGCCGGATCGACGGCGCCCGGCATGGGGAAGTAGCCGACGAAGTCGTTGTTGTAGCCGAACTGCTGCCCCTGCGCGGCGGCCGACTGGTTGTGCGGATCGAAGGCCGGCGCGCCCGGCAGGACGGGATCGCCCCAGCGGATGAGGATCTCGGCGTCGTGCCCCGCCGCCACGTGGTGGTGCGTGTCCGAGCCGGCCTCGACCTCCGCGAAGGGAAAGCGCGTCGGGGTGGGATCCCGGGCGGCCTGACCTTGCGAGCCTCTGGCCTCCCCGGCCGCGAGCGCGCGCGGCGTCACCACGGCGGCGATGGCACCGACACCGAGGAGGCCGCGTAGGAGGTCGCGCCGGTCGAAGCGCGCCGCGACCACGTCGCCGAAGGTGGCGTTGGAACTGGCGTTTGAGCCGGCATCCTCCGCCGCCTCGGCCGCCTGCGAGCGGGTTCGCATCGGCTGCATCATCCATCGGCTCCGTCTGGCGCTGAAAGCGGTCCTGCTAAGCACCGCCCATGGCAGCCGCATGACGGGTGGCGCCGAAATGGAGAAAGCCCGGCCTTTCGGCCGGG
>NZ_BPQD01000040.1 GCF_022179065.1 Methylobacterium adhaesivum
CCGAATGGGGGCAGGCCAGCCCGGCCACGCTGTGGACACTGCTACTGGCTGATCCTGACGGATGACACCGCATTGGTGAATAGCGTAAGCATTGCCGATGTGATGTCGCCACCCGACGCGACAGGATAATACAATCCATCGGATGCGCAGGCCTTGAGAGACGGTCCGATTTTGTTCTCATACGGCCGCACAAAGTTATTGTAAAAACCATTGTCGTACAACGGCATGTACTGCGTATAAATAATGCCGATTCGGACGTTCTTGTCCTTCAGGCTTTTGCAGGTTTCGGGATTGAATGGGCCTATGAAGCGATTTTGATTGATGCGAAATCCTGCTGATTCGTTACTGATGCTTCCACCCGTGTCTTGCACACCATCAGTCACGAAAAACAGGAACCGAACCGGAGACGTGGCAAGGAGGCCTGTTCCGCTCGCGGGAATCACGGAGTTCATCTTCGCGATCGCACGCTCGAAATCCGTCTGATTGTCCGATTGATTGCGATACGCGTAAGCGATATCGATGTCCTTTGTCTTGGCTTTGATGCTATTTAGAGCGGAAGTCATCGACTTCAGCTGCGTCTGTGTTGCCGAGTCATTGAAGGTCCACATTTCCATCGCAAATTGCTGTGGGAGCGCCGCTGTCTCATTCGCCCTGTCGACAAGTGCATCCACCGCATCCCGCAAAACCTGTATCCGAAGCTTAATGTTGTATTTTTGAGCAATATGATAGTTGTCGTCTTGCTTATCACCTGTCACATTTCCAGAGTTGTCGTAAGTATGTTCATGGCAAGCGAACGCGCATCCTCCCGTGAAATTCTTGAGATTATTGATGTCAGCGCTCGTTGCGGCAAGTCCCATTGAGGGGGAGCTGTCCAGCAGAAGAAAGAATTCCATATACTGTGGAAGCTTCTTTACTCCGGATGTCATGCCATCGATATTCATGGTCGTAACATTCATCATGGCGGCCATCGTGGTTTTGATGGTCGCGGTGTAGCTGGCCGTGAGCTTAAGCGTCGATCCGGAGCTATCGCTTAAATTTAAGGCCGGCACCACGACTGGAACCGGCGCCGTGAACGAAGTGATCGTCACACCCGGCACCCTTGCCGCTTCCGTGCGGAATTGGTTCTCCATACTAGTGATATCGAGCACAGTAATAGTGTTCGATTTCCGCGCAAGAGTCGCAAGCATCGCCCCATCAAGCGCCGCATCGATCTGTGCTTTTGCGGAGTTGCGTCGTCCAAAGTCAATGGCTGCGGAAGATGCGAAAAGGATTGGGATAGCCGCCAATCCGAAAATCATTGCGACTTGGCCGGATTGATTCTGAAGATAGGATAAGGCAACCGATCCAAAGAGATCGATATATTTCTTCAAGCCGCCAAGTTGCATTGCAAGTACACCAATCACTTAAATTTAGGGCAGCTGGAACCGCCGGGCAAAATAATTTCGGTGTTCGTTCGCTGGGCCCAGGGTATTTGTCTCGTGAAACGTAGTCCGTTCGATCCAAACACTTGCCGAAAGATTGAAGCTCCGACTACCGGATTGTATGGCATAGCGACCTCTGCCAGCATGTATCGCGCGCCGTCAGTTCGATATACCTCCGGAGTGACCGGAAGACCGTCGTTACCATTGATCTGCCGCGCCGGTCGTGCAGCAGCATTCTGCGCCCAGCTTGAGCAGACGCCACCGACGAAGGTGCTGTTGGATGAATTGACGCCCATGGAACTGACGACGATCTGGAGGCCTGTCGTGTCGAACGGCCTCATGATCGCCGTTGCCGCGCTCGCGATCGTCGTCATCGTGTCTACGGAAGGACTGGCGTTGTCCGATCGGCCCGAGAGGTCCCCCAGGGCACGAGTGAACAAGGTCAATTTTTCATTCGCACTGATGATACGCGTCAGCTCAAATCCTCCCAGGTACAAAAGCAAGAGTACCGGCATGAGCAGAGCAAATTCCGTCGCCGCGATACCACCTTCATCGCCTCCAAACCGGGATTTTGTTTTATGACGTTTGAGTATTACGGACATATGGATTTATCCGTATAAGGCTCTACTTTAAAAACCGAGGAGCTTTGAATGACGCGTCGGTCCTTGTTGATTCTGGACTCTGAGGAGGCGAAAAAGGTGAAGAACACAGGAATATCCACGGCAGCCTGCACAACCATGATGTCGGACGGGCCTGCACAGGCATAGCTTGAAAATCCGGGGTTCCAATCGCTCACCCCGTTTGCGCCAACGGTCGTCGGGGACACGGGTGTCGCCGATGCATAGGTGGCAGCTTTCATAACACTGACACGAACGTCGCCACAGTTGAAAACAGTGACACGCGCCTTTCCATTAGGATTTGTGCAGACTGCGTTACGAAATCGACTTATCAAAGTCGCCGTATCGGTTGTTTGAGAATTTGCCGCTTGAAAGGTGCCCGTGTAAATTTGTCGGCTCGCGTCGTTGACAGCGTCTTGCAAGATTTCCTGCTGCCAATACGTGAGCCCATTCTCCAGACAGCCACCGCTGAGCGCGAAAAACGGTAGCGCGATCAGGCCAAACTCGACTGCCGTAGCGCCGTGACATGACTGTAGAATATTTCTGACCTGTGTCCGCACTACAAGGCCCCAATTTCGAATATTGGACAATAGGAACACTGTCCTACTCTCTTGATTCCCAAATCTTTCGATGCAATAAAACGTCTTTCTTGATAAAATACTAAATCTGAAAATGCGGCAGTGTGTTGCCGCCTCGAACGGGTAGACTGCCGGGAGGCTCGTCAACGCTCTGACTGGCCCGGCAGCTGAGGATGCGTCCGTTTCACTGCGGAGAATCTTGGTCCACCCTGTATTGATATTGCCGCAGGCTGACGGACCGAAGCTTTGCGGGAGTACGCACGACGGTCCGAGTGACTGGGTCGAGTCGCTTCCGGAACGGCCGCTGAGGGTGGAAAGCCGCCTATCCGCTTTTGAAAAGCGATGCCGTAGAGCCGGACATTCGCTGAGCCGTGACAGCCAATGAACTTCATTGAAGATACCGCCCCTTCAAAACGCTCATAGCGCCGCTTCCTCATGGGCGCTCCCCACCTCCCGTCCCAAGCGAACCATGACCTCCCGCAGCCAACGATGCGCGGGATCGCGGTCATAGGAAGCGTGCCACAGCATCGAGATGACGATCTCCTCGGTGGGCACCGGCACGGGGCTCGTCGCCAAGCCGAGCTGGGCCGCGAAGGTCGTAGCCAACTCGTCGGCCATCGTGGCGATCAAGGGCGCGGCCTGCACGTGAAAGGGCACGGTGGCGAACCGAGGCGTCGTCGCCGCCAGCCTCCGCGTCCGGCCCACCGTCGCGAGCGCCTTGTCCACCACCCCCGGGCCGACGCCGGTCAGATACGTCAGGATGTGCGGGAAGCGAACGAAGTCGTCGAGCGACAGCGAACCACTCACGCCTAGCAACCGGGGATTGAACAGGCTCAGGAAGCCGAAGCGATAGAGCGGCCGGACCTTATGGTGGACTTGGCCCTCGGAGATCATGCCGACGGCCATGTCGATCCTGTCGGCGTCGAGGTCCCCCAGCACGCTCCCGTAATCGAGGCCCACCAGGTGCAGGCGGATGCCGGGCGCCTCGCGTGCAAGGAGGGCGAGCAGGCGCGGGACGAGACGCACCTCGACGCTGCCGGGAATGGCGAGCGTGAAGGATCGCTCGACCGTCGCGGGGTCGAAGTCGTCTTCCCGGAGGACGACGCACTGAAACTGGCGCAAGGCGGCGCGAACCGGCTCGACGAGGGATAGCGCCCGCGGCGTCGGGCGCATGCCGTCCGGCGTGCGGGTCAGGAGCTCATCGCCGAGGAGCTTGCGCAGGCGTGCAAGGCTGCTGCTCATGGCGGATTGCGTGATGCCAACCTTCATGGCGGCGCGCGTCACACTGCTCTCTGTCAAGAGCGCGTCCAGCGCCACCACAAGGTTCAGGTCGATGCCGGCGAGGTCACGGTGCTTGATCGTCATGGCTCGGTTTGCTCGACATTCGCGACCACGTCCTCGGCTGTAGGCTGACGCGGCATCAGCCCAAGTAATACCAAGAGGATTGGCTGACTTCATGGACCACCATCGTGGCCACCGGGAACGTACCATCATTTGCAGCGTGGATGTCGACTATCGATTGCATCTGTTTGATGAATACGGCCCTCGGCCGCATCTTCTCCTCATCAAAGGACGGGACGCCCCGTCACACCGAGAGGATCCAGAGATGACCCACCGTAGCATCACCCTCACCGCCGCCCTGACGATGACCGTGGCGGCCCTGCTGCCGGCCGCCGCGTCGGAGGCGACCCTCGACACCGCCGCGCACGGGGCCTTCTCCGTCCCCGCCGTTCTGGGCGCGGCCTACCACCCGCCGGGCCTCGCGCTGAGCGCCGTCGACGTCCGTGCACAGGGCGGTCTCCTCGTGCCGGCCCTCACACGCTGGCAGGAGGCTCGGACGGCCACCGCCTCCGCCGAGCCTTTCAAGGCGCCCGCCTCCATCACCGTCGCCTATCGGAACCGGAACGTGGCGACGGATGCCGCGCAGGTCCTCAAGCAGGGCGGCTTCGTGACCGCGGGCGTCGTCCGGTGGCTGCCCGACAGTCCGATCACGGTCGAGGCCAACACGGGCACGCTCAAGCTCGGGTCCCTTGAAGCTATGGACTGACCGCACCCTAGGGCGTGGCGACGATGAACAATCACGGCCTGCTCGGCGGGCCGTTCACCACTTGATATCCGGAGATGAAATCATGACTACTCAGCTTTTTTCGACCCGGATCACGGTCGAGCACGTCACCCTCTCCTCGACCAAATCCTTCGAAGCGGTCCGATCCGCCTTGGAGGCGTCGGTGCCCGTCATCGACCTCGATTATGCCAAGCTCCTGAAGGCCGGGAAGGTGGACGAGGCGCGCGATCTCCTCGAACGGCAGACGCCCCTCTCGATCTTCGGCTCTCGGGACCACGGCGATGTGCTGCTGACCGCCGGATTGAGGCGCAAGGCCGTCCAGTACGACATCGGCAATCCGCTGACAGCGGCGTCGATGACCCGGCACGACCTCTCGGCCGCCTTATACGCGCCGATCCGGGTGCTTCTGCGTGAGGATGACGAAGGCGATGTTGCCTTCGAGTACGACCGCCCGGTCAGTATCTTCGGGCAGTTCGGGAATCCGCAGGTCGACGGCGTCGCCGGCAAACTGGATGAGCTCCTCAGAAGCGTGCTCACTGCGGCTGCCGAATGATGTCAGGCCCTTGTCGGCGTCGCGGATCGGCCTGGACATGGCCGGTACGCGGCGCACGATGGGAAACAGTTGAAAGGTTTCCGCGATGGCTGGCGTCCGCCGCATTGGGCTCGTGCTCTGCCCGGATTTCGACTTCATGGGCTTGGCCGTGACCTCGCCCTTCGCCGTGGCCAATCGATACGTCGCCGACACGACCTACGACATCCGCGTGCTGTCGGAGGCGGGCGGCCTCCTCCGCTCGGGGTGCGGCCCCGCTGTCGAGACCGAGCGGCTGAGCGAGCCGTCCGCCTTCGACACGATCATCGTTGCAGCGGGCATCAGCCTGCCCGAGCCGAGCCCGGATCTCGTCGCCTACCTTCGAGAGGCGGCCCGTTCCACGCGCCGCCTGGCGGGCCTGTGCCTCGGCGCCTTCGCCCTGGCCGATGCCGGAGTGCTGAGTGGGCGGCGCGCCACGACCCACTGGCGCTACGCGGCGCAGTTCCGCGCGCGCTATCCCGACTGCCACCTCGACATCGACAAGATCTACGTCGCGGACGGCAATCTCTGGACCTCCGCCGGCATGTCGGCGGGCATCGATCTCGCCGTCGGCATGGTCGAGCGCGACCATGGCCGGCCAGTGGCCCGCACCGTGGCACGGGGCCTCGTGATGGAGCGCCGCCGGGCGGGGGGGCAGGCCCAGCATTCGGCGCTGCTCGACTTCGACGCGCCGAGCGACCGGATCCAGAGCGTCCTCGCCCATGCCCGGCAGAACCTGCAACGTCCGCTGACCACGGAGGATCTCGCGGCGGTCGCCTGTCTCAGCCCGCGCCAGTTCACACGGGCCTTCCGGGCCGAGACCGGCGTCTCGCCTGCCAAGGCCGTGGAGGCCATGCGCGTCGAGGCCGCCAAGCACATGCTGGAGCAGAGCCGTCTGCCCATCGAGGAGATCGCCGCCGCCGCCGGCTTCGCCAACCGCGAGCGGATGCGCCGGGCGTTCCTGCGCGTCCAGGGCGATGTCCCGCGGGCGATCCGCCGGACTGCGGGTCCGCTCGCCGTCGTCTGATACAGTGGCATGTCCGGAAACGAGGCAAATATGACGTAGTGGGTACCCAGACCTTTGTTTAAGCATGGCCTTGGGGGCTGCTTACTGTCGGGGAGTCGCGGACATGGTGAGCCTGACGATCAATGGTCGCCACTATTCAGTCGATGCAGAGCCGGACACGCCACTGCTCTTCATCCTGCGCGACACCCTCGGCCTGACCGGCACGAAATACGGCTGCGGCATCGCCCAATGCGGGGCCTGCACCGTCCATCTCGACGGGCAGGCGACGCGGTCCTGTCAGGTCCCGTTGGAGAGCGTCGGCACACAAGCCATCACGACCATCGAGGCGATCGAGCAGGACGACGTCGGCCGTAAGGTCGTGGAAGCCTGGGTCGCGTTGCAAGTGCCGCAATGCGGCTATTGCCAGTCCGGCCAGGTCATGACCGCCACCGCGCTGCTGAAGCAAACCCCGCACCCGACCGACGGCGACATCGCCGAGGCGATGACGAACCTGTGCCGCTGCGGAACCTACAACGCCATCGCCGCCGCCGTGCGGCAGGCCGCTGCTTGAGGAGGTCGCCATGCACCCGCTCCTCAGCCCTGCGGTCCCGTCCCGCCGCCGCTTCCTCGCGGGTGCGGGCGGCGCCCTTGTCGTCAGCGCCCTCCTGCCCGCCCGCACCGTCCGCGCCGAGGCACAGGGCCCCGCGGAGGGGGCGGGCGCCCTCGCGCCGAAGCCCGGGACGCGGGTGGCCGCCTTCCTGGAGATCCACCCGGACGGCACCATCAAGCTGTTGAGCCCCTTCGTGGAGGGCGGCCAGGGCATCGCCACCGGCATCGCGCAGATCGTCGGCGAGGAACTCGACGTGCCGCCTTCCCGCTTCGTCGTGGAATGCGCGCCGCCCGGCCCGGACTACGCCGTCGTCAACGGCATCCGCATGACCGGTGGCAGCTTCTCGACCCGGTCGAGCTTCGAGACTATGCGACGCCTGGGCGCCACCGCCCGCGACCTGATGATCCGCGCGGCGGCGGCCCGGCTCAAGGTTCAGGACGGCGAACTCACCACCCGCGACGGGATCGTGCTGCACGCCGCCTTGAACCGCTCGCTCCCCTACGGAGATCTCGCGACTGACGCCCTGAAACTCAAGCCGAACGAATCCGTGCCCCTGCGCGATCCGGCCACCTTCCGCTACATCCGCCAGCCCATTCCCCGCCTCGACGTGCGCGACAAGTCCACGGGCCGGGCCGTCTACGCCATCGACCAGAAGGTCGAGGGCATGCTCTACGCCGCCGTGCAGCACGCCCCCCGCCTCGGCACCGAGCCGACGGGCCTCGCCAACGAAGCCGAGGTCAAGTCCATGCCGGGCGTGCACTCGATCCACCGCCTTCCCGGCGCGGTGGCGGTCGCCGCCGACAGCTGGTGGCGGGCGCGCAAGGCCGTCGAGGCCCTGAAGGTCGAGTGGTCGGCGCCCAAGCCCAGCGGTATCGACACCGTTGCGGCCGACTTCTCGTCCGAGGGCATGCTCGCGGCCCTCAAGACCTCCACCGAGCCGGGGCACGTGGCGGAGGAGGAGGGCGACGTGGCCACCGCCTTCGCCAAGGCCACCAAGGTCGTGGAGGCCGATTACGAAGCGCCTTACCTCGCCCACGCGCAACTTGAGCCGCCCTCGGCCATCGCACGCTTCGCCGGCGACGGCACCCTCGACGTCTGGCTCCCGAACCAGATGCCGGAGGTGTTCCAGGCCGTGTCGGCGAAGGTCGCCGGGCTCCAACCGGCCCAGGTCCGCATCCATTCGCCGATGCTCGGCGGCTTCTTCGGACGGCATTTCGCCTACGAGGCCGGCAATCCGTTCCCGCAGGCGATCCTGCTCGCCAAGGCCACCGGGCGGCCCGTGAAGGTGCTGTGGTCGCGCGAGGAAGAGTTTGCCCGTGACGCCGTACGTCCCTTGAGCTTCAGCCGCTTCCGCGCCGCCCTCGACGCGGCGGGCCAGCCGACGGCCATCGAGGTTCGAACGGTGGGGGAAGGTCCGATCGGCCGCTACTTCAGCATGATGATGCAGACCCCCGTCGACCCCTCGGCGGTCGAGGGCATCGTCGCGAAACCCTACGCCGTGCCGAACCGGCGCATGACTTTCACGAAGGTCGCCCACCCGGTGAACATCGCCTTCTGGCGCTCCGTCGGGCACTCGATGAATGATGCGTTCTACGAGAGCTTCCTGGACGAGGTCGCTGAGGCCGGCGGGCAGGATCCGTTCGCGCTGCGCATGGCGCTTCTCCAGGGCAGTGCCCGGCACCGCACGCTGCTCTCGGCGGTGGCCGAGATGTCCGGCGGCTGGCAGCGTGGGCCTTACCGGTCAGAGGCCGGCATGCGCGCCCGAGGCATCGCCATGGCCTCGCCCTTCGGGTCGGAGACGGCGACGATCGCGGAGGTCTCGGTGGAGGGTGGCGAGGCCCGCGTCCACAATCTCTGGATCGCTTTCGATCCGGGCAGCATCGTGAACCCCGCCATCGTCAAGGCGCAGGTGGAATCGGCTGCGGCGCTCGGGCTGTCCTCGGTCCTGTTCGAGCAGATCGTCTACCGCGAGGGCGTCCGGCAATCGCAGAACTACGACACCTATCCGGTCCTTCGGCGGGAGCACATGCCGAAGGTCCATGTGCGCATCATCGAGAGCGGGGCGCCGATGGGCGGGGTCGGCGAGCCGGGCCTGCCGGGCGTGCCGCCCGCCGTCCTCAATGCCATCGCGGCGCTCACCGGCCAGCGGGTCCGCGCGCTGCCGGTCGCCAACAGCAAGCTCACCGCCGCCTGACGAGGTTCGACCATGACATCGCACACAGGCACGGCCCTCGTCACAGGCGCCTCCTCGGGCATCGGCGCGGCCTATGCCGACCAATTGGCCGCCAGAGGCCACGGCCTCATCCTCGTCGCCCGTGACGCCGCCCGCCTGCGGGCGGCGGCCGAGCGCATCGGGCAGGAGACCGGCGTGGCCGTCGAGGTCCTGGCCGCCGACCTGACGCGGCCAGCGGACCTTGCAACGGTCCGGGATCGCGTCGCCACGGATGCGCGCCTCGCGCTCCTCGTGAACAGCGCGGGGCTTGGGCCCCTCGGGCCGTCGCTCGACAGTCCTGCGGAACTCTACGACGGCATGCTCGACCTCAACGTCCGGGCCTTGCAGACCCTGACTTTCGCGGCGGCGAGGGCCTTCGCAGACCGAGGCAGGGGCGCCATCGTCAACGTTTCCTCGGTCGTGGCCCTCATCCCGGAGCGCTTCAACGCCGGCTACGCCGCCCAGAAGGCCTTCGTGCTTGCCCTGACGCAGGGTCTAGCGGCCGAGATCGGCGACAAGGGCGTGCGGCTCCAGGCCGTGCTGCCCGGCGTCACCCGCACCGAATTCTTCGACAGGGCAGGCGCCGATATCGGGCAGATCCCGGCGGAGATGATCATGGAGGCCCGCGATCTCGTGGCGGCGGCCCTCGCCGGGCTAGACGCTGGCGAGACCGTGACGATACCCTCGCTGCCGGAGGCTGACGATTGGCAGGCCTTCGAGGCCGCCCGGTTCCATCTCGGCCCGAACCTGTCCCGCCGGGTGCCGGCCGCCCGTTACGGTTTCGGCTGACAGCATTGACCTGCGGGGCCTGCGTAAAGGACGAACGTTCGATGCTGCAGGTCGTCTCGGAAGAGCAGAGCACGTCGGCCTCCGAAGCCACCCTGACCGCCCATCGTCCGCCGGAGCGACCGAAGGGGCCGGGCGGCTGGCGGCAGGTAGAGGCCCTGCCCATCGGCCTGTTCGCGGCGGTGATGGGCCTGACCGGCCTCAGTATCGCTTGGACGCTGGCGCACGTCCGGTACGGTGTCCCCCTCTGGCTCGGCAAGGCCATCGGGCTGATGGCCTGCGCCGCCTTCGTCACCCTTGCGGCTGCCTACGGCGCCAAGGCTGTCATCGCCGCCCCGGCGGTGCGTGCCGAGTTCCGCCATCCTATCGCGGGCAACCTGTTCGGCACGCCGCTGATCAGCCTGCTCCTCCTGCCGATCCCCCTGGCGCCCTTGAGCCTCACCCTCGCGCGACTGCTCTGGATCGCGGGTGCCCTCGGCATGACCCTCTTCGCGTGGTTGGTCGTGACCCGATGGCTGAGCGACCGGCAGCAGGCCGCGCATGCGACGCCAGCCTGGATCGTGCCGGTGGTCGGCCTCCTCGACGTACCCCTCGCCCTCCCGGTTCTGGGCCTGCCGCCGATGCCAGGCGTGATGGTGTTCTCGCTCGCCGTGGGGCTGTTCTTCGCCTTGCCCCTGTTCACGTTGATCCTGTCCCGCCTGCTATTCGAGCCTCCGCTCCCTGCTGCCTTGCAGCCGTCGCTCCTGATCCTCGTCGCGCCCTTCGCGGTGGGGTTCTCGGCCTATGTGGCCACGACCGGCACGGTGGATCTCTTCGCGGAGGCGCTCTTCGCGGTCGCGTCGTTCCTCCTCGCCGTACTGCTGCCGAAGCTCGCCCGCTTCGGGCGGAGCTGCCCGTTCCGGGTGTCGTGGTGGGGCGTGAGCTTCCCCCTCGCCGCAGCATCCGTCGCGGCCCTGCGCGTCGCGACGGCGCAGCCGGGCCCGGCGATCGACATCCTCGCAATCGGCCTGCTCACGCTCGCGACGGCGGTGATCGGATGGCTGCTCGCCCGGACCCTCGTCGGCCTCGCCCGCGGAGAGTTGCGCACGCTGGCGCAATGACCGGCAAGGGCGATAGACCCGAGTTCGCCCGCGACCAAGAATTTCAACTCCACATTTGAGAAGCTGCGAGAGCTGGCTGTGTGGCTGCAAAGGGCGAGTCACTGCTAGATTAGGGGCGGACAAGTGTCCGCTTATGGGAGCCGCACGAACGCGCCTGAATGAATGCGTTGGGTCGGGCCCCGCCCGGCCGCTCTGCGACCGGGATGGGTGGATCTCTGGCCTGCCTCCTGAAAAG
>NZ_BPQD01000041.1 GCF_022179065.1 Methylobacterium adhaesivum
GTATCGAACAAAAAGCCCGCCCGGCTCCAGTCGTGGCGGGCTTTTTGTTCGATACGCCCCACGTGCTCCGCCTAGCTCTGTGCGTTCCAGCCCCGCTCTTGCTCCAACCGACCGCATCGACGAGCCAGCCGGCTCGCGGCAAAATCGTCCAGCGGCTCACCGATCTGGCCAATGATCGTTGCGTCGGGGAACCGGAGCTGACGCTACAAACCGGAAAAGCAGGGGGGACGTTCGGTGTCGTTGCAGATGCACGAGCGAGCTGCCTTAGCCCGACGCCTGTCGGAATGGTTGCGAAGGCTGGCCCGTGTCGTTGTCGGCGGTCGCCGGTCCCGATTCCGATCCCGCCGGGCTCCTCGACTCTTCCGCTTCAGCCACGAGCAAGATTTGTTCGAGGAGGGAGGGCAGCTCGACGCCGTACTCCTTCAGCAACAGCCCCGCCTCGCAGAGCGAGCGGATATGATCATCGGGAACCGGGCGCCGCAAAAGCTGCGCATTCAGCACCTGATCCGCCAGGAGCGTCGCAAGGCGAGCGACCTCGTCGATGCGCTCGAAAGCGACATCGATGGCGGGCATCGAGGGAGAAGCTGCACCCATGTTGTTCTCCGTTCGCTTCGGCGGAGCCTAAGATTGCTCCTATTCTACCAGTGAGTACGCCGGAACCTTCATCCGCCCATTTGAACAAGAGGACACCTGGGCTACCCATTTCGGCTTCGACGTCGTGAGGCGCCGGACCGAGGAGGGGCGCGCTTCGTGTTTGAGGAGTGCGCCCCGTTCCTGGCGCCCCAGGAAGCCGAGATGCTGACGGTATGTGAACGACGGCCCCGCCGCCCGATCCGATCACATGCCGGCGGGGCGTCCATCTCACGCGTGAGCCGGCAGGCAACGCGGCTCGACGCCAACAGCGATAGGCGAGTTCGTGCCTTGGAGAATTTAGTCCATGGCGCATCCTCGCAGCATGGTGGTCGACGGTACCACCATGCTGCGGGATCGAACACAGAGGACATCCGTGATCGTACCAATGCCATCGTTTTGAAGCGAAGCGCCTTCGACAGACGTTTCGCAGGCTGTTGTCCGGAGCCGACCCAAGCTCCGTTCGAACCAGAACATCAGGTGCGTATCGACACGTCCGGAACTGAAGTGCGTCGCTATATCTTTAGCAGACAGAGGGAAACAGACCTGATCCCAGGTTTGCGCTGTGAAGGAGCTTAGAGACCACGATGATGACCCGTATCGCTGCTGCCGCTTCTGCCGTCGTGCTTGGCGTTGCTTCGATCTCGTCCACAATGGCCACTGAGCGCCCAGCCCGCTATACTTCGTTTAGTTCCAATTCTGAAGTCATGGGTTCGATAGATATCGTCCCGCAGACGCGCACGCCTTTCGATTGCCCAATGAGTTCGGCTGCCGAGGGCAACGCGAACCAGCAGAACTTCCTGGTCCAGCAGTATGGCCAGACCTCGGGCGGAAACCGATGCTAAGTCGCTTGAGGAAGGGCCTGTCCTTAGCTCTGACAGGGGTCTCGTACCTCATGGCCGGCGCATTTCTCGCCGGTTTGATCTTTACCATTTTTGGGACGGCCCAGGCCATGATCGGTCTGTAGAGATCTCCCGAAACCGCATCACAGTACGGGACCACGGCGGAGCGAAAGCTCCGCCGTTTTCGTATTCGTCCATGCGGCAACGGATTGACCTTGCCCCTTGTTTGCTCCCGTTCATAACCAGAGTCCGTTCTGGTTCTGGTCCTGCTTGGACCAGGCTGCAAACGCGTTCGGGGTGAGCCCGCCGAGGCTCGTGTGAGGGCGGCAGGTGTTGTCGTCCACCTCATGCCTCGATGAGGGTCCGGGCCGCCGGCAGGCTCCGGACGAGATGCTCGTTCAAGCACTCGTCGCGCAAGCGCCCGTTCAAGCTTTCAACGAAGCCGTTCTGCTGCAGCTTGCCGGGCGCGATGTCATGCCACTCGACTGCACGCACTTCCTGCCAGAGCAGGATGGCGTGCGAGGTCAACTGGGCGCCGTTGTCCGACACGATCATCAACGGCTTGCCCCGGCCCGCGATGATCCGGTCGAGTTCGCGCGCCACGCGCCAGCCGAATAGCGACGTGTCGACCACCAGCGCCAGGCACTCCCGCGTGCAGTCATCGATCACGACGAGGATGCGGAAGCAGCGTCCGTCGTTGAGCGTGTCGGACACGAGCCGAAGGCGGGCGCGAAGCGACCAATTCGACGCTCCAGCCCTGGTTCGGCTCTTGCGGCACAGCGGCCAGCGCTCGCGTGCCGAGAGTTCGTTTGCGCCCACCCCGCCTGCGCACCGCCAGCCGCTCCTCCGATAGAGGCGGAACAGCTTCTTGTAGTTCAGCGTGAGGCCTGCCCGTCGCAGCAGAATGAGCAGGCGCCGGTAGCGAAAGCGACGACGCTCGCTGGCCAGGCTGCGTAGGCGTACCCGCACGGCCGCATCGTCACCACGGGTCGAGGCGTAGCGGTACGTCTTCGGCTCAAGGCCAATCAGCCCGCAAGCGCGACGTTGGGAATAGCCTTTCTCCTCGATGACCCAGCTCACGGCTGTTCTCCGTGCGCCGGGCGTCAGAAGTTTTTCCCAGCGCCTCGCGCAGCGTCGCCACGTCGAGCATCGCCTCGGCCAGGAGCTTCTTGAGCTTGCCGTTCTCCTCGTCGAGCGCCTTCAGACGTAACGCGTCCGACACCTCCATGCCGCCGAAGCGCGAGCGCCACGTGTAGAACGTCGCGTCGCTGATGCCGTGGCGACGGCAAATCTCAGCAACCGGCAACCCGGCTTGCTGCTCCTTCAGGATGCCGATGATCTGCCCTTCGCTGAACCGGTTCTTCTTATCATCCGTCTCTTACTCGACGGACCCTAGCTTCAGAAGGAGGGCAAGCCAGGGGGCAAGGTCAATGCCCATGGTGGTGGAGGAACTGCGGCACGTGCCATCGCAACGGCGCATCGGCCCGATGATCGTCTGCAAAACGACGGGACGTCCGTGGCGGGCTCGGCAGTTTCGGGAAATCTGGCGAGAATGCACGCACGCGGCCGGCGTTCCGGACGGCGTGTGGAACATGGACGCGCTGGCCGGCGGAATCACCGAGGGCTCTGACGCGGGCGCGGACAGCGTGCGCCTGCAGCACGCGGCGACCCACACGAATACCAGCACCACGAGCGCTACAATCGCGACGGGCTGTCCAAGTTGAGGAAGGTGTCACATTTGGGGGTGATCAGCCACTTCGCGAATGGGGCATAAACACCCGATTCCAACGAAATTCCAACTGATCGAAGGCATTGCCTACTAAGGCTCTGAAATGTTTGGTGGGTGCACAAGGGTTCGAACCTTGGACCCGCTGATTAAGAGACATCGGAAGCGGTCCGGTACTGTCCGCTTGCGTCCCCTTCCGGCCAGCCGAAGTCCGACGCAAGATACTGTTCTGATTGATTTTTCTGATTGACCCTCTTTCTTTCGTGGCCAGGGGGAGGCAGAGGCGGGCATCTGTGATACCTCTCTCTGCACCCCCCACTGCACCCCAAACTCGCATGCCCCGTCGCGCCACTTCCGACAATCTTGTCCGTCTGACGAAAACGCTCATTCCGACGCTGAAGATCGGTGAGGGACAAACCGAGCGCGTGGTCTGGGATACTGAGACCCACGGGCTCGGCTTACGCCTTCGCCGGAGTGGCAATGCGGCATGGGTTGTCCGCCCACCACGGAAGGGAGGAGCCTCGCGCATCTTCACGCTGGGGTCGGTCACGGTGCTGTCCCTGACGGACGCGCGGAAAGCCGCCGCCGACCGGATGGCCAGTGCGACCCTCGGCGTCGATCACCATGCGGAGCGGGCGGCGGCTAAGGCTCGAGCGGCAGTGACCTTCGGCAGCGAGCTGCCGCGCTACCTTGCACGTGCGGAAAGCCGCCTCCGGGCATCGAGCTTCAGGGATGTGCGGCGGTATCTAGACGTACAGGCCCAGCCGCTCCACGGCTTGCCGCTGGCGGATATCCGCCGGGCACACGTGGCTGCCTTGCTCGGCAGCATAGCGGAGACCTCCGGCCCGTTCGCGTCCAACCGGGCGCGGGCGGCCCTCTCGGCCTTCTTCACGTGGATGGTTGGCGAAGGCTTGACCGAGACCAATGCTGTCATCGGCACCAACAAGGCCACGGCCGAGACGGCCCGAGACCGCGTACTCAACGATACGGAGCTGGCGGCCGTATGGCGGGCTACCGCCGAGCCCCGCGACTTCGACCGGATCGTGCGCCTGCTGATCCTCTTGGGTCAGCGTCGCCAAGAAGTCGCCGCGATGCGGTGGTCAGAACTAGACCTCCAGGGTGCGGTGTGGCGCTTGCCAGCCGAGCGCACGAAGAACAAACGCCCGCATGATGTTCCCTTGTCGGCCGTCGCCCTGGAAATCTTGGCCGGGGTGCCCGAGCGGGAGGGTCGAGACCTCTTGTTCGGCGAGCGGAAGGGGCCTTTCTCCGGGTTCACCAAAGGCAGGATGGGGATCGAAGAACGCTCGGGGGTGACCGACTGGCGCATCCACGATCTTCGCCGGTCTTCCGCCACCGGCATGGCCGGCATCGGCGTGTTGCCTCACGTCGTGGAGGCGGTGCTCAACCATGCGTCTGGGGCGAAGACCGGTGTAGCGGGGATCTACAATCGCGCATCGTATGCGACCGAGAAGCGTGCCGCGCTCGACGCATGGGCGGTCTACGTCCTGAAGCTTGCGGGCACAGGTTGACCGCTTTCGCCTGATTTTGTCCTTGCGTGCCCGCTTATGGGTCCATAGATAGCGCGTAGTATCAAATTCATAGTGAACATTGCGGGTCCGCGGCTGGGTGCGGGCTAGCGCAAGGCCCCGGACTACCGCGCGGGCCGATCCCCAGCTCTCCTTAGAACCCGAGAGCTGGAGGCTGTCGTGCAACAGAGCATGACCACGGGCGAAGTGCGCCCCCACGAAACCCCCACGACCGACAGGATCGTACTGCGCCTGGACGAAGCATGTGCCGAGGCGCGCATGTCCACCCGCACCATGCGCCGCCTGCGAGAGGCAGGTCGCGGGCCGCGCGTGGTCCGCATCTCCGACAGGCTCATTGGCGTGCGTCGTGCCGACCTCGACGCTTGGCTGGAGAGCCGGACCGCCAGGTAGGGGGCGACGCGCGGCCGCATCGATGGCCGTTGTCGCTCGGCCTCGCCCTGACGCGGGCGGTCGATCAGTCGTGCCTCGAGGTGGGAGCAGGGCAATGAAGTCGACCTACTTCCTCGGTGGAGTTGACCCCAATCTACTAGCAAATTCTGTCAATATTTGTCTCTTGTAGGCAGATATATCGCCTCCCATCTATACTTTGGGCTGGCTAACTTCATCCGGTCCGATCCTGTCGAGGGGGAAGACATGACGAAGACCAACAACATCGACACCAGCCCCGAGCTACTCGTTAGCCTGCCGAAGGCGGCGAAGATGCTCGATCTCAGTGCGCGGAGCATTCGCCGGCACTTCGATCTTGTGAAGATCGGGGGCGCCGTCCGGGTGCGCGTCGCGGACATCCAGAAGAAGATCGACAGCACAGGACAGCAGAGCAATGCCGCGTGAACCACTCATCATCGGAGAAATGATCCACCACACCCCCGAGGGCGACATTGCGGAGCCCATGGCACTGGCGACCCAACGGCGCGAAGCCAAGCGCGGGAAGTACACCTTCTTGGTGGTGCAGTGCCCTCTCTGTGGCGAGCTGCACGAACACAGTGACGGGGACGGTTCCCGAGTGCCCCACTGCGCGGGTCGCAAGCCGTTCTCAGGGGAATACTACGTCATCGGCGCCGATCAACATGCCGTTCCGGCGACCACGCCTTATCCGAAACTGAAGAAGCCCCTCAAGCGAGCGGCGTGACCAGGCAAACGAAGGGGCCAGGTGCGACCAACACCTGACCCCGGATCACATTTCACAGGACAACTTCTCTCATGAATATGACCATTCCGCCCTCCGAAAGCAACAACACCAAGGGCTTTCTCAGCGAGCTTTTCCAGGGCGCCGAGGCGGGCTTCGTCACGATGTGGCTCAAGCTCAGCAAGACCGAGAGCGAGACCTACACGTTCCCCGTGACCGACCTGGAGGGCGCCGCCGCGAAGCACGATGAGCTGCGCGTGCGCGGTGATGTCTACGTCTGCCGGGGTCTCCAGGAGAAGGCACCGGCGGCCGGTGAGCGCGGGAAGGAAGCGGGCATCATCTTCGTCGGCGGCCTGTTCGCCGACATCGACACCCGCGAAGGTCCGCATTCGACCCCGGCGGCCGAGCTGCCGGCCGACGCCAACGAGGCCCTGAAGCTCATCGCGGAGGCCAAGCTGCCCCCGCCGACGCTCCTGGTCCACACGGGCGGCGGCTGTCACCCGCATTGGCTCTACGCCCACCCGGCCATGATCCTCACCCCGGAGGAGCGGTCGGCGGAGAAGATGCTGTCCAGGGCCATCCAGAAGCGTCTGCGCGACACCTTCAAGGCCCACGGCTACGTCCTGGACGGCACCGCCGACCTCACCCGTGTCTGCAAAGCGCCGGGCTCACTGAACCACAAGACCGCCCCGTACCTGAAGTCGGTGACCCTCATCCACCAGGGTGGGCGGTACGACCGGGCCGAGCTGGCCGAGATGCTGGCCCCGGACCTCGCCATGGCGTCGCGTGGCGTCCCCGGCGCCGGCAAGGGCACTGTTGCGGAGATGATCCGCGCAGAGGCGACGAAGGCGCACCTGGTCTCGGGCAAGGCCAAGCCAGACGAGTTCGCCCCGGTCCTGGCCGGCTGCGCCTTCATCCAGCACTGCGATGTAGTGCAGGAGAAGCTGATCGAGCCCTGGTGGTACAGGATGGTCGGTGTCGTGGCCCGCACCGTGAACGGTCGCCGTTGGGTCCACGAGATGTCCAAGCGTCACCCGGACTACACCTTCGAGGAAACGGAGACGAAGATCGACCAGGCGCTGGAGGCCGCGACCGGGCCGACCTGGTGCAGCACCGTGGCGGACGGCGACGCCACCTCACCCCCGTTCGAGGGCTGCGCGCGATGCCCCTTCAGGGCCGCTATTCGCACCCCGCTTGCTCTGGCCAACCAGGGCCGCGCCATGGCCGCCATCCAGCAGGGTGTGGTGTTCGTAGTGAAGGGGCGCAGCTACCTGCACCTCGCGAGCGGCGAGAAGCTGGACCCGGAGGAGTTCGGCGACAGCGTGAAGTCCAAGATCGGGTCCGCGCCGCACGACGCCCTGATGAAGTCCCCGACCATGCCGAAGGTGATGCACCGGGACTACCGGGCCGGGGTGGCGCAGCTCGTCCTGCCCGAGCCAGACGGCACCTTCTCGGTGAACCTCTGGCAGCGCGGCGGCGTGGAACCGGCGGCCGGCGACTACCAGCCGATCCTGGACTTCTTCGCACGGTTCCTCCCGGACACGTGCTCACGTGAGCACGTGATCCAGTACCTGGCGCACCTGATCCAGCACCCCGGCGAGAAGATAGAGCACGGCATCATCGTCACGGGCGGCTACGGCACCGGCAAGAGCACCCTTCACCGCATCGTTGTGACCATGATCGGTGCCAAGAACGCCCGCAAGATCGAGGGCGTCGAGCTGGGCCAGGAGTGGACGGCTCGCCTGGTGGACGCGAAGGTGCTGATGATCGAGGAGGCCCACCACGGTGAGCGCCTGGAGGTGTTCGAAAAGACGAAGACATTGCTGACGGAGGAGTTCTACTACGCCCACGACAAGAACGTGCGCCGCTTCCGGGGCCGGACCCCGCGCGGCATGTTCCTGGCGTCGAACGATGCTGCCCCGATGGTCCTGCCGCGTGGTGACCGCCGCTGGTTCGTCTGCGCCACCCCCGAGACCCCCGATACGGAGGAGGAGAAGATGGTCAACCGGACCTTCTTCAAGCGGCTCCACGACCGGCTGGACCAGGACGACAGCCTGGTGGCGGCTTTCGCGGAACACCTGCGCACCGTCTCGCTGGAGGGCTTCAACGCCAAGGGTGCGCCGCCCATGACGAAGGCGAAGGAGGTGGCGACGGAGGAGAGCCGTACACCAACGGCGCAGGTTTTGGCTGAGCTGATCCAAGCCGGCGCCTATCCACTCCACCGGGACATCGTTGAGGTGAAGGAGGTGGTCGGTGCCCTGAAGGCTTCGACATGGGTGACCAATCTGGGGCGCCTGAACCCCCGGTCAGTCGCGAAGGCGATGCGAGACGTGGGCGCACGTCAGGTGAATATGGATGGCGATGACCACATGGAATTGGTCATCGGCGGCGGAAAGAAGGTCCGCCCTTGGGCAATCCGCAGCGTCCCCCATTGGCGCACCGCATCCCGTGAGGATCTGAAGGGTGAGTTTTTGCGGCCGGTTGGTGATGCCGGGCCTAACGTGACCACTGCGTTCATGGATGCTCAACTCAAGCGGAAGCTCGAAGACGAGGCAACGGCACGGCGAGATGCACTATTCCAGCGGATGATCGAGGAGGCGGCTTCGGAGAGCTGTCCGTGATCGCAGATCGCAGATCGCAGGACTTTTGAAAAAGGTTCTGGCGTCTGCGCTGCTTCACCAGGGAGGAGGGCCAGAGCGGCAAGCGCTCTGGCCCTCATAAGGGTGAGAAAAACGTCCGGAGAATTTAAAATGTACTGCGATCTGCGATCTGCGATTTCGGAGGGTGCTACTAACATCAAGCCTCCCGCCGCCTTGAACCGGCTCCCACCGGCCTCTCAGGCGGTGTTTCCGGGTCTGTTCACGTGGGCGCCTATCTCCACCTCCGCCTTGACCGCCGCCCTGAACCTGGACAGGGGCTTATGGGCGACATGGCGCTCCCGCCGCCTCACACCGGCTCCGATGCCGCCGGCTTGGTTCCGGCGCGCGCCGGGAGCGCCGCTGAATTACCGCGTGGACCACGTGCTGGTGTGGCTCGCGGCCCGGCGCGGGGACCAGCTCGACACCCTCACCACCTGGCGGCTCTCGCTCGCGCGCGATCTCGACACCGACGTGTCGGACCCGGAGGAGGTGCGGCGGTGGGCGCTCACCTACGCGCGCGCCGCCGGCCCGGTTGTCGGTGATGTCCGGTTCACCCCCGCCGGGCTCCAGGCCTACCTGGCTTCTCTGTTATCATCTTGATAAATCCCAAATTTTCCGGAAGTATGCGTGACGCATAGTGTATATTAACAAGTGTTTATTTATCAATAAAAGTACCCACACATCCATGGGCTATAAAGTCAAGAACCTTATCTCATTGAATAGTTAGATTGTTTTCTTGACCCCAAAGGGGCACCCCTGTCACAACCTGTCACGAACCAGTCTACGTTCGATGATTGGTTCGTGACATGAGCGAGACCGATGGCCCAAGGCAAGTTCGTCACCTACCTCCGGGTGTCCACCAAGCGGCAGGGGGACAGCGGCCTCGGGCTTGAGGCTCAGCAGCGGGCGGTGTCCGACTACCTGAACGGCGGGGCCTGGACGGTGGCTGGCGAGTTCGTGGAGATTGAGAGCGGCAAGTCCGACGCGAACCGGCCTCAGCTCCAGCGTGCGATCCAGGCGTGCCGGGTCTACGGCGCCCGGCTCCTCATCGCAAAGCTGGACCGGCTGTCCCGTGATGCCGGCTTCCTTCTCGGTCTGGAGAAGGCCGGGATCGAGTTCGTGGCGGCCGACATGCCGAGCGCCAACCGGCTCACGGTCGGGATCATGGCCATGGTCGCAGAGGAGGAGCGTCGCGCTATCAGCTCCAGGACGAAGGCGGCGCTCGCGGCTGCCAAGGCCCGAGGCGTGAAGCTCGGAGGCGACCGGGGCGCCACCCTGTCCACCGAAGCCAAGGCCAAGGGAGTGGAGGCGGTGAAGGTCAGGGCCGAGGGCCGGGCCTCCGACCTCGCTCCCATCATCAGCGACCTGCGCGCGGCCGGGGCCACCAGCCTCCGCTCCCTGGCGGCTGGCCTAAACCAGGCAGGCATCGCTCCGCCTCGAGGCGCCACCTGGTCACCCATGGCGGTGAGCCGGACCCTGGCCCGGATCGAGGCGCGACCGTAACCCGACATTCACCAGTCACCGGCCACGATGCGCCATGACCGCCATCGCCGCCCAAGCCGTCCAGATGCAAGCCGGTGCCCTCGCACAGTCGATTGGCACCGCTGTTGCCCGTCAGCAGATCGACGCGCAGAAAGCTGTCGCTACCCTCGTCGCCGAAACGGCGTCCCCGCCGGCACCGGCCGGACAGGGACAGTTCGTTGACCTAAGGGTGTAGCCTCTCGGCGCCGTCAATCCGGGAGCTTGTAGCGAGCGCAGAGCTTGTTGCCGTCCGGATCGCGCAGATAGGCGAGATAGATCCGACCCATCGGCGTGTTGCGCTCGCCCGGCGGGTTCTCCACGGACGTGCCGCCATGCGCGACACCGGCCTCATGCCAGGCTTTGGCCTCTTCCGCGCTGTTCATGAGGAACCCGATGGTGCCGCCGTTCGCAGCGGTCGCGGCCTCACCGTTGATCGGTTTGGTGACGACGAACCGGCTTCCCCGGTGAGCGTAGACCAAGCGGCCCAGCGCGTCCGTCGTCCCCGGCTCGCCGCCGGTCGCCGCGAACAGCGCGTCGTAGAACACCTTCGACTTGGCTAAGTCGTTGCTTCCAACGACCATATGACTGAACACGGCGCGTCTCCCTGGTTCTTCAGGAGGCTGAGCTACCGTGCCCGAGCCCCCGGCGGCAAGCCATGCGCGCTCCAGCGCCGGCAAGTTATGTATCACTAAACGATACCTTTCGGTTGACTGGAACGTATCGCCATGCGATACCAGCTGGCATGACGGGGACCGCGTCGTGATCCGAAGCTTCGCTGACGAGTGCACCAGAGCAGTGTTCGAGGGCCGCCACCCGAAGGGCATCCCCGCCGACATCCTCAAAACAGCTCGGCGCAAGCTCAACTACCTCGACGCCGCAACCTCGCTCGACGCCTTGAAGGTCCCGCCAGGCAACAAGCTACATCCCTTGGTCAATGACCGAGCCGGGCAACACGCCATCTGGATCAACGATCAATTCCGGTTGTGCTTTCGCTGGACGGAGACCGGAGCGGAAGACGTGGAGATCACCGACTACCACTGAACGACCACTCAGGGCATCGCCCGCCTCTTAGGAGACAAGTGGAATGAGCACCGAATACGAGACCGACACCGTTCTCCCGCCGATGCACCCTGGCGAGGTGTTGCGAGAGGAGTTCATGATCCCGTTGAACTTGACGGCCTACGCCATCGCGAAGGCGTGCCGCGTCCCGCGCACCAGGATCGAGCGCATAGCCCGTGAGGAGATCGGCATCACCGCCGACACGGCCTTGCGGCTCGGGCGGTTCTTCGGGATGGACCCGCAGGTGTGGGTGAACCTTCAGAGCCGCTTCGATCTTCTGATGGCCCGCAACGTTATGGGTGCCGAGGTGGACGCCATTCAGCCGCTGGAGCGAGAGGCCGCTTAGGTTGCCCGGCGCCCTCGCCGCGCCCACCTATCCCTTATGCCGCACCACCTCATCGCCTTGGCGCCGAGCGCCGGCCGGGCATCCGCTCGGGTTCGATCCGCCAGGACAGTCCGGCGCGCGGTCGATCTCGCCCCCGTCATCCATGAGCTGCGCGCGGCCGGGGCCACCTCCCTGCGCACCCTGGCGGCCCGGCTCACCGAGGCCGGTATTGCCGCGCCGCGCGCGGCGGCATGGTCTCACGTCGCCGTGGCGCGGGTGTTGGACCAGATCGAACGCGGCGCCAAAAAGCGCTAGTATATCCGCGAAGTAGATGGCAATTTACTTTCCGATTTTGACATCTTCGAGCCCATTGATTGGCGCGGTACAATAACCATTTCTCTAGGACGCAAGTCTCGGAGACAACAAGATGCCGTCAACTTCTTCGCCCGCCCCCACCCTCAACATCAAGATCGGTAGCAAGTCCACCGAGGTGACCATGTTCTTCGGCCGCCTGAACGAGCTGGCAGAGCTGGTCGGCAGCTTCGAACGGCTCCCGGAGGTGGACTTCCACGCTCCCACCCGCACCGCTGTCCTGGACATCCTCCTGTCGCCCCGCGACGAGCGCGGCCGGCGCACCGACCCCGAGTGGATCATCCCGCCGGACCTCAGCATCGAGGATGCGGAGGCCGCCTTGGACTTCGCGAAGGAGCACCTGGCCGATTTTTTTCTCGGGCGGCTGGAGAAGCACCTGGCCTCGCTCCAGACGAACGGCCAGCGGCTGACGGGGGTCGGATCGTCGCTGAATGGTTTGGCGCCCTCAGCTTCGTAGACACGATCATCTTCACGCTCGGCGTCAAGCCGAGCGCCCTTCCGACCGTGTATTGGTCGTACACGTTCGAAGACCTGATCCGCCTCACGGACTTGAAGGTGCAATTCGAGATGGTGAAGGCGATGTCCTTCACCGAAAGCCTTCTGTTCACGGCCGGTCAGGTCTTCGGAGCAAAGCAGTCCGCCCCTACCGAAGACCTCAACAGCGTGTCCGACATGCTGGCATTTGCGGCGCAGATCAATGGCTGACGGCACACAGATCGATGTCGATATCGTCCTGGACGATGCGACCCTGAACACCGGCCTCGCACGCACGGCACAGCATTTCCGCGAGGCCGTGATTGCCGCACGCGGCTTGTCGGATCAGTTCTCGGCTTCGACCCGGACGGTTGAGCCCTTGCTCAACATGGTCACCAACCTCCGGGCCGAGCTGGCCGCCAGTCGCGCGGACGGTGGCCTCCAGTCGGGCCTTCGGGACCAGCTTCGCACCGCCGAGGCCGACCTCCGCACCGCCACCGCCGCCCTCACAGCGGCGCGTGCCGCCGCTTCAGCGCCCGCACCGGGTTCGGGCCAAGGCGGTGCCGGCGGCAGTGGCGTCCCGCCCCTCTCCCCTGGTGGTTCACCAGCCGGTGGAGCCGGTGGTGCCGGCGGCTTGTTCCCCCTCCAGGCACAGATAGCGGCGAACTACGCCACTATCGGCGCAGGCATCACGATGCTGCGCGCCGGGCTGAAAGACATCGCGGAGTTCGATGACAAGCTCCGCCAGTTCCAGGCGATCACCGAGACGACGAACACCGAGCTTGGAAGCTTCCGGGACCAGCTACTGGCCGTCGCGGCGACCTCGCGGTTCTCGCTCACCGAGCTTGCCAACGTCTCGATCCAGTTGGGCCAGATTGGCCTCTCGGCCCGTGGCGTCGGCCAGACCCTGAAGCCGGTGCTGGACCTCGCCGCCGCGTCCGGGTCCACCCTCCAGCAGTCGGTCGAGGCGATCACCTCGGTGCTGGGGGCCTACAACATCGAAGCTGCCCGCTCTGGCGACGTGGCCGACGTGTTCGTGGGCGCCCTCAACCGTACCAAGCTCGGCATGGAGCAGCTTCAGCTTGGCGTGAGCTACGCCGCCAACGTGGCCCGAGACAGCGGGGTGAGCTTCACCGAGCTGACAGCGGCCCTCGGCGGTATGGCCCAAGCCGGCATCAAGTCCGGCTCCACGCTCGGCACCGGCCTCCGGCAGTTCTTCCAGGAATTTACCGCCCCCACCGACAAGCTGAAGGACGGCCTGCGCCAGGTCGGCCTTTCGATGGCCGACGTGGACCTGAAGGCCAACGGCCTCATCGGCGTCATCGAGAACCTGCGCAAGGCCGGCTTCGGCGGCGCCGAGGCCCTGCGATCCCTGGACCTCCGGGCGGCCTCTGCTTACTCGGCCATGCTCGGCCAGGTGGACGTGATCAAGCGTCTCGGTGGCGACCTCACCCTGTCCAACGCGGCGGCCGAGGGCGCGGCCAAGGCGAACGAAAGCCTGACGGCGAGCCTCACCCGGTTCGGCAACGTCTCCTTCGCGCTGCTGGATCGCAGCCTTCGCCCGATGGTCTCGGGCCTCACCGGCGCCGTGGACGGCGCGGCGGCTCTCGCGGATGCCGCGGGCAAGCTCGGCATCGTCCTCCCCGTGGTCGGCACCGGGCTCGGGACCATCGCGGTGGCCGCCGCCGGCCTGCGCCTCGGGACGCTCGCGGCAAGCCTTGCCCCACTCCTGGCCGGTCTCGCCAACCCGGCGGTGCTGGCGCTCGCGGCGGCTGGCGCGGCCATCGCTGGCGGCGCCTATCTCGCCCGGATCATGTCCGACACCGAGCGTGCGAAGGACGCCCTTGACCAGGTGCGCGCCATTCGCAACGAGGTGCTGGCGCAGCAGCAGTCCATCGAGACCGGCATTTCCGGGGTGGACCAGCAGCTCGGGCTCCTGATGGAACGTCGCGAGAAGCTAAACGCCGATCCCGTCCTTCGCCGCAACACCATCCTGGAGGCTCAGAAGGCGTTCGGCGACCTCGGGCTGACCATCTCGGCCAACGCGGCCAGCATTGATGAGTTGGTGGCGGCCTACCGCCGCCTGCGCACCGAGCTTCAAGGGCAGAACACCGAGCTTCTTCAGCGCCAGTTCGCGGTCACGGCGAAAGAGCTGGACGCCCTGGTCACCAAGGGCAACGTGGACCGGCGCGGCGCGGATCAGCGCATCGCCGACGCGCTCGGCAGCAACGCTCCCGAATTCTCAGACCCGCGCTTCCCCACGGCGGCACCCCGTGGCTCCCGGTCGGATGACGCCGGCTTGGCCCGCGCCGGTCTCACCGCCCTGAAGCCGTTGCTGGACGTGATCCGCAACCCGGCCTCGCTCGGCGGGGACGATCCGCTCGGCGTGTCGCGCTATCAGCAGATCGTGTTGGACGAGCGCCAGCGGCTGGAGCGCGAGGCCGCGCCGCTGCGCCTCGACGGATCGAACACCGGCCGCTTGGCGGCCATCACCGACAACCTGGACAAGCTCGACAAAATCGCGGTGCTGTTCTCGGACGCGGTGAAGACGAATGCCGGCACCATCGCGGCGCAGGGGAAGCTCACCGAGCTATCCAGCCGGGCCGATGTCTCGCGCCTTCAGCAGACCCCGGAGTTTCAGGCGTTTGGCCAGCGGGCCGCCGACCTCCAGGCGAACCTCACCGAGCGCAGCCGTTCCGTGACGGGCTCGGGCACTGAGCGGAAGGCCGGCATCGTCGCGGCGATCCGGGACACGCAAGCCGAGGCCGCCAGCCTGGAGGCCGAGTTCAATCGGTATCTCGGTGAGCTGCGCTCAGCCGGTGCCGCCGATAAGACGGTGACCGAGGCCGGCGCCCGGATCACCGACCAGCTCAAGAGCCTGCGCCGGGGCGTCACCAAGGAGCTGGACGAAATCGCGGCCTCGATCCGCCCGGACCTCACGCGCGAGCTTCAGGCCGAGCGGAAGAACACCGCCGCGCAGATCGACACGCTGATGAAGCGGGCCGGCGCCACTCGAGACACGGCCGAGCCGGGCGAGATTGAGGCGCAGGTGAAGGCCCTGGTCGAGCGCCAGCGCAGCATCGCCCGGAAGCTGATCGAGGCCGAGACCGCCAACCCGGATGAGGTGGACAGCCGGCCCGAGCTGAAGGAGCGCTTGGCGCAGGCCAACGAGGAGCTGGACGCGCGCCTGGCCGGGTACGCCGACCGCGTGGCCGAGGCCCGGAAGCGGATCACCGAGAGCCTGTTGGCGTCGCAGGAACGCGCGCTCGGCCGACAGAAGGGTGTCCTCGACGCGCAGGTGGCGCAGCTCAACAAGCAAATCCGCGACCCGGCCACCACCGTGGATAAGGCGGCAGAGCTGGCCGGGAAGGTGCGCGACCTCATTCAGCAGGGTGTCGACATCGTGGACCGGCAGGCCAGCCTGCGCCTGGCGCGCGAGGCCGTCACCGCCCCGACCGGCTTCAACCGCGCACCGGCTCTTGGTGAGGAGGCAAACGCCGTCGCCCGCCAGGTGGCGGACGCGGCTGAGGGCGCCGGCCGGAATGACCGGCTTCGCACGCTCCTTCGGTTCGGTGCGTTCGAAAGCGATTTCAACCCTCGGGCCGTCAGCTCGACGGGTGCGCGGGGCGTCTACCAGTTCACCAAGGGCACGGCGGCCGACTACGGCCTGTCCGATCCCACGAACGTGGCGCAGTCGGCCCTTGCGGCCATCCGGTATTTCGATGCCATCGATAAGACCCTCCGGGGCAAGGGCCTGAACCTGTCCGACGACAACCGCTATGTTCTGTACAACCAGGGCGAAACCGGCGGCTCGGCGCTTCTCGCGAACCCCGGCAAGGGCGCGGTCCAGGCGCTGATGGATGCCGGAGTGAACGCCGCTCGGGCTCGACAGGCCATCACCGCCAACGGCGGCCGAGAGGGCGACACGTCGTCGGAGTTCACCACCCGGCTCCTAGCCGCGTTCAACGCGAAGGCCACCCGCGCCGACCGCCTGGTGATCCCCACCGGGGACGCGCTCGACGAGGGCGAGGCCGCCGGCCGGAAGGCGCGGGCCGAGGCCGCCACCGTGGACGAGGCGAACGCGCGGGCAATCCGCCAGAAGCGCCTTGCCCTCCAGCAACGGCAGCTCGCTCGGGATGAGCAGGGCTTGTCCGACCAGCTCGCTTTGGACCGCCGGGCCGTGGGCCGGACGGCCGACCTCGCGCCGGCCACGCGCACGATCACCGATCTTGCTGCCCTCCGGGACAAAGACCTGGAGCGGGAGAAGACCTCCGACCGCTTCACCGCCCTGGCCCCGGATGAGCAGGGCGACCAGGTAGCCCGCATCCAGCGGTCCTATGCCGACCGGGCCGCCAAGTTGGTGGAGGAGAACGCGAAGGCCATCGGTGAGGCCACGCTGAAGACCTACCGGGAGGAGGCCGACCGCACCAAGGCGCGGGCCGACTACCTCAAGGCCGACGAGACCGCCGGCAAGGTCTCGGCCGCCGAGGTTCAGGCCGCCGAGGCCGCCGCGCGCCAGGCCGCCGAACGCCTGAAGCTGGAGGGCCAGGCCGCCGCGATCCGCGCGGAGGAACTGGCCCTGGAAACTCAGCTCGGCCAGCTTCGCGATAAGGGCTTGGTGAGCGAGACCGGCCGCGCCGCGATCCAGGAGCGCATCACCGAGCTGAAGAAGCGGGAGGGCGAGTACGCGGCCAACGCCAGCCTCCAGAAGGGCGTGGAGGCGCGCGGCGACGACTACGGCGCGGCGCTCAGCCGGGGCTCCCTCGACTTCTTCACGTCGGCCGGGATGATCGACCGCAAAACAGGTGAGTTCAAGACGGCGGCGCAGCAGATGTCCGGGTATTGGCAGCAATCCATGTCCGGCATGTCCACCAGCATGGCGACCCTGTTTCAGGGCCTCGCCACCGGCACGATCAAGGGAAAGGATGCCTTCAAGACGTTCGCCACCTCGATCCTCACCGACATGGCGCAGATCGCGAGCAAGGCCGCGTCCAACGAGATCATGAAATCCCTGTTCGGGGACATGAGCGGCGGCGGCTCGGGCGTCAGCTCGGCCGGTGGGATCAGCTCGATCCTCGGGAACCTGTTCAGCGCGCCGGCAGCACCGGGCATGGCGACTGGCGGCCTGGTCACGGGCGGGGTTCCGAACCGGGACAGCGTGCCCCGCACCCTGATGCCGGGAGAGTTCGTCCTGAAGCGCTCGGCCGTGGACGTGATCGGCCGGGAGAGCCTGGACCGCATGAACGCCATGGGTGCGGGTGTGATGGCGAAGGCGCCCCCCGTGGAGCCGACGCGGTTCGGCAGCTCTGCCCGAGCCGAGACCAGCGTCTATGTGGTGGATCGAGACCAGGTGCCGGTCCCGAGCCGCAACGAGATCGTCCACATGATCGGGGACGATATCCAGCGGGGCGGCGCGATCCGACAGCTGGTGAAGCGGGTGGCGGCAGGCATCTGAGGTGGTTTCAGAGTAGGTTCTACAACTGAATGTGCTATATGAGGTGCATGATCGATATGCCCCTCTTCCGTGAGAATGCCCTGTTTCGTGCAGGACGCAATCAGCACATGAACGCCTGCGTTGGCGACAATGGAGGCCCCTATGATCTGTATGATTACTCTCATGGATTTCTTGAAGCAGCGAAGGTGATAATTGATCGGTCAGCGAAATTTGATGCGGTAGTCGACACTTTAGTTTATCCTGCCTGTTTCAATTTTCGCCATGGAATTGAATTGTTTGCAAAATATGCAATCGCGACGATCAATAAAATTACAAACGAGAACCTGACCTACCGTCAAAATCATTCAATTTTGGACAATTGGCTTATTCTAGAAGAGAAGATTACGCCGTATGCAAGAAGACTAAATGCAGACGACATGATTTTTATAAGAAAGTTGATTGAATGCTTTCATGAGGTCGATCCGAACGGACAAATATTTCGATATCCCGAAAACATTAAAGGGCAACAACATCTTAAGGAATGGTCGATAATAAATCTCGAGATAGTGGGTGGAGCATTAGCTCAGATAACCAGAATTTTCAAAGAACTTCATTTTGAATTAGAGGGCGCTTTAGAAGCATCGTGGGAACGCGATTAACTTAAGCAACTTCGCGTGAATATGTTATGGCAGCGTTACGCCGGATCATTGAAGCAATTAGATAGCGGATAACCGCTGCGCCTGGTCGATATTTTTATAGGTGATCTCTCTATGCAAACGGCTTATAATGATGAGAAAGTTCATTCCGTTAACTCGATTGCCCGCGACTACAACTGTGAAACTATTATACCCCCTATTTGGCTTCCCCCGCGCTTTGACCGCAGCGACTGGCAATGGATCAAGAATGTAGCGCAGTCCAGTTGGAAGAATGATGCGCCGATCAGGAATGTAAAAATTGGATCCGGCCCATCATCATTGCGCCTCAACTGCCAACACAGAACACAGCCAAACAGAAATTGCACAATCTTCTACCGTAGAATATCAGATAATTGCATCTTATTGATTGGCATTGGACGGCATAAAGGTAAAGGAAACAAAGAGTACGAAGTAAATTGGGCAGACGGAAATACGTCTAGAATAAAAATATCCACCAAATCAAACAGTGGCGCTGAGTATCTAGTTAATCCCATTGGAGGTAAGTTTGGGTTTGAAACCCTAGACGTGAATATTAATCGAGAATATTTATCGATTTAACAGAAAATTCGCCAGACAAAGACTTAGATAAAGCGGATTTGAATGCTGGTGAGATGGCGGGAAGGGTCTACGAGGATTTCGCTTTCTTGGCGCTCTTGATAAGCGCCGATGATAATTGCTTCCGGCCGGAAGGCTGAGGCCAGCACCGGGCTATTACGGGCATCCCCCTATGTCCCCTGGTGAAGCCCAAGGCGACAGCTTAGCGACTTCGGACCCGTCATTGCATCGTTCAATGCTTCGAGCGCCGTCATGATCCTGCGCCTGCCAGTGGCTTCCGCAGGCGGACACCAGGCTGATCTCCGTTTAGGAACTCCACACCAGCTTCCTCCAGGGCACGTTGAACGGCCTGGACGTTCACTGAACGCCCTGGAATGGCTCCGGCCCCGCCAGCTTCCATGTTGCGGATCGTGTTGACGTTGAGCGCGGCCACTTCTGCGAGGCGGGCCTGTTCCATCCCTATCAGGGCACGGGCGGCCTTTAGCTGGTTGCTGGTAGTAAGCATTTCATCCTCGGATTGCCATATCTAGATATCACACCCTTAAAAGTATTTACATGGCTTTTAGAGGGCTTCATCTAGGTTTAATACCTAGAAGCGAGGCCCCGATGCCCCTCCACCACTCCCGATCCTGGTCCGACGCCATCCACCGCCTGCGGAACGACTGCCCGCCGCCAGCTGTGCGGATGGCCTACATCGCCTCGGTGAACGAGGCGAAAGCCGAGGCCAATCGGGCGCAGGCAGGCGCGCGGTTCCGGACCACGGCCGGCGGCTTCGACCGCCGTGCCCTCATGGCCTACGCGGTCGCCAACGCCCGGTGCGAACGCCTCAATCGCCCCGCCCGGACATGGCAGGCTTGCATGGCCGAGGCCCTGACGTTCGCTTGGGCCTGCGCCCACGCGGCTCGCCGCGCCGAGAGCCACTGAGATGCGGGCGCAGATCGAAGACGCCATCGAACGGCTTCTCGCCATCCTCGACGCCCTCGACGGCGAAGCGGACCTTGAGGACGGCGCCGACGCCGAGCCGTCCCTGGGGGCTCCCGAGAACCCCCATGGCTCGCAGGCCAGTTGGATGCGTGGCAGCGACACCGATTGCGAGGCAGCATGACCGGAGCCCAGCCTATGACCGTGACCGAAGCCCTCGACGCCATGCTCGCCCTCTACGCCGCCCCCCGGCGCCTGGATACGGGCAGGGATCGCCGAGGATGCCGCTGGACGGCCGGTTGCGCCCGAGAGCGGTGGAGCTAGGGCGTGGAGCCTGGAGGGCGCCCTGTACCGCGTGGTGGGCGATCCCGAGGCCGAAGGGATCACCGAGGCCGAGTGGCGCCGCCGCGAGACGCTGGCGAGCGCAGTGTTTGCGGCCTGCGGCGCGGATCTCATGGCGCTCAACGACGCGGCCCGACGCCAGAGCGTGGTGCTTGCGGTGCTGCGCGCCGGTCGGGATCGAGCTGGTTGAGAGAAGGCTTCGGAGAACGAGGCCGCTAAGCCGCATGAAGGTAAGGTAGCCTGAGCGGAGCGATGGCGCATCAACCGCTGTGGCGGCGGCCCAACACAAGACGAGGAACGCTCGGCGCCCCTGGTTTCGACCTTGAGTTTGTCAATATCTGATGAGAACAGTCCACAGAAATCCGGCGCAACCGCAACCGTGCCGGCGGAGGGGATCGTGACACCACAGCAGTTCATCGATCGGTGGAAGCCAGTTGCCCTTTCTGAACGCGCCACGGCCCAATCCCACTTTAATGACCTGTGCCGCCTACTCGATCACCCTACCCCAATTGAGGCAGATCCCCGCGGCGAGCACTTCGCCTTCGAAAAGGGTTTACAGAAGTCTGGCGGCGGTCTTGGGTTCGCCGATGTATGGAAGCGTCAGCATTTTGCTTGGGAATACAAAAAGAGAAAACGCAACCTTGGAGATGCCCTAGACCAGCTTGCTCGCTATGCATTGGCCCTGGAAAGCCCGCCACTGCATATCGCCTGCGACACCGACCAATTTCGTGTCGTTACAGCGTGGACGAACACTGTCCCTGTTTCTTACGACATTAGCCTCGATGACCTGCGCGAGCCTAGCAAACTCGAGATCCTGCGCGCAGCCTTCCACGAGCCGACCAGACTTCGCAAAGGCGGCAGCCGAGCCGACCTTACCAGGAAGGCCGCCGATCGCTTCTCTAGCATCGCGCTAAGGTTGCGCGACCGCGGCCACGCCCCCGAAGCAGTCGCCCACTTCGTTAACCGCCTTGCCTTCCTGTTCTTCGCCGAGGATGTGCGCCTACTGCCCACCGGCTACTTCCGCCGCGCGCTGGAAGAGGTCGCAGGGCGCCCGCACGAGACCAATGCGCTCTTTGATGCCCTTTTCGCCGTGCTGCAAAAGGGCGGCCGGTTCGGACTGGAGCGCCTGCCGCACATCAACGGTGGGTTATTCGATGAGCAGCCCGCGCTGCCACTCGATGAGGGCGACTTGCAATTATTGATCGAGGCGGGGCGCCAGGACTGGGCACATATCGACCCTTCGATTTTCGGCACGCTTTTTGAACGGTTTCTCGACCCGGACAAACGTGCACAGATTGGTGCGCACTACACCGACGCTGAGAAGATCCTGCGTATCATCGAGCCCGTTCTGATGCGCCCGTTGCGCGCGGAGTGGGATACGGCCAGGGCAGAAATCGAGCGACTGACGGACCGGGCACGCAAGAAGGGGCCGAAGGCGAAAGAATGGCAGCGGGCTGAAGAGCGCCGCTCGATGTTCCTAGAGCGACTGCGAACGCTGGAGATACTCGACCCAGCGTGTGGCTCAGGCAATTTCCTATACATGGCACTGCACGCGGTGAAAGATCTAGAGCACTCCGCCAATCAAGAATGCGAAGTCTTTGGTCTATCCCCCCGCATGCCGATGGTTGGCCCAGAAATCCTGCGTGGACTAGAGATTAATCCCCTGGCGGCAGAGTTAGCGCGCACCACAGTTTGGATCGGCGACATCCAATGGGCAGTGCGCAACGGCTTCTATTCTCGACCCGAGCCTATTCTGCGGCGGCTTGAAACTATCGAATGCCGGGATGCGCTGATGGATAGCCCGAACCCTTCAACAGTAGCCCCATCAGTTGAGGCTAGGTGGCCGAGGGCAGAGTTCATCATCGGAAATCCACCTTTCCTCGGCGGCAAAATGCTGCGTCGGAACCTCGGCGACAGGCATGTCGAGGCACTGTTCAATACATATCGAGGGCGCGTACCCGCTGAGGCCGACCTCGTAACGTACTGGTTCGAGAAGGCACGTTTCCAAGTTGAGAGAGGGGACACGCGTCGGGTTGGGCTAGTCACAACAAACTCAATACGGGGAGGTGCTAACCGACGCGTCTTGGAGCGTATTGCAGGCGACATGCCTATATTTTCTGCCTGGGCTGATGAGCCATGGATCGTAGACGGCGCGGCAGTTCGAGTGGCGCTTGTCTGCTTTGGCGAGAGCTTACCGGGTGAGGCAACCGAGCTAGATGGGCGGTCTGTTGAGTGCATTAATCCAGACTTGACTGGTAAGGGCCTGGATCTAACTCGTGTAAAACGGCTCACCGAAAACCAACAAATTTCTTTCATGGGAAACATAAAGGGCGGCGCGTTCGATGTGCGAGGTGATTTAGCTAGGGCATGGCTATCGGCACCGCTGAACGTCAATGGACGCCCGAATTCTGACGTGCTTCGCCCATGGATTAATGGGCTCGACATCGTGCGACGCCCGTTGGATATGTGGATCATCGATTTTAACGCGATGGGCAGCGACAATGAAGCAGCCTTTTATGAAGGGCCATTCGAACATATTCTACGACACATTAAACCCGAACGATCAAATAATAGGAACGCAGATATAGCTCGTAATTGGTGGAAACACATCAGAGACAGACCGGCACTAGCCCATGCAACTAAAGATCTTACACGCTATATTGGAACGGCGCGCGTAGCAAAGCATAGAATATTCAGTTGGATTGACCCAATTGTTATACCGGACTCACAGATCATAGCTATTGCACGCGATGACGACACAACGATGGGCGTTTTGCACTCGCGTTTCCATGAAGAGTGGTCGTTACGATTGGGTAGCAGCTTAGAAGATCGACCGCGGTACACACCGACTTCGACGTTCGAAACATATCCGTTCCCACCGAATTTGACGCCGAACATTAGTGCTAAAGACTATTCAAATGAACCGAATGCCCGCCGTATTGCAGAAGCTTCCTGCAAACTGCATAAACTTCGCTCCGCTTGGCAAAATCCATCGGATCGTGTGCGGATTGTGCCGGACGTTGTACCAGGCTTTCCAGATCGCATAATTCCACTAGACGTCACCGCAGCCGATTTCCTCAAAAAGCGGACTTTGACAAAACTCTATAATGAGAGACCTCAATGGCTAATCGATGCGCACGCTGAACTCGACCGAGCTGTGGCCGCCGCCTACGGCTGGCCGGAAGATATCGCCGTCGATGAGGCACTTGCAAAGCTCATGGCCTTGAACGCAGCTCGCGCGGGGATCCAGTAGGGAGGGATAGTCGCCACCGCGCAAACCGGCCAAGCACTGACCATACTGGGAGGGGGCTCGTGCTACCAAAAGGTGGACTGCAGCCTCCTACCATGCGTGGAATATGAGAAGCCCGCACTGGCAGCCCTGGCTCAAGCCGGAGTTTCGATGCCTTGTGCCGGTCTCGTCGTTCAGCGAGTACGCTGACACCAAGCCGAAGAAGACGCCGACGTGGTTCGCCCTCGACGAGGACCGGCCGCTGTTCGCGTTCGCGGGCGTCTGGCGCCCCTGGACTGGCGTGCGGGGCACCAAGGCTGAGAACACGGACCGCGTCGAGGAAGAGCACCGGCTGTTCTCGTTCCTCACCTGCGAGCCGAACGGCGTCGTCGGACCGATCCACCCGAAGGCCATGCCGGTGCTGCTGACGACGCCGGAGGAGTGGAGCACGTGGCTTGCGGCGCCAACAGAGATCGCCCTGGAGCTTCAGCGCCCGTTGCCGGATGCGATGATGCGGATCGTGGCGCAGGGGGCTCGGAAGGACCCATAGGCGTGAGGCGATGGCCGCGCCGGTTGGGATCGAGCTGGTTTCGGAGAACGGGGCAGCTGAAGCAGCCTGCACCCCCAGTGCACCCCATAGCGCATTGGCTGGGGTGCAGTGCTAGCCGCCATTGCCGCTAACATGCCGAGATCATTGGGTTAGTTTGGTGGGTGCACAAGGGTTCGAACCTTGGACCCGCTGATTAAGAGTCAGCTGCTCTACCAACTGAGCTATGCACCCTCGCCTTTCGGCGGTCGCTGCGGCCCACCAAGTCCGCCGCGACGAGGTGGCTGATAGCAAAGCCCCCCGGGGGTGTCCACCCCCCGGGGGCGATTTTTCGAACCCGGCTAAGGGCGCCTCACGAAACCGTCGCCGGGGATTGGGCATGCAAGCGCACGGCGGATGCCGAGAGCTTGTTGAGAGCCGACAGATAGGCGCGGGCCGAGGCCACGAGGGTGTCAGGATCGGCACCGCGGGCGGTCACGCTGCGCTCGCCGCTCTTGAGACGAACAGAAACCTCCGCCTGAGCATCGGTGCCCTCGGTCACGGCATCGACCTTGTAGAGTTCGAGTTCGGCCACGTGCGGCACCAGGGCCTGGATGGCGTTGAACACCGCGTCCACGGGGCCGTTGCCCTCGGCCTCCTCGGTGACCACCCGGTCGTCGATGGCGAGCTTCATCGTGGCCCGCTGCGGGCCGTGCGTGCCGGCGATCACCGAGAGCGACACCAGGCGGATGCGGTCGTGGGCGGTGGCGAGGTTCTCGTCGACGAGGGCCTCGATGTCCTCGTCGTAGACGTGCTTCTTGCGGTCGGCGAGGGCCTTGAACCGCTCGAAGGCATCCTGCATCCGGTTGTCGCTCAAGGTGATGCCGAGCTCCTCGAGCTTGGAGCGGAAGGCGGCCCGGCCCGAGTGCTTGCCCATGACCAGGGAGGTCTTGGAGACGCCCACCGAGGCCGGCGTCATGATCTCGTAGGTCTCGGTGTGCTTGAGCATGCCGTCCTGATGGATGCCGCTCTCATGGGCGAAGGCGTTCCGGCCGACGATGGCCTTGTTGTACTGCACGGGGAAGTTCGTCGCGTGCGAAACGAGCTTGGAGGCCCGCGTCAGCATCGTGGTTTCGATGCCGGTCTCGTAGGGCATCACATCGCCGCGCGTGCGGATCGCCATGACGATCTCTTCCAGAGCGGCGTTACCGGCGCGCTCGCCGATGCCGTTGATGGTGCACTCGACCTGCCGGGCACCGCCCTCGACGCCGGCGAGGGAGTTGGCGATGGCGAGCCCGAGATCGTTGTGGCAATGCACCGAGAAGACCGCCCGGTCGGCATTCGGCACACGCTCTCGGACGCTCCGAAACATGCTCCGGTATTCGTCGGGCGTGGCGTAGCCCACTGTATCCGGCAGGTTGATGGTGGTGGCGCCCGAGCGGATCGCCGCCTCGACGCAGCGACACAGGTAGTCGATGGGCGTGCGAGTGGCGTCCATGGCCGACCATTCCACGTCCTCGACGAGGTCGCGGGCCTGAGACACGGTCTTCAGGATGATCTCGATCACCTCGTCCTGAGTCTTGCGCATCTGGTGCGCGAGGTGGATCGGCGAGGTCGAGACGAAGGTATGGATGCGGCCTCGGCGCGCGTGCCGGACGGCTTCGCCAGCGCGCGCGATGTCGGCCGGGATCGCGCGGGCGAGGCCCGCAATGGTGGCGCGCTTGGCTCGGCGGGCGATCTCGGCCACGGCCTCGAAGTCGCCGTTCGAGGCGATGGGGAAGCCGGCCTCGATGATGTCCACGCCCATGGCGTCGAGGAGCTCGGCCACCGCCAGCTTCTCGTCCAGGGTCATGGTGGCGCCGGGGCATTGCTCGCCGTCGCGCAGGGTGGTGTCGAAGATGAGAACGCGGTCTTTTTGCGTCGGCATGCTGGAGGCGGTCATGGGCTGATCCTGTGGCGGCGCACGACCCCAAAGGGAGGCGGCGCCCGAAAACGACTCCCGCATCGCGGTGGAGCCTGAATTCATGGACGGGGCTTGGTGAGAACGCGTCCCCTGAGAGCCCAGGCGCACGCCCGGACGGCCCTCAGGGGCGGATAAGGAGGAGGCCGGCAGACAGCAGCACGGAGACACGCGCACGGAGCCGCAGGGCCGCGAAGGCGGCGTCTGTGCGGCTGACCATAGAGCCGGCGCTGGCCAAGGCTCGTCTCTCCCGAAGGGCAATCGTGCGCAGCGAAAGCACCGAGCGATCGCGGATCGTGCTTCTCTAGCTCTCACTGTCCGGATTGACAAGGACCGGCGCGAGGGCCGTCCGCGTGGGGCGACGCACGCAACGCGTGCGTGGTGACGTAACATCACATCGAGGCTCGCCGCGCGTCCGGCGGTCATTGCTTTGGAGCGGCTCCAGCCTAGCTTTCCTGTTTGTCTTGGAAACCGCGAAGGCTTTCCGAGCGATACGGTCATCAGAAAACCAAGGGGAAACGCCGCTATGTCACGCCGTCTCTTGATCACCCTCGCCCTGCCCGTCTGCGCGCTGCTTGCCGGAACCGCACCGAGTCTCGCCCTCGATGTGACCAAGACCATCGATGTCACGGCGCCCCCCGCCAAGGTCTGGTCGGTCATCGGCGACTTCTGCGGCATCGGCCAATGGCACCCGGCCATCGAGAAATGCGTCCTGTCCAAGGACGGGGGTAAGACCCTGCGCACCCTGAGCCTGAAGGGCGGCGGCACCATCGTCGAGTCGCAGACTGCCCGCGACGACGCCAAGATGACCTACACCTACGCCATCGTCTCGGGCCCGCTGCCCGTGAGCGACTACAGCTCGACCCTCTCCGTCGCCCCCAAGGCGAGCGGCGCCACCGTGACGTGGACCGGAAGCTTCAAGGCCAAGGGTGCGCCCGATGCCGTCGCCGTCGACGCCATCACGGGTATCTACGAGTCGGGTCTGAAGGCCATCGCCGACAAGGCGAAGTAGTCGCCTTCGTCCTTTAGGGACGGGACACGAACATCCACAGGCGCGCCGCCGCGGACACGTCCCACGGCGGTGCGCGCATCGAGGGGAGATTGACCCAGCCGGCCCCAAGGGGGCACAACCCACGCCGCATTCAAGCTGTGCCATTCTGGGGAAGGCCGTCGTGTCATCGCATCGCACGAGCCGTGTGCTCGCAACGCTCCTCGCCGTGTCCCTCGTCGGTGCCTGCAAGCCGGGAGCCTCAACCCCACCGGTCGTGGCGGCCCCGGCGGCCGTCGTCGCTCCGGTCCTGCCGCAGGGCAGCGGATGCGGCCCCAGCATCGCCCGGACCCAGGCCGTCGTCGACAGCGATGTCACCACCGGCAACCTCAACGCGCCGGTGGGCGAACGCTTCAGCGCCGACCTGCGTCGGGCTTCCGAGGCGTGCGGGTCCGGAAACGAACGCGAGGCCCTGAGCCTGCTCGCCGCCGCCAAGGCCCGCTACGGCTACCGGTAGGATGCCGTGAGGTAAGCCCGCACGAAGCCGGGCATCCGGTCCGCGTCGAGATCGGCGCCGGAGTGGACGGCGACGAAACCGGCGAGTTCCGGTTCGGCTTCCGCCGCCCGGTGTTTCTCCATCCGGGCGATCAGTGAGGCGGCCTCTTCCGGGAAGTGCACCGGGTGGAGGAAGGCATGCTGTCGCTCGCCGCTGACGAGGAGCCATTCGGGCGCGGCATCGGACGGGATGCGCAGACCCGTCTCCTCGCGGAACTCGCGGGCGGCGCTGCCGACGAGATCGACCCGATCGTCCTCGCGCACGTCCGAGTGGTCTGGCGTCCCGCATGGGAAGTAGATCTGGCCGGCATTGGCGGAGTCCCGCCCCATCACGCCGAGCACAGCGGCCCCATCACGCGACCACGGCACCACGGCGGCGAACGCGTTGGTGACGGCCGCATCGGGCGAACCGCCTTCGCGAAACGCGAGGAACTCCGAGAATGCCGCCTCGAACAGGTCGATCCGGCAGGCGCCGTCGGTCACCGCGCAGGCGCAGGCGAGGAGCACGCGGCCATCGAACAGGGTAGGCTTGGCCGCCTTCCGCACGTCCCAATGGGCCGCGATGGCGGCGGCGTTGTCCCGGGCCCAGGCCCAGTCGTAAGGAACGAGCCGGGCGTCGAGACGCGTCAGGCGCGTGAGGGTGAACGCCTCAGACACGCAAGCTCCCCTCCATGACGATCACGGCCGAACCGCAGACCTCGACGGCGTGCAGGGCGCCGGCATCGATGGCGAGCTGTACCCGGATCTCGCTCGGGCGCCCCATGGCGACGCCCTGATGGAGCACGAGGTCGTGCGTGCCCTCCCCCATGGGCTCGAACTGCATCATTACCCCGGCGAAGGCCGCAGCGGCCGAGCCCGTGGCCGGGTCCTCGGGCACCCCGAGATGGGGGGCGAACATCCGAGCCTGGAAGTGTCGCACGTGGCCGGCCGGGTCGGGGGTGTAGAGATACAGGGCCGCCGGCTCGCCGAGGCGGCGCAGCGCCGCCGGATCGAGGCGCGCGCGCGTCAGGGCTTCGGACGACGCCAGGGGTACGAACAGGAAGGTCTGGCCGAGGCGATGCCGGCTCGGCGCGTGCAGGCCGAAGCCGATGCTCTTGGGTTCGAGGCCGAGGGCCGCGGCCAGGGCCTCGCGGGACGGACCGTCGCCGACGAAATCCGGCAGCACCGGCATGCGGAACCGGGCCTGTCCCCGGCCCTCCCCCGCCTCGACGACGCAGGCGAGGGTGCCGATCCCCTCCTCCAGGCCGAACGCCACGGCGTCGGCAAGGCCGGCGCGGGCATCCGTCAGGGCGAGGAGCACGGCGGTGCCCACCGTCGGATGGCCGGCGAAGGGAAGTTCGGCCTTCGGGGTGAAGATGCGCAGGCGCGCCCGGTGACGTGGATCGTCGGGGGGCAGCACGAACACTGTCTCGGACAGGTTGAACTCGCCCGCGATGGCCTGCATGGCGGCCCCGTCGAGCCCCTCGGCGTCGAGCACCACCGCCAGGGGATTGCCGGTGAGCGGGGTCTCGGTGAACACGTCGAGGGTGACGAAGCGGCGAGTCATTTTCACTTCAATCCCATGAGGTTAGACCGGCTCGACCGGAAACGTCTCGCTCGGCGCGATGAACTCGTCCTGTGCCGCCACCGTGAGGATCTCACGGGAGCCGGCTTCCGCCGTGCGGCGCAGGAGGCCGTAGACCGAGGCACCGGCCATGCCGAGGGCCAGGGCGGCCGAGCCGGTGCGGGCATAGTGGACGAGGAACAGGGCCGCGATGGCGTCCCCCGCGCCGTTGACCTCGAGGGTGAGGCGGGGCGTGCGCAGGAGCCAGAACCGGCCGCCCTCCCCCGCCAGGAGGTCGATGCTGCCCGGCGGCGTCGCCTCGGTGGCGAGCGAGGTCACCAGCACGACGCGGGGCCCGAGGACGTGCAGGGCCGTCACCGCCGCCTTGGCGGCGTCGAGGGTGTTGGACGGGAGCCCCGAGAGGTGGTTCAGCTCAAACTGGTTCGGGGTCGCGATGTCGGCGACCCTAAGGGCTTGATTCCGCATGAATTCCGGGATTCCCGGGCGCACGTAGATCCCCCGGTCGGTGTCGCCCATCACGGGGTCGCAGGCGTAGAGGGCGCGCGGGTTGGCGGCGCGCACGGTGGCGACGGCGCGCACGATGCTGGTGCCGATATCGGCCGAGCCCATGTAGCCCGACAGCACGCCGTCGCACTGGCCGAGCACGCCGCGCTCGGCGATCCCGGCCACCAGCTCCTCGATGGCCGGACCGTCGAACACCCGGCCGCGCCAGGCGCCGTAGCCCGTGTGGTTGGAGAACTGCACCGTATGGATGGCCCAGACCTCGACGCCGAGGCGCTGCATCGGAAACACCGCGGATGCGTTACCGACGTGGCCGTAGGCGACGTGGGACTGGATCGAGAGGATGTTCAAGCGGGCCGGTCCTCCAGCGTAACGCCTTCCCTTAACTCGTTCTTCGCGACCTCGCACCCTCCAGGATCCCATGGACTTCGAAGCCCTCAAGACCTCGACCCTCGCTTTCGTCGAGGCCCATCAGGGGTGGACGCCGCTCATCGTCGGGGTGCTGGCCTTCTGCGAATCCCTGGCCTTCCTGTCGCTGCTGGTGCCCGCCACGGTGCTGCTGCTCGGCATCGGCGCCCTGATGGGGACGGTGGGGATTCCGTTCGTGCCGGTGATGCTGGCGGCCGCCTTCGGGGCGGCCCTAGGTGATTGGATTTCCTACGAATTCGGCCATCACTACAAGGAGGGCGCCAAGGGCATGTGGCCGCTGACCCGCTACCCCGCCATGGTGGCGAAGGGGGAGGAATTCTGTCACAAATGGGGGGCCGGGGGCGTCGCCATCGGGCGGTTCTTCGGGCCGGCGCGGGCGGTGGTGCCCCTGATCGCCGGCATCTTCGGGGTCAAGCGCCTGCCGTTCCAGGTGGCGAACGTGCTCTCGGCCCTGGTCTGGGCCTTCGCCATGCTGGCGCCGGGCGCGGGATTGTTGAGTTATTTCAAAGGCTAAGAGGAGCCGTGCGGCGAGGTCGCAGGTGACAAGCCGGGCCGGGACTGATTTGAAGAGACGGACAGTCCCGATTCGGAACACCCATGTCCGCAGCCCTGGCTCACGCGATTCTCCCCCCCGACCGCCGGCAGTCGCCGACGGCGCTCCAGGTGCAACGGGGCGTGCGCCGTCTGTATTCGGAACTCGGACACGTGACGATTCCGGAGTTTTCGCTCGCGAACGGGCGCCGGGCCGATGTCATCGCCCTGTGTCCGGCTGGACGTCTGACGATCATCGAGATCAAGTCGAGCGTCGCCGACTTCCGGTCAGACCGGAAATGGCCGGACTACCGCGACTATTGTGACCGGTTCTACTTCGCGATCCCCGACACGCTCTCGACGACACTGACGCCAGAGGATGCGGGATTGATCGTCGCCGACGCGTTCGGGGCCGCGATCCTGCGGGATCCGGCCGAACACGTTCTGAGCGGGGCACGGCGCAAGGCCGTGACCCTGCGGTTCGCCCACAGCGCGGCGCGGTTGCTCCACACGCTGGCCGACCCCGGGGCGATCCGTGAGGGCGCCCTTTAGGCCAACGATTTCAAGGCGCTAGGGTGATTTCACCTTCCCGGACGGCGCGCTCGCCGGTGCCGGACTTGATGCGGTAGAACGGCTCGCCGGTCTGGTCCTCGGGGACGAGGCGGACGATCTCGAACACGTCACCGACGTCGGTCTTGGCCTCGGCGTAGCCGAGACGGGCACGGCGCACGCGCTGGCCGAGCTTGAACTTGTGGGACATGGGTGTCTCCTGTCTCGTCGGCGCGCGGAGCGCGCCGGGTCGGCGCGGACATCGCGCCGGGGGCGGCGCATGAGCGGCGCCGTGCGCCGGAGCATCCCGGGATGGGACGCTCGGCACCGGCGCGAACCCGAAAATGCGCCGTGTGGTCCGGCCTGAGCCGGGCGCTACTTGCGCGCCTTGGCCTTGCGGGCGGCGTAACGGGCGTCGCGCAGGGCCTTCTGTTCGAGGCGGGCGGCGGCGGCCTGTTCGACTTTTTCTTCGGCGGCCCGGATGGCCTCGGCGGCGAGGCGCTCGCGCTCGCGCTCCTCCTCGGCCCGGCGCTGGGCTTCCGCCGCGAGGCGGGCCTCGTCGCGGGCACGGGTCCGGGCCTCGCGCTCGCGGACGATGCGCTCACGCTCGGCCTTGCGGGCCAGGACAGCGGGGTCGTCGGCGGCGGGGCGATCACGGAAGCGGGCGAGGGCCGCCTCACGGGCTTCAGTGGCCGCCTTGAGGCGGTCGGTCATGGAGTTCTGGTTGAATTGGCTCACACAGCATCCTGCATTGCGCCGGCACTCAGCCGGCAGAGCGACGTCTCGGAGCATCGTCGTCGCTTGAAAGCCGGAGCCTTCGGGACGATGCCTTAGAAAGAAAGCCGCTTCCCGGGCGGGAAGCGGCCTTCAATACCCTCGGGCCGGGGTCCCGCGCGTGGCGCGACGCCCCTCACCCGATGTGGTTCAAGCGGACTGAAGGTTGCCGGCGGACTGCTTGCCGCTGCGCTTGTCGGTCTCCATCTCGTAGGAAACCTTCTGACCTTCGTTGAGGCCGCGCATGCCAGCGCGCTCGACGGCCGAGATGTGCACAAACACGTCGTTGCCGCCGTCATCCGGCTGGATGAAGCCAAAACCCTTGGTCTCGTTGAACCACTTAACCGTACCAACAGCCATCGTATTCCTTCGCCCTTGCGGGCTCATCTCTCAAGGTCCACGCGAATCTGCGCGGCCACCTCGACCAAACCAATGCCAAGCATCGAGGTTCCCACTTCGTCTCCGAAGCGAGGCGCCGACACAACTGGTTTTGGGCTGGTTTCTAGTTTGTACGCGCTTCGTGGAGATTTAGCAAACCCGGCACCGAACGCGGTGACCTGCTGTTTCTTTGAGCGAGGCCAGCATGGCGAAAATTCCGAGACCCCTGCGCCGCCAGAGCCCGGAGACCTTCAGCAGTTCATTACGTCACCTGTGACGACTCCGCGTGGGATGAGAACGACGCGCACTCGGCACGGACGAGACGGATCAACCGAATTCGGCCCAGCACGATCGGATCTCTCGCGAGCGCCTTCGTCGTCGGCGACGCCGGCAGTTGCATCGCGAATCAATACAACCTTAACCTTAACGCGCCACAAATACTGGGCTGCCGATCCAACAATGGGCGGCGATCGCGAAGACCGATTCAGTCGAGATTGCCGTCCGCCACAGGGGCTTAGCGAAACCAGTTCAGACCAGACTGGACAATTTTCGCTCAGCCGATGAGGACGCTTGCAATCCAGAAATTCATCATCATCACGAGATTGGTTTTCCAGTCTTCGCGCTTTTCATTCCTTGAAAACGGGAAATCAAATCATGGACGGCGGACTCAAAGTCGAAGGCCCATTTCTAAAACTATCCGACGCCCCAAATGTGAGGAAGATGTCGGACGAGGAAATCGCGGTGTGGCGAGAACTGTCGAAAGCCCCGTCTCCGCCCCCTCCAGGCCAAGTCGATGCGGACAACGATCCGTCGAAGCGGTATGCCGTCCTCAAGAAAAACGGCCAAGTCATTGCCACCCTGTATACGAGCGGCCTGCTCGAGACACCGAACGGCACGCAGGTTCCGGATGACCTCAAAGCGGACGGGCACGGAATCACGCTGGCGAATACGCGCCTCAAGCAGATGCAGGAACTTCACGGTGGAACGGTGGAGTATCTTCAGGATACCCGGACGGCGAGCCAGTCAAAAACCAGCGACTCCCTGGTCACAGCGCAACTTCTGAACCAAAACAAAAACCAATCATCCTCTCGATATTCATATCCGGAGCTTATCAAATTTTATTTTTCTAAAAGCTTCCCTACAACCGAGTCGGAAATCGCCTAACCTATTTCCGCTCTATGGCTTCGATTGTAGTGGATGTAACGCCCCCTCTCCTGGCAGTGGCAAGGACGCGCATTTCACGCACCACCGAAACAATAGAGCGTCAGTAGAATGAGGTCGCTCATAAATTACCGATTATTGCTGTTTTCGCTCCACATCCGGCGGCGCAGCAGAAATTTAGCGACGGACACGACTGCGCGACGAACTATCATCTTTTTTATATAAATCATGATTTTTCACTACAATGAAGATTGCCTACAATAAAATCTAGATGATTCATTTTGAGATGACCTTATTTTTCCCCGCGCGCGACCGCGATTTAAAACAAAGATAGCCCGATTAAGACGCCAATTATAAAAACTAGTACAAGATGGCCTTATATCGAATTTTATCCCTTGAAGATGGATGACCAACTCATGATCTCCGCCCTCACACCGAATTTTCCTGCACAATCTCAATCTAATATATCTTCAACAAATAAGTCATCGGATGAAACAATCGCGACATTGCAAGACTCGCCGGCCAAAAGGAAGCCTGCTCCGATTCCAATCGACACATCCGATCCTACGTGGAACAAATATGCAGATCTCAGGAAAGACGGAAAACTGATCGCCCGAGTCTTTGCGAACGGGGTAACTGCGAGGTTAGTCGGCACACGCGTTTCAGATACGCCTGTTGAGGGCGAAGACGGCATCGCGACGATGAATGCTCGAGTTAAACAACTTCAGGAGCTAAACGGCGGGACCGTGGAATATTTCCAGCTCACACAAAAGGCAAATTTGTCGGAAGCCAGCAACTCCCTGATAACGACCCAGATTTTGGCTCAGAACGGAGACCAAGCTTCAACCCAACGCCCGTCAGCTAAGTCATCCAGCTCTCCTCCTGACAGCATTGTCCCCACAAGCAATTCGGAGAATTATTCAAAAGCTCTAGATTTATATCATTTGGCATCGATCCGAGTGAGTGAGGATTTACAAAAAATTTATGTGAACCGCGTTTTGCAGAGCAATCTCAGCGCCTAATATCCAACGCCACCTTCATCACTCCCCCATCCTCCTTGTCCGGCTTCACCGTAAACCCAAGCTGCCGGCACACGGCCAACATCGGGCGATTCTCTCGCAGAACCGTCCCCTCCACCCGCGAAATCCCTTCCGCCTTGGCCCAGTCGATCATCAGGCTCATGAGGGCGAGGCCCAGCCCGGTGCCGCGGCGGTCGCCGTGGATGAGGATGGCGTACTCGCCGGTGTCGTGGTTGGCGTCGGCGTGGAGGCGCACGGCGCCGAGCATGCGGCCGGCGGCGTCGAGGGCCACGAACGCGATGGCGCGGGCGTAGTCGAGCTGGGTGAGTTTTGCCAGGAAGGCGTGGTTGAAGTCGCGCACGGGGGCGAAGAAGCGCAGGCGCAGATCCTCGGCGCTGACCGACTGGAAGAAGGTGAGGAACAGGGCCTCGTCCTCCGGCCGCACGGGGCGCACGTGGATCGCCTCGCCCTTGAGGGTGAGGCGGCGCTCCCACTCCACGGGATAGGGGCGGATGGCGAAACGCGGGTGCGCGGCCGCGCGGGCGGGCACGGGCGCCACCAGCACGCGGGCGTCGAGGGCCAGGGTGCCGCCGGCATCGGCGAGCAGGGGGTTGATGTCGAGTTCGCGCACCTCCGGGCAATCGGCGGCGAGCTGGGCAAGCTTGACGAGGACCAGGGCGACGGCGTGGCGGTCCACGGCCGGGACGTCGCGGTAGGCGGCGAGGCGCCGGGCGACGCGGGTGCGGTCGATGAGTTCGGAGGCCAGACGCAGGTCGAGGGGCGGGAGGGCGAGCGCCCGGTCGTCGATGACCTCGACGGCGGTGCCGCCGCGCCCGAACACCACCACGGGCCCGAAGGTCGGGTCCTCGGCAAGCCCGGCGATGAGTTCGCGCTGCTGGCCCCGGCGGATCATCGGCTGCACGGCGAAGCCGGTGATGCGCGCATCCGGCCTGAGGCGCCGGGCGCGGCGGAGAATGTCGGCGGCGGCCGCCCGGACATCGGCCTCCGAGGTGAGATCGAGGCGAACCCCGCCGACGTCGGATTTGTGGACGATGTCGGGCGAGACCACCTTCAGGGCGACGGCACCGCCGGCGGCGATGATCGGCCAGGCGGCGGTGGCGGCGCCATCGGCGTCGGGGGCGAGGGTCAGGGGCGCACTATCGATGCGGTAGGCGGCGAGCAGGCCGGCGACGGCGACGGGATCGAGCCAGGTCTGGCCGGCTTCCACGGCGCGGGCCACGATGGCGCGGGCGGCCGCGACATCGGGCGAGAAGTCGCGCGGCAGGGAATCCGGGGTGCGCATGAGGTCGTCCTGGGCCTCGCGGTAGCGCACGAGGTGCAGGAACCCCTCGACGGCGTCGGCTTCGGTGGCGAAGCCCGGAATGCCGGCGGCGGCGAGGCGGGCCGCCGCCTCGGGGTCGTCGCCGATCTGCGCGACGAAGATCGGTTTCTTGCGCTGGCCGCCCATCCCTGCACTGGTCTTGCGCACCCGCGCCACGGTCTCGGCCAGCGCCGCCGCCGTCTCGGCGCTGCCGGAGTTGGCGGTGGGGACGTGGACGGCCAGCACGGCGTCGTGGCCGGGCTCGGTGAGCAGGGGTTCGAGGGCGGCGGCGAAGGCCTCCGGCCCGGCGGCGATGCCGAGTTCCACCGGGCTGTTCTGCGCCAGGGTGCCGCCCCGGTCGGCGAGGCGGTCGGCGGCGAGCGCCGCGATGCCGCGCCCGTTGCCGAGAATCGCGAGGCGGTGGCCGGGGAACGGGCGCTGGCGCCCGAGGGTCTCCACGGCGGCGAACATGGCATCCAGGCTATCGACGCTGAGGAGGCCGGCGCGGCGGAACGCGGCCTCGTAGACGGCGTCCGGCCGGGCGAGCGCCCCCGTGTGGGTGACGATGGCGCGGGGAGCCGCCCGGTGGCGCCCGGCGCGCAGCACCACCACGGGCTTGGCGCGGGCGGCCGCGCGGGCGGCGGACATGAACTTGCGCGCGTCGGGAATCGTGTCCAGCGAGAGCAGGATCGCGCGGGTGTGAAAGTCGGCGGCGAAATGGTCGAGGGCGTCGGCGATGTCGATGTCGCAGGCGGTGCCGAGGGACAGGACGGCCGAGAACCCGACGGCGCGCCGGGCCGCCCAGGCGACGATGCCGGCCGCCACGCTGCCCGATTGCGAGACGAGGGCGAGGTCGCCGGCCTTCGGCGCCTGGGCCAGGAGGCTGGCATCGAGGTCGGCCGGGGGCACGGCGAGGCCGATGCTGCCGGGGCCGAGGAGGCGCAGGCCGTGGCGGCGCGCCTCCGTCCGCACGGCCTCACAGCATTCCGGCGGCACGTCGGGGGTGAGGATCAGGGCGGCGGCCGCGCCCCGGCGCCCGGCGGCGGCGACCCAGGCGACGAGATCCGCCGGCTCGGCGGCGATGATCACGAGGTCGGGTGTCTCGCGACATTGATCTATGTTATCGACGCAGAGGACATCGTCGGAATCGAGGGACTTCTGCGGATTGACAACCCAGACCGCACGGCCGGGCTTGGCCCGGACGAGATTGTGGAGACAGGCGATGCCGAGGGCCGCGCCAGCCCCCTCCAACCCCACCACCGCGAGGGTGCGGGGCGCGAGCAGCGCATCGAACCGGTATGTACTCATGGGCGCGCAGCTTTCGCGGATCGCCGGAGCCGTCAAGGGCGCTCCGGAACGGATTCGCCCGGCGGCGCCCGCCCCACAGGTCTGGAGCTTATCTCATGCAACACAACCCCCATTTGCCCGGCTCGGACGAAAATCGGGCCGCCGACTCGGTCGTGGCCGCCATGCGCGATCTCATCACCCTCGGCCTCAGTCAGGGCACGTCCGGCAACGTCTCGGTGCGGCACGGGGCGGGCTTCCTCGTCAGTCCCACGGGGATCCCGGCCGAGGCGCTGCGGGCCGAGGACATCGTGCCCATGACCTTCACGGGCACCTGGGAGCACCGGCTGGCGCCGTCGTCGGAATGGCGCTTCCACCGGGACATCCTCGCGCGGCGCCCCGAGATCGGCGCCGTGGTGCACGCCCATCCGACCTACTGCACGGCCTTCGCCCTGTGCGGACGCATGATCCCGGCGGTGCACTACATGATCGCCGCCGTGGGCGGGCCGACGATTCGCTGTGCGCCCTACGCGCCCTACGGCACGGACGCCCTCTCGGCCCACGCCCTCGAGGCCCTGGAGGGGCGGGGCGGGTGCCTGCTCGCCAACCACGGCATGATCGCCACGGGGCCGACCCTGGAGAAGGCCCTGTGGCTCGCCGTGGAGATGGAGACCCTCGCCCGGCAATACGCCATCGCCCTGCAGGTCGGCGCCCCCATCATCCTGCCCGACGACGAGATCGCCCGGACGGTGGAGCGCTTCAAGACCTACGGCCCCCGCTCCCGCGCGGACGGGCTCGTGCAACCGTGAGTCGGACCGATTCGGTCTCGGCTTTCGACGTGATTATGACAATGAATGAAATTTAATTCGTTTCTCGACAAAAAATAATAACTCCTTTGATCTCGCGATGAAAATCGCGTGTCCGGCTAGTGGGGGCCGTGGGCTGATCTGAATTCACTTCGCACCGATCGCTCGATGCCGAGCGATGATCAGCCCGCATCCTTGGGCAATCTCCCACATGGCGTTGTGGTATTTCGCTTAGGTAGTCAAAGCCGCCGCCATCACCGAACAGGTCCATGCCACTTGAACTTTTGCTTGCGGCGTCATAGTAGCCCTGAAGTCACGTTTTTTTGACTAGTTCGAGCGACCATGACGGTAAGACGTCGTGGATCGACAAAATTCAGCGCAGAGCGCCAACGGGGGTTGAACATGAAGGCGGACGACGAGGCAGTGACGGACTACATCGAGCTTGCGGCGGACATCGTGTCCGCATTCGTCAGCAACAACTCCGTGCCGGCCGTCGAACTTCCGAACCTCATCGCGTCCGTTCACGCGACCCTCGGACGTCTGAAGACGCCCGTCGTGGAAGAGAAGAGCGAGCCGCTGACGCCCGCCATCTCGGTCAAGCGCTCGATCACGCCGGACTATCTCGTCTGCTTGGAGGACGGGAAGAAGTTCAAGTCGCTCAAGCGCCACCTGCGCACGCGCTACGACATGACGCCCGACCAGTATCGCGCCAAGTGGAGCCTGCCGAGCGACTATCCGATGGTTGCGCCGAACTATGCGGCCGCCCGTTCGGAACTGGCCAAGAACATGGGCCTCGGCCAGCAACGCCGGAAGCAGCCCGACCCCGTGCCGGAAGCCAAGCCGGCCGCCGCGCCTCGCGGCCGCCGTCCGCGCGTCGCCGCCGACGCCTGATCGCCGCGACGGTGGACGCGCCCGGAGGGCCTGTCCACCGCCGAATGCAGGACGCCCCGAGCCGTTAGAGATCGCGCAACGATCGCGCGCTTACGGTTTTCGCGATGCGGCCCGGACCGGCCATGGCAGCCCGGCCATGGCGTCCCGGCAGCCGCGCCGGGATCTCTCTCCATGCCGGGCCGGTCGAGCCTCGTCGCACGCCTGTTCTGGACCAGCCTCGCGGGAGGCGCCGCCGCGTTCGTGTACGGCGGCCCGGCTCTCGCCGCGACGGGGGCATGCCTCGCGCTCATCGGCCTGCACCGTCTCGACCGACCCCGGCGCATCCGCCGCCTCGTGCGCGCCACCATCCGGGCCCACGCCGCCACCCTGGCCCTGCGGCGGCGGCAGGAATGCTTCGTCGACGCCTACGGCAACCGCATCGACGACGGCTGGGTGCGCGAGCGGGAATACTTCGCCGAGCGCACGGTCCTGCCGGCCCTGGACGCGCGGGGCTACGGCGAGGAGGGGGACGCCCTCTGGGACACGATCCTGACCACCATCGAGCGCATCGCCGCCGCCCATCCGCTGCCCGACATCGACGAGGCCCCGGAGGACGGCATCGCCTACGAGCGATTCTGCACGGAGCGCCTGCGCGAGGCGGGGTGGAACGCGCGGCCGACCCGGGCCAGCGGCGACCAGGGCGCCGACATCGTCGCCGAGCACGGCGGCATCCGCCTCGTCGTGCAGTGCAAGCGCTACGGCAAACCCGTGGGCAACGCCGCCGTGCAGGAGGTCGCCGCCGCCCTGCGCTACTGGTCGGGCGACCGGGCGGCGGTGGTATCGAATGCCGGCTTCACGCCGGCGGCGCGCAAGCTCGCGGCGGCCACGAACATCGAACTCCTCCACCACGACGACCTGCGCGACCTCGTGCCCGCGCGGGCGGTCGGCCCCGGCACCGCCCCGAAGAAAGCCCCCCGGGGCAAGGGCCGGGCCGAGGCGCGCTCAGTCCTTGCCGAGCGGTAACCAGGCATTGCCGTCGCGGGCGAGGAGGCGTGCCGCCTCCTCCGGACCGTCGCTGCCGGCGGCGTAGAACGCCACGGGCGCGTCCCGCCACGCCTGGAGCAGGGGCTCGACGGCGGCCCAGGCCGCCTCGATGCCGTCGGCGCGCTGGAACAGGGTCGCGTCCCCGGTCATGCAATCGTACAGCAGGGTCTCGTAGCCGACGCTCGGGGTCTCGTGGAAGAAGTCGCCGTATTCGAACGCGGCGACGACGCGTCCGAGGCGCATCTCGGGGCCCGGACGCTTGGCGTTCAGGCCGATGCTCATACCCTGCTCGGGGTCGATGCGCAGGCGCAGGAGATCGGGCGCGGGGTCGGCGCCCGGCCCGGCCCGGAACGGGGACTGCGCCGGTGGGCGGAAATGCACGGCGATCTCGGTCACCCGGTCGGCGAGGCGCTTGCCCGTGCGCAGGTAGAACGGCACGCCGGCCCAGCGCGGCGTATCGATGGTGAGCTTGAGAGCGACGTAGGTCTCGGTGCGCGAAGCTTCGGCCACGTTCGGCTCGTCGCGATAGCCGGCCACGACGTCTCCGAATTCGGTTCCGGCCGTGTACTGGCCGCGCACGGCGTCCCCCGGTGGGATCGGCCGGATCGCGGCGAGGACCCGCCCCTTGGCGTCGCGGACGGCCTCCGCGTCGAGGCTCTCGGGCGCCTCCATGGCGACCATGCACAGGAGCTGGAACAGGTGGTTCGGCACCATGTCGCGCAAGGCGCCCGTCGGCTCGTAGAACGCGCCGCGCGCCTCGACCCCGATGGTCTCGGCGGCGGTGATCTCGATGGCGGAGACATGCTCGGCACGCCAGACCGGCTCGAGCAGCCCGTTGGCGAAGCGAAGCGCCAGGATGCTCTGGACCGTTTCCTTGCCGAGGAAGTGATCGATGCGGAAGAACTGGCTCTCGTCGCCCTGGGCCAGCAGCGTTGCGTTGAGGGCCCGGGCGGAGGCGAGATCGCTGCCGAAGGGCTTCTCCACCACCACCCGGCGGAAGGCGCCGTCCGCCTGCTTCAGGAGCCCGGCCGCCCCGAGCTGCTCGACGATGGGACCGAAGAACCGCGCCGAGACGGCGAGGTAAAACACCACGTTGCCGTGGAGCGTCCCCGCCAGGTCTTTAAAGGTGGCGGCGTCGGAGAAATCGCCCTGCCGGAAGTGGAGGCGCTCGCGCACGAAGCCCCAGGCATCGGCGTCGATATGGTCGGGGTGGAACTCGGCGGTGTGGTCGGTGGTGAAGGACTGCAGGGTCTCGCCGAGGCTTTGGCGCCAGCCCGCATCGGTGTTTTCGTTGTGGTCGACGCCGACGATGCGGAATCCTTCCGGCAGGAGCTTGCCGGCCGAGAGGTTGTAGAGGGCCGGCATCAGCAGGCGCTTGGTCAGGTCGCCGGAGGCGCCGAAGATCACCAGGGTGCAGGGCGGCGCGGCGGGGCTGTCGCTCGGCGGCGGCGTGTCGGAGGCGGGTTCGGTGCGCATCGCGGCGGTCTCTCGCTTCGTGGTTCCGGCGCTGGCCCGCGCACGGAACGGCACGTCAACCGACTGCGTCGCACCCCGTTCCGGAATGCGTGGACCGCTCCGGAAGCAGACGCCGGGTACGCCGCGCGCTCCGTCCATTCCCTCCAGCCTAGCGGATGCCGTCTCTTGGCGCGCCGTCATCCCGGGGCCGCGAAGCGGAACCCGGGATCGAGAAACACGGGCTCCGCCAGACTTTAGACTGTTGGCAGATTTGGATTGCACGCCTCCGGCGCGGCCCTTCGGGTCCGGGTTCGCTCGGCGAGCGCCCGGCCGGGAAAGAGAAGGGACCCGCGTTCCGCCGCGCTGATGCGGGGTTACCCGTATGAGGCGTCCAGGGTCCGCGCGATGCCGCCTCAGCTCGCTTTGAGGAAGCGCGTCATGGTCGCGTCGAGGCCGGCCGAGTGCTGGGCGAGCTGCTCGGCGATGGTGCGCACCGCCTCGGCGAGCTGACCGGTGGCCGAGGCCGCCGACGAGACGCCCGCGACGTTACCCGACATCTCCTGGGTCGAGGCCGCCTGCTCCTCGACGGCCCCCGCCATGGCGAGCGTGAGGCCCGAGAGTTCGCCCACGGCGGCGGTGATCATGCCGATGGCCGAAACCGCGTCCCCCGTGGCGCCCTGGATGGCGGCGACCTGCTGGGTGATCTCGTCCGTGGCCTTCGCGGTCTGCGCCGCCAGGGCCTTCACCTCGCTCGCGACCACGGCGAAGCCCCGGCCGGCGGCGCCGGCACGGGCCGCCTCGATGGTGGCGTTGAGGGCCAGCAGATTGGTCTGATCGGCGATGGACTTGATCATCCCGACGACGGCATCGACCTTCGTGGCGTTCTCGGCGAGCAGGCGCACCGTGGCATCCGTGGCGGCGGCCTGGGTGGCGATCTGGCGGGCGCGTTCCGAGACGCCGCCGACCTGACCGGAAATCTCCCCGATGGCGCTCGTCATCTGTTCGGACCCGGCGGCGACCGACGAGGCGCGGGCGCTCGCCTCGTCGGCGGAGCGGGTCAGCCCCTCGGCCGATTGCTGCATGTCTCCGATGGCCATGCCGAGGGCCTCCACCACGCGGGAGACCTCCGTCGCCATGGCGACCTGCGCCGTCACCACCGACCAGGTGAGCATCGGGCCGATGTAGCGCCCTTCAGGATCCTTGATCGCCGACACCTGGAGGTCGAGGGTCTCGGGCCCGACCTTGATCTTCGTGCGGTGCGGCAGGCGGCTGTCGTCGGCCAGCATGCTGCGCTGGTGGTGCGGGTTCTTGTGGAACACGTCGAACGACGAGCCCATCATCTCGCTGACCTTGATCGGCAGATGGCGTTCGATGGTGCTGAGGGTCTTGCGCGAGGTGGTGTTGAAATAGTTGATCCGGAATTCGTTCTTCGGATCCGCCGTCATGACGGCGACGGGCATGTCGTCGATCATCGTCAGCAGGCGGCTGGTCTCGTTCTTCTTGGCTGTGATGTCGGAGGCGAACTTCACCACCTTCACGGGCTTGCCCGCCGCGTCGTAGACCGGGTTGTAGGTCGCCTCGAGCCAGACCCGGCGCTTGGCCTTGTCGAGGCGCATGAACTCGCCGGCGACGTGCTTGCCGCTCCGCAACTGGTCCCAGAACGCCTTGTAGTCGGCTCCCGCAGCCACGTTGTCCTCGACGAAGAGGCTGTGTTTGCGGCCCTTGAGCTCGGCGAGGGTGTATCCGATGACCGCCAGGAAGTTTTCGTTCGCCGACAGGATCGTCCCATCCAGCGTGAACTCGATGATCGCCAGCGAGCGGTCGAGGGCATCGAGCTTCGCTTGCGCCTCGGTGTATGTCGATCTGCGGAACATACTAGTATCTCGCTGAGGGGTATCCGCCCCTCAATAACCTATACTGGTTAAGGCTTCACGAACCCGTGATTTTGCTTTAGCAAGAACTTATACTACCCACGCAAGATAAATTACAAACTTGGGTTGCATTCGTGGACTCGTCGGCGGCCACTTCGTCCGCCGCGGCGCGTCCCATCGAAATCCCCCCGCGCGCGAACGGCGATCCAGATCACTCGTCCGTGCGGACGGCCTGTCCGGAATCGACGGGCAGGCGGGTGTCCCGGAGGTCGTCTCCGGTGGGCAGGCTGCGCACGTCCCAGCCGCCCCCAAGCGCCCGGATCAGCGCCACGGCGGTCGTGAAGCGGTTGAGGCGGATCTGGAGGGCCGTGACCTCGTTGTTGAGGGCGAGGGACTGGGCGGTCACCACGGTGGTATAGTTCTGGGTCCCGGCCCGGTACTCGTTCAGCGTGATCTCGACGCCGCGCCGGGCGGAGGCCACGGCCTCGTCCTGCGCCGCCTGCTGGCGGGCGAGGATGCGCACGCCGGACAGCCCGTTCTCGACCTCGCCGAAGGCCGTGAGCACGGTCTGGCGGTAATTGGCCACCGCCGCATCGTAGGCCGCGCGGGTGATGCGCAGGGCCGCCGCGCGGGCGCCACCGTCGTAGAACACTTCCGTACCGGCGGCCGCGACGGACCAGACCTGGTTGGCCGCCGAGAACACGCCGTTCGAGGTCAGTCCCGAGATGCCACCCGAGGCCGAGAGGGTGAGCGTGGGATAGAACGCCGCCACCGCGACACCGATGAGTTCGCTCTGGGCCTGCACGGTCCGCTCGGCCTGGGCGACGTCGGGCCGGCGCTCCAGCAGGGTCGAGGGAATGCCGACCGGCACGGCGGGCGGACGCGCGGCCAGCGGCGCCACGGGCAGGGACAGTTCCGAGGGCGGGCGCCCGACCAGGGTGGCGATGGCGTGCTCGAAGATCGCCCGCTGCAGGCCGACGGCGATGGCCTGGGCCTGGGTCGTCTGCAGCAGGGTCTGGGCGGTGATGACGTCGGAGCGTGCCGCGACGCCGGCCGAATACTGGTTCTCGGTGATGGCCAGACTCTTCTTGAAGCCGGCGATGTTCTCGTCGAGGACGCGCTGGAGCGAGTCCTGATAGCGCAGGCTCAAGTAGTTCGTCGCCACCTCGGACTGGATGGTGAGGCGCACCAGGGCGAGATCCGCGGCACTCGCCTGGGCGGTGGCGACCTCGCTCTCGATGTTGCGCCGGATACGGCCGAACAGGTCGAGTTCCCAGCTCGCCTGACCCTGGAGGGAGACGGTGGTGCGGGCCGTTCCGCCCGTACCGGTGCGCGCGATGCTGGGTGCGCCGATCACCGTGGGGAACAGGGCGGCGCGGGCCTGGGCGACGAAGCCGCGGGCCTGCTCGTAGGCGGCGACCTGAGCCCGTAGGGACTGATTGTCGACGTCGACGAGGCGGATCAGCCGGTCCAGGGCGGGATCCTTGAACACCCGCCACCAGTCACCGCGCTCGGCGCCGTCATTGGGGGCGACCGGACGCCATCCCTTGCGGCTCGCGACATAGGCGGCGCTGTCCTCGCGGGCGCCGCCCTCCTTGAAGGCGAGCGGGGTCTCGACGGAGGGGCGGGAATAGTCCGGGCCGACCATGCAGCCGGAGACCGTGGTGGCGAGGAACAGCAGGGCCGTGAGACGCGACGCCCCCTTCCCTCCCCCCCCTGCGGGGGAGGGGGGAGGGTTTTCCTGCGCACGACCCGCCACTGACAATTCCACGGCCAGACCACCCACGCTCATTCGGCCGGGCTCAGGGCCGCGCCGGCCGCCGGCGCGCGCCGGCGCAGGCGGTCGAGGTACAGGTAGACGACGGGGGTGGTGTAGAGGGTCAGGATCTGGCTCACGATGAGTCCGCCGACGATGGCAATGCCGAGGGGGCGGCGCAGTTCGGACCCCTCCCCGCCCGCGAGGATGAGGGGCAGCGCGCCGAGCATGGCCGCGAGCGTTGTCATCATGATCGGCCGGAAGCGCAAGAGGCAGGCCTCGAAGATGGCGTCCCGGGGGTTCAGCCCGCGGGTGCGCTCCGCGTCGAGGGCGAAGTCGATCATCATGATGGCGTTCTTCTTCACGATGCCGATGAGCAGGAACACCGCGATGAGGGCGATGACGGTGAATTCCGTGCCCGACACCAGGAGCGCCAGGAGCGCGCCGATGCCCGCCGACGGCAGGGTCGAGAGGATCGTCAGCGGGTGGACGAAGCTCTCGTAGAGGATGCCGAGGATCGTGTAGACGGCCACCAGCGCCGCCAGGATCAGCAGGGGCTGGCGCGACGAGGATTCCTGGAAGCTCTTGGCCCCGCCGGCGAATTCGCCGTGGATGGTGGCCGGCAGGCGCAGGTCCGTCATCGCCTGCTCGATGGCGGCCGTCGCGTCCGACAGGCTGTTGCCCGGGCTCAAGTTGAACGAAATGGTGGTGGCGACGAACAGACCCTGGTGGCTCACCTGCACGGGGGCGTTGCCGGTCTCGAGGCGGGCGAAGGCCGAGAGCGGGATCATGGTCTCCTTGGCGGCGGAGACGGGGGCGCTCGACGAGGCGCCGCCCTTGCCGCCCGCGATGGCGTTGGCGGCGGCGTTGCGGGCGGAATCCCCCGCGAGGGCGGCGGCCGTGGCGGTGTCGGTCGTGGCTCCGGCCGTCGCGGTGTTGCCCGCCGCGTTGGTGTTCACGGTGCCGTCCGCCGCCGCCACGGTGCCGGCCACCGCGTTGGTGGTGGCCGAGCCCCTGGCCTTGCCGCCCGAGGTCGAGACGTAGAGGAGCTTCAGGGTGTCGGGGCTCTGGAGGTAGCGCGGGGCCACCTCCATGACGACGTGATACTGGTTGAGCGGGTTGTAGATGGTCGAGACCTGACGCTGGCCGAAGGCGTCGTAGAGGGTGTTGTCGATCTTGTCCGGCGTCAGGCCGTAGCGGAAGGCGGTCGCCCGATCGATGACGAGGCGGCTTTCCAGACCGCCCTCCTGCTGGTCCGACGAGACGTCGGTGAAGATCGGATTCTTCTGGAGCGCCTGCATCAGCTTCGGGGCGGCGGCGTAGAGTTCCTCCGCCGTGTCGCCCTGCAGGGTGTACTGGTAGGTGGCGAAGCTCTGGCGCCCGCCCATGCGCAGGTCCTGGCGCGGGAACAGGTAGAGCCGGGCGCCGGCCACCCGGGAGAGCTTCGGGCGCAGGCGGGTCATCACCTGCTCGATGGGATCGCGCTCGGCCTTGGGCTTCAGGCCCACGAAGACGTTGGCCGAGTTGGTGGCCCGGCCGCCCGTGAAGCCGACGACGCTGTCCACCGCCGGGTCCGCCTGCACGATGGCGGTGGCCTGTTCGAGCTTCTGCTTCATCGCCTGGAACGAGATGCGCTGGTCGGCCTGGATGCCGCCCATCATCTGCCCGGTGTCCTGCTCGGGAAAGAAGCCCTTCGGCACGATGACGTAGAGGTAGACGTTGAGCCCCACGGTCGCGAGGAGGCTGAGCACCACGAGGCGACGGTGGCGCAGCGCGATGCGCAGGGTGCGCTCGTAGGCGGCGAGCATCGCATCGAAGCCGGATTCGAGGTCGCGCAGGAAAAAATTCTGGCGCCGCGCCGGATCGTGCGTCTCCGGCTTCAAGAGCAGCGCGCACATCATCGGCGTGGTGGTCAGCGACAGCACCAGGGAGATGAGGATCGCGAGCGACAGGGTGACGGCGAATTCCTGGAACAGGCGCCCGACGATGCCGCCCATGAGCAGGATCGGGAGGAACACCGCCACCAGCGACAGGCTCATGGAGATGACGGTGAAGCCGACTTCGCTGGCGCCGAGCAACGCCGCCTCCACCCGCGCCTTGCCCTGCTCGATGTGGCGCTGGATGTTCTCCAGCACCACGATGGCGTCGTCGACGACGAAGCCCGTGGCGATGATGAGCGCCATGAGGGAGAGGATGTTGAGGCTGTAATCGAGGAGATACATCGCCGAGAAGGTGCCGACGATGGAGATCGGCACCGCCACCGCCGGGATCAGCGTCGCGCGGCCCGAACGCAGGAAGATGAACACCACGAAGATGACGAGGCCGACGGCGATGAGCAGGGTGTCCTCGGTCTCGGCCAGCGACGCCCGGATGGTGGCGCTGCGGTCGCCCGTCACCATGAGGTCGATGTCGCCCGGCAGCGCCGCCTGGACCTGGGGGATCGCCGCCTTCAGGCCCTTGATGGTCTCGACGACGTTGGAGCCGGGCTGCTTGTAGATGAACAGGATCACGCCCGGCTTGCCGTTGACGAGGCCGAGATTGCGTTTGTCCTCGACGGAATCGAGCACCTCGCCGACATCGGTGAGGCGCACGGCCGCGCCGTTGCGATAGGCCACGACGATGTCGCGGTAATCGGCCGCCACCCGGCCCTGGTCGTTGGCGTAGAGCTGGTAGTGGCGGGTATCCGTCTCGATGGCGCCTTTGGGCGAATTGGCGTTCGCGGAAGCGAGGGCCGCCCGGATGCCCTCCAGACCGATGCCGTAGTTGAACAGGGCGGTGGGATCGAGCTCCACCCGCACGGCCGGGAGCGACGAGCCGCCGATGTCGACGTTGCCCACCCCCGGCAGCTGGGACATCTTCTGCTGCACCACCGTCGCGGCGGAATCGTAGAGCTGGCCCGGCGACAGAGTGTCGGAGGTGAGCGCCAGGATCAGGATCGGCGAATCGGCCGGGTTGAACTTCCGGTAGGTGGGGTTCTGGCGCAGCGCCGTCGGCAGATCGGCGCGGGCGGCGTTGATGGCCGCCTGGACGTCGCGGGCCGCCCCGTCGATGTCGCGGTTGAGGCCGAACAGCAGGACGATGCGCACGGAGCCGACCGAACTCGTCGACGTCATCTCGTTGACGTCCGCGATGGCGCCCAGCCGCCGCTCCAGGGGGGCCGCCACCGTCGTCGCCATGGTCTCGGGGCTGGCGCCCGGCATCGACGCCTGCACGAGGATCACGGGGAAATCCACCTGCGGCAGGGGTGCCACCGGCAGCTTCAGGAACGCGAAGATCCCGGCGAGCAGCACGCCCAGGGTGAGTAGAACCGTGGCGATGGGCCGGCGGATGAACGGGGCTGAGACGTTCATGCGACGCCTCCATGGCCCCATCGGGCCGGCGTGAAGCACGACAGGCCCCCTCTCCTGGAAGGAGAGGGTTGGGGTGAGGTGTGCGAACTCTCCGGACAAGGCACACACCTCACCCTGTCCCTTTCCTTCCAGAAGAGGGGACCCGTGCTGCCCGCGCGACGTGAGGAGACTCTGGCGTCTGGGACGAGGGGCAATCGAGTGGCCATACTGTTCCGCATGCCACGCGATTCGAAGACGAGCGGGAATGCGAATGGGAGCGAATGGTGAACCGCGCCACGTCCCTCCGACGAACCACGACGGGCGCGGAAGCTAAGCTCTGGACGGTTCTCCGTGGGGCCAGATTGAACGGCTGGAAATTCCGCCGACAGCATCCCATCGATCGGTTCGTCGTGGACTTCGCCTGTTTGAAAGCGAAGCTGGTCGTCGAGGTCGATGGCGCGACCCATGGCAGTCCCGCTGAACGCGATCGCGATGCGGAGCGAACGCGGGTAATCGAAGCCGCCGGATTTCAGGTCATTCGAATTGGCAACACCGACATCCGGGACACCCTCGACGGTGTGCTGCAAAGCATTCTGGCCGCGGTGGTGGGTCGCGATCACGTCTGATTCGGGCTTTTCCACGTGCAACGGTCTCTTCCGAGATCCGTACAATGAGAACCGACGTATCGGCGTGAAGCGCGACCGGCTCCCTCTCCTGGAAGGAG
>NZ_BPQD01000042.1 GCF_022179065.1 Methylobacterium adhaesivum
ACCACCCAAAGCCCCCGCACACAAGCGGGGGCTTTGTGCGTTTAGGGAACCCTTGTGATGACCGCGCTGCCCATCCTCGTCCCGCGGCCGCATCAGGTGCAAGCAGCCCAGGCAATCCTGGCGGCGCGCGCGGCGGGTAAGCCGGGGTTTCTGCTCGGTGACATGACCGGCCTCGGTAAGACCCTGTCGGTGTGGAGCGCGCTCGCGTGCATGCCCGAACCCAATATCCTCATCGTTTGCCCGAAGGGTGCCATGCCGCAATGGCGGCGCACCATGGCGCAGGCCGGGTTAACGGCGAAATCCGTGACGCTGATCAACTACGAGCGCACCAAATCGCTCATGGCCCCCCCAGCGGCGAGCACGCGGCGCTCGGCACGCGCGAAGAACAATGCCCTGGCCAAGCATGGGCACCTCAAGCGTACATGGTCGCTGGTTGCGTTCGACGAGAGCCACCGCCTGCGCAACCCGACCGCTCAGAAGAGCCTGGTCTGTCGCCACGTGGCCGACGCTGCCCTGTTCACGATCTATCTCAGCGCGACGGCCGGCCAAGCTCCGCACGAATTGTCCTATCTCGGCCGACTTCTTGGAGCCGCTGCCGGCATGCCCTGCGACACCCTTGCGGACTTCCGCGCCCTCCTGCGCCAGCTCGGCATCGGAGGCGCCAAGGGCCGGTGGGCCAACTGGCGCTGGATGGCCAATGCCCGCGACTGCGCCGTGATGGCCGACCTGCTCTATGCCGGGCCGAACGCCATCGGCCTGCGCAGACGACCAGGCGACATCGCGGGCTGGCCGGAAGTGCAACGCGAACTGGCCGCCACCGCCCTCGATGCCGCGTCACGACGGCTCTACGACGCCAATTGGCGCGCGTTTCGGCAAAGCTGGGGTCTGCTCGGCGGCTCTGCGCGTCGTCCGGCCGGGTGGGCCGCCGATCTCCGTTTCCGGCAGAAGGCGAGCCTGCTTCGCGTCGAGGGCACGGCGGATTTCGTTGAGACCTTGCTCGAATCCGGGCAGGCGGTGGCGATCTCCGTCGCCTTCCTCGAAACCGGTACCGCCCTGGCCGAGACCCTGACCCGGCGTGGATGGCGGACCGGCGCCATCGATGGGACACGCGACGCCGGTGCGAATGAAGCCGAGCGGGTCGCCTTTCAGACCGGAGGGCGTGACGTGATGATCTTCACCGTCACGGAATCGATCTCCCTCCATCGCAACGAGATGCCGGGCGGTGACGCCGTGCGCGCTCTGGTGATCCACGATATGCGTCACAGCGCGATCCAACTCGCGCAGATCGAGGGCCGCTGTCATCGCGACGGAGAACAGGCGACGATCTACTACGCGTTTGCCGAGGCCACGGTAGAGGAAGCTATCACCGGCACGGTCCTGCGCCGAATGAAGACCATGGACGCCATGGCGGGGGAGGATACGGCGCTTCTCGAGGCCATCGCGGCCCTCATCGAAGAAACACCGGACGGACCTGATGCCTGAACTTCGCCCGATGCGTGCGATCGCGCAGACGCAGATCTGAAAAAGCCCGGTGTCGCAACGGTAGACGCCTGCACCGGAACGGGTACCCTCGAGAATCGGATTTTACTTTTCCGAGCGATGCCGTAAGGCAAAGCCATGTCAGACTTGGAAATTCTTCTCGATCGCCTGAAGACTGCTCAGCGCGATCTCATCCTGGATGCCGCGAAAGTCCCCATGCTGCCTCCCGACAGCATGCTTCGCCGGATCGCCGATCTGGAAAACACCATCGCGGCCGTCGAAGCGCTCATTGATGAACAGCGCCACGCCCGCGCCTGACCGTCGGGTTCTGGAAACGCCGGACGGCCGTTACATCGTGGTGAGGGGACGGCTCTGGCGGCGCGCCCGACCGGATCTTCCGCCCGCCGAACGCGACCGCCTCGTCCACGATCTCATGGAGGCCCGCCGCGGGGTGAAGGCCGGGCGGCGAGCCGACGATGCCGCCGCCATCGCGACGGCGCGGGCCGCCGTCGAACGGGCAAAGCAAGGGCTGGGCGAGCGCGGTCCGATCTGGTGGACGGATGGGGCGCCGGATCTCAACCGTCGCTTGGTACGCAACACACCCTATGCGGATTGGTACGCGGATCAGCACGAAGCGGAGTGAGCCGCGCTTTCCGTGTGGGCCGGACTGGACCCGGGGCGAGGCGTCACTTATATTGAGGCTGCGGTTGATGACCGGTTCGTAATAACGTTTCAGGACCCGGAGGGCAGTACTCCGGCGCCTCCACCACGAGCCCACTGCGCGATGAATATGCGGGGGTGGGTTTTTGATGGGGGCGAAATAGGATCGACTGGGCGGTAAAGGGATCGCGAGTTCAGTCTCACTTCGGTGGGATACGATGCGACTGTCGGTAAGGTTTCGACCGGTTTGGCGTAGGTAACCCCTATTCCAGGCATCTGACCAAAACTCTAAATGCCAACGATAACGTTGTCATGGATGCCCGCCTCGCGGCGTAAGCATCTTGCGGTAGGGTAACCGTCGAAACAGAACCCGGGGCTTCGGCCCCGGGACCCATTCTTCCGAAGAACCCTGAAACATCAGCCGGATCGCGGACGACGCGAGACCGGTTTTTTGCATGGCCTCGACAGAAAGCCCCGCGACGGATCGCGGGGCTTCGGGACGTCAGGGGTGGAGACCCGACGGCATGGCCTCCGACTGATCGTCGGGGCCATGCCGTTCGGATGCGCCCCTTACACGGGCGTCGACGGGTAGGACCGCACGCGGGTGCGACCGTCTGAGGGGGTGGCGATGGCCGACGGGTTCGGGGCGGCGGCCGCCTGCGGTGCCGTCCAACCCTCGGCGCGCCAACCTTCGGCACGTTCGTCGAGGTCGATGGAGCCATGCTCTTCGAGGATATCCATGACCGAGACCGCACGGGTTTCATCTGCCCGAACCGTGACCAGGGTCCCACCGCGGCGCACGCCCTCGGAATAGGTGTGGGCATCCGTCTCGCTAAGACCAGCCCCCGTGAGACCGCCGGCCAGACCGCCTGCCGCCGCTCCGATGCCGGCCCCCGTGAGGGTCGCGACGAGCCAGCCGGCTGCGACGACCGGGCCGACACCTGGAATAGCGAGGAGGCCCAGACCGGTGAGGAGGCCAGCCGCACCACCAAGAACGGTTCCGACCGTCGCACCGGTGCCGGCGCCCGTTGCGGCGCTGTCCGTGGTGTCGGTCCGATCGCCCACCGCGTTCGGCGCGGTGATGCGGCCTGCGTGGCGGTCGCCCTCGTTGCTGCCGACGATGCTGATGTCGCTATGGGGAACCCCCAGGGCCTCGATCTTGGCGACGGCAGCGCTGGCATCGTCATAATCGTCGTAAAGGGCCGTAATGGTCTGCTGTGCCATGATGCACTCCTGTTCGGATCTGGAACGAATGGGTGACGCCGCGCTCACTGCGCGGCGACGTTGCCCTTGAAGTCGACACCGACCTTCACGGGCTTGCCGTCGAGGAGGGCGTCGGCGCGCCAGATCCCCTTGTCGTCCTTCATCAGGCCCTTGATATCCTTGTAGCCGGCTTCCGTAAGACGGTGATGCGTCTGCGACTCGGTGAAGCTGTTGGCACCCTCTTCGAGCTTCGCGCCGGTGGCGGCGTGGGCGGTGCCGGGCTTCGTGGCATCGGGCTTGTCGGTGTTCGGGCGGGTCACCGCCTCCTGTCCACCTGATGTGGCGCTGGACTTTGCGTCGGGCGCAGGCGTTCCGGTCACCGTGGTCTGGGCCAGAGCCGGGGCGGCGCCGAGGACCGCGAGGAACGCGAGGGTGTGCAGAGTCCGGATCACGGTCTTCTCCTTGTCGTGAGGACCTATTCAATCATCGAGACCGCCCAATCGTTCCGCATTCCGTGACGCCGGATCATTCACGCACGCGCCCATTCGATACTTCGTCGGAGCGAACGACAGTCGATCAGTATATTTTCCGCCATGCGCGTTCATAGGAACGAGATCGCGCTGTCGATCCTCGCTCAAGGTGCTTTCCTCTGGAAATTTTCTACGAATAGCAACTGCACGAATACATCATACGCCCTACCTTTTTCCTGCTTGAATCGAGACATGGCACGGCAACCTCGGCGGCGCTCGACGCCGAACGCGCGGGGAGGCGATCTCCGGTGAGTGACGGGTGCGAAGCCGGTGCGGCAATCGCCGGGTGACGCCGTGCAGGCCGGAACCGGCGCGACGGCACCGAAAAGCAGGGGAGCGTTGGTTTCGTTCACGACCGACGGTGTCTCGAACGGCACTCCAGCTCGGCATCCCATGGGCTCGTCGGAGAAGACGACGGAGCGGTAGACTGAAGTCTTCCGGCGCTGATCGCTCGCAGCGCGTCAACGAAGAAACTTGCGTCCGTCGCGCGAACGCAGCACTTCCACGCGCGAAGGAACGCCGTAACCACAGCGATTTCTAGGGCATTGCCAATCGGCGATACCCACGACCGACCGGTTACCTCTCCATGCGTGGAGTGTGGAGCCAGCGATCTTTAAGCATCCGCGGCAAACTGACGATTCTCGCTGGAACTGTTCAGATTGAGAATCTGTTAACGGCTCATCCCAGCGTGCGGCGGGGATCGACAACGAGAGCCGATTTTCCCATGACCCGAGCCCGGCCTTTCGTGCGCAGCGGCGTCGCCGCCGCGCTCTTCCTCCTCCCCGTTCTCCCGAGCACGGCTTTGGCAGCCGACGATGGATTGGGCGGCCTGTTCCAGCGCCTGTTCCAGCCGAGTCAGCCTGTTGCGATGCAACCGGCGCCCGCCCCCGAAGCCGTTGCCCAATCCACACGCCGGGCGGATGTCCGCCGGGCCGCGCGAGCCCTGAACGCCCGGCCCCGGACCATCCGCTACGCCGCCCTGCCCAAGGCCGAGCCGCTCAAGATTCGCGTGACCGATCGTCAGACGCCCATCGACATGAGTGCGGGAGCCGCCGCCGCCTTCATGAAGGATCCGACCCTTCGCCCCGGCGACATCGTGGTCCTCAAGGACGGCGTGAAGGTCTTCACTGGCGAGCCGGACAAGCACCACGCCGCCCGCGACTTCGAGAGCATCGGGCGCTCGGCCTTTGTCGACCGGCATACGCGCAGCCTTCTCTCGGCGATGGTCATGCCCGTCGGCGCCATGCCGGCGGCGGAGGCCCGGCGGATCGCGGCCCGCGCACGGAATATCCCCCTGATCACCACGATGCCGGTGCCCGTCGAGACCGCCTCCATGCGGATCATCGCGCCTTGGACAGTGGCCGCTTCGAAGTAGCGCGCTCAGGTGTCGCTGGCGGCGCGATCGAGAAGCCACGTCACGGGGCCGGTGATCCGGGCGGCTGGCAGGTCTTCGCCCTCGGCGAGGCGTTGGAGTGGTGTGCGCTTGGCCTCGCCCGTCACCAGCACCAGGACGCCGTGGGCTGAAGCGAGGGCCGGAAACGTCAGGGTGATGCGCGGGACGAACGGGGCGAGCCCCGCCTCCGGCACCGGGGCGACCCAGGCATGGGCCTCATCGATCGCGGCCTTGCCGGGAAACAGCGAGGCGGTGTGACCGTCCTCGCCGAGACCAAGCAGCACGAGATCGAACAGCGGCCGATTCCGATCGAGAGCTGCGGCGCCGTAGAACGCCTTCAACGCGGCCTCGTAGGCAGCGGTATCCTCTGCCAGCGAACCGTTCGCCGGGATGCCATGGAGATTGCCCGGCGGGATCGGTGCGTCGGCAAAGGCATCGCGCACCATGCGAACGTTGCTCGCCGCGTCGTCCCACGGCACGTGGCGTTCATCGCCGAAGAACCAATGCAGGCGCGCCCAGGGGAGGGCGCCGCGATAGTCGGGGCCGGCCAGGAGGGCATAGAGGCGCTTCGGCGTCGATCCGCCCGAGAGACAGACGGCAATGGGTCGATCCGGCGCCGCAGCGCAGAGCGCCGTCAGACGTTCGGCCGCTGCCCGCGCCACGGCATCGGAATCGGCGAGGATTTCGGAATTCGTCGGCAGCGGAATCATCACCGGTCCTTTCGACAATCCCATGAGCCGGGTCGCGCCACCCGCACAGCGGCAAGACCCTATTTCGGCTCCTGGTGCCCACCGAACCCCTTGCGCATGGCCGAGAGCAGCTTGTCGGCGTAGCTGGCATCCTCGCGCGAGCGGAAACGGGCATAGAGGGCCGCCGACAGCACGTTGGCCGGCACGGATTCCTCGATGGCCGCGTTGAGGGTCCAGCGCCCTTCGCCCGAATCGGCAACGAAGCCGGAGAAATTCGTCAGGTTCTCATCGCCTGCCAGTGCACCGGCCGTGAGGTCGAGGAGCCAGGACGAGACCACGCTGCCGCGCCGCCAGACTTCGGCGATGTCGCCGATGTTGAGGTCGAAGCGCTGGCCCTCGGGTAGGTCCGTCGAATTGGAATGCTTGAGGATATCGAAGCCCTCGGCATAAGCCTGCATCAGGCCGTACTCGATGCCGTTATGGACCATCTTGACGAAATGCCCGGCTCCGCTCGGCCCGGCATGGATGTACCCCGCCTCGGCACGGGCATCGCGCCCCTCGCGGCCCGGCGTCCTCGGGATCGTGCCGATGCCGGGTGCCAGGGTTTCGAAGATCGGATCGAGGCGCGTGACGGTGTCCGTATCACCGCCGATCATCATGCAGTAGCCGCGCTCCAGACCCCAGACGCCGCCGGAGGTGCCGACATCGACATAGTGGACGCCCTTGGGTCGCAGTTCGGCGGCCCTGCGGATGTCGTCCTTGTAGAACGAGTTGCCGCCGTCGATGATCACGTCGTCGGCGGCCATCAGCCCGCCGAGCTTCACCACCGTGCCCTCGGTGATCTCGCCCGCCGGCAGCATCACCCAGGCGGTGCGCGGCGCGTCGAGTGTCCGGACGAACTCTTCGAGGCTCGCCGCCCCGGTGGCGCCTTCGGCGACGAGGGCCGCCACGGCCTCGGGGTTCTGGTCGAACACCACGGCGGTGTGTCCGCCCGCCAGGAGCCGGCGCACGATATTGCCGCCCATCCGGCCGAGGCCGATCATGCCGAGTTGCATGGGTGATCTCCTGTCGCGATGTTGGCCCGGTTCGGCCCCAGGTCGCGAGACCGGGGACCCGTCCTCATTCCGACATCATCCGGAGGCGCTGGAGCCAGGCGCAGCACCTCCGGGCGAGGTCGCGGGCGTCCGGGGAGAACCCGGGACGTCCGGCATGGTCTCAGGTCAGCGCCGCCTTAATCGCGGCGGCGACGCGCTTCAGGCCGGCCTCGACATCACCACCCTTGATATGAACCCGCAGCGCCCGCCGGCCGCGCTCGGCCAGCACCGCGAAATCGCCGCGCGCCTGCGCCGCCACGACGGTGCCGAAGCCGAGCTTGCGCCCCGGGATCGACAGGTCTTCCGACGGGTCGGCGGTGATCTGGAGGAACACGCCGGTATCGGGACCGCCCTTGTAGGCCTGGCCGGTTGAGTGGAGGAAACGCGGCCCGAATTCGAGACAGGTGGCGAGGCGGGTCTTGTCGCGCAGGGCCACGCGGGCATCCTGCAGGATCGCGTGATGGCCCGCATTGCGGGAGACGTAGGCGAGGAGAGCCACGTAATCGCCGGGCTTCGCGCGCGCCAGATGAGCCTTCAGCGCCGGGTCGAGGCCCTCGGACGCCTGGGGCAGGGCCTCGGCGTTCTTCGAGTCGGCGTAGAGCGCGATGGTATCGTCGACGTAGAGCGGCGTCTCGGCGGGCAGGGACCCACTCGCCTCGGCGGCATCGAACAGCTTCTTCGTCTCGATCTTGCTCGCTTCCACGTCGGGCTGGTCGAACGGGTTGATGCCGAGCATGGCCCCGGCCACCGCCGTGGCGATCTCGAAGCGGAAGAATTCCTGCGGCAGCTGCTCCGCGTTCGCCAGGGTGATGTGGGCGACGGGGTGGCCCTCGCGTTCGAGGTTGCGCACGGCTTCGTCCTGGCGCGGATCGGCCCGGCTGTCGAGGCGCAGGTATACGAAGAATCGGTCGTGGCCGTAGACGGCCGGGACATCGACGGGCTCGCCGTCGATGGGGATCAGGCCCTTGCCGTCCTTGCCCGTGGACTCGGCGATGAGTTGCTCGGCCCAGGCGCCGAACGTATCGATGCCGGGAGACGCGATGAACGTGACCTTGTCGCGCCCCGCGTGACGTGCGGCAGCCCCGAGGGCGGTTCCAAGGAGCACGCCCGGATTCTGTACCGGCGGCACGGCCGGTCCACAGGAGCGAACCATGGTGCGGGCGGTGTTCAGGAACGCCTCGACGTCGATGCCGGAGGCCGCCGCCGGCACGAGGCCGAAGGCCGAGAGCACGGAGTAGCGCCCGCCGATCTGCTTCACACCGTAGAAGATCTTGCGGAAGTTGTCGGCCTTGGCCGCCGCCTCCATGGCCGAACCCGGATCGGTCACGGCGACGAAGTGGGCCCCGGCGCGCTCGCCCACCGCTGCCTTCATCCGGCCGAGGAAGTAGTCCCGGAACACGTTGGGCTCGAGGGTCGAGCCGGATTTCGAGGCGACGATGAACAAAGTCGTCTCGAGCGCGATCGCGGCCTCGGTCTCGCGGACCTGATCGGGATCGGTGGAATCGAGGATGCGGAGCTTCGGGAAGCCCTCGCGAGGACCGTAGGTCTCGGCCAGCACTTCGGGGCCGAGGCTGGACCCGCCCATACCGAGCACCACCACATCGGTGAAGCCGGTCTGGCGCACGTCGTCGGCGAAGGCCGCGTACTCGGAAACATGGGCGAGCTCGTCCTCGACGATGCGCAGCCAGCCGAGCCACTTGTCCTCGTCGGCGTTGGACCACACGGACTTGTCGTGGGCCCATAGGCGGCGGATGGCCCCCGAAGCGCGCCAGGCTTCCGTCGCCTTCTTCGCTTCCGCAGCGATGGGCTCCGGAAGCACCAGGGTCTGGCCATCGAGCTTCGGCCCGAGGAAGTCGATGCGCTTGCCCGCCACCGCGCTCAGCAACTTGTCGGCGGCATCGACGAAGAGCTGCACGCCCTCCTCGACCAGTTGATCCCCGACCTTCTCGATGTCGATCCCGGCGCGGGCGAGACCGTCCATCACGGCGCGGGCGCCATCGAGATCGGTCTCGATGGCGGCCTTCACCGTGCCGTGGTCGCGGAACGCGTCCATGGTGGCCGGCGGCATGGTGTTGACGGTGTCGGGGCCGATCAACTCCTCGACGTAGAGCACGTCGGAATAGGCCTTGTTCTTCGTGCCCGTGGACGCCCAGAGGAGGCGCTGTGCCTTGGCACCCTTGGCCGCCAGAGCCTGCCACTTCGGCTCCGAGAAAACAGCCTTGAATCGCTGGTAGGCGAGCTTGGCGTTGGCGATGGCCACCTTGCCCTGCAGGGCTTCGAGGGGCGCCTTGGCGTCCGGGCTCTCGAGGGCGGCGATCCGGTCGTCCAGCGCCTTGTCGACGGCGACGTCGATGCGGCTGATGAAGAAGCTCGCGACGCTGGCGACCTTCGAGACGTCGCCGCCCTTGGCGCCGAACGCCTCAAGCCCGTCGATGAAGGCGCGGGCCACGGCCTCGTAGGTCTCCACGGAGAACAGCAGGGTGACGTTGACGCTGATGCCGTCGGCCGTCAGCGCCCGGATCGCCGGAATGCCCTCGCGGGTCGCCGGCACCTTCACCATCAGGTTGTCGCGCGCCACGGTCTTGTGGAGGCGCCGGGCCTCTTCCAAGGTGTCGTCGGTGTTGAGGGCGAGGTAGGGCGAGACTTCAAGGCTGACGTAGCCGTCGGCCCCGTCGCTCGCCTCATAGACCGGGCGCAACACGTCGGCCGCGGCCTGGATATCGGCGATGGCGCAGCCTTCGTAGAGGTCGATGACCCGGGCATCGCCCGCGCTCATCACGGATTTCAAGGCGGCATCGTATTCCGCCGACCCGCCGATGGCCTTCTCGAAGATCGACGGGTTCGAGGTCACGCCGCGCAGGCCGTCCTCGTCCACCAGGGCCTTGAGCTTGCCGTCGAGGACGAAGCCGCGGGCGACGAAATCGAGCCACACGGCCTGGCCCTGTTCGGGAAAGAGAGCCTTGAGCGGGTTCATGCGAAAACTCCCAGTCGTCCGTCGTCGTGAGTCGCCCGCGCAGGGGCGGCACCGTTCAACCATCGTCGTCCGGACTTGTGCCCCTCCTCCCGATGAGGAGGAGAGGCACGTTCCGTCGTTCGAGAACCCCCGAACCCTACTTCTTGTGCCGTGCGATCTGGTCGCGCGCCGCCTGGAGCACCTTCTCCGGGGTGAAGCCGAACTTCGCCTGCAGATCCTTGATCGGCGCCGAGGAGCCGAAGGTGCTCATGCCGACGATGGTGCCGGCCGAGCCGGCGTAGCGGTCCCAGCCGATGACCGAGCCCTGCTCGACGGCGACGCGGGCGAGCACGTCCGGGATGAGGACCGAATTACGGTAGGCCTCCTCCTGGCGCTCGAACAGCTCCCAGGACGGCATCGAGACCACGCGGGCCTTCACGCCCTCCGCCTTCAGGGCCTCGTAGGCGCCGACGCAGAGCTGGACCTCCGAGCCCGTGCCGATGAGGATCACGTCCGGCGTGCCGTCGCAGTCGGCCAGCACGTAGGCGCCTTTGGCGACGCCCGCGGCACTTGCGTAGACCGCGCGGTCGAAGGTCGGCAGGGGCTGACGCGAGAGGGCCAGCACCGCCGGCTGGTCCTTGAGGCCCATGATCACGCGATAGGCTTCCGCAACCTCGTTGGCATCGGCCGGCCGCAGAGTGACGAGGCCGGGAATGGCCCGCAGCGTCAGGAGCTGTTCCACCGGCTGGTGGGTCGGCCCGTCCTCGCCGACCCCGATGGAATCGTGGGTGAAGACGTGGAAGACCGGCAGCTCCATCAGGGCCGCGAGGCGGATGGGCGGGCGCATGTAGTCGGCGAACACGAGGAAGGTGGCGCCGTAGGCGCGCAGGCCCACGAGGCCGAGGCCGTTCACGATCGATCCCATGGCGTGCTCGCGCACGCCGAAATGGATGTTGCGGCCGCCCGGCTCGAACGGCGACAGGGTGCCGGCGCCCTCGAATTCGAGCTTGGTCTTGTTCGACGGCGCGAGGTCGGCCGAGCCGCCCAGCAGATGCGGCACGTGTTTGGCGATGGCGTTCAGGACCTTGCCCGACGATTCGCGCGTCGCCATGCCCTTGGCGTCCGCCGGGAACACCGGAATGTCGCGATCCCAGCCCTCGGGCAGGCGGCCGGCATGCAGGGCGTCGATCTCCTCGGCCAGCGCCGGGTCGGCGGCCTTGGCCTCGCCCATGAACCGCTCCCAATCGGCAAAGAGCGCGGCGCCGCGCGCGCCGATGCCGGCCTGGAAGTTCTCGCGAACCCCGTCGGGGACGAGGAACTGGGCATCCTCGGGCCAACCATAGGCGCGCTTGGCGCCCTTCACTTCCTCTTCACCGAGGGCGTCCGAATGGGCCTTGGGGGTGTTCTGTTTCTTCGGGGCACCGAAGCCGATGATCGAGTTGACGATGATGAGGGTCGGCCGGTCGCTCGATTGCAGGAAGGTTTCGAGGGCTCCCGAGATCGCGTGGACGTCGTTGGCGTCGGCCACCCGCAGCACCTGCCAGCCGTAGCCGAGGAAGCGCGTCGCCACCTCCTCCGAGAAGGCGAGTTCCGTGTGGCCCTCGATGGTGATGGTGTTGTTGTCGTAGATCCAGCACAGGTTCGACAGGCGCAGATGCCCGGCGATGGACGCGGCTTCCGCCGCGACGCCCTCCATGAGATCACCGTCGGAACAGATGGCGTAGACGTTGAAGTCGAACAGCGGCAGGTCGGGCCGGTTCAGGGTCTCGCCGAGGAAGCGGCTGCCCATGGCCATGCCGACGGAGTTGGCCACGCCCTGGCCGAGGGGCCCGGTGGTGGTCTCGACGCCGGTGGTGAAGTGGTATTCCGGGTGGCCCGGCGTCTTGCTGTCGAGCTGGCGGAACTTCTTGATGTCGTCGAGGGACACCGCCGGCTCGTTGCCGCCATCCGTCTGGGCGACGCCCGCGAGATGCAGCAGGCCGTAGAGCAGCATGGAGGCGTGGCCGGCCGAGAGCACGAACCGGTCGCGGTTGGGCCAGTGCGGGTGGGCCGGATCGTAGCGCAGGTACCGGTTCCACAGGGTGTAGGCCACGGGGGCGAGCGCCATCGGCGCGCCCGCATGTCCCGAATTCGCCTTCTGCACCGCGTCGATGGCCAGGGTGCGCAGGGTGTCGATGCTGAGCTTGTCGATGGCGCTGAGGCTCTCGCTCGGCTTGGTGTCGGCTCCGCTCATGGTCCTGCCTTCCTTGAAGTCTTGTCTGAGCCGCCCGCCATGCGGAACCGGCCCTCGTCCCGTGGGGGCCGCCGGCACGACACCGGCTCCACCCACCTCGATTCACACGGCCCGCCCGTCAGGCCGTCACCTGTTCGCGTTCGGCCGCCCGGTCCGCCGGGAGGCAGGCCCCGTTGCTCGTAAGCATGTCCCCGGCCTGCGCCCCCCGCTCCTTCGCCGGTCCGTTGGCCCGGCTGTAGTTCAGGATGGTGTTGACCAGGGTGACGTGGCTGAACGCCTGCGGGAAGTTACCGACGAGGCGCTTGCCCGCCACGTCGTACTCCTCGGACACGAGGCCGAGATCGTTGCACACGCCAATGAGCTTCTCGATGAGAGCCCGTGCCTCCTCGCAACGGCCGAGGCCGATGAGGTTGTCGGCATACCAGAAACTGCAGGGCAGGAACGCCCCTTCGTTGCCGGGCAGGCCGTCCGTGGTCTGGTCCTCGGTGTCGTAGCGCAGCACGAAGCCGTCGCGGGTTAGGGTCCGGCCAATGGCCTCCACGGTGCCGACCACGCGCGGATCGTGCTGAGGCAGGAAGCCCATATGGGCGATGAGGAGCAGGCTCGCATCGAGGCTCTTCGAGCCGTAGGATTGCACGAAGCTGTTGAGTTCCTTGTCAAAGCCCTTCTCGCAAACCTCGGCGTGGATCTCGTCGCGGATCGTGCGCCAACGGTCGACGGGCGCGCCGAAGGGCTCGCCTTCTTCGTAGGAGCGGATCGCCCGGTCGAAGGCGACCCAGGCCATCACCTTGGAATGGACGAAGTGGCGGCGCCCGCCGCGCACCTCCCAGATGCCCTCGTCGGGGGTGTTCCACACCTTCTCGAGGTGGCGCAGGAGCGCCTGACCGACACGCCAGCCGTCGGCATCGCCCAGCAACCCGCGCTGGCGTGCCTGGTAGAGGGCATCGAAGATCTCGCCGTAGACGTCGAGCTGGAACTGCTCCACCGCCGCGTTGCCGATGCGCACAGGCTTCGAGTTCTCGTAGCCGGGAAGCCAGTCGAGCTCGATCTCGGGCAGCATGCGCTCACCGGCGATGCCGTAGAGGATGTGGGCCTGCTCCGGGTTGCCGGCCACCGCCCGCACCAGCCAGTCGCGCCAGGCGCGGGCCTCGTCGAGGTAGCCGCCATCCATCATGGCGATGAGGGTGAAGGTGGAATCGCGCAGCCAGCAGAACCGGTAATCCCAGTTGCGCACGCCGCCGATCTCCTCCGGCAGGGAGGTGGTCGGCGCGGCCACGATCCCGCCGGTCGGGTGATAGATCAGCGCCTTCAGGGTGAGGAGCGAGCGCTGCAGGATGGCGTCCCAGGGCGTGCCGTGGGCGGCGCGGCTCGACCAGTCGCGCCAGTGGCGGTCGGTCTCGAACAGCACCTTGCGCGGCTGGATCGGCGGCGGGTCGTCCTCGTGCGACGGGCCGTAGCTCAGGGTGAAGGCCACGCTCTCGCCCGCCGACACGGAGAAGTCGGCCACGGTGGTCTGGTTCTCGCCATGCAGGGGCACGAGGGTGCGCAGGACCACCTTGTGCGGCCCGGAGATGGCGCGCAGGTCCCCGAGTTCGTTGTGCGACACCCACGGCACGGCCAAGCCGTAATCGAAGCGCACGGCGAGCCGCATGTGCATGGCGACCGCGCCACTCAAACCCTCCACGATGCGCACGAGGTGCGACCCGTCGTTGGCCGGCATATAGTCGGTCACCCGGACGCATCCGGTCCCGGTCTCGTGCTGAGTCTCGAGGACGAGGCTGCCGGCGCGGTACTGCCGCGAAGACTTGGCCGTCGGGTCGGCGGGGCCGAGCTTCCAGAAGCCGTGATCCTCGGTGCCGAGGAGGGCGGCGAAACACGCGGCGGAATCGAAGCGAGGCCAGCACAGCCAGTCGACGCTGCCGTCGCGCCCGATCAGGGCTGCGGTGCGGCCGTCGCCGACGAGCGCGTAATCCTCGATCCGTCCTGCCATCCGCGCCCTCGCCTCAGCCCTCGACGCCTCCTGCCTCGCGGCAGCGCATCATCGATGGCGTCCACCTAATCCCCCGAGGGGGCAGGGTCCAGGGTAGGCCGGGCGATTGCAGGAGTGCCGCAGGGGAAAGCGGCGGGAAACCGCGCCGCGATCAGCGCAGGGCTTCGACGAACTCCACCACCGCACCGCCCAGGGCCGTGACCTGCGTGCGCGCCGCGGCACCCTGGACGCCGACGAAATCCCGCACCCGGCCCACCGTCTGGATTGCGGGCGCGAAGGGCAGGGCGAAGTCGGGCGGAGACAGATCGGGCATGACATCGCCGGACGTCTCGGCCTTCGCGACATGCGGAATCGGGTCGGCCTGCGGCGCCTCCCCACGGGGAGGCTCGGCGACGTGGGTGGTCTTGCCGGCCGCGCTCCGGCGCAGGGTCGCGATCCGGGGGCCGGCGGGCCGGTGCGGCCCCTGTGCGACGACCTGCGGGGTGGCGGTCTGCGCCGCCGCGACCTGGGTGGCTAAGACGAGGGGGAACTGGCGCGGAAAGGCGAGGGCGGCGGGCACGAAGGTCACGGCAGCCTCGGCCTCTTCGACCATCCCCGCAGCAATCGTGGCGACCGGAGCCGTGGCACTGCGCGGCGCCAGGGTGGTGCTGATCGACGTTGTGGGATCCGGGGCAGGCGCGTCGGACTCCCGGCAGACCAGCGAGGCCGCGCCGAGCAGGAGGGCGACGAAGAGAGTCGGGAGGAAGGGCGGCGTCACGCCCGAGGTGGCGTCCATGCTGAGACCCTCGTCGACGGACCCGCAGTGGTTTCGCACCGTCATTCCGGCATCCTCGCAATCGCTCGCTATCCCCACCCCCATTAGCAGGACGGTTTGCGGCGGAAGCTGGGCTATTTCCTTTCACGACGGTAACCCGCCGGCCGGAGCGACGGGTACCCTTCCACCGAGCACCGGCCGGGGTCGGGCGCCTGCCTAAAATTTCATCCTGCTCAACGCCTGGTCTTGCCGAAATTCGGGACGACGTGCGATCAGCAGGCGGCAGCCATCCCGTCCGTCGGATCCCGATGACCGAGCCCTCCCTCACCGTGGCCGTGATCGACCCGAGCCCGGCGCGCGCCGCGATTCTGGAAGAGGGGCTGGCGGCGGCCGGCATCGCCCGGGTGGTGATCCTGCCCGACACCGCCGACTTGCCCGCCCGCGTCGCGGCCCTCAATCCGGACGTGGTGGTCATCCACGTCGAGAGCCCGAGCCGGGACATCCTCGAGCAGATGTCCGGCCTGTCGCGCCACGTCGAGCGACCCGTGGCGATGTTCGTCGATCGCTCGGACGTGCCGATGATGCAGGCGGCGGTGGATGCGGGCATCTCGGCCTACGTGGTCGACGGCCTGCACCCGCAACGCATCCGCTCCATCCTCGACGTGGCGATCCTGCGCTTCAATGCGTTCGCGCGGCTCCAGCGCGAGTTGCTGGAAGCCCGCGGGGAACTCGCCGACCGCAAGCTCATCGAGCGCGCCAAGGGCATCCTGATGACGGCCAAGGGGATGCCGGAGGAGGAGGCCTACCGGCTGATGCGGCGCAAGGCCATGAACGAGAAGCGCAAGATCGCCGACATCGCCCGTGCCATCGTCACGGCGGCGGATCTTCTCGGATGAGATTTGCCCGATGAAACTGACCCCATGAGCCTCGCCCTCGGATACGTGCCCCTCGTCGACGCGGCCGCCCTCATCGTGGCCGTGGAAGGCGGATTCACCGCCGCCGAGGGCTTGAGCGTCGACCTCGTTCGCGAACCCTCCTGGGCGACCCTTCGGGACAAGCTCGCCCTGGGCCACCTCGATGGCGCGCATATGCTGGCGCCCCTCGCCATCGCCAGCGCCCTGGGGATCAGCGGCCCCGAAACCGGGCTCGCCGTGCCCTTGGCGCTCAACCTCAACGGCAACGCCATCACTGTCTCCCGGCCGCTCTGGGCCGAGATGAACCCGCAAGGCGAGAGTCTCGAGGCCGTCGCCCGCGCCTTCGGGCGGGTGGCGCGGGCGCGGGCGGCGCAGGGGTGCCCCCTGACGCTCGGCACCGTGCACCCGTTCTCGAGCCATACCTACCAGCTCCGGCTGTTCGCCGCCCGTGGCGGGCTCGACCTCGACGACGCGGTCCGGACGGTGGTGATTCCGCCGCCCCGCATCGCCGAGGCCCTGCGCGCCGGGCACATCGACGGCTTCTGCGCCGGAAGCCCCTGGAACAGCCTCGCGGTCGAGGACGGATACGGCCGGATCGTGGCCTTCGGCAGCGAAGTCGCGCCGGACTGCCCCGAGAAGGTGCTGGCCCTGCCGGCTTACGCGGCGGCGACCAGCGGTGCCCTGGTGCGGGCCGTGCGCCGGGCCGGCCGCTGGTGCGCCGAGCCGCGCAATCACGACGACCTCGCCCGCCTGCTCGCGGGTCCCGATCACCTCGGTATCGCACCCGCCCTCGTCCGGCGCGCGCTGGCCGGCACGGTGGTGGTCGATGCCGACGGCACGCGGCGGGACGCGCCGAACTTCGTGACGTTCGGCGCGGCGGTCGAGCGGCCGAATCCCGCCCACGTGGATTGGCTCCTCGACCGGATGGCGGCGGCGGGCCAGATCGTGCCCGCGCCCGCCCTGACCGAACGCGCCCGGGCCCTCTACCGCCCGGATCTGTTCGACGCCGCCCTGGCGGGGGGCGACGCGTCCTCCTGAAGGAAGACGTGCCCGCGCCACCGGCAGCGTGCCCGCCGATTGTGCAGCGCGAGAGCGCCGCGCCCGACAAGGCGCCTCGCCTTGCGTCAGGGTCGGGGGTCGAACCGCCGCCCCTCATCCGCCCGCGAAGGCGTCTCGGCGCCGAGGAAAAAACCTTCTACGCATCAGACCTTTAGGTCCGGGCAAAAACCCGCGGCCACCCCCTCCCACTGGGTCGCAGGCCCTTTGGCACGTCTCCTGCAAAGACCCTCGGGCTCGTCAACGACGACGGGCTTGATCCGTCGGCAAAGCCGCTGACCCGAGACTCCCCCCGACGTGCCTCGTCTGCGCGTCCGATGGATGTGCTTGGTCGGCGGTTTTCTGTTTTGGCGCACTGCAGCCCTGGCGAGGATTTCGGATTCGATGAGTGATGGTTTTCGCAGCAGCCGGCGCAGCGTCCTGAAGGGAGCGACGGCAGCCCTCTCCCTGGCGGCCCTCGCTCGGACAGCCCTGCCCGCCGGCGCCTTCGCGCAGGGCGCGGGTCCCGAGGTGAAGGGCGCCAAGCTCGGCTTCATCGCCCTCACCGACGCGGGCCCGCTGTTCGTCGCGAAGGAGAAGGGCTTCTTCGCCAAGCACGGCATGCCCGACGTCGAGGTGCTGAAGCAGGCATCCTGGGGCACCACCCGCGACAACCTCGTGCTCGGCTCCGAGGGCAACGGCATCGACGGCGCCCATATCCTCTCGCCGATGCCCTACCTCATCACCGCCGGCCGCGTGACGCAGAACAACGTCCCCGTGCCGATGCACATCCTGGCCCGCCTCAACGTCAACGGCCAGTGCATTTCGGTGGCCAAGGAATACCTCGACCAGAAGGTCGGCCTCGACGCCAAGGTGTTCAAAGCCGCCATCGAGAAGAAGAAGGCCTCGGGCAAGTCCGTGAAGGCGGCCATGACCTTCCCGGGCGGCACCCACGACCTCTGGATCCGCTACTGGATGGCCGCCGGTGGCATCGACCCCGACAAGGACATCGAGACCATCGTGGTGCCGCCGCCCCAGATGGTGGCGAACATGAAGGTCGGCACCATGGACTGCTTCTGCGTCGGCGAGCCGTGGAACGCGCAGCTCGTGCAGCAGGGGCTCGGCTTCTCGGCGCTCACCACCGGCGAGCTCTGGAAGGACCATCCCGAGAAGGCCTTCGCCATGCGGGCCTCCTGGGTCGAGAAACACCCCAACGCCGCCCGCGCCCTGACCATGGCGGTGCTGGAAGCGCAGATGTGGTGCGACAAGCCGGAGAACCGCGACGAGTTCGCCGCCATCGTGGCCAAGCGCCAATGGATCAACATCCCGGTGGCCGATGTGGCCGGGCGCATGAAGGGCACCATCGATTACGGCGACGGCCGCGTCGTCGAGAACAGCCCGCACATCATGAAGTTCTTCGCCGACAACGCCTCCTACCCGTACCAGTCCCACGACCTGTGGTTCCTCACGGAGGATATCCGCTGGGGCAAGTTCGATGCCCAGACCGACACCAAGGCCCTGGTCGCCAAGGTGAACCGCGAGGACATCTGGCGCGAGGCGGCGAAGGCGCTGGGCGTCACCGCGATCCCGGCCTCGACCTCGCGGGGCAAGGAGACGTTCTTTGACGGCAAGGTGTTCGATCCGGCCGATCCCGCCGCCTACCTGTCCAGCCTCGGCATCAAGAGGACCGCGTGATGGCCAACACCTCCACCATCGCCGCCCCCGTCGTCACGGTCAAAGCGTCCAAGCCGAAGCGCGCGCCCCTGGTGACCAGGTCGACCCTGAACACCATCGCGAAAAACCTGATCCCGCCGGTGGTGGTGCTCATCGCTTTCCTGGTGATCTGGGAACTGCTGTGCTCGCGGCCGGGCGCCGGCCTGCCGCCGCCCTCGCGGGTGGTGACGGAGGCCTGGGATCTCATCGTCGACCCGTTCTACGACAACGGCGGCACCGACAAGGGCCTGTTCTGGCACATCCTCGCCAGCATCCAGCGCGTGGCCCTCGGCTTCGCCCTCGCCACCGTGATGGGCATCCTGGTGGGCACCCTCATCGGCCAGTCGGAATGGGCCATGCGGGGCCTCGATCCGATCTTCCAGGTGCTGCGCACGATCCCGCCGCTCGCCTGGCTGCCCCTGTCGCTCGCCGCCTTCCGGGACGGCCAGCCCTCCGCGATCTTCGTGATCTTCATCACCTCGATCTGGCCGATCATCATCAACACGGCGGTGGGCATCCGCAACATCCCGCAGGATTACCGCAACGTGTCGGCGGTGCTGCGCCTCAACCCCCTGGAGTTCTTCGCCAAGATCATGCTGCCGTCTGCCGCCCCGTACATCTTCACGGGGCTGCGCATCGGCGTCGGCCTGTCCTGGCTCGCCATCGTGGCGGCCGAGATGCTCATCGGCGGCGTCGGCATCGGCTTCTTCATCTGGGATGCGTGGAACTCCTCCCACATCTCCGAGATCATCGTCGCCCTCGTCTATGTCGGCCTGATCGGCTTCGTCCTCGACCGCTTCGTCGCCTTCGTCGGCACCCTCGTCACCCGCGGCACCGCGACGGCCTGAGGAGCAACCCCATGACCTATCTCAGCATCGAGAACGTCGGCATTTCCTTCACCCGCGCGGGCCGCACCAACGAGGTGCTGCGGGACGTGAGCGTGAAGATCGAAAAGGGCGAGTTCGTCTCGCTGATCGGGCATTCCGGCTGCGGCAAGTCCACGGTCCTCAACATCGTCGCCGGCCTGCTGAAAGCCTCGACCGGCGGCGTGCTGCTGGAAGAGAAGGAAGTGAACAGCCCCGGCCCCGACCGGGCCGTGGTGTTCCAGAACCACTCGCTGCTGCCGTGGCTCACGGTCCGCGAGAACGTGGCGCTCGCCGTGGACAAGGTCTTCAAGGGCAAGAAATCCAAGGCCGAGCGGAACGCCTGGATCGACCACAACCTGTCGCTCGTGAACATGACCCACGCCGCCGACCGGCGCCCGAGCGAGATCTCGGGCGGCATGAAGCAGCGCGTCGGCATCGCCCGGGCGCTGGCCATGGAGCCGAAGGTTCTGCTCCTCGACGAGCCCTTCGGGGCCCTCGATGCTCTTACCCGCGCGCATCTCCAGGATTCGCTCATGGACATCCATGCTCGGCTCAAGAACGCCGTCATCATGATCACCCACGACGTCGACGAGGCGGTGCTGCTCTCCGACCGCATCGTGATGATGACCAACGGCCCCTCGGCCACGGTGGGCGAGATCCTCACCGTCGACCTCGCCCGGCCGCGCCGCCGCCTCGACCTCGTCGAGGACCCCACCTACACCCATGCCCGCGCGGCGGTCCTCGAGTTCCTCTACGCGCGGCACGCCAAGCCGGCCATGGCGGCGTGAGGACCGGGCGCGCGTGATGAAGGACAGACTGGTCGTCATCGGCAACGGCATGGCGTCGTTGCGGTTTCTCGAACGGCTCACGGAACGGGCGCCGGGCCTCTACGACGTCACCGTCGTGGGTGCCGAGCCGCAGGCGGCCTACAACCGCGTTCTGCTCTCGTCGCTGCTCGGCGGCGAGGTGGACGAGGCGGGGTGCGCGTTCCGGGGCCTCGACTGGTACGAGGGCCACGGCATCCGCCTCATCACGGGCGCCCCCGTGACCCAGATCGACCGCGAGAACGGCCTCGTCATGGTCGGCGAGACCCACGTCCTGCCCTTCGACAAGCTCGTGCTCGCGGTGGGCTCCGTGCCGATCCGCCTGCCTAAACCCGGCATGGACCTGCCCGGCGTCCTCACATTCCGCGATCTCGCCGACGTGTCGGCCATCCGCAAGGCGGCGGTGGAGCACGCCCGGGCCATCGTCATCGGCGGCGGCCTCCTCGGGCTCGAAGCGGCGGTAGGCCTCGCGCGCCTCGGCGTCGACACCACGCTGCTCCACGTCATGGACCGCCTGATGGAGCGCCAGCTCGACCACGCCGCCGCCGGCCTCGTGAAGCGGGCCATGGAGGCGCGCGGCGTGCACGTGCTGCTCAAGGCCGACACGGCGGCCATCGAGGGCAACGGCCGGGTCGAGCGCCTCGTCCTGGCGGACGGCACCGTGCTACCCGCCGACCTCGTGGTGATGTCGGTGGGGGTGCGCCCCAACATCGCCCTGGCGCAGGGCGCCGGGATCGAGACCGCACGCGGCATCAAGGTCGACGACCGGATGCAGAGTTCCGACCCCCGCATCTTCGCGCTTGGCGAGTGCGCCGAGCATCGCGGCCAGGTCTACGGCCTCGTCGAGCCCGCCTACGAGCAGGCTGAGGCCCTGAGCCGCCATCTGGTGGGCGAGGAGGCGGCCTATACGGGCACGTCGCTCGCCACCAGCCTCAAGGTCTCGGGCCTGCCGGTGTTCTCGGCCGGCGCCATCGAGGCGCCGGAGGGCTCGGAGACGATCCTCATGAGCGATCCGGGGCTGGGCCTCTACCGCAAGCTCATCGTCGCAGACGACCGCCTGCTCGGGGCCGTCTTCGTCGGCGACATCGCCGAGCAGGGCTGGTGCAAGGAACTCATCCGCACCGGCGCCGCGATCGGCGGTCACCGCGACGACCTCATGTTCGGGCGTCAAGCCTCCTCTCCCCTTGCCCCTCAACCCCTCGCAGCGTGACGGAGGCTTTCATGGCTGACGATTTCAACGCCGAGCAGAAGCGCTACCTCGAAGGTTTCGCCTCCGGCATCTCCGCGGCCCGCCTGACCGGCGGCCTCGCCCTCGGCCAGGCGGCGGCCCCGCCGGCCGAGCCCACGGGGCCGGACGCGATCCACATCAAGGCCCAGGACGCCACAGTGAAGGCCGGCGGCAAGCTCTGCGACCAGGAGAAGTGGAAGCGCGCCGAGAACCCGTTCGACGGCCACAACCGCCTCATCGCGGAAGCCGCCACCGGCAAGGCCCCGAAGCCCGAGGACAATTTCCGCTGGCGCTACCACGGCCTGTTCTGGGTCGCCCCGGCTCAGAATTCCTACATGTGCCGCCTGCGCATTCCCAACGGCATCCTGCACCACTGGCAGTTCGCCGGCATCGCCGATCTCGCCGACGCCCATGGCGGCGGCTACAGCCACGTCACCACCCGCGCCAACCTCCAGGTCCGCGAGATCAGCCCTGAGCACGGTCAGCCGTTCCTCGACGGGCTGATCGACCTCGGCCTCACAGCGCGGGGCGCGGGCGCCGACAACATCCGCAACGTCACCGGCTCGCCGGTGGCCGGCATCGACGCCCAGGAACTCCTCGACACGCGGCCGCTCGCCAAATCCTGGCACAACCACATCCTCAACGACCGTTCGCTGTTCGGCCTGCCCCGCAAGTTCAACGTCGCCTTCGACGGCGGCGGCGTCATGCCGGTGCTGGAGGAGACCAACGACATCGGTTTCCAGGCCGTGCGGGTGCTCGACGGCGCGGCCGTGGAGCCGGGCATCTGGATGCGCCTCGTGCTGGGCGGCATCTCGGGCCACCGGGATCTGGCCCGCGACACCGGCGTGGTCCTCAAGCCCGAGGACTGCAACCGGGTGGCCGACGCCATCCTGCGGGTCTTCATCAAGAACGGCGACCGGACCAACCGCAACAAGAGCCGGATGAAGTACGTCCTCGACGCCTGGGGCTTCGACAAGTACCTCGCCGCCGTCGAGGACGAACTCGGGCACAAGCTCGCCCGGGTCGATCCCACGCATGTCGCCCCGCGCGGCTCCATGGACCGCTTCGCCCATGTCGGTGTCCATAAGCAGGTTCAGCCCGGCCTCAACTGGATCGGCGTGATCCTGCCCGTCGGCAAGCTCACCACCGACCAGATGCGGGCGCTCGCCAAGATCGCCTCGGAATGCGGCGACGGCGCCATCCGCATGACCGTCTGGCAGAACTTCCTGTTTTCCGGGGTTCCGGACGCGAAGGTCGCGGAGGTCCAGTCGCGGGTGGCGGCCCTCGGGCTCACCACGGAAGCGTCGAGCATCCGCGCCGGCCTCGTCGCCTGTACGGGCAACCAGGGCTGCAAGTTCGCCGCCTCCGACACCAAGGGCCACGCCCTCGTCATCGCCGACTACATCGAGGCGAACCTCAAGGAACTCGACGTGCCGGTGAACGTGCACCTCACCGGCTGCCACCATTCCTGCGCTCAGCACTACATCGGCGACATCGGCCTCATCGGCGCTAAGGTCGTCGTCTCGGAGGAGGGCGACACGGTCGAGGGCTACGACATCGTCGTCGGCGGCGGCTTCGGCGATTCCCCAAAGATCGGCACCGAGATCTGGAAGGCCGTGAAGGCCGAGGATTGCCCGGCCCGGATCGAGGCGCTCCTGCGCAGCTACCTCGGAAACCGCCAGGGTCCGGGGGAAAGCTTCCAGGCCTTCACCGCCCGCACGGGTCCCGATTCCCTGCGCCACACCGCCGAAGAGCAACCCGTCCTGAAGGCAGCCGCATGAGCGAGCACGTCACGCCCCCGCTCGTTCTCATCCCCGAGAACGCCCCCTTCAGCCCCGATCAGCGCTCGTGGCTGTCGGGCTACTTCGCCGCCCTCCTGGGCCCCGCCGTCGAAGGCGCCACGGCGCTGGCCCCCGGCGACATGGGCGGCGGCCAAAAACTCGCCGACAACGACGACGCCCCCTGGCACGATCCGTCGATGCCACTGCCCGACCGGATGGACCTCGCCAAGGACCGGCCGGAAGCGCAGAAGCTCATGGCCGCCATGGCGCAGCAGGATTGCGGCCAGTGCGGCTACAACTGCGCCGATTACGCCAACGCGATCTTCCTCAAGAACGAGGAGCGCCTGAACCTGTGCCAGCCCGGCGGCAAGGACACGCTCCGGATGCTGAAGAAACTCGATGAGGAGTTCGGCGCCGGCGGTGGCGCCGCCCCGAAGGCCGCCGGCGACGCCGCGCCCAAGGCCGAACCGACCCTCGGCCCCCTCGGCCTGTGCCGCGAGAACCCCGTCGAGGCGACATTCGTCTCGCGCCTGCGCCTCAACGCGCCGGGCGGCGAGAAGGAGACCTGGCACATCGAGATCGACCTCACCGGCACGCCCATCGACTACGTGGTCGGCGATTCCCTCGGGTTGTTCCCGTCCAATGCCCCGGCCCTGGTCGATGCCGTCATCGCCGAACTCGGCGCCCGCCCCGAGCGCAAGATCGGCGGGCGAACCCTGCGCGACCGCCTGATGATGGACTATGCCCTCGGTGGCGCGCCGGACGGGCTCTACCAGCTCCTCTCGCTCCTCACCTCCGGCGAGGCCCGCAAGAAGGCGCAGGCCCTCGCCGCCGGCGAGGACCCGGACGGCGATGCCGCCCATCTCGACGTGCTCGGCGCCCTGCACAAGTTCCCCGGCGCGCGGCCCGACGCGGAGGTGTTCCTGGAAGCGTTGGACGAGTTGCAGCCCCGGCTCTACTCGATCTCGTCCTCGCCGAAGGCCGACCCCGGCCGGGTCTCCCTCACGGTGGACGCCGTGCGCTACAGCCACCGCTCCCGCCTGCGCCTCGGCGTCGCCTCCACGCATCTCGGCGAGCGCCTGCCCGAGGGCATGAAGGTCCGGGTCTACCTCCAGAAGGCGCACGGGTTCGCCCTGCCGGAGGATCTCTCCAAGGACGTCATCATGGTCGGCCCCGGCACCGGCATCGCGCCGTTCCGCGCCTTCCTGCGCGAGCGCGACGCGACAGGGGCGCCCGGCCGCAACTGGCTGTTCTACGGCCACCAGAAACAGGCGTCCGACTTCTTCTACAAGGACGAACTCAACGGCCTGAAGGACAAGAAGGTGCTCACCCGCCTGTCGCTGGCCTGGTCGCGCGACGGGGCTGAGAAGACCTACGTGCAGGACCGCATGCGCGAGAACGGCGCCGAGCTGTGGAAATGGCTCGAAGGGGGCGCCCACTTCTACGTCTGCGGCGACGCCAAGCGCATGGCCAAGGACGTGGAGCGCGCCATCATCGATGTCGCCGGCCAACACGGGGGCAAGAACCCCGACGAGGCCGTGGCGTATCTCGCCCACCTGAAGAAGACCGGGCGGTATCAGGCCGACGTGTACTGAGGGCGCGAAGAACCCTCCCCCCTCTGCGGGGGCGGGTGGTCGCGGAGCGACCGGGAGAGGGGCGGCGCGACGGTTCTCAATCAGGCCTCGTCACCATCGCCCGGGCTTGTTCGAAACCGTCGTTCCCCTCTCCCGACCCGCATCCGCGGGTCACCCTCCCTCGCAGAGGGGGGAGGGTTTGGCGCGCGCAGGCCCGAGTCTTGCAAACATCACACGATCGAACGAACCCGCCGAGGCTCACGCCATGAACGCGCACGTCCAGGCGCCCACCACCGTAAAGACCACCTGCCCGTATTGCGGCGTCGGCTGCGGCGTGCTCGCCACCCCGGACGGGCAGGGCGGCGTCGCCATCGCCGGCGACACCGGGCATCCGGCCAATTTCGGCCGCCTCTGCTCCAAGGGTTCGGCTTTGGGCGAGACCGTCTCCCTCGACGGTCGCCTGCTGCACCCGCATGTCGATGGCGCGCGCACGAGCTGGGAAGCCGCATTGGGCACCGTCGCGGGGTCGTTGCGAAAAATCGCCGAGCAGCACGGACCGGATTCCATCGCCTTCTACCTGTCGGGCCAGCTCCTGACGGAAGACTATTACGTCGCCAACAAGCTCGCGAAGGGCTTCCTCGGCACGCCCCACGTCGACACCAACTCGCGCCTGTGCATGTCGAGCGCGGTCGCCGCCCACCGGCGCGCCTTCGGCTCGGACACGGTGCCGGGCTGCTACGAGGACCTCGACGAGGCCGACGTCATCGTGCTGGTGGGATCCAACACCGCCTGGTGCCACCCGATCCTGTTCCGCCGGATGATCGACGCGCGCCAGAAGCGCGGCACCAAGCTCGTGGTGGTCGATCCCCGCCGTACCCAGACGGGGGAGGAGGCCGACCTGTTCCTCGGCCTCGAGCCCGGCACCGACACCGCCCTGTTCTCGGGCCTGCTGGTGCATCTCGCGGCCACCGGCGCCGTCGACGCCCGTTATGTCGCCGACCACACCAGCGGCTTCGACGGCGCCCTGGAGCGCGCCGCCGCCATCGCGCCGAGCGTCGCCGCCACGGCCGCCGCCACGGGCCTCAGCGAGGCCGACGTCGCCGCCTTCTTCGCGCTGTTTTCCGGCACGGAGCGCGTGGTCACGGCCTTCTCGCAGGGGGCCAACCAGTCGGCGCAGGGCACCGACAAGGGCAATGCGATCATCAACTGCCACCTCGCCACCGGCCGCATCGGTCGGCCCGGCGCCGGGCCGTTCTCCCTCACCGGCCAGCCCAACGCCATGGGCGGACGCGAGGTCGGGGGGCTGGCCAACATGCTCGCCGCCCACATGCACTTCGCCCCCGAGGAGGTGGACCGCGTCCGCCGGTTCTGGAAAGCGCCCAACATCATCACGGGCGAGGGCATGAAGGCGGTGGCCCTGTTCGAGGCGGTGGCACGGGGCAAGATCAAGGCCCTGTGGGTGATGGGCACGAACCCAATCGTCTCGATGCCCCGGGCCGACGCCATCCGCGAGAGCATCAAAGGGCTCGATCTCTACGTGGTCTCCGAGGCCGTGGCCGACAGCGACACGGCGCGGGCGACGGGAAAAAAGACCGTCCTGCTGCCGGCCCTCGCCTGGGGCGAGAAAGACGGCACGGTGACGAATTCCGAGCGCCGCATCTCGCGCCAGCGGGCCTTCCTGAAGCCGCCGGGCGAGGCGCGGGCCGATTGGGCGATCATCGCGGATGTGGCCAAGCGCCTCGGCCACGGCGCCGCCTTCGCCTACCCGAATGCCGCCGCCATCTTCCGCGAGCACGCGGCCCTCTCGGCCTACGAGAACAACGGCACCCGCGACTTCGACATCGGCGGGCTCGCCGACATCCCGGACGCCACCTACGCGGGCACGCTTCCCCTGCAATGGCCCCTTCCGAAACGCGGCAAGGCGAAGGCACGCCTGTTCGCCGACGGCCGGTTCTACACCTTCGACGGGCGCGCCCGCTTCGTCGCCGTGCAGGCGCCGGCCCTCGCGCAAGCCGTGACGGAGGCCGAGCCCTTCGTCCTCAACACCGGCCGGGTGCGCGACCACTGGCACACCATGACGCGCACGGGAAAGAGCCAGCGGCTCTCGGCCCACCGTGCCGTGCCGTTCGTCGAGATCCACCCCGACGACGCAGCCCGCCTCGGCGTACAGGAGGGCGATCTCGCCCGGGTCTCCACCCCCCACGGCTCCGCAATCCTCGAGGCGATGCTGACCGACGGCGTGCGCCGGGGCAACCTGTTCGCCAGCTTCCACTGGAGCGACGCCACGGCCTCGGATGCCCGCGTCGGCGCCCTCGTGCGCGGCGTGCCCGACCCCGTCTCGGGCCAGCCCGAACTCAAGGCGACCCCGGCGGCCCTGACCCCGGCGCCTTATCGCAACCGCGGCTTCCTGCTGACGCGGGCCGAGTACACGCCGCCTTCGGGCTGGTGGTGGGCGCGCGCCACGGTGGAGGGTGGCTCGGGGCTTCAATTCGCCACGCAGGAAAGTTCGCGCGCCGTTGCCCTCGCCATGCGTGGCCTGTTCCAGGGCCTGGAACTTGCCGAATACGCTGACCATGCGAGGGGGCATTACCGCTGCGCCGTCTATGACGGGGCCCGCCTCGTCGCTTGCCTCGCATTGGCCCCGAGCGCGGCCAAGCCTGGCTGGGAGGCAGCCAAGGCCTACTTCGCGCAGGCCGAACCGGAGCCGGCCGCCCGCCGCGCCCTGCTGTCGGGCCGGGCGGAATCGGCCTCCGCCGGTCCCACGGTCTGCGCCTGCCACGGCGTCGGCCTCGACGTCATCACGGGCGTGATCGCCGCCGGCGCCGGATCCGTCGAGGCGGTGGGCGCAGCCTGCAAGGCCGGCACGAATTGCGGCTCGTGCATCCCAGAGATCCGCAAGCTGCTGCCGCAGGTGCTTGCGCGCAACGCAGCATAGGCTCACTTTCACGAAGAACCTCACCCTCCCCCCTTGCGGGGGAGGGTGGTCGCGAAGCGACGGGGAGAGAAGAGCGCCGTTTCCAGACAACGCGCTCCCCTCATCCGACCCGCTTCGCGGGCCACCTTCTCCCGCAGAGGGGAGAAGGAATTCGCGTAACGGACACGTTGATGAGCAGCTCCCGCCAGCCCCGCGAAACCCGGCCCGCCAGCCCCGAGTCCACACGCGGTGCAGGCCCGGCCGGCCTCGAACCCTTGGCCGTCCTGCCGGTCTTCGTGCCGCTGCAGGGCAAGCGCGCGGTGCTCGCCGGCTCCAACGGCGGGGCGCCGTGGAAGGTGAAGCTCCTCGCCGCCGCCGGCGCCGACGTAGACGTCTACGCCCCCGAGCCCAGCGACGAGTTGCGGGCCGTACCGGGCGAGATCGTGGCCGGCTCCGTCACCCTGCACGAACGCCAGTGGCAGGAGACCGACCTCCAGGGCGCGGCCTTCGTCATCGGCGCCATGGAGGACGAGGCCGACTGCATCGCCTTCGTCGCGGCCGGGCGACGGGCGGGCGCCATCGTCAACGCCGTCGACCGCCCGCATCTCTGCGACGTGAAGTTCGGCGCCATCGTCAACCGCTCGCCCATGGTGGTCGGCATCTCGACGGAGGGCGCCGCCCCGGTCTTCGGTCAGACCGTACGCGCCCGCATCGAGGGCATGCTGCCGCGTGGCTTCAAGGCGTGGATCGGCGCCGCCCGCGACTGGCGCGAAGAGGTCACCGCCCGCTTCCACGGCTTCTCGGACCGGCGCGCCTTCTGGGAGCGGTTCACGGACCGCGCCTTCGCCGAACCCGACCGGGTGCCCACCGACCGGGATCTCGCCGAGCTGCTGGGCGAGACCGAGGCCGCGCCGAAGGGCGGCGCCGTCACCCTCGTGGGCGCCGGGCCGGGCGACGCCGAACTCCTCACCCTCAAGGCGCTCAGGGCCCTGCGCAACGCCGACGTGATCCTCTACGACGACCTCGTGGCGCCCGAGATCCTCGATTATGCCCGGCGCGAGGCCCGCACCATGCTGGTGGGCAAGACCGGGCACGGCCCGTCCTGCCGCCAGGACGACATCAACGCCCTGATGGTGCAGCTCGCCAAGTCGGGCAAACAGGTGGTGCGGCTGAAATCCGGCGACCCTCTGGTGTTCGGCCGGGCCGGCGAGGAGATCGACGCCTGCCGGCAGGCGGGCGTGCCCGTCGCCATCGTGCCCGGCGTCTCGGCGGCGCAGGGGGCTGCGGCCTCGCTCGGCGTCTCGCTAACCAATCGTGACGCGGCGCGACGCCTGCAATACGTCACCGGCCACGACCGGCGCGGGGGCCTGCCCGAGGACCTGAATTGGGGGGCGCTCGCCGACCCGAGCGTCACCACCGTGGTCTACATGCCGAAAAAGACCCTACGGGTGCTGCTGGAGCGGGCCATGACCGAGGGCCTCGCCCCCGGCACACCAGCGCTCCTCGTGTTCAACGCCACTCGGCCGAACCAGCGCGTGGTGGAAGCCAGCGCCCTCGACCTCGCCGACCGGGTCGAAGCCTCGGGCTTCGAGGGCCCGGCCCTGCTCATGGTCGGCGAGGCCCTGCGCCGGACGGGTGCCGATGCGGTCCTGGCGACGATGGAGCCGGACAAGCTCGCGATCTGATCCGGCCCCTGCAGGGACGGCGAATCAGACCCGCCGCCGCTTTCGAACGGCCGATAGGACGTAGAAGGCCACGCCGGACCCGCCCGGCCCGAAGAGAAAAAGCAGGTTCTCTTTGGCTAGGATCGCCGCGGCGAGGCGGCGAAGTAACCCCTGCGCGGCGGCGGCCGGGCTTGCGGACGTCGACGCCATCACCCCGCAGGCGAACAGCCACACGATGATCGGCGCCGCGAGGCTCCACGTCAGGAGGTGCCGTTCGATCGACCGCCTCAGCAGCACGCCGCACACGATCGCGATGACGATGAGTGGTCCGGCAAGGATCAGAGCGAGCTCGAGGACGATCATCGCCACGGCGAATGCGCTTAGGGCGCCGACGAACAGGGAACTGTCAGACGATGGATCGCCATGGTCGGCGTGCGCCAGAACCAGCAGCACCGAAACGACCACGCCGACGAATCCCGAAAATGCGATGCGGACCGAGATGGGCCATGAGGCAGAGCTGCCGATCATGACGGGCTCTCCGCTCGCCCGAGGCGGCGAAGCCCCGCGCGCCGCATCAGGTCCCCCGGCTGCTTAAGGTCCCAGACCAACCCGAGCCGACGCATAGCCAGCAGCACCCACCAGCCCGGATCGTGCTGGCCGGGCTCGAGCCCGAGCCGGGCGGAATCCGGCCAAGCGTGGTGATTGCCATGCCAGGCCTCGCCGAAGGTGACGAGGGAGGCCGACGGCAGGTCGTGCCCCTGGACCGCCACGCCATCGACGGCCCAGCCCTGCGGGCCCCGGCGATGGGTGAGGTGGCCGACGAGCCAGTGCCCGGTGAGGCTGACCGCGATCCGCACCGGAATGCCCCAGACCAGCCACGGCATCCCCCCGATCCAGAAGAACAGCAGGGCCCAGGGAAGCTGCTGCGCCATCCAGGTCGCTTCCAAGAAGGCGAGCCCCCGATGCTGGGCTAGCCGCGCTTCCGGCACGAAGCGTGGCGGATGCGTCAGCACGAGGCGGCAATGCATCTGCCACCAGGCATCGCGCAGAAAGCCGGCCCTGTGCGCATGCAACGGATGGCACGCCGTCTGGCGTTGCGCCCAGTCGCGGGTGTCGTGAAGTTGCACCATGCCCAAGGGGCCGGCCATGCCGACCAAGGTGCCGAGGTAGACGAGACCGTACTCGACCCAGGGCAGGGCGGCGAAGCTGCGGTGGATCAGCAACCGGTGCATCCCGATGGAGTGCCCGGCGCAGAGCGTCACCGCGCTGGTGACGAAGAACAGCAACACGGCACCGGGCGTGACGAAGATCGGGCCCAGCATCAAGGCCGCTGCCGTCATACCGCCGACCCAGAGGGAGCGCGCTGGCGCCCAGACCACGCGCCCCTCGGTGGCCGATGTGGCGGCCCCTGCGACGAGTCGCGGTGTCGAAACGCATTCCATGAAACCCTCAGTGCATAACAATTAGGTAATTACCTAAATAAGGTACCGTCAAGTTTGTCAATGGTTAGTTCAGCACCTAAATGTCAGACGGACATCGTCCCGTGCTCATCGAGTCGCCCCCATCCCATGCAGCGCGTCTTCGAAGCTCTATCCTCCGCCGTGCGCAGGAAAATCCTCGCCTACCTCGCCCACAGCGAACTCAGCGCGGGCGAGATCGCCGGGCGCTTTTCCATGTCGAAGCCGTCGATCTCGCAGCATCTCTCGGTGCTCGAAGCGGCCGGCCTGATCGTTAGAGAGAAGCGCGGGCAGTTCGTGTTCTACCGACAGGTGGAGGACAGCCTCCTCAACACCCTCAACGGCTTCGTGCAGGAGGCCTGCCCAGTCGGACGGCCCCTCCGGCGCGAGAGTGCCGCCCTGGCCGAAGTTCGGCGCAGAGAGGCGGCCGACGCGGACGGTTCGGATCGCTCGTGAAGGGCGCCGGGAGGCCAGTGACGGTTTGATCGATTGCTCGGGTCTGGCGCCTGTGGTCAGAAGCCATCTTCCTTCTCGACCGCAAGGCTTTCCCATGCGCCGTGCCCTGCCGCTCATCCTCTTCGCCATCGGCCTCGTCGCTCTCGGCATCGCCGCCGTGGTCGTGCTGGTGCCCAAGGCCAACGTGGCCACGGCCAGCAGCGTCGGCGGCCCGTTCACCCTGACGGATCAGGACGGACGACGCGTCACCGAGGCGGATTTCGCCGGCCGGACGCACCTCGTGTTCTTCGGCTTCACCCATTGCCCGGACGTGTGCCCGACGACCCTGCAGCAGATCGGGGACGTGCTTCAGGCCCTCGGGCCGAAGGGCCGCGACGTGAAGGCCCTGTTCATCGCCGTGGACCCCGAGCGCGACACCCCCGCCGCCCTGAAGTCCTATCTGGCGAGCTTCGATCCGCGCATCGTCGGGCTGACGGGCACGCCCGAGGAGGTGGCCGCCGCCGTGAAGGGCTATCGCGCCTACGTCCGCAAGGTGCCGACGAAGGACGGCGACTACACCATGGAGCACACGGCCCTCGTCTACGTCATGGACGGCCAGAACCGCTTCGTGAACGCCCTCAACCTCGCCCGCCCGCCCGAGGCCGCCGCCGCCGAACTCGCCAAGATGCTGTGATCACGAGATGCTGTGGTCAACCGACGCGGTTCAGCGCACCGCTGCGGGAGCTGCGGGACAGGCCGTGCTCGGTCTTGTTCCAGCGGTCGGGGGCGAGGATGAGTTCGACGAGCCCGAGCCAAGCCCCGGCGCTGACGAGGAGGAAGTAGGCCGGCATCGCGGGCACGTAGGGCAGCAGATCCCACCAGCCTCGGCGCACGCAGCCGAAGGCCGCGGGCAGCAGCATGGCGAGAAACCCGGAGAGGAACACCGTCATCGCCGTGCCGGTGGGCAGGTTGACCCAGAAACCGGCCTGTGGCTCGACCCCGGCGAACAGAAACCGGTAGGCGGCGTGCCCCATGAGGAACGGGTAGGCGAGGGCGCAGACCACGGTGCCCGGCACCAGGGCGAGGGCGGCGAGGCTCCCCAGGGGGCCGAGGTCCCGCAATGTTCGGCCCGGATGGCGACCATGGGTGAAGCTCGTCTGGATGAAGCCCTTCATCCAGCGGGCGCGCTGGAGCAGCCAAGCCCCGAGAGTGACCGGGGCTTCCTCGAAGGTACTGCTCGGGAGGTCGCCGACCCGGTACCCCGCCCGGGCAAGGCGCAGGCCGAGATCCGCATCCTCCGTGACGTTCCAGGCATCCCATCCGTGGACGGCGCGCAGGATATGGGTGCGGAAATGCGTCGAGGTGCCCCCCAACGGGATCGGGAGGTTCCAGGCCGCGAGCGCCGGGATCAACACGTCGAACAGGGCCGCGTATTCGAGGGCGAAGCATTTCTGCAAGGGGCCGTCGCGCTCATTGTCCATGACCAAGCGGCCCTGGAGACAGGCGGTGCGCGGATCGCTGCGGGCGAACCGTTCGGCGGCGGCGCGCAGCTGGCCCGGATCGGGCACGTCCTCGGCATCGTAGACCACGAGGCAGCTGCCGCGGGCGAGGGGCAGGGCGGCATTGAGGGCACGCGGCTTCGTGCGCGGCAGGCCGGGCGGCACCACCACGATCTCCGCCCCCGGCGGCAGGGCGGCCCCCGCCAGGGCGGCGGCAGTCTCGGTGTCGTGGGCTTCGATGACGAACTTGAGATCGAGCTTGGCCGCCGGATAATCGAAGGCCGACAGGGCGGCGGCGAGACGCGGCACCACGGCCGCCTCCCGGTGCAGGGCGACGAACACCGTGTAGATGGGCAGATCGGCGTCGGCCAAGGGTCGGGCCGCGTCCGCGTCGTCGTCCTCCATGCCGACGGCCGCGACCCGCAGGGCGACCATGGCCAGCAGCACGAGCTGGGCGACGGTCCACAGGCCGAGGACGAGGGCGGGCGGGAGTTGGAGCATCGCCAGGGCGACGACGCCCGCGACGAGGCCCGCGATGGCGAGCGACGGTCCCATGGGCCGGGCCTTCAGGGCCCAGTCCGGCCGGTGGACCTGCAGCGCGTCGGCCGCGTGGGCGGCGATCCCCTTGGGGTTGGCGGCGAAGATCGCCGCCCGCAGGGCGCCCGGTGTCGTCAGGGCGGGCATCCGGCCCGTAGGGCTGCGCCCGCGCAGCAATTCGGCGATGCCGCCGCCGCGTGGAGCGAGGACGAAGGCGGCGGGCGCGCCCCGCTCGAGGGGGGCGACGCCGGCCACGAGGCTGTCGGGGTAACGCGCGCCCGGCCCCAGGGGAATCGAACCCGCGAGGAAGGGGGTACCGAGCTCCGCCGCCAGGGCCCGGTAATAGGCCTCCTCGCTGAGGTCCCCCGTGGCGAGGAGGGCGCTCGACCCATCGATTCCCCAGGCGCGGGCACGATCGGCGGCCCGGGCCAGCACCGCCGGATCGACGCCGTGGCCGAGGAGAAAGGCGAGGTCCGGCGGCAACGGCGAGATGCCGGTTTGCGACGCGAAGGGGAAACCGAGGATCGACAACGGGATCGCCTCCCGATGGCCCGAGAACGTGCTAGGGAGACGGCGTGAGCCAGACCGTTTCCGCGCACAACCAGCGCACCACGAACACAACCCAGAGGTCAAGACGCCGCCGGTTCTTCCCGGTGGCTATCGGCTTCGCCATGGGAATGTTGGCCATGGGAATGTTGGCCCTGGATGCGCCGAGCGCGGGGGCCGAGCCGGCTCCGGCGGGGCAGGGCGTCGGGATCCCCAATTTCTGGAATCCCCGTGCCCGCCAGGAGCGCATCGACGCCCCCCAGCCGGGCCGTACGATCCGCTTCCTCACGGACGACGAGTTCCCGCCCCTTCACTTCCCCGGCCCGGACGGCACGCCCACGGGCTTCTCCGTGGAACTCGCTCGCGCCGTCTGCGAGAAGCTCGCCCTGACCTGCACGGTGCAGGCCCGGCGCTTCGACACTCTCCTCGACGCGCTGGCCGACAAGCAGGGCGACGTGGTCGCCGCCGCGATTCCCCTGACGCCGGCCCTTCGGGCGCGCTTCCTGGCGACACGGCCGTATTTCCGCTGGCCGGGACGGTTCGTCGCCCGCACGGACAAGGGACTGCCGGTTCCGTCCGCCGCAACCCTGGCCGGGCGCAGCGTGGGCGTCGTGGCGGGCAGCGCGCACGCGGCCTATCTCGCGGCGTTCTTCCCCAAGGCCACCGTGCGCGACTTCACCGATCTGGCCGCCGCCGAGGGCGCCCTGCGGCGGGGTGAGGTGGACTACGTCTTCGCCGACGGACTCAACCTCGCCCTGTGGGTCGGCGGGATCGAGTCGGCCCAGTGCTGCGCCTTCATCGGCGGCGACTACCTTGAGAACCGCTATTTCGGGGAGGGGATCGGCCTCGTCACCCGCCCTGAAGACGCGGCCCTCGCCCGCGCCCTCGACGACGCCCTCCAGCGGGTGTGGGACGACGGCAAGTACGCCGAACTCTACCTGCGGTTCTTTCCCGTCAGCCCGTTCTGAATCCGCATGTCCCCGGCCGGGGACATGCGGCGGGACGCCGTCTTGGAGGACGGCACCCGGGCTCGTCGTGGCCGGAGCGGGATAGCGTTGGCCTGCCGGCGCAATCCTGCTTAGGGTGGCGCCCTTCGCCAAAGCGCTCACTGGAACTCACCCCGGCCTCATGTCGTCCCCGATCTCGTCACCGCTCGTCCTCGATCCCGCCCTCTTGGAAGCCGCCGCCACCGCTACGGCGTGGCCGTTCGAGGAAGCGCGCAAGCTGCTGGCACGGCTCGAGCGGCGCCCCAAGAGTGAAGTGCTGTTCGAGACCGGCTACGGTCCCTCGGGCCTGCCGCATATCGGCACGTTCGGCGAGGTGGCGCGGACCTCGATGGTTCGACACGCCTTCCGGGTGCTGACGAAGGACAGCGTGCCGACGCGGCTCATCGCGTTCTCGGACGATATGGACGGCCTGCGCAAGGTGCCGGACAACGTGCCGAACAAGGAGATGCTCATCGGGGCGCTCAACCAGCCCCTGACGCGGGTGCCGGATCCGTTCGGCACGCACGACAGCTTCGGCGCCCACAACAACGCCGAACTGCGCCGCTTCCTCGACGCCTTCGGCTTCGACTACGAGTTCCGTTCGGCCACCGAATGCTACCGGGCGGGACTGTTCGACGAGGCGTTGCTGACGGTGCTGGAGCGCTACGAGGCCGTGATGGCGATCATGCTGCCGTCGCTCCGGGCCGAGCGCTCGGCGAGCTACTCGCCGTTCCTGCCGATCCATCCGGTCACCGGCGCGGTGATGCAGGTCGCCATCGACGAGGTGCGGCCGAACACCGGCACCCTGGTCTGGCGCGACCCGAAGACGGGGGAAGCCTACGAGACCCCCGTGACCGGCGGCCACGCCAAGCTGCAGTGGAAGCCCGACTGGGCCATGCGCTGGGTGGCGCTCGGCATCGACTACGAGATGGCCGGCAAGGACCTCATCGATTCCGTCAAGCTGTCGGGTGAGATCGCCCGGGCCTTGGGCGGCGAGCCGCCGGAGGGCTTCAACTACGAACTCTTCCTCGACAAGGAGGGGAAGAAGATCTCGAAGTCGAAGGGTAACGGCCTGTCCATCGATGACTGGCTCGTCTACGGCACCGCCGACAGTCTCGCCCTGTTCATGTACAACAAGCCCCGCGAGGCCAAGCGCCTGTTCGTCGAGATGGTGCCGCGCCAGGTCGACGATTATCTCGGCTTCCTCGAGAAGTTTCCCGGCCAGGAGCCGACGCAGCAGCTCGGCAATCCGGTCTGGCATCTCCATGCTGGCCGTCCGCCTGCGGCGGAGGCGGTCGGCAAGGGCGGCGCCCTGAACTTCGCCATGCTCCTCAACCTCGCGGCGGTGGCCAACACCGAGGACCCGGCGGTGCTGTGGGGCTTCATCCGCCGGTACGACCCGACGGTGGGACCGCAGACCCACCCGGTGCTGGCGCGACTCGTCGGCCATGCGCTGGCCTATTACCGCGACGTGGTGCGGCCACAGAAGACCTACCGGACGGCAACGGAGACCGAGGCGGCGGCCCTCAGCGACTTGGCCGAGACCCTGGCGGCGCACGAGGGTTCGATCGATCCGGAAGGGTTGCAGGCCGTCGTCTACGAGGTCGGCCGCCGGCACTTCCCCGACCTGTCGGGCAAGGCGAAGAGCCCGGACGGGCGCCCCGGCGTGTCGCAGGCTTGGTTCACCACGATCTACAACGTGCTGTTCGGAGAGGCGCGCGGCCCCCGTTTCGGCTCGTTCGTCGCTCTCTACGGTGTTGCCGAGACGCGAACGCTCATCGCGAAAGCTCTATCAGGAGCATTCGTCTCGCCAACCGCCTGAACGTGCAACAAAAACCCACACCCCGGCCCTCCGGCGCATCATTGTGCTTGTCGGCGGCGGGGTGTGCGGTTAGAAGCCTGTCGCACCGAGACAAAAAAAGGCCGCCCCGGTGGGAGCGGCCCGAAGTCTAGGGAGGAAACGCCCAAGAAGGGCACACTGTGGCGACGCCATCGCCGCAGTGCATGTATGTGAAATGCCATTTTGCACTGCACCCGACAACGCCTGGAATTGGCGGAGGGGGTATGCGCAAAATGCAGGGAATCGTTTTCACCTTGACCGTAAGGGACCGTTTGGCCGTCTCGATGCGGTTCAGGCCACGTCGTAGGAGCACAACGGGGATCGCTCAAACCGCCGCCCGCGGCAGACCGAGCTGATCGAGGCTCAGCCGCCACACTCGCTCCTGAAGATCAGGGTCGGCGGCGCGACGCGAGGTCGGCGTGGGTCGGGACCGGGCGAAGTACTGCCCCGTGACCCCATCGAGGTCTGGGGCCGTCGCCACGTGGAGCGACGTGCGCGCGCCCTCTTCGGGCGGCTTCATGAACGGCCGGACGAGGCGCCAGCCCAGGCCGAACCAGCCGCCGGTATCGCCGGCAAATCCGCTCGCGATGACGCCGGGATGCAGGGCATTCACGGTCACGCCGGTCCCCGCCAGCCTACGGGCGAGGGCGGCCGTGAACAGCACGTTGCCGAGCTTTGCCTGGGAATACACCGCCATGGCGGAGAAGCGGCGCGCGTGCCCGATGTCGTCGAACGCGATCCGGCCACGTCGATGCGCCGCCGAAGCGACGTTCACGATGCGCGACGGGGCGCTCGCCTTGAGGAGATCGAGGAGTTCGAGGCTCAGAAGCACGTAGGCGAGGTGATCCAGCGCCCAGGTGCGCTCGATCCCGTCCCGCGTCAGCGCATGGCGATCGAAGATCGCGCCGGCATTGTTCACGAGCACGCCGAGGCGCGGATAGAGCGCTCGGACCTCCTCGGCGAGGCGCCGGACCTCAGCTTGCACGGAAAGATCGGCCGTGAACGGATCGACCCGCGCCTCCGGGACGGCGGATCGGATGCGCTCGGCGGCGGCTCGGGTCCGCGCAGCATCACGCCCGACGAGGCCGACCCGGAAACCCTGCCGGGCCAGCCCCAGGGCGGTCTCGAACCCGATCCCAGAGGTGGCGCCGGTGACGAGGGCGATCTTGTCCTGCACCGGCGCCACCTCCGTCATGGACTCTCGGACCTGGGCTCAGAACACCGCCTGACCAATGGCGAAGGCCACGATCACGATGACGATGGCCACGACGAGGAAGAGGCCGAACAGGATCCGGGCGAGGGAGCCCGCGCCCGATGCGATCCCGGTGAAGCCGAGGCCACCCGCGATGAGGGAGACGACGAAACAGATAAGGGCCCATTTCAGCAGGGTCATGCGCAGCACTCCAGCACGCGGAATCGAGCGATCAACCCTGCGGCCACGCTTCCGTTCCCGCCGAACCGGCAGATCGGCGGATGCGGGCCGAGATTTCGGAGGCTCAGGGCGCTCGGCGTCCTTCCTCCCGCGTCAGGAGAATCCCCGCCAGGGCGTGGTAGAGCCCCTCCCGGCAGACGGATTTCGAGACGGCGTCGCTGATGAGGGCGGCGATCATCAGGGGGATCATCAGGGCGTGATCCTGGGTCATCTCGGTGACGATGACGAAGGCGGTGATCGGCGCCTGAAGGGCACCGGTGAGGTAGGCCACCATGCCGATGAGGACGAGGGCGGCGACGGGAACCTCCGGGAAGGCGCCCTGGAGGGCGCCGCCGAGGCCGGCCCCGACGCTGAGGGAGGGGGCGAACAGGCCGCCCGGAATGCCGCTGATCGCCGAGAGCAGGGTCGCGAGGAACTTCAGCGGCGCGAAGGCGAAGGAGCCCTCGCCCGTGCCGTGGAGGAGGGCACGGGCCTCCTCGTAACCGGTACCGTAGACGGTGCCGCCCGAGGCGAGGCCGCAGAGGGCGACGCCGAGACCGCAGGCCACCGCGAAGGCGATGGGCCGACGCGCGATGGCCCCGCCGAGGCGGCCGGGCAGCCCCAGGGCGAACAGGATGACGATGCGGCCGAACAGGCCCCCCATCAACCCGCCGAGCACGCCGAGCACCGGCACGGCGATCCAACCGGGGCCGAACGGCAGGGTCGTGCCCGAGGTGCCGAAATAGGTGTAATTGCCCACGATCGCCATGGCGGTCAGACCGGCTGCCACGATGGCCGCCACGATCAGGCCGCCGGTTCGGGCCTCGTAGGCACGCCCGAGTTCCTCAATCCCGAAGACGATACCGGCGAGGGGCGTGTTGAAGGCCGCCGCCACGCCGGCCGCGCCCCCGGCGAGGATCAGGCCGGGCTGGCGATGCGGCGTCAGATGGCCGACGGCGGCCATGATCGCCGCCCCGACCTGAACGGTCGGCCCCTCACGCCCCGTCGAGGCGCCGAACAGGAGCCCCAGCGTCATCACCACGATCTTGCCGGCGGCCGTGCGCAGGGAAACCAGGGCACGGCGCAGGGAGAGATTCGCGGTGTGGCGGGCCGCGATCACCTGGGGAATGCCCGAGCCCTGCGAGTTCGGGAACACCGAGCGGGCGAGGAAGGCGCATAGGCCGAATCCTGCCGGCGTCACCACCAGGGCGATCCAGGGCGACAGGGACAGGAGCGCACGAAACCCGCCCTGTGCCGCATCGGCGAGCTTGGCCATCAGCACGGCGGCCAGGCCCACGCCGATGCCACCGAGGAGGAACATGAGCCGACGCCGCCACAGGGCGAAGGCATCGGCGGCTCCGCCGCGCAGGCGCGTGAAGGCGGGGCGGACGCGGAAACGGGGCTGCATCGCAGTGTCGGCTCTGGTGTCGGGGAAAGCGGCGCGGCGGGCTCATCGGCGCATCGGGCGGAGCGGCGGTCTTAGGCAAGGCCCGTACCCGCCATCGGGCTCACGCCCCGTCCTTCTCCGCCGCGCACAAGGCCGCGACGACCTTGAGGTAGGCCTTGGCATCGAATTTCCGCAAGGAATTCTCGCTCTGGTAGCGCACGGTGCCGAACACCTTGCGCCGCGCCCAGGGGCGGTCGTGCAGGCCGTAGACCCAGGCGACGTTGGTGAAGGAATTCGCGTCGCGCCCATCGAGGAAGTAGCGGTTGTTGAGACGCAGGGTGCGCCGGAAGCCTTCCTCGGGGGAGGGCGACCATTCGAGGATCTTCTTACCCCAGTACATGCGCAGGTGATTGTGCATGTAGCCGGTCTCGCGCATCTCGGCCTGGGCGGCGTTCCAGTAGGTGTCGTGGGTCCGGCCTTCGGCGAGCTCCTTCTCTGTGTAGGTGTGGGGGCGCGGGTCGTCGGCCTGTTCGGCCAGGGTCTTGCGCGCCCATTCGGGCACCGCCCGATCGTAGGAATCGTAACCTTGCGTGTAGTGGACGTGATTCATGGCGAGTTCGCGCCGCACCACGACCTCCTCGAGATAGGCCGCCCTGTCCTCCGGGCCGCCGGCCTTGGCGGCCCGGACGGCCAGCGCGATCTCCACGGGCGAGATCTGGCCGAAATGCAGATAGGGGCTCATGTGGGAGGCCGCGCCCGCCTCGGGCTTGTTCCGGTCGGTCCCATAGGCGGCGAACGGCCCGGTCAGATAGGCGTCGAGGCGCCGACGCGCCTCCGTCTCGCCCCCGACGAAGCGCTTCACCGGGGGGACGTCCCGGTCGAGGGTCATGCCGGCGAGCACGGCGTCCGGATCGGCGATGTCGACATCGCCCTTTGGCAGGCCGCGCCCCGCCCGGTGCTTCACGGTGCGCTCGGACAGGCCCTCGATGTATTCGTCGAACAGGCGGTGGAGCTTCGGACGCAGGGTGCGGGCGGCGAATTCGTGCTTGTCCGAGGCCACCTCCACGGGGACGACGACATCGCCCTCGACCTGAACGATGCGGGTCTCCACGGCCGCGACGATCGCGCCGTACCATTTCTTCTGGATCGCGAGGTAGCCCCGGTCGAGGACGAGGAGGGCGGCGTCGCGGGCGAGGTCGATGGCGATCTCGGCGGGCGAGGCCTTGCGCAGGCAGAAACCGATTCCCCGGGCATCGAGGCCACGTCCTGCGTCGGCCAGCCCCTGGAGCAGGAAGGCGTAGTGCCGGGCGTTGGCTTCGGGAAAGCCGTTCGCCCCGTCGAGGAGGCCGAAACACGCGACGACCGGCACGCCGAGGCGGTTGGCCTCCGTGACGGCGTATTCCAGGGCAGGATTGAAATACGCCCGATTCGCCTGCTGAAGCAGATAGACGACATAGGCGCCGTCCTCACGCGGCGGAACGTCGTTGAGGACCCTGATTCGCCCCGCCTGAAGTGCCATCGTGGGTTCGGCTCCCGTACCTGTGCTGAAAGAATGGACTGTCCGGCGAACGTCCATGACGGGGGACGAAAGCAGGTTTCAAACGGCGGATGGACCGGAATGATCCCGAAGGCAGAGCAAAATGACTCGTCCGATCAAAGACTTGCGGCGGCGCAAAGCGGAATGGAAGACGTCGGCGCTTTGGCAAGCCCCCTGCGTCATTTTGGATACAGAATTGTTGCAATGTGAGCGGTTGCCTGAAAAGCGACAGGGATGCTGCCCCAACGATCTTGCAATTTTAAGCAAGAGGATCAGATTGTGCATTGCGGGAACGCGATGGCGTCGCGGTCCCGCTGCCCTTCTTGGGCGTTTCCTCCCTAGACTTCGGGCCGCTCTTCGGAGCGGCCTTTTTTCTGTCCGGAGGTCTTGGACGGGCCCCGCGCGGGCCTGCCCACTCGGGGGCCGTGCCGTTCGGGCGGGTCCCATCAGCCCCTGGCGCGGGCGCGGATCATGAAGTTGTCGTAGGTGTACTCCGCGACCTGAAACCAGAGATATTCTTCGTTCCGGAAGGTCCGCATCGCCTCGTAGACCCGCTTGAAGTCGGGATTCTTGGCCGAGATCTCGGCATAGACGTCCGTGGCGGCCTTCAGCGCCGCCTCCATCACGTCCTGTGGGAACGGGCGAAGTTGTGCCCCGGCCGCCACGAGGCGGCGCAGGGCTTTGGGGTTGCGCGCGTCGTAGCGGGCCTGGACTTCGGCATGGACCTGGGCGGCTGCGGCCCGGAGGATCACCTGATAGGCCTTCGGCAGGCTCGCCCAGGCCTCGGCGTTGAACCAGGCATGGTGGAGGGCGCCTCCCTCCCAGAAGCCCGGATAGTGGTAGATCGGCGCGACCTTCTGGAGGCCGAGCTTCTCGTCGTCGACGGGCCCGATCCACTCGGCTGCATCCAGGGTCTTGGCCTCCAGGGCCGCGTAGATCTGCGGACCGGGGGTCGCCTGCGGCACGGCGCCGAGCTTGGCCAGGACCTGGGCGCCGAGGCCGGCGATGCGGACCTTGAGCCCCTGCAGATCGGCCACCGCCTTCACCTCCTTGCGGAACCAGCCACCCATCTGCGCGCCGGTGTTGCCGGCCGGCAGGGCGACGAGGCCATTGCGGGAGAAAATCTCGGCAAACAGCTCGGAAGCTCCCCCATCGAGCCACCACGCGCTCTGACCGCGGGCGTTGAGGCCGAAGGGCACGGCGGCGGCGAGGGCGAAGGTCGGATCCTTGGGGACGCCCTGCGTGGCGGGGGCGTATCCCATCTCCACCGTGCGGGCCGCCACCGCATCGAGGACGCCGTCCCCCGGCACCGGCTCGCCCGGCGCCTGCACGGCGATCTGGAAGCGGGCGTCCGTGGCCTCCGCCACGAGGCGGGCCAGGGTCTCGGCGCCGCCGAACAGGATATCGAGGCTCTTCGGGTAGGCGCAGGCGAGGCGCCAACGCAGCTCCGGCGCCCCCTGCGCGATGGCGGGCGCGGCGACGGCGGCCGCTCCGCCGACGCCGGCGGCGAGGAGGGCGCGTCGTGGAAAGGTTTGGGGCATGACGCCTCGCTTCACAATCGATCCACGCGCCGTCGTGCCGGCGCGCGCGGCCCGTCCGGCCTGCGGTTCACGAACGAGGCCGCGCCCGAAACGATCCCCGGCGGGGTCGTTTGACGCCGGATCATATCGCGGGCCGTCATTTGGCGTACGTGAAGGTTCCGTCGTTCCAGACGTAGAGAACGTAGCCCTGGGCCGTGACGTCGCCCTTGGCATCGAAACCGACGGAGCCGAGCACGAGGTCGAAGCGCTCGGTGTGGAGGGTCGCGGCGAGGCGCTTCGAATCCTGGCTGTGGGCGAAGTCGCCCGCCGCCACCAGGGCCTGGAGTGCGGCGTATCCGTAGATCGTCGACCCTTCGGGCTCGACGCCTTCCGCCTTGAAGGCCGCGACGACGGCGGCGGCTTCCGGCTTCCGGCGCGGATCGAGGTAGAAGGTCATCAAGACGCCGTTGCTGGCAGGCCCCGCGATGGTGGCGAATTCCTGGGTGGCGATGGCCGAGGTCCCGAACCACTGTGGCTTGAAGCCCCGCTCGGCCGAGATCCGTACGAGGCGGCCCATCTCGCGGGCGTCACCCCCGTAATAGGCCACCGCGATGCCCGCCTCCTTGAGGCGGTCGGCCAGGGCCGCGTCGTCCGCATCGGTCGCCGTGAACGCCGTGGCGAGGGTCTCGTTGATGCCGATGCGGTTGAGGTTCTCCTTCGTCGCGGCGGCGAGGTTGCGCGAGCCCGGCGTCCCGTCGTTGAGGATCGCAATCTTCTTGTCGCGGAACCGCTCGGCCAGCACCGTGGCGGAGAGCTTGGCCTGGTCGTCGTCGCGCCCGCACACGCGGAAGATCGTCGGCAGGCCGCGATCGGTCAGGCGGGCGGCGACGGAGGCCGCCGTGATCATCAGGGTGCCGTTGGCGGCATAGACGTCCGACGCCGCGAGCGAGGCGTTGGAGCAGACATGGCCGACCACGAGGCGCACCCCCTGCGCGGCGTAATGGTTGGCCACCGCCACGGCCTTGTTGGAATCGCAGGCATCGTCCTGCACGTCGAGAACGATGGTCTGGCCGTCGAGGCCGCCCCGAGCGTTGGCGTCTCGGGCCGCCGCCTGGACCCCGCGCAGCACCTGCTCGCCCACGGCCACGTACGCGCCCGAGCGGGGCACGGCGACGCCGATGACGACATCCGCCCGCGCGTCGGCGATCCCGAGCGGCAGGGCGCCGAGCAGGAGGAGGGGGGCCGCCAACCACCCGTCGAGCCCAAGGCGCCGGGTCGTGCGTCTGAACCTCGTCTCGCCCCGTCTCACGCCTCGTTCGACCTCAGGAAGGTTTCAGCGGATGTGTCGGAGGCCCGTTCCGCCCCCGGATCAGCCGACCCGTGCGGGATGCCGCGCGAGAACGCAAGTGGGACGTGCGGGCGCGCATAGGAGCGGCGGGGACCAGCACGAATCTCCGCTCAGCGCGCCGTGGCGTAGAGGGAGGCACCGGCGGACACAGGCGCGGTGACGGTGGAGAAC
>NZ_BPQD01000043.1 GCF_022179065.1 Methylobacterium adhaesivum
GGAATCGCCCCCTCACCCTCGGCTGCCGCCTCGCATTGCCGACGGCAAGGTCGGCAAAGCCCTCTCCCCGCAGGCGGGGAGAGGTGGAGAACACCCATGACCGTCTTCCCCGACCTCACCCCCGCCATCCGGGACCGTGCCCCGGGCCTGCGCGGGCGCCTCATCGCCAACCAGCCGCTGTCGGACCTGACATGGTTCCGCGTCGGCGGCCCGGCGCAGGTGCTGTTCACTCCGGCCGACACGGAGGATCTGGCGGCTCTCCTCGCGGCCCTCGATCCAGAGACGCCCGTCACGGTGGTCGGCCTCGGCTCGAACCTCATCGTGCGCGACGGCGGTGTGCCGGGCGTGGTGGTGCGGCTGGGCGGCAAGGCGTTCGGCTCAGTGGAGATCGACGGCGAGCACCTGCGGGCCGGCACGGCCGTGCCCGACATGCGCCTCGCCAAGGCGGCGGCCGAGGCCGGGCTCGACGGGCTCGCGTTCTTTCGCGGCATCCCCGGCTCCGTCGGCGGGGCCCTGCGCATGAACGCCGGGGCGCATGGCGGCGAGACCACGGACGTGCTCGTCTCCGCCGAGGGCGTCGACCGGGCGGGCAACCTGCGCACCTTCACCCACGCCGAGATGGGCTTCACCTACCGCCACAGCGCCGCCCCCGACGACGTGATCTTCATGAGCGCCCTGTTCCGGGGCCGGCCCGGGGACCGCGCCGCCATCGAGGCCGAGATGGACCGGGTGACGGCGGCCCGCGAGGCGGCCCAGCCCATCCGCGAGCGCACGGGCGGCTCGACCTTCAAGAATCCGCCCGGGGCCAAGGCGTGGCAGCTCGTGGACGCCGCCGGCTGCCGGGGCCTCACCGTCGGCGGCGCCCAGGTCTCCGAGATGCACTGCAACTTCCTCATCAACCGCGACGGCGCCACGGCGGCCGACATCGAGGGGCTGGGCGAGGAGGTGCGGCGGCGCGTGCGCGAGACGAGTGGCGTCGCGCTGCACTGGGAGATCAAGCGCATCGGGCTCGCCACCTCGGAGGCCGGGGCGTGAATGCGGATCGCGACCGGCCCGGATCGGAAGCTCTCGAAGCCGAACCTCCGCCGCCTGTCCGTGCGGTGGCAATCCCTTTGGGCGATGATCCGTCGGGTCCGGCAATGGGTGAGGACCCTTTCACGGCGTGCACCAAATGGGGTGGTTCGGCCGACGAGGTCGATGACGCCAACCTGTAAGGCCGGCGGGACGGTGAGAAACCGTTCCGCTGCCAATATCCTTGGCCGAGCACCGTTGGTGCCTGATACGGGCCTCGGCCGAGCACATCGCAAGGGCTAGACGCGACGGGCTCCCTCTCCTTCCAGGAGAGGGGACCTGCGCTTGCCGAAACCGAACGGATCGACCGGAAACGGTAAGACTGGGCCGTCACGCGGAGGAAACATCATGTCCAAGCACGTCGCCGTCCTCATGGGCGGGTGGTCCTCCGAGCGGCCGGTGTCGCTGAATTCCGGCAACGCCTGCGCCGAGGCCCTGGAGGGCCAGGGGTTCCGCGTCACCCGCGTCGATGTCGGACCCGACATCGCCACGGTCCTCACCGATCTCCGGCCCGACGTCGCCTTCAACGCCCTGCACGGGCCGGCGGGCGAGGACGGCACGATTCAGGGCCTCCTGGAACTCCTGCGCATCCCCTACACCCACTCGGGGGTGCTGGCCTCGGCGCTGGCCATGCACAAGGAGCGTGCCAAAGTGGTCATGCGGGCGGCCGGCGTCAGCGTCCCCGAGGGCCGCGTCGTTAACCGTCACGAGGCGGCAAAGTCACACGTCCTGACGCCGCCCTACGTGCTCAAGCCCGTGGCCGAGGGCTCCTCCATGGGGGTCATCATCGTGCGCGACGGTCGCGCGCATCCGCCCCAGGAAGTCGGCCGGGCGGATTGGGGCTACGGCGATGAAATCCTTGCCGAATCTTACGTCGCCGGCCGCGAGCTGACCTGCGCCGTGATGGGGGACAAGGCCCTGGGCGTCATCGAGATCAAGACCGCGTCCGGGGACTGGTACGACTACGACGCAAAGTACGCCGAAGGGGGGTCGATCCACGTCCTCCCGGCAGAACTTAAACCAAATCTTTACCAGCGTGTCCAAGAGTTGTCGTTAACGGCGCATCAAGCACTCGGGTGCCGGGGCATCAGCCGTGCGGACCTCCGCTTCGACGACACACCGGGTGGAACCGGTGCCCTCGTCGTCTTGGAGGTCAACACGCAACCCGGCATGACGAAGACGAGCCTTGTGCCGGAAATCGCAGCCCACGCTGGTTTTAGGTTCGGTGAGCTCGTTCAATGGATGGTGGAGGACGCAACGTTGGGCCGCTGAGCGCTCCGGGTCATCCCGGCGGCGCAGGCTTCGCCCGCGCCCTGCGCGATGCCGTGGCGGCGACCCTGCCGCGCTGGGCCGGACCCCTCGCGTCCGGCCGCCGCTCGCGCCTCGCCATGCCCATCGAGCGGCGGATTCCCCGCCACCTCGGCACCCTGGCCATGTCGATGTCGTTCGCCGCCCTGGCGCTCGGCGGCTTCGTCGCCAGCGGCCGTTACGACCGCTTTGTCCTCGAGAACGGTCGCCCCTTCGACATCGCCGCGCGGCTCGCCGGATTCGGCGTCGAGCGCGTCACCATTTCGGGCATCGCCCGCCTCTACGAGCGGGAAGTGCTCCAGGCCGCCGGCATCGACGGCCATTCCTCGGTGGTGTTCCTCGACGTCAACGAGGTCCGCGACCGGCTGATGCGGGTGCCCCTCATCGCCAGCGTCTCCGTGCGCAAGGTCTACCCGAACGAGATCGTCATCAACCAGGTCGAGCGCGAGCCCGCCGCCCTGTGGCAGCGCAACGGCGTGATCTCGGTCATCGCCGCCGACGGCACGGTGATCGACGAGATGCGCGACGACCGCTACGCCGCACTCCCCCTCGTGGTGGGGGAAGGCGCCAACGAGCGCCTGAAGGATTACCTCGCCCTCATCGAGGCCGCCGGCACCCTCGCCGAGCGCGTCAAGGCCGGCACCTACGTGTCGGGCCGGCGCTGGACGCTCAAGCTCGACGGCGTCGACATCCGCCTGCCCGAGACCGGCGCGGCCGAGGCCCTCGCCCGCCTCGTGCGCCTCGAGCGCGAGAGCCGCATCCTCGAGAAGGACATCATCGCGGTGGATCTGCGCATGCCCGACCGGGTGGTGGTCCGCCTCACCGAGGAGGCGGCGGCCGCCCGCGCCGAATCCCAGAAGAAGCCGAAGGCCAGGGGGACGGCGACATGAGCCGTCACATGAGCCGTACGATCCGACCGGCGCGCCCCGCCGCCCGTTCCGTTCCCGCAGCCCCGGCCCGGTAACCCGATGCACGCCCAACACGGCCTCACGCCACGGTTAAAACCCCTCTCCGCCCGGCGCAGCACCACCCTCTCGGTGCTCGACATCGGAACGAGCAAGGTGGTCTGCCTCATCGCCGAGCTTCAGCCGGCCGAGGCCCTCTCGACCCTGCGCGGGCGGACCCACTTCGCCCGCATCATCGGCATCGGCCACCAGCGTTCGCAGGGGCTGAAGGGCGGTGCCATCGTCGACCTCGAGGCCGCCGAGGGCGCCATCCGCCAGGCGGTGCACGCCGCCGAGCGCATGGCCAAGGTCGAGGTGCAGTCGGTCATCGTCAACATGTCGGGCGGCCGCATCGGCTCCCAGCATTTCGAGGCCCGGATCAACACCCGCACCGGCACCGTCACGGGCACGGACGTGGAGCGCGTGCTGGAGACGGCCTCCGCTCACGGCGTCAGCCCCGGCCGGGCCGTGCTGCATGCGCTGCCCACGGGCTACGCCATCGACGGGCAGGGCGCGGTCATCGATCCCTCCGGCATGATGGGCGACGCGCTCGGCGTCGACCTCCACGTCGTTACGGGCGAGGCGGCCGCCGCCCGCAACCTCATGCTGGCGGTGGAGCATTGCCACCTCGGCGTCGAGGCGGTCATCGCCACGCCCTACGCCGCCGGCCTGTCGGCCCTCGTCGACGACGAGGCCGAGATGGGCGTCTGCGTCGTCGACATGGGCGGCGGCACCACCAGCGTCGGCGTGTTCTCCGGCGGACACCTCGTGCATGTCGACGCCATCGCGGTGGGCGGCCACCACGTCACCATGGACATCGCCCGCGGCCTCTCCACCCGCGTCGCCGCCGCCGAGCGTCTGAAGACTCTTTACGGCTCGGCCATCGCCACGGCCTCCGACGACCGCGACATGATCGCCGTCCACGGCGTCGGCGAGGACGAGGGCGACGCCCCCACCCACGTGCCGCGTTCGCAGCTCGTGCGGATCATTCGCCCGCGCGTCGAAGAGGTCATCGAACTCGTGCGCGACCGCCTGCGTAACGCCGGCTTCTCGGCCCAGGCCGGGCGGCGGGTGGTGCTCACGGGCGGAGCGAGCCAGCTCGTGGGCCTGCCGGAAGTCGCCCGCCGGGTGATGGAGGGCCAGGTCCGCATCGGCCGGCCGCTCGGCATCCGCGGCCTGCCGGAGGCCGCCAAGGGCCCCGCCTTCTCGGCGGCGGTGGGGCTCCTCGTCTACCCGCAGGTGGCGCATGCGGAGCACTTCGAGCCGCGGGGGCACGGCGCCTTCGCGAGCACCGGAACGGACGGTTACTTTTCGCGGGTCGGACGCTGGCTCCGCGAGAGCTTCTGAGGCGCAGAACTTCTGAGGTGAAAGCCTCACTGGGAACGACCGCCGCCGCGCCCGAAACCCCGAACCGGGGTGGGCGCGAACGGCCAGACGGAATCGGCGCCTCACCCCATCGGGGCGTCAAATGAAACGTGAGAGGCAAGAGGCTCGACACCCATGGCCATCAGTCTGCAGGCACCTGACATCCGGGAACTGAAGCCCCGCATCACCGTCTTCGGCGTCGGCGGAGCCGGCGGCAACGCCGTCAACAACATGATCGAATCCGGCCTCCTCGGCTGCGAGTTCGTCGTCGCCAACACCGATGCCCAGGCCCTGACCTCCTCCAAGGCCGAGCGCGTGATCCAGATGGGTCTCGGTGTGACGCAGGGGCTCGGCGCCGGATCGCACCCGGAGGTCGGCTCGGCCGCCGCCGACGAGGTCATCGACGAGATCCGCGACCAGCTCTCCGGCGCCCACATGTGCTTCATCACCGCCGGCATGGGCGGCGGCACCGGTACCGGGGCCGCCCCCGTCATCGCCCGCGCGGCCCGCGACATGGGCATCCTCACCGTCGGCGTCGTGACCAAGCCCTTCCAGTTCGAGGGCGTGCGCCGCATGCGCACGGCCGAGGCCGGCATCCAGGAGCTCCAGGCCGCCGTCGACACCCTCATCGTGATCCCGAACCAGAACCTGTTCCGGGTCGCCAACGAGAAGACCACCTTCGCCGACGCCTTCGCCATGGCCGATCAGGTGCTCTACTCGGGGGTGGCCTGCATCACCGACCTCATGGTCAAGGAAGGCCTGATCAACCTCGACTTCGCCGACGTCCGCGCCATCATGCGCGGCATGGGCAAGGCGATGATGGGCACCGGCGAGGCGTCCGGCGAGAACCGCGCCAACCGCGCTGCGGAAGCCGCCATCGCCAACCCGCTCCTCGACGACGTGTCGATGAAGGGCGCGCGCGGCCTGCTCATCTCCATCACGGGCGGCAACGACCTCACCCTGTACGAGCTCGACGAGGCCGCCACCCGCATCCGCGAGGAGGTGGATTCGGACGCCAACATCATCCTCGGCGCCACCTTCGACGAGAGCCTCGACGGCATCATCCGCGTCTCCGTGGTCGCCACCGGCATCGAGCCGGCCCTGATCACGGCGCATTCGCAGAACAACCCCGAGATCGTGCAGACCGAGCAGCGCATCGCGGAAGTGGCCGAGCGGCTCCGGGCGGAAGCGAGGGCCCGGGCGGCACAGCCCGCCCCCACCTTTCGCAGCCCCGGACAAGACCAGGCCCTGACCGGCACCCAGGGCCAGTCCCCGGTCGCCGCCGCGCCCGTGGCCCCCGTCGCCCAGGCGCCGGTCCAGGCTCCCCGCGCGACGCTGCCGGAGGCCGCCCCCGTCGAGTCCCTGCGGATGGAGCCCGTGCCCGCCCCCGTCATCCGTGACGAGGTCGTGCTGACCCAAACCCAGCCCCGCGCCGCCATGGCGTACGAGCCGGCCCCGCTGCCGCAGCCCGAGCCCGCCCCGGTCTCCGCCGCCGGCCCGTTCGTGCCGCCGCGTCCGGCCGTGGCCGTCGCCCGCGCGCCGCGCATGCCGCAGATCCAGGACCTGCCGATGCCCGGCCAGGCCCAGATCCGCGCCAGCCGCGGCGAGGAGCCGGCGGAGCCCGCCGCCGACACGAAGCGCATGACCCTCCTGCGCCGCCTCGCCACCGTCGGCTTCGGCGGACGCCGCGAGGAGGCCGAGGCCGCCCCGGCGCCCGTGCGCGCTCCGGTGAGCGCTCCCCCGGCCAGCCCCATGCCGCAGGCGCCGATGCCCGCCGACTACGCCAAGCGGGCCGCCGCGCCCGTTGCCCAGGGCTACCGTCCGGCCCAGGGCCATCTCGATCCGCAGGGCCGCGTGGCGGCTCCGCAGTCGCGCATGATGGATGACGATCAGCTGGAAATCCCGGCCTTCCTGCGCCGTCAGGCCAACTGAGAGCACCGGGCGGGGTCCTTCCCCGCCCGGCTTGATGCTTTTTTGTAACGCACCCGGGGTCTCGCGGCTCCGGGCGCTATGACTTGTTAACTCATTGACGGCGCTTGCGTTTCTCGACCGCCACCGCGGTGTTGCGTTGTAACAGAGCGTAAGAATCCGTGATTTGGTCCCGGTTTGGGGCGGGGCTATACGCAATTTGGAACGAAAAGCGCGGCGGTTTCGCCGTCGGCGCTCGCGGGGCTTCAAGCAGCGGACGGATCACCGGAACGACTTTCCTCCCTCGAAGGAGGTCTGCGTTCGATCACGGCCGAGGGCTATGGAATGCGAACGAACCAACAGACGACCCTCAAGGCGCCGGCCACCCTCAGGGGGATCGGCGTCCATTCCGGGAACCCGGCGGAGATCACCCTCCACCCCGCGCCGGCGAACCACGGAATCGCGTTCCTCCGCACCGGCATGCCCACCGGCAACGACCGCCTCATCAAAGCCCACCACGCCTGCGTTTCCGCCACCGAGCTCTGCACCGTCATCGGCGATGTCGCCACGGGGGCCGTCGCCACCATCGAGCATCTGATGTCGGCGCTCTACGGCCTCGGGATCGATAACGTCCTCGTCGAGATCGACGGCCCCGAGATGCCGATCCTCGACGGCAGCGCCCGTCCCTTCGTGCAAGCCATCGACGCCGTCGGCCTCGCCACCTGCGGCGCCCCCCGGCGCTGGATCAAGGTTCTGCGCCCCGTACGCATCGAGGCGGACCACGCCTTCGCCGAGCTCCGCCCCATCGATCGGGGCTTCCGCCTCGACGTGGAAATCGATTTCGAGAATCCGGTGATCGGTCGTAGCCGCAAGGCCATGGACCTCACCCCCTCCGCCTATCGCCGCGAGATCGCGGGCGCGCGCACCTTCGGGATGATGCGCGACGTCGAGCGCTACTGGAAGGCGGGCTTCGCTCTGGGCGCCTCCCTCGAGAACACCGTGGCGGTGGGCGAGACGGCCGTCGTGAACCCGGAAGGCCTGCGCTACGCCGACGAGTTCGTCCGCCACAAGTTCCTCGATGCCGTCGGCGACCTCGCCCTGGCCGGTCTGCCGATCCAGGGCGCCTACCGCTCCTATTGTGGCGGCCACCGCATGAATGTCGGGGTGCTCACCGCCCTGTTCGCCGACCGGGCCAACTACGCCATCGTCGAGGCCGCGAGCCCCCGCCGGGAGACGGCCCTGGCCGAATTCGGTTCGAGCCTCGGGCTCGCCGCCTTCGCGGGCGACCTTTAAAACATCCCGGACTGGTGCGGGCCTGCAACAGGCGCGCCGTTCCGAAGTCTTGCGCGGCGCGGGCCCGAGGGGCCGCCGCTTTCACGCCCAAATCGCACGCCACGGTGAATCGTCCGTGAAACGGAGCAAGGTCCGCTGGGCAATGCAGCCGGACCGTGGCATCACGCCGTCAGCCACGCGACCACACCTGTGATGGCTTGACGACGTGTGTCCGAGACGGGCCCGTCTGTTGGGGGAAGTACCGGAATGCGCCTCATTCATCCGAACCGCGGTGCGATGGCGGCCGTGCTTCTCACGCTCTGCGGCGTGGGCCTCGGCGGTTGCGACGCCCTCGATTCGATCAACCCCTTCGCCGAGAAGTACAAGCCGGAAGTCGTGCCGGATGTTCCCGCCGACAAGCTCTACAGCGACGGCCTCGCGCGGATGGAGGACAAGGACTACGAGGGCGCCGCGAAGAAGTTCGGCGAGCTCGACAAGGCCTACAGCTATTCCGACTGGTCGCGCCGCGCGCTCCTCATGACGGCCTACTCGAACTACGAGGGCCAGAAGTACGACGAGGCGATCACGGCCTCGAAGCGCTACCTCCAGCGCCACCCGGCGAGCAAGGATGCGGCCTACGCCCAGTATCTGATGGCGATGTCGCACTACAAGCAGATCCCCGACGTCACCCGCGACCAGGACCGGTCCGAGAAGGCGCTCGCCGGCCTGCAGGAGCTCGTCCAGAAGTATCCGACCTCCGAATACGCCGCCGACGCCAAGGCGAAGATCCAGATCACCCGCGACCAGCTCGCCGGCAAGGAGATGGAGGTCGGCCGCTTCTACCTCGAGCGCCGCAACTTCCCCGCCGCCATCAACCGCTTCCGCGACGTGGTGAGCAAGTACCAGACGACCCGCCACGCGGAGGAGGCCCTCGAGCGCCTCGTCGAGGCCTACATGGCGCTGGGCATCACCGCCGAGGCGCAGACCGCCGCCGCCGTGCTCGGCCACAACTTCCCCGATAGCCCCTGGTACAAGGACGCCTTCGCGCTCCTCCAGAACGGCGGCCTGGAGCCCCGCGAGGAGAAGTCCTCCTGGCTGAGCAAGATCTATCGCGGCGTCATCGGCCGCACGGCGGAAGCGCAGTAAACCGGTCACCGCGCGATTCGAGCGGGCGCCGGATCACCGGGGCCGCGTGGCGGTCGAGCGAAGCGTGAACCCGCTGATCTGAGGATCGCGAGCGGGGTAGGTTCAACCGATCGGTCGGACCGATCGGTCGGCCGGAGCGAGCGTCCCGAAACGTCCGATCCCGGCAGGTCCATGCGTCGGTGCGTCGAAAGTCTTCTTCGGAGGATGACGCTCAGGCGTGTGCTCGGGCCGCTGGCCCGGGAGGGGGGGCGTCGGGAGGCCTGCGAAATCGCTTCCTGCAACTCCCGCGGGAGAGCTGGTCGCGACCGCTAGTTGGGGTTGATCGCGGGAGGCGGTCGGTTCAGGTTCCCTTGGGCGGATCGGAATGGATGGGAGCATCCGACGCCTTCGGAGTGATGCGACCGTCTCATGCTCGTACGACAGACCACCCGGCTGCTGCGGAAAGCCGGCCTTCTTCAGCCCGTCCCCAGGCCGCCGCCTCAACCTCCGCTGGTCATTGAAGCGACCGAACCGCCGGCCCCGCGCAAGCCGGTCACCACTCCGGACGGTCGCTACCACATCGATGCCGCGATGAAGACGGTCCTGCACGCGCGCGGCTTCGATGCCACGTGGTCATCCGACGGCGGGGTACTCCCACAAGACAGTGTGTTCGAGCCACCGTGTTCGGTCCAGCGGCTGGAGATCTTTGGCCGGATCGCCATGGGCAGCTTCAGCTACGGCGTGTCGGGCTACTGCAACAACGTCACCATCGGCCGCTACGTCTCCATTGGCGACGACGTTCAGATGGGCAAGGGCGATCATTCCATCGCCTGGCTGAGCACCTCGCCGTTCTTCTACCTGCATGAGACGATCCTCCCCGTCGGTCAGGATTTCGCGGGCGCCGAGGCCTATCACGCGTTTCGGCCGGACACGTCCGGGGCCGCCGGTTTCGTGCAGGGCAGCACCATCGTGATCGAGAACGACGTCTGGATCGGCCATCGCGCCTATCTCCGGCCGGGCGTGACCATCGGGACGGGGGCGATCATTGGGGCCTACGCCGTGGTGACCCGTGACGTGCCCCCTTACGCCGTCGTGGTCGGCAATCCCGGACGGGTCGTGCGTTACCGGTTCGACGAGGCCCTGATCGCGCGCCTTCTCGCGTCAAAATGGTGGACGCTCGCGCCCTGGCAACTGCACGGCATCGACCTCTCGCGCCCCGCCCAATCCATCGACGCCCTCGAACGCCGGGTCGCCGAGGCCGAGCCCTATCGCCCAGGCTTCATCCGCCTGGCCGATCTCATCGAGGGCGGCCCTGCATGAGGCTGCGCGCCCCGGGGGGCGACGCATGGCGCCGTGCCCGAAGCCTTTTCAGGGCGCCACCGCTTCACGACACGTATCATCGGCTGTTGGAGAATCCGTCGGAACGGAGCCTCGACCGCTGTCGCCTGGACCTGCCGCACGACACGCCCACCTTCTCGAAGCCTGTCTACGAGAACAGTCGCGGCAAACGGTTCTTCTCGCGCACGCAGGCCTATCGCGATTGGGTCGCCGTCGGGCGCGGGCACGGGCTTGTCTTCAACGACGGCCTGAACACCTGCCTGAAGGTCATCCTCAAGATCAAGGACGATGCGGACCTGCTGCCACGATGGATGGACTATCACGGTCGCCTCGTCGGATGGCATAACATCATCGTCATGGATTGCGGCTCGACGGACGAGGACTATCTGTCGGCGCTGGCCTCGTACGAAGACCGCGTCCTGATCTTCTCCTATCCGCACTATTACGATACCCTCCACGATGTCGAGCTCAACCGGGATTTCTACAGCTTCGTTGCGAGAAACTGTAAGTATCTCTGCGTGGTCGATGCGGACGAATTCCTCTTCGGATACCAAGACGGCACCATCGGTCGGGACAATGTCCTGAAGATCCTTTCGGAGGGGGACGCTCCGATCTATCCCGGCACGTGGTACCCCAACGCCGCCGTCCCGGTGGACCGGGAGGGGGGCGGCCCGTGGCGGCGGCCCCTCGAATTCTCGATCTCGCCCTCCGCCATCGCATCCGGCACCATCAACGGCAAGGCGGTCGTCCGGGCGGATATCTGCCTCGACGTCAAGCATGTCGGACACAACCTCCATGTCGCCGAGGTGGCCGCGCGCATCCGGCCCGACGCGTGCGGCCGGATCGGCGTTCTGCACGTCTCGAACCTCGGCCCCCGGCAGGCCCGGACCCGCAGCCTTCGGCACCTGAAGGCGAAGGGGGCGGTTCCGGGGGACATGCCCGACGCCGCCGTGGACGCGTTCCTCGACGACGCGATGGCCCGCGGAGCGCTCGCGGAGGCAGCCCTGACCTACGCGCACGCCTTCCGACGGGCCGGCGAGGCGGGAGCCGACAGCGAGGGGCCGACCTTCGAGACCGATCTCATCGCCGGTCCCGGCATCGAGGTGAATCCGGACTTCCAGCGGCCGATCGAGGCGTTCGATTTCTCGACCCTCCTCCCCCGGTGACCGCCGGCCCATCCATGCATTTTGCGCGTGAAACCGAGGCGCCTTAAGGATAAGAGTGCCTCACACGAAGCCACGGCCGCTGCGTGAAAAGTCCCACCGTTCCCGACCGCTCGCACGTTCCCACGGAAAGAAGCCGCGCCGCAGCATGCTGAGCCAGCTCGCGATCCGCGACATCGTCCTCATCGACAAGCTCGACCTGAACTTTCGCGAGGGCCTCAGCGTCCTCACGGGCGAGACCGGGGCGGGCAAGTCGATCCTCCTCGATGCCTTCGCCCTGGCCCTGGGCGGGCGCGGCGACGGGCGGCTCGTGCGCCATGGCGAGGCCCAGGGGGCCGTGACGGCGGTGTTCGACATCGGCCTCGACCATCCCGCCCGGGCGCTCGCGGCGCAGGCCGACCTCGACACCGAGGGCGACCTCATCCTGCGCCGCATCCAGATGGCCGACGGACGCACCCGCGCCTTCGTCAACGACCAGCCCGTGGGCGTGCAGGTGTTGCGTGCCATCGGCCTCGCCCTCGTGGAGATCCACGGCCAGCACGACGACCGGGCGCTGGCCGATCCCGGCACCCACCGGGCCATCCTCGATGCTTTCGGCGGCCTGCACGGGCCCCTGGCCCAGGTCGGCGAGGCCGCCAAGCGCGTGCGCGCGGCCCGCACGAATCTCGCGGAGCACCGCGCCCGCGTCGAGGCCGCGCGCAAGGAGGTCGATTTCCTGCGCCATGCCGTGGATGAGCTCGAAGCCCTCGATCCGAAGGCCGGCGAGGAGACGGCGCTGGCCGAACGCCGCACGGTGATGCAGCAGGGCGAGAAGGTCGCGCGCGAACTCAACGAGGCCATCGAGGCCTCCGGCGGTCCGGGCGTCGCCCATCTCTCCGCGGCCCTGCGCAAGCTCGAGCGCCGGGCCGGGCAGCTGCCCGCCCTGGTCGAGCCCTGCGTCGCCGCCCTCGATGCCGCCCTGACGGCCCTCGACGAGGCCCATTCGGTCCTCGACGCGGCGCTCCGCGAAGCCGAGTTCGATCCGCGCGAATTAGAGCGCGTGGAGGAACGGCTGTTCGCCCTGCGCGCCGCGTCGCGTAAATACGACGTGCCCGTCGACGATCTCGCGGCCCTGCGCGAGCGCTACGCGTCGGACGTCGCCGTCATAGATGCCGGCGAGGAGGCCCTGGGCGGCCTGGAGCAGACCCTGGCGACGGCGGAGACGGCCTACGCCAAGGCCGCCACGAAGCTCACGGATGGGCGCCGCAAGGCGGCCAAAGCCCTCGACGCGGCGGTGAAGGGCGAGCTGCCACCCTTGAAGCTCGAACGTGCCCGCTTCATCACCGAGATCGCCACCGACCCCGAGTCGCGCGATCCCGCCGGTTACGACCGCGTCGAGTTCTGGGCCCAGACCAATCCGGGCACCCGGCCGGGGCCGATGATGAAGGTCGCTTCGGGCGGCGAGCTCTCGCGGTTCATGCTGGCGCTGAAGGTGGTGCTCGCCGACAAGGGCTCCGCGCCGACGCTGATCTTCGACGAGATCGACACCGGTGTGGGCGGCGCCGTAGCCGATGCCATCGGGGCACGCCTCGGGCGCCTTGCCACCCGGGTCCAGGTGGTGGCCGTCACCCACGCGCCGCAGGTCGCCGCCCGGGCCGAGACGCATTTCCTCATCGCCAAGGACCCGGTGAAGGGCAGCGACCGGGTCGCCACCCGCGTCGCTTCCCTGGCGGCGCCGGCGCGGCGCGAGGAGATCGCCCGGATGCTCGCCGGTGCCACGGTGACGGACGAGGCCCGCGCGGCGGCCGCTCGCCTGCTCCTCGCGGCGGATGCCTAAGGATCGTCGCGGGATCGAGCGGCGGCGCGGTTAATGATTTGTTTACCATGATGGTGGATTCTTGGACCCTAACGGGCACGCCCTGATTCGGCGTCGGCGTTGAACATCGCTCGAGACGAGGGACTGAGACGTTGGACCAGAGAGTCACCGACATCGACGGGGGCGGCGCGCATGACGACGGCCATCCGACCCTGACCGACGACACACGCTTCCGCCTCGGCACCGCCCTGCGCTCCATCTACGAGGAGACCTGCGACACCCTGCCGATTCCCGACAGCCAGATCGACCTGCTGCTGCGCCTGCGCCACAAGGAGCGTGACCGCCGCCGGGTGGATTGAGGCGAGGGCAAGCCCGCCGCGACAGGCACGAAGCCGGATTCCGAAGGGATCATCCCGTCGGCGGGCGTCGGGCAGAGCCCGACGTCTCTCTCGGGAGCAGTTCCCCGAGACTCTGAGTCACTTCATGGATAGGCCCCTCGCGACGATGCGTGGGACCATCGTCCCGGTTCCTACCAGCGCCGCGCGCCCGGCTGGCGGCGGTACTCCGCCGCCCGGATCCGGGTGAGCACCCGGTCGAGTTCCAGCAGGGCCTCGCGCTCGTCGTGGCCGGCCTGGGCGACATCGTCCGCATCCGTGCCGAACTGGCGGCGCTGCTGGGCGAGGACGAGCCTGCGCTCCACAGCCTCGCGCTCGCCGTGCAGCTCGACGAGGGCCTCGGCACCCGGCGGTATCGTCCCGCTGCTCGCTTCGTTCTCCACCGTCGCCCCCGCCCGAATCGGGTCGCTCCGCCCCGGCAGGCCGGACCCCGATGCGATCTCAACGCTCAAAGTCGCGAGACCGTGCCATCCCGGCCTCCACGGGGCGGGACGGCGGCGCTTGTCATCTGCGTGTCACGTGATCGTCATAGAGCCGCTACCATCGGACGGCTAACGCGTCGTGGCGGATCGGGCGCTGCGGCTCGCGCGGGCTCGGGTCCCCCTCTCGTCCGACAGACACGGAGAGCTACGTGAAACCCTTCGCCTACGCGCTTGCCCTCGGGCTGGCGACCGCCCAGCTCGCCACCGCCGCCCTGGCCGCCGACATCACCGGCGCCGGCGCGACCTTCCCGTTCCCGGTCTATTCCAAGTGGGCGGAAGCGTACCGCAAGGAGAGCGGCCTGGGCCTGAACTACCAGTCCATCGGCTCCGGCGGCGGCGTGAAGCAGATCCTGGCCAAGACCGTCGATTTCGGCGCCACCGACGCGCCCCTCAAGGGCCCCGCCCTGGAGAAGGACGGCCTCGTCCAGTTCCCCACCGTCATGGGCGGCGTCGTTCCCGTGGTGAACATTGCCGGCGTCGAGCCGGGCAAGCTCAAGCTCACCGGTGAGATCGTCGCCGACATCTACGCCGGCAAGATCGCCAAGTGGTCGGATGCCCGCATCGCCAAGCTGAACGAGGGCGTGAAGCTCCCCGACGCCAACATCACCCCGGTCTACCGCTCGGACGCCTCGGGCACGACCAACATCTTCACCACCTACCTCTCCCAGGTGTCCGAGCCCTGGAAGAAGGAGTTCGGCGCCGCCACGACGGTGAGCTGGCCGGCCGGCCAGGGCGGCAAGGGCAACGAGGGCGTCACCGCCACCGTCAAGCAGGTCCCCAACGCCATCGGCTACGTCGAGTCGGCCTACGCCAAGCAGAACAAGCTCAGCTACGCCCTGCTCCAGAACAAGGCCGGCAAGTTCCCGCAGCCCGACGACAAGGCGTTCCAGGCCGCCGCCGCCAGCGCCGACTGGAAGTCCGCCCCCGGCTTCGGCATCTCGCTGACCAACCAGGCCGGTGATGACGCTTGGCCGATCACCGCCGCGACGTTCATCCTCGTCCACAAGGACGCCGCCGACGCCGCCAAGACGGCCGACGTGCTGAAGTTCTTCGACTGGGCCTACAAGAACGGCGACAAGCTCGCGAGCGACCTCGACTACGTGCCGCTGCCGGACGCCGTCGTGGGCCTGATCCACACGGAGTGGAAAGAGATCAAGGGCAAGGACGGCAAGCCCGTCTTCGACAAGTAGGCGACCCGTTCCCGGCACGCAGGCCGTCTTCGGCCCGCCAACCCCGCTCCGTACGGAACGGGGGCTCCATCGACGGGCTCGGCACAGGCCGAGCCCGTCCCTTGGGAAACGAGGGTCGGCCGGCTCGCGTCGGGACACGTCGCGCTGTAGAGGCCGCAGGGTGAAGAGTAGCTTCGGATGGGCGCCTTGACTGAACAGATCTCCCTGACGCGCGCGGCCGGCCCGGCCCGGCGCAAGCCCGGCGGTATCGGAGACGGGCTGTTCCGCGCCGCCTCCTACGCCTCGGCGCTCCTCGTCCTGCTCGTGCTCTTCGGCATCCTCGCCTCCATCGCGTATGGCGGGTGGCCGGCCTTCGCCGAGTTCGGCCCCGGCTTCATCACCTCCAGCGCCTGGAACATCGGCCAGGAGCAGTACGGCGCCTTCGTCGCCATCGTCGGGACCTTGGCTTCGGCCGTGCTCGCGCTCCTCATCGGCGTGCCGCTGTCGCTCGGCATCGCCGTCTACCTCACGCAGCTCTGCCCCGGCTGGGCCCGCAAACCCGTGGCGATGACCATCGAGCTCCTCGCCTCGGTGCCGAGCATCATCTACGGCATGTGGGGCCTGTTCATCTTCGCGCCGCTCTTCGCCCGCTTCGTCCAGATGCCGGTGTCGAACCTCGTCGAGGGCATGCCCGTCGTCGGCACCCTGTTCTATGCCCGCGTGCCCTCGGGCGTCGGCATCCTCACGGCCGGCATCATCCTCGCCATCATGATCGTGCCCTTCGTGGCCTCGATCACCCGCGACATGCTCGACCAGATCCCCACGGTGCTGCGCGAGAGCGCCTACGGCATCGGCTGCACCACCTGGGAGGTGGTGCGCCACGTCCTCGTGCCGCAGGCCTCCGTCTCGATCATCGGCGCGATCATGCTCGGCCTCGGCCGGGCGCTCGGCGAGACCATGGCGGTGACCTTCGTCATCGGCAACGCCAACCGGCTCTCGGCCTCGGTGTTCGATCCGGGCTCCACCATCGCGTCGCGCATCGCCAACGAGTTCAACGAGGCCGACGGCCTGCAACTGAACGCCCTGATGGCGCTGGGCTGCATCCTGTTCGTCATCACCTTCGTCGTTCTCATCGTCGCCCGCCTGCTCGTCCGGCGCGTGAAGGTCGCCTGAGGGAGCCGCACATCATGGACGCGATCAACACCCTCGCCCCCCCGGCGCCGCCCCTGCGGAAGAGTCGGGTCCGCTCCGGCCGCCGGGTCGCCGACCGCCTGCTCGTCGGCGCCTGCACGCTCGCCACGCTCATCGGCATCGTCGTGCTCGGTTCGATCCTGGCGATGCTCATCATCGAGGGCGTGAAGGGCTTCTCGCCGCTCCTGTTCACCGAGCCGACGCCGGGCCCCGGCTCGGAGGGGGGCGGCATCGCCAACGCGATCCTCGGCAGCCTCGTGATGACGGTTCTCGGCATCCTCGTCGCGACACCCGTCGGCGTCATGGCCGGGACGTTCCTCGCCGAATACGGCCGCCACTCGAAGCTCGCCGACCTCATCCGCTTCCTCAACGACATCCTGCTCTCGGCGCCCTCCATCCTCATCGGCCTGTTCGTCTACACCCTGATGGTGCGGCCCATGGGCAGCTATTCGGGCTGGGCCGGCGCCGTGGCGCTCGCCATCATCGCCACCCCGGTCATCGTGCGCACCACCGAGGACATGCTGCGCCTCGTGCCCGCGACCCTGCGCGAGGCCGGCGCGGCACTGGGCGCCCCGCCCTCGAAGGTGATCACCGCCATCACGTGGCGCGGAGCCAGTGCCGGCATCGTCACCGGCATCATCCTGGCGCTCGCCCGCATCGCCGGCGAGACCGCGCCGCTCCTGTTCACGGCGCTCAACAACAACAGCTGGTTCTCGCCGAACCTCATGGGCGGCGTGCCGAACCTGCCGGTGATGATCTACCAGTTCGCCCTCTCGCCCTACGCGAACTGGCAGCAGCTCGCCTGGGCCGGCGCCCTCCTCATCACCATCACGATCCTCGCCCTGTCGATCGTGGCCCGCTTCGTCATCAAGCCCCAACGGGCGCGCTGAGACCTCCGCGCCGCTCACGGCTCCCCCTGTTCGACCGAAGGACTCGCCACCGATGAACGCCGCCACCGGGATCACCTCCGCGCCGCTCGCCGGCCGCCACAAGGCGGACGAGAACTCCCCCGTCCGCATCGCCGTGAAGGACCTGAACTTCTATTACGGCAGCTTCCACGGCCTGAAGAACGTGAATCTCGACTTCCACGACCGGCAGGTGACGGCCCTCATCGGTCCGTCGGGCTGCGGGAAGTCGACCCTGCTGCGCACCTTCAACCGGATCTACAGCCTGTATCCGGACCAGCGCGCGGAGGGCCAGATCCTGCTCGACGGTCAGAACGTGCTGGACGCCAACGTCGATCTCAACGAGCTGCGCTCGCGCATCGGCATGGTGTTCCAGAAGCCGACGCCGTTCCCCATGTCGATCTACGACAACGTCGCCTTCGGCCTGCGCCTCTACGAGAAGCTCCCCAAGGCCGACCTCGACGTGCGGGTGGAAGAGTCGCTCCGCAAGGCCGCCCTGTGGGACGAGGTGAAGGACAAGCTCAAGCAGTCCGGCATGGGCCTCTCGGGCGGCCAGCAGCAGCGCCTGTGCATCGCCCGCACCGTGGCTCAGCGCCCCGAAGTCATCCTGTTCGACGAACCGACCTCGGCCCTCGACCCTATCTCGACGGGCCGCATCGAGGAGCTCATCGAGCAGTTGCGCTCGGAGTTCACCATCGTCATCGTGACGCACAACATGCAGCAGGCCGCGCGCATCTCGCAGTTCACGGCATTCATGTATCTCGGCGAACTCGTCGAGTTCGGTCCGACCACGCGGATCTTCATGAACCCCGAGAAGCGCCAGACCCAAGACTACATCACCGGCCGCTTCGGCTGAGCGCCCCTCGCGAAACGTTCCCCGCGCCGTCGCTGTCGCCGACGAACCGGCCGGGATCGGGCGTTTCACGAGCCACTTCGATCCTCGGGCGGGGGACCCCGACATCCCCCGCATCCCGCCCCACCGCCCTGTGACAGGCTTCCCCGAGGAGCCTGACCGAGGAGTGCGACATGCCCGACCACATCGTCAGTTCCTACGACACCGACCTCGAAGATCTGCGCCGCTCCATCTCGGAGATGGGCGGGATCGCCGAGAAGATGATGACCGACGCGAGCAACGCCCTCGTGCGGCGCGACACGCCCCTCGCCCAGGCCGTCATCGCCGCCGACCGGCGCCTCGACATCCTGCAGCGCGAGATCGAGGAGCGGTCGATCCTGCTCATCGCCCGGCGCCAGCCCATGGCCATCGACCTGCGCGAGACGGTCTCGGCCATCCGCGTCTCGAACGACCTCGAGCGCATCGGCGACCTCGCCAAGAACGTCGCCAAGCGCGTCGTCGCCATCGCCGAGCAGATCCAGCCGCAAAAGATCGTCATCGGCGTCCAGCACATGAGCGACCTCGTGCAGGAGCAGCTCAAGGACGTCCTCGACGCCTATGCCAGCCGCGACACCAAAGCGGCGTTGGACGTGTGGGAGCGCGACGACGCCATCGACGCCCTCTACAACTCCCTGTTCCGCGAGCTCCTGACCTACATGATGGAGGACCCGCGCAACATCTCGTTCTGCACGCATCTCCTATTCTGCGCCAAGAACATCGAGCGCATCGGCGACCACACCACCAATATCGCCGAGACGATCCACTACCTCGTCACCGGCGCCAACAGCCTGGCCGAGAGCGAGCGCCCGAAGAACGACGCCTCGAACTACGCCACGGTGGACCTGCCGGGCACGGGCCTCGGCGCCGGCGCCTGAGCGGAGCGCTCAAAACGGCTGCCGGATCGATCCTCCCGGATCGGCCGGGCGCGGGCTCGCTCTCCTGAGAGGAGAGGGGACCCGCGCCCGTCAGGGGGCGAACGGATCGGCCGACGATCGGAGGCATCGCCCGATGCGGAAGCCCCCTGGCGATGCCAAGAACCACCGCGACGAGGCCCGGCCGCGTCGCCGCAGGAGCGGACGGTTGTGATGAGTACGCGGATCCTCATCGTCGAGGACGAGGAGGCCCTGACCCTCCTGTTGCGCTACAATCTCGAGGCAGAGGGCTTCGTGGTCGATTCCGCCGCGCGCGGCGACGAGGCAGACCTGCGGATGCAGGAGCAGACCCCCGACCTCGTCCTCCTCGACTGGATGCTGCCGGGCCTGTCGGGGATCGAGCTGTGCCGCCGCATCCGGGCGCGGCGGGAGACCGAGCGCCTGCCGGTGATCATGCTCACGGCCCGCGGCGAGGAGAGCGACCGCATCCGCGGCCTCGGCACGGGGGCCGACGACTACATCGTCAAGCCGTTCTCCGTGCCCGAACTCCTCGCCCGCGTCCGCGCCCTCCTGCGCCGGGCCAAGCCCGCCCACGTCGCCAACCTGCTGGTGGCCGGCGACATCGAGCTCGACCGCCTCAGTCACCGCATCCGACGCGAGGGCCGCGAGATTCACCTCGGACCCACCGAATTCAAGCTCCTCGAATTCCTGATGCAGAGTCCCGGCCGGGTGTTCTCGCGCGAGCAGCTCCTCGATGGCGTGTGGGGACACGACGTCTACATCGACGAGCGCACGGTGGACGTCCATGTCGGACGCCTGCGCAAGGCCCTCAACCGGGCGCGGCAGAGCGATCCGATCCGCACGGTGCGGGGCTCGGGCTACTCATTCGACGAGATGTTCGCCGCCGCCGAATAGGGCCGCGCCCCGCGCGGCCGGCGCCCCATCCTATGCGGGCGTCAGCGGAAGCCGCCGACCCGGCGGTCGCGCTTGCGCTCGGCCGCAGGCTGGTAGGCGATCTGCGCGTGCTGGGGGCAGTAGGGAAGGCCGGTGATGGCCCGGTCGCCGCAATAGTGGAAGTCGGGCGAGGTCGGGTCGCCCAGAGGCCAGCGGCACATGGATTCGCGAAGATCCATGATCGTCACCCGGCTCGACACCGCCAGGCTGACGGGCTCCATCCGGGCCACGGAAGCCGGCGTGGCGGGAACTTCCGGCGCCGAGGCCTGAGAAGGGGACTGCATCGGGATGACGGTTCCGGTCGTCTCGGTCGCCGGGCTGTCGCTCGCTGCACCGGCGGCGGTCTCGGGACCCGTGGGGGCCTCGACCTCGCGGGCCGGTTTGCGGGGCGTGTCGCCCTCCGCACCCTTCGTGACGCGGCCGGACAGGCCGAGGCGATGGATCTTGCCGATGACGGCGTTGCGGGTCACGCCGCCCAGCTGCGTCGCGATTCGGCTTGCGCTCAGGCCTTCCTGCCACAGGCGACGCAGGAGATCGACGCGCTCATCCGACCAGCTCGGGACCGTTTCCGTCATCGCTGCCTCCGACATCGTCCACAGATCACCGCAGGCATCACGGGCACGAAGGGCCAGCGGCGGAAATCCGCGGCTGGTGGGTTCGGGACCGGACGGGTGACGTTCGCCTCGTGCTCGCTTCGGCGACGGGCGAACCGTACAGGAGCGTTCGAGCCGGAGGCAAGTGCGGCCTCGGACCCGAACGGGCGGGGCACGGGGTTTCCACCGCTCAAACCCGCCGCCGCCGCGCCGCCGGCGGCTCCACGCGGGGCCTCCCATCGGGCCGTCACCGCGCCGGGGCAGGGGGCTTCGCTCGGCCTCACGTTGCCGGTGGCCGGGGCACGGCCTATCTGGAGACGAGCCCGCGCGGTATCCGGTCCGCCGGGTCGCCCCGCCACATTTTTCCCAGGCAGGAGACTTCATGCGTCTGTCCCGCGCCACGGCCTGCTTCATCCTGTGCGCCACCGGGGCGGCGGCCGCCGAGCCCGTGCGCCTCGCCAGCCACCGGGCGGTCTACGATTTGTCCCTGGCCCAGAGCGGCGGCACCCGGGCGGTGGAGAGCGCGCGCGGGCGCATCGTCATCGAGTTCTCGGGCGACGCCTGCAAGGGCTACAACATGCAGACCCGGCAGGTGACGGTGCTGGAGAGCGGCGAGACCGGGAGCCGCACGTCCGACCTGCGCAACACCACCTTCGAGGGCGCCGACGGGCACAGCTACCGCTTCAAGGTCGCGACCCTCCTCAACGGCACGCCCGGCCAGTCCGTGGACGGCACCGCCGAAACGTCGGCCGAGGCCCTGAAGGTGCGCCTGAAGGAGCCCAAGCGCGAGACGTTCGAGGCGAAGGGCGAGGTGCTGTTTCCGACGGCCCACATGCGCCGGCTCATTGAGGCGGCGCGGGAGGGCCGGACCACCCTCTCCGTCAAGGTCTATGACGGCACCGACGATGGCCGGAAGGTCTACGACACCCTGGCGGTGATCGGGCACGCCGCGCCCGCGCGGCAGGAGACGGCCGAGACGGGTGCCGCCAAGGCGGAGGCCGAACGCGACAAGCCCCTGCGCGAGGGCGACATGGCGGGCATGACCCACTGGCCGGTGACCTTGAGCTACTTCACCGCCGGCGCGGGTGAGCGCACGCCGATCTACGTCCTGACCTTCGACCTCTATGAGAACGGGGTCAGCGGCAACCTGCGCCTCGATTACGGGGAATTCGCCGTGGCGGGCAATCTCACCCGCCTCGAGAAACTGCCGGCCGCCACCGACTGCAAGTCGTAGAGCGTCGTCCCGAGAGGGAGGCCGGCGTTCGCAAAAGACGGTGGGAAAACAACGACTTCAGAACGTCGTGCCGAATGTGGTATTTGGCACGACGCTGTGGGGCCGCGAGCCGGGACGTCCGGTCCCTCCGGGAAACCGGCCTCGACCCGGGGATGCTGCGAAACGTCCCGGCGCAGCGTTCAAAAATCCTCGCCGCGCGACGCGGAATCTGAAAAGCCGTCGTCGAACTCCGTGGGCGAGAGGTGGCGCCATGCCGCCGCGATCCGCTCGGGCGGCACCGCGAGGGCTTCGGCCGCGGCCATGAGGGTCGCCTCGTCGCCCATGACGTGGTCGAGGAGGCCGGCGAGAAATCCGGGGTCCCCGGCGCTGGCCCGCAAGGTGTCGGGGGTCACGCCGGTGGCATTGAGGAAGGGATAGAGACGCTCGTCGTCGGTCGCCATCCAGGCCAGGATCGCGAGCGCAAGTCGTTCGGCCGAATCGCGGCCGCCATCGGATTTGCGTTTCGTCAACATGTATCCGTTACTCCTCTTGGCGCCGGCCATGCCTTCTCAAAACGAATGCGCCGCTCGAACGCCGGGAACAATGGGCCATGACAAAGACGGTGCTCATCGTCGAGGACAACGAGCTGAACATGAAGCTCTTCAACGACCTGTTGGAGGGGCACGGCTACGCGACGCTCAAGACCGCCAACGGGATCGAGGCCATCGAACTCGCCCGCGCCCACCGGCCCGACCTCATCCTGATGGACATCCAGCTTCCCGAGGTGTCCGGCCTCGAAGTGACGAAGTGGCTGAAGGAGGACGACGACCTGAAGTCGATTCCGGTCATCGCCATCACGGCTTTCGCCATGAAGGGCGACGAGGAACGCATCCGCGAGGGAGGCTGCGAGGCCTACCTGTCGAAGCCGATCTCCGTGGCCCGCTTCCTCGCCACCGTGCGCCAGTACCTCGGCGACGGCCGAACCCCGTGATCGCGTCCCTCTCCTTCGACACCACTGCGTGAGGACCGATGTCGGCCCGTATCCTGATCGTCGATGATCTCTTCCCCAATGTGAAGCTCCTCGAGACCAAGCTCTCGCTGGAGTATTTCGACGTTCTGGCGGCCATGAACGGGCCGGATGCCCTCGCGATCTGCGCCAAGGGCCTGTGCGACCTCGTGCTCCTCGACGTGATGATGCCCGGCATGGACGGGTTCGAGGTATGCCGCCGCCTCAAGAACGATCCCGACACCGCCCACCTGCCCGTGGTGATGGTGACGGCCCTCGACCAGCCCTCCGACCGCCTGCGCGGCCTCGATGCCGGCGCCGACGATTTCCTGACGAAGCCCATCGACGACGTCGCCCTGTTCGCCCGGGTGCGCAGCCTCGTGCGGCTGAAGGCGATCACGGACGAACTGCGCAGCCGCGCCCTCGCGTCGCGGGAATTCGGCATGGGCGACCCCCTGGCGCTCGCCACCGCCGAGACCGGGCAGAACGCCGCGATCCTCCTCGTGGAGGACCGCGCGAGCGCGGCCGACCGCCTGTCGGCGGCCCTCGGACAGCATCACACCGTCACCGTCGAGACCGATCCGCATCGGGCCCTGGTGCGCGCCACCGAAGAGAATTTCGACCTCGCCCTCGTCAGCCTGGACCTCGCGGATTTCGACGGCCTGCGCCTGTGCAGCCAGCTGCGGTCCCTCGACCGGACCCGGGCGATGCCCGTGGTGATGATCGCCGAACCGCACGACAAGGCACGGGTGGTGCGCGGCCTGGATTTCGGGGTGCACGACTATCTCATGCGCCCCGTCGACCGGAACGAGCTCGTCGCCCGCGTACGCACGCAGGTGCGCCGCCGCCGGTTCTCCGACACCCTGCGGGGCGCCGTGCAGGCCTCCATGGAACTCGCGATCATCGACGGGCTCACGGGCCTGCACAACCGGCGCTACCTCGATAGCCACCTCGGCGCCCTGTTCGTGGAGGCCGCCCTGCGCGGCCGCCCCGTGGCGGCCCTGATGCTCGACATCGATCTGTTCAAGAGCATCAACGACACCTGGGGGCACGAGGCCGGCGACGAGGTGCTGCGGGCCTTCGCCGACCGCATCCGCACGCATACGCGCGGCATCGACATCGTTTCCCGCTACGGCGGCGAGGAGGTGGTGGTCATCCTGCCCGACGTCGAGGCGGCGGAAGCCCATGCCATCGCCGAGCGCATGCGCGAGCGGGTCGAGGCGGTACCGTTCTCGATCCAGCGCGACACCCGCGCGATCTCGGTCACGGTCTCCATCGGCGTCTCGTGGCGCCAGCCCGAGGATGCGGGTCCCGCCGACATGCTCAAGCGCGCCGATCGCGCCCTCTACCAAGCCAAGAATGCCGGCCGCAACCGCGTCGAGGCGGCCGCCGCCTGATGGCCGTCACGCGGCCCTGCGGGCCTCGGCGGGGGCGTCGATCGCGGGCGTGACGCGGGCGGGAGCGGCCCAGCCGTCGCGCAGCCAGGTCACGGCGCCGCCGAGGCCGGCCACCCACCAGCCTTGCCACGCCCCATGCTCGACGAAAGCGACGGCCGTCGCCGCGCCGAGGACGCCCAGCGCCGTCACCGCCTGGAGCCGGGGCAGGGCCGCGATGGCGCGCAGGGCTAGGAACAGCAGCGCCGCCATCAGGCCGGCCCCGACGAGGCCGAGCTCGGCCCAGACTTGCAGGAAGCTGTTGTGGGGGTGGCCCACCGCCAGCATCCCGCGCCATTCCGGGTCCATGGCCTCGGTCACGGGGGTCTCGGCGAAACGTCCGGCGGTGCCGTATCCGGCCCCGCGCCATGGATCGGCGGACACGGCGGCGCCGAAGCCGCGGGCGATGGCGACGCGGGCCCGCGAACTGCTCTGGACCAAGCGCTCGTGGGCCGCTTCCGGCATCAGCCGGTGCAGGAGATCGCCCTCCACGGGCGCGAGGATCACCGCGAGGGTGAGGACCGCACCCGCGAGGCCGAGGCCGGCGCGCCGCGGCAGGAACCAAGCCGCGAGGGCGAGGCCGGTGCCGGCGAGGAGCCCGAGGGTCGCCGCCCCGCTCACGGAACACAGGATCGTGGCGGCGACGACGAAGCCGACGAGGCCGGCGGCGAGGCTGTGCCCACGCCGCACGAGCACGGCTGCCAAGGGGCCGACGAGGAGCAGCATCGTCAGGACCGGGCGGTTGAAGATGAAATAGGCGACCCGCCCGCCCAAAGCCTTCTGCACGGCGAGGTCGGCGGCGAGGTCGGCTAGGATGTAGACCCCGGCGAGGCCCATCATCCAGGCGGCGGCCAGGGCCGTTCCGGGTGGCATCCGCCCCGGCGCCAGCCGGGCCACGAGATAGGCCGCGAGAAGCGTCGGGCCGAACTCGCCGGCCGTGCGCCAGGAGAGTGCCGGGAACGGACTCCAGGCAAGCGACAGGCAGCACCAGCCGAGGAAGGCGAGGGCGGTGAGGCCGGCGGCCGTGCGCAGGGGGGCGGTGACGGCGACCCAGGCCGCGCGCCGGTCCTCGGCCAGGGCGGCGGCGAGGAACAGGACGGCGCTCAAGGCCATCACGGCCGGGCTCGACCTGTTGGCCGCCGCCATCGCCAGGGGGAGGGCGGCCAGCACCAGGGCGCCGGCGCCGCGCAGTCGCTCGGAGGCGCGCATGGCGGGTCGGAGCGTGGCCCGCACTACTGCATCTGATGGCCGCGCTTGGCCATCTCGGCCCGGACGCGGACCATGACGTATTCGGAAACTTCCTGGGTCCAGCCCTGCATAGCCTGGACGATGCCGTCGAGCACCTGCGGCTGGGTCTCGACGTAGCGCTTGCCGGCGGGCGAGCGGAAGAAGGTGGCGATGTCGGCGAGTTCCGCTTCCGTGAGGCGTGTCGCGTAGATGCGCGCGGCCGTGTTGATCATGGCCTGCTTCTGCAGTTCCATCTCGGGCTGAAGGCTGGCCAGGACCTCGTCGAGATCCTTGGTCAGTTCCGGCCGGGTCACGGCGTTCTGCCGGATCTGATCGCTGAAGGCCGGGATGATGGAATCGAACGAGCGGGCGATGCCCGAGCCCAGCAGCACCTCACGGGCGAGGGCGAGGTGGGACGGGGTGAGGGCCGAGCCTTGCGTGTTCGCGGCCGGTGTCGCCGGCGCAGGCGTGGCCGGGGCACCCTTCTGAGGAGCGGCCGGCTTCTGCGGCGCCTGGGCGAAGGCGGGCGGTGCGATCAGGAACACCGCCCCGGCCAAGGCGGCGCGCAGGGCATGGGGACGGACGGGGGGGCGGGACATGACAGCGCTCCGAGACTCTTCTGCGATGCGGTTCGGATGAGGGCGATGCCGATCAGACGGCGCCGAGGCAGATCACGTGCGCGGCCCCGTCCCGCGCCTCGGCGAGGATCGCCCCGGTGGCGAGGCCGAGGAACAGGCCGTGCTCGACCACGCCCGGCACCGCCCACAGGGCGGCCGACAGGGCCTCGGGATCGGGAATGCGCCCGAGATGCGCGTCGAGGATGTGGTGTCCGCCGTCCGTGAGGAGGGGGGCGCCCCCCGCGCCCGCGCGCAGCACGATCCGGCCGGTGCAGCCGGCGGCGGCGACGGCGGCCTCGACCGCGCGGCGCGTGGCGCCGAGGCCGAACGGGTTCACCTCGATGGGCAGGGGGAAGGCGCCGAGGGTCTCGACGCGCTTGGCCGCATCGGCGATCACCACCATGCGGCGGCTGGCGAAGGCGACGATCTTCTCCCGCAGGAGGGCCGCGCCGCCGCCCTTGATGAGGCGCATGGCCCCGTCGATCTCGTCGGCGCCGTCGATGGTGAGATCGAGTTCCGGCAGGTCGTCGAGGGTCGCGAGCCGGATGCCGGCGGCCTCGGCCGCCACCCGCGTCGCCTCCGAGGTCGGCACCCCGACGACGTCGAGGCCGGCGCGGACCCGCGCGCCGAGCAGTTCGACGAAGACGTTGGCGGTGCTGCCGGTGCCGATCCCGAGGCGCATCCCGTCCCTGACGAGGGCGACGGCCCGTTCGGCGGCGGCCCGCCGCAGATCGGGCCCGCTCACGCCGCGCACCGGGAGGCGGGAAGACGGATCGAGACGACAGGGGACATGGCGGGGCTCGGATGGCGAAGGTCGGCAGGCCCTAGCACGGCTGGCACCGCCGTCAAACGCGGGCGAGGCCGGCCGGGGGACGCGCCGTGCTTCAGGGGCGGGGTGCCCCTTGGGGCGGTGTCACGCTCGGGCTCGCCCGGCCGGGGACGGGGCTCGCCGCCTCCTCGGGGCCGACGGGGTTGGCCTGCGCCGTGCAGACCACCGCCTCCTTCTGGAGCTGGACGTAACAGATGCTCATCTCGCCCGTGCGGTAATTGACCCGGAACACCCCCGCCTCGCGGGTGTGGCGGGAGGCGACGAGGCCGTATTCCGAAGGCGCCTGGGCGCTCGCGCCCTCGCCGGCGCCGTAGCACACGGTGACGCCGACGCTGCCCACCGCGCCCTCGCGCAGGCCGTACTGGCACGAGGTGACCTCGCCCGTGACCTTGTCGACCCGATAGACCCGGTTGAGGTCGATCTGGGGCGCCGGCACGAATTCGTAGGAACTCGCCAGCGCCGTGGTGGTGAGGAGGGCCAGCGCCACTCCCGCGCCGAAGCCGTGTGAGGCCTGGTGTGTCAGACGCATGATTGCCCCGATGTCCCGTTCCCGGATGTCGCGTGGGGGGTAGCGCCGCCTTGCGGCACAACCGTGGCCCGCCCGGCAGTCTCTTGCCGGGATCGCGGCCCCTCGCTAGCGCTTGCCCACCGCCCGTCCCGCCGCGCCCGTTCGCGATCAACCCCGGAAAGCCCGCCCATGTCCGCCCTCGACCGCTCGCCGTCCAGCCTGCCGCCCATCGCGGTGTTCGACCTCGACGGCACCCTGGCCGAGACGGCCGGCGACCTCGTCGGCACCCTCAACGCCATCCTGGCGCAGGAAGGCCTCGCGCCCCTCGCCCTCGCCCAGGCCCGCGACATGATCGGGGCCGGCGCCAAGGCGCTGATCCGGCGCGGGTTCGAGGCGGCGGGAGAGACCCTGGACGACGCGCGCCTCGAGATCCTGTTCGTCGCCTTCCTCGACCATTACGGCCGGCACCTGTGCGACCATTCCCACCTGTTTCCGGGCGTGACCCAGGCCCTCGACGATCTCGCCGCCCGCGGCTTCGCCCTCGCCGTCTGCACCAACAAGGTCGAGGCCCATGCCCTGGCACTCCTCGAACTCCTTGAGGTTTCGGGACGCTTTTCCGCCATCTGCGGCCGCGACACCTTCGCGCATTTCAAGCCGGACCCGCGCCACATCACGCTGACCATCGAACGCGCCGGCGGCGACCCCGCCCGCGCGGTGATGGTGGGCGATTCGCGGGCCGACATCGACGCCGCCAAGGCCGCCGGCATTCCGGTGATCGCAGTGCCGTTCGGCTACACCGACCTGCCCGTCGAAGCCTTCGGCCCCGACCGGGTGATCGCGCATTTCGACGAGCTGCTGGAGGCCGTGGACGCCCTGGTGCCGCTGGTGCGGGCGTAAGCCGACATGCGGACCGGATGGGACGACCCCATCCGGTCCGCCGCATCCGCGAGCAAAGTGCGCAGAGCCCAGAGGCAATCGAACTGGAAGAAGAGGAAAATGCCAAGGCGACTGGTGGACGGTGCAGGGATCGAACCTGCGACCTTTCCCGTGTGAAGGGAACGCACTACCGCTGTGCTAACCGTCCGCACCAAGCCTGATCGGTTCGGGGCATTCCTGCCTCGGGGGCGCCATCCGCATCGCAGAAGGCTGACCGCCGGGCGTCGCCGCCGGACCGAGGGCCTTCTAGGGCGAGGCCCCCCGGTGCGTCAAGGCAGGAATTTGGTCGGCTGCGGGATTTCACGGGCGGGCCGTCGCGGCCTCCCGCCTTGTGCCGAGACGCATGAGGACGAGGACGGGCACGAGGCCGACGAGGACGATGAGGAGGGCCGCCACGGTGCCATCCTCGTAGGTGCCCCGCGCCGCCTCACCGTAGAGGTGGGTCGCCAGGGTCTCGACGTTGAGGGGGCGCAGGAGCAGGGTCGCGGGCAGTTCCTTCACGCAATCGACGAAGACGAGGAGCGCCCCGCTGAGCACCGCCGGCCGGGCGAGGGGCCATTGCACCCGGGCGAGGGTCGCGGCGGGACCGCGCCCGAGCATCCGCCCGGCATCGGGCAGGCTTTCGGGAATCCGGGCCAGACCCGCCTCGCAGGTGCCGGTGGCGACGGCGAGGAAGCGGATGAGGTAGGCGATCACGAGGGCGCCGCCGGTGCCGAGGCCGATGAGGGCGGGGGCGGACCCGAACAGGCGCGTCAGCGCCTCCGACAGGGCCATGTCGGCCCAGGCCAGGGGGGCGAGCAATCCGATGGCCAGGATGGCGCCCGGCAGGGCGTAGCCGAGGCCGGTCAGCCGCAGCAATCCCGGCCCGAGGCGGCCGGGCAGGAGCCGGGGCCCGGCGGCGACGAGGAAGCCGAGGCCGGCGGCGAGCGCCGTCGCGAGGCCGGCATACAGCACCGTCTGGCCGATCTCGGGCAGGATCGACGCGGGCCAGCCGACGCGGGTGATCCGCGCGATGGCCGCGCGGAGGAGGTAGGACGCCGGGATCAGGAAGCCGATGGCGACGGGCACCAAACCGAGAGCGAGGGCGGAAGCGGCGCGCCAGCCGCGGAGGCGGCGGCGGGCGAGGTCGCGCGGGCGCTGGGCGGTGCCGGAAAAGCCCCGTCCGCGCCGGGCCCGGCGCTCCACGGCCACGAGGGCGAGGACGGCGACCAGCATCACCAGGGCGATCTGGGCGGCGCCCGCGAGGTCGGAGCGGTTCACCCAGGTGGCGTAGACCTGCACGGTCAGGGTCCGGACGCCGAGGAATTCGGCGGCACCGATGTCGTTGAGGGCCTCCATGAGGGCGAGGCTGGCCCCCAGCGCGATGGCGGGTCGCGCCAGCGGCAGGGCGACGCGCAGGAACACGGACGAGGGGGTGCGCCCGAGCATCCGCCCCGCCTCGATGAGGTTGGCCGCCTGCATGAGGAACAGCGCCCGCGTCGGCAGGTAGACGTAAGGGTAGAGAACGAAGCCCAGCAGCAGGATGCAGCCCGGCAGGGAGCGCAGTTCGGGCAGCACGAAGTCGCGGGGGCGGGCGTAGCCGAGGGCTTCCCGCAGGGCCGTCTGCACCGGGCCGATGGGGTGCAGGAGGTCGAGATAGGCGTAAGCCACGATGTAGGTCGGCACCGCCATGGGCAGCAGCAGGGCGGCCTCCAGCCAGCGCCGGCCGGGAAACGCATAGGCCGAGACGAGCCACGCCGCGCCGGTGCCAAGCACCACCACCAGGACGCCGACGCCGGCCAGGAGCAGGCCGGTCTCCGCCACGGCCTGGGGCAGGACATGGGCGAGGAGGTGCGGCCACAGGGTGCCGTCCCCCTGCGCCGCGGCGAGGACCAGGGAGGCGATGGGGCTGAGCACGAGGACCGCGAGGGCCAGGGCCCCCAGGGTCCAGGCGAGCGTCCGCAGCGGCACGCGCGCCGTCCGCCCGGCGGCGCGGGGCAGGGTGCCGTCCTCGGCGTCGAGGGCCGTCGCGGCCCCGGTCATGCGTGGACGATCAATTGTCGAAGCCGACCTTGTCGAGGAGCAGGCTCGCCGCCTTGCGGTTGCGGGCGATCTCGACCAGCGGCGTGGTGTCGATGGTGAGCGGACCCAGATCCGCCAGCAGGGGATCGACGGGGGCGCCGGCCTTCACCGGGTACTCGTAGTTGCCCTGGGCATACAGGCCCTGGGCCTCGTTGGAAACGAGGTATTCGAGGAGCTTGACCGCCTCGTCGCGGTTGGGCGCGGTCTTCGCCACCACGGCGCCCGACACGTTGACGTGGGTGCCGCCGCCGAGGAACGTCGGCAGCAGCACGCCGATGCCGTCGCCCCAGGTCTTCTGCTCGGGGCCGCCTTTGCCCGAGCGCATCAGGCCGACATAGTAGGAATTGGCGAGCCCGATCTTGCAGGTGTCGGCGAGGATGTCGCGGGCGACGTCGCGGTCGCCGCCGGCCGGCTTGCGGGCGAGGTTGGCCTTCAGGCCCTTCAGCCAGGTCTCCGTCGCCTCGGCGCCGTGGCGCACGAGGTAATGCGCCACGAGGGCGGTGTTGTACGGGTGCTGGCCCGAGCGCAGGCACAGGCCGCCCTTCCAGCTCGGATCGGCCAGGGACTCGTAGGTCAGGCCCTTCTGGTCCTTCAGGTCCTTCGCCGCGTAGGCGACGCGGGCGCGCATGGAGAGGGCGAACCAGCGCCCGTCGGCGTCGCGCAAGGTCGCGGGGATCGCCGCCTCCAGGGTGGGCGAGCGCACGGCCTGCGCGAGATCGCGGTCCACGAGCTCGATGAGGTTGCCGATATCGACGGTCATGAGCACGTCGGCCTTGCCGCGTGCGCCCTCCGCCGCCACGCGCTCGGCCAGCCCCTTCTCCACGAACACCGTGTTGACGGTGGTGCCCGTGCGGGCGGTGTAGGCATCCAGCAGCGGCTTGATCAGGCCGGGCTCGCGGGTGGTGTAGAGGTTGACCTCCGCCGCCAGCGCGGTTCCGATCGTCGCCCAGGCGGCGAGACCCAGCCACGCGATCCCTTTGATCCCAGCCCTCATGATGCCGTCCCCCGTGATGTCACGGCACGTTCAGACGCAGGCGGCCAGGAAAAGCAAGTGTGGAGTTTTAGACTTGTAGCAATTCAAAACTACAGGCTCGAAAGTCTTGCGCGCGGAATTCAAGATTAGATTTTAATCCCCGTCGGCGGCAAAAACAAAAGCGTCGCCCGGTTCGCACGCCAGGCGCACGGCCGTGCCCGGCTCCCGCCCATCCGTGCCCGGCACCGGCAGGGACAGCGGCGCATCGAACCCCTCGACCGCGACGGACAGGAGCGCTGTCGCGCCGAGGAAGCGGCGGCCGACGACGCGGCCCGGAATGCCGTCTTGCGCGGACACGAGGCGGATCGCCTCGGGGCGCCAGCAGGCAAGGAGTGCGGCCCCCTCGGGAAAGCCCGGCGCGGGGCAGGGGCCGAAAGGCGTCGCCACCGCGCCCCCGCGGCAGGGGCCGGCGATCTCCACGAGATCCCCGAAGAAACGGGCGGCGAAGCGCGAGGCCGGGCGACGATAGAGATCCGCCCCCGTTCCGACCTGCGCGACCCGTCCGGCCCGCAGGAGGGCGATGCGGTCGGCGAAGCCGAGGGCTTCCTCGGGGTCGTGGGTCACGAGGATCGTGGTCGTGCCGGTCTCGCGCAGGAGATCGAGGGTGTCGGCACGGACCCGGTCGCGGGTGCGCCGGTCGAGGTTCGAGAACGGCTCGTCGAGGAGGAGGATGCGCGGCCCCGGTGCCAGGGCCCGGGCGAGCGCCACCCGCTGGCTCTCGCCGCCCGACAGGGTGTTGGGATAGCTCGCCGCGCGGTGAGCGAGGCCGACCTGCTCCAGGCGCGCCGTCGCGCGGGTGTGGGCCGGGCCGCGCGGGAGGGCGTGGAGGCCGAAGCGCACGTTCTCGGCGACGGTGAGGTGCGGAAACAGAGCGTAGTCCTGGAACATCAGCCCGACGCCGCGCGCCTCGGGCGGCACCGCGCCGACCTCGGCCCCGTCCAGGCGGACGCTTCCCCGGTCCGGCCGCTCCAGGCCGGCGACGACGCGCAGGAGCGTGCTCTTGCCGCAACCGGAATCGCCGAGCAGGGCGACGATCTCGCCCGGCTGCACGGCGAGATCGATTCCGTCGAGCGCCCGCACGGCGCCGAAGCGCAGGCTCAGATCCTGCAGTTCGAGGCGCGGCGGCGCGAAGCGGTCGCGAAACGGGGGCGTGGAAGGCATCGGCATCGGGCATGGCGGAGGAGGGACCCCGTTAGAAAGCCAATCCTGCCGGGGGGCAATGCGGGGCCGGTCGCGCGCGGCGCCGATCATGCCTATATTCCGGTTATGTTCCAGCTTAGCCCGTGCCGATGCCCAGCGTCGCCGAAATCCTGATCCCGCTCGCGCTCGACAGCGCCTACAGCTACGCCGTGCCGGCCGGGCTCACCCTGGCGGTGGGCGACGTGGTGCAGATCCCGCTGGGCCCCCGCGAGACCGTCGGCGTGGTCTGGGGCGTGCGCCAGAGCCCGGGGGGGTCGAACCTGCGCCCGGTCACGGGCCGCCTCGACGTGCCGCCCCTCGCGGGTCCCTTGCGCGAACTCGTGGACTGGCTCGCCCGCTACACCCTGGCGCCGAAGGGCTCGGCGCTCGCCATGGCCCTGCGCCTGCCCGACGAGGCGGCGCAGGGCGAGACCGTGCGCATCGGCGTGCGCGCCTCGGGGCGTCCGCCCGCCCGCCCGACGGCGGCGCGCCTGAAGGTGCTCGGAGTCGCCGCCGATGGCGCCCTGCGAGGTAAAAGCGCGCTCGCCAAGGAGGCCGGCGTGTCGCTCAGCGTGGTCGACGGCCTCATCGACGACGGCGCCCTGGAGGCGACGGCGCTCGCCCCCGAGCCCGTGGCGCTGCCGCCCGACCCCGATCACGCCCGCGTGCCCCTGTCGGAGGCACAGGCGGACGCCGTGCGCGACCTCATCGCGATGATGAACCCGGCTCCCCCACCCGACGATCGGCCCGAGCCGTGTCTGTTGAACGGGGCGGGGCAGGGGGAGGCGCCCGGCTTGTCCGCAGAGGGCGCACACCTCGCCGAGACCCATCCCATCCAGGAGAGGCAGGCCGTCGCGGCTGCCGAAACCCATCACAAACTCACGACGGGCGTCGGCGACGAAACCTTCCGCGCGCCCACCATCCTCCTCGAAGGCGTCACCGGTTCGGGCAAGACGGAGGTGTATTTCGAGGCGGTGGCCGATTGCGTCCGGCGCGGGCGCCAGGCCCTTATCCTCATGCCCGAGATCGCGCTGACGGCGCAGTTCCTCGACCGGTTCGCCGAACGCTTCGGCGTGCGCCCCGCCACCTGGCATTCGGGCATCGGCGGCAAGCGCCGCGAGCGCATCCGCGCCGGGGTGGCACTGGGCGAGATCGCCGTGGTGGTCGGCGCCCGCTCGGCCCTGTTCCTGCCCTTCGCCCATCTCGGCATCGTCGTCGTCGACGAGGAACACGAGGCGGCCTACAAGCAGGAAGACGGGGTGCATTACCACGCCCGCGACATGGCGGTGGTGCGCGGGCGCATCGAGAACTGCCCCGTGGTCCTGGCCTCGGCCACGCCCTCCATCGAGACGCGCGTGAACGCCGAGCGCGGGCGCTACCGCCACATCGTCCTGCCCGAACGCTTCGGCGGCCGCCGCCTGCCCGACATCACCGCCCTCGACATGCGCTCGGACAAGCCGGAGCGCGGCAGCTTCATCGCCCCCGCCCTCGTGGCCGCCGTGCGCGAGACGGTGGCGGCGGGCGATCAGGCGCTGCTGTTCCTCAACCGCCGGGGCTACGCGCCCCTCACCCTGTGCCGGGCCTGCGGCCACCGCTACCAGTGCCGCAACTGCTCGACCTGGCTCGTGGAGCACCGCTTCCGCAAGGCCCTCGTGTGCCACCAGTGCGGCTATGCCGAGCGCCGTCCCGAGGCGTGTACGGAATGCGGCACCTTCGACAATCTCACCCCCTGCGGCCCCGGCGTCGAGCGCATCGCCGAGGAGGTGACGGCGCTGTTTCCGGACAAACGCGTCATCGTCCTGTCGAGCGATTTTCCCGGCGGGGCCGAGCGCCTGCGGGCCGAACTCCAGACCGTGGCCGAGGGCGGGTGCGACATCGTCATCGGCACGCAGCTCGTGGCCAAGGGCCACAACTTTCCGCACCTCACGCTTGTCGGCGTCCTCGACGCCGATATCGGCCTGACCTCGGGCGATCCGCGCGCGGCCGAGCGCACCTTCCAGCTCCTGCAACAGGTCACGGGCCGGGCCGGGCGTGGCGAGAAGCCGGGCCGCGCCCTGCTCCAGACCTTCCAGCCCGACCATCCGGTCATCGCCGCCCTCCTGTCGGGGGATGCGGAGCGCTTCTACGAGGAGGAGATCGCCGCCCGCGAGGCCGCCGGCCTGCCGCCGTTCGGGCGTCTGGCCGCCCTCATCGTCTCGGCCGCCGACCGTGCCGTCGCCGAGGCCCATGGACAGGCCCTCGCACGTGCCGCCGAGCCGCCGGAGGGCGTAATGGTGCTGGGGCCGGCGGAGGCGCCCCTCGCCCTCGTGCGCGGCCGCTACCGCTTCCGCCTGCTCGTGAAGACCGAACGGTCCGTCGACCTGCAGAGTTACCTGCGCGACTGGATCGCCCGCGGACCGAAGGTTCGCGGCAACGTGAAGGTCGCCATCGACGTCGACCCGCAGAGTTTTTTGTAGGATCGCCTCGCAATGCGCGACGCGCCACAATGCTTCTCAGGTTCTGTGAAAGACGCCCCCTCGGGTCCGCCGTTCGCAGGGTGCGTTCGACCCTTCCAAGGAGTGCTGCACATGCTGACCTACACGAAGAAGCCGGACGCGAACGTCGCCGAGATCGTGGTCGACGGCCAGATCACCGATGCCGACATGAACACCGTCATCACCGCTATGCAGGCCGACCTCGACAAGGGCGGCAAGCTGAAACTTCTGGAAGATGTCCGGGACTTCAAGGGCATGGAGCCGGCGGCGTTCTTCAAGGACCCGCGCTTCGGCCTCGCCATGATGAAGGGCGTGAGCCACGTGGCCCTCGTCACCGATGCGTCGTGGCTGCGGATGATCGCCGATACCTTCGGCAAGGTCTCGCCGGCCACGATCAAGACCTTCGACCGCGCGCATATCGAAGAGGCGCGGACCTGGCTCGCGAGCGCCTGAGTTACTCCGCCTGGGCGGTGCGCGTCGGCTGACGCCGCGCCGTCCAGCGGCCCGAGCACAGGGACGAGACCTTCCAGGTGCCGCCGCCGGAACTCGCCTGCAGCCGGCCCGAGACCGCGCCCGTGGCGGAGCCGTTGGTGACGCTGAGGCCGACGGTGCCGTCCGGCCCGACGCGACCCGACAGGCTGGCGTTCTGCCCAGAGACGAGACGCACCTGCCCGTCCCGGACGGACACCGAGTAGCTGTAGCGGCTGTCGCACACCATGCCGCTCTCCGTGACGAGGTCCACCGACCACGCGCCGTTGAAGGACACGGCCTCGCGGGCCGTCGCCGGAACCATGGCGGGCGCGGAGAGGCCGGCTCCAAGTGCCAGAATCGCGGCAAGTTTCAGCATGCGTCATCCTTCGGCAAACGGGCTCAACCCAGCTCAAGCCGTGTCCGGCCGAGCTGCATTCCAAGCAAACGATCTCTTATGAGTGTCGCCAGCATACGGATCGAAGCGGCAGGAATGTGACGCGCGTCATCGATCCGTCGCGAACACTATGCGTTCGCCCGGATGAACCCGCGATGACTGTTCGAAGCTTGGCTTTTCGTCGCGCTGATGGGGGTGGCGGCGCAGGAAGACCGTTCCCGCGCGATCTCGCGTCGCTTACCGGTCGTAATAGGCCTGAAGCGCCGCCCGGTCCTTGGTCTGGGCCACCGCCAGGAGGGCGAGCACCCGGGCCTTGTCGGGGGTCAGGTCGTCGGCGAACACCGCCCCGGCCTTGAGCAGGGTGTTGCCACCGCCCTTGAACCCGTACACCGGCAGGGCGCGGCCGTTATAGACCTTGGTCGCCACGACGACGGGCACGCCTTTGGCGATGGCGTACTGGATCGCGTCGTGCATCGCCGCGTTCACGTTGCCGAAGCCGTAGGCTTCCACCACGATGGCCTCGGCGCCCCCATCGGCGGACTGGCGCACCTGGGCGCCGTCCGTTCCCGCATACATGGCGACGAGATCGATGCGCGGCATGCGCTCGGGAATCGGCAGGGTCTGCCGGCGCAGGGATTTGCGCGAGAACACCACCCGGTCCTCGTCGACGTAGCCGAGTGTCCCGGCGTCGCCCGAGTTGAAGGTCTCGACGTTGCTCGTGTGGGTCTTGCGCACCTCGCGGGCGGCGTTGATGTGGTGGTTGAGGGTCACCGTCACGCCCATGTCGGTGGCGTCGGGCGACAGGATCTGGCGCACGGCGTTGAGGAGGTTGCGGCTCCCGTCCGCGTCGGCATCGGACGCGTTGCGCTGGGCCCCCACCATCACCACCGGCTTCGCGCTGCGCAGGGTCAGGTCGAGGAAATAGGCCGTCTGGTCGAGGGTGTCGGTGCCGTGCAGAACGACGGCCCCGGCAATATCCGGCCGGGCGAGCAGTTCGTCGACCTTGCGCGACAGGCCCGGCCAGAGGTCCGGCCCCATGTAGTCGCTCGGCACGTTGCTGAATTCGGTCACCTCGATACGGGCGACGTCGGCGAGCTTGGGCACGGCCCCGACGAGGTCGGCGCCCGACAGGGCCGGCACCGGCGCGCCCGTCACGGGATCGTTCTTCATCGCGATGGTGCCGCCGGTGGCGACGATGGCGATGAGCGGACGCTCGGTGGCGGAGCTGGTCATGGTGGTCAGGGCCCAGGCGAACAGGGCCGGGGCGGCGTGACGAAGGATGGCCTGTGTCAACATGATGCGCGCCCTGGCTGCGTGGAGGGGAGGGGACGGTCAGTCGGTCAGGGGCCGTGCCTCTTCGGGCAGCATGATCGGAATGCCGTCGCGGATCGGGTAGGCGAGCTTGGCCGAACGGCTGATCAGCTCCTGGCGGGCGACGTCGTAGTCGAGGGTGTCCTTGGTCAGGGGGCAGACCAGGAGTTCGAGGAGCTTCGGGTCGACGCGGGTCGCCTCGACCGGGCTCTGGGTATCATCGGCCATGGCCGTTCCTTCTCGCACGCGCGATCATTGCAGGGTGGGCTCGGAGCCCGAACCCCGCACCAACTCCATTTCGGTCACCGCGATCAAGACCTCTGCCCGCGTCTTGAGGTCGGGCGCCTCCAGCATCGCCTGCTTTTCGCGGGCGCCGAACGGGCTCATCATGCACAGGGCGTTGACCAGGGCCTCGTTGGGGGCCTCATCGATCCCGGCCCAATCGACCTTGAGATCGTTCACCTCGACGAAGTCCTTCAGGGCCTTGAGCACCCCGTCGCGATCCACGGCGTCCTCGCCCGCGCGGGGCTCGAAATCGATGGCGAAGTCCTCGTACGACACCTGGCACCGGCGGTAGCGCGAGGCCACCGCCATCTCGCTCTCGACCCGGAACCGAGAAATCCCCGTGAGCGAGATGAGGTAGCGCCCGTCCCCGGTCTCGGCGAACTGGGTGATGCGCCCGGCGCAGCCGACCCGGAACAGCTTCGGGGTCATGGGAGACGCGCCGCCCTCCACGTCGGGCTGGATCATGCCGATGATCCGGTCCGTGCGCAGGGCATCGTCCACCATGGCGAGGTAGCGCGGCTCGAAGATGTTCAGCGGCATCTGTCCGCGGGGCAGGAGCAGGGCGCCGGGCAGGGGGAAGACCGGGATGACACCGGGGCAATCGGCCGGTCCCTTGTAGCCCGCATGCGTGCTCATCACGTCGCCCCGTCGGTTCGATGGATCACGCCAAAATTCACTGTCACGCAAAGACCAGCGTCGACAACCGGCGCCGGCCCCGGATCGAGGCCTTGTCCATGAGGCCCCAGGCCTCAAAGAAGGTGAGGAGCTGCTTGCGCGCCGCGCCCTCGTTCCAGGCCCGGTCCCGCCGCTCGATCTCGATGAGCTGGTCCACGGCCTCGTCACGCTTGTTCAGGCCGTTGAGGCCAAGCGCCAGGTCGAAGCGGGCCTGGTGATCGGCGGGATCAGCCTCGATCCGCCGTTGGAACTCACCGAGATCGCCGAGTTCGGCGGCCTTCTCGGCGAGATCCAAGGCGGCACGCACACCGACGAGCGCCGGGTCGTTCGCCTTCTCGGCCGGTGCCAGGGCCAGGACCTCCCGGGCCTTGTCGATGGCGCCGAGGTCGAGCTGAAGCTTGGCCAGCGCCGCGATGGCGGTGATGTTCTCGGGCTCCTCGGTGAGAACCGCGGCATAGAGCTGGGCGGCTCCTGCGGTGTCGCCCACACCCAGCATCGCGTCGGCCTCGGAGAGGGCTTCCTCAATGGGGGAGGGGCCGGCGGGGCCGGCGAGACGCCCGATGAAGTCCTTGATCTGGGCCTCCGGCACGGCGCCCATGAACCCGTCCACGGGCTGCCCCTTGTCGAAGGCGATGACGGCGGGGATCGACTGGATGCCGAGCTGGCCGGCGATGGAGGGATGCTCGTCGATGTTCATCTTCACGAGCTTGACGGCGCCGGCGGCGGCCTGGACCACCTTCTCCAGCACGGGCGCCAGCTGCTTGCACGGGCCGCACCACGGCGCCCAGAAATCCACCAGCACGGGCTGCTGCATGGATTCGGCGATCACGTCCTGGCGGAAGCTCGCCGTGGTGACGTCCTTGATCGGATCGCCCGCCTGGGGCGCGTCGTTCAGCATCGGGTCCTCGAAACGTCGTCAGAAGTGTTGGGGCTCGGGCGGGTCTGTCCGCCCGCGTGCCCGTCCGTCAAGGGATGGTTGCGCTCTGGCGAGGCAATTCCCCTCCCGTTAGGTCCCCGCCGTCACGCCCCTCCCATCAGGGCGCCGGCGCGCCGGCGGGCGCCTTCGTGTCGGTGACGAAGGTGCCCGCGTAGGCGCCCTTGGCGGCGTTGGCCTCGCAGGTGATGGCGGTCTTGCCCGGCGCCGGTGTGCTGAACGTGCAGGCCCCCACCGCCACGAGGGGGCCTTGGACCACGCCGTCCTTCGTGGTCTCGCTCGGGATCACGAGGTTGATGGGCTGGAGTGGGTCGGTCTCCTCCGTGCGCTCCTGTTGGGCGCCGTTGCCGCTGAAGCTGAGGGACCGTCCGTCGGCCGCGAAGTCGAAACTGGTGCGGCTGCGCGAGACGGTGTTCATAAGCGTGCCCTTGCAGGTCGCGGTCACGTCCTGGCCGGCGATCACGAGTTTCTCGCAGCGCCCCTCGAGCTTGACCGCCGTCTGCGCCAGGGCGGGACCGGCGAGCAGCAGGGGGGCGAAGGCGAGGGCGAGGCGCAGGGCGTAAGTCATGAGGCAGATGTATGGTGGCGTCCCGATCTGTCGAGGGGGCCGGACCACCTCTCTTGTTCGGCCGCGCTTGGATGTTTCTCAAGAAACTCCCGTCCTGCCGTCGTGTTCTGACCGCGGATCGACGGGGGCCGCGAGTTTCGAGGGGCGTTCCGAGCCGCCTTGTCCCTCAGGCGGCTTGCGGCGTCGCGCCGTCCCCCGGCACGTCCTTCTGAAAGGCGCGGATGTCGAAGCGGTCGTCCGGCACGCGGGTGAGGAAGCGCTCGGCCATCTCGAACAGCAGTAGGTCGGGCCGCACCGCTTCGATGTAGGTCCAGTCGAGGCTCGACGACCACACGAAATGCACCTCGCGGAACGTCTCGGCCAGCAGCCCCGTGAGCATGATCGGCGCGAAATGCGCGTAGGAATCACCGAACAGCACCACCGTGCGCGGATCGGCACCGGGGGTGTCGTTGCGGTAGACCACATGGGCGCCGACATGGAGGTCGGGCGCGCGTCCGGCTGCCTCGTAGGCCTCCACGAGGGGGCTGGCGTAGTGGCGGTGCGCGTCGCGGTCGATGATGCCGTGGCTCGCCGTCTCGGTGGGGGCCGCCGGCAGCTTGTCGCCGAGATCGCGCACCCGCGTCGTCTCGAAGCGCGGACGCGCGAAGAGGTCGGCGGGCGGCACCGCGCCGCAGGCCCGCAGCAGGGTGCGGTAGGCGAACAGGCAGCCGTCGTAGTTCCAGTGGGTGTCCGTGCGGTAGTAGAGCGGCACGGGGCCATCGCGGGCGGCCCGCATCGGCCCGAGGAGATCGACATAGGCCGGGTTGTCGATGAGGCGGCGGGCCAGCCACCGGGCCGGCGAGCGCCGCGCATCGAAGCCGAGCCCGTCCGTGCGGTCGTCGTAGACGGAGAGCTTTTCCGGCACGAGGGTGTGGACGTAGCGGATGCCGAGGCCGCGCGCCCGGGCTGCCCGGGCCTCGATGAGCTTCGTCCAGGCCCGCAGGCGCCACCACCGCGCGGGGGTCGCGCGATATTGCGCGAGCACGCCGTTGCTGCCTCCGATCAGGAAGAGCCAACCCTCCCGCCCCACATGGACGATCTCCCGGTGTTTTCGACGCATGGCGGGCTGTCTAGACGGCCCGTGTCGTCCTGAACAGGCCGGGACTGGACCCCGGCCCCCCGCCGCGCCATCTGCTCAACCATCATGACGAACATCGACGCGACGCCCGATCCCCTCATCCTCACGCTGGAGTTCGACGCGCCGACCTTCGCGTTCTTCGACGACCTGCGGCGGCAACACTTTCCCGCCGCCCTCAACAAGATTCCCGCCCACGTCACCCTGTTCCACCACCTGCCGGGACCCGACGCGCCGGGCATCGCCGAAACCGTGGCGGCGCTGGCCCGCGTGGAGGCGCCCCCAATGGTCGCCGTGACGGGGCTGCGCTTCCTCGGGCGCGGTGTCGCCTACACCCTGGAATCCGCCGGCCTCTCGGCTTTCCGCGGTCGCCTCGCCCGTGAGTTCGCCGCCGGTCTGACCGCCCAGGATGCCCAGGGCTGGCGCCCGCACGTCACGATCCAGAACAAGGTGGCGCCGGGCGAGGCCCGCGCCTTGCTCGCCGCGCGGGAGGCCGCGTTCGCGCCCTTCAGCTTCACGGCGCCCGGCCTCGTGTTGTGGCGCTATCTCGGCGGTCCCTGGGAACGCCGGGCGACCTTCGCGTTTGGAGAGAACCGATGATCCCCTCCACCCGCATTCAGAGCTTCCAGGCAGCGCGATGAAATCCTTGACGGCGTTCGGCCGCATCGACCCCTTGATCGGCCGGGTCAACGCCCTGCGCCTCGCGTTGCGCCTCAACGAGGTCGGCGCCGTCGTGGCTTTGCTCGCCGTCAGCCTCCTCGGCTACGGCTTCTTCGCCTTGGCGAGCGAGGTCGGCGAGGGCTCCACGGCGGCCCTCGACCGCAAGATCCTGCTCGCCTTGCGCAACCCGGCCGACCTGTCCGACCCCATCGGGCCGCGCTGGCTCGAGGAGACCATGCGGGACATCACCGGCCTCGGGAGCGTCTTCACCATCGTGTTCGTGACGGCGGTGGCGGTGGCCTACCTCGCCATGACCGGGCGCCGCCGGATCGCCGCCTTCGTGGTCGCCGCCATCGGCGGGGGCGAACTCGCCTCCACGGTGCTGAAGATGTTCTACCACCGGCCCCGGCCGGACCTCGTGCCCCACGGCATGGAGGTGTTCACGGCGAGCTTTCCCAGCGGCCACGCCATGATGTCTGCCATCGCCTACCTGACTCTCGCCGCCCTCGTCGCCCGGGTCGATCGCCAGCGCGGCGTGAAGGTCCTGGTGATTTTGGTGGGCGTGTCTATGACCCTGCTCGTCGGCTTCAGCCGGGTCTATCTCGGCGTCCATTGGCCGAGCGACGTGCTCGCCGGCTGGTGCGTCGGCGCGGCCTGGGCCGCCCTGTGCTGGTTCGTGGCCCTCCAGCTCCAGCGCCGGGGCGAGGTGGAGACGCCCGCGCAGGGGCCGGAGCCGGTTACCGGATCACGTTAACGCTTTGGTCAGAAAGGTGTCCGGCCCCTGCATCCATTGAGGTTTGGTTGTGATTGTCTGTCTTTGCAACCGATGGAGAATTCTTTGACCAAGATCCGCGAGCGCCGCCGCAATCCGCGTCAGCGCAGCCTCCTCGGCGCAAGCCTCCAGGCCGGGCCGGGGGGCTCGGCCACCGCCTGCCTCGTGCGCAATGTCGGTCCCGAGGGCGCGAAGCTCGTGGTCAGCGAGGCCGTGCCGCTCCCTGCCTCGTTCCCGATCACCATCGATGCGCGATCCGAGACGCGCACGGCCCACATCGTCTGGCGCGCAGGCGACTGCGTCGGCGTTCGCTTCGCCCCCACGGTGGCCGCCGGCGTCACGGTTCCCCTCCACCTCGTGCGCGAGTTGCGCGCTGTCCGGACGGAGAACGCAGCCCTGCGCGAACGTCTCGCCGCCACGGGCGGGGACGACTGACCGCAGGAACACCCCGGTTCGGGTAACGTTCCTCCGGGGTATCCGCCGCGCGGACTTCGCGGCGGCGGTTTTCGGAAGTGTTCTTGATGAGCGACGACCTCCCCCTCTCCCGGCGCAATCTCCTGCGCGCGGGCGGACTGACCGTCACCGGCGCGGCCCTCGGCCTTGGCAGCGCGCAGGCACAGGGGCAGGGGCTCCCGGGCCCGTCCGTGCCCGCCGATACGGGGGCGGTGCAGGGCGGCAAGGTGCTGTTTCCGAACTGGCGCGGCGCCGGCGACCGGGTGCCGCCGCCGCCGCCCGCCCCGATGCCGCCGGCCCAGCGCGTGGGCTTCGCCGTGGTCGGCCTCGGGCGCCTCAGCCTCGAGGAAATTCTGCCCGCCTTCGGCGAGACGAAGCGTGCCCGCCTCGCGGCGGTGATGTCCGGAACACCCGCCAAGGCCAAGCTCGTCGCCGAGCAGTACGGCGTGCCTGCCGATTCCGTCTACGGCTACGACGAATGGGAGCGGCTGGCCCAGAACCCGGCCGTGAAGGCCGTCTACATCGTCACCCCCAACGGCCTGCACCGCGACCATGTCGTGGCCGCCGCGAAAGCCGGCAAGCACGTGCTCTGCGAAAAGCCCATGGCCAATTCCTCGGCCGAGGCCCGCGAGATGATCGAGGCCTGCGCCAAGGCGAACCTCAAACTCATGATCGCCTATCGCTGCCAGTACGAGCCGTTCAACCGCGAGGTGACGCGCCTCGCGCGTTCCGGTGAATTCGGCAAGCCGCGCCTGATCCAGGCCTTCAACGGCCAGACCACGGGACTGCCCCAGCAATGGCGCCTGCACAAAACCCTGTCGGGGGGCGGAGCGCTGCCGGATATCGGCCTCTACTGCCTCAACGGGGTGCGGGCGCTCACGGGCGAGGAGCCGGTCTCCATCGAGGCGAGCCTGCATTCTCCGCCGGGCGACGGGAAGTTCGCCGAGGTCGAGGAGACGGTGTCGTTCACCCTGCGGTTCCCCTCCGGCATCATCGCCCAGTGCATGACGAGCTACGGCGTGCACGAATCGCGCCGCCTCCAGCTTCATACGGAGCGGGCCGACATCGATCTGCGCAACGCCTTCGCGTATCGCGGCCAGCACCTCGTGGTCTCGCGCCCGGACGGCGCCGTGGAATCGCAGGATTCGCGGATGCTGACCCCGAAGAACCAGTTCGCCCTCGAGATCGACCACATGGCCCGCTGCATCCTCGAGGACCGGCGCCCGCGCACCCCGGGCGAGGAGGGGCTGCAGGATCAGGTGCTGATGGAGGCGATCTACGAGGCGGCTCGCTCGGGGCGGCCCGTCACCGTCGGCCCACCCACGGGACGGGACGGCGGCCTCGACGTCACGCGCGGCCCGGAACTGGACGACGCCGACTAAGCCGGCGGCTGCCTCGTCGATCCGCGCGATCCCGATGGGCGCCTGCGCAGGGCCATCGACCTCGGCCCGCGCGCGACCATCCGGCGCCGGGCCGCGGGTTCAGTTGAGGACCCGCTCCGCGTCGATCTTCTTGGCGAGGGCGCGGCCGACTTCATACAGAGCCGCACGCAGGCCGGGCAGGGCGGACTTCGCGCCGTCGCCCTCGATCAGGGCATTGGCGATGAGGAGGTGGTCGGCGATGGTTTCGAGGTGATCGCTCGTCACCGTCGCCGGATGCGGGGGCGGGGGAACGAAACGGCCCATCCGGCCGACGGCCGTCAGCACGTTGGGCGCATCCGGCGTCAATTCGGTCATGGAGCCGAGGTAGCCGAGGAAGGTCCGACCCGGCGGACCGAACGACGGAACGCCGCCCGCTCCGATCCACCGTATGCCGCCATCGGCCGAAGACAGGCGGAACTGGACGCTGAACTCCGACCGCTCGTCGATCGCCTGGATCAGGACCATTCGCACGACCTCACGGTCATGCTCGTGAACACAGGACAGCCAGCCCTCGTTCAGCGCGACGCTGACGGGTTGGCCCGTCAGGCGCGTCCATTCCTGGCTGACATGGCTCAGCGCTCCAGCCTGATCGACCGCGAAAATCACGGAGGAGCTCCCGCCTCAATGCAGCATCCTCGAGGATCTACTGTGAGGCCGATCACCGAATGCGAATCAGTCAATCGTGCTTTCCCGTATGAGCGCAACCCATTGCGGTTTCTCCATGGTGCGACTTATGGTCTGAAAATGACGATGGACGAACCAGAGGGTCTCATTCGTGCGCGCCTGATACGGATCGCCCAAACCCTCGACCTGCCGCCGGACTACTTCTTCACTGCGGCCGCGACGCAGGGCGACATCGCCGCCGCGGTGGGCGACATGGCCGAGGCGAACGAATGCCTGCGGCTGTGGTGGAGGATCCGGACTCCGCAGGGGCGCCGCCGCGCCCTCGAAGCCCTGCGGGCCCTGGCAGCGTCCGAGGACGTGTGAGGCAAACGGACGGACGGCGCGCTACTCGGCCGCCGGTGTGTGAAGGGGCAGCAGGCGGGCCGTGCGGGTCCGGGTCGGGCTGCGCATGGTCCCCGGCCCCGGCGCCTCCAGGGCGTGACGCGCATCGTTGACGGCGGCGTGGACCGCGTCGATGGCGAGGATGAGGGCGCTGATCGTGCGGGTGTCGATGTTGCGCTCGCGGGCATGTCGAACGACGTCGGCCACGAGACCGTCGGTCTCGCACACGAGGCCGTCGAGGGTTTCCTGGGTGCGTGCCTCGCGGATTTCGCGCAGGAGATCGAGGAGCCGGTCGAGCACCACGTCGATCCGCTCCCGCCGCTCACGGGCGAGGCGCTGGCCGAGCCAGGCGATGCCCGAACCGATGGTGCCGCCGAAGAAGGCGAGGAAGTAGATGTAGTCTTCGTAGCGCTCGAACAGCGTCTGCTGCTCGCGCTCGAAATAATCCACCGCGCCGGGGTGGTTGGGCAGCCGCGCGCTCGTCGCCGCGACGGTGGAATCGAAGTCCGGCGCCTTCATCAGATTGGCCAGGGGCGCCTGGGGGGCGAGCTTGGAGCGCCACTCGAACAGGTGCTGGGTCACGGACGCGACGGTGAAGCGGCTGACGCTGCCGCGCGCCATCAGCCGGTACGAGGCGCCGACCGTCTTCACATCCTCCTCCGGCCGCTTCGGCCGGCCGCCGAAAGTGCCGGCCGGAATCGTCACCGCCTGCAGCTCGGGCATTCGCTGGATGATGGCCTCGCCGTCGGGCACGTCGACGAAGGTGACCTGCTTCTCCGGAGAGGCTGCCTCCACGGCGCGGACCGTGGAGATGGCGGCTTTCGAGGCCGGGGCGGCGATGACCGCCACGGCGTCGACGCGTCCCTCCGTCACGGCGGCCGTCACCTCGTTGGGCTTCAGGGGCACGAGGGTGACGCGGGCGGGACCCGCCTTGTCCTGCGTGGCCTCGCCCGGCGGCCCGGCGGTGAAGTCGTAGAAGCCGAGGAGATTGGTCACGAAGGGCACGTCCGCGCCGTGCCGCTCGACGATGCCGAGGCGCTTGCGCGACAGGTCGGGAAAGCTTTCGAGGGCGGCCGAGGCGGGGGCCACGATGAGCAGGGCCTCGTCGTGCAGGATCGCCAGGGTCAGGCCGTTCTCCGGCAGAAGGACGTCGGGGCGCACCACCGCGAGATCGGCCGTGTTGCGCTGCAGAGCCTCGGCACTGTCGCGGACATCGTCGTAGGGGACGATTCTGAGGCGCACATCCTCTCGCCCGCGGGCCAGGGCGCGGGCATAGGTTTGAAGCAAAGTCGCCTCGGCGCCGTCGCGCGGTCCGACCGCCACCGTCAGCACCGTCGGGCGCGACAGGTACACCACCGCGCCGGCCAGGGCCGCGAGGCCGAGGGCGAGGGCGACGAGGAGCCATTCGCGTCTCAGGAGGATTGCCGGCATGACATGCTCGAGCCCTCATCCATCGTTGTGATCCGGCATCCGACGAATCCGGTCGACCCTGACCCGGAAACCTGTCTGAAGCGTGAAGAACCCATGAACGCCGCCAACGTTGCAAAGCCCGCAAATGCCGGGCCATCCGCCAAGGCCACGCCGCCCGTCACCGCCGCCTATCTGGAGCGTGCCGCCCTGCATTATCTCGAACGCTACAGCGCCTCCGTGGCGATGCTGCGGCGGACGCTTCAGCGCCGTGTGGAGAAGCGCTGCCGCCTGCGCGACGAGGACCCCTCGGTCCATGCAGAGGCCATCGAGGCCGTGGTCGCCCGCGCGGTGAGCGCCGGCCTCGTCGACGACGCGCGCTTCACCGCCGGCCGGATGGCGGCCCTGCGCCGACGCGGCACCTCCGCCCGTGCCCTCTCGGCCAAGCTCGCCGCCAAGGGCGTGGCGCGCGACCTCGTCACCGAGGCCATGGCGGCCGAGCGCGATGCGGCCGACGCCGAGGGGACGGACACCGAAGAGGCGGCGGCGATGGCCTATGCGAAGCGCCGACGCCTCGGGCCGTGGCGCCGGCCGGAGACCCGCGAAGCGCACCGCGACCGCGACCTCGCCGCCATGGCCCGGGCCGGGTTCGCCTACGGCCTCGCCCGTCGCATCGTCGAGGCGGAGCCGGAGGAGGGGCCGGAGTCCTGAGCCTGCGACGATCCGGCAGGGCACGAAACCCGAATTCGGCGCGATAAAATTTGAACGAAGGGCGAACGGGGACCATTTTCCTCAAATGGACGAAGCCCTCGCGAAGAAGCTGCGCATCCTCGCGGATGCCGCCAAGTACGACGCCTCGTGTTCCTCGTCCGGCGCTCCCAAGCGCACGGCGGGCAAGGGCGAACTCGGCTCGACCACGGGGGCGGGCATCTGCCACGCCTACACTCCGGACGGGCGCTGCATCTCGCTTCTGAAGATCCTACTGACGAATTACTGCCTGTTCGACTGCGCCTATTGCGTCAATCGCCGCTCGTCCAACGTTCAGCGGGCGAAGTTCACCGTCGAGGAGGTCGTGACCCTCACGGTGGAATTCTACAAGCGCAACTACATCGAAGGGCTGTTCCTCTCGTCCGGCATCATCAAGTCACCGGACCACACCATGGAGCTCTTGACGCGGGTGGCCAAATCGCTCCGGCGCGACCACGGCTTTCGCGGCTACATCCACCTGAAGTCGATCCCCGAGGCGAGCCCCTGGCTCATCGAGGAGGCGGGCCTCTATGCCGACCGCCTCTCCATCAACGTCGAGCTTCCCACGGAGGTAAGCCTCGCGCGCCTCGCCCCCGAGAAGGACGGCGCGGTGATCCAGCATGCCATCCAGCAGATCGGCGAGCGGATCGTCGAGGCCAAGGCGGAGAAGCGCCGGTTCTCGCCCGCCGGACAATCGACGCAGGTGATCGTGGGCGCCGACACCACCACCGACGAGGCGCTGATGCGCAAGAGCGCGCTCCTGTACGGTTCGTTCAATCTCAAGCGGGTGTATTACTCGGCGTTCAGTCCGATCCCCGACGGCTCCACCATCCTGCCCCTGAAGTCGCCCCCGCTCCAGCGCGAGCACCGGCTGTACCAGGGCGACTGGCTGCTGCGGTATTACGGCTTCACCCCCGACGACGTCGCCGACGCGACGGAGGACGGCATGTTCGCCCTCGACGTCGATCCGAAGCTCGCCTGGGCCCTGAAGCATCGCGCGCATTTCCCCCTCGACGTGAACCGGGCCGACCGGGAATGGCTCCTGCGGGTGCCGGGCCTCGGCGCCAGGGCCGTCGACAAGATCATCCGGGCGCGCCGTCACACCCGCCTGCGCCTGGAGGATATCGCCCGCCTCACCTCGGGGCTGAAGCGGGCGCGCCCGTTCCTCATCGCGGAGGATTATCGGCCGAGCGGCGGGCTGACCGATCGCCTCGACTTGCGGGCGCGCCTCGCCGACCCGCCGAAGCAACTGAGCCTGTTCTGATCGTGGCGGCGGGGGCCGATCTGTTCGGGGGCGGACCGCAGGCAGTGCGCCTTTCGCCCGGCGCCGATGCCGCGGGATTTCGCGACGCCGTTCGGCGCCTCGCCGCCGCCGCCGTTCCCCCGGAGCGGGTGATCTGGTCCGTCGGCGAGGCGCCCGGCCTGTTCGGGACCCCTGAGGCGGTCACCGACGCCCCGGCTCTGGCCTTACCGCGCGGGGTCGGCGACCTCGTCACAAAAGTGGTGCCGCATCGCGACCCCGAACGCTACGCTCTCCTCTACACCCTGGTCTGGCGCGTTCTCCACGGCGAGCGTCGCCTGCTGGAGGTGTCGAGCGATCCCCTGGTCCACCGCCTGGAGCGGATGGCCAAGGCCATCGCCCGCGACCTGCACAAGATGCACGCCTTCCTGCGGTTCCGCCGGGTCGAGGGCGAGGGGCCCGAGCGCTTCGTCGCGTGGTTCGAGCCCGACCACCACATCCTGGCGGCGGCGGCGCCGTTCTTCGTCGGCCGCTTCCGCAGCCTGCACTGGACGATCCTCACCCCCGAGGCCTCGGCCCGGTGGGACACGGTCGACCTCAGCTTCGGCCCGCCGGGGCGTCCTCGCGCCGTCC
>NZ_BPQD01000044.1 GCF_022179065.1 Methylobacterium adhaesivum
TCTCGAACTCGGCCGTTAAACACACCAGCGCCCATGGTACTGTGTCTCAAGACACGGGAGAGTCGGTCGCCGCCAGACCTGCACAGCACATCATCCATTCCCTCAAAACGATCACTCCAAACAGGCCGCCTCCATACGAGGCGGCCTGTTCGCGTTCGGACACCCGCCTTTTCCCTGCGGGACGACCGATCATGACCAAACCGTCATCTCCGAGCCAGCTTACGGCCATGGCGACCGGCGCATCCTGTCTCCATCGCCGGAGAGGGGAGGGGACTGGCCATGGGATTCGCTTCCCCAGCGGGGTTCGAGGTCGTATCGTTCGGCCCCATGCGTTTGCTCATCATCGAGGATGACCGCGAAGCGGCGTCCTACCTCGCCAAGGCCTTTCGCGAGGCCGGCCACGTGCCGGATCTCGCCCATGACGGTCTCGACGGTTATGCCCTCGCCCGCGAGGGCGATTACGATATGCTCATCGTGGACCGGATGCTGCCGAAGCTCGACGGGCTGTCCCTGATCCGCTCCCTGCGTGAGCAGGCCGTGACCACCCCGGTTCTCATTCTCTCGGCCCTTGGCCAGGTCGATGACCGGGTGAAGGGTCTCCGGGCAGGCGGCGACGATTATCTCCCCAAACCCTATGCGTTCTCGGAGCTCCTCGCCCGTGCCGAAATTCTGGCGCGGCGGCGCACGGTGCCCGTCGGCACCACGGAGGCGACTGCGTATCGCGTCGGCGATCTCGAACTCGACCGCCTGTCGCATCGCGTCACCCGCGCCGGACAGGAGATCGCCCTGCAGCCGCGTGAATTCCGCCTGCTCGAATACCTCATGCGCCATGCGGGGCAGGTGGTGACGCGGACGATGCTCCTCGAGCACGTCTGGGACTACCATTTCGACCCGCAGACCAACGTCATCGACGTCCACGTGTCGCGCCTGCGCGCGAAGATCGACAAGGATTTCGATCGGCCGATCCTCCACACCATCCGAGGAGCGGGCTACGTCGTGCGCGCCGACGACACGCGCGGCGCCTGATGCCGTCCGCGTCCGACGCGTCTCCCGTCGCTTCTTTCAAAGATCGCGCCAAACTCACGAACCTCTTCCGCACGACGGCCTTCAAGCTGTCCTTCGCCTACCTCCTGATCTTCACGACCTTCGCCTTCCTGGCCCTCGGCTACGTTGCCTGGAACGCGAACCGGGTCCTCGACGATCAGATGGTGTCGACCATCGAAGCCGAGATCAACGGCTTGTCCGAGCAGTACAAGTCCGGAGGGCTTCGTCGGCTGATCTCCGTGGTCGAGCGCCGGGCCGGCGAGCCCGGAGCCTCGCTCTACCTCGTGACCACTCCGGCGGGCGAGCACGTGGTCGGCAATGTCGGCGCCCTCCCGGCCGGCCTGCTCGCCGATCCCGGGCAGGTCGAGGCGGCCTATGCCCGGAGTGGATCGCACACCCTTGAGCACCGCGCGATCATGCGGATCTTCACCCTGCCGGGCGGGTTCCGCCTCGTGGTCGGCCGCGATGTCGAGGAGCGCGATCGCCTGCGCTCCGTCATCGGCCGGACCTTCGGTACCTCGCTGCTGTTCGTGATCGTCCTCGGCGTGGTGGGAGGCTGGTTTGTCGCGAGCCGAGTGCTCAAGCGGGTCGACGACATGACGGAGACCGCCCGGCGGATCATGGCCGGCGACCTCGGCGGCCGCCTGGCGGTGGCCGGGAACGGCGACGAACTGGACCGCCTCGCGCAGAACCTGAACGAGATGCTGGAGCGGATCGGGGAACTGATGCGTGGGCTGCGGGAGGTGTCCGACAACATCGCCCACGATCTCAAGACGCCGCTCACCCGCCTGCGCAACCGGGCCGACGAGGCCGTGCGTTCGGCCCGCGGCGAAGACGACCTGCGCCTCGCCATGGAGGGGGTGATCGAGGAGAGCGACGGGCTGATCCGTGTGTTCAACGCGCTCCTGATGATCGCACGGCTGGAGGGCGTCGCTGCCCGCGATCTCATGGCGGAATTCGATGTCGGCGTGACGGCGCGTGAAGTCGGGGAACTCTACGAGGCGGTGGCGGCGGACGAGGGCCTCTCCCTTGAGATTGTCACGGTGGGAGACCTTCGGCTCGTGGGGAGCCGCGAACTCATCGGTCAGGCCTTGGCCAATCTCATCGACAATGCGGTGAAGTACGGTGCCGTGAACCGGCAGGCCGGCGGGATCCGCGTCACGGCGGAGCGCGAGGCGACGACGATCCGCCTGACCGTCGCCGATCGCGGGCCGGGCATCCCCGAGGAGGCGCGGGGGCGCGTCCTCGACCGCTTCGTCCGCTTGGAGGATTCCCGCTCGCGGCCCGGTTTCGGCCTCGGGCTCAGCCTCGTCGCGGCCATCGTGCGCCTCCATCAGGGGACCCTCAGTCTCAACGACAATGCCCCTGGCCTCGCGGTCGTGGTAACCCTTCCGGCCCTCGCCGTGGGAGATCCCGCATGACCGAGCCCGGCCGCTTCCGTGACCGCCTGCGACAGGCGCCTCCCTTGGTCGATCCGCAAGCCGCGGCCGCGCGCCTGGCCGATATTGAATCGGCCTTCCCGGTTGGATTCCTCGACGCGCCCCTGCGGAGCCTCCTCCTCGCGCTCGCTGAGCATTCCCCGTTCCTGTGGCCCATCGTGGCCCGCAATCCAGCGCGTTTCGTCGACCTTGCCTCGCGCGCACCCGAGATCGTGAACGCCGAGCTCATCGCTCGGCAGCGGGCCGCCAGCGGCGCCGGCGATCTTCCCGCCGTCGCCCGGGCCCTTCGGCTGAACCGCACCGAGCATGCGCTCCTTGTGGCCCTGGCCGATCTCGGTGGCCTCTGGTCCCTCGCCATGGTGACGGCGGCCCTTTCGGATTTCGCCGATGCGTCCGTGCAGGCGGCGACCGACGCGCTCCTTGCCGAGGCGGCGGCCCTCGGCCGGTTCCTGCCCGCCGATCCGGACGATCTCCAGGCCGGGTCCGGCCTCGTGATCCTGGCGCTGGGCAAGCACGGCGCGGGCGAACTGAACTATTCCAGCGACATCGATCTGGTGGTGTTCTTCGATCCCGCCGTCGCCCCCCTGAAGGAGGGGCTCGCACCGGCACCGTTCTTCGCCAAGTTGGCGCAGGGCATCGCCCGGCTCCTGCAGGAGCGCACGGCCGACGGCTACGTGCACCGGGTCGATTACCGCCTGCGGCCGGACCCCGGCTCGACCCCCACAGCCGTGTCCCTGAACGCCGCGTATCTCTACTATGAGAATCTCGGGCAGAACTGGGAGCGCGCGGCCTATATCAAGGCGCGACCCATCGCCGGCGACCGCGTGGTGGGGCAGCGCTTCCTCGACGATATGCGTCCGTTTGTCTGGCGGAAATACTTCGACTTCGGCTCCATCGCCGACGTTCACGCCATGAAGCGGCAGATCCACGCCGTGCGCGGGCATGACGCCATCGCGGTGGCCGGACACGACATCAAGCTCGGGCGCGGCGGCATCCGCGAGATCGAGTTCTTCGTCCAGACCCAGCAGCTCGTCTTCGGCGGGCGCCGGCCCGCCTTGCGCGGCCGGCGCACGGTGGAGATGCTCGGCATCCTCACCGACGAGGGCTGGATCGACGCCACGGCCCGTGACGAGCTGGCCGAGGCTTACGGCTTCCTGCGCACCATCGAGCACCGGATCCAGATGGTGCGGGACGAGCAGACCCAGCGTTTGCCCGCCGAGTCGGACGACCTCGAACGCTTTGCGCGCTTTGCCGGTTTCGCGACCCTGGCGGAGTTCGAGGCAGCGCTGCTGCACCATGCCCGCCGGGTCCAGGCCCATTACGCCCTGCTGTTTGAGGCCGAGCCTGACCTGTCGGCGGCGGTGGGCGATCTCGTCTTCAGTGGTACCGGCGACGATCCCGCGACGCTCGCGACCCTGCGCACCCTTGGGTTCCGCGACCCCGAACGGGCCGTCGAGACCGTGCGCGGCTGGCATTTCGGGCGGCGGCCCGCCGTGCGCACGGCCCGTGCCCGAGAGGTGCTCACCGAACTCGTGCCGGCCCTGATGCAGGCGCTGGGCGGTACGGCCGATCCCGATACCGCCCTCGACACCCTAGACCGGGCGTTCGCGCGCATGCCGGCGGCCCTCGAACTCCTCACCATCCTGCGCTCCAACGAGCGCTTGCGCCTGCTCTTCGCCGACCTCCTCGGCACCGCCCCGCGCCTGGCGGAGACCGTCTCGTTCAGCCCCCACGTCCTCGACGCGGTGCTGGAACGGGATTTCGCGGCCCCGACGCCCGAGCCCGGCGGCATCGCCGCCCATTTCCGCGCCCTCCTCGGACACCCCACGGACCACGAGGATTTTCTCGACCGTACACGCGACGCGGCCCGGCATCTCGGCTTTCTCACGGGGGCGCGCCTGCTGTCCGGCGTGCTCGCGCCGGTCGAGGCGGGGCGGGCCTACTCGGCCATCGCCGATACGGTGGTGGGCGCCGCCTACGAGCGGGTGTCGCAGGCGTTCTTCGCCGAGCACGGGGCGGTGCCGGGCGGGCGGATCGTTGTGCTGGGGCTTGGACGTCTCGGCTCGTCCCAGCTCACGGCCGAGTCCGACCTCGACCTCGTCGTGGTCTACGATTTCGACCCCGACTCCCGCATGAGCGCTGGCCCGCGCCCTCTGGACGCGGCCGTCGCCTACAATCGCCTGACGCAGCGTCTCGTCGCGGCCCTCACCGTGCCGACCCGGCGCGGACATCTCTACGACGTCGACCTGCGCCTGCGGCCCGGTGGCGGGCAAGGGCCGGTGGCGGTGCAGCTGCGCAGCCTCCGGGCCTATTACGAGACGGAGGCCGAACTCTGGGAGCACATGGCGCTGACCCGCGCCCGGGTGATCGCGGGCGATGCCGGCCTCGGCGCGGCGTCGCTCGACGTCATCTCCGCCGTGGTGACCCGGCCGCGCAACCCGTCGGACGTGTACGGCGCCGTGCGGACCATGCGGGCGTTGGTTGCGGAAGAGAAGGGTGACTCCGGTCCCCTCGACCTCAAGCTGGCGCCGGGCGGGCTCCTCGACCTCGATTTTCTGGTCCAGGCCCTCGTCCTCGCGCACGGCGCGCGTTGTCCCGATCTCGTGGGCCTCCCGGCACCGGACGTGCTGATGCGTGCGGCCGGTCACGGCCTCCTCACCCAGGATGAAGCCGAGCGCCTGCGTGCCGCCTACCGCCAGTTCGACGACGTCATGCATTGGCAGCGCTTGATGGTGGCGGGGGACCCGGGCCAGGCCTCGACCGTGGCGCTCACGCGTCTCGCCGTGGCCCTCGGCATGCCGGATGCGGCCCACCTGCGGGTCCGGCTCGATGACCATAGGGCCGAGGTCCGCGGCCTGTTCGACCGGCTCCTCGCCTGAGCGGACCCGTCAGTTCAGCGCAAGCTCCCGGGCTCCTTGCCGCGGCGTCATCTCCGCTTGAAGCGATGCGATCATCTCGTGCGAAGCCTCGAAGGCTGCATCGCGCAGACGTTCGGGGGTCGGGGCCGGAAGGCGGACGAGGACGATGGTGCCCAAGCCCTCCTGTGACCGCAGGCGCAGGGAGCCCCCGTGCAGCTCGGCCATGGACCGGGCAATGGCGAGGCCGAGGCCGGAGCCCGGATAGGTCCGGGTGAGGTTGGTTTCCACCTGCTGGAACGGAGCCCCGAGACGGCGAAGGGCCGCCTTGGGGATGCCGATGCCCGAATCCTCGATGAAAATGTTCACGCAATCCCCGGACGGACGGGCCTTGACGATGATCCGGCCATCGCCCTCGGGGGTGAACTTCACGGCATTCTGGACGAGGTTCAGCAAGATCTGGTGGAGCGCCCGGTCGTCGGCCAGCAGCGTCAGGTCCTCCACGAGGTCGACGTGGATGGAAAGGGCCTTGGCGCGGGCCGGCTCGGCGACGAGCTTCAGGGCCGCCTCGATGGCCTCGGGCAGGGCGATCTCGCGGCGGACCAACCGCACGCGATGGGCCTCGATGCGCGACATGCTCAGGATGTCGTCGATGACCGACAGGAGATAATCACCGCTCGCGCGGATGTCCCGGCAATAGGCGGTGTAGCGCGGTGAGCCGAGGACGCCATAGACGCCGGTTTCCATGAGTTCGGCGAACCCCATGATCGCGTTGAGCGGCGTGCGCAGCTCGTGGCTCATGTTGGCCAGGAACTCTGACTTGGCCTGGTTCGCCGATTCGGCCTGGGCCTTCTGGTCGAGGTAGCGCTCGGCGAGGTCCGCAAGCTGCTGCGTCTGGAGTTCGAGGGTCCGGCGGGACCGCTTGAGGTCCTTCACCGTCGCGATGAGCTCGCGTTCCGATTCCACCAGTTGCTCCTGGTGACGCTTAAGACTGGTGATGTCGGTCCCGACGGAGACGTAGCCGCCGTCCTTGGTGCGCCGCTCGCTGATCTGCAGCCAGCGCCCATCGGTGAGTTCGGCCTCGAAGGTGCGGGCGGTGGCTCCCGAATGCTCGAGTTCGCGCATCTCGCGGCGGATCGGCGGGAGGACGCCGTGTCCCATGATCTCGGCGTAGCGCCGCCCCGGTACGGCGTCCTCGGGGCTCAGGGCATGGAGATCGCGGAACTTCGAATTGCACAGAACGAGGCGGTTGCCCGTATCCCACAGGACGAAGGCCTCCGAGATCGCCTCCACGGCATCGCGCAGGCGCATGTCGGCCGTGGCGTTGAGCTCGGCCAGGGTGCGCTGCTCCGTGACGTCGAGGGCTATGCCGACGAGGTGGCGGCCGCCCACCACGGTGTCGGGCACGATCTCGGCCCGCATCCGCATCCAGAGCCAGACGCCGGCCGCCGAACGGATCCGGAACTCGTGATCCACGGTGGATTGGCTCGCGGCGAGGTGTCGGGCGAGGCTGTAGAGATCGCCGTCGTCGGGATGAACCAGGGCGTTGACGTCGCCGAAGGAGATGAACTCGCGCTCCCGGCGATAGCCGAGCAGGGCATACATGGAATCCGACCAGTAGATCCGCCCGCGCGGGATGTCCCAATCCCACAGGCCGCAGCGACCGCGACCGAGCGCCGTATCGAGGCGCTGCTTGATCTGCTCGCAGACCCGGTCGACGGCATAGGCGCGGCGGGTCTGGAGCACATAGGCGATCCCGGTGCCGATGATGACCAGGGCTGCCGCCCCGAGCAGAATCGCGTGGTTGCGCGTCTGGACGGTCCAAGCGGCGGTCACTGACGCCAGGGGCTGGAGCACGGCGATCTGTCCGCGCCCGCCCGGGAGACTGCTCAAGGCGGCGAGGGCCGCGCTGCCATCGGACAATGTCACGGCCATCACCCCGGCGCGTTCGCGCAGAATGGTCAGAGCCTGCACATCGCCGATCTGCCCAATGGCCGTACGACCGCCGCTCCAGGGGGGGACGGACGCGACGATGATGTCGTCGGCTCCCGTGACGAACACCTGGCGTCCGGCCGGCAGCAGGGAGGCGGGCAGAAGCGTGGCGAGGCGGTCCCTCGCTTCGGTCTCGTCCCCACCCGGGGCGAGGGAGGCGGCAACCAGCCGGGTCAGGGCTTCAATATCGGTGGCCGCATGCCGGATCGCGTCCTGGCGCTGCGTGTTCAGATGCATCGCCTCCACCGTCGCAAGACAGACGAGGAACGCCGTGAGCAGGGCGGGCAGGGCGACGCGCAGCCAGATTTCCGCCCGCACGAAGCGGATGTGGGTCGGGGTCTGCGGACGGTGAATGCCGAGAATCGTGTCCGCACGTGCGGAGAGGGAAGCGGAATCCGCCTCCAGCATGGTGTCACTCCGCAGTGAGGATGATTCGTCGCGGAGGCACTTGGTGTGGCGCTCCGATCTAAATTCATAACACCATTTTCACGGCCGAGTTGTCCACGCTTTTTTGCTCGTCGGCCGCGCCCGACGCCGCCGGAACGGCCTCGGGCGAGGGCTCTTTTCGAGCAAAATAAAGCTTGTCAAGTCAGGGATTTGCCGAGATTTTGCATGCGTCCGACGATGTCGGAGACATCGCGCGACAGGCCCGGACGCGCGCCGATCGCCGCAAGTGATTGAGCGGCCTTGGCTTGCCGCCCCGGTTCCAGCATCCGCCATGAGCCGAAGCCCGTGAGCAGTTTTGCGGCAATCTGCGGATTGGTGGGATCGAGGGCGATGACGGTCTCGGCGAGAAAATCGTAGCCTGCCCCATCCGCGCGGTTGAACTGGGTCGGGTTGCCGGCACTGAAACTGCCGACGAGGGAGCGCACCCGATTCGGGTTGGTCATGGCGAAAGCCGGGTGGGCCTGGAGGCGGCGGACCCTGTCGAGGGTGTCCGCCTCGGGGATCGTCGCTTGAATCGCGAACCACTTGTCGAGGACCAGGGGTTCGTGGGCGAAGCGCTCGGCGAAGGCCGAGAGGGCGGATTCGCGTGTCGGCCCCGGGATCAGCGCGAGGGCGGACAGGGCGGCGAGGCGGTCGGTCATGGTCGTGGCCGCGTCGAACTGCGCTGCGGCTAGGGCGAGCCCCGCCTGCGGATCGGCCCCTGCGATGAGGTCGAGGGCGACGTTGCGCAAGGCGCGGCGTCCGGCCGAGGCCGCGTCCGGCGAGAACCGGCTGCCGGCCGGGTCCGCGAGCGCCTCGCGCAGACGCGTAAGACGCTCGAAGAGACCTCGTCCGAGGCTCCGGCGCAGATCGGTGCGGGCCCGGTGGATCGCGTCCGGATCGATGGACTGGCCGAGGGTGTTGGCGATGTCGCCTTCGCTCGGGACGGTGAGGACGAGGGCGGCGAAGGCCGGATCCGATAGGGCCTCGCGATCGAGGAACGTCGCCAAGGCGGCGACGAACCCCGCATTGTCCATGGGCCGGTCCACGCCGCGCGCGTCGGCGACGAGGCGCGCCATGGCGACGTCCTGCGCCGCCTGCCAGCGATTAAACGGATCGGTGTCGTGGGCCAGGAGGACGAGACGGTCGGCATCCGTCGCCACGGCGGCGACACGCACGGGGGCGGAGAAGCCCCGGAACAGGGAGGCCACCGGCGCGACGGGAACGCCCGTGAAGGTGATCGTGTCGCTAGCCCGTTCCAAGACGAAGACGCCGTCGTGGACCCGGTCGCTCACGGCCTCGCGGAGCACGCCCTCCGGTCCGACCAGGCCGAGGGCCACGGGGATCACGAGGGGCGGGGTCGCGTCGGCTTCCTGTCCCGGTTGCCGTCCGAGGCCCTGGGCGAGTGCCGATGGCAGATCCTGGCGGAAACGCAGGGTGTAGGTGCCGGCCGCTGCCTGGTGCTCGCCCTCGACGGTCACCACGGGGGTGCCGGGGCGCTCGTACCAGCGCGCGAAGGCGGTGAGATCGAGACCCGAGACGGCGGCGAAGGCGGCGAGGAAATCCTCCACCGTGGCGGCCGTGCCGTCGCACTCCGAAAAGTAGCGGTCCATGCCCCGTGCGAACACGTCCGGACCGAGGAGCGTGCGCAGCATCCGCACGATCTCGGCCCCCTTCTCGTAGACGGTGGCCGTGTAGAAGTTGTTGATCTCGGCATATTGCTGCGGGCGCACCGGATGGGCGAGGGGCCCGGTATCCTCGGGGAACTGACGGGCTCGCAGGGTGCGGACCTCGCCGATGCGGTGCACCGCGCGCGATCGCATGTCGGAGGAGAACTCCTGATCGCGGAAGACCGTCAGCCCCTCCTTGAGGCAGAGCTGGAACCAGTCCCGGCAGGTGACGCGGTTGCCCGACCAATTGTGGAAGTATTCGTGGGCGATGATCGCCTCGATGGCGGCATAGTCGGCATCGGTCGCCGTCTCGGGGCTCGCCAGCACGTAGCGGTCGTTGAAGATGTTGAGGCCCTTGTTCTCCATGGCGCCCATGTTGAAGTCCGACACGGCGACCACGTTGAACACGTCGAGGTCGTAGATGCGGCCGAAGGCGGTCTCATCCCAGGCCATGGACCGGATGACCGCGTCGAGGGCGTAGGCGGCGCGCTCCGCCTTTCCGGGCTCGACGAAGATGCCGAGATCCACCTCTCGCCCGTCGCGGGTGGTGAACCGGCCCCCCAGCCGGTCGAGGCGTCCGCCGACGAGGGCGAACAGGTAGGCGGGTTTCGGGTGGGGGTCGTGCCAGACGGCGAAGTGCCGGCCCGGCCCCGCGTCGCCGGCCTCGATGGGGTTGCCGTTGCCGAGCAGCACCGGCGCTTCCTCGCGATCGGCCTCGATGCGGGTGGTGTAGACGGCCATGACGTCGGGCCGGTCGAGGAAATAGGTGATCCGGCGGAAGCCGTCGGCCTCGCATTGCGTGCAGTAGACGCCGTTCGAGCGGTAGAGGCCCATGAGCCGGGTGTTGGCGCTCGGATCGACTTGCGTGCGGATCGTGAGCGTGAAGGGCTCCGCCGGCGGGTACCTGAGGATGAGGGCCGTGTCCGTCACCGTGTAGGCGTCCGGCGCCAAGGCGACGCCGTCGCGCTCGAAGGACAGGAGCGTGAGGTCCTCGCCGTCGAGCACGAGATCCGCTCCCGCCCGGCCGGCCGGATTGGGCCGCAGGCTGAGGGTCGCGGTCACCCGCGTCGCGTGGGCGTCCAGGCTGATGTCGAGGGCGACCCGATCGATAAGGTGATCGCTCGGACGATAGTCCGCGAGCCGGATCGGAATCGGGGTTTCGGTGCGCATGGATGCCTCGCCTGTCGCAAGGCCTCCCTCTTGGATCGCTTCCCGTCCGCGCGCAACGCATCGCCGTTGACGGGGCTCGCCCGGCCACCACATAGGCCGCAGCAACCGGAGAGTTCACGACAATGCGTTTCCTTCATACCATGGTCCGCGTGGCCGATCTCGACCAGGCCCTCGCCTTCTACGTCGATACGTTCGGGCTGACCGAGGTCCGCCGCATCGACAACGAGAATGGGCGCTTCACCCTCGTGTTCCTCGCCGCGTCGCCCGGAGCGG
>NZ_BPQD01000045.1 GCF_022179065.1 Methylobacterium adhaesivum
CTCGACGGCCCGGCGGCGGATGAAGGCCGGGTCGATCCCGCCTCCGTCGTCGACGACCGAGACGACGATGCCGTCCCCCTCCTGCGCGGCGGCGATGCGAATGAGGCCGGCCTCGGGCTTGCCGCCCCGTCGCCGCGTCGCCGCGTCCTCCAACCCGTGGTCGACGGCGTTGCGGACGACGTGCAGCAGTGGCTCGAACAGGTTCTCGACGATCCCCCTATCCGCCTCCGTCTCCTCGCCGGTGACTTCCAGGACCACATCCTTGCCGAGGCCACGCGCGGCTTCGCGCACCGGCCGCGCGAAGCGGCGGAACACCTGCGACAGCGGCGTGAGGCGGAGCGCGACCACGTTTCGGTGCAACGCTGTTGCGAGGCGGCCGATATCGGCATCGGCCGCACGCATCGCCCGGGCGAGGGTGCTGGCCTCCTCGCCCGCCTCGGCCCGGGCCGCGAGGTGGCCGAGGGCGTTGCGGGCCACGACGAGTTCGCCCACGAGAGCCACGAGCGCATCGACCCGGCCGGCATCGACCCGCAGGGTGCGGGCCGCATCCGGGCCGTGGACCTCGATCGCTCCGGGACCTTCCTGGATGACGGCCGGTGACGGTGGAATCCCCTGGCTGGACAGGATCGCCGCGATGGCATCCCGCAGGGCATCGGCACCCCGTTCGCGCGCCTGCTCGCAGCGCTCGGCCTCGCCGATACGCCCGGCGAATCGAAGGGCATTCGCCGCCGCCCGCTCGCAGGATTCCAGACGACCCGCGCCTGTTTCCGCGTCGCGGGTCGCGGCCAGCACCCGAAGCTGTTCCGTGAGGATCGCCGCGACGACGGGATCACTTTCGCCTGCCTCTGCGAACACTTCCGCCGCACCCGCCCCGGCCCGCGTCTCGGCGGGGATGTCCACGACCGTGAGCTGGTCGGCGACGAGCCGCAGGACCGTGTCCAGGTCCGCGCGCGCCGCCTGCGTCAGCAGGGTGATCTCGAGGTTGCAGGTATAGGGATCGATATCGCCGTGGGAGGGCCACGGTGCCGCCGGTTCGACCGAGACCGCGAGCAAGCCGGGGACCTTGCGGACGATCCCAAGGGGATCGTCGCCGCTAAAGAAGCAATCGCCGCGGGGCCGGTAGCGCACGGCGATCAGCGCCACCCCGGCGGCATCGGGTACGGATTCCGCCAGAGCCACCGCCCAATCGGGGAGTGCCGTCGCGTCCGCTTGTCGGGTGACGGGTTCGCCGGACAGGAGGGCGCGGTAGCGGCCGGCGAGGACGCCAGCTTCGGTTTCGGCGGTGGCAGGCAGCCGCTCGGTCGTCTCGACGGCGTCGGCCCAGCGTGACGTCGCGTCGAGGGCTTCCAGCGAAAGGTCGATGAGCGTGGCATCGACCGCCAAGGTCCCGCCCCGCGCCGCCGAGAGCCCGTCCTCGGCGGCATGCAGTAGGGCAAACCACGGCGGGAAGTCGAACAGCCCGACGGACCCCTTCAGGGTGTGAAAAGCGCGGAACACGCGGTTCACCGCCTCTGGATCGCCCGGCGCCGCCTCGAGGGCGAGCAGGTCCTCCGTGGCGGATTGGACGAGCTCGCGCGTTTCGAGGAGGAATTGCTCGAACAGGTCGTTCATGGGCGCCGCCCCGCCAAGGCGCGGGCATGCGCGATCAGCACATCCTCGGGCAGGGGCTTCACGAGGTAGAAGTTCGCGCCCGCTTCCCGCGCCGCCTCCCGGTCATCGTCTCCCGCCTCGGTGCTGGTCATCAGGGCCGGAATGGATCGGATCGGCGGTTCGCGCCCCCTCACCGCACGCAGGAAGCTGAAGCCGTCCATCTTCGGCATGTTCACGTCCACGACAAGAAGGTCATAGGACGCGAGAAGGACGCGCTCCAGGCCCTCGATGCCGTTGAGCGCCTCGTCGACGGCGAAGCCCGCCTTTTCGAGGACGCCGCGATAGTACATCCGCACCAGACTCGCATCGTCGACGACGAGCACGCGCGGGGCGTCGACGGGGCGGAGCGGGGTCTCAGACATGCTCGCCCTCTCGCGGCCGTCGGTAGACGATGGCGTCATCGTAGCGGCAGACCCTGAACAACGGCGAGATCCGGCTCATGCTCTCCGTGTGGCCGAGGCAGACGAAACCGCCCGGGAGGAGGGCATCGAAGAGGTTGTCCGCCGCGATCCGGCGGGAGGCTTCGTCGAAGTAGATGAGGACGTTGCGGCAGAAGACGACGTCGAACCGGCCCTGCAAGGCCATCGTGGTCGCGTCCGTGAGGTTGCACGACGTGAACCGCACGGAGTCGCGCAGGTCCGCCAGGATGCGCCAGGCCGGCCCGAGGCGCGTGTCCTCGCGCCCGAAATAGCGGGCGACGAGGTCCGGCCCCAGGCGCATCAGGGCCCGCTCGCCGTAGAGGCCCTCCTCGGCCGAAGCGAGGGCGCGGGTGTCGATGTCCGAGCCGACGATCTCGATGTCGTAGCTGTCGACCTCGGGCCAATTCTCCAACAGCCACATGGCGACGGAATACGGCTCCTCGCCCGTCGAGCACGGCATCGACCAGATCCGCACGGTCGCACCGGGCGGCTTGCCGGCCACCAGTTCGGGCAGGAGGGCGGTCGTCAGGCAGCGGAGCTGGTGGTCCTCGCGGTAGAAGTAGGTCTCGTTGATGGTGAAGGCGTTGATGAGGGCCTCGACCTCTCCGTCCCGGTCGGCACGCAGCCGGGCGAGGTAGACCGCGAAAGAGCGGGATTCCGTCGCCCGCATGCGCTCGGCCAGGCGCCGGTCGACGAAGTAACGCTTGGCCGGCGTGAACAGCATGCCGGTGCGCCGGTAGAGGAATTCGCAGAAGCGCGCGAAATCGGCGTCTGTGACCGGCGACGGGAGGTCCGACACGCCCTCAGCGTCCCTGGCCGAGGCGGACCAGCACGGTGTCGATGGCCATCGGCAGAAAGGCCTGCGCGGCGAACCGGGTCCGTGCGGCCTCGAGCGCCGGAACCGCCGCCACCGTCCCGACCTCCGCCAGGACCTCGACCGCCGCACCGCACACGTTCGGATGGGTCTCGCCGTCGAGCAATCCCGCGAGCAGTTCGTTCGCGACGTCAGTCGGCTGCGTTCTCACGATCTCGGTCGCGAGCAGCCGAACGTCCGGGTCCGGGTCGGACAGGAGGTCGGGCAGGACCGCGCCGGCGGCTGCAGGCATCGCCTGAAGCGTCTCGATGCAGGCATTGCGCAAACCGGCATCTTCCGAGCGCAGGTGTCCGGCGAGCACGGCGGCGGCGGCGGGATCGGCGATGGCCAGCAACGCCGCGAGAAGAGCGTCGCGGGAACGCAGGTCCCGCTCGGTCGCAAGCGCGCGTCCGAGTTCCTCCGCGCTCCGGCGAGGTGTGGGTTCGGAGGCGGCCGAGGCCATCGTGGGCTTGAGCGGATCGTGGCGGACGAGGGGCATCAGGGCACCATGTCGAGGAGCGCGTCGGCGATGCCGTCGAGGGGGACGACGACCGTGGCGCCGTTTGCCCGGACGAGTTCGCCCGGCATACCCCAGACGACGGCCGTCTCCTCGCTCTCGGCGATGGTGCGGCCACCCTTCGCCCGCATCTCGGTCATCGTCGCCGCTCCGTCACGGCCCATGCCCGTCATGAGGACGCCGACGAGGCGCTGGGGTTCCACGAGGTCGAGGGCGCTCGCCACCAGCCTGTCGACGCTGGGGTGCCAGAGGTAGTCGGCATGGGCCGGCACGGGCTGCACCACCAGCCCGGAGGGACGGCGCGCCAGCATCACGTCGGCGTCGCCCTTGCCGACGTAGACATGGCCCGGCGCCAGCGGCATCGGCCGCGCGGCTTCCTGCACCCGCAAGGCGCACAGGCCATCGAGGCGACGCGCCAGGGGCCCCGTGAAGCTGCCGGGCATGTGCTGGGCGATCACGACGGGCCACGGAAAGTCGGCCGGCAGGCGCGACAGCAGGGCATCGAGGGCAGGGGGGCCGCCCGTGGAGGTCCCGACGAGGACGACGCCCTCGGATGGGTTTGCCGTGCGCTCGGACGACGGCGCGGGACGCGGCGCCCGCGCGAGGGGGCGGGGAGTCCCGACGGGTGCTGCGGCACCTGACCGGGCGCGGATGCGTTCGGCGAGGCGCAGCGTCGGACGCAGGCGCGCCCCGGCGGCGGCACGGACCTTCTGCACGATCAGCGGACCGAGCCGGTCCATCTCCAGGGAGACCGCTCCGCCGGGCTTGGCGACGAAGTCGATGGCCCCGCGCTCCATCGCGTCGAACGTCACCTCGGCGCCGTCGGCGGTCAGGGACGACACCATCACCACGGGCGTCGGCCGGTCGAGCATGATGCGGTCGAGGCAGGCGAGGCCGTCGAGGCCCGGCATGTTGACGTCGAGGGTGATCACGTCGGGGCGGAAGCGGGCGTGCTCGATCAGGGCCTCGTCGCCGTTCCGGGCGAAGGCGATCTCGAAGTCCGGCTGCTGCGCGAACACACCGCCGAGGAGCTTGCGCATCAGCGCCGAGTCGTCGACGATCAGGAGGCGGATCATGCCTCCGGGTCCGAGTCGGCCCTGCGCGCGTTCGTCCGTTTGGTCGCCTCGCGCACCCACCGGTCCGTGCCCGCGAGCAGGGCCGATGCGTCGAGGATGGGCAGGAGGCTGCCGTCCTCCAGGGTCGCGATCCGGTCGACGCCGGTCCCGGCATCGCCGGAAAAATCGGGCGCCTCCCGGATGGTGTCCGCGCGCAGGCGCAGCAGGCGCGAGACGCCGTCGACGAGGAGGCCGGCGACGCTGCCCCCGGATTCGAGCACGACGATGCGCCGCTTGCGATTGACCTCGCCGGGCGGCAGGCCGAAGCGCCGGCGCTGGTCCACCACGGCGAGGACGGTGCCCCGCACGTCGATGGCGCCGACGATGAGATCCGGTGAGCGAGGCAGGCGCGTCATGACGTCCGGCACGCGCAGCACTTCCCGGACCGCGCCGATGGGGAGGCCATAGCTTTCGCCGGCGACATCGAAGACCACGACCTGCTCCATCGTGCCACCCTGCCGGGTGCTCACGGATGCGGTGTCATGGGCGCGTACGGGCGAGGCGGTCACGGTCGTCCCTTCCAGCAGGCAGTCGGCGGACAAAACCGAGACGAGGGTACCGGCGGCGTCGATCCGGCAGATCGCGTCGATGGCCGTCGAGCCGCCCCGGCTCAGGGCCGACGGCACCGGGTCGATGGCGTCCGAAGCGAGCCGCAGGATCGGCCCCAGGGTATCGACGACGAGGCCGGTCTCCGCCGCCCCGAGACGCGCGACGACGATGCGCGCTTCCGCGCCCGGCCGATGCGCGGGAAAACCGAGCAGGGCCGGCAGGCTCAGCAGCGGCAGCACGCCACCGCGCGACGCGACGATGCCCAGGGTGGCGCTGCCGGCGCGCGGCACCGGCACGATGTCGGGCGGCAGGGCGAGCACTTCCGCGACCCGCTCCAGCGGCAGGGCGTAGGATCGCCCGGCGGCGGTGAAGGAGACCAGGGCGACGCGCTCCTCCTCGATCGCCACGGCAACGTCCGGCCGGGCGTCCGTGGAGGTGGCCGCACGCGCACGACGGCGGGGAAACGCTTCGGCGACCAGGGCGGGGAGATCGAGGAGACGTGCCCGCCCCACGTCGCCCGAGGCGGTGAGATACCGGACCTCCGATGCGCCATCCTGCGCAACGGCTTGCGTGCCGCCCGAGAACGAGACGACGCGATCGACCATCAGTCCGAACGCCTCCCCCGCCTCCGCCACGACGACCCGGGTCGGTTCCGTCACGAGGGTGATGTCGGGCCGTACGAGGCGCCGGAGGTCCAGGACCGGCAGGGCGGCGCCACGCAGGTTGGCGAGCCCGGCCAGGGCGGCGGGCGCGCCGGGCACCCGCGTCAGCCTGGGCGGCCTTAAAAGTTCGCGCACGAGGCCCGCATCGAGGGCGACATCGTCCAGGCCCAGGGTGAGGATGAGGTAGCGCCCGTCGTCCGTCCCGTCGGCCTCAGGCATCCGCGACCTGCAATTCGTCGGCGAGGGACGCGATCTCCTCGATGCTCGCCGCGAGATCTTCGGCCCCCTTCGACTGCTGACGCGCCGCGGTCGCCGCCTCGCTGGACGCACGGTCGGCCTGCTCGGCGGCGGCGGCGATCTGCTGCGCGCCCTTCAGCCCCTCCCGGGCCGCGACGACGATGGCCTCCGCACCGGACAGGACGTCGATGTTGCCGGCCTCCAGGCGTCCGACGTCGCCCTGGACGCCCGCCACGGTGGCGACCAGGCCCCGATTGCGCAGGACCTCCGTCTCGGACGCGACGACGACAAGTTCCAGGGCCCGGCGGACAGCCGCGACGCCATCCTGGATGTTTCGTACGGTCTCGCGGATGCGGTCGGCGTTCTCGGCGGCGTCCCGGGCCAGGGCGCGGATGTCGTTCGAGACCACGGCGAAGCCCCGGCCGCTCTCGCCCGCGCGTGCCGCCTCGATGGCGCCGCTGACCGCGAGCATGTTCACCTGCACGGCCACCAGGGCGATGGAGCCGACGATCTTCTCGATGCGGCGATTGCTCACCTCCAAGGCACCGATGCGCGCGAGGCAGGTTTGGGTCCCGTCGAGGGAGCGCTCGACGCCGTCGGCGAGGGAGCCCACCGCCGTGCGCACCTCGCTCAGGATCGTGCCGATGCCGGCGACGCTCTCGCGGGCCGTCGTGGCGTTCGCCCGGAAGACGGCGGCGCCGCGCTCGACCTGCGCCATGGCGGCGCTGGATTGCTGCGCCGCTGCGCTCTGGATGCCGGTTCCACGGCTGATCTGATCGATGGCGGCGAGGATCTCGCCCGCCGCGCCCGACAGCTCCTGCACCGTGGCGGAGAGTTCCTCGGCGGCCGAGGCGACCTCCTCGGCCCGATCTCCGACCGCGTGGCTGCCGGTCAGGTCGTCGGCCAGGCCGGCCAGGGCCTGGGCCGTCATCTGGGCCTGGTCGAGGGATTGCGTCTGCTCGGCCACGGCTTGCTGGGCTTGGCCCGCGGCGGCGGCCTGCTCCTCGGCCGCGGCGGCGATCTGCTCCGCGCCGCGCTGCGCCTCCCGTATAGCCGCCTCGGCCTCGAGGGCGGCGGCCAGGATGGCTTGTGCGTTCTCCGATACCGCGCCGAGTTCCGACCGTGCCGCTTCCAGGCGTTCGGTCACGCGGCCTCCGGCTTCGGCCTCGGCCGTCGCCGTCCGGGCCGCGTCGCGAATGATCTCACCGATGCCTCTGATCTCGGTGCGGATCGCCTCGGCGAGCGTGCGGACCTCGGCCGCGCTCGCCTCGGACGTCTCGGCCAGAGCCCGGACCTCGTCGGCGACGACCGCGAAACCGCGCCCGAGTTCGCCCGCGCGGGCCGCCTCGATGGCGGCATTCAGGGCCAGGAGATTGGTCTGGTCGGAGACGTGCTCCACCGTACCGGTGATCGCGCCGATGCTGGTCGCGCCGCGGTCGAGTTCCTCGATCAGCATGACCGAAGCGGATTGCCGGTGGGAATTGGCCTGGACGGCGGCCACCGATGCGGTGACGTGGACACCGGTTTCCGCCAGCAGCGTCTGGAACGCCGCGGTGGACTGGCGGGAAGCGTCCGCCCGTTCCCGGGCCTCCGATAGCCGTTCGGCGATGCCCGCGATGGCCCCGAGGGATTCCTGCGCGGCCCCGGCGGCTTCCTCGGCGCCGGAGGCGATCTGCTCCATCGAGCGGCGCAGCTCTTCCGCGGCGGCCGAAGCCTCTGTCACGCCGGCCGCGAGTTCCTCCGTCGCGGCGGCGAGACGCTCCGTGGCCTTCTCCCGTCGTGCGCGGGACCGCTCGCGCGATCGTCCGGCGGAGAGGGGCATGGCCGGGGCGGGGCTCGGAGCGCTCACGCCGGCATCGGCGGGCTCTCCCTGCGGCGCGAGCCGCGTCCTCTTTACCAGCGCCATGGACGGGTCACCCGCGCTCGACCGTCCTTCCTGCGGGAGGCAGGGGTGAGGATGGTGCGAAACCAGAGTCCGCGGTTCTAAGCCCGACGGCGCTCCGGTCAAGGATAACCCGCCCGTCCCGCGCGGTTGCATGGGGATGTTGCCGTTTCACCGGCCGGGCGCACACCGCGATCCCTACGGCGTCGCGAGAACGGGAAGCCAGAGCGCGAGGGCGAGGAGCGTCATCAGCAGCACCGGCGGCGTGATGACGAGACCGACCCTCATGTACTGCCCCCACGTGATCGTCTGCCCCTTGGCCGCGAGGACGTGCAGCCACAGCAGGGTGGCGAGGCTGCCGATCGGTGTGAGCTTCGGTCCGAGGTCGCAGCCGATGACGTTGGCGTAGACCATCAGCTCCCGCGTCAGCGGCGACAGGTCGGGCACCTGCTGGATCGCCAGCGCTCCGACCAGCACTCCCGGCATGTTGTTCATGACGGAGGACAGGATGGCGGCGGCGAAGCCCGTTCCCACGGTGGCCGCGATGGAGCCCTGGCCGGAGAGCCAGGCGAGACCCTGCGCCAGGGCATCCGTGAGGCCGGCATTCTTCAGGCCGTAGACCACGAGGTACATGCCGAGGCTGAACAGCACGACCTGCCAGGGCGCTCCCGCCAGGACCCTGCGGACGGAGATCACCGGGCTGCGGCGGGCGAGGGCGAGCAGGCTCAGGGCTCCGGCGCAGGTGATCACCGAGACCGGTACGCCGAACGGCGCCGTGACGAAGTAGGCGGCCAGAAGAACGGCGAGCAGCGGGAGCGCCGCCCTGAACACCGCGGCGTCGCGGATGGCGCTGCGCGGCGGCTCGAGTCGATCCATCGGGTAGGTCGCCGGCAGGTCGCGACGGTAGAACACCCACAGGACCACCAGGGTCGCCGCGAGGGAAACGAGGTTTACCGGCACCATCACGGTGGCGTAGCGGCTGAAGGTGATGGCGAAGAAGTTCGCCGAGACGATGTTGACGAGGTTCGAGATCACCAGGGGCAGGCTGGTGCTGTCGGCCACGAACCCGCAGGCAACGATGAAGGCGAGGGCCGCCGCCGGCTTGAAGTCGAGCCGCAGCAGGATGGCGAGGACGATGGGGGTGAGGAGAAGCGCGGCCCCGTCATTGGCGAAGACCGACGCGATGGCCGACCCGAGGAGGATGACCAGGGGAAACAGGCGGCGGCCGCGCCCGCCACCCCATCGGGCGACATGCAGGGCGGCCCAATGGAAGAACCCGGCCTCGTCGAGGAGGAGCGAGATGACGATAAGGGCGACGAACGTGAAGGTGGCGTCCCAGACGATCCCCCACACCACCGGGATGTCGCCGGGATGGATGACGCCCGTGGCGAGGGCGACGGCCGCCCCGATGAGGGCGCTCCAACCGATCCCGAACCCCCCGGGTTGCCAGATGACCAAGACGAGGGTGACGGTGAAGATGGCGAAGGCGAGCATCGGGACCGTTTTTTGTTCTTAGCGGACCTCACGAAACACCGGACCATCACCAATGCTCATTCTCGAGACGGCGGCGTGGCGGGCGTTTCGCGAAAGACATTCGATCGGGCGTCGGGTCTCAAGCGGTCGCGACACGGTGACCCTGCGCGTCGACGACGGGTTCGCCGTCTTCCTTGACGAAGGCACCCTACTGGGCCGGCAGGAGATCGAGGACCGTCTCGGAAGGCCGGCACAGGCGCGTGCCCTTCGGGGTCACCACGATCGGCCGGTTGAGCAGGATCGGGTACGCGGCGATGGCGTCCAGAAGCTGTTCGTCCGTCACGCCGGGGTCGGCGAGGCCGAGTTCGGCGTAAGGCGTCCCCTTCTGGCGTACGAGGTCGCGAATCGTGACCCCGGCCCGCTCCGCGAGCCGGCGCACCATGAGCCGCGTCGGCGGCGACGTGAGGTAGTCGACGAGGTGCGGCTCGATGCCGGCGTTGCGGATGAGGGCCAGGACGTTGCGGGACGTGCCGCAATCGCGGTTGTGGTAAATCACGACATCAATCGCGCGATCAGGCATGGGCGGTCTCTCCGGCGGGGGTGCAGCAGGCGGACAGGGCGGCGACGGCCGGGGCGCAGACCTCCGGGCGGCCCTGACAGCAATCGCGCATCAGGAACGCGATGAGGCCGGAGAGGGCCGGATAGACGGCGCTGTAGATGATCGACCGGCCCTCGCGCCGGGACTGGATCAGGCCGGCGTGATCGAGTTCCTTGAGGTGGAACGACAGATTCGAGGTCGAGACCTCGACGGCATTGGCCAGCACCCCGGCGGCCAGACCGTCCGGCCCGGCGGTGACGAGGTGGCGCACGATCCGAAGCCGATGTTCCTGGGCCATCGCCGCGAAGGCGGCCAAGGCTTGCCGTTCGTCCATCTCGGCTCCAATATATCAACGTTTCTTGAAATATAGAGGAATGCGACCGCGTGGACAAGCCGAGACAGCCTTTCACCGACGGGATGCCGAACCTGAGCGAGGGCCATTTCGCGGTGCCGACCGCGGATCACCTCGTTCCCGGGGACCGCATCCGGCACGCCCCGCGCTTCCTGATCCTCTACGGCTCGCTGCGGCCGCGATCGTTCAGCCGGTTCCTGGCCTACGAGGCGGCGCGCCTCCTGGAGGCCATGGGTGGCGAGGTCCGGATCTACGACGCCCACGGTCTGCCGCTCCCCGACGACGCGACGGCCGACCATCCCAAGGTCCAAGAGCTGCGCGACCTCTCGGTATGGTCGGAAGGCCATGTCTGGGTGAGCCCCGAACGTCATGGCGCCATGACCGGTGTGATGAAGAGCCAGATCGACTGGCTTCCCCTCTCGGAGGGCTCGGTCCGTCCGACGCAGGGGCGGACCCTGGCCGTCATGCAGGTCTCCGGTGGTTCGCAGTCGTTCAACGCCGTGAACGGCCTGCGCATCCTCGGACGCTGGATGCGGATGATCACCATCCCGAACCAGTCGTCGGTGCCGATGGCCTACAAGGCGTTCGACGAGGCGGGGCGGATGAAGCCGGGTCCGCTCTACGACCGGGTGGTCGATGTCTGCGAGGAACTGTTCAAGTTCACCCTGCTGACCCGCGAGAACGCCGGCTACCTCGTCGATCGCTATTCCGAGCGCAACGAGCGTGAGCCGGAGCGATTGGCGGCCGTGGCGGGCGATATCGGGTTCGTGAAGCGGTAGCCCGACGTGACGGCGCCGCGCGTGCGGGAGGCGATGGTTCGCGCCATTCGGGGGCTCTGTTCGATGTATCGAAGCGCCCGCTGGGGTCTCAGGTCCCGATCGAGCGGACTTGCGGGCACGCGGCGTTCTCGCCGTCGATCCGCAAGCGGATCTCGGCCCGCAGGCCGCGCCCGCCCTCGCCGCTGGCGAGGGTGACCACCGCGCCGAGGTGCTCGGAGAAGGCGCGGACGATGGCGAGCCCGAGGCCGCTGCCCTCCGTGTCGCGGCCGGCATCGAGACGGTGAAACCGTTCGAACACCCGCTCGCGCTCCGCTTCCGGGATGCCCGGGCCGTTATCCGCCACGGTGATGCGGACCTCGGCAGGGTCCGGCTCCTCCACCGACGCGACGGTGACCGCGACCTGACCGCCGGGATCGGTGTAGCGCAGGGCATTGTCGATGAGGTTGCGCAGGATCTCCTCGAGGAGAAACGGCTCGAGGGTGACGGAGGGCTGGCTCAGGGCCTCGAAGGACAGGTCGATGCCGCGCCGGAGCGCGAGGCCGGCGAAATCGGCTGCGGCGTCACGCGCCAAGCCGGCGACATCGATCGTGTCCGGTTTCGGGCGCCGGGCGGCGCCTTCCTCGATGGCCGCCAGCGTCAGAAGCTGGGCGATGAGATGATCGAGGCGATGGACGGCGGCATCGATATCGGCCCGCGAGACGGTCCAGGCGGTGCTCCCGGGGGAGTGGCGGTCGAGGAGGCTGAGATGCGCCTTCAGGATCGCCAGCGGTGTGCGCAGCTGGTGCGACGCATCGGCCGTGAACTCGCGCATCACCGCCAGCGCGTGGTTGAGCTGCCGCAGCAGTTCGTTGAGGGCGCCGACCAGGGGCAGCGCCTCCTGCGGCACGCCCGCGACGGTGAAGGCCGGCACTGCGCCGCGGCCCTCGAACCGGCGCTGCTCGACCTCGCGGCGCAGGCGGTCGAGGGGCGTCAGGCCCATCTGCACGGCGAACCAGACGAGGAGGAGGCCGATGGCGGCGAGCGTCGAGCCCAGGATCGTCAGGGCGGTCAGCATCCGCCGCACCAGCAGGTCGCGGCCATGCGTGGTCTCGGCGACCTGCACAAGGGCGGTGTGGTTGGTGACGTAGATCGGCTTGACCATGAGCCCGATGCGTACGCGCTGGCCGAGAAACACGCCGTCGCGATACGCCAGGGTTTCCGGCGGCGGCAGCGTCGCCGGCAGGCCGAGGTCCTTGTAGCCGGTCACGAAGTCCCCGTCGGCGGTGACGTTGTAGAAGATGCTGTCGCGCTCGGAATTCGAGAGCATGCCGAAGGCCGCCGCCGGCATGTCTACGGTGACGCGGTCGTCCTGGACCGAGAGCCGCTCGACGATGGACAGGATCGAGCCAGCCAGCACCCGGTCGTAGGCCCTGGTCACGAAGGCGTCCACGAACCAAGTGCCGCCGGCCGCGAGCGTCAGGGCGAGGGCGGCCATGGGAATGAGGAGATAGGCGGCGATCCGTAGACGCAGGGAGCGGATGCTCACCGGGTTTCCCCGGGCGGCCCGGGCTCCATGAGGTAGCCGAGCCCGCGCAGGGTCACGATACGCGGGCCGGTCTCGCCGAAGTGCCGGCGCAGGCGCGCAACGTAGACCTCCACGGCGTTGGGCGTGATCTCCTCGTCGTAGCCGAACACCTCCGCCGTCAGGCGCTCCTTGGAGACGACGCGGCCGACCCGGGTGATGAGGGATTCGAGGATCGCCATCTCGCGCTTGCGCAGGGGCAGGACCCGGCCGGCGAGCGTCGCGACCTGGCCCGAGCGGTCGTAGACGAGCTCGGCGCAGGTCAGGATCGGATCGGGCTGGCCGACGCCGCGCCGGACGAGGGCCCGCACCCGCGCCTCGAGTTCGGCCGGATCGAAGGGCTTGGCGAGGTAGTCGTCGGCCCCGAGATCGAGGCCCGTGACCCGGTCGGCCACCGCCGACCGAGCCGTCAGGATCATCACCGGCACCACGAGGCCGGCACGGCGGATGTCGCGCAGGACATCGAACCCGGACCCGTCGGGCAGTCCGAGATCGAGCACCACCAGGGCGTAGGATTCCTGGCGCAGCCAGGGGAGGACCTCCGCGCCCCGCGCCGCATGGTCGACGGCGAAGCCGCTGAGGCGCAGGGCGGCGACGATCCCGCGGGCGAGCGCGGCATCATCCTCCACGATGAGGATCCGCATGGATGGCCCCGATTTCCCCGACGGCCGCGACGCCGGCCATGAATTATGTTTCTCGACGCGGCGGCGGCCGTGTCAGGATGATGCAAGGTCCCGTGGGTACCGTAAGTGTCGACAGGTGTGCAACGAGACACACCATCGCCCGGGAGGATACCATGAACAAGCGGCTCGCATTGTCGCTCGCGCTATCGATACTTGGCTTCGTCGCTCCGGCTCAGGCTCAAACGCCGGTGCCACCCGGTTATCCGGCGGGTTATGCCGAGTTGATCGAGGCCGCGAACAAGGAAGGTGCGCTGTCGATCTATTCGACCGCCGACGCGGCCGAGGTTTCCGAGCTTCTCACCCAGTTCAGGGCTCTCTATCCGAAGCTGAAGGTCGAGTACGCCGATCAGAATTCTACGGAACTCTATAGTCGCTACGTGGCGGAGGCCGCCGCCGGCGCGACGGCCGACCTGATCTGGTCCTCTGCGATGGACCTGCAGATCAAGCTCGTCAACGACGGCTACGCAATGACCTACGCCTCCCCGGAGAAGAGCGCGCTGCCCGAATGGGCGAAGTGGAAGGACCAGGCCTACGGCACCACCGCCGAGCCGATCGTCTTCGCCTACAACAGGCGCCTCGTGCCCGAAGCGGAGGTGCCGCGCAGCCATGCCGACTTTGCCAAGCTCCTGGCGGCGCAGCCGGACGCCCTGAAGGGCAAGGTGACCTCCTACGATCCGGAACGCTCGGGCGTCGGCTTTCTGTACATCACCCAGGACGTACAGATCAGCCCGTCGACGACCTGGGACACGGTCAAGGCGATGGGGAAGGCGAACGCGAAGTTCTATACCTCCACCGGCGCGATGATCGAACGCGTGGTCTCGGGCGAGCACACCCTGGCCTACAACATGATCGGTTCCTACGTCCTCCAGCGCAACCGCAAGGATCCGAACCTCAGCTTCGTCCTGCCGAAGGACTACACCCAGGTGATGTCGCGCATCGCCTTCGTCTCGGCCAAGGCCAAGCACCCGGCCAGTGCCAAGCTGTTCCTCGACTTTATCCTCTCCAAGGCCGGTCAGGTCGAGCTCGCGCGCCACGCCATGACGTCGGTGCGCGACGACCTGCAGGAGACCCACGGGATCAGGAGCCTTCCGGGCGCCACGGAAGTCACCCTGAAGCCGATCCGCGTCGGGCCCGAGCTTCTGGCCTACCTCGACCAGATTACCCGGCTGCGCTTCCTCAAGCAGTGGCAGCGCGCCCTGGCGGCGAACTGAGCGATGCCCCGCGCCTTCCGCATCGCGGTCGTCCTCATCACCGCGCTCCTGATCCTCGGCCCCGTGGGGCTGGTGGTCTACCAGAGCTTCCTCAGCGGGCCGTTCTTCCAGCCCAACAGCACGCTGACGACGCAGGCCTACGAATTCGTCCTCTTCGAGGAGGAGGACTTTCGCGAGGCGTTCGTGAATTCGGCGATTATCGCCGTCGGCATGACCGCCATCGCGGTGCCGCTGGGCTGCATGATGGCCTTCCTGCTGGTGCGCACCGACCTGCCGGGCAAGCGCTTCATCGAGCCCCTCGTGCTGGTGCCGATGTTCGTCTCCTCCGTGGTGCTCGCCTTCGGCTTCGTCGTGGCGCTGGGTCCCGTCGGCCTCGTCAGCCTCTGGGTGAAGAGTTTCACGGGGAGCATCCCCTGGTACCTCTACTCCAAGACCTCGCTGATCCTGATCGCGGGCCTCACGCACGTGCCGCACGTGTTCCTCTACGCGTCCTCGGCGCTGCGCTCGCTCGGCTCGGATGTGGAGGAGGCGGCCCGCTCGGCCGGCGCCGGTCCCTTGCGGGTCGCCATGACGGTGAGCCTGCCGATGATCATGCCGAGCATCCTCTACGCCTCGGTGCTGGTGTTCTTCCTCGGCTTCGAGCTGTTCGGCCTGCCCCTGGTGCTGGGCGACCCCGAGCGCATCCTCGTGCTGGCGACCTACCTCTACAAGCTCACGAACAAGCTCGGCACCCCGTCCTACGACCTGATGGCGGTGGTGGTGGTGTCGATCATCTTCGTGACGCTGCCCCTGGTCTACACCCAGCGCAAACTGCTCGCCGCCGCCAGCCGCTACGTCGCGGTGAAGGGTAAGGCGAGCGCACAGCGCCCGCTCGCCATCGGCGCCTGGCGCTGGCCGGCCCTCGGGTTGATCGTGGCTTGGCTCGGCGTCACCGTGGTGATTCCCGTCACCGCCCTCGTGCTGCGCTCGTTCCTCGCCTCCTGGGGCGAAGGCGTCGGCATCTGGGAGAACCTGACGACGGCGCATTTCCGCGAACTGATGGACTACCCCAACCTCGTGCGGGGCATCGTCAACACCCTACTCATCGCCACCGTCGGCGGCGCGCTGTCGGTCGGCTTCTACGCCCTCGTCAACCTCGCCCTGCACCGCTGGCGCTCGCGCTGGACGGCGGTCCTCGACTACCTCGTGCTGGTGCCGCGCGCCATGCCGGGGCTGATCGCCGGCCTCGCGATGTTCTGGCTGTTCCTGTTCACGCCGGTCCTGCAGCCCTTCCGCCAGACCCTGTTCAGCCTGTGGCTCGCCTACACGCTGGTCTGGCTCGCCTACGGCATGCGCCTCGTCAGCGCCTCCCTGTTGCAGATCGGCCCCGAACTGGAGGAGGCGGGCCGGGTCTCCGGCGCGCGTCCCGCCCAGGTCAGCCGCGACATCACCCTGCCGCTGATCAAGGCCGGTCTGATCGGCTCCTGGGTGCTGATTTTCGTGACCTTCGTGCGCGAGTACTCCACCGGCGTCTACCTCCTCAGCCCCGGCACGGAGGTCATCGGCTCGCTCCTGGTTTCCCTCTGGGGCACCGGCGCCGTCGACCTCGTCACCGCCCTGTCCACCGTCAACCTCGCCCTGATCCTCGTCGGCCTCGGCCTGATGTTCGCACTCGGGAACAAGCGTCATGCCTAAGCTCGTCATCGAAGACCTTCATCTCCGTTACGGCTCCGTCGAGGTCCTCAAGGGCATCGATGCCCGCTTCGAGGAAGGCTCCGTGGTCTGCCTCCTCGGGCGATCGGGCAGCGGCAAGACCACGCTCCTGCGCTCGATCGCCGGCCTCGAGGAGCCGTCCCACGGGGCGATCCGCATCGACGGCCGCGCGGTCTTCGACGCGGGCGCGAAGGTCAACTTGCCGCCGGAGCGGCGCGACCTCGGCTTCGTGTTCCAGTCCTACGCCCTGTGGCCCCACCGCACCGTGTTCGAGAATGTCGCCTACGGCCTGCGCCTGCGCGGCACCGACAAGGCCGGCATTGGCACCAAGGTGCAGGCGGCCCTCGACGGCGTCGGACTCGGGGCCCTGGGCGAGCGTTATCCGTCCCAGCTCTCCGGCGGGCAGCAGCAGCGCGTCGCCATCGCCCGGGCCCTCGTCTACGAGCCGCCGGTGATCCTCCTCGACGAGCCGCTCTCGAACCTCGACGCCAAGCTGCGCGAAGAGGCCCGGATCTGGATTCGCGCCCTGATCAAGCGGCTCGGCATCACGGCGGTGTTTGTTACCCACGATCAGAGCGAGGCGCTGGCCATCGCCGACCAGATCGTGCTCCTCGACGGCGGCCGCCTGATCCAGTCCGGCACGCCGGAGGAGCTCTACGAGCGCCCCGCCACCCTGTTCGCCTCCGAGTTCATGGGCACCAACAACACCCTGAGCGTCGCCGTGGCGGAGCGCCGAGCCGGGCGTGCCCGGGTGACCCTCGGCCAGCACAGTCTCTGGGGCACGGACCGGGCCGAGAGCGGCACGGCCAAGGGCGACGCCAAGGGAGTGATCCGGATCGAGGCCGTGCGCCTCGTCGACGGGGCGGGCGAGAACCGGGTGCCGGTCGAGTACGAGACCTCGATCTACCTCGGCAATCAGTTCGAGCACCTGTTCCGCTGCGGCGGTCAGAGCCTGCGCGTCCTCTCGCAGCAGCGGGTGGGGCCCGGCACGCACTGGGTGGAATGCCCGCCGGACAAGCTCTGGGTGTTCTGAACGGCCGGACGCCGCGTCGACCGCGCGCGGCGTCCCACCCGGTCACGGCCATCGACGGGCCAGACGAAGCCAGGAACGATCCGCCGGCCCACGCCGCGTGGAAACCCTCCCCCGTGGATCCCTTCCAAGACAATCGGCCACGGGAACCATTGTGATAAACTTGTGCTACGGCGGGCAAATTCAACTTTTGTCGGCAGACTATTGTTGATATTTGCACAAATGGATGACTAATTTGTTCGTAGTCATGACAAATCACAAAATTCTACGCGATTTGATTTTAGTAGAAAGCTAGATTCGGACGCTGTGCTGCCAGTCATCATGTAAAAGAACGTTTTTATTTAAATAATAAAAAATCTCGGGGGAGATAGGCGTGGGAAAAATCAACAAAACATTCCTAGTATCCGTAACGGTTATTGCCGGAACGTCTGCCGCCGGCGCGGCGGACCTGCCAGCCAAGGCTGCTGCACCGATCGAATTCGTTCGGGTCTGTAACACCTACGGTGCCGGCTTTTTCTACATTCCAGGCACCGACACCTGCATCCGGCTCTCGGGCCGGGCGCGCTTCGAAGTCGGGTACCAGACCTCCTACAGCCGCACGTCGAGCGGCACCTCGACCCCGGGCGATCTCACCGGCTATCGCGGCCTCGCCCGCATCAATGTCGACGCCCGCACGCAGACCAGCTACGGCACCCTGCGGGCCTTCCTGCGGGTCGAAGCCGCGAGCCGCACCGGCATCCCGACGATCCGTTCGGGCACGACGGAGCGGATCGGCAACGCCTTCGCGGCGACGGGACAGGACCAGGCCGGTCGCGTGCAGCAATACTTCAACACCGACAAGGCCTTCATTCAGTTCGCCGGGTTCACGGCCGGGCGCGCGTCCTCGTTCTTCGATTTCTATGCCCACGACTTCGAGATCATCGCATCGTCAATGAGCTCGGACGTGAACTCCACCAATCTCGCCGCCTACACCGCGAAGCTCGGTACGGCGGGACTCACCGCGACGGTGTCGATGGAGGATCCGAGTTTCCGGCGGACCCCGCTCTTCACGGCCGCCAACGCGCCGGGCACCTCCCTGGCCGCCAGCCCGGTCTTCATCGGCTTCTCGGCCAACGGCACCCCCACGGGGGTCGGCTACATCGACGTCGTCCAGCGCAACCGCCTGCCAGACTTCGTCGGCGTCCTGCGCTACGATTCGAGCTGGGGCTCGGCGCAGCTCTCGGCGGCCGTGCACGAACTCAACTACGCCAACCCGATCGCGGGCGTCTTCACGGGAACAAACCTCGGCAGCGCCGTCACGGCGACGAACAGTGTCGCGGCGCCAAGCCTCGCCACGGCCTATGGCTGGGCCGTCCAGGGCGGCGTGAAGATCAACATGCCGTTCATCGCGGACGGCGACACGCTTTACCTGCAAGCCTCCTACGGCGAGGGCGCCGGGATGTATACCGGGTTCTCGTCCTATACCGGTTCCTACATCGGCAACACGTCGTCGATCCAGGGTTCGGCCTTCAATCAGTACTTCAACGATGCCGTTCTCAACCCGTTCACGAACCGGCTCGAACTCTCGACGACGTTCACGGCCGTGGCGTCGTACCTGCACTATTGGACGCCCGAGCTGCGTTCGGCCGCCTTCGGATCCTATGGAGAGCTGAACTTCGCCAATGGTGCCCGCGCCCGACAGGGCGCCTATTACGGCATCACGGGCACCGGACCGGGGGTTCCCGGAACGCGCTTCTACGAAGTCAGCCAAGTCCTCCGGGACAATTACCGCTTCGTGGTCGGCGCAAGCCTGATCTGGTCCCCCGTCCGCGACCTCGATATCGGTGTTGAGTCGATCTACACCCGGTACGGCGTCACGTCCGGCCGCGTGCTCGACCTCAGCCGTTTCCCGGCGCAGAACGCGGCCTTCGTCAACAACCTGGCCAATACGATCCGGACGAAGACCGCCGAAGACACGGTCCAGGTCAGAGCCCGCGTCCAGCGCGATTTCTGAGGTCGGCGCACGGTCTTGCCCGGCACCATCGGTTCGGTCCACCCGCTGCATCGGCACCATCACGCGCCCGGCTTCGGCCGCGGCGCGTGATGGTCTTTCGCCGGGAGATGAAGCCGACGAGGAGAGTCGATCAACTGATCTAAGAGGTTGTTAAATCGCCCATCGCACAACAATGTACGATTTCGTAGCGAGTGACTGCGTTGACGCATGCGAGACCGACGATGGCGGCACAGGATGACGCTCCAAAGCGGGTCTACCGCGCCATCACCCGGCACAGCGATGGTCGCATCATACATGTGCGCGTCATCCAGGCGACGAGCGACGCGGAAGCGATCCGGATCGTGATCGAAAGGGGCTCCGACATCCGTACCGATCTCTGGGATGAGAATGGCCTCGTTCAGCGCTTCGGGCAACCCAACAACTAGGCAGCAATCGCAGGTTCCCGTGCAGGCGCACCAACCGCAACGACTCGCGACGTCTACCGGTCGGCCTCTGGTCACATTAAATTTTGGTCTCTGTTGCGGGATTGTTGCTGCGTTGCGCGCAGGGATGCTGTGAAACTGCAGACGCTGCGGCCCGCAGCCCGATCATCCGTTGGGCCTCAGCGGTAACCCGCCCGGAGCAATCCGAGGCGGGTTTTTCGGTCCAGGACTACGGATGGGCGTAAGCGATCGTGCTGGGGCGTTCGTGCTCGTTCTGCCGCGCGGGAGGCTGCCGATTTCGCCCCCTGCCCGGCGGCGCTGCCTCCGATGAGTCGGTGCCCGCCGTAGTTTATCCTGCGAGATGGGCGCCCCGGGCCGAGGTCTTCGGAATGGCGTAGGGCGGGCGAACACGTGCGATGTCGATGGGAGATCGAAATTGATACGAAGGGCGACGGGTTTAACGCTTGTTTCAGATCATGCCGGTGAGATGCACTGATCTGCAAGATCGCTGTCAGTACGCGCCGGGAAAGCTCATGTCTCTGTTTCGGTCGAGCCTTCGCGCTCTCACGGATGCGATCAACCGCTCGCGCGGCTGCCTCGATCTCGATCTCGACGGCACGATCCGCAATGCCAACGGCAACTTTCTCTCCCTCGTCGGCTACACCCGTGAGGAACTGATCGGAAAGGCGCACAGCGTTCTGACACCGGCAGCCGAGCGCGACAGCGTCAAGAGCAAGGCGTTCTGGGCGGATCTTCGGGCGGGCAAACCCCAGACGCGGGAATTCAAGCGCTTGACCAAGGACGGCCGGGAAATCTGGATCCTTGCCTCGTACAATCCCGTCCTCGGACGCGGTGACAAGCCCGTCCGGATCGTCGTGTTCGCCTCCGACATCACGGCGCAGAAGACGCGCAGCATCGACACCAACGGTCAGGTCGCCGCGCTGCACCGCTCGCAGGCCGTGATCGCCTTCTCTCCGGACGGCACCATCCTCGAGGCCAACGGCAACTTTCTCGCCGCACTCGGCTACGAACTCGGCGAGATCCAAGGTCGCAAGCACAGCCTGTTCGTCCATCCCGACGAGCGGGAAGCCCCCGCCTACAAGGCGTTCTGGCAGGCCCTCGGACAGGGCGAATATCAGGCCGGCGAGTACTGCCGCATCGCCAAGGGCGGTCGCGAGATCTTCATCCAGGCGACCTACAACCCGATCCGGGACGATGATGGACGCTTGGTCAAGGTGGTGAAGTTCGCCACCGACGTGACGGCGCAGGTGCATGAGCGTCGCCAGCGCGCCGAGAAGGCGCGGGCCATCAGCATCGACCTCAACGCGATCAGCGATGCCGTCCATGGCGTGACCCAGCAGACGGTGGCCGCCGCCGGCACGGTACATCAGGTCTCGGGCGACATCCAGACCGTTGCCTCGGGTGCCGAAGAGTTGTCCGCGTCCGTCTCTGAGATCAGCCAGCAGGTGCAGCACGCTTCGCAGATCGCCGGTCAGGCCGTTCAACAGGCGCAGCAGACCGGCACGATCGTGTCGGGCTTGAGCGAACAGGCCATGCGCATCGGCGAAGTGGTCGCCCTGATCCAGGCGATCGCGAGCCAGACCAATCTTCTCGCGTTGAACGCCACCATCGAGGCGGCGCGCGCCGGAGAAGCCGGCCGTGGCTTCGCGGTCGTGGCGCAGGAGGTCAAGCAGCTCGCCGAGCAGACAACCAAGGCGACGGAACAGATCCGCCAGCAGATCGGCGCGACGCAGGGGGCCACGCAGCAGGCCGTGGACGCCATCGGGGCGATTCAGGGCACCATCCGCACCCTCGATGAGGTCGCGACCGCGATCGCCTCGGCGGTCGAGGAGCAGTCGGCGGTGACGCAGGAAATGTCGGCCTCGATGCAGACGGCGTCGCGGGGCGCGAACAGCCTCGCGGGCAGCATGGAAGCCATCGCTCACGCCGCCGAGCAGGTCGATCGGTCGACCGCCAAGGTGCGTCAAGCGTCGGCGGCGGCCTGAACCTCCGGGGCATCCGCCGTCGCGTGACGGATGCCAGTCCGGCCGCCCGCATCGCGGCGGCCGGACACCGACATCAGGGCGTGGCTTCCCGACGCGCCGCATCGATCAGGCGATCGCCGTCCTCCCGGAGCAGCAGCCGGTCCGACACGAGGCCGTCGACGGATTTCGTCACGGCCGCGACATAGGCGTCCGAATCCGCGTAGCGCTCCTCGATGGAGGGACGCGGATCCCCGGCCGCCTCGCGTTCGGTCCGGGTGCGCGCGAAGGGAAGCTGGCTGCCCTCCCGGTCGCACAAGGCACCGGCGGGGAACGGATCGGCATACAGATTCCACCCGGTGAAGGTCGCGCGCGGCGCCGCCACGGCGGGCAGGCGGATACCGGCCGCATCGTTTCCGTCCGCGTCGACCCGTGGCACCAGCGGCCGGTATTGTGGCCCGCTCTCGGGCCGCGGATCGACGTAGGTGTCGAACCGCGCGATGGCGTTCGGCGCCGTTGGAACCGGTACACCCACGAGGAATGGGAAGCCGATGGCGGCGGCCTCCACCAGGGTGCCGTCCGACAGGCGGGGAACCTTGCTGTCCGGCGGCAGCGTGCCCGAAATCACCCACTCTTCCAGGGCGACGAGGAGCGCCCGCACGGCCGGCGCCGGGTTCAGAATGCTGCGCGGGTTGGCGCACGGCCCCTTGGTCGATGTCAGGCCGGCCCTTCCATAATGGAAGCCACTGGAGATCAGGAAGGCGCGCGCCGTCTCCGGCAGCGGCAGGTCGGTGCGGCCGAGGGAGTCGGTGGTGAGCAGCGAGGCGCCCTTCTGCCAATACTCGGTGCCGGTGTTCACCTCGATCAACAGGGGATCGAAACCGTCGTCGCGCAGGAGCGCGCCCGTCCGCCCCGTGACAGCGTCGTGCCGATGGGCGGCGGAGAATGGGAAGGCGTTCTCCGGGTAGAAGTGGTCCTCGTGCTGCGTGTTGGTGCGCGAGGGCTGGCCGAACCGTGCATTGAGGAAGACGCCGCCGACGCCCGCGATGTGAGACAGCACCCCGTCGAAGACCCGGCGGCCGGTTTCGTCGCGGTTAAAGCCCTGGTGGATGAAGTCGCGCAGGTAACGCCCGCTCTGCGAGATGCCGAGGGCGACGGCGTGTCTGATCGTACCGCCGGCCGGGTTGGCCCCGCCGGCCGCCTCGCCGCGCAGGTAAGCCACCACGTCGCGGGTGGCGGCAAAGCCGATGCCGAGCACCTTCGGTTCCGTCGCCTGGTAGGTGAACTGATAGATCGATCCCGGCAGCGGCTTGGTGCCCTTGGGCAGGAGCTCGAGTTCGCGGGGCGTCGCATAGTGCCAGGCCTCGGACGGTACGGGGCGGGGCGGATCGCTCTCCCGACGGCGGACCGTCAGCTGCGCGTGCGCCTTGTCCGCGCTGGCCGTCTTGAAGGTGAGGAAGAACGGAGCCTCGGCCGGCCCGCGCGTCGCGCTGACGAGCTCGTCGCGGACCGTCTCGACGATGGGTTTGCCGTTGAGCGTCGCCACCGGAACATCGATGGCCATGCCGCCCTGCTGGCGCAGCGCGTCGGCCTCCCAGCCGGACCAGACGAGGGTATCGCCTCGGCGCAGAACCAAGCCGGTCCCGGCATCGGCGACCGTGCGGGGATCGTTCACGGCTTGCGCCGCCTGGGGCGGCGCATCGAGCACCCAGTTGAACAGGAACTTGCGACCGCGGTTCAGAACTTCGAACAACAGCGTCCCGCTGCCGCGGGCGGGATCCTTGGGTCGCAGGATGAACAGGTCGGTTCTGTATTCGACCATGCCCCGGGCGTTTCGCGTGGCGAGGGCGATATCGACGATCCCGGCATTGGCGGGATCCGCCGGATCGAGTTCGCCCCGGGCCGTCCCGGTGAGGCGCTCGTAGGCGCCGGCGGCACCGAATTCCGCACCGTCGGCGAAGGGTTCGATCGTGGCGATGTCGATGCCGACGATGCGGGCGTGTGCTGGTGCGATGCAAAGCGCGCAGCCAAGCGTGGCGGCGATGGCGCGGCCAATCGGCATGGTTCCCCCTGATGTCCGGCTCGACGATGGCCGGTCCCTTCAGCAACCACGGCTGAGCCCCCGCGTCGAGGGCCCTGTCCAGGGGAGATCGGGTTTCCGGCCCGCCGTCCGCTGCAATCGGCGTTTCGAGCGCAAACGTCTCGACCGGTGCGGGAATCTTCTTCGGATGCGCGCTGTTCGAGGTGCCGTCGAACAGGGTAATCGATGGACTTCCCGCGCCTGCCCGATCGCCCGGCGAGGTTGCCGATGATCGGCACCCGGCGCAGGGCCGCCATGGTCAGCCTGTCGGCAAGATTCGGGACGCCGAATCTTCGTCTGCAGACGATCCGAGGGCGATGGTCATCAGGGGGCCTCCGAAGGCGGCTGCCGGATTTGGGAGGCACGGTAGGCCTCGAACCAGCCCAGGCCCTCGCGGGTGCCGCCGGCAGGGTTGTACTCGCAACCGACGAAGCCGTCGTAGCCGAGGCTGTCGAGCTCGGCGAAGAGGCGGGCATCGTTCATCTCGCCGGTGCCGGGTTCGTGGCGGCCCGGCACGCTCGCGGTCTGCACATGCCCGACCATCGGCATCAGCGCCCGCAGGCGCATGGTCACGTCCCCGTGCAGGATCTGACAATGGTAGAGGTCGAACTGCAGTTTCAGGTTCGGCAGGCCGAGATCCCGGATCAGGCGAGCGGCGACATCGAAATCGTTCAGGAAATAACCCGGCATGTTGCGGGCGTTGATCGGCTCCAACACGAGGTCGAGGGCCTCGCGCGCCAGCCGCTCGGCGGTCCAGGCGACGGCGCGGCGATAGGCGGCCTGCGCCTGCGAATCGTCGGCCGGCGCCACCCCGGCCATCAGGTGGAGCCGCGCGACGCCCGTGGCCTTCGCGTAGCGGAGGCCCGTCTCGACGCCCGCCCTCAGCTCCTCGAACCGGTCGGGCAGGGCCGCGAGGCCGCGCTCGCCCGCCGCCCAGTCGCCAGGCGGCAGGTTGAACAGCGCCTGGGTGAGCCCGAACGTCCGCAGCCGCTCGGCAATGGCTCCCGGGGGATGCTCGTAGGGAAACAGAAACTCGACGGCCGTGAACCCGGCCTCAGCGGCGGCTTCGAATCGCTCGAGGAACGGCCGCTCGGTGAACATCAGGGTCAGGTTGGCGGCAAAGCGCGGCATGTTTCACAAACTCCGTCAGGCCCCGGCGGGCCGGGTGATGCCGGCGACCCGGATGTCCAGGCGTGCCAGGGTGGCGGCGGCGTGGCCCATGCCGGCACGGGACGCCACCGAACCGTGTGGAGAGTGGCGGCCGCCGCCACCGGATCGTCCGCGCCCGCGCCCCATACGGTACGATCCCGAGATTCATCGCGAAGATGCCGACGGCGTACCCGGGGCTGTGCCCGCCGTCGAATTCGGGCGGTAAGCGGTGCTCGGACCGTCCGGAAGGGCCGGCCGAGGCGGTGGTGACCTCGTGGACTTTGCGTCATCCTGCCCTGGCAGGGAAACGGCGGTCAGCGGAGAGGATCGAGGTCTACCATCCGGGTGGTGGCGATTTCGATCCGCTGGCGGCGCGCACCGGCTGCTCGTTCGATCCGGATTGCGACGTCTGCGATGTGGGAGTCGCAGGACGGCTGGAAGCGGGCATCGCATCGGTGAGGAAGCGGGCTCGATCGGAGGCGCCACCCGTGGCCGAGGGGCGGGGCACCAGCGGAATGGCCGGCTCGGCCGGCGGCGGCGCGGGTTGCACCAGATAGGGTTGCGTCGCCGTGGTCGGCGGCAGGTTCACGAGGGTACGGCTGCTGTTCACCACCACCGAGGGGGGGCTCGCTGGCGCGCTCGGTGCGACGCTCGGTCGGATCACCTCGGCGGATGCCGCCGGCGGTCTCGGGCGTGCCGCGCGGAGCCTGGACCTGCTCGCCGGCGCATCCGCGACAACGCCAAGCCGTATTCTCGTGAGGTCAGACAGCAATGCGTCGGCATTCGTCGACCGAGGCCGGCAATGGTGCACCCGCAACGAGACCGCCACCGGTCCGCGCAGCGCATCGTGTCCGAGCTCGACCCGCTGAAGCGCATCAATCCACTGCCAGGCGTAGGCGCAGTGCTCGCTCACGGCGACGCCGAGGGGGCCATAGGCATTCTGCACCGGCTGACGCAGGACGCGGTAGGACCCGTCGAGGGTCGCAAGCTCGGCGGTGATCCCGGCCCGGCTCGGCTTCGCCATGGCCGGATCATCCCAGGTCCGGTCCGAGGCGATGGTCACGTCGATCCGGTCGCGGGATTGCCCGAACAGGATACGCTGGCGCAAGCCGGCGGACGAGCGGGTTTCCTCGACGGAGGTCACCGGCCCACTGTTGGGGACCGAAACGAGGGGGCGAGGGCTGATCGCTCCCGTGGAGCTGAACGCCGTCTCGAAACGGGGGCTCGTCCGGCGCGCCGTCGCGGTTTGGCAGGCCCCGACCAGCGTCAGTCCCAGGAGGATCGAGGCTGTTCGCATCACGGCTCTCGCCGTCGCGGCGCGCGGGCGATGGCGGAAGGGTACGAGGCCGCTCACTGATCCTGTCCTCCGACTTTCGAACTGGTCCGGCCGATGGTGGTCGTATCGAACGGACCGAAGCGGTCGCCGTCGCGAGGCTGGAGCGGCCGGGCGGTGGCGGACTGGACGAAGATGCCGGCATCCGCCTGCGCGAGGGTACCGATCGGCGGGGTCGGCGGTCCGGCCTGGAGACTTACCCGGGCGATACCGGTCCAGCTCGGGAGAAGTGTGAACCCATAGCGTTCGTAGGGCATCGATCCGACGCCGATGACCCGCCGGGCGATGAGGGGCTGGGCCCCGCGCGGCTCGCGAAGGTATTCCCCATCCCGTACCCGTGCCGGTACGGACGTCCCCTCTCCGAAGCGCAGGGGATTCTCGAGTGGCACGGCAATGGGAAACTCGCCGCGTGCCACGGCGGGCGGGCGCTCCACCTTCACGGCAGCGGTTCCATTCGGCTTCGGGACCTTGACGCGTGGCGCTGCCACGGGGCCGGCTTGCTGAAGCGAGGCCACCGGACCACACGGCCCCGCGGTGCTCGCTTGGGCTTGCGGCTCCTCGAAGACGAGGTCGACAACCTTCGGGAACAATCCATCGTAGCGATTGACGATCTCGAGGTAGTCCCGGGTCCGCTTCAGGCGTGAGAGGCTCAAGGCATAGCCGAGTACGGAGGCTTCACGGGGCCGCCAGCTCACGGCCCGCTGAAACCACTCGGCAGCGGCCTCGAATTGGCAGGCGTTGTAGGCATACCATCCCAAGGCCTGAGCGCCATCCGGAGCGCTCGCCGCAAGGACGACCTTGGCGAAACGGTCGAGCCGTTCGGGCTCGACGGCCGCCGCCGGCCCCTCGGAGAGACGCCGCTCCATCATGTCGAGGTACAATGTGAGGTTCGTGACGGTCGAGCTTCGCCACGCGAAGGCGAGATCTTCCGCCTCCCTGTCCTGTCCCATTTCGCGCAGGGAGAGAGTCAGTCCGGTCGCCGCCGCCGCGTCGCCGCCACCGCGGCTCTGCGCTGCCCTGAACCAATCGAGGGCCTCTCGAAACTGGCGGCGGTGATAGGCGAACCAGCCCAGGAGCGCGATCTGCGATGGGTCGCCGACGCGACGCGTCTGTTCGCCGAGGGCCGCGAGATCGGCTGCCTCGATGCGTCCGGCCGTCTCTCCATGGAGAATCGCCACGATTCGGGCCCGCGTGATGTCGTGGCGAAGACCCTGGAACTCGTCCGCTCCGGCAGCGCCCTGCCGCCCCAGGGCCAGCAGCGGCTCGACTGAGGACATCGGAAGAGACGCCATTGCCTTTTGAAGCGTCGCGAGGCGCAACGCCGGATCGGACTGGTCCGTCAGGAGCGTTCGATACAGCGCGACGGCGGATGCGCGGTCGCCGGTGCGCGCATAGGCTTCCGCGAGGGTCCAGGCGATATCGATATCGAGGGTCTGAATATTTTCCTGCGATGCCTTCACTCGACTGATGAGTTCGCTCCAGGCCCCGTCCCGGGCCGCGGCTCGGGCGGCACTGCGCAACGTTCCACGGTTCAATTTCAGCGCGAGGTCCTCTGACGGCTGCCAGCCGGGATCGACCGACTGACGAACCGCGATGGCCGCGCGCAACTCGTCGAAGCGGCCCGCCGTGAAGAGGTCCCACATCGGAGCCTCCTCGGGCGGGCTCGGCTTGAGCGTGTCGAGATCGGTCGGGACGGTCCAGTTCGGATACCGGCGTCTCAGGCGCGCGATCTCGGCCTGGACACGCTCGCCCTGACGCTGGGCCGCGTAGTAGCGCAGGGCACTCTCGTCGATGATCTCCGCGCCTCCGGCCGAGGTCTGGGGCGTCTCGAGGATGACCGGGGCGTGCCGTTCGTTGAACTGCAGCACACCGGTGCGAACGGGGGCGGGCTGCGCCAGCGCGGGAACGGCCAAGCCCAACGTGCCGGCGAGGGCGAGGAGGGCGGGGGCACCTTTGCGCTGTGAACTTACCGTCCAAGGCATGGCCGGTACCTCATGTTGGCGGCCGCGAGGGCCAGGAGATGGAGCGTGGCCGGGTAGTAGTTTTCCGTCGGGGTCGGCTCCAGCAGCCCTGCGGCCAGGGGCGTGCCCGAGACCGCACAGGCCGCGAGGGCCGGGATCGCCGCGTAGCCGGGTTCACTCATGCGTCCCGCTACGGCGTCGCTGGCGGTGTCGATGATCGGCAGTCCCGCCGGATCGGGCTCGGCCCAGAGCTTGAGCAGAGGTTCGTAATAGCGACGCTCTGTGACTCCCGCCATGGCGAGATAGAGCGGCACTCGCACGGCGTTGTAGGAGAAGTGAGCGGGAAATCCCGAGGCGGGCTGAGGCTGGCCGCCACGCATCGCGATCCACTCCGTGGGGAGGCGGGCTTGGCCGAACCGGGCCTGGAGGACGAGTTCCTGGCCGGCGGCGCTCAAACGCGCCCATTCGAACTCCGGCGCGACCGTGGCGAGGCGCGGGAAGGCCGGGAAGATCCAGTAGGATAGGTTGACGACCGGTCCATCGGCGCGGTCCTCGGCCGAGAAGCCGCTCATGGCTGGAAGCAGCAGAGAGGGGCCGTCGGTGCGGAACAAGACCGTCCGTCGTGCGACATCGACGGCAATGCGTCGGGCGGCGAGGCGGTAGCCCTCATCCGACCAGGCCTCGCCCGCCTCGACAAGCGCCCAGGCGACCAGAATGTCGCCGTCCGTGGCATCGTTCATGTCCGCGATGGCGGGACGCTTGTCCGGCTCCCAACGCCAGGCGAGCAAGGCATCGTCGCGCACCATCAGATTGGCACGCGTCCAGCTCCAGACGCGCTGGAAGGTCTCGCGATCCCCAGCCGCGACGGCGAGCAACATGCCGTAGCCCTGCCCCTCGCTATGGCTGATGCGACCGTTCCCCGTATCGACCACACGGCCCTGATCGGTGACGAAACGCGCCTTGTAGCTGCGCCAGGCCGCCGTGCTGCCCAGGCTGTTGTGCAGGGGCAGAAATTCGGCGGGTTCGGCATTTGCCGGCTTCCCACGCTTCGCGTCCGAAGGTTGCAGCTCCGTTCCTGCGATCTCGCCAGGCTTGACTTCGCTGGCGGCGACCGAGGGGGCCGCGCTCGCGAGGATGAGGCCCGTGGTCATGAGGGCAGCCGCCGCGAGGGTGTACGCTCGAAACCGCATCATCGCTTCTCCTCCCGCCCCCGGTTCCCGTTCTTGGGCGTGGAGCCGCCGCCGTCGCGATCGACGCGGCCGACGCTGCGCAGCATCGTGGAGGTGCTGAGGCCAAGGCTGATCGCCGCAGCGAAGAGGATCAGCGAGAAGATGCTGGGATTGGTCGAGAACCAGCCGGCAACGACGAGGCGCAGATTCGCCAGCGACAGAGGGCCATTCTCCAGGAAGCGGACCTGCTTTGCTTCGTGGACGGTGAGGGCTCCCGTATTGGCGTCGAGGGTGGCGAGCCGGCCCTCGAGGCGATTCCAGATCGCGGGCGTCGTCAGACAGACGGCCGACGCTTGCAGGCTCGCCGCATTGGGAGCGGTGAAGACGGTCAGCAATCCGGCCGGATCGCGGCCCATCAAACCCTGGCTGACGACGAGGGAGGCCTGAGCCTCCACGGGAATATCGGCCTCGCGGACCTGATCGCCGACCCAGGTCGTGGCGGTCGCCCACCCCTCGTGGGCGGCGGCAGCGAGTCTGGCGGGAATGCGCGTGAGCTGATCGGCGAGACGGCCTTGGGATGGCGGAGTGCCGTTCCAATCGGCGACGAGATCGCGCTCGCGCCGTGCGTCGGCATCCGGCCAGTTGCGGGGCGGCACGGTGCCGGCGGGCCGGGGGGCCGCCGCCGGAAGCGCGCAGGCGGGCGGCAGGCCGTTGCGCAGACGGTCGAGGCTCGCCCCATCCATGATCGGGACACGACCGGTCGGCTCGCCGAGCGTCGGCGTCGCCGCCCGCCCCTGCCAGATCTCGCGGATCTGATCCGGATCGAGACCCGTGCTCCGTAGGATGCCAGGATCGAGGGCGCGGGCGGGTGCGACGACGATGGTGGGTGCCCGACCCCCGAGAACCCTGTCGTTGGCGAGTTCGAAATCGATCGGTCCGTCGGCGGCCAGGGCCATCTTGACGGCGAGGGTCGCGGCCGCTGCCATCGAGTCGCGGTCCGGCGCCGGCACGACGAGGCGGGGGCGGCGGCCCGGTGCGATCGTCTGCAGACCGCGCCCGAGGGTCGAGGCCAGATCCGGAAGACGCATGGCCCGGGCGAGCGGCGGCACCGCCAGGGTCGAACGGTTGAGGATGAGGAAGCGCTGGCGCGCCGGTCCTTCGCCGCAAGCTCGATCGGACGCCGTCGGCAACAGAGCCTTGATCTCGACCCGATTGCGCCCGGGCCGCCACCGGCTGAGGGGCAGCGCGATCGTCGCGTCGCGGAAGATCTCGCCCCCCGCTCGCGCGAGCGGCATGCTCGCGACGTTGCGCCCGTTGATATCCACGATCACCTGAGCCCCGAGGTCGAGGCCCGCCGCATAGCCCCCCGCGAGATCGAGCGTGATCCTATCGTAATCGGCTGGCACGAAATCCGTCGGCAGGGTCATGTCGAAGCCGGTGCGAAACAGGCGGCCGGCGAAGTCCCGGCTCTCCAGGCCGAAGGCCGCGAGAGGCTGGACCGCGCCGACCTCAGCCGGAACGCCACGCGTGAGGGCGAGGGCCCGAAGCCCCGCCGGACTGCCCGTCGGTTCGCGCGTCGTCGTCCCGCCGACGATCTGGATGGCGGCTTCGATGTCGGCCGGTGAATCGCCGGGAAGGACGATGCGTGCCGCGCGTTCCCCCTGCGCGGGTTCGAAGATCAACGGTTGGCGACCGAGACCCGCATTGGTGTCTGCCACGACGATGTCGAGGCCTGCCGGACCTTGAGCCTCGGCCGCAAACTCGACGGCGACTTGGCCGAACCCTCCGGCGAGCGCGAGCCGCTGGACGAGGCCGATGAGACGTTCGAAGGTGCCGAAGCCGGGACGGTTGCGAAGCACGATGCGGATCGGGACGACCCCGCGCCCGTCCGGCGCGATGGCCGGCAGGTCCCGGAGAGATGCGGCGACCGCGTTGCCCGACGTGGAGACGAGGCCGGTCCAGGCCGGGTCGATCTGAGTCCAGAGTTCATAGGTCGCGTCGAGGGAGCAATCGACCCGGTGCCGCTGGACGCCGGTGATCGCGACGGCATTGTAGCCCGCTTTCAGAAGATCGGCGGGGATGTCGAACTCGATGATCCGGATCGCGCCGGGGGCTTTGATCTCGCTCCGGCCGATGGCGGTGCCGTTGACCGTCGCCGTCAGGAAGGAGGTGTCCGGCACCACCGAGATCGCGGCGAGATAGCCGATGCGCAGGCGGGTCGGCTCCCTGGCCTGAGCCTCCGTGAGGTAGACCGGCCATTGCAGGCTGCTTTCCTCCCCGCTGAGGCGCAGGCCCGTCGCGGATACGTGGAACGAGCGCTGTGGCAGTGGTGGAACCGAAGCTGTCGTCGTCTCGCTCTCGGCGCGGGCCGCTCCGGGCAAACCGGAGGGGGAGGCGGAGTCGGGAACGGTGAGCAGCTTCGGTGCGCTGCGGCCGAGGAAGCTCTGCGCCCATGCCGGTTGAGCGGCCGCGATGCACAAGCCTGTCAGGGTCAGCGCCGAGAGACGCTGCAGCTTGAGGCGCTGAAAGGATTTGACGGGCATGAGCAGGGCTCGGTCTCGAGGCTGAAAACTTGGCTCTGTGTGGATTATCCCGGAGGTCGTGGCGCCCCGGCGGTGGACCGCCGTCCGCTCCACTGCCGGGGCGTATCAACCGGACAGCCCCGCCGGCGCTGGCACCGGTCCGTCCGAAGTTCGCCGACGCTGCTCGGAACCGATGGTCGTGTCCGCCGCATCGGCCATCATCTGGCGCCAGCTCGCCGCTTCCCCGGCTCGGCGCGGCGTGAGATCAGCCTCCTCGTGCCTCTCCGCCTTGCGTTGGACGGGCGCCGGATCGGCCGGTACCGTGCGGTCGACCGCACGGAGCCGCTCACGCCGCTGCGTGGGAGCGGGATCGGCCTCGGCCGTTGGCCGCAGCGCCGATCCGCTCATCATATAGGCGAAGGCGCGGAAGGGCCCGATCAGCCCCCAGGCGATGAATTGCACCGTGCCGGACACCAGCCCCTTGTGGCCGCGACGGCGCTGCTGGAAGCGGGTCATCGCCTCCGCGTCGCCATACATGAGATCCGCGAGGGCAAGGTAACTGCCGGGCGTGAGGGTTTCGAAGACGAGCTCACAGACGGATTCCTCGCCGGCCGCCGTCACGCCGGCCACGCGGACCGGAATCGCGCGAGCATGGCTGAGCAGCGGCAGGGGGCCGTGGTCGCGGGCCGACAGGGTGCCGATGGACCCGTCGTCGCTGCGCCGCATGGGAACGATCGCGTCCATCCGTATCCGGCAGCGCGCGCTCGAGATACGCTCGACGGTAACATCGATGGCCGAGCCGTTGAGCGTCAGAACGGCCGTCCGATCGACGGGCAGGGAGGGGGCCTTCTCGGATTGACGCCGTTCGGCCGCCACGCCCAGGGCAGCGCCGGCGGTAATCAGGTTGAACAGGTTCCACAGCCCGACCACCAGCATCAGATTCGTGATGCCCGGCTCGAACGTGTAGCGATAGATCGAAACACCCGCTCCCACGAAGAGAATCGCGAAGACGACGACGTAGGGCAGCGCGAGGGGCGAGAGGTGATCGTGGTCGAGGCTGACGTTCTTGGCCGTGACATTGAAGGTCGGCTTGCGCGGGGAGGCGATCACCGCGGCCGTCGCCTTGATGAGGAACAGCCCTTGGACGTACTCGTACAACTCGGAAACGAACGGCCACCGGACGTGTCCGTAGAGGTAGTTCTGCATCATCAGATTCACGATGATGTATGTGGCCGTGTAGGCAATCGCCTCGTCGACGTTGGCGACGACGATTTTCATATCGAAGAAGATATAGAGTAACGGCGCGATCATGAAGATCAGGCGCGGGAACGGAAAAAACCAGAACGTCATGCTCGAGAGGTAGCAGAGGCGCTGAATCGGCTTCAAACCGCCTTTGAACATCGGGTTCTTCAGGATCATGATCTGCAGCATGCCCTGGCACCAGCGCGATCGTTGCCCGATGAAGGCCGACAGCGTCTCCGGCTGGAGGCCGGCGATCAGGGGCTTGTCCACGTAGATGCTGGTCCAGCCGCGCGAATGCAGCTCGAACGCGGTCTCGCAATCCTCCGTGATGGTGATTCCGGAAAACCCGCCCGCTTCATCGAGGGCGCGGCGTCGCAACAGGGCCGCAGATCCGCAGAAGAACGAGCCGTTCCACTTGTCGAGACCGCATTGTCCCACAGCGTAGAACATCTCGTTCTCCGACGGCATCCTGTCGAACGTCTTCAGGTTCCGTTCGATCGGGTCCGGATTGAGGAACGCGTGCGGCGTCTGGACGAGGAACAGTTTCGGATCGGCACCGAAATGTCCGATCGTATCTCGCAGGAACGAGCGGAACGGAACGTGGTCCGCGTCGAGGACGACGACGATCTCGCCGACCGAATGCTGCAAGCCGTTGTTGAGATTACCCGCCTTCGCATGCAGATTGCGGCGTCGGGTCAGATAGGAGACGCCGAGATCCGCGCAGAGGCTCTGCAGCACCTGGCGGCGCGCCCGCGCCTCCTCGGCCTTGTCGGCATCCCCATCGGCGCATTTCTGATCCGTCCCACCGTCGTCGAGAAGCCAAACGGTGAGCTTCCCGGCTGGATAATCGAGGGATTTCGCGGCAGCGAGCGTGGTCGCGAGAATGTGCCGGTCTTCGTTATAGCTCGGAACGAAGATGTCGACGGTCGGAAGGTCTTCGTCCTCGTCGCGGGGGGCGGGCGCCCGGTGTAGGGGATCGGCGTTGATGACGAGGCTGAGCGCCAGGATGTAGAAGCAATACAATTCGGCCGCGATGAGGATCACACCCATCGCAAAGCCGAGCGGATCGCTGGTCGGCGGAAGCGTGCTCGAAAGCCGCCAGTAGATGTAGCGCAGGACGACGAGGCTGCCGATGGCGAGAAAGACCAGCCTGCTCCTGCGCCCCCGGCCGAACAGCCAGACGATGCCCATGAGCACGATGGCGCCGATGCTCATCTCGAGCTGAACCGTGGTTCCCAACGGCTGCGATAGCAGCAGCAAGGTCAGCGCAGCACTGGCCAGCCAGATTGTACGTGCGAGAAACGGCGGCATGCGACCGGTCCATGTCGATCGATGGTGGGATGGAATGGAAGCGATGCCGGACTGCGACGGGCCGACCGCGCGATCTCAGAAGGCGATTCGACTATCGATGCTCGTGTAGTATCCACCCTTGCGCACCCGATCGTAGGCATAGCCGGCACCGAGGGAGAACTTCATCGGGCCGATCGCGAAGCCCGTGACGTGACCGCCCGCACGCCAGCCGTTGAAGAAATCATCGCCCAGCAACGTCACTTCAGGCCCGATGAAGACGCCTGGTGAGACAGCGATGCCGGCACGCGCACGGGCGTAATAGGCATTGAACAGCGTCGAATAGGACGCGTTCACGGCAAGCATCGTGTTCTCGGTTGGCGTGACATAGAGATCGGCGGCAACCTTCACGCCGATGCCGGTCCCGACCACCGGGTTGCCGGGATCGAGGATCGACAATTCGTTGCTTCGGACGTTCATGCCGATGAAGCCGGCCAGGGCGGCCTGCTGCCAGATCCATTCGTATCCGAGCAGGACCGTACCTTCCTGTTGGACACCCGTGACGGTCTGCCGGACCGCCGCGCCCGGATACGAGTAGGTGCCGGCGACGCCCTGGAGGCGCACGCGAGGTCCGCTTTCCAAGAGATGACCGACGGGGGCGATGGTCGCGGTGAGTGAGCCGAACGCGGAGCTGTTCGTGGTGACCGTCGCGCCGGCATCGACCGCCACGATCCATTCCTCCCCGGCGACCTCACGTTCCGCGCCGGTATACCAATCCGCCGCGACGGCGGTCGTCGAAGTCACCGTGAGCAAGCCGAGCATGGCCGGCAACGTCTGTGGACGGAAGGACACGGTGCAACCCCCTGAGCGCGCGTCGTCACTGCGTTTCGTGCGGTGCACCATAGGAGCGTAGTATGGTTAATTGTCCATTAATGATGTTTCGGTGATGTCAAGTGGGTGATAAGTATAAAATCCAATGTGTATAGGGCATCGACAATTCGAAACCTGAGTCTCGGTGTGCGCCGGTCTCATGCCGCCCTGGCTTTGCTGGGCGGTGACCATTCGGCGGACGCACGGACCAGATCAGGATCTGACGGCGCACGGAAGACGACGTTCGGATGGCGGACATCTGTCCGATGGGTATCCCGCGTCGTGGTCGTCAAAAGCCGAATGCGAGGTTCCTGAAGGGCAGCAATCGCCGCGAGTTGGCTTCGGTCCGTCGCAGGTAAGGCATGGCTACACAAGATGAGGTCGAAGAGCCGGTCCGTCGCCATCAGGGCGGCGGCACGCCCGGTGTCCCGCACAGATGTGATTTCACACCCGAGATCCGTCAGCATCCGGGTCAGACCGTCACGCAGAGCCGGGTCCGGCTCAAGAACCAGGATCGAGTCAAGCCGCGTCGTCGTCCGGAGGTCGACCTGAAGAGGTCTCATCGGCAGCCAGACCGTCACTGCGCACCCATACGGATGTCCGCCGACTTCAATGCCGCCACCGAGTTCGTCGACGAGGAAGCGCGTGGCGCGCATGCCTTCACCGATGGAGAGGTCGCAGCCTGCCGACACGCTGACGTGAATCCCGTCCTCCTGGTTCCTCCTCCCCGCCTCGATCCGAAGCGTGACGGACCCGTCCGTGTCCTCGGTGTCCCCCGAGGCACCGAGAAGGTTAAAGAGAAGAAGGGCCAAAACGCTTCTTTGGCAGCAAAGAGGCGGCAGATCGGCATCGAGCGATACGGCGATCGACGTGGCTGCGGGGGTCGCCCCGCGCAGAAACGTCACGATGCGATCCAGGGCGGATGCGAAGTCATTCGCGAACAGAGCGTCGCTCGTCGCGGCGGAGATCGTCCCACCGTCGACGGACGCATCGCCCGAGGCCAGCTCCGCGGTCCGCCGCAACATGGAAGGGGCGATCCAATGCTCGGCGTGCCTGAGCGTAGGGACGGATGATGGGCCGCTCACGGCAGGCTCGATGGAGGCCCGGCTCAAGGCGTAGAGGCGGGAGGAGTTGGGTCCGGCCATCTTCGAGATGCGAAGCGCCAGCAGACGTCCGGATATGCGCTGCGTGCCGGCGCGCGTTCGCACGACCATCTCGCGCACCGTTCCACTCTGCGCATGGACCTCTCTCAGTGCCCGATGAATCACCGCATGGTCGGCGGGCTCGATGTGGACGAGAATGTCATCGAGCACGCAGACGCGCTCCGCCTGTGCGCCATCGCCGTCGGTCCAGACGACCTGCCCGGTGGCCAGATCGATCTCCCAGCAGGTCGAACCCGATAGGACACGCGATGCCTGAATCCGGTCCCGGCTGCGCGCGAGGGCCGCCCGGGTTTCTCGCAGAAGCCGTTCGCGAACGAGGCTTCTCTCGATTTCCGAGCGGATCGTGGCGGTGAGGTGGTGCAGATCGCGCGTCAGCGGCCAACACGCGGGAGGGGTAGTGTCCGCTCGTCCACAGAGGGCTTCGGCAACATCGAGGCTTCGTTTGAGCCGTCCGCCGATCAGATATCCCGCTGCAGCCGCGAGGACGATCGCGCAGAGCAGCGCCAAGGCGGGTGAGGTGGGCGCCGCCGGCTCCGGGATGCGTACGGTGACGAGCCAGCCCACGCCGCCCCGATTCACATCACCCACCGTGGCGCTGAACTCTGGCCCCCTCACGTCGGGACCCGACTTGTGGAGAACGTGTCCGGTGCCATTGAGAACGCTGATCGAGAGACGGTGGTTTGCATCCGGCTGGACGCGCCTCGCTTCGGCGACGACGCCATCGATCCAGTCCGGCGCGAGTTGCACGGCCGCGACGCCGATGGCGCTACCTCCTTCGCGCACCGGCGCTGCGACGATGATGTTGCGCGCCGATGCCGTGCCGGTCTGACTTTCGGCTGGGGCCTCTCCGATCACCGAGCCCGCCTGCGCCCTGGCGAACCATCGACTGCCGGAGACATCAGCGCCGATGATGCGCGGATGCGCGGCCGCGAGAATGCGCCCGGCTCGGTCCGTGAACAACAGGTCCGCGTATTCCGGACGCAGTCTGCGCCATGCCACGAGCAGACGGTCGGCGCCGTCGGCATCCCTCTCGGGCGGATGGATCGCCAAGCTTTCCGTCACGAGACCGAGATCCCGTTCCACCGAGCGAAGCGCCTGATCGATGCGCTCTGCGATCGATGACGTTCGGATGCGCAGATCGGCCTCGCAGCAAGGTTGAAAGCCGCTCGGACCAGGGTCGAGAATCAGGAGCGGCAGGCCGCCCAAGGCCGCCGCCGACGCGAGCAGGACGAGAAGAAGACTGCGAAACGAGGAAAAGGGTCCATGGCTCATTGGAGCGCGGCACACGAGTGCGAGACAGGCACGACCGACAGCTGGGCCGCCAACCATCCGACTTTCGTTAAAACTGGTTAACAGATCATAAATATTGGCCCTGCCGGTCGATCGACGAATACCACTCGGGATTGTGATTCGTACGCCGAGCAACGTCCTGATCGAAGCGTCCCGCTCGTGCAGGAGCGTCCCACGGGTGACCCGCCTCCGCCGGCGTGGGCGGTCAGGGTGCCGCCTGAAGGGCCGGGGGTGCGAAGCGTCGCAGTTCCCGCGACAGGCCGACCGGCTGCGCCGACGAGGTGTATCGCCCGGAATTCGTCGCTTCACCGGTGCGCGCTCGGATTGGCGGCGCGGGCTTGAAAACCGCTACCATCCAGGCACGCATTCTCAGGACTTCAGGCTCGGCGCGCCGGATTCAATAACGATCGGTCGTAAGCCGAAGATTGCACCGAACGATGACTTCCAATCGGCGATTCCGACCGCTCCGGCTAAGGGTGGATGGGCGCCCGAGGCCGCTATCGACAACACCGATCTCGGGGAGGTCCGTGCGGCGGCCGGGCGGATCGAGGCCGAGAACGCCGCCAAGCGCGCGCGTGCCGTGGCGTTGTGGGGGCTCACCGATATCGGGGGCGTGCCCCTGACAGGGGGGCTCGTGGGTGACCATGCGACGCATTCCGCGCCCGGCTCCCGATGCCCGTCGTGGCCGGATCGCGCCGTTCGCGATCCGGGACGGTCGTGGTGTCCGCCTTGGCCGATCGAGCCTGCTGTACCTTTCGCATCGCCCTGCGCGCCTGCGCTTCATGCACCGCAGCAAGGGTCATGAAGAGGTGGCGTTCGGCGGGATGCCGAGCCTGTTCCGAGCACGCCCTGAGGGCGACGGCATATCTGAGATGGTCCAACAGTCGTTCGAGCATTGTGTGTCCCGCTTGCGCGGTGAACCTACCGCCCGGGTGTGCCCAGGCCGTAAAGATTTGGTCCGCCGGAGGCAAAACACCCGTGAGCGAGCGCGGGGAGGCCGACCGGTGTTGATCCTGATGCCCTGGCGGTCCAGGGCCGGTGCGAACGGCGAGGGCCCGCGTCCGACCCGTCACGGACAGCCAAGAGGGGAGGGGCGGCCCAAGCGGCTATCGTCGGAGCGGCGACGGGCTTCGCTGTCGGTGGTCGAACATGGCGGCCTCGAGCGCGTGGGTACACTCGCCGAAGTCTCCCGTCATTCGCACATTGGTAGCCTTATTTCGGTGTGGGGCGGCCGTCTGCGCCATCCGGAGAGACAAGCGCGTCGTCTGGAGCGCGTAGATCCTCGCTCGATCGCAAGACAATATCGTTCTCGATACAAGTACAATTCCATTGTCCGACAAAAGATTATAAATTTAAGAAATCATTAACCATTATAATATAGATTATGTTGATAAATATCGACAAGAATGCGCGAGGGTCGATATTGGGCGGGTCTATATTTCAAATGTAGCTAAACTTAGACTAATTTTGACTTGACGGTCTGGTGTCATGACATTCAAGTCATGCTGAAAGTCTGATCGATGTGTCGTGCCGCGATGCGCGAATGACGGGTAGGATTATGAGCCGAGTCTCCGAGCGTCTCCAGAGCGAAGCGTTCCGCCATCGAGACCGCCACCAGACGCAGTCCGCTGCCGGGCCTTGTGGAGCGAGAACCATGTCCGCAATCCGACAGACTGTTCTATACGCGCCCCTCGGCGTGCTCGTGCTCACAGGACTGCCCGATCGGGCGGTCGGGCAGACGACCTACACGACGACGCTGACCGGAACGAGCCCCGACACGCGCTATCCGGCGACGGTCGGTGCGAACGGCACGCGGACCTATACGTTCGGCAGCGGCGACGCGATCAGCACCCAGTCGGCCAACGCACAGGATATGACGGCCATCGACATCGCGGGCGGCTCACCGGTCGTTCTTCGCGCCGGGGCGGACGGCAAGGGATCACTCGCGATCTCGACGATCCGTTCCGATCTCACCACTTTCGGGACCGCCTTCGGCATCGACCTGACCAGCGGCGCCAACCTCGTCGTCGATGGCAACAGCACCATCTCCGCCCGGTCCGATCGTGCTGTCGTGTTCGGTACGGCGGGGAGCGGAAGCGAGTCGCACGCCCTGCATGTCCACCAGTCCGCCGCGACGTTCAACGGAGACACGAAGCTCACGGCCTATTCGCCGGGCTGGGGGCGCGCCTTGTGGGTCTATCAGGGCAACGTCGTCTTCAACGGTCAGACCGATATCTCGGCTCAGGCAAAAGGTGAATCCACGACAGGCGTCTACAATTCCGGTGGCGGACGCAGTTTCATCGGGTTCAACGGCAACCTGAACGTGGCCTCCTCCGGGATATGGCCGAGCGACAACGTGCACGGCATCTACAACGATGGTCAGAACAGCCGCATCGCGATCGACGGCAATCTGTCCATCGCGGCCCGATCCTACGGCTCGACGGTGATGGGCGTCCGCAACCAGGGCTACCTCACGGTCACGGGCACGGCCGACGTGGACGCCACGGGCCCGCGCTCGGCCCGTGGCATCAGCAACACCCATCGGACCGCCCGCGTCGCCATCGACGGCGATCTCAGCGTCAAAGTCACCAATACGGGCGGCTATACGCCCTTCGGCCTGCCGACCGGACTCTCGAACCTCTACGGGCGCGGCGGCACGATGACGTTCGGAAGCGCTGCGTCCGTCTCGGTCAAGGGCGTGACCGACAGTTATGCCATCGACAACACCGGCCTCGTCACATTCTCCAATCCGAACAAGCTCGTCACGTTGCGTACCGCGGTCGACTGCGCAACCTGCGGATCCTACGGAATCAACAACAACGACGGCGTCGTCACCGTCGCGGGCGGGCTGGATGTCGCGGTCAGCACCACCGGGACGGGCGCGCGCACCGCGATCTTCAACCTTGCGACGGGCGTGGGCGCGCAGGTCAGCGCCAATCAGGCCGGCGGGCAATTGGTCCGGATCGATGGCGACGTCGTGACCGGCACCAACCTGCGCGGCACGATATCTTACGAAGGCGTCACCGACCTGAAGCTCGATACGGCCGCGTCCTACCTCAAGGGCAACGTCCTCGGCTACGTCGATCCGGACACCGCCGACACGGACGTGTTCAGCGCCGGCCGGACCAACGTGTCGTTGGCCAACGGGGCCGTGTGGATGCCCACGGGCGGCACGCGCGTCACGAGCGACTTCGGCACGGGCTCCCTGACGGTCGGGGCGGGCAGCGGCATCGATATGGCGGGCGCCTGGGGCAGCTTCGCGCCCGGCAGCGCGCCTGCTCATGGCTTCCGGACGCTCACCGTCGACAGTACCGCCAGGACGGGTGCGAGCGTCTCCCTGGCCGATGGGGCCGTGTTCACGCTCCTCAGCGATGTGCGGAACGGCGGGGCCGACAAGATCGTCTTCGGCTCGGGCATCACCGCCTTCTCGGCTCTCGGCACGCAGTCGATCCGCATCGCCTACGATCCGGTCCTCAGCGACACGTCGTGGATCAACGCCACCACCCTGCGGCGCGGAACCACCATCGCGGCCGCGACCCCGATGACGATCGTCGACGCGAGCGCGGCCGCCGGCGGCACCGCGAGCTTCAAGGCCATCGCGGGCGCCATCAGCCAGTGGAGCGGCACGTTCGAGAACGCCCTCGTCCAATTCAACTATAAGCCCGTCGTCTCTCTGAGCGCGGACGGCAAGCAGGTCGTGCTCACCGGCATTACCCTGGGCGGCAATGGCACGTCGGCGCCGAAGACCTTCACCTCGACCCTGTCCGGCACCGCCGCCGACACCACCTACGAGGCGACCTCGGGCGGCAACGGCGTGCGCGTCTACAACTTCATCGGCGGCGACGCGATCACCACCGCCACCACGACCGCGCAGAATATCCAGGGGGTGTCTCTGCAGGGTGCGAACGCCGTCCTGCAGGTCGGTGCCGCCGGCAACGGGCTCCTGAGCATCGCCACTCAACGGACACGGGTCGGGGCGTGGGGAGACGTCACGGGCGTCCGGGTGGTCGATGGATCCAACCTCGTGGTCAACGGCGCGACCTCCATCAGCGCGACGACGGACAAGGCCACCAGTGCCGCCCTCGGCGTCTGGGTCGACAAATCGAGCGCGACCTTCAACGGCGCCACGACCATCAGCACCAGCACGCCTGGGTACTCGCAAGGACTTTGGTCGCGGGACAGTCGGGTGACCGTCAATGGCGACCTGTCGATCACGACGCAGGCGCCCCTCTACGAAACCTTCGCGATCTACAACCGGGGCGGTGCGTCCAATCAGATCGTCGTCAACGGCAACGCGACCCTCGTCGCAACCGGCACGGGCGTGAGCCGCGAGGTCGCCGGCATCACCAATCAGGCGACCGGGCAGGGCCTGTCCATCACCAAGAATCTGTCCGTGTCGGCCACCGCCACCGGCGGCAACGTGACGGGCATCCGGAATGCCGGCACCCTCGCCATCGGCGGGAACGCCGGTCTGACGGTGAGCGGTCCCGGCCCGGCCTTCGGCCTCGACAACACGCAGACGGACGCGACCCTCTCGATCGGTGGCGCCACGACCGTCGCGGTCTCGAGTAACGGCGAGGCGAACGCGGTCCGTAACTCCGGGACGCTGACCCTCGGCGGTGCGAACAACGTCTCGTCCCTGAGCGTCGCGACGACGTGCGCGACCTGCGCGACCTACGGCATCCGCAACGAGAACGGCATCGTGTCGGTGGCGGGCGGCCTCGACGTGAGCGCGACGAGCACGGGCTCCGGCCGCACCTATGCCCTATGGAGCCTCGGCAGCGCACAACAGGCCGCAATCTCCGTGAACCAGGGTGGAGGGCAGCGGGTCCGCATCGATGGCGACATCCTGGCGGCCAACCTCACCACGCGGGGCAACACCACGACGGGAACGGTCGCGGCGCGCCTCGACACGTCCGACTCCTACTTCCGCGGGCGGCTCGTCGCACCCGTCGACCCGAACGTCCGGGATGCCACGACCTATGCCAGCGGCGCCATGCGGCTGACCGTTCTCAACGGCGCGCAGTGGATGCCGACCGGAACCGGCACGGTGACGAACGATTTCGGCAGCGGTGCGCTGGTGCTCGGCGCGTCCGGCGGGATCGACCTGTCGGGAGCGTGGGGGAGTTTCGCGCCCGGCAGCGTCCCGGCACATCAGTACCGGACGCTCAACATCGGCAGCGGCGCCACGGGCGGCGCCACCGTCGATCTGCGCGACGGCGCGCGGTTCACGATCCTCAGCAATATTCTGGGCGGGACGGCCGACAAGGTCGTCTTCGGATCGGGCATCACCGCGTTCACGGCCGCCGGCACGCAGGGCATTCGGATCGCCTACGATCCGGTCCTGCAGAACGCCGCCTGGGTGAATGCCGGTACGCTCAGGACGGGTGTGACCGTGGCGGCTTCCGCGCCGATCACGGTAGTCGATGCGAGCGCCGCCGCGGGCGGCAACGCCAGGTTCGCCGCCGCTGCCGGCGTCACGAGCCAATGGAGCGGAACCTACGAGAACGCCCTGGTCCGGTTCGGCTACACCCCGAACGTCGCCTTGGGCGCCGATGGGAAGACGATCGTCCTGACGGGCATCACCATCGGTTCGGGCTCGGCCACCACCGCGGTCCGGTCCGTCACCTTGGCCTCGACGGATAGCGCCAACGCCGTGGTCACGGCTTCGGCCGCGTTGACCGCCGCGCCCGAGGCCGCAACATCGACGGCGTCGACCGCCACGGCCGGGGCGGTAACGTCGTCGGCTCCGGCTCTCACGCCCGAGGCCGCGACCGCGGTTGCAGCCGCGACCGCCGCTGCGGACGCCGCGATCCGCCCTTCCGACGCCGTGCTAACCGCACAGGACGCGACCCTCGCCGCCGTTACCTCCTGGCGCTTCGGTGCCCTCCAGGCCCTTCGCGATCTCGACATCTATCGTCTCGATCCGAACGCTCCGGCCATCACGTCGTCGGTCGTCAGTTCGGTCGGCACCGTTGAGGGGGGCACCGCCTACGGCCGACGCTTCCAGCAGGGCTTCACCCAGATCAGCTCGCGGAGCGATCGGCGCTTCGACTATGACGGCTACCGCAACTACCTCGGCCTCTCGCTGAAGCAGACCTACGGCCGGTCTTCCTTCGAAACCGGAACCGGTTTCTCATCCGATATCGCGGCGAGCGTTCATTCGACGTGGATTGCCGACAACGGCATCTTCCTCGCCGCCATCGGCCGCCTCACGAGCATGTCCCTCGACTACGGCTCCGGCAACGCGTTCGGCAACACTGCGCGTGGTCGAACGAGCGTTCTGGCCGGCGATGTGGCGGTCTCGCTGGGATCGAAGTTTGCCCTGCTCGACGGCCTCTATCTCGCACCCGACGTGACCCTCGGATACGGCACCTTCGTGGTCAGGGACTTCATCGACAGCAATGGCGTCTCCATCCGGTCGGACAAACTGATGACCGGTTCCGGAACGGCCGGCCTGACACTCGGCTATCAGGATGACACCACCCTCCGGGGCGGTCTGAACCTCTACACCCGCGTCGCGCTGGTGCAGCCCTTCGGCGACAACCTCGTTCTTACGGCGAGCAAGGACAACGGCACGATCTCACCGACGATCCTGGACCAGAACCGCCTCTCGGTCGATTACAGCATCGGTGGCCGCATCCGCATGCACGATCAAGTCAGCATCTTGATCGAGGGAGGACGAACGACAGGCCCCACGCTCGCCTCCAACTACAATGCCCGAGCGAGGCTCGATGTGACGTGGTGATCCGGCGGTTCAGCAAAGAGTGAGAGTCCGTCCGATAAATTAGAGCGTCCGCCCCAGCCTCCGGATGAGGATCATGACGGCTGCGGCGTAGAGGAAGGCCTGGGCGGAAGCGAGTGTGGCCTCCGGGTCCTTCCAGAGACTGCGGTTGCGCCTGATCCAGCCGAAGAAGCGCTCCACCACCCATCGGCGTGGATGCACGGCAAAGCCGACCCGATCCTTGGGTTTGCGCACGATCTCGACGGTGACGCGCGTGGCGGTCGCCGGCCTGTCGCCGGCATAGCCGGCATTGGCGAAGGCCTTGACGATGAACGCGAAGGTCCGCCGCGACAGGCGCAGCACCGGTCCGGCGCCGTCGCGATCCTGGATGTCGGCGGCCTGCGGATCGAGCACGAGGGCGCGCCCGTCCGTGTCGACCAGGGCCTGGCGTTTGCGGCCGTTGACCTTCTTTCCAGCGTCGTAGCCGCGCGGTCCGCCGCGCTCGGTGGTCTTCACGCTCTGGCTGTCGAGCACGGCCGCCGTCGGCGACGCCGCGCGACCGGCCCGCTCACGGTCGGCCATGACCAAGGTGTGGCTGATCCGGCCGAACAGGTCCTCGCCCCGCCAGCGGGCAAAGTACCCGAACGTCGTGCTGCGTGGAGGGAGATCCTTCGGGATCAACCGCCACGCGATACCGCCGCGCAGAACGTAGAAGATCGCGTTCAGGACCTCCCGCATCGTCCAGACGGGCGGACGACCCCGCGTGTCGGGATCCGGCATCAGGGGCGCGATCACCGCCCATTCCGCATCTGTCAGGTCGGTTTCGTATCGACGGTTCGCACGGTTATGCTGCCGGCGATCGGTCAGGGTCCACACGGCACGTCCAGATCAGGCTTCAGCACCCTTCTGGAATCACCGCCATCCCGGCCACTCAACCCCGGTCGAACATCATCGGGCGGGCTCCTAGAGCGCCTGACAGAACGGCACTGAGAGTGGTTTTCCGCGTTGGTTTGGCATGGCCAGACCGCTTCTCCCCGATGATCTCCGGGATGAGATCGCTCCGCTGCTCCCGCCGCCTCGGCCGCGTCCGAAGGGTGGGCGTCGTCCGATCGAGAACCGGGCTGCGCTGACGGGTATCCTGTTCGTGCTACGCTCGGGGCTGCCCTGGGAGATGCTGCCGGCCGAGATGGGCTACGGCTCCGGCATGAGCTGCTGGCGTCGGCTGCGGGATTGGCAAGCGGCGGGCGTGTGGCGCCGCCTGCATCACGTGCTCCTGGAGCGCCTGCACGCGGCGGGTGAGATCGACTGGAGCCGGGCTTGCCTGGACAGCGCGTCTGTCCCGGCCCAAAAAGGAGGCCTGCCACCGGCCCAACCCCGACGGACCGGGGCAAGCCGGGGACGAAGCGCCACCTTGTCACCGATGCGCGGGGCACGCCACTCGGCTTCTGCCTGAGCGCAGCCAACCGGCACGACAGCGCGATGATGGCGGAGGCGCTCGATGCCATCCCGCCCCGGCGCAACGGCCGGCGCGGGCGACCGCGACGCCGTCCGGACAAGCTGCACGCTGCTAAGGCCTACGATGCCGGACCCCGCCGCCAGGAGTGCCGGGCACGGGGGATCGTGCCGCGCATCGCTCGACGCGGCATCGACAGCAGCGAGAAGCTCGGTCGTCACAATTGGGTCGTGGAGCGAACCCATGCGTGGTTCAACCGCTTCCGACGCCTCCCCATCCGCCACGAGCGCAGAGCTGACATCTCCAAGGCCTTCACAAGCCTCGCCGCCAGCCTCATCACCCTCAACCAGATCAAACGGTTCTGTCAGGCGCTCTTAGACAGCGGACGCCCTTGCCGGCATAAGCTTGCCGAAACCCCTGATCGCGTGAGAGATCCGCCGACGCCACTAAGCGGCGGGGGAATCCACGGCCATTGCTCGCGCCCTCGGCATTTTCGCTGAGGAACGTGTACGTTGTACTCGAGCAAGCTGAGATCGGAGCTTAATCAGCTTGACCCTGTGAAAGGCTGCCCTCGACCGGAAGATAGTCCGATCGCTCTGGGGTCCCTCCCGGGTACTCGGTGATCGGTCTTTTCCGAGCCGTCAGGCCGGATCAGGAAGATGCTGATCTCGGCCATTGCACCCTCACGCGGCGCGCACGGTCGCGAGGAAGCGGGCGACCTCAGACCCGAGGGACCCGGACTGACGCGACAACTCGGAGGCCGCCGACAGAACCTGAGTCGCCGCGGTGCCGGTCTCCTCCGAGGCCTGGGCCACGCCCGCGATGTTGCCGGTCACCTCGTTCGTCCCCGCCGAGGCCTGCGCCACGTTGCGAACAATTTCCTGCGTGGCCGCGCCTTGCTGCTCCACGGCCGCTGCGATCGAGGTCGCCACGCTGTCGATCTCTCGGATCCGGCCGGTGATACCGCCGATCGATGTCACCGCCTGAGCGGTCACGCCCTGCACCTCGCCGATCTGGCGGCCGATCTCCTCGGTCGCCTTGGCGGTCTGCTCAGCCAGGGCCTTCACCTCCGACGCAACCACCGCAAAACCGCGACCGGCCTCTCCGGCTCGTGCTGCCTCGATCGTGGCGTTGAGCGCCAGGAGATTCGTCTGGCTGGCGATGCCAGAAATCATTCCAACCATATCGCCGATCCGGGCGGCGTTCTGGCTAAGCGCCTGGACGAGGTGCGCGGTCTGATTCGCCTCGCCCACCGCCGCCTTTGCGAGATGGGCCGAGCCGGTCACTTGCCGGCTGATTTCGAGCACCGACGAGCCTAGCTCCTCGGCGGCGGCCGCGACGGTGTTGACGTTGTTGGCGGCCTCCTCGGCAGCGGCGGCCACGGAGGTGGACTGCGCTGCCGTCTGCTGGGCGGTGGCGGTCATCTGCTGGGCGGTGGCCTGCAGTTCGGTGGCCGAGTTGCCCACCAAGCCGACGATGCCACCCACGGCACGCTCAAAACCGTCGGCGAGCTCGATCATGGTGCGCTTCCGCGCGGCCGCAGCGGCCTCGTCGGCGCGGAGCTTGAGGTCGGCCTCCTCGGCGGCCTTGCGGGCAACCATGGCCTTGATGCCCTCCACCGCCTTACCGACGGCGCCGATCTCGTCTCCGCGCGTGGCCTCCGGGATCTCGGTGTCGAGCTCGCCGCGGGCCATGCGATGCAGAACATTCACCAGACTACCGAGCGGGCGCGTAATACCCAAGACGACGATCAGGACAGACAGAGCGACCGCTCCGAGAAGGCCAGCCACGGCAGCGCCGATGAGGACCATCATCATCGTGGTCGCCGCTTGCTCAACGTTGTCGCGCGCCTGCCGCAACTCGGCCGTCAATCGATCGATGCGATTTTGAACGAAATCCCGGACCTTGGCACGGGCCGCCGCTCCATCGGTCAGGAGCAGGCGAGCGGCGGCCTGCTTATCGCCCTTGAGACCGAGCGCGTTCGACGTTTCGATGGCGGCGAAGAACTCCTTGAGCAAGCCCTTGAGCGTCTGATTTGTTGTCTTTCGATCGGGGGAATCCGCCAGTGCGATCAGCGTGTCTGCCGCGTCGAGCGATGCCTTCACCGCCTCGTCATAGCGTACCTTGTGGCCGACTAGTTGGTCCTCACGCATCTCGAGAATGATGTTCCGGGTCATGACCGCGGATTCATTCACATTTATTCGGATACTGAGGATTTTTTCCAATCGGACGGCCTGCAGATCAACGATCTGGCGCGTTTGCTTTGCCAGATCGTTGAATTTTGCAACAGCATAGTAAATCAATCCACTGGAGATCGCCGTCATCAGCAGGATCGGAATGATTGATTTGAGCAGGGCGTTGGTGTTGCGCAGCATGATCGTGCACCGTTTAACACAATGGCAATCATGACTGTGCAGGCATGCGAGCTAACAAATGATGTAAAAAAATTTACGTCTCCTTCGAACAATGGAACAGAACATTTCATTCGACGTCAAAAATCCGGCGTACCACGGCAGTGACCGCCAACACGATCTTTGATCGGGCAATGAACACGTCAGCGCTGGAGCCTATATCACCGACACCAAGATTCCTGTGCTCAGGGTCGGCGATACCGTCATCCTCGACAGTTTGAGCGCCTGCAAAGTTGCCGATGGCCTGCCTCCTGAAAAGT
>NZ_BPQD01000046.1 GCF_022179065.1 Methylobacterium adhaesivum
CTTTTCAGGAGGCAGGCCAGTTCGATCACGCGGATGGTAGTATAGAGGTATCCTATCGCAGGTCAGCGATCGATAGCTTGCGGTAACGCTGGGAGCCAGTTTGACGATGAGGCCGACGTACCCCTATCGGCGTGTCAGAGAGAACGAGTAGCGCAGGCCCGCGCCACGGAACGTGAACTGGGATGCAGGCAGTAGCCGCCGGCGTCGATTTCATCCGCCAGACTGGCCCCGCTGCGGCGGATGTTCATGTTGCGTTGCCCTCCTCAGCGATCCTCCATTACCGCTTCGATCGCATGGATCTTGGTCTCAAGATCAGCAATCTGCTGCAGGACGCTTTTGCCCGGGAGGAAACCGCCTCCTTTGGCTTCGAGCGTCAGGAGGGTTTGTTCAGCCCGCAGGCGTTCGATGAGCGCTTCCAGATCTGACATGCCATGAGAAGCGCGGCCGAACTCGGTGCGTTCCCGGCGCGAACTGCCCGTCCTTAACGGATTCCTGCCTCATCTCGGTAGGCGGAAATCTCTGATCAGTGCCCTACCTTCTCGTTGTCACGCACGGGGAGCGCCTATGTCCGAAGACACTCAGAAGCTGCAGATCCTCGTCGGCCTGTACGAGCTCGCGATCGGCCGGCTGTTCGAAACGGTCCCTGGAGGCGACGAGGCCAGACGCCTGTTCGTCCAGGACGTCCGGCAGCTCCTCGACAGCACGAACGAGATGCAACCCCACTCGCCAGCGGCTCAGACCTACGAAGCGCTGCTACGACGCCTCGGCGCAGCGCCTCCTAATGCTGCCGGCGGCCTGGGCGTTGTGCCCACCCCTGAGCAGGGCCTGCCCCCAGCTGGGGCGGGCCAGTAGGCCACCGTCATCTTCGACGAGCAGAATGGCAAGGTGCAGGAGCGCGGCTCAGAAAAAGGGAGAACGAGAAGCGTTCATGGTGGTTGAGTCACGCAAGCACGTAAGCAGCAGATGGTGAGAAATGGCACAGGACACTCCTGAAGTTGACCAGGTAGCCCGTACGATCGCGGAGAACGTGTACGCAGCCTACATGCGACAAGCTCAGGGCGAGATCCACCCTCAGCTGGAACAGACCATTCTGACCCGTTTAGCTGAGGGCATCAGACCCGAGGTTCCGGGCGGCACGCCAGGCGACATCATTGATGCGGCCAACTCCGTTCTGGACGCATGGGAGCAGACCTCGGAGATCCGAGGACCTCGCATCAGCGCCCTCAACCGAGCCGACGGCTCCGTGGCCGTAGCGACGCCCTTACGCCCATGACCATCGCTGAAGCCCAGCCCAGTGAGCGCGATGGGCCCATGTGTGGAAGGATCACCAATGACCCAGGACAAGAGTGGCAGTCAGGATCGTGCCGAAACCCGTGCTGCGAAGGCGGCAGAGAGGGCCGACACCGCAGGACAGGCTTGGGAAGAGGTAAGGGTACGAGAAACGACCCGTGACGACCAGATCGTTCGTCTGAAGGCTGAGCGGTTGGCGCGAGATGCCGATGGGGCTGTGGCGAAGGATGGGGCCAAGCCGAAAAAGCTTAAGCCGGCCAGGGACTGACGAGGGCGCTCCTCCGCTAACGAACAGGGTTCACAGTTCTGATAGGGAAGCAGCATCCTAATGGGCGCCTAGCGCCTCTGGCAGGAGACAGGGTTCAATGATCGATGACCCCGCTTCGCCTGTGCCTCCGCGGCGCCTGAACGAGCTCTCGCAGCTCGCATCGCGCCTTGCTGAACGGGTGTTGAGTGAGCAGGATGCGGACCAGAGCATCCCCGAGGGGCATATCCACGCCCTCCTCGACGCGGCGATCCTGTTAGACAAGTACGAGGCCGAGATGCCGGCCGCGCTGAGTCAAATCGTCGATCAAGTCGATGATGCTAGCCGGGAATCTGATGATGGAGCATCCGGGCTCGCTTGGTTGCTCCGTCCGTTCCAAGGGACGAAGGAGGCATGATTCAACGCATGCTCTCCGCTGCGATCCTGGGCGGCATGTTTGCTAGCCTGCCTACCGCTGCCCTCGCTACCCAAGCTGAGGATCTCGGGATCGACTGCAAGAAGGCGATCTCGACGCCGGACGTCACTCTCTGCATCAACGACGCGTACGAGGCGGCGGACAAGCAGCTGAACGCGGCTTACCACAGCGCTATGGCTTCGATCGACAAGGGCGACAGGTCGCTGGAGGTGCGAAAGGACTGGCGAAAGGCCCTCGTCGAGGCGCAGCGCCGCTGGATCGCGTACCGGGATGCGGAGTGCGAGTTGACGGGATTCCAGTGGTATGGAGGAACGGGCCGTTCGGGCGCCGTCCTCGATTGCGCACGGGTGCTGACCGAGGCCAGGACGAAGGCCCTCAAGCAACACGCCAACCCATGATCAAGTCGGCTCTGCGGATCTGAAGCGCGGGCGTCGTCAGCGCGCTGCTGACGATCAGTGGGAACGCAGCGCCGGCCACTCGTATGGATGAGCGAGAGGTCGACGCAGCCTTCCGCATCCTGCGGCCGAGCCAAGTTGCCTCCCTAGACACCACAACTATTGCGTGCGCTGATGTCTTTTATGCAAGGAGAGGCATCATGGCTGAAGCACAGAAGCCCGAGGATTTGGACGCGCAGACCCGAGCGCATCTCGGCGAGCGTACACTGGTGCTTGCCGAGGATGTGTTCCGCCTGAACGACCCGCACCTCGACGCGATCATGCGCGAACTGATGCAGCGTGTCGGTCGAGTGATTGCCCGTGACCTCGATAAGCCGGCGGGGTGCGATCGGGTGCATTAGGGGCAGCCGGGGCCGGTGGCGGTTGATGCGCGCGGCGGGGCCTTAAGACGAAGCCCGCCTCGGCGCGCAGCCGGGCGGGCTTCAATTCACCCGATGTTCGCATCAGGCAAGGTCGTTTTGTTCCTCAGGATCCTCAGGAAGGATCTCTGCTGGATCTACAATTTCCTGGGTGTGACGACCTTCGATCGACGAATCTTTCGTGAGCACTTGATCCATCGGTACAGTCAGAGGGTCCTGCGGATCGGGGGTAGCCGGGCCTGACGTCGAATTGCTCAAGGGCGCTTTCTTTTCGCTCATCGTCTCCTCGCGTGCTTCTGAGATTTAGCCAACAGCATGCAAGCCCGGGAGTTCGAAAGGGTCTTACTGCTATTCGCCACCAGCGTCAGAGGTCAGCGTCTCCTCAACGTCCTCGAAAAGAATGCTGAGGCCGAGAGCGTCCGTCACTTCGCGGAAGAGGGTCATGGGCAGGATCCTTCGGGAGGCCGTTCGGCGCGTTTCAATCCGCGCATATCTGCAGCATCTACGGCTGATTCTGTGCAACGTTCCGCGTCCGGAGGGAAAGATCTCACGGCTCCGCATCATGAAGCGCGAAGCCGTGAGCCAATGTGATTACGCACCGCCCCACTGCATGGTGAGGCCGCCGTCAACCACGAGGGTATGACCCGTCACGTAGTCAGAGTCGTCGCTGGCGAGGTAAAGGATTGCCTTGGCGATCTCGTCGGGTTGACCGGCCCGGTGCCAGGGGATCTTCGCGAGGGACTTTTCCAGCACCGCCGGATCTTCGAAGCGATCACTGGTCATGGGCGTCTCGATAAGACCCGGCGCGACGTTGTTGACGTTGATTTTGTCTTCGGCCAGCTCGCGCGACAGGCTACGGCAGAACGAGCCGATGGCAGCCTTCGACATGCCATAGGGAGCACTTTCGGGCGTCGGCAGATGCTGAGCTACCGAGGAGACATTCACGATCTTGCCGCGCCCGCCTTGCGCGCGCCGCACGGCGATGAAGGCCTTCGCACAGAACACCGGGCCGAACAGATTGACGCGCAGGATCTGCTCCAGCTTCGCCTCTTCCATGTCCGCTACCGGCATCCCGCTCATGGCCTGGCCGGCATTGTTCACGAGGATGTCGAGGACCCCCAGATCGTAGGCAACGCGTTCGAAGGTGGCTGCCACGGACGCAGCATCGCCAACATCGTTTTGAATCACGAGGCAGGTTCGCCCGTGAGCCTCGACACGCCTTGCCGTCTCGCGAGCGCCGGCCTCGTCGGTGTTGTAGGTGATGGCCACATCTGCGCCTTCGCGCGCAAAAAGCTCCGCTGTCGCTTGGCCGATCCCGGAATCCGCACCGGTGATGAGTACGCGCTTGCCCTGCAACTTCATGATGATATCTGCGTCCAGCTAGTGTGTCGGCCCGACCTGAGGCTTCGATAGAACATCAATCAGCGGTGGACTTCGCGGTTCCTGACGGCACTGAGGCATATGCTCAGCAGAGGTGCTCGACGATAGCGACATCGGATCGGACCAAGGCTGCCCCCTCCCCCGCTCTATGCAAGCTGTGGTCTGCCAGAGACTTTTGGCGCGCCTCACCGACCCGCCGTCCTCGGCTTCGCCCGTGGCGCAGAATCGAGCCGATGCTACCCGATGACGGCTTTTCGTCGCCCGCCACCTGGGCCGTCAGGATGCTTCTCGTCGGCCTGCCGCTGCTGTTCGTCGTGCGCGAGATCCGCAACGGCGCGCTGACGGGCTGTCCGGCCTATGACGGTGTGACGCACCCACAGGAGGCCAAAGCCCTCTGCGCCGACCAGTGAACCACCTCTCGAACGAATAGGCGGATTGGCTGGATCAGGTTCTAGAATGCGAGGAGCTTGAACGAAAGCGATCCCTTTCGCGGATTCGAAATGCGCAGTTCCAGTATGCCGACGAGGGTGCTGGCAATACGAGCACCGGATGGGTCCCAAAATTCCGCCCCGGAGCCAGCTCGACACGCAGATTTGCGTTGGTCGTGCTCTCGGCTCCGCTGTCCTCGCACGAGAAGCTGGCATCAGGTTCCTCCGGCAGCAATGCGCCATAAACGGAAGTTTGCTGCCTGCCCGGAAGCGGACGTTCCGCATGCGACCCAACTCAGCCGCCTGAAGCGCTGTCGAGGTTCCCTCAAAGCGGACGTTCGTAAGCCGTCCGGCAACTTCAGCTCGGGGTGGGGAGTGGACCTTGACCCTTTGACCCGAAGCGGACGTTCCGCCTCCAACCCCAAGCAGGAGCTCTAAGGACGAACAACAAATGATACTCGAAATCATACGAATGCAGGCGCCCTTACAGCGTTGCACGACCACCTGCGCCAAAAGCTGGCATTGAATACAATATTTGAGGTGATACTGAGAAGTTTTCATGGAAAATTAATAATTTTCAAAGAAAATGAGGCAAATCACCGGACATCAGGCCATGAGCATTTTCAACTCTGGATCATCGAATGTTCTTTCGGCTATTGAGAAGTCTCTCGCCAGGGTTGAATTTGACCTGAAAGGTGACGTCTCGGATGCAAACTCGCTCTTCCTTGGCGTGGTTGAATACACCCTTGAGGAGGTGAAGGGTCGCCATCACAGCCTCTTCGTCGCTCCCGGGGAGCGGGAGAGCGAAGCCTACAAAGAGTTTTGGGCGGACCTGCGCGCAGGCCGACATCAGACACGGGACTTCAAGCGGATTACCAAGAGCGGTCGCGAGGTCTGGATACAAGGTTCCTATAACCCGATCCTCAACCGGCGCGGCAAGGTGGTGCGGATCGTTAAGTTCGCCACCGACATCACAGCGCAGAAGCTGCGCAGCGCCCTCGATGCCGCCCAGATCAGGGCGATCAACCGCTCCCAGGCCGTCATTCACTTCACCCTCGAGGGCATCGTCACCGATGCCAATGCGAACTTCCTCACCGCCCTCGGCTACCGCCTCGACGAGATCAAAGGACAGCACCACCGCTTGTTCGTTGGACCGGACGAGCGCGATGGCGCAGCCTATGCGGCGTTCTGGCGTGCCCTAGCCAACGGTGAGTACCAGTCGGGCGAATTCAAGCGCTTCGCCAAGGACGGTCGCGAGGTCTGGATTCACGGGGCCTACAACCCGGTCCTCGGCGCAGATGGCAAGCCCTACGCAGTGGTGAAGTTCGCCACCGACGTCACGGCCGAGGTCAGCGACCGTAATCGCCGCCTCCAGGGCCAGCGGGCCATCGATCGCGACCTCGGTCAGATTACGCAAGCGATCTCCGACGTGAGTCAGCGGGCAACAACCACGGCGGAGGCTGCGGCGCAGACCTCCGGCAACGTCCAGGCCGTGGCGGCCGGCGCCGAGGAGTTCTCGTCCTCCATCGAGGAGCTGAGCCGCCACGCCGTCGAGGCCAAGGGTGCGGCCGATGAGGCCGTGGCCCGAGCCGGCGAGGCCGGGACCATCATCTCCGGCCTCACCGCCTCGGCCGAGAAGATCGGCGAGGTCATCGGGGTGATCCGCTCCATCGCCGACCAAACCAACCTGCTCGCGCTCAACGCCACCATCGAGGCGGC
>NZ_BPQD01000047.1 GCF_022179065.1 Methylobacterium adhaesivum
GGTGACGGCCTCGCCCGAGACGGTGACGCTCTGCGAAATCGGCTTCGTCACGGAGACGAGGACCTGGGGCTGGATCGCCTTGCCGGCGAGCTCGGTCTCGATGAGGGCCTGCACGTCCTGGGGCCGGCGGCCGGCGACCTGGATGCGCCCGGCATACGGCACCGAGATGGCGCCGTCGCGCGCGACGACCTGCTCGGGGATGGTGGCGGACTTGGAGCCGGCGGAGAAGCGGTCGGCGGAGAGCGGCCCGGAGAACAGGCCGCCCGAGCCCGCCTCCCACACGGAGACGGCGACGTAGTCGCCGACCCCGATGACGGGCTCCACGGAGGGGCGGTGATCGCCGAAGGAGGCCAGCAGGCTGTCGAGCGCCCGTCCGCGCAGAGCCTCGACGGTGGCCGCGCTCAGGTCGACGATCTCGTAGCGCGCGAAGGTGCCCTCGCTCGTCGACACGTCAGCCCCATCGACGATGGCACCGGTCGTCGGACCCGAACCCGGAAGGATCGAGGTGCAGCCCGACACGAGGCATGCCGTCAGGGCTGCGAGAGCCACCGTGCGAACCATTCTGTTCTCCTGGCCGGTTCCGCGCGGAGCGTGGTCCGGCGGTGCCGTCCGTCTCGCGACGCCGGTGGGGCGGCGCTCATGTATGATGTTGGATCCGATGGCCTGCCCAGACCGATCCGTCAGCCCCGGCGAACCCCGGGAGAGCAGGCCCCCGCCGAAGTCCGATGCCGGAGCGGGATCAGGGGATCTGCGCCGATCGGGTCTCCGGAGCGAAGCTGTAGGCGCCAAACGCTGCCATGACCTTAATCGATCGTTGCCGCGAGCGTCTGCAACCGTCCATTTCCCCAAACCCCTCGGCCAACAATGCGTCACGAGGGTGGCACGGTCACGCTTAGGCTGGGGAGAGTTCCGCGCGTAGCTTCCGCCCGAGGGCGTCCGCCGTGAGGTCGCGCCGCAGGGGCGCTACTGCCGCGTCCCCGAAATGCAGCAGCGCGTAGTCCGTCGCCGTGCCGCCGAAGCCCGGCCGGCAGGAGGCCAGGGATGGCGCGTGATCGCCGAACACGCAGAGGGTCGCGGGCAGGCCCTCGAGCCCCGCGATGAGCGCCGCCACGGCATCCCCCGTATGGGCGACGTGGTGGAGGTATTGCGCGTGCGGATCGTCGAGGCCGGGCAGGCGTCCGGGCTTCCACGGCCCGTGATTTTCCATGGTGACGCAGAACACGAACAGGGGAGCGGTGCGGGCCCGAACCTCGGCGAGGACCCGCTCGGCCAGGGCCACGTCGCCGACATAGGGGCCGATGCGGGGCGCACCAGTGAACGCCTCCTCCATGATGAGGTGATCGAAGCCGAGGCGCGTCATCACCGAGGCGCGGCCGAAGAAGTCGCGGTGGAAGGGATGGATGAACACCGTCTCGAAGCCGACGCGCCGCGCCAGCCGGGCGAGGCTCGTCGGCTCCGCGCCCCCTTGCGCGAGGTAGGGGTCGAACACCCCGAAGCCGAGGCTCTCGGGCGTGCGCCCCGTCAGCACCGCGTGTTCCGTCCGCATGGTGTAGGCGCCGTGGGCCGGCACCCGCAGGCGGCCGTACTGGGTGGCGCGCGCCCGCAGGGTGTCCATGAGGGGCAGGGCCGGTCCGCCGAGGCGCACGGGATCGACGAAGGATTCGAGCTGGACCACGACCACGACGCGGTCCCGTGCCTCCGTCGATCCGAGTGGATCGGCGGGCCCGGACTCCTCGTCCGGCCGCGTGCTCCGCCAGCGCGCCGCATAAGCCAGGATCGTCGCCGGCAGGCCGGAGCGGGCGACGTCCCGCTCCAGGTCCGGCGCTGGGAAGCGGGTGGCGAGCCGGCGGCCGAGGGCGCCGTATCCGGAAAGCTGCACGAGGGTCCACAGGGCGAGCGGCAGGGCGATTACCGCCAGCACCGCGACGCTGGGCTCGTGCGGCAGGGCGGCCGGCTCAATCCCGTACCACAGGGCGACGGCGAGGAGGCTGGCGAGAAGTAGGCCGGCCATCCGCGGGTCGGTGAGCGGCCGCGTGTAATAGAGCTCCGGGTGGCGTGGCACCTGACGCAGGAGGGCGAAATCGCTGAACACCAGGGGTTCGCCGATGACGCCGCGCTTGAGCCGGCTCACCACCGCGAGGATCGCCACGGTGAGCACGCACGAGAACGCCGCGAGCCAGGGCCGCCAGGAGAACGCGAACCAGAACGCGAAGAGAAGCGCGTAGGCCGCGAGCCGCAGGGCGAGGTCGCCCGGATTTCGGCTGATGGGGCGCACCCCGCGCCCGTCGAACGCCTCGATGGCGAGGCTGGCGGCGAGGGTGAAGCTGAGGGCGATGAGGATCACGCGGGATCGGCCTTCATTCCGGAGCGTCGCCTTTCGGCGGACGCGCGATCCCGCGCCGGGCGCGCAGGGCCCGGACGATGGGGTTGAGGACGACGTAGCGCGCCCGCATGGTCAGGAGGGTGCGCTGGCTGAGCGCCAGGGCCGAGGGGGCGGCCGCGTCGCGTTCCTGCGCGAGACGGTCGAGGAGCTGCTCGGCCGAGCACGGCTTCATGGCCACGGGATCGAGGTAGAGCGGATAGAGCAACAAGGTTCCGGCGACGAGTTCGTCGAGGGCGAGGCGGCGTCCGCGATCGGCATTGGGGGCCAGATCCTCCGTGAGGCCCCAGCCGGAATAGAACGGGCGGCCGTGGACCGCCACGGTGAGACCCCGGATCAGGGCCTCGAAGCCGGCGAGCGACGTCATGGTCTCGACGTGGTGCGCCCGGTCGAGGAGATCGACGATGGAGAGGCCGCCGACGATGCGGTCAGCCAACGTCAGGGCCTCGGCTTCCGGAATCTTGCCTGGCCGGAAGCCGGCCTCCACGTCGGGATGCGGCTTGTAGAGGAGGAACGCATCGGGGTTGCGGGCGCGGGCCGCCGCCAGGAGGGCGCGGTTCGAGCGCACCACGGGCGAGCCGTGCCGCACGGAGGCGTCGTCCTCGACCTGCCCCGGTACGAGGACGATGCGCCGGTCCGTCGGCCAGCTGTTGGAATCGTCCGACAGGCCGACATTGTATTTCGTCAGGCGCCGCGCGATCACGAGGCGCCGCAGGGCCTCGGCCCGGGCCACGAGGTCGGGCGGGAAGCTGGCACCCTTGAGGATGAGGGCGAGGCGGCTGTCCCGGCGCGGATCGTAATAGATGCCGGCATCGTCCACGACGATGGAGGCGCCCGGCTGGAGGCTGGCGCCGAGGCCGACGGAACGCAGGAACCCGTCCTCGACCCGCGATAGCGGAAGCCCGGCCTTGGCGCACAGGTCTTCAAGGTGATCGGGCATCCGCGTCGCCCAGGCCAGGACCCGGGCGCCGGGTGGAGCCAGGCGGATCGCCTCTTCGGCGCCCATGGCGTGAACCGGTGGCCCGAACGGACCGGTGGTGAAGGCATCGAGGCCGGGCCGCTTCCAGCGCGAGATCCCGACGAGCACCGTCGGCCGGTCGTTGTCGCGAAACCGCGCCCGCAGCCATGCGATCCTGTCGAGGCAGTCCTCCCGGGCGATGGGGGTCCGGGTCCATGGGTCGAACCAGTGGACGCCGACACCGAAGGCGTCCTCGATCCCCGTCGTCGGGCCGTCCTCGAAGACGTCGGCACCGGACAGGCGCGCCGTACAGGCACTCACGGCGTCGGCCACGAAGACCCGCGCCGCCGATGCGCAGGCGGCCCAGGGGTCAATGGGATCGTGCAGCACCCGCAGGCGCGGCGTTGAGCGGACGCCCCCGCCGCCCTCGGGGCCGGCTACTACGAACGCCGTTCCGGGATGGCGCGCGAGCACCCTCGCGACGAAGTCCCGGTTTCGGGCCGGCGTCGCGTTCCCGTCGAGGAGGATCAGGGCTGTGCCCTCGGGTACGGCATCGCCGCCGCCGGGGAAGCGGTTCCGCCCGTGCAGGCGCAGGGCGCTCAGCCGGTCCGCTAGGGCCCCTCCGGCGGGCACGCCGCCGAACGGCATTCCGTCGAGGGTGAGGCGCAGGCTCGCGAGCCCGGTCGCGGGCGTATCGTAGGGGCTCAAGGCTGGGCCCGGCGCCACACGTAGCACCGGCCGCCCGAGGCGGCTCAGGGCTTCCGCCGCGCTGCGTCTGCCCCAGACGACCGCGACGGCGCCGGGCCGGAACGGCTGCGCGAACCGGCCCTGCGTCGCCGCTTCGATCTGCGCCCGCAGCGACCGGATGGTTCGGCCTGTGGAAAACAGGGAGGGCGGCGGGCTCGGGCGCATGAACGCTTCGCTCAAGATAAAACGGTCCGACCGGCACGGGAGGGCCGCATCCGGCCCGATGGTGCAGGCTCTAAAGCATTGATTTGCGAAGGGGCACCCGCTTCCTTGGAAAAGCCCGCGCGATCCGTTCGCCGGGCATCCACCGATCCGGCGTGGCGCGCGGGGCACAGGGATTAAAAATCGTCTCACCTCATCGTGCCTTAAGATTGCTGCCTTTGGACGGCTATGCGACGTCTTCGCTCGTGACATTCGCCCGGTTCTTCCCGGGCTTCAGGACCCTGCGCCTCCGAATGCTCCAACCCCGCGCCCCCGCGCATCGCGACGGACCCGCCACGTTCCTGTTCCTGCAGGGCGTCGCCTCCCCGTTCTTTTCCGACCTCGGGCGTGCCCTCGAGGAGCGCGGCCACCGGGTCCGGCGGATCAATTTCTCTTCCGGCGATTGGCTGTTCTGGCGCCTGCCCGCCGACAATTATCGCGGGTCGTTCGAGAATTGGGGCGGCTACGTCGCCGACTACATCGCCCGGCACGGGGTCACAGACATCATCCTGTTCGGCGATTGCCGGCCCTATCACGTCGCCGCCCGCGCGGCGGCCGAACCGGCGGGCGTGCGCCTGCACGTGTTCGAGGAGGGGTATCTTCGGCCGAACTGGATCACCTGTGAACTCGGCGGTGTGAACGGGCACTCGTCCCTGCCCAAGACCGCCATGGAGATCCGTGCCATGGCGCGGCGTCTGCCGCAGCCGGGTCGCGCGATGCCGTCGAGCGGCGACATGGCGCGCCGCAGTCTCTGGGACGTGGCCTACAACATCGCCAATTTCGGGTTCCCGTACTTCTTCCCGCATTTCCGCAGCCATCGGCCGAACCACATCGCGGTGGAATATGCCGGCTGGATCAAGAAGTTCGCCCGGCGCGCCCATACGCGGCGCGAGGCGGCTCGCCTCAACGAGGCCTACACGGCGGTCGGCGTCGACTACTTCCTCCTGCCGCTCCAGCTCGACAGCGACTATCAGATCCGCGTCCACTCCCCGTTCCTCGGGGTTGAGGCGTTCATGGACCGGGTGATCGCCTCATTCGCCGCCGATTCGGAGGGCGCGACGCGGCTCCTGATCAAGCTCCATCCCCTCGACAGCGGCCTCATCAACTGGCGTAAGTACGCCCGGCATTCGGCCAAGCGCCACGGGGTCAACGACCGCCTCGACATCATCGACGGCGGCGACCTGCCGAGCCTCATCGCCGGCAGCCGCGGCGTCGTGCTCGTCAACAGCACCGTCGGCATGTTGTCCCTCGAACTCGGCCGCCCGACCCTCGCCACCGGCGAGGCGATCTACAACCTCCCCGGCCTCACCCATCCGGGCGGCCTCGGAACGTTCTGGACGGCGCCGGTGGCGCCGGACGCGGACCTGATGCGGGATTTCCGCCGCGTCGTTCTCCACCGCACTCAAGTCAACGGCGGCTTCTTCTCGCGGGAGGCCATCGCACGGGCCGTCGCCGGCACGGTGCCCCGTCTGGAAGCCACCCTCCCCGCTGCGGCGCTGGCCGCCGCCCAGGCGGGTCGCGCCGAGGCCGGCGACACGCAGGACTTCGCGCCGGTCTACTGACCGACCAGCTCCTTTCCGAGAACCCGTTAGAACCGATGCCCGTCATCCTGATCACCGGTGCGTCGAGCGGCATCGGCGCGGCCCTCGCCCGTCATTACGCGGCGCCCGGCACCACCCTCATTCTGCACGGTCGCGACGGCGCGCGCCTCGATGCCGTCGCGGCCTCCTGTCGTGCCTTGGGCGCGGGCGTCGAGACCGAACGCCTCGACGTGCGCGATCGGGCCGGAATCGCCGCCTGGCTCCGGGCGGCGCATACGGCTCATCCCCTCGACCTCGTCATCGTCAATGCGGCCATCAACGGCGGCGATCCGGGGGGGGATGTCGAGACCGCCGCCATGGCGTTCGAGACCGTTTCGGTCAATCTCGACGGCGCCCTCAACGTCGCGCTCCCGTGCGTCGATCTCATGCGTGCGCGGGGCGCCGGGCAGATCGCCCTGGTCTCGTCGCTCGCCGCCTTCGCGCCGCTCCCCGATGCGCCGGCCTATAGCGGCACCAAGGCCGCCCTCCTCGCCCATGGTCTCGCCTTGCGCGAGAAGCTGAAACCCCACGGGGTCAAGATCAACGTCGTGACGCCGGGCTACGTCCGGACCGCCATGGGTGGCGAATATCAGGGCTGGCGCCCCATGGAGATCGAAGCGGCGGACGCCGCCGCCCGCATCGCCAGGGGGTTGGCGCGGGACCGGGACATTGTCGCCTTCCCGTGGCTCATTGCGGCGCTCGCCCGGGGCTCCGCCCTCTTGCCCGAGTCCCTGCGGCGCCTCGGCATGAGCGGGTTCAAATTCAAGATCCGGACGGGCCGGTGACCCGCCCCCGCCTCGCCCTGTTCGTCCTCGAGGCCCTGCCGAATGCACGGGCCGTGCGCCGCTTCGTCACCGACCACGCCGCCGACATCGCCTTCGTCGGCCTGTCGAATGCCGAGCGCCCGAGTTCGGGCGGCCTCGTTGGACAGGTGCGCCGGCACCTCGCCCGCTCCGGACCGGCGATCCTGCCCTATCTCGGCGTGAATTTCGGGGTGCCGGACCTGCTCTCGCCTTTGTCCGGGCTGACGCGCCGCCTCGCGGGGGCGAAAAACGCTGCGTCCGCGACACCCCTGCGATCACTGTGCCGCAGTCTCGGCGTTCCGACGCTCACGGTGGACGACGTCAACGGGGAGGAGGTCGCGGCCTTCTTCGCGCGGCACACCCCCGATGCGATCGTCACCTTCCACTTCGACCAGATCCTGTCGGGAGCCACCCTGGCGCTGGCGCCGCTCGGCGGCGTCAACGTCCATCCGGGCCTACTGCCGCGCCACCGTGGACCGGTGCCGACGATCCATGCCCTGGCGGAGCCGGACCTGGCCTTCGGCGTCACCGTGCATCGCCTCGCGGTCACCATCGATGCTGGAGCGATCCTGGCCCAGGAAGCCGTGACGTTGCCCGCCGACACCACGGCGACGCGGGCCTCGGTGATCCTGCACGAGCACGGGCGGATGCTCCTCGACGGCGTGCTGGCGCAACTCGCGGCCGGGACCCTGCCGCCCGGCGAGACGGTGCCCACCCTGCCCTATTGTCCGTTCCCCGACCGGACGCTGCTGGCGGATCTCAGGCGGCGCGGGCGCAAGCTCACGGATGTGCGGGATCTCGGCGAGGCGCTGGCCCTCAGCGCGCGGGCCTGAGACCGTAAGCGCTCCCTTCGGGGCAACCGGGCTCCGCGTGGGCTCACTTTCCTCCCTGCGGGAAAAGTCGCCTTTCCTGCGGAACTTCGTCTCGGCTTACCTCGGCGGTCGGCACCCTCCCCCGTGACCGGGGAAGGGTGGTTCGAGATGTCCGCTTATCGCGAAAACTTCTTGTACTTGATCTTCTTCGGCATCAGCGAATCGGCGCCGAGACGACGCTTCTTGTCTTCCTCGTAATCCGAGAAATTGCCCTCGAACCACTCGACGTGGCTGTCGCCCTCGAAGGCGAGGATGTGGGTGGCGATGCGGTTGAGGAACCAGCGATCGTGGCTGATGATCACCGCGCAGCCCGCGTAATCCTCCAGGGCCTCTTCGAGGGCCCGCAGGGTCTCCATGTCGAGGTCGTTGGTGGGCTCGTCGAGGAGCAGCACGTTGGCGCCGCCCTTGAGGGTCCGGGCGAGGTGCACACGGTTGCGCTCACCGCCCGAGAGAGTGCCGACCTTCTTCTGCTGGTCGGAGCCCTTGAAGGCGAAGGCGGCGCAGTAGGCGCGGGAATTGATCTCGCGCTTGTTGAAATAGATGATGTCGTTGCCCCCCGACACTTCCTGCCAGACCGTGGCGCCCGGATCGAGGGCGTCGCGCGACTGGTCGACGTAGCCGAGACGCACGGTCTCGCCGACGGAGATCGTGCCGCCGTCCGGCTTTTCCCCGCCGGTGATCATCTTAAACAGGGTCGTCTTGCCGGCACCGTTCGGGCCGATGACGCCGACGATGCCGCCCGGCGGCAGCTTGAACGACAGATCCTCGATGAGCAGGCGGTCCCCGAACGCCTTGTTGAGGTTCTGGAACTCGATGACGTTGTTGCCGAGTCGCTCGTCGATGGGGATGACGATCTGCGCCGACGCGTCAATTTTGTCGTTCTGCTTGGCCACGAGTTCGTCGTAGCGGGTGATGCGGGCCTTGGACTTCGACTGCCGGGCCTTGGGCGAGGCGGCGATCCACTCCTGCTCGCGATTGATCGCGCGCTGGCGGGCCATGTCCTCGCGACCTTCCTGGGCGAGGCGCTTCTGCTTCTGGATGAGCCAGGCCGAGTAGTTGCCCTCGTAGGGGTAGCCGCGCGTCCGGTCGAGTTCGAGGATCCAGCTCGTGACGTTGTCGAGGAAGTAGCGATCGTGGGTCACGATCAGGATCGCGCCGGGATACTGCTTGAGGTGGCCCTCCAACCAGTTCACCGTCTCGGCGTCGAGGTGGTTGGTGGGCTCGTCGAGGAGCAGCAACTCGGGCTCCCACAGGAGGAGCTTGCACAGGGCGACGCGGCGGCGCTCACCACCCGACAGGGTGGCCACGGGCTGCTCGTCGCTCGGGCAGCCGAGCGCCAGCATGGCCTGATCGATCTTCGAATCGAGCTCCCAGAGGTTGGCCGCCTCGATCTGGTCCTGGAGGGCGGTCATCTCGTCCGCCGTCTCCTCGGAATAGTTCATGGCGAGTTCGTTGTAGCGGTCGAGGAGGGCCTGCTTCTCGGCGACGCCCTCCATGACGTTCTCGCGGACCGACTTGTTGGGGTCGAGCTGAGGCTCCTGGGGCAGGTAACCGACGCGCGCGCCCTGGGCGACGAAGCCCTCGCCCGTCCACTCCGTGTCGATGCCGGCCATGATCTTGAGCAGGGTGGACTTGCCCGATCCGTTGATGCCCAGAACGCCGATCTTGGCGTCCGGGTAGAACGACAGGTTGATGTTGTCCAAGACCTTCTTGCCACCGGTATAGGTCTTGGTCAGACCTTTCATGTGGTAGATGAATTCGCGCGCCATGCCGGTATCCTCGAAACTGCGGGATCGGTTCCCTCGCGGGTCTGGCCGATGCCGAATGATGGGGTGCGCGGCCCCGCGGCGACCCCTGGTGGAGCCGGCCGGGCCTCGCGCGGTCGCGACCGGATGATCCGGTGCTCGCTGTTGGCGCGCCGCTCCCGGTCCATGGTCCGGAGTGGTGCGCTTCGCGGATGAGTGTTGCGCCGGAGTATCAGGGCGGCGCCGGACCGGCAAGAAGATCGGGCGTGCCGTCAGGCGAACGGGTTGCGCACCGTACCGGGCTTTTCGACCGGCGCCGCCGCCTCGTCGGGCAGGTCCGAACCCGAGAGCGCCTCGACGATGGCGGTGATCGCCGCCTGGAGGGCACGGGCTCGGTCGAGGCCGACCCGATCCCGCGTCAGATCGAGGGAGCCGTGCACCGCGATGACGTCGGGGCCGTTCTCGAGGGACAGGCCGCCGATGGTCTGCACGGCGGCGGCATCGGCATAGGGTCGGAACATGGGGGTCGGAGCGGGGGGAGGTTTCGGCGTCATCCGGACTGTCCTCAGAAGATCGCCCGCATGAGGTCGCGCCAGAGGCGCCGGGCGAGGCGGTGCAGTTGGTCCCGGGCCCAGGCCTCGAACGAGTCGCCGTCGCGATGGCGTCCGCACGGCGCTGCGCCGGCCTCGTCGCCCCGCGAGAAGGTGCGCGGTTCGGGCAGGGTCATAGCCCGGCCCTTGACCGCGTCGGGGAGCCCCGGGAACACGTCGATCCCGGCGAGGCCGCGCAACTCGGTGAGGGATACGCTGCGCCAATCGGTGTCGTCGCGGTTGGGCACGAGGTAGGCCCCCGCCTCCCCCCGGGCCGGGTCGTAGACGGCCTTGAACAGCTGTGTCGGCACCAGCACCCGGCCGTTGATCGCCTGCACGCTGTCACCGCCAAAGATCGGGCCGGTAACGACGAAGAGCGCGCGGCGCTCGGTCGCGAGGCGGCGTACGCTCTCCTCGATGGCTGCCCAGAGGCCGCGATTCATCGCGCGATCCTGGGGCACGATGTTGGCGAGGGTGAAGGATTGCGCCTGGGCGACGCCCGTCGGCATGTCGCCGGCCGGCGCCATGTGGCCCCGGTCGAAGCCGCTATGGACGTAATCGTCGAGGCGCGAACGATCGGCCTCGGGCAGGGCGTCCTCGTCGTGAAAGGCGTCGACGCGGTCGACGGTGCGGGCCGCCGCGACGCTCGCCCGGGTGAGGTGTTCGGCGGCATAGACCGGCGTGCGCGACAGGCCGGAATACAGCACCGCGAAGGCATCGTAGCAGAGCGGCGTCGTCGCCCGTGCGAGCTTCGGATTGACGAGGTCGGGCCGGCGCCCGTCCGCGAAGTGATCGCCGCATGGGAACGCCGCAGCCGGCCCGGCCAGCAGAACGAGGAGCGCGAGGGCGCGAATCAGAAGCACACCCGGACCTTGCGCGGGCCCGACGGCGTCTCGCGCCGACGATAGGCACAGGGACGCCCGAGGGAGCCTTCGAAGGGATCGACCTGCCGGTCGGCAGGACCCGGACCGGCCTGGGGACGACACGGTTGCGGCCCCGGACACGCGAACGTGAAGTCTGCCGCCTCGGTCCCGCGGGTGTGCCGGGCCTCCACGGCGACGGCGGTGCCCGTCGCCGGGACACCCGCGAAGGCGAGGCCGAGGAGAGCGGCCGTCACGGGGCGCGGACGGCCGAAGGCGGAGAGAAAACGCATGGTCTGTCTTCCACACCGCTCCGGGATCGAACGATTCGGCATGAGGTCCCTCGTCGAGCGGGGTGGATGCCGCTGCCCTTACGCCGGGGCATGGCTCCTGTCATGTGGGCGGCGACCGGCCGGCTTTGACCCCATGCGTGGCAAAATCGGGTAAGGACGTTATAAGTGCGGATTCAAGGGTCCCGGTTCGGTCCAGGGATCCAGAGCCGTTGTGAGGGGGTTCCGGCGCCGTGTGTGGCGACGGGTCGGCCCGTTCTGGCGGCATCAGGCGAACAACGGGTCAATGCCAGTGTCCTCAAGCAATTCCTCGATTCTGGACGGTCTTTCGGAGACGTCCGCCCTTCGGGCC
>NZ_BPQD01000048.1 GCF_022179065.1 Methylobacterium adhaesivum
CAGCTAAACGCGTCGCTTGCCGCCGTGAACGCCCAGGCTTCCATCGATAGCCTCACCGGCAAGATCACCATCACGTCGACGAACGACTTCGGCGCCGACAACCTCAGCGTCACGGTCGCCGGCAGCACCGCCTTCGCCTCCAGCACCACCAGCGCCATCATCGGCGGTGATGGTGCCGCCGCCCGCAAGAACGCCGTGGCGACCTACAACGGCCTGTTGACCCAGATCAATCAGCTCGCGGCGGATGCCAGCTTCAACGGCCTCAACCTCCTGGCCGGCGACAGCCTGAAGGTGGTGTTCAACGAGCGCGGCACCTCCCTGCTCTCGGTCCAGGGCACGACGGTCAACACGGGAACCCTCGGTCTCGGCCCCATCGACCCCGATGGGTTCCAGGAGAACGGCGCGATCGCCAAGGTCATCACCACCATCAGCTCGGCCTCGTCTCAGCTAAAATCGGAGGCCTCGTCGCTCGGCTCCAACCTCGCCGTGGTCCAGAACCGTCAGGACTTCACCAAGCAGATCATCAACGTCCTCGACACCGGCGCCGGCAACCTCGTGAATGCCGACCTTAACGAGGAGGCCGCCAACTCCCAGGCCCTCTCGACCCGCAACTCGCTCGGCATCTCGGCCCTCTCGCTGGCCAACCAGGCCCAGCAGGCCGTGCTCCAGCTGCTCCGCTGAGGCGAGGCGCCCCCGCCACGGCGGGGGAAACCAAAACGAATGCGCCGGGCCGGATCATCACATCCGGTCCGGCGCCTCTACCCGGCGACGTCGACACACGTCGCGGCCGTCCGTCCCTGCGGCGGACACCCCGGCCGCGTCAGGCGGTTCGGTCGACGGGATGGGCCTCCGTGGACGCCTCGGCGGCGGCGGCCCGGTCGGCATAGGCGCGGGCCTTCAGCACCACGGGATCGGGCAGCTGGATTACCACGTCGCCCGAGCTGGGATCGACCTCCTGATACACCACCGTGCGGGTATCCTGGTCGATGCGGATGCGGGCATCCGGCGCCACCTCCACCGGAGGCACGTCTCGCGTCTCGGGCGACTCATCCTCCGGCGCCGTCGTGTGGATATCGAAGGTCACCGCCGGCCCGAGGCGGGTCGGACCGGGCACGGGGGGAACCGGCGGCACCGGCCCCATACCCGTGCCCAGGGATCCCTGGACCGCACTGACACTCGTTATGCTCGAAATCGACATTGTCTGCCCCTCGCCTCCTATCGCTGAATGATCCAATGGGGACATTAGACGGATCGCGGCTGAATCGAGTCTTAAGCAATTCCCTTCTCTCGACCGCCCTGCTCAATATCGTGAAGAGATAGTCTTCAGGAACGGCGGCATTTAAACCATAGTGCCCTTTCCGGATCAGATCTCCACCGCGCGGGGCACCCGAGCCGCGCCGATGCCCTGCGCATCGAAGGCGACGCTCTTCACCACGGCGAAGACGGGCAGGCCCGGCCGGAGGCCGAGGTCGCGGGCGGAGGCCTGCGTCAGGCGGGCAGTGAGCGCCGCGCCGGCGCAATCGAGGGTGATGAGGACCGCCCCCTCCCCCAAAACGCTGAGGTCGCGCACCGTCCCGGGCAGCACGTTGCGGGCGCTGAGGCCCGCGGGCTGCCGCGTCGCCACGAGTACGTCGCGGGCCGGCACGAGGAGGCGCACGGGCGTCCCCACCGCCCGGTCGAGGCGGGGCACGCTGAGGCGGCCCACGGCGCCGGTGAGGTGGGTGAGCCCGGCAGCCCCGTCGTGCCCGGCCACCGCCATGTCGAGGAGGCTGCCGCCGTGCGCCGCCTGTTCGGCCCCGAGTTCGCCCCGGCGCAGCAGGGCCTCGGCCGGACCGGCAGCGGCGACGCGCCCGGCCTCCAGCACCACGAGGGTGTCGGCGAGGCGCGCCACCTCGGGCACGGCGTGGCTGACATACACGATGGGAATGCCGGCGCCGTCGCGCAGGTGCTCGACGAGGGGCAGGATCTCGGCCTTGCGGGCGGCGTCGAGGGCGGCCAGCGGCTCGTCCATGAGGAGCAGGCGCGGGCGCGACAGCAGCGCCCGGCCGATGGCGACGCGCTGGCTCTCCCCGCCCGACAGGCCGGCGGGGCGGCGCGCCAGGAGGTGGCCGATCCCGAGCAAGCCGACCACGTCGTCGAAGCCGAGGCCGGGCGCCTCCGGGCGACGGCGCGCGAAGCGGCGGCCGTAATCGAGGTTCTGCCGCACGCAGAGGTGGGGCAGCAGCCGCGCCTCCTGGAACACCACGCCGATGCGGCGGCGGTGGGCGGGGCAATCGATGCGGCGTTCCGTATCCAAGAGGGTCTCGCCGTCGAGGACGATGCGGCCCCGGTCGGGCCGCACGAGGCCGGCGAGCAGACCGATCACCGTGGTCTTGCCCGAGCCCGAGGGGCCGAACAAGGCGGTGAGGCCGGGGGGCGCCGTGAATGCGACGTCGAGGCGAAAGGCACCGCGCGCCAGGGAGACGTCGAGTTCGAGGCTCATTCCGCCCCCAGGCGGCGCGCGAGGCGACGGGCGAGGAATTCGGAAGCGAGCAGGGCCGCCATGGACAGGGTGATGGAGACGAGGGTGAGGCGCAGGGCGCCGGCCTCGCCCCCCGGCACCTGGGTCAGGGTGTAGATGGCCGAGGGGAGCGTCCGGGTCTCGCCGGGAATATTCGACACGAACGTGATGGTGGCGCCGAACTCGCCCATGGCCTTGGCGAAGGCCAGCACCGCCCCGGCGAGGACGCCCGGCATGGCGAGCGGTAGGGTCACGGTGAGGAACACCGACCACGGCGAGGCCCCGAGGGTCGCCGCCGCCTGCTCGACGCGCCGGTCGACGGCCTCGAGGGACAGGCGCATGGCCCGCACCATGAGGGGAAACCCCATCACGGCGCAGGCCAGCGCCGCCCCGGTCCAGCGGAACGACAGCACGATTCCGATCTCGGCCAGGGCCGCCCCGAAGGTGCCCCGGCGGCCGAAGGCGAGGAGCAGGAGGTAGCCCGTCACCACGGGCGGCAGGATCAGGGGCAGGTGCACGAGCCCGTCGAGGAGGCTCCGGCCCGGAAAGCGTTTGCGCGCCAGCAGCCAGGCCACGGCGAGGCCGGGCCCGAGGCTGGCGAGGGTCGCCACCGTCGCCACCCGCAGGCTCAGGGCAAGGGCGGTCCACTCGTCGGGGGTGAGGCCGAGACGGTCCAAGGAACGGCAATCCGGGGTGGAGCGGGCGGGACGCGCGCGGAGGGGGCGATTACGCCGATCCGCCGCGTGTCATGCAAGCGGCGGCCCGGAAAGCCGCCTCAGGCCCAGCGCTCGTCGTCGTCCATCCAGGCGATCTCGGGGGTGATCTCGGATCGGTGCAGACGGCTGAGGAGAACGAGCATGGGACCCGGAAGCGGCGCCGTCAGCACCTCGGGATCGTGAATCCCGTCCCGCCCGCGGGCGAGGCGCCTGCGGGACTTGGATTTCTCAGCCATGACCACCGGCGTTCGACCGCCGATTCTCTTGATTTTCATACGCACTCGATCACCCGCGACGGTTGCCGGACTCGGGGAAGCGAGGACAAACGCGAAGGTCCGCCCCCAGTTCCATGAAATTCCGCGCCCAGTGGCGGGGCTTCGCGCGGGGTGTTAGAGCCCTCGTCCATGCTTGAAGGCCTGCCCCCCCATCGCCCGACCCACGTGCTCCGCCTCCTCACGGACGAGGGCTCGGCCAAGGCGATGACCGATCTCCTCGGGGAGATGTTCGATCCGACGCAAACGGCGGTGGCCGCCTTCGAGGCGGAGGACGGCCGGACCTGGCGCCTCGAGGCGTATTTCGCCGATGCGCCCGACGAGGCGATGATCCGCGACCTCATCCGCCCCGTGGTCGGCGACCAGGCCGATGCGGCAGCGTTCGAGACCATCGACCAGCAGGATTGGGTGCGGGCCTCCCTCGAAGGGCTCAACCCCGTGCGGGCCGGCCGCTTCCTCGTCCACGGCAGCCACGACCGCGACACCGTGCGGCCGAACGACCTCGCCATCGAGATCGAGGCGGCGCTGGCCTTCGGTACCGGCCACCACGGCACGACGCTCGGATGCCTCAGGGCGCTGGCCGACCGTTTGAAATGCGGGCGCCCGGCCCATGTCCTCGACGTCGGCACCGGCACGGGCATCCTCGCCTTCGCGGCGGCCAAAGCCCTCCACACCCCCGTGATCGCCGGCGACCTCGACCCCGAGGCGGTGACCACGGCAGTGGGCAACGCCCGCCTCAATGGGCTGGGGCCGACCCTGCGGCTGTACCAGGGACCCGGCGTGCGCCACGCCCTCGCCAACCGGCCGCGCCGGTTCGACGTGGTGTTCGCCAACATCCTGGCTCGGCCCCTCAAGGGCCTCGCCCCGTCCCTGACGGCGGTGGTGGCGGATCATGGCATCCTCATCCTGTCCGGGCTCATCGAGCGCGACGTGCCGGGCGTGCTCTCGACCTACCGCCATCGCGGCTTCCACCTCGCCCGCCACGGCCTCATCGAGGGCTGGGCCACCCTGGTGCTGAAGCGCGGCGGCGCGGCACCCCGGCCCCTGCGGCGATGGTTGCCGCACTGAACCGCGCGGCGTAACCCTGGCGGCATGACGCGCGCCCGCTTCCAGACCTTCGACGATCCCGGCCACCGCGCGGGGTCCACCCGCATCGCCGCCCTGCGAGACGCCCTGGCGGCTCAGGGCCTCGACGGGTTCGTGGTGCCCCGGGCCGACGAGCACCAATCGGAATACGTTCCGCCGGGCGCCGAGCGCCTCGCCTGGCTCACGGGCTTCACCGGCTCGGCCGGCACGGCGGTGATCCTGAAGGACGCCGCCGCCCTGGTGGTGGATGGGCGCTACACCCTCCAGGCCCCGGCCCAGGTCGACACCACCGTCATCACCCCCCTTCAACTCGCCGAGACGGGCGTCGAGGCTTGGATCGGCACGCATCTCGGGAGCGGGCAGGTGCTCGGCTACGATCCGTGGCTGCACACGCCGGACGGCGTCGCCCGCCTGGAGCGGGCCGCGCACAAGGCCGGCGCGACCCTGCGTGCCGTCGCGGCCAACCCCGTCGACGCGATCTGGCCCGACCGGCCGGGCCAGCCCACCGGGCCCGTGGTGACCCATCCCCTCGCGCTCGCCGGCGAGGCGGTGCCGGAGAAGCTCGCTCGGATCGGCGCGTCCCTGGATAAGGCCGGGTGCGACGCCCTGGTGATCTCCGATCCGCACAACCTCGCCTGGACGTTCAACCTGCGCGGCGCCGACGTGGCCCACACGCCCCTCGCGCTCGGCTACGCCATCCTCCCCCAGCAGGGCCGCCCGACGCTGTTCCTCGGTTCGCCCGACATCGCGCCCGATCTCGGCGCGGCCCTGGCGCCGCTGGCCGACATCCGGCCCCGGAGCGCGTTCGAGGCCGCCCTCGACGATCTCGCGCGGGGCGGCCCGATCCGCCTCGACGCGGCGACGGCCGCCATCGCCCTGAAAGTCCGGATCGAGGCCGCCGGGGGCACGGTGGAAACCGGCCCCGATCCGATCACCGCCCTCAAGGCCGTGAAGAACACCGCCGAGATCGCCGGGACCCGCGCCGCCCATCTTCGCGATGGCGTCGCGGTGGTGCACTTCCTCGCCTGGCTCGACGGACACGCCGCCGGGGGCCTCACGGAGATCGCCGCCGTGGAGGCTCTGGAGGATTTCCGCGCGCAAGGCGGGCTGCTGAGGGACGTCTCGTTCCCGACCATCTCGGGCAGCGGCCCCAACGGCGCCATCGTGCATTACCGGGTCAGCCACGAGACCGACCGGACGATCCGGCCGGGGGAACTCTTCCTCGTTGATTCCGGCGCGCAATACCTGGACGGCACCACGGACATCACCCGCACGGTGGCCATCGGCACGCCCACCGACACCATGCGCGACCGCTTCACCCGCGTGCTCCAGGGCCACATCGCCATCGCGCGGTCGGTGTTCCCGAAGGGCACGACGGGGGCGCAGATCGACGGTTTCGCCCGCGCCCCCCTGTGGGAGGCCGGCCTCGATTTCGACCACGGCACCGGGCACGGGGTCGGCGCCTTCCTCTCCGTGCACGAGGGGCCGCAGCGCATCGCCAAGACCGGGACCGTGCCTTTGGAGGTGGGCATGATCCTCTCCAACGAGCCGGGCTATTACCGGGCGGGGGAATACGGCATCCGCCTGGAGAACCTCGTCCTCGTGGAGCCGCGCGCGATTCCCGGGGGCGAGCGGTCCATGCTCGGGTTCGAGACCCTGACGCTGGCGCCGTTCGACCGCCGCCTCATCGCCCTCGACCTGTTGCGTTCGGCCGAGCGCGCCTGGATCGACGCCTATCACGCCCGGGTCCGCGACACCCTCGGGCCCCACCTCGACGGGCCGACCCGCGCTTGGCTCTTGGACGCCACCCGCCCCCTCGCCTGACCCCGACGCGGTTGACACCCGGCGAGGGTTCGCCAACACGTCGGCCCGCTCCGCACCGGCGACCGAACCGCCGTTGCGCGATCTGGATGGACCTTGAGACCGATGACGGTGATGCGCTCCTACCTGGACTTCGAGAAGCCCGTCGCCGAGCTCGAGGCGAAGGTCGAGGAACTGAAGGCCGTGGGCGCCCGTGACGGCGCCGTGTCCATCTCCGAGGAGGTCGGGCGCCTCGAGGCCAAGGCGGCTGCCGCCCTGTCGGACATCTACGCCTCGCTGACTCCGTGGCAGAAGACGCAGGTGGCCCGCCATCCGCAGCGGCCGCATTTCGTCGATTACTGCGCCGACCTCATCACCGAGTTCACGCCGCTCGCCGGAGACCGCGCCTTCGGCGAGGACGCCGCCATCGTCGCCGGCTTCGGCCGGTTCCGGGGCCGCGCCGTCTGCGTCATCGGCCAGGAGAAGGGCCACTCCACCGAAACGCGCCTGCACCACAATTTCGGGATGGCCAAGCCCGAGGGCTACCGCAAGGCCGTGCGCCTCATGGAGATGGCCGACCGCTTCGGCCTGCCGGTCCTCGCCTTCATCGATACCGCCGGGGCGTTTCCGGGCATCGAGGCGGAGGAACGCGGGCAGGCCGAGGCCATTGCCCGCTCCACGGAGGCGTGCCTGGCCCTCGGCGTCCCCAACGTCGCCCTCGTGATCGGCGAGGGCGGCTCGGGTGGCGCCATCGCGCTCGCCACCGCCAATCGCGTCCTGATGATGGAGCACGCGATCTACGGGGTGATCTCGCCGGAAGGCGCCGCCTCGATCCTGTGGCGCGACCAGGGCCGGGCGTCCGACGCCGCCACCGCCATGAAGATCACCGCGCAGGATCTCCTGCGCCTCGGGATCATCGACACCATCGTGCCCGAGGCCACGGGCGGCGCCCATCGCGGGCGCGCCGCCGCCACGGCGGCCGCGGGCGAGGCCCTCCACGCGGCGCTGGCCGAATTCGACGGCCTGTCACCGGACGATATCCGCGACCGGCGGGCCGTGAAATTCTTGGAGATCGGCCGCAAGCTGTAGCGCGGGCCTCTCGCCACGGCGGCCACGACTAGCCGAAGCCGGAGATGCGCGCTATTGTCGCACCCTCCGGAGGGGAACTTTTTAAGCCCTGTTTCGACGCACCGTGCGCAGCCGCACGCGGCGGCCTGACCGCCTTTCACTCTGGGCGCCGAAAAATCTCGTGCTCGCCCAAGGCCTTCGTGATCCGGGTGCGGTGCGCGCCGTGGCCATCGTTCCGGGTTCCATGCCTCATCCGAACCATACCCGGGATCCACAGGCACGCCGCGCCCCCACATTTGTCGCCTTGCGGTAACAGAGGGGTAAGTTTAACGGAGCTAAGGGGTTGGGGAGTGGCGTCCGACGGGCAAAGTCCGCGGAGGCGTGTCTTTTGAGAACGGGGTTCCCCATGGCTGTGCGCCGACTGGCGTTGCGCCCGTACGTGATCGCCGGCCTCGCCGCGCTCACGATCTCCCTCGGCGCCTGCCAGGACGGGTCGACGGGCGGCGGCGTTCCGTTGCGGGCCCTCGCACCCGTGCCCCAGAAGACCCTCGCGCTCATGGCGCAGAAGGGCATGTCTCCGAGCGATCCCATCCTCATCCGCGCCTACAAGAAGGAAGCGGAGATGGAGGTGTGGAAGCGCGGCACGAACGGCCAGTACGCGCTCCTGAAGACCTTCCCCATCTGCCGCTGGTCTGGCCAGCTCGGGCCGAAGACGAAGCAGGGCGACCGCCAGGCACCGGAGGGCTTCTACACAGTGACGCCGGGGCAGATGAACCCGAATTCTTCGTATTATCTCTCGTTCGACACCGGCTATCCCAACGCCTATGACCGGGCCAACGGCCGCTCCGGCAACTACATCATGGTCCACGGCACCTGCTCGTCGGCGGGCTGCTTCGCCATGACCGACGAATCCATGGGCGAGATCTACGCGCTGGCGCGGGATTCCTTCGCCGGCGGCCAGCGGGCGTTCCAGTTCCAGTCCTACCCGTTCCGGATGACGGCGGCGAACGTCGCGAAGTTCCGCAACGACCCCAACGCGCCGTTCTGGAAGAACCTGAAGGAGGGCTCGGATTATTTCGAGGCCCTGCGCGAGGAGCCGAAGGTCGGCCTGTGCGGCACCCGCTACGTGTTCGGCGGGGCCGATGCGGCGGCGGGCGCCTGCACGCCCCGCGTCGATCCGTTGGTGGCGGAGAAGCGCGACCGCGACAACCGCGAGGTGGCCGACCTCATTGCCAAGGGCACCCCGGCCACCCGCCTCGTCTACGAGGACGGCACCCAGAACCCGGTGTTCCGCTCCCAGCCGCCGAGCACCGCCACGGCCTTCGCCAACCTGATCCCGAAGGACGAGCCGGAGCAGCCCTACGACCCGAAGGAATACGCCCGCCACCACCTCGGCGAGGTCAGCCGGCCCGAGACCGTCGCGGCGGCCCGCGAGATCGAGGTCGACGCCAAGGGCCGCCCGGTGATGCTGGCCGCCGCCGAGGCACCGATTCCGACCAAGGCGGCCGCCCAGGGCAAGGCCGCCGTGGGCGTGCCTAAGAAGGGCAGCCCGGCCACCCTGATGGCGAAGGTGGATCCCGTCGCCGAACCGGCCCCGGCGAAGCCCGCCCGCGTCATGGTCGCCGACGCCGAGGACGATCCGGCCGCCTTCAAGAAGGCCCTGAGCCACGTGCTCGGCACCAATCCCGCCCCGGCGACTCCGGCCACGGACGCCGCGACGATCCCGGCCGCCGTCGCCGCCGATCCCGCCCCCGCCAAGCTCACGCCGAAGGCCCCCGCGAAACTCGCCCATGCCGGGCAGGTCCATGCGGCGACGGCCCCGGCCGCGAAGGCCAAGGCCGCGACGGTGGCCACAGCCGACGCGAAGGTGGGGAAGCCCGGCGCGAAGACGACCGGCTCCATCACCAAGGCACCCGCCGCCAAGGATTGAGGGACCGCCACCGGCCGGGCCGTCTTCCGCTCCCCAAACCGGAAGCGATTGCGGCGAACCGCCGGCTCGAGACGATCACCGCTCCTCTGAGCATCGCCCCGAACGGCGGCTTCGAGCTCATGGGGCAAGACGATCCTCATGCGATGTCGCTTGATCACTTCGGATCGAGCGTGCGCGACGGTCTCCCTCTCCTGGAAGGAGAGGGGACCCGCGTTTCACCACATCACCGAACGGATCAGCCAGAAAGCCGCATCAGAGGCCGCCCCCCCTACGGGCGCGTCCCCAGCAGGACGGCGCCGAAGCCGAGGAAGATCGCCCCCGTGGCCCGGTCGAACAGGCGCCGGAGGCCGGGGCGCGTCAGGGTGGCGGCGAGACGCGCCCCGCTCGAGGCATAGACGGCGTACCAGAAGGTCTCCACCGCCGCGAAAGTCGCGACCAGGATCGCGAATTGCGGGCCCTGCGGCCGGCCTGCATCGACGAATTGCGGAAAGAAGGCCCCGGCGAACAGCAGCAGCTTCGGGTTGCTGGCGCCGATGAGGAAGCCGTCCCGTACGAGGCGGGCGGTGGCGGGCCGGGCCGCGGTCGCGTCGCCGACGCGGATCGGCGCGTCCTCGCCCCGCCAGGCCCGGATGCCAAGGTAAACGAGATAGGCGACGCCGGCGTAACGCAGGGCATCGAACAGGGTGGGCGAGGCCAGGAGCACGGCGCTGAGCCCGGCGGCGGAGGCCATGAGCACGAGGAGGACGGCCAGGAGGCACCCGCTCATGGCCGCGAGGCTGCCGCGCAAGCCGAAGCGCACGCTGCGCCCCAGGACATGGAGCATGTTGGGGCCGGGCGTGGCGCTGAGCAGGAAGACGGCGGTGAAGAACAGCCACCAGGTGTGGAGCGTCATGATTCGGGCACCGGGCCGGGAGGTTCGCCCCCATACACCTGTCAGGAACGGGCCGCATCCGTTCCACGCGGGCCCAGGCCGCGACTGGCCTTCACCAACAAAAAAAGGGCCCCGCGAGGGACCCTTTCCAGTGCGATCGAAAACCGATCGATCACATGCGGCGCATCATCCGGCGATGCATCATCTTACGGTGCATGTGACGGTGCATCATGCGGCGCTCCATACGCCGATGCATCATGCGGCGCTCCATCCGACGCTCCATGCGCATCTGCACGGTGGAGACGGTCTCCGGAGCGGTCACGCCCATGGGGGCGCCCGGTGCGGCCGAGGCAGAGGTGGCGAGGCTGGCGCCGCCGAGCGAGGCAAGCACGGCGATGGCGAAAGTCAGTTTCCTCACGTCAGAACTCCTGTTCTTTTCTGTCCGAGCGCGGCACCCGGTCCGTCTTCCGCGAGCGTGAAGCCCGCGAGACGTGCGTCGCGCACCGGGGTGAGCGGCAGGCCCCGCAGAAGCCTGCCGCTGATAACACTCAAGTCAGAGATTCGTTTCCTCGAAAGCCCGCACCCAATCAGCACAAATTCCCGAGCGCACGATATCGTCGAGGGTGAACTCCACGATCGGGATCGGCATCATCCGGCTTTTGACGAGATGGATCACGGTTCGCAGGCCCGAGGTCTCGCGCAGGTCCGTCTGCGAGACGTCGCCGTTGATGATCACCTGGCAATCGTCGCCGATGCGGGTGAGGAACATCTTGATCTCGGCCGTGGTGGTGTTCTGCGCCTCGTCGAGGATAACCAGGCAGTTCTTGAAGGTGCGCCCGCGCATCACCTCGAAGGGCACCACTTCGATGTCGCCGGTCTTGACCGCGATGTCGAAGGCGGCAGCGCCCATGCGCTCCTTCATGGTCTCGGTGAGCGGCGCGACCCAGGGGGCGATCTTCTCCTCCAGGGTTCCGGGAAAATAGCCGAGGGAGCGACCGGACGGCACGTTGGGGCGGGTGATGATCACCTTGCCGATGCGACGCTGGCGGAGCTGGTCCGCCGCGCGGGTGCCGGCGATGAAGGTCTTGCCGGTGCCCGCGGGGCCGAGCACGATCACCTGCTTGTGGAGCGCCAGGGCGTCGAGGTACTGCGCCTGCCGGTCGGTCAGGGGTTGGATCGGGCCGAGGTTGCGCTCCTCGTCGAAGCGGGTCCGGTGCAACCGGACGGGGCGATCTTCCACCAGTTCAAGTCGTGTGCGCCGTCTCTTCATCGATCAATACTCCACCTGGACTTGGCCAACCGGACTCAATCTGAACTGCACTTTTGAACGTGACGCGCCTGAAACCTCTTGCCCTGAAAGTCGTTCTTCCCCGACCGGACACCAGTGTCCGTCGACAGCCAATCCGCCGACAAGGGGGCGGTTCCCGCGGGCACGGCCTTGCCTGTGGATGACCGGGCGTCCCGCCTCTTCCGTCCGCCCGAAGCTTTCCGGCCGCCCGGAACCTTTGCATACACCATGCCGTGATCGACACGACGCTGGCGTGACGATCACTTGTTCTCCGTAAATGAAGTTGATTCTTCGTCACTGGTGCCGAAAGTCCGCAGGCTTGCGCGCACGGGAACGACGCCACCGCCCTCCCCCCGGGAGGCCGTATCGCCGGAGGCTTTCGGAGCTGTCCCGGGACGGGGATCAGGCGGGCTGGATGAAACTGTCCAGCACCATCTTCTGACCGGCCTTGTCGAAGTCGACGGTGAGCTTGTTGCCGTCGACCGCCGCCACGTCGCCGGGCCCGAACTTGGTGTGGAACACCCGCATGCCGACGGAGAAGGCCGAGGGGGCGCCGGTGGATTTCGCGATGAGTTCGCCCTCGATCTGGCGCGGCCCGGAGCGGTTGGCCGGATTGCGCGAGGCACCGCCCCCGAAATTGCCGGTGTTCGCCGTGGCCGCCTGCGCCCGCTGCCAGCCGGGCGTGCCGTAGGACGAGCCGAACGGCGTCGGGTTGCGGTCGAAGCGCGAGGCGCCGGCCGAGAAATGTGCGGGCGCGTCGATGACGTCGACGCTGCCAGGGGGCAGCTCGTCGATGAACCGGCTCGGGATCGTCGACGACCACAGACCATGGATGCGCCGGTTGACGGCGAACGACAGCTTGGCGCGCTTGCGGGCGCGGGTGAGGCCGACATGGGCGAGGCGCCGCTCCTCCTCCAACCCGGCCCGGCCGCTCTCGTCCAGCGCCCGCTGGTTCGGGAACAGGCCGTCCTCCCAGCCGGGCAGGAACACGGTGTCGAACTCGAGGCCCTTGGCGGCGTGGAGCGTCATGAGCGAGACGCGGTCGGCTCCCTCCTGCTCGCTCGCCTCCATCACGAGGGAGACGTGTTCGAGGAAGGCCGCCATGTCGGGGAACTCCTCCATGGAGCGCACGAACTCCTTGAGGTTCTCCAGGCGCCCGGCGGCGTCGGCGGACTTATCCTTCTGCCACATCTCGGTATAGCCGGATTCCTCCAGAATGGTCTGGGCCACCTCGGAATGCGGCTTGGTGCCGACCAGCCGCGCCCAGCGCCCGAAGCTCTCGACGAGGGCGCGGACCCCGGAGCGGGCGCGGGGCTTGAGTTCGTCGGTCTCCGTGAGGAGGCGGGCCGCCTGCAGCAGGGGCACGCCCTGGGCCCGCGAGTAGCCGTGCAGGATCTGCAGGGTGGCGTCGCCCAGGCCCCGTTTCGGGGTGTTGAAGATCCGCTCGAAGGCGAGATCGTCGGACGGATTCATGGTGACGCGCAGGTACGCCAAGGCGTCGCGGATCTCGGCGCGCTCGTAGAAGCGCGGTCCGCCGATGACGCGGTAGGGCAGGCCCAGTTGGACGAAGCGGTCCTCGATCTCGCGCATCTGCGCCGAGATCCGCACGAGGACGGCGATCTCCGACAGGGGATGCTGCTTGGCCTGCAGCGATTCGATGGCCTCGGAGAGCTGGCGGGCCTCCTCTTCGGAGTCCCAGGCGCCCGCCACCGTCACCTTCTCGCCCGCCACGTCCTCCGTGCGCAGGGTCTTGCCCAGCCGCCCCTCGTTCTTCGCGATCAGGCCCGAGGCGGCGGCGAGGATATGGCCAGTGGAGCGGTAGTTGCGCTCCAGGCGCACCACGGTGGCGCCGGGGAAATCGTGCTCGAAGCGCAGGATGTTGTCGACCTCGGCGCCGCGCCAACCGTAGATCGACTGGTCGTCGTCCCCGACGCAGGCGACGTTGCGGTGACCCTGCGCGAGGAGGCGCAGCCACAGGTATTGGGCGACGTTGGTGTCCTGATACTCATCGACGAGGATATAGCGGAAGCGTTGCTGGTAGTTCTCCAGCACGTCCGGGTTCTCGCGCCACAATTTGAGGCACAGCAGCAGAAGATCGCCGAAATCGGCGGCGTTGAGGGTGAGGAGCCGCGCCTGATAGGCGGTGTAGAGGGCGCCGCCCTTACCGAAGGCGAAGGCCTGCGCCTCGCCCGGCGGCACCTGCTCGGGCAGCAGGCCCCGGTTCTTCCAACCGTCGATGGCCGAGGCCAGGGCACGGGCGGGCCAGCGCTTCTCGTCGATGTTCTGATCGACGATCACCTGCTTCATCAGGCGCAGCTGGTCGTCCATGCCGAGAATCGTGAAGTCGGACCGCAGGCCCACCAGTTCGGCGTGGCGGCGCAGGATCTTGGTGCCGATGGAGTGGAAGGTGCCGAGCCACGGCATGCCCTCGCCGGCCGGGCCGATGAGCGCGCCGATGCGGTGCTTCATCTCCCGCGCGGCCTTGTTGGTGAAGGTCACTGACAGGATGTCGAAGGGCCGCGCCCTGGCCGTCGCGATGAGGTGGGCGATGCGGGTGGTGAGCACCCGGGTCTTGCCCGTGCCCGCCCCGGCGAGCACGAGGACGGGACCGTCCGTGGCCTCGACGGCCCGGCGCTGCTCGTCGTTCAGTCCCTCGAGGTAGGGCGAGGACTGGGGCCTGAGGGACGCCATGGCGCGGGCGGCGATGGAGCCCGGCGCGGCGGCATCGGAGGCGGACACCGGCCGTGAAGGCCCCGCCCGATCGGGGTGCTGAGTCATGCCGCATCCCTGGACCAAAACGCGAACGGCGTCGAGGGTTCAGCGGCAAAGCGCCCGCGCGGGAACCCGGCTTTCACTCCACGCGTCGTCTCCGACAGAGACGGTTCCCCGCAGGGAGGCTCCCCCATGATCCATTCGCCCCGAATCACCCTGGCCCTCGCCGGCCTCGCCGTGCTGGCGGCGGGAGCCGCCCCGGCGCTCGCGCAATCCTCGGCCAATCCAAGCAGCCTCAACACCATGAACGACCGGCTCGCCACCCAGAGCCAGATCCGCGGCATCCAGAACCAGCAGCAGTTCGACAACAGCCAGACCCGGATGCAGATCCAGCGCAACGAGCTGTTCCGTCCTGAGCCGAGCGCGGGACCGACCATCGTGGCGCCCCGGCGCTGAGGCCGGCGGGCGACGGGGAACCACGGGATTCACGGTGCGTTTTCTCTGCAACACGCAAGGACAAAACACATGCTGTGGTTCACCTTGGGCTCCGTCGGCGGCCTCGCCATCACCGGCCTCGCGGCAATCTACGCCAAGCAGGCCCTGATCGATTGGGCCCGCACCGAAACCAACGGGTACTTCTAGCCCGCGAAGCTGCCTGATTGGACAGGCCGGCGACCCGCACGCTAAGCCTTACCCCATAAGGATGATGGCGCCGGCCGATGCCGGCCACGTCCGCGGGGAAACGCATGACGGGTTTGATGACGGGTAAGCGCGGCCTCATCATGGGGGTCGCCAACAATCATTCCATCGCCTGGGGGATCGCGTCGGCCCTGCACAAGCACGGGGCCGAACTCGCCTTCACCTACCAGGGCGACGCCCTCGGGCGCCGGGTGGCGCCGCTGGCCGCCTCCCTCGGGTCGGACATCGTCATTCCCTGCGACGTCGAGGATATCGCCAGCGTCGACGCGGTGTTCGAGACCCTGGACGCCCGGTTTCCCGACGGGATCGATTTCGTCGTCCACGCCATCGGGTTTTCCGACAAGAACCAGCTCAAGGGCCGCTACGTCGACGTCACGACGCGAGAGAACTTCTCCCGCACCCTGACGATCTCGTGCTTCTCGTTCACCGAGATCGCCCAGCGGGCGGCCAAACGCATGCCGCGCGGCGGCTCGCTCCTCACCCTCACGTATGGCGGCTCGACGCGGGTCATGCCGAACTACAACGTCATGGGTGTCGCCAAGGCCGCCCTCGAAGCATCGGTCCGCTACCTCGCGGGCGATCTCGGTCCGGACGGCATCCGGGTCAACGCCCTCTCGGCCGGTCCGATGCGGACCCTGGCGGGCGCCGGCATCGCCGATGCCCGTCTCATGTTCAACCACCAGAAGGCGCACGCCCCCCTGCGGCGCACGGTGACCCAGGAGGAGGTCGGCGGCTCGGCCGTCTACCTCCTGTCCGACCTGTCGGGCGGTGTCACCGGCGAGGTCCACTTCGTCGATTCGGGCTACAACATCATCTCAATGCCGCGCCCCGACGTGCTCCAGGCCCAGGACGAAGCCGGCCTCATCGACGCTGGCTGAACCCTCGGCCGCGACGCCCCCCGCAGGAGGTCGCAGGGCCGGTCCGGAACGCCGGAGCCTGAACGGACTCCGGCCGGGTGACGTCGCGAAGAAATCAGTCCTCGCCGTCGGACGAAGCATCCCAGCTCTGTGACGCCGCCTCGTCGGGCCGATGCGTCACGGGCCTGACCAGTTCCTCGGACGGAAGCATGGCGATGCTGGTCGAGACCAGCCCCGCCATGGCCCTCAGGTCGGGCGACTGGCGCGGATCGCGGGCGATGGCCGAGGCCTCGCGCTCCAGACGCAAGTTGCACGCCTTCGACGGCAGGCCGCCCGTGGGCGTGCAGGCGTCGTGCCGGGCACAGGCCGCGTCGAGGGCGTCGATGGGCGGCAGGGGGGCGTTGTTGCCCGGCCCGCAATAATTGCCGTGGACGAGGAGCGGTCTGTTGAGACCCGCCGCCGGCTGCGCCGCTGCGGGCAAGGCCCACGACAGGACGGGCGCTGCGAGAAGCAGAACGAACGGGATGGTTTGGATCGAGCGCATGATGGCAGCCAATTCTGGTACGGATCACCCCCTCAGGTGATGCGGTGCGGCGACCGCCGCCGGGTGCGGCCAGCCTGATTTAAGTTTCAAAGTGGGACGGGGTTCCGGGCCGCCGGGTTACCGATCCGTCGCAGGCGGCAGGGCGGGGGCTGTCCCACCGGTGACGGCCTGACCCATCTCGTCGCCGCGATTCTCCTTGAGGGCGACGCCCGTCACCCCGCGCCGCAGGGCCTCGCGAACGAGCCAGGCCAGGGTGTCGGCGGCCCGCGCGAGGGAGAGGCCGCGTTCGTGGATGTTCGAGATGCAGTTGCGCTCGGCATCGCGCCGGCCCGGGCGCGGCGCGTGGGTGAGGTAGATCCCGAGGCTGTCGGCGACGCTGAGGCCGGGCCGCTCACCGATGAGGACGGCCGAGAGGCGGGCGCCGAGCCCGTCGCCGATGGGATCGCCCAGGGCCACGCGGGCCTGGGTCGCCACCACGATGGGGGCGATGGACACGCCGTCGAGGCGGGCGAGGCAGGCGTGGACCAGCGCGGCGGCCTGGCTCTGCACGGCCCGGGCCGACAGGCCATCCCCGATCACGAAGACGAGGTCGACCCCACCCGTCACGGCCTCCAGCGTGGTCCCGGCCTCGAGCACCCGACCGAGATCGGGGCGCCGGAGATAGGTGGCGCGGTCGGGCGCGGCACTGCGGACCTGCACCACCGGATTGGGCGCGAGGGCCGCCGCCAGGGCCGCCGTGTCGAGGGCGGCGTGGACGGCATCGCGCGCCCGGGCGTGGTCGAGCTGGAAATCGAGCACCGCCCCGAGGGGCATCGCGTCGCCCCGGCGGCCGAGGCCGATCCGGGCTGAGGTCGCCGTCCGCAGGCGGACCCAGGGATCGTCCGAAGGGGGAAGCGGGCCGCCGCCGCTCGCCAGGTCGCCGCCGCTCATGCCACCCGCTCCGCGTGATCGAGGAGGCGGGCGAGGCTCGGGTGGCGGGGTTCGAGTTCGCGAACGCCGCCGTCCGGGGTCGCGAGGCCCATCCGGTCGAGCCACGCCTCGAATTCGGGCGCCGCGCGGACGTTCAGGGTGCCGCGCAGGGTCAACACGTCGTGGAACGACAGGCTCTGGTAGTTGAGCATGATGTCGTCGGAGCCCGGCACGGCGATGAGGAAGCTGCACCCCGCCACCGTCAGCAGGGTCATCAGCCCGTCCATGTCGTCCTGGTCGGCCTCGGCGTGGTTGGTGTAGCAGACGTCGCAGCCCATCGGCAGGCCGAGGAGCTTGCCGCAGAAGTGGTCCTCCAGGCCGGCGCGGGCGATCTGCTTGCCGTCGTAGAGGTATTCCGGGCCGATGAAGCCCACCACGGTGTTGACGAGGAGGGGCCGGAAGGCGCGGGCGACGGCGTAGGCGCGGGCCTCCACGGTCTGCTGATCGATGCCGTGATGGGCGTCGGCCGACAACGCCGCGCCCTGGCCAGTCTCGAAATACATCGCGTGGTCGCCCACGGTCCCACGCTTCAGGCCACGCACGGCGTCGTGGGCCTCGGCCAGAACCGCGAGGTCGACGCCGAAGCCCCGGTTGGCCGCCTCCGTTCCGGCCACCGACTGGAACACCAGGTCCACGGGCGCGCCCCGCTCCAGGATGGCGAGGGCGTTGGTGACGTGGGTGAGTACGCAGGTCTGGGCCGGGATGTCGTAGAGCTGGCGCAGCTCGTCGAGCATGATCATGAGGGCGCGCGCGTTCTCGACGTTGTCGGTCGCCGGATTGACGCCGATGCAGGCGTCGCCCACGCCGTAGAGAAGCCCGTCGAGGACGGAGGCCGCGATGCCGCGCGGATCGTCCGTGGGGTGGTTCGGCTGCAGCCGGGTGCCGAGGCGGCCGGGCAGGCCGAGGGTGGTGCGGAACGCCGTCACCACCCGGCACTTGCGCGCCACCACGATGAGGTCCTGCGCCCGCATGAGCTTCGAGACCGCCGCCACCATTTCCGGCGTCAGGCCCGGCGCCAGGGCGGCGAGCCCCTCCGTCGTCGCCGCGCGGGACAGGAGCCAGTCGCGGAACCCGCCCACCGTCAGGTGCGCCACGGGGGCGAAGGCCGCCGCGTCGTGGGTGTCGAGGATGAGGCGGGTGACCTCGTCCGCCTCGTAGGGCACCAGGGCCTCGGTGAGGAAGACGGCAAGCGGCAGATCGGCCAGGACGCGCCGGGCGGCGATGCGCTGGGCGTCGCTCGTGGCGGCGAGCCCGGCCAGCTCGTCCCCCGAGCGCCGGGGCGAGGCGGCGGCCATCACGTGCCGGAGGTCGGCGAAGGCGTAACGCTCGCCGCCGAGATCGCACCGGTAGGCCATGGCCGTTCCCTCAACCCCGCACCGAAGCCCCACGAAGCCACAACGGGCGGTGGGTGTCGAGATCGGCGATGCCGGTGGGAACGAACGCTTAAGCCGGGCCGGCGATGATGCGCGGCAGCGCGACGGAGGAGCGGCCTTGGACAGAGGGATGGCCCTGCACCCCGTGCGCCCCGCGGCGGAGCACACCCGCGTGCACGGGCTGCGCATCGCGCTGACCGTCGTCTCGGTGGCGCTGTCGTTCACCGTCTCGTCGATGCTGCTCTCCACCCTCGGCTACCATTACGAGACCTCGGGCGGCCTGCCGTTCGAGAAGTTCCACCCCGGCACCGTGGTGCTGCTAGTCGCCTTCGCGCTCCTCGTGGTCGAGGACGGGCCGGAGCGGACGATCGGCCTCCTCCTGCGCGACCACCGGCTCTCGGTGATCTACGTCGGGTGCCTCGTCTTCTACATGCTGTACGTGCCCGTGGTCCTCGGCCGGCCGGTGACGTTCATCTTCGATACGCTGCTGGCCCCAGCCGTCGCCGCCATCCTGCTCGCCCGCACGGACATCCGCTCCCTGCGCCGCATCGGCTGGCTCATCCACGGCCTCATGGCCATCAACGCCGTGATCGGAAGCCTCGAATCCCTGCTGAAATGGCGGCTCGTGCCGTTCTACATCGGCGACGTCCTCGTGGACTACGACTGGCGCTCGACGGCGCTCCTCGGCCATCCCCTGCAGAATGCCGGTGTCACGGCGATCTACGCCCTGGTGCTGCTCACGGGCCTGCGCGGGGAATTGCCCGCCCGCTGGGCGCTTCCGGCCTTCCTCCTTCAGCTCGCGGCCCTGCCGGCCTTCGGCGGCCGCACGGCGGCGGTGGCGCTCACGGTGGCGGCCGGGGTCTGGCTCGCCGCGCAGGGGCTGCTCATCCTGTCCGGGCGCCGCTTTCCCCTCTCGGCCCTGCTGTGGATCGCCCTGCTGTGCCCGGTGCTGGCCATCGGCGTCTGGCTCGTCAGCGACAGCGCCTACGTGACGCTCTTCGTCGACCGGTTCGTGGACGATGCCGGCAGCGCCGAGACCCGGGTGCGGATGCTGTCGCTGTTCGGCGAGTTCTCGTGGGGGGACCTGTTCATCGGCCCCGATCCCAAGACCCTGGCCGCCCTGCAGTTCCGCGAGGGGCTGGAACTCGGCCTCGAAAGCTTCGTCGTCGCCTTCCTGCTCACGAGCGGGATCTTCGTCAGTTCGATCCTGTTCTTCGGCCTCGCGCTGTTCTTCATCCGGATCGGCCTCCTGGTCCCGTGGCAGGGCAAGGCCGCCCTGGGTTTGTGCCTGTTCCTCAACACCACCTCGACGGGCTTCGCCAGCAAGTCCACCACCCTCGAACTCGTGGTATGCCTGCTCCTCGTGATGACTTGGACGCGCCCATCCGCCGGGCGGGATCCTCAGGGCTGAGGCACCAGCGGCGCGGCCTCCGGCTCGCGGCGCCGGGCGGCCTCCTCCGCCTCGCGGGCCCGGCTCGCCTCCTCGGCCTCACGGGCACGGGCTTGGCGCGCGGCCTCGGCGGCGGCCTTGAGGCGCGCCTGACGGGCCGCCTCCTCCGCTGCGAGGCGCTCGGCCAATGCCTTCTCGGCGAGCGCCTTGTCCGCCAGCGCCTTCTCGGCGGCGGCGCGGGCCTTGTCCATCTCGATGCGGGCCCGGCGGCGCAGGCGCTCGGTCTGGTCGGCCTCCATGGCCTCGATGCTCTCCAGCTCGCGCTGCAGCACGAGGGCGGCGAGGCCGTTGGTCGAGGGCCCGACATCGATCTGGCGCTCGGGGTTCGCCACCGGCCCGGTGAAGCCGAGCTGGATCGCGGGCGGCCCGCCGGTCCAGGCCTTCGGGGCGGTCGCCGCCGTCAGGGTGCCGCGCGCGTCGAGGCGGTCGCCGCGCAGGTCGAGGCCGAGGGTGCCGGTCCAGCGCGCGCCCCCGAGATCGAAGCTCAAGGGACCCGTCCGGAGCGTTCCCCCCACCAGGGTCACGGGCGTGGTGACGGGGCCCGGCGCGTGGAGCGGCCCGGCGCCGAGTTCCTCCGCCGCCAGGGCCTGGAGGCGGCCCTCGCGTAAGGGGTCGTCCTCGGCGAGCGCCCGGTCGAGGGCACGTGTCAGGCCCGCCGGATCGGCGCCCGGCAGGGTGAGGTTCGCCAGGGTGAGGCCGCCGCTGCCGCCGAGGTTGTTCGCCAGCGCCGCTGGCGTCTCGCCCGAGGTGCCGAACCGCAGATTCGCGGACAGGCGGCCCGAGACCGTGCCGGTGCCGACGAGGCCTGCGAGATCGGCATCGCTCACGCTGCCCTCCCCCGCCACCGCCGCCGCGCCGCCCTGGCGCGACAGGGTGACCGCGCCCGTGAGCCGCCCCCCCGCCAGGGTGCCGGCAAGGTCGGTGAGGCTCAGGGTCCCGTCCTCCAGGCGCGCCTTGGCGGCGGCCCCCGTGGCGACGTGGCCGCGTCCGAGGTCGAGGCTGTCGATGGTGAGGTCGAGGGCGATGCGCGGGCGGGCGGGGGGCGCCGGAGCGAAACGCGCGAAGGCCGTGTCGCCCCCGCCCTCTTGGGGGATCACCAGGGCGGCGGCCAGGGCCGGCAGGGACAGGCGCCCGAGACCGACGCGCCCGGCGACCTCGCCCTCGGGGGCGATGCCGATCTCGGCCGACACGGCGGTGCCGGCGAGTCGCCCCTTGAGGACGACGCGGCCCTCGTCGCCGGCCCGCGACAGGCCGAGGGTGAGATCGGCCGGGAGGGGAAGGCGCAGGGGCGCAGTCCCGGCGAGCCGCAGGAACGGGGCGAGATCGGGGGTGCCGAGGCGCAGTTCGCCCGCGCTCGGTGGCCCGGCCTCGGCCGCGAGGACGATGGGTTGAAGGGTCGAGACCGTGAGGTCCGCCACCGTGCCGGTCACCCCGAGGGCGAGGCCGGCGGCGGCGTCTTCGGAGTCGCGGGTCCCCGTGAGGTGCAGGCGGCCGGGCTTGTTCAGGGCGGCCACGTCGGCGCGGCCGAACCACGTGGCGGCGGCGGGCGTCGCCAGGGTGAGGTCGAGTTGGCCGACGCGGCCGGCGCGGCTCACGAGGTCGAGGTCGAGGCTGCCGCCCGCCGCCGTGCCCTTGGCCGTGGTGCGCAGGCTGTCGGCCGCGCCCGCGTCCCGCTCCAGGGTGACGGCGAGGTCGAGGGCCCCCGCGCGCAGGCCGGGAGGGATCAGGCGGGCCTCCGCGACCCACACCCGGTCGAGGAGGGCGAGCAATGGCGCGGCCACGGGGGCGGCGATGCGCCCGGCGATGCGGCCGGCCCCGTCGGCGTCGATGCGGCCCGACAGACTGGCCCGGGCGCCGGCGAGATTCGTGACGTCGAGGCTGTCGATGGCGAGGCGCGCCCCGTCGGACTGGATGCTCGCCGCGATGGTGCCGTTGCCCGAATCCGCCCCGGCGGGGCCGTAGCGCACGTCGCGGGCCTGGAGAACGAGGCCGAAATCGTGGCCCTGGAGATCGGCGAGCGCCCCGCTGAACGACGGAAGTGCCGCGATGTCGATCCCTTGCGCAGCGAGCTGCGCGTCGACTCGCCCGCGGGCGCCGGCCTCGGGAACGCGGTAGCGGGCATTGCCGGTGACGCGCGCCGTCCCGAGATCGAGGCGCAGATTGCGCAGGGACACGGAGAGGGGTTCGGCCGACAGATCAGCCGCCGCCCGGATCGGACGCCCGTCCATGAGCGCCACGCCCGGTCCCTCGACGCCGAGCTTGCGCAGGTAGCGCCCGAACCCGTCCGAGGCGGGGGCGTCGAGATCGAACCGCCCGGTGAAACGCGGGGCCGGGTCCCTGTCGATCTCGCCCGAGGCGCTGAAGGCCGCCGCCCCGGGGGCGGTGACGGAGAACCGCTTGAGCAGGATGCCGCCCGAGCGCTCGAAGGTGCCGGCGAGGGTGAGGTTCTGCCAGTCCTCGAGGCCGAGCGACACGCTCTCGACGCTGAGGTCGGCCTCGATGCTGAGCGGCAGGCCGGTCCCGGCCTTCGGGGGGCCCCGCGCGAGGAGGGCCTGGCCCGCCGCCGAAAGCAGGAAGGCGTCGAGGTCGAGGCGGCGGGCGCCGAGGGAGAGGGTGGCGCGGCCGCTGCGCAGGTCCACCCCGCCCTTGCCCGACAGGCGCAAGGCCCGGCCGCCCGGATCGATGTCGAGATCGAGGGCGCTGAAGCGTGCCACGGCGCCCCGGGCCGTGAACGTGCCGCCGAGCTGCACCGGCAGGTAGGGCCCGGCCACCTGGGAGGGCGGCCCGACGACGAGGCGGGCCGTGCCCTCCCCCTGCGGGATCACCGCGCGCTCGCCCGGCCCGGCCGTCTCCGAGGGGGCGGGCGCGAGGGAGAGTTTCGCGTCGATCTCGCCGTAGGGCCGGGTGTCGCCGCCGGCAGAGACCTTCACGGGAAGAGCGCCCTCCGGGGTCGGCTCGCCCGTCGCCAGCCGGAAGGGGACGCCCTGGCTCGTGCCCTCGACCCGCCAGGGCCCAGTGAGGCGCGGGCTCGCGAGTCGCACGGCCTCGGCATAGAACTGGTCGGTGCGGCCCGTGGCCGGCACCTGGGTGGTGACGAGGAGCTGACGGACCTCCAGATCCTCGATGGCGAGGTCGCGGCCGCTCAATCCCGCCGCGAGATCGGCGGGCACGCGGATCGCCTCGCCCTCGGTGACGGGCAGGCGTAGTTCGGCCCGCCCGATCCGGGTCTCGGTGAACCGCACCTCGCCCTTGATCAGGGGAGTCAGCGCCACCTCGGCCTTCACGAAATGCAGGTCGAGGCCGGGCCGCGTCGGGGATTCCCCGAGGTGCAGGCGGTCGAAGCGCAGGCGCGGCGAGGGCAGGAGCCGCACGGCGATGCGGCCCTCGCTGCGGGCCGGGACACCGAGGGAGCGGGCGATCACGCCGTCGATGAGGTCGCGCTGCGCGCTCCAGGCCACGAAGGGCGGGACCGCGAGGGCCGCGACGAGGATGAGGACGACGACGCCCGCCAGCGCAGTCAGGAGGTCACGCACGCTCGTCTCGTTCCGCCGCCCCCCGGAGACGGGGCCGTCCGCCGCGGGATCGCGTCCCGCCCGAGGGGCGGCATAGCACACCGGTTCGGTTTGGCGTACCGCCCGGGCGCCTCACCCCCGGGCCGTGGAAGAGGCGGATCAGGCGTCGACGTTCTTGAGGACCAGGGTGGCGTTGGTGCCGCCGAAGCCGAAGGAGTTCGACAGCACGTGGCCGAGCTTGGCCCCGTCCCGACGGGCCCGCAGGATCGGCATGTCGGCGAACGCCGGATCGATCTCGTCGATATGCGCGCTCTCGCAGATGAAGTCGTTGTTCATCATGAGGAGCGAATAGATCGCCTCCTGTACGCCGGTGGCGCCCAGCGAATGGCCGGTGAGGGACTTGGTGGCGGCGATCGGCGGGCAGGCGTCGCCGCGTCCGAACACCTCGCGGATCGCCTCGATCTCCTTCTCGTCGCCGACCGGCGTCGAGGTGGCATGGGGGTTGATGTAGTCGATGGGCGCGCCCTTCAGGCCACCGATGGCCTGGCGCATGCAGCGAACCGCGCCCTCGCCCGAGGGGGCGACCATGTCGTGGCCGTCGGAGGTGGCGCCGTAGCCGGCGATCTCGCCGTAGATCGTGGCGCCGCGCGCCTTGGCGTGCTCGTATTCCTCAAGCACCAGCACCCCGGCACCGCCGGCGATGACGAAGCCGTCGCGGTTGACGTCGTAGGCGCGCGAGGCGCGGGCCGGCGTGTCGTTGTACTTCGACGACATGGCGCCCATGGCGTCGAACAGCACCGACAGGGTCCAGTCGAGGTCCTCGCAGCCGCCCGCGAAGATGATGTCCTGGCGCCCGCCCTGGATGATCTCGGCGGCGTTGCCGATGCAGTGGTTCGAGGTCGCGCAGGCCGACGCGATGGAATAGTTCACGCCCTTGATCTTGAACCAGGTCGCGAGCGTCGCGGAGGCGGTTGAGGACATGGCTTTGGGCACCGCGAACGGTCCGACGCGTTTGGGACCCTTCTCCCGCGCGATGGCGGCGGATTCCACGATCACCTTCGTGGACGGGCCGCCCGAGCCCATGATGATGCCGGTGCGGTCGTTGGAGATGTCGGAGGGTTCGAGGCCCGACTGGCGGATCGCCTGATCCATGGCGACGTGGTTCCAGGCGGTGCCGCCACCGTGGAAGCGCATGGCGCGCCGGTCGACGACGCTCTCGGCATCGAGGGTCGGACGCCCCTCCACCTGGCTGCGGAAACCGTGCTCGGCATACGAGGCAGACGGCCCGATGCCGGACTTGGCCTCGCGCAGGGAGGCGAGAACCTCGTCGGTGTTGTTGCCGATGGACGAGACGATGCCCATCCCGGTGATCACGACACGCCGCATGGACCGCTTCTTCTCCGCCGCCGGTGCTTCGGACGGCACCCTATTGTCGTCAGTTAGGACGCTGACGCGCCGATCTCAACCGTTTCGCCTCAGGCGGCGGTCGAGCCTTGCGCCTGGAACAGGGCGACGCGCAGGTCCTTGGCCTCGTAGATGCGGGTGCCGTCGGCCTCGAGCCAGCCATCGGCGATGCCGAGGACGAGCTTGCCGAGGCGCACGCGCTTGATGTCGATGCCGTAGACCACCTTGGTCACCGTCGGCAGCACCTGATCGGAGAACTTCACCTCGCCGACGCCCAGCGCCCGGCCGCGCCCGGGGGCGCCGAGCCAGCCGAGGTGGAAGCCCACGAGCTGCCACAGGGCATCGAGGCCGAGGCAGCCCGGCATCACCGGATCGTTCTTGAAGTGGCAGCCGAAGAACCAGAGGTCCGGCCGGATGTCGAACTCCGCCAGCACGTGGCCCTTGCCGTGGGCGCCGCCCTCGGCGCCGATGGAGACGATGCGGTCGAACATCAGCATCGGCGGCAGGGGCAGCTGGGCGTTGCCGGCTCCGAACAGCTCGCCGCGCCCGCAGGCCAGCAAGTCCTCGTAGGAGTACTGCGTCGCCCGGGCGGGGGCCGGGGTGCCGGCGGGTGCGGTGGTATCGGAAGAAGACATGATGAGCGGATCGGTCCTCGGGGTTGGGGGTCCGGCACGCGACACACGGACCTGGGGGCCGGATTCAGAGGCCCGATTTGGCACGAAGCGGCGCCTCGTTAACACAGGGGATCGGCACCTCAAAGGTGCCGGGCCGGGCCCCACGTCCTGGCGTCGGGGTCCGCGCCCGGGCGCGACGGCCGGGGAGCGCCCACCGACGGGGCCGCATGACGGGCGCGCGGGAGCCTCGGCTTGCGGCACGCCCGCGGGTTCCGTATAAAACACGCTGCGAAGATCGAAGTTTGGATGAAATGTCAGCCACCGCGATTCCGAACCTGCCGCCGTTCCCGGCTGCGCTGAACGCGCGGACGTCCCTTACCTCGGGCGACGTCGCCGGCCGTCGCGGCTGTCCGCTCTCCGATCTGCGCGACCGCCTGCGCCGGGCCGGCCTGCGGCCGACGCGCCAGCGCCTGTCCCTGGGCTGGCTCCTGTTCGGGCGCGGCGACCGTCACCTCACGGCCGAAATGCTGTACGACGAGGCCATGCGCGCCAAGGTGCCGGTGTCCCTCGCCACGGTCTACAACACCCTGCACCAGTTCACGGAAGCCGGCCTGCTGCGCCAGCTCGCGCTTGACGGGTCGAAGGCCTATTTCGACACGAACCCGAGCGAGCACCACCACTTCTTCCTCGAGGACGAGGGACAGGTTCTCGACATGCCCGATTGCGGCATCACCGTCGATTCGCTCCCCGATGCCCCCGAGGGCATGGAGATCGCCGGCGTCGAGGTGATCGTGCGCCTGCGCCGTCGCGGCGCCCCTGCGCGCAAGGCCTGATCCACCGTCGATCCCTCGATTTCGCACATGAAAAAGGCCCGGGCGACCGGGCCTTTTTCATGTCCGGGCGGGTCCTCGCGCGGCGGACGCTCGGTCCAGCGGACGCTCAGTCCACCCGCTCGCCCGGATAGACGCCCCACAGGCGCTCCTGGCGGATGTAGCCGTCGACGTCGCCCCCCTTCTGCGGCAGGGCGACGATGATCCGGCACCACGTACCGGTGCAGGTCTTCACGCTGCCGATGACGCCGGCCTGGAGGCGGGCTTCCTCGGCGGAGGTGTCGTCGGCGCGGGCATACAGGACGGTGTCCGGCTTGGCGTCACCTTTGCCATCTCCCTTGCCCGCCGCCCGCGAGGCCGTGACGATGGAGGTGCGCCGCCCCGAGAGGAGCGAGTGCAGCACCCAGCCCTCGGTACCCTCGGAATCGCGGATGCGGCGCCAGGTCTCGAATTCGCCGATGATCTCCACGGGCAGGCCGGCGCGCTGGAACACCCACAGGGTACGGTGATCCTTGGACGGTCCCTCGCGCAGATTCACGCGGTCGGTCTTGAGGCTGGCGTAGCGCGGCAGGGGCAGCCCCGTCTTCGAGCCGACGGACGCCCCGGGGGTGGATGGCGGGGGCGGTGCCGCCACGGCCGGTCCCGCCACGGCGGCGATCGCCAGGGCCAGGGCGAAGGAAGTGGTCTTGACGAAAGGGGTCTTGTCGAGCGCCATCGTCCGGTGTCCTTGACGGCGCGGCGGTGCCGGTCCTGGCCGACGCCCCGGCGCGCATTGTGTTCCGCCCTCTCTCTGATAGAGAGGCCGAGGGGGCTGGGGCGAGGGTCGCCGCCGGTCGACGGCCCCTGTCTCGATGTTCGTGTCCGGTGATCGTGTCTTGGCCCAGCTGTGGTTAACGCACGGTAAGCCAGGACGCCGTTTCGCCAGAACGGTGCGCCGAAACCCCGAGCGACCCCGATCCGGGGTCCGACCCGGGGATCGTTCGCGTCAAGGAGGGTGCATGCAGTCGCTCAAGCGCAAGCCGCTGGTCGTGGTCACTCGACGGCTGCCCGAGGTGGTGGAGACGCGCATGCGCGAACTCTTCGAGATCCGCGCCAACGCCGACGACAAGCCCCTGAGCCGGGACGATCTGGCCGCCGCCTTGCGCGAGGCCGACGTCCTCGTGCCGACGGTGACCGACGAGATCGATGCCGAACTCCTGGCCGAGGCTGGGCCGAACCTCGGCCTCATCGCGAATTTCGGCAACGGCGTCGATCACATCGACGTCGCCGCGGCCTTGGAGCGCGGCATCACCGTCACCAACACGCCCGGCGTGCTGACGGAGGACACCGCCGATATGACCATGGCGCTGATCCTGGCGGTGGCCCGCCGGGTCACCGAGGGCGCGCGCATCATCCCCGACGACGCCTGGGATTCGGGCTGGTCGCCGACCTGGATGCTCGGGCGCCGCATCACCGGCAAGCGCCTCGGCATCGTCGGCATGGGCCGCATCGGCCAGGCGCTCGCCCGCCGCGCCAAGGCGTTCGGCCTGCAGATCCACTACCACAACCGCCGCCGGGTGCCGGCCGCCATCGAGCGCGACCTTGAAGCCACCTACTGGGAATCCCTCGACCAGATGCTGGCGCGCGTCGACATCGTGTCGGTGAACTGCCCGCACACCCCGGCGACCTATCACCTCCTGTCGGCCCGCCGCCTCAAGCTGCTCAAGCCCGAGGCCGTGGTGGTGAACACGGCCCGCGGCGAGGTGATCGACGAGAGCGCGCTGGCCCGACTCATCGAGGCCGGCGACGTCGCGGGCGCGGGCCTCGACGTGTTCGAGCAGGAGCCCGCCGTGAGCCCCCGCCTCGTCAAGCTCGCCCGGTCCGGCAAGGTCGTGCTCCTGCCGCATATGGGGTCGGCGACCCACGAGAGCCGCATCGACATGGGCGAGAAGGTGATCATCAACATCAAGTCGTTCATGGACGGCCACCGCCCGCCGGACCGCGTCCTGCCCAGCATGCTCTGAGGATTTCGCGACACGCGGGATCCGGCGCCGCGCCCAGAGAGAGAACCGGCGGGGATCGGGGGTTCGGCGAGACCCGCCGAGGCCTGCCGGCGCACGGGGCTTCCCCGCCCTGGCGTTTCGTCGGGAACGGAGTACTGAACCTCGGACGAACGGGGGAACGGGCCCGGACACGACACGTTGTCCGGCGTCTGACACGCGTTGTGTTGGTGGACGTAGCGTAGATCGGGAGTAGCATGGCCGCGGACACCCCGTTGACCGAGGCAGAGCCGGGCCGGGCGGTGGCAGACGACGATTTCCGCCGGTTCGCGGACTTCGTGCCGCTGATGATGTGGCGCACGGATCCCCAAGGCCGCATCGTCCATCACAACGAATCCTGGCTCGCTTTCACCGGTCGCTCTCAGGCCGAGGAGCGGGACTGCTGGCGCCGTGGCCTGCACCCCGATGATGCGGACTCCCACCTTGCCGCGTTCGAGACGGCCCTGGCCGAGCGGACCCCCTTCACCGCGGAGTTCCGCCTGCGCCGGCACGACGGCGCCTATCGCTGGCTCCTCGACACCGGCAAACCGCTCCACCGCAACGGAACCTTCGAGGGCTATGTCGGCACCTGCGTCGACATCACGGAGCGCAAGGAGGCCCGCGAGCATTCCGAGCGCGCCCTGGTGGAGAAGGAAGCGCTTCTGGCCGAAGTCTACCACCGGGTGCGCAACAATCTTCAGGTGATGGTCAGCCTCATCGGCCTGTACGGCCGGGCGGCCCCGGCGCCGTGCCGGGGCAGCTTCGAGGCCCTGGGCCAGCGGGTGCGGGCCATCGCCCTGGTGCAGCAGCACCTCCACGAGGCGCCCCACATCGCCTCCATCGACCTACGGGACTACCTCCACCGCCTCGCCTCGGGGCTCGGGCAGCTGCGTCGGGCCGGACGGATCGGTGTCACCATCGGCGGGTCCGGCACCAGTCTCGTCGAGCCGCGCACGGCCAATGCCCTCGGGATGATCGTTGCCGAAGTGGTGTCGGAATGCCTCGACACCACGGCCGAGAGCGTCGCCTGCGCCATTTCGATCACCATCGATGCGGCGGCGGGCGCTCCCGTGCGCCTCTGCCTCGTTTCGAGCAGCGATGCCGGAGCGACCCCCTCCGGAAAGGTCGAGGTGCCCAATCTCGGGCCCCGCCTCATCGCCGCCTACGCCGCCCAGGCCGAGATCGCCGCCCACGGCCTCGGCACCCGGGCGGAGCCGCTGATCCTCCAACTGCCGGAAGTGCTGGTCCATCCGGCGGACTAAAGCCTCGTCCCGAAAGGTGGCCTCCGGCTTTCGGGACAAGACGATGCGAAAACAGGCACGTCAGAGCATCGTCCCGAAAGGCGGAGTCCAGCTTACGGGAAAAGACGATGTGACAACGGAGGTTTCGGAGCACGGTCCCGAATACCGCATTCGGAACCCTGCTTGAGGGTCGTATCCCAGGACGGGGGGCCTATATCGGGACCATCCCCGCCACGAGGCCGTCTCCACCCATGCTGCCGCCCATCGCGACCATCATCGACAATTTCGGGATCCTGGACGAGGGGCCGGACCAGATCGAGTATCTGATCGAGCTCGGCCGCGCCCTGCCGCCGTTCCCGGAGGATCTCCTCACGGAGGCCAACCGCGTGCACGGCTGCGAGAGCCAGGTGTGGGTCGCTTCCCACATGGACGCCGCCCACGAGCCGCCCCGGCTGTCGCTGCGGGGCACCAGCGATTCCACCGTCACCAAGGGCCTGATCGCCCTGGTGATGGCGCTCCACGACGGCAAGACCCCGCAGGAGATCGCGGCGGTGGACGTCTTCGCGGTGTTCCGGGAGATCGGGCTCGGTGCTCACCTCACCTCAAAGCGGTCGAACGGCGTGCGGGCCATGGCCGAGCGCATCCATCGCGACGCCGCCCGGCTCCTGGCGGCCTGATCGCGGCACCGGCACAGGCCGGTCAACGCGATCCCGCCTCCCGCCACAGGCGCATCCGGCCTCGGTCAGGGCCAACAGCCTCGCGCTCGAGGCCGTAATGTTCGGCGAGACGCGCCAGGGCGATGCGGGCCACCACCTTGGCCGAGCGCGCCGGCCAGCGCCGCTCGGCCTCGATCCGCTCCAATCCCTTGAGAAAGCCGCACAGGTCGATGAGCAGGCCGGAGAGGTCGTTGCCCACGGCGGCGAGGGCGGCCCGCACGCGCTGACGCGCCGCCAGCATGGTGTCCGAGGCGCTCGACGGGTCGCGCGGCCCCGAGCCGTCGACCTTCGTGCCGCTCCAGTCCGCTCCCAGGCGCGGCATCATCACGGCCTGGGTCAGGTCGCGGCGCAGGCGTTCGCCGGCCTCGTAGCAGGCCGCATCGATGAGGGGCACGCCGTCCCGGTCGCGCCGCCGGGCCATCCAGGCCAGGGGACTCTCGGCGGCGTCGCGCAGGGGCCGTTCGGGGCGGTCCTCGCCCTCGAGGTCGAGGTGTTGGGCGAGGTAAGGCGGCTGCGCGCCGGCCCGCTCGCGGCGCAGGCGGGCCCGCCCCGCCGGGCTCAGGGTGAGGCGCGCGTTCCGGCCCGCCGCCCGCTCCGCCAGATCGGCGCCGAGGAGGGCCGCGCCCGCCGCCGCCGGGAAACGCCCGGCCCCGAGGGACACGCCGCCACCACCGACCCGCACGACGAGCCCCGCGCCATCCTCCGCCGTGGGGTCCGGCAGGGCGTAGGCCCCCTCCTCCCCGAGCGCCGCCAGGAGCCGCAGGGCCTCGCGGCCAAGAACCGGCGCGAGCCCCGCGGGGCGGACGCCACGTCGAGGCCCCGAAGACGGCTGGCGAATTTTGTTCATGATTTGTTCCATAAGTTACGCGGGCGATCCCGTCGCCGTGCAACTCATGGTAAAGGATATAAATCCTAAATCAAGCCTTCCGGTCGAACGAGATCCTCATCTCGTTCGACCGGACAGCCGCCTCGCGGAGGCGGCGGCGCTTAGGCCGCTTCGTCGTAGCTTCCGTTGCGGCTCTGACCGAGACCGATGGCCTTCGCGAGGTCGGAGCGGGCCTTGGCATAGTTCGGCGCCACCATCGGATAGTCGGGCGGCAGGCCCCACTTCGCCCGGTACTGTTCAGGACTCATGTCGTACTTCGCCCGCAGGTGACGCTTCAGGGATTTGAAGACGCGGCCATCTTCCAGGCAGATGATGTGGTCGGCGGTCACGGACTTCTTCACGGACACGGCCGGCTGCTGCGGCGCGGCGGCAACCTTGGGCTGCTCCTGTCCGCTGCCGATCTGCGTCAGCGACGCGTGGACACGGGTGATGAGTTGCGCCAGCTCCGCCGTCGGGACCGGATTGTTGCTGACGTAGGCCGAAACGATGTCGACCGTCAGGTCCACGTAATCCACCGAATTTTCGATTTCACTCATAGTCTTCTGTTTTCCCTCACTGCACGGTTCCCGAGGAGACGGCGAATCCCATTCGATTTCGCGCTCGAAGTGTTACGGGTCGACGGCTGTTTGCAGCATCGACGTCTCGCCTTCGGCGGATGTGCCAATCCATCCCGGCGTCCCGCGCCATCAAGCAGAACAAATGATAGTCAGCTCGACGACTGAAAACAAGCCAGTTGACGCGCACATTCTCAGTAAAGCCGATTTGAAACATAATTCATTCATTCAGTTTGCGGCATTCATTCGCCCGAACCGCACAAATCGTCGCACTGTACGATAATGTACTTCCGGTTGCTCACGCGGCGTCATGCAAGCGTGGCCGGTGGTTGAACGGTGTCGATCCCTTCGAACGTCAGCCCATCCGGCAAGCCCCCTCTTTGAGGCCCTGATCCAAACCTCTTGCCAGCGACCTCGCCGGCCCTGCACATGGGGGCACAATCGACGAAGGCGACGGGCCGGTCGGGCCTGGATCGGTCGTAGTCAGACCGACCCCGCCCATGCCACCCAGCGCCGGCCCGGTCCGAGGATTCTTGCCATGATAACCGATCGTATTCCCATCACAGTTCCGCTAGCCGCGCCGGTGGCCGAGGCACGACCCCATGCCTTCACGGTCCATGATCGGACGATCGGCGACGATTATGCTTGGTTGAAAGCGGAGAACTGGCGCGCCGTCCTCAAGGACCCGGCCGCCCTGCCGGAGGAGATCGGCACGTATCTGCGGGCCGAGAACGCCTATGCCGAGGCCGCCCTGGAACCCGTGGCGGCCCTGCGGAAGACCCTCGTGGCCGAGATGCGCGGGCGCATCCGCGAGGACGACAGCAGCGTGCCCGAGCCCGACGGGCCGTTCGCCTACTACACCCGCCACCGCGACGGCGGGCAGCATCCCCTCGTCTGCCGGCGTCCGCGCACCGTGGTGGTGATTCCCGGCCAGGGGGCCGAGACCGCCGCCGATGGCGGCCCCGAGGAGGGCGAGGTGATCCTCCTCGACGGCGACCGGGAGGGGGCGGGTCTCGCCTTCTTCGAGATCGCGGCGGCGGTGCATTCCGACGATCACGCTCGGCTCGCCTGGAGCGCCGACACCAACGGCTCGGAACTCCACACCATCCGGGTGCGCGACCTCGCCACCGGCCTCGACGGCCCGGACCGCATCGAGGCGACCACGGGCGAGGTGGTGTGGACGAAGGACGGCCGCGCCTTCCACTACGTGGCGCTGGACGAGAACCACCGCCCGGCGCGGGTCATGCTCCACCGCATCGGCACCGAACAGGCCGAGGACCGGCTGATCTACGAGGAGCCCGATTCCGGCTTCTTCGTCCACATCGACACGACCCAGTCGCGCGACTACCTCACGGTCACGGCGAGCGACCACGAGACGTCGGAGGTCCACCTCGTCGACCGGGCCGAGGTCGACGCGCCCCTGCGGGTGGTGCAGCCGCGCACCCCGCAGCTCATTTATTCCGTCGAGAACTGGGGGCCGCACCTCTTCATCCTCACCAACGCGGGTGGGGCGGTGGACTTCAAGATCGCCACGGCGCGGATCGAGGCCCCCGGCCTCGATCACTGGACCGACGTGGTCCCGCACCGGGCCGGCGTGATGATCCGCCACCAGCACGTCATCGCCGAGCACATCGTGCGCCTCGAGATCGAGAACGCCCGACCCCGTATTGTCGTGCGCGACATGATGGGCTCCGAGCATGGGGTGGCGTTCGCCGAGGAAGCCTATTCCCTCGGGCTGCAGCCGGGCCACGAATTCGAGACGGCGGTGATCCGCTTCACCTACTCGTCGATGACGACGCCGGCCGAGACCTACGACTACGATTGCGTCACCCGCTCGCGGCAACTGCGCAAGCGTCAGACGATTCCGAGCGGGCACAAGCCGGAGGACTACGTCACCCGGCGCCTGTTCGCCACGGCGCCGGACGGCGAGACCGTGCCGATCTCGCTCCTGCACCGGCGCGACCTCGCGCTCGACGGAACCGCCCCCCTGCTCCTCTACGGCTACGGCTCCTACGGCACCCTGATGCCGGCGGCGTTCCGCACCAACCCCCTGTCGCTCGTCGATCGCGGCTTCGTCTACGCCATCGCGCACGTGCGCGGCGGGACCGAGAAGGGCTGGAACTGGTACCTCGACGGCAAGCGCGAGAAGAAGCCCAACACGTTCTCGGACTTCGTGGCCTGCGGGCGGGCGCTCATCGAAGCCGGGTACACGGCGCAGGGCCGCATCGTCGCCCATGGCGGCTCGGCGGGCGGCATGCTCATGGGGGCGGTGGCCAACCTCGCGCCGGAGCTGTTCGCGGGCATCGTCGCCGACGTGCCGTTCGTCGACGTGCTCAACACCATGCTGGACGGCGACCTGCCGCTGACCCCGCCGGAATGGCCCGAATGGGGCAACCCGGCCGAGAGCCTCGCGGCCTTCGAGACCATCCTGTCCTACTCGCCCTACGACAACGTGGCGGCCAAAGCCTATCCGGCGATCCTGGCGCTCGGCGGCCTCACCGACCCGCGCGTGACCTACTGGGAGCCGGCGAAATGGGTCGCGCGCCTGCGCGCAACCATGACGGGGGGTGGCCCGGTGCTCCTGCGCATCAACATGGAGGCGGGCCACGGGGGCGCCGCCGGCCGCTTCGACCGCCTGGAGGAAGTCGCCCTCATCTCCGCCTTCGCGCTGCTGGCCGTGGGCCGGGCGGAGGCGTAGGGGCCGGGCGACCCCCGTCCCTAAAAGGAAGGGAGTCGCAGATCTGAGGTGCGGTCGGCGCGTGCTGCCGACGCGCCTTGCCGACGAGGCGGCGGCTCTGGTGCGCATCTCCTCGCCCCGCCTGCGGGGAGAGGAGATGCGTCTCCCCCTCGTCGAGGCGGCAGCCGAGGGTGAGGGGGCGCGCCCGGAGGAGCCTCGTCCGACGAAGCCCCCTCACCGTCGCTGCGGCTGCGCCTTCGCTCGCCGCAGGCACGACGGGGTGCCTGCGGCCCTCTCCCCGCAAGCGGGGAGAGGGGGCTCACGGCCGGAGCCGGATTCATCGACGGCACGCCCATCGAAGACGTGACGGCGCGGAAGCGCGCTTCACCTCGACGGCTTCTGCGGATCACCGCAAAAGCGCGTCCGCCATGGCGTGGTACGCCGGTTTGGGCGCGTAGTCGCGGTCGAAGGGGAGCGGGCGGGGCTTGCGGATCGTGTGGTAGTCGGGCTCGGCGACGCCGTTGAGCCAGGATTGGGCATCGGACAATTGCCAGGTCTGGATCACCGTCACGGCGGGTTCGGCCAGTGCCGCCGCCATGATCTCGGCGTAGCGCGCCGCCACCTGCGCGTCGCGCCGGGTGTCGTTGCCCTGCATCCGGAGATCGTTGACGTCGAGTTCGGTGACGTAGACCTCGAGCTTTCGCGCCGCGAGGTCGCGCACGAGTTTGGAGAAGATCGCCCGGTCGAACACGAAGTCCGGAAACCAGTGGCATTCGAGGCCCACCGCGTCGAGGCGGATTCCGGCGTGCTGGAGATCGTCGACGAGGCGCAACAGGGCCGTCCGGTAGATCTCCGTCGGCCCGAAGGCGACCTTCCATTCCGGGCTCGCCTCGTTGAGGACGAGGCGCACGTTCGGGTCGGCCCGGTGGGCGGCAACGAAGGCGCGGCGGATGTAGTCGGGGCCGAGCGCCCGGAACCACGGCCCGCCGCGCAAAGACCCCGGATTGCCGTCGTCCGGCCACAGGGGTTCGTTGACGACGTCCCAGGAATGCAGGCGCCCGGCATAGCGGCCCACCGTCTCGGCGATGTGGCGGTCGAGCCAGTAGGCGGCCTCCTTGGGGCTGAGCTTGTCCACCCAGTCCGGCTGGTAGGCGTTCCAGGCCAGGGTGTGTCCGCGCACGGCGAGCCCGGCCTGCGCCGCGAACGCCACCAGAGCGTCGCCGTCCGTATAGTCGGCGACGGTCGGTTGCGGACGGATCGAGCCGAACTTCAGGGCGACGTCCGTGGTGACGATGCGGGTCTGGTGCCGGTAGAGTTCGGCGAGCCGTGCATCGGTGAGCACCGTCCTGTCGATGGAGGCGCCGTACGTGACCCCGCGTGCCGCCGCCAGGGCGCCGAGGGAGGGCACGGAGCGGATCGGGTCGGCGGCCCCGGCCGGGCCGGCGGCGGTGCCGGCGGCGAGCACCGCCCCTCCGAGGACGAGGTCCCTGCGCGAGATCCGGTCCATCACAGTTTCATGCGCTTGAACACGCCCTCGGGGATGGTGCGGATCACCAGCATGACCAGGGCCCAGACCGGCCGGACATAGACCATGTCGCGCCGGGCGACCTCAGCGCCACGGAAGATCGCGGCGCCGACCTCGACGGCCTCGGCCGTCAGGGGTTTCGGCAGGGGCATGCCCGCCGTCATCCGGGTGCGGACGAAGCCGGGCTTCACCGTCAGGACATGGACGCCCTTGGGGGCGAGACGGTTGCGCAGGCCGGACAGGAACGCGGTGAAGCCGGCCTTGGCCGCGCCGTAGACGTAGTTCGAGGCCCGGCCCCGCTCGCCCGCCACCGACGAGACCCCCACGAGGGTGCCGCTCCCCCGCGCGGCGAACCGCTCGGCGAGCAGGCCGAGCAGCAGGGACGGCCCCTCGAAGTTCGTGCGCATCACCAACGCCGCCTCGGCCGGATCGGCCTCGGACCGCGCCTGGTCGCCGAGGAGCCCGACGACGCTCACCACCGTGTCGGGCAGGCGCGGCAAGCCGTCGACGAAGGCGGGAAAGGCGGCGGTGTCGGTGATGTCGAGGGCGCGCACCGGCACGGCGTGTCCGGTGCGGGCCGTGAGGTCGGCGGCGTTGCGGGCCATCCCCGCCCCGTCGCGGGCGGCGAGAACCACGTCCCATCCGGCCTGGGCGTAGGCCAGCGCCGTGGCGTGCCCGATGTCGGAGGTGGCGCCGACGAGGAGCATGAGCTTTCTCGGCACGGAAGCGGTCTGGGTCATGCGGCCTCGAAGGCGTTGGGGCGGAGCGCGGACGGAGTTTTCGGAGTGGACGCGCTGGGGTTCACGCGAAGTCTCCGTGCGGGCAGAGGAGTCATCGAAGTAATCGGGCGGCGGAATTCGAATCGGAACGCCCGCGCGCATCCCCCTCGCCCCGCTTGCGGGGAGAGGACCGAAGGCACCCCGTCGTGCCTTCGGTGAGCGGAGGCTCGCACCGTGCGTCCGCTGTGATCGCTCGGCCGGTCAGCACAAGGTTGCTTCGTGAAAGTCTCACCGGCCCGTGAAACGCACGGCGCACTCCCTCTCCTGAAAGGAGAGGGTTGGGGTGAGGTGTGTGACCTCTCCGGAGACTCCGCACACCTCACCCTGTCCCTCTCCTTCCAGGAGAGGGGACCCGCGCGACGTCTCGATCCAAGAGATTTCCCGGAAGCAAAAACCTTCGCCGCGTGGACGGCCGGGGACGCATCGCCCCTCCCGAGATCCACGCCCACGCTCACAACCCCAACCGCCGCGACAGGGCAGAGGCGATCCTGCCCTCGCCGTCGAGCTCCCGCCGGAGCGCCCGGAACCGTGTCGCGGCGTCGCCGTAGCCGGCCTCGAAGGTGTCGCGGCTCTGGCGGGCGTCTTTGGCGAGGTAGAGGCGGCCCCCCGCCTCCCGCACGATGGCGTCGAGGCCGTCGAGGAGCGCGAGGTTGGCGGGGCTCGCCGGGAAATCCAGGGTGAGGGTGTAGCCCTCGATCGGGAACGACAGCAGCCCGCCCCCGCCGCCGAGCAGCTTCAGCACGGCGAGGAAGGACGGAGCGGCGTGCGAGACCCGATCGAGGATCGCGCCCAGGGCCGCGCGGCTGCGGGCTTTCGGGATCACGCATTGGTGCTGGAGGAACCCGCGCCCGCCGTAGATGCGGTTCCAGTCGCGGATGCCGTCGAGGGGGAAGAAATAGGGCGCCCAGCCGACGATCCCGTCGCGGCCCGCACCCGCGCGGCCGCGCCCGTAATACAGGGCGTTGAAGGCGCCGACGCTCAGCCGGTTGAGGGTCAGAGCCGGCAGGTCGAAGGGCACCGCCAGCGCCCCGCGCGCGGTCGGGGGATGCAGGGGCGCGCCGGGGTGCAGCGCCGCGAGGTCGGCCCGGGTGGCGTGCTCGCCGCGATAGACCAGGGCGCGGCCCCGGGCGGCGCCGCGCGCGAGACAGTCGATCCAGGCGACGGCGTAGGTGGCGCCGTGGGCCGCCTCCAGGGCCGCCATGGCGGCGTCGAGGTCGGCGGCCGCGACGGTGCTCTGGCGGATCCAGCCCGTCTCGACCCGGCGCAGGGCGAGGGTCGCCCGCAGGATCGTGCCCGTCAGCCCCATGCCTCCGACGGTGGCGGCGAAGAGGTCCGACTCCGGCCCGCAGGTCCGCACCGTGCCGTCGGGGAGCGCCAGGGTGAGGTCGCGCAGATGCGCGCCGAAGCCCCCGGCGCCGTGGTGGTTCTTGCCGTGCACGTCCGCCGCGATGGCGCCGCCGACGGTGACGAAGCGGGTGCCCGGCACCACGGGCGGGAAGAACCCGCGGGGCAGGAATGCGTCGATGATGTCGGCCAAGAGCACCCCGGCCTCGACGGCGAGGTGGCCCGTCTCCGGATCGAAGGCGATCATCCGGTCGAGGCCGCGCAGGGCCAGGGTGGTGTCGGCCCCGATGGCCGCGTCGCCATAGGCCCGGCCGTTGCCGCGCGCGATGAGCCCGGTCCCACTCCGGTGCAGGGGCGAGACGGCCGCCGCCTCGCGCACGGGAAGGAGGCGCGTCGCCTGCCGGGGGTAGCGGCCCCAGCCCGAGACCTCCTGCGTCGCCCCGCTCACGGCGCGGACCCGGTGAACACGAAGCGGCGGTCGAGGCCGTACTTCACCGCATACCCCACGCCGAGACCCAGGAGGGCGCCGGCATATTTCGCCGTGCTCGTCCCCCACAGGGCGAAGAACCCGAACTCGAACACCCAGAACACCAGGGTCGTCGCCACGCTGAACAGGCCGTAGAGCACGACCTTGCGGGCCTCTTCCGTCCGGGTCCGCGAGGCGTCGAAGAACACGAGATGCTTGTCGAGGAGGTACTTCACCACGAAGCCGACGCCCGTGCCCATCGCGATGGAGACGAGGAGGGGCGCCCACGGCACGAGCCGCACGGTGGCTTCCTGCGCGAGGAGGTTCGCCGCCGTGGCGAGCACGGCGAACCCGACATAGCGCAGGCCGAGGGCGAAGGGCGCGGGACGGGACATGGCGTGAACGCTCATATGGCGGCCAGCACCAGGATGCCAACGGTGGCCGCCGTCACGAGGCTGACCCGGTCGCGCAGGGCGAACACGATGGGATCGTCGTGCATCATCCGGCGATGGGCCATGAGCAGCGCCCGCGAGATCCAGTAGAGGATCACCGGGCCGACGCACCACAACAGCTTCGGGCGCGAATAGAGCTGCGTCACGGCGTCCGACGACAGGTAGAGGGCCAGCACCACCACGGCGTTGTAGCCCGCCGCCGCCGCCAGGGAGGCGACGATGGGGAGATCCGAGAGTTCGTAGTTGCGGTTGGTCGGGCTCGGCAGGCCCCGGTCGAGGCGGCTCGTGAGTTCGGTGTAGCGCTTGATCAGCGCCAGGGACATGAACATGAACAGCGAGAAGGCGAGTAGCCAATCCGACAGGACGGCGCCCACGGCGACACCGCCGCCCACGACCCGGATGGTGTAGAGGGCCGCCAGCGTCACCACGTCGACGAGCATCTTGCGCTTCAGGGAGAACGAATACGCGGTGGTGAGGGCGAAATACGCCAGGAGCACGCCGCAGAACGCCGCCGAGACGGCCAGACTCACGCCGAGGGCCGCGACGAACAGGAGGGGGGCGGCGAGCATGGCCTCGACCAAGGGCACCCGCCCGTTCGCCAGCGGCCGGTTCCGCTTCGTCGGATGCGCCCGGTCGGCCTCGAGGTCGATGAGGTCGTTGATGAGGTAGACGCTCGACGCGCAGAGGGAGAACGCCACGAAGGCGAGGAACGCCGCGAGGAAGGCGGCCCCGTCGAAGCGGTGCGCCATGAGGAGCGGCACGAACACCAGGGCGTTCTTCGCGTATTGATGCACCCGCAGGAGCTTGGCCCAGGCCCGGACCCGCGCGGCGAGGTCTTGCCCGGTCTCGGGCAGGAACACGGCCTCGGGCGCGAGGGCCACGAGGGCCCGGCGCGCGGCCGACGCGAGGCGCACGGCGACGGCCCGGTTCGCCTTCGCCCAGACGGGCAGGTCGTCGGCGTGATTGCCGATATAATCGAACCCGCCCGCCCCGAACGTCGCCACGAGGCGGTCCGCCTTGGCTGTCCCCGACAGGTTCACGGACGCGTCCGAGGCGAACCAGCCGTCGAACAGGCCGAGATGGCGAGCCACCTTCTCGACCAGCACGGCGTTGCTCGCCGAGGCGAGGTAGACCGGCCGGCCCTCGGCCCGCGCCGCGGCGATGACGTCGAGGACGGCCGCGTCGTAGGGAAGCTTCGCCACATCGAGGGCGGCGGTGCCGAGGTGATGCTTGATCGCCGCCTTGCCGCGCGGCACCGCCCGCGCCAGGGCCAACGCGGCCAGGGGCGAGCCGCCGATCTCGGCGAAGAAGCTCTCGATGAGTAGGTCGGAGCGGATCAGGGTTCCGTCGAGATCGACCACCAGGGGCAGCGCCGCTTCGACGGTGAGACGTTGAGCGCGCATGCCTCTAGACCTCGCAGCGTGGGGGGCGCGGTGCGACCGCGGCGGGAAGGACGGCGAAACCCGGGCTCATGGCGCCGTAGCCTCCAGGCGCGGCGCGCTCGCGACGCAGGCGGGTTCAAGGCGGTAGAGGGTCAGGGGCGTCCCGTCGAAGGTGCGGGCCGGATCGATGGTGCGCTCGAGGCGCGCGCACCGGCGCAGGGTGCCGTCGGCATAGCCGCCGCGCCGGCCGGCCTCCTCCGACAGCATGGTGGGGAAGTCGACGATGTAGCGGATGCCCTGCGCGGCGAGGTACGGGGCGAGCCCCCCCGACACCACGGCCGGATAGACGGCGTCGTTGACGAGGCCGTCGAGGTTCGTCACCGGCCGGGCGGCGAAGTAGGCGACGATGCCGGCGTTCCACGCCGCCACGGGGGCAAGGTCGGGCGCGTCGCGCAGCATCTCGCCCGCCTCCATGGTGGCGACCTGCCAGGGCCAGGGCGGGTTGGCGAAGCGCCAGACGGCGCCGGCGGCGTAGAGGAGGACGAGGAGCGGCACGACGCGGCCCCGCACCGGCAAGGCGGCCACGAGGCCGGCGGCCAGGAGGGCGACGGCGGCGAAGAACGTCGCCGCATACCAGTACTGCACCGCCCCGTTCAGGGCGTAGACGGCGCCGTATCCGACGATCGCCAGCACGGAGCCGAGGCTGAGCGGATGGTCGAGGAGCGCGCGCAAGCGCCCGCGCCGGATCACCCAGAGCCCGAGCCCGGCGAGCACCACCGGCACCGCCACGCGCGGCAGGCCGTAGGGCTCGAACAACTCGATCACCCGGGCGAGGCCGGGCCAGGGGGTATAGCCCGACACCGTCGCCCAGAAATGCTTGATGCTGGCGCTGCGCTGCACGAAGCCGCCGGTGAAGTGATAGGTGTGGAGGGTCACGAGGCCGATGCCGAGTAGGGCGCCGAGGCACAGCATCGCCGGCACGCCGAGGCCCCGCACCGTCCAGCGTCGGTGCCAGGCGCGGTGGAGCAGGAACCCGCCGAGGAGCGCGAAGGGCAGCAGGGCGTAATCCGAGCGCGCGAGCACGCCGACGATCCCCGTCGCCAGGGCCGCGAGGACGACGCCCGGTCCGGGCGAATCCGCCGCGACGAGGCGGTAGGACAGGGCGGCGGCCGCGATGACGAGGCAGGATTCCATCGGGAATCCGACGAGGTGCAGGCCGCCGGCCGACATCGCGACGAGGAGCACCCCGAGGCCGCCCCCGCCGAACGTCTCCCGCGCGGCGTGTGCGAGCCAATAGACGGCCGCCGCCATCAGGGCCGCATTGACGAGGACGACGAGGAGATAGGTCTCGACGAACCCAATCTCTGGGGCGATCCGGTACAGACCGGCCAGCGCATAGCCGAACAGGAGATGGAAGCCGGTGGCGGCGTTCACGCCGTCGAACGTCCAGGTGCCTTGCGTCGCGAAATTCTTGGCGAGGACGAAGTAGTAGAACGCGTCGTCGGGAATCCGCGCGACGATGGCAGCAGCTCCCAGGGGCACCGGTGCGAGGCTGAACGCCAGGGCGACGCCGAAGGCGATCAACGCCGCCGCTCTCGGCGAAACTCTGTCCATGATGGCGTCCCCGGAAGTTCAGGGGGCACCATCCATCCCGGCGCTTAAGACATCATGATGCCGATCGGCGAACCACCGGGCGCGTTTGGGGATAACCCAGGGCTCCGCCCTGGACCCGCGAAGGGCTCGGCCCTTCGAACCCCATGTTTCCGCTACCCAAACGCGAACAGGCCGCCTCGTTTGGAGGCGGCCTGTTCGGGGGGATCGTCTGGAGGGGATGTTTTTATGATGTGCTGTGCAGGTC
>NZ_BPQD01000049.1 GCF_022179065.1 Methylobacterium adhaesivum
CTTTTCAGGAGGCAGGCCAGTGAGCCGCGATCATCGTGTCGACCTCGTCAGCGCACCGCCGCATGGGCGACGCGAGAGCGGCTCGGAACTGGCCGGGCCTGGTTGCACCCTCGATGCCGAGCTCGTTCACGACCTCACGCGCGATACAGTCGGTTGCTTCTCGGACCGCAGGCACGACGAGCCGTCTCCGGCGCGGATCGTCCTGAACGCCTCGCGCGACAGCAGCCTCGAAGCTGCTCAGCAGAACCAGAGTCGTGACGATCCCGACACGCCTCCCCATCTCACGATGCGGCTGACTAGCGGGCGAGTTCGCTCGCCTTCTCGAACCGAGCCCGCGCGGCGGATTCGATACGAGACAAGCCGAGGCGCTGACCGATCATCCTGGCGCGTTCGGCTTCCGAGGCATGGGATGGCAGGGTGCTCGCGATCCCGACGAGTTCCGGCATCGGCGTGTCGGCGTGACTGCGGACGGCCGCGTCGGCCGGGCGGTGAGGATAGCTCGGGCGGGGCTCCTCGCCACGTGGCCAAAGAACGATACGTTCATCGTCCTCGGTTCGGGCAACGGATGCATCGATCTGCGCCGCGATAGCCTCACGGACGAGCGGGCCGACCCTCTGAATATTGTGAGCGCGAGCGATGCGCCGAATGAGCAGCTCCTCGTAGATCGGCCCTTCCACGGAGAGGACATGGTCGATCATGTCGCTGAGCGCCGGTCGGTAGGACGCATCGTAAAAGCGGCCCGGTTCAACCGGTCGACCGAGATCTTTCAGATCCGCGATCCGGTAGGCCCGCGCGTCATCCTCGGCTTCCAGACTCGGCGCTGGCGGCGCGACCGGCAGGACCTGATCGGCGTAGAGACGCTGCGGAATCGCGTCGGTGACGGGGGCCGGATCGTTCGCGGGCTCGCTCGGCATCTCGACGACGGGTGGAGCGACATCAGGCTCCGCCGTCGGCTCGTCGCGCTCCTCCTCGACGACCTCGGGTTCGACAGCCACCTCGATTATCGCTGCCGCCGCAGCCTTGGCGCGATCGGCTTCGAGATCCTCGACCAGGCGCTGATCGAGTTTGGCAAGCGCGCCCTCGGCATCCATCCACCACTCGGTGCTCCACACCCGGCGGATGCGCCATCCGAGATCAGTCAACACGTGCTCGCGCAGGCGGTCGCGGTCCCGGGCGGTGGCCGAGCTGTGGTAGGTCGCGCCATCGCACTCGACGCCGGCGAGGTAGCGGCCGGAAGCGTCAGGGTGGACGATACCGAGGTCGATCCGGAAGCCGGAGACGCCGATCTGCGTATGAACAGTCCAGCCTCTTGCCTGGAGCCCCGCCATCACCGCGGCTTCGAACGGTGATTCGACGTCGCCGCCGGTCGGCGCGAAGGCTTCAGCCAGCGCCCGCGCGCCGCGATCGGCGAACTCGAGGAAGTGCTTGAAGTCGCGCACGCCTTGCGCCCGTGTGCGACCGAGATCGATCTGCTCAGGACGCAGCGACGCGAACACAACGAGCTCGCGCCTGGCTCGCGTGATCGCGACGTTCAGGCGGCGATGGCCGCCGTCCCTGTTGAGCGACGACACCGTGGTGACCGGACGCCCGCTTTGGTCCGGCCCAACGGCGACCGAGAAGATGATGGCGTCGCGCTCGTCGCCCTGCACGTTCTCAAGGTTCTTCACGAACACCGGCTCGTGCCAGCGATCCTTGTCGAAGAACGGCTCGAGTTCGGGGAATGAGCGCCGCTGCTCATCGAGGAGGTTCTCGATCAGGCGCTGCTGCTCGCCGTTGAAGGTGACGACGCCGAGCGAGCGCCGCTCCTCGGCGAAGCTCGGCTCGCGCAGGCGACGCACGATCTCGGCGACGACGGCGCGGGCCTCCGGGCGGTTCACGCGGCCCGATCCCCGCTCGTAGACCCCATCCGGCACGAGGGTGAGCCGGACAGCCCGGTCGTCGGTCACCGGCGACGGGAACGTGACCAGCCGGCCGCCGTAGTAGCGGCTGTTTGAGAAGGCGATCAGGCTTTCGTGGCGGCTGCGATAGTGCCAATCGAGGTTCCGCCGGGGGATGTTGGCGGCGAGGCACTCGTCGAGGATCGACTCCTGATCCGTGACGTCACTGCCGTCCTCGATGTCGTCGACGCCGCGGTCACCGACGTTGGTCGGCGGCAGCTGCTCGGGATCGCCGACGATGACGACCTGCTTTGCCCGGGCGAGCGCGCCGATGGCGTCCCACGGGGAGATCTGCGAAGCTTCGTCGAAGATGACGATGTCGAACGGCTCCTTGTCGGGCGGAAGGTACTGCGCGATCGAGAGTGGGCTCATCATCACGCAGGGGGTGAGTTTGGTCAGGGCCGTCGGCATCCGTCCGAACAGCTTGCGCAGCGGCATGTGCTGCGTCTTCTTCGTGAGTTCGTGCGAGAGCGTGCCCCATTCCGGATCGGCTCCAAAGGCGGTCGCCCCCGGGATGCCGCCGCCGAGGCGCGAGCGGACAACCTGCTTCGAGAGTTCGGTGACGCGGGCATCGGCGGCGCGGAAGCGCAGGATGGCATCCTCGTGCCGCTCTGGCAGGAAGCTCCGCAGCACCGGGTCGTGGCTGACGACGCGGTCGATCCACCAGCGCGCATAGGCGGTCTCGAAGGCGGTCTCGGCGCGGTCGGGGGCAACACGCCCCTCTTCCAGGGCATCGATCAGCGGCGCGAGACCGGTCTGGCGGGCGTTCTGGGCTGCAGCTTGCCAAGCGCACCACCCCTGGGCGCGCCCCGCCAATCCCGAGCCCCAACGCCGGGCGCGTGTGAGGCTCTGTTCGATCCAATCGGCTTCGGCGGCCAACGGCTCTTCGGGATCGGCGCGACCTGCGAGGAGGCCGAGCGCCTTCATCGCGTCGTTCGCCCTCACACGATCCTGAGCGAAGGCGCTGTAGCTCTGCGCGATGCGACCGCCCTCGGCGAGGGCGCGGCCTTGGCGCTCGACAAGCTGCACGAGGTGAGCGCGCAAGCCGTCGATCCCGAGGGACAGGGGCCCAAGAATATCGAGCAGCTGCTCGACCTTCTCGGCCCAGGTGACGGCCGGAGCGAACTCGGACGCCGGGCAGTCCGGATTGCTCCACGGCAACCCGAGCCGGGAAAGGATCAATTCCTCCAGACATCCGGCTTTCACGTGCTTGGCGACTTCGATCAGACCCGTGAGATCCGGCCCGAGATCGGCTGGCAGTGGCCCCTCCGCGTAGGGTTGAACCTGGGCGGACACCCTTCGCAGTTTGCCGCCTTTGACCAGGAAGTTCGCGCCTTGGGCGGCGACCCACTCGGCCAGTAGCGCGCTCAGATTCTGATCCAGGATGCCCGGACCGTACTGGCCTGTGAGCCGGCCCAGCAGCTGGGCTTTCGTGGCCTGGAAGCGCTCGCGCGCGGCGACGGCCCGGCGCAGGTCGCCGGCTCCGTCGGCGAGGAAGGCGGCCCCGCAGCGCGCTTCCGACCGCATGAGGTAGTTGCCGAGCACCACCAGCCCGCGCGTGCCCGCATAGGTCGCGAGCAGAGAAGGTAGGCCGATCGCCTCGGCGAAGGTCTGCCCACTGACCCGAAGCGCGCCGAGCGTCTGCTCCACGGCCCGGATCGCCGTACCCATGTCGTCGCGCCAGACCGGCGACCACTGGGTGGCCTCGACACCCTGAAGCGGGTGATCCACCAGCGACCCGACTGACGCGAGGACGGGACGAAGCTCTCGGCAAGCCGCGCGCAGTTTGGCGAGCGTCGTCTCGTCATGGGCACGGTGATCGGGCCATGTGAGGACGAGCAGGGTCTCGGCACTGCTGGCTGCGATGACACGACCGAAGGCCTCGTAGGCAGAGAGCCCGTTCTCCCGCCGCCGATGCAGGGCGTTCACAAGGGCGTTGAGTTCCTCGCGCAGGCTCGCGAGCTCGCTCGTGGCCGCGTTCCAGGTGCCTTGCGACGGCGTCGAGCGCTCATGCCAGGCCCGGCGCAGCTGTCCGAGCACAGCCGATTTCCGGGCCTTGGTCGAATGGACCTCCAGGCAGTAGTCGCCGAGACCGATTTCCTGCAGGCGGCGCTGCACGACCTCCAGGGCGGCGGTCTTCTGCGAGACGAACAGCACGGTCCGCCCCTGTGCGAGGCATTGGGCGATCATGTTGCCGATCGTCTGGCTCTTGCCGGTACCGGGCGGCCCGAACAGCACGAAGTCCTTGCCGCTGGCGGCGGCGAGGACCGCCGAGAGTTGCGAGGAATCGGCCGAGAGCGGCGCGAAGACGGTCTCCGGCGGATGCTCCCGGTCGAGCCGGGTCGGCTCGGGGAACGGTGTTCCGTCGCCGTAGGAATGCTTGGGCGTGTCGATGAGGTGGCGCACGACGGGGTTGCGCTTCAGAACCTCCGCCCGGTCGACCAAGTCCTTCCACATCAGGTACTTGGTGAAGGAGAATGCCGAGAGCACAACCTCCGGTACGACCTCCCATCCACGCAGCTCCTTCACGTGCTGGCGGACAATTCGGAAGATGCCGTCGACGTCGTACCCGGCCCCGTCCCTGGGAAGATCCCCCTCCAACTCCGGCATGCGCAGCTTGAAGTCCTCGCGCAGCATCTCCAGCAGGGTTGGGTTGATCCGCACCTCGTCGTCGTGGAGAGCGAGCTTGAAACCGGCGCGCACGCTCGACCGCTTGAGGGTGACCGGCACGAGGAGCAGCGGGGCGCGATAGGCGGCCTCGCCTTCTTTCTTGGTCCACGACAGGAAGCCGATAGCGAGGAAGAGGATATTGGCCCCGCCCTCCTCGAAGCCGTTGCGGGCAAGCCGGTAGAGGTCGAGGAGACGACGGTCGAGATCGGCCTCGGTCGAGGTCGTGTAGATCTCCTTCCGGGCGAGGGCTGCCTCGAGATAGGTGCGGCGACCGTCGTCGTGGTGGCGTCGGGCATAGAGATCGGCGTTGCGCTCGTCGGATCCGGTCAGCACGTCCGAGAGCGGCTTCAGCCGAAACTCGGTGCCCGCTGCGAGGCCGTCCTCCAACGCTCCGGGGGAGACGCATTCGAGGCTGACGGAGCCCTTGCCCAGTTTGAAGTTCAGCAGTTTGTTGCGCAGCGTCAGGTCGAGCAGCTTGCGCTTCCAGCGCTCCACGCGTCCGACCGGGGTCTCTGAGGCCTCGTCGACCGGCGCGCTCGCTTCCTCTTCGAAGTTCGGCGGCGCGGACAGCATCTGATTCAGCGGGATCGTCGGTGTAGGCGCAAGATCCGTCGGTTTCCCGCCGCCGAGATCCATCGGACGAATCCCGCGCCGACGGCAGCGTCGGACGTCGATGGCAATCTCGAGCGCCGCCGGTGCTTCGTCCTCGACCTGGACGCTCCCCCGCACTGTAGCAACCTTGAACGTCGCCGGCGGATCGGAGGTCAGGAGCGTCGTCTCGACAAAGACCAGATCCTGAAGGTCGCGTCGCTTGCGGAGCAGCTGCATGTCATCGACGGTCGCGTTCGCGAAGTCATCGTCCTGCAGCCAGACGCCGACGAAGGCATGGCCGGTCGTGAGCACCAGCACCGGGTTCAGCCCTGCCTGTTCGAGGCAGGCGGCGTAGAGCAGGGAGAGATCGAGGCAGGTGCCAACCTTGCGTTCCAGGACATCGCTCGGACCGCGCACCTTCTGACCTGCCTGCTCGAAGCTCGCCGGCGGCAGGACATAGGCGATACGACGATCGGCGATAGCCGCCCAGATCGCCTCGGCGAGCTCCCAGGCACGGGCCTTCTTTTGCGTCGTGTAGCCGTTCAGACCAGTTTCGCGGCCGGCTTCGCCGAGCTTCGTGGCGGCATCGCGCAGGACGACGTCCACCGCCGGATCGTTCGGCCGCACAAAGGCTGCAAGCAATTCCGGCGCACTGCGACCGCCCCCCCAGTGAGAGGGGGGAAGCAGGCGAATTTCAGCCACGCTCCGCGCGCGTTCGCCGGCCGCATCCTCTAGGATCGTCGTCAGTTCGAGCCGGCTCGCCTCGGTGAAGCCGGCGAGCAGTGCTGCATCGAGGCGAACATCGACGGTCTCGATGTGATGGTTTGAGCCCGCCGGAATACGATCGATGCGCAGGGTCAGAGGCTGCACCACGGCAGGCCGGCTCTCGATCTGCAGCCGCAGATCCGTGAGGTCCTCTTCGGACGCATTCGTGATCACGATCTCGCGGATCACGGGAATCGCGTTCTCGTAGTACGCGAGGCTGACATGCTCGGTGGCTGAGCAAGCGACCTGGACGGCGTCCGGGACACCGATGTCCACGGCGGGTTCGATCGTCTCACCGTTCACTGTACGATCCACCGGCTCGAGAAGCGCCCGCCCTGTTTGTAGCGGGCAAGTTTAGGACCGACTTCGTCGCAGCTCTCGCCGAACGGGTCCCGCATGAGGCCGAACTCGGCATCGTTGACGTAGCCGGTGACGTAGCAGACGTCCTGGTACTCGCCTTTGATGCGGTTGCGCATCTTGATGCGCGTCGTCGCCAGGGCGGTCTCTAACGGGCGGTCCTTGTAGAGGGCGGTGCCGTAATCGAGGATCCGCGTCTCGGACGCTATGAACTCCCAGCGGTCATCGCGCTGGTCCTGATAATGTTGCGCGAGTTTGGGATAGCGTCCCGTAAATCCCACGGGGCGCTCGCCGGTTGCGAAGGCCTGCGCTTCCTCGCCAAGGGCCTGCTCAAAGAAGCGCGCCCGCTCACCGTATTGGACCCGCAGAGCACGCTCTTGAGCCGCCCGGCGGACACCCTCCTCGTTGGCTTTGGCGCTGTCGAGCTGCCGTCGCTCGTCCAGTTCGCGCTGGCGCTTGAACTGCTCCTCGGCGGTGCGAGTCTTGCCCTGATTGATGTCGCTTTGCGTTTGGGAGACCTCGGTCGGTTCGATCCACAGGGGCAGGTAGCGGTGGCCGATGCCGTCCCGGGTCATGGCGGCGGTGATCGTGGCAAGATCAGCCGATGCGGCGTAGACCGCGCCGCATTCGCTGCGCTTGATCGCGATGAAAGCCCCATCGGCCGAGGTGGGCGTGACGACGAGCTGGCCCGGAAGCTCATCGCCGATCCGGTCAGAAACGCGGGTGAGGATCGCCGCGTGCGCCTCGGCCTTCTCGGGGGCGACCCGGCAGAGCACGCTCGAGGTGTTTGGCACGACGACGACGCCGAACCCTTCGCCCTTGCGCTCGCGTACCAGGGCCTCGACTTCGTTGGCCTTGGCGGCTTCTGCCTGCCGCACGGATGCGAGCGCGGCGGCATCGAGGACATCGAGCCGGGCGAACAGGTTGCCGTTCACGGCCTCGACGAGGGTGATCACCCGGTCCAAGGGTTCGCGCAGAAGGCGCTCGCGCTCGGCGAAGATCAGGTCCTGCTGCGCGAGGCTGTTCGCGCCGCAGCTCGAGAGCGGCAGTTCGAGCTTGGCTCCGAGAGCTGCGCTGCGGTCGCGGATCTGCCGGTTCAGGAACACGTCCGACAGGGGCGCATGGTACAGGCACGCGGCTCCCCGCCCATCCTCGAACACGAGTTCGCCGCGCAGGTTGCGCACGACGGATGGGGCCTTGCCGCTGTCATTGTAGAGAATAATCAGGTCGCCGCGTCCGCCCTCCATGAGGAAGCGGCTTTTGGCGGTGATCGCTCGGGCAAGCTTTGCCGCCGCGTCGATGCGGCCGCGCTTTCCGGCATACGCCTCGGTGAGTTCCTTCAAACGGGCATCCGGCGTTTCGGCCGTGATCGAAGTGACCTCGGCGATGAATCCGCTGAGGAACGTCTGCAGATCCTGCGGGATGCCGCCCTTGAGGGTGGCTTCGGCCTCGGTCTGATCACGCTTCAGGCGCTCGACGAGCGCGTTCCGGCTACGCTCGGCCTGATCCCGTTCACGCTGACGCTCGTCCTGCTCGCGGGCGCGGCGTTGGACAGCATCCTGATCGGCCAGCGCGGTCTGCGCCGTGGCGACAGCGTCCGGGGTGATCCAGATCGGCAGGTAGCGGTATGTGATGCCGTCCCGGGCTAGGCCCTTCGCCAGAAGAGCGTGGTCTTTGGCCGTGCCGTAGACGGCTCCGCACTGACCGCGTTTGATCGACAGGAACGCCCCATCGGCGGTCGACGCCACCGTGGTCGTCGCGCCGCGTAGCTCGGCCTTTAGCAAGGCGTCGTAGGGCTGCAGAAGCCCATCATGGAGTGCCTTGTCGCCGGTCGCGATCCGGCAGATCGTGCGGGATCCATTGCCGAATGCAAGGATGGCGAGACCGTTCGAGGTTCCGCGGGCGACCTCGCTCTCGGCCTCCGCAGCCCGGATCCCCTCCGCCTGCCGCGCCGCCTCGATATCGGATTTCAGCACCGTTCCGCCGAGCGCATAGACACCGGTATCGACGGCGGACGCGATCATGCCGAACAGTCCTGCCTGCGCGCGCAAGGCACCGCGCTCGAAAGCGAGGAGATCGGCGCTCTGCTGCTGAGCGCTCGAGCACGGAGCCAGGGTTTCCTTGACCGGCGCACCGAGGCTGCGGGCCTTCGCGACCAGTTGCTCCAGGGTGATGCGATCGGCCGGCACGTCCGGTACGACGCAGGCGACGGTCCGTTCGGGATCGAAGACGAGATTGCCGTCGAGGCCGCGCACCACGCTGACCGCACGCGGGGAGCTGTTGTAGAGAAGCAGGAGATCGCCTGCCTCGCCCTCGACGAGAAAGCGGTTCTTGTCCGTGACCGCGCGCTGGACCGCCTCGGCCTCGCGCACACGCGGCTCAATCTGCGAAAAGCGCTGCTGAAGCGTTTCAGCAAGGCGAGGCAGATCCTGCGGTGTGGCCCCTTCCGATTGCTTCCGCAGGATCTCCAATTGCGGCCGCAGGTCGTCTGGCACCGGACCGTCGAGCAGCGCCTGAATGCGTTTGCGCTGCGCATCGAGATCACGCTGGGCCTGCAGCCGGGCGGTCCGATCTCGCTCTTCGCCCCCGAGATCCGTCAGATAGACCTCATAGCGCCGGGTGAGGGCATCGATCCGCCCGGGCAGGCTCGGATCCGTGACGAAGGAGACACTCACCGCTGTTGGGGCACTGCCGCGGCCGAGTCGGCCGGCGAGAGTGGTTCCGAGAAACCCGTCGCCGGACAAGCCTTCCGCCTCCGCGTAGGCCACGATGGCCCGGCGGGTGATGCTGCCGTAGACGCCATCGGCGGTGGCATCCGCTGGAAGATGCCCGGCGTCACGCAGGGCCGCCTGCAGCCGCACATGCTCGTCGATCGGCCGGTCAATTTCCTGCCGCGCGGAGACCGGCCCATCCCGCCCGACGCGGGCCGCCCAGACGGCCTTCTGTTTCTGGTAGGCCGCAGCGATGCAGGGGACGGCCTTCGTGCGCAGACCCGCCGCGACCTTGCCGGTTTCCGGAATGCGGCAGCCGTCGATTGTCCGCTTCACCAGATCGTTCGACTCAGCTTTGAGCTCCGCGCCGGCATCGGGCTTGAGGTGGCGCAGCGCATAGAACGCGCGTGCCATCTCGAGATCGATGCGCCGCAGGCCGGCATCCTCGCAGATGAGGATGGGCAGAGGGGTGTTCGCCCGTTCGCAATCGAAGGATGGACCGAGATCGCCTCCCGTTGCGACCGCCGCAGCCGGTTTGGCGGCTTGCGATGGACGCGGCGGCTCGGAGACGGCGATGGCGTCCTTGCGCAACTCGGCGAGCCGCTTGCGCAGCACCTCGGCGGTATCACCCTTTGTCCGTGCCTCGGCCTGAGCACGCAGGCTGCTCATGCGATCAAGGGCTGCCAAGCGAAGGGTTTCGGCCTGCGACAGTGCCGCGAGGCTGGCGACCTCGCGGGCGATCGCGTCCGCGTCGGCCACAGACGGACCGTTGCGGGCGTTCAGCTGCTGCTCGAGGCGGGTCTGGATCCGCGCAACTTCGGAGCGGACTACGGGAGAGGCATCGCGCTGAAAGTTTCCAAGGGTAGCCTTGTGAACCTGGAGCTGTTCGGACCGCCCTTGGGCCTCCACGCGCGCCTGTCGGGCTTCACGAGCCTCACCGGTCTCGACGTCGGTGACAACGATCCGGGTTCCGGAGAAGTGGAGATCGATGGCCTCCTGAGGCCCGACGGGCTGAACACGATTGCTGCCATCGCGGTAGGCAAAGGACTGATTGCACGTCGTCGCGACCGACCATCCGTTCTCGTCCGGGATCGTGCAAGTGAACCCGCGCCGCAGGTTTGGCTCGGTGAAACGGCGGCATTCCGTGAAGAACCCGGTCAGCCGACCATCATCCGGGCCAATGCCCCGCTGGATCATCGCGGCGATATCGGTGTTCCGCCGTGCCATGGCGCGATCGAGACAGGAGCGATCCCCATTGGGCAGGCGCGCCCAGGCGTCCCGTGCGGCTTGAGCCTGAGCGGCTCCGAGGAGACCGCCGAAAATATCGAGCGGCGTAACCTGTGCCGAAGCCGGCCCAAGCGTCGCGGTGACCACGATCACAGACCAGAAACTGCGCATCCCGCCCCAGGTCATGGTCTTTTCCTGCCACGCTCGATCAGAATGGTGTCGCCGGTTCGGGCTTCCTATTCAAGGTTGTTGCGGACAGATTTCAGCGAAATCAGAGGGCACTGCCGAACCGACGTCAGCAGCATGAAATTGCTGTGACTTCAGCGTATCCCGGCCTGGGCGCGTATGAGGTTCAAGACCACGCGCTGGGTCTCAGGAATTTCGATCTGCGCGTACGCGCGGACGAGTTCATCTGCGCCGTCGAGGCTGAGCAGGGAACTTAGTCCTGCTGCGAACGGCTGAGGTTCGTCGGGCTCATCGAAGAATGCCGAAACCGGGATCTCGAAGAGTCGCGAGCTTGGCCAAGCGATCCGCGGTGATCCGATTGGTCCCGTTCTCATATTTCTGGACTTGCTGGAACGTGACGCCGAGTGTGCGGGCAAGCGCGGATTGGCTGAGGCCTCGCGACGTTCGAAGCGCAACGATGCGCGCTGCAACGGCTCGATCCTCTTCCTCCGGTTGTTCTGGCAGGAGTTGATTGTCTCTCCGTTTGACGGCTCGCGCCTTCCGGCGGACCCTCATGTTAAGGTTTTACCTACGTTCTCGGCTCCACCTCGCAGAGGCATTGGAAGGCCCCGACAGCCACATCCGCCGCCTGATTGGCGACAAGGGCTACGACGGCGACCGGCTGCGAAAAGGCTTGCACGCGCGCAGCACTGTACCAACCATCTCCGCCACCTCGCTCGGGCAAACGCAAATTTGAATTTGGTAAAGACTGCCCTCGTGAACGTCGGCGGTGGGCGAAGGATTAAGCGCCTTCCGCACCGTGTTGCATCCGAAATGTCTCATGTGCCCGGCGGCTCATTGGCACGTTGATCGGTACGAGATTGGTGAAGCGAACGATACTTTCTTTCAATAAATTTGAGGTCAGGAATTACCGCGGGGCGGGATGACGCAAGGGGAACGTGCGGCAGATGCAACGGATTCGGTCGATGCTCGTGTCTCATTTCCGACCCGCCACAACGCTTGCTGCCTTTTTTGTAATTTCAGTATTTATCATTGCAACGGGTGCATCGGTCTTCGTAACCGATATGTATGATCAGGCGGCCCAAGAGGTCGAACGCGGCTTGGTTGGGCTCTCGACGGTCCTTGCCGATCAGGCCGATCGTTCTTTACAAGCTATCGAGCTCGTTCAGGACGCAATCATTCGTGACATGACCGAAGCGAACGTAGCAACGACGACGGACTACGCCGCCCTGGCAAGTCGCCAGGATCTGCAGCAGTCGCTGAAAACTCACATTGCGGCATTGCCGCAGGTCAACGCAATCACGATCGTTGATCACACAGGCAAGCTCCTCAATTTCAGTCGTTATTGGCCAATTCCCAGTGTGAATATCGCGGACAGGGACTATTTCAAGGCGCTCGCTGCCGATCCCCAGCTGCAACGCTTCATCAGCAAGCCCGTTCAAAATCGCGGTGACGGAACCTGGACGATCTATCTTGCTCGTAAGGTAACGGCTGGTGACGGGTCGTTCCTCGGGCTCGTCCTGGGAGCGGTCGAACTCAGCTACTTCGAAGGCCTTTATCGCCAGATCACGCCATCCGATGACGCTGTGATCTCGGTGTTTCGTAACGATGGCATGCTGCTCGTGCGGCATCCACACCGGGAGAACGCCGTCGGCAAAATCCATCTGACGACAGGGGCTGCTTTGATTGCGGCTCAGAGCCCGTCAGGCGGTGTCCTGCGTAACCAGAGCCCGATCGATGGTTTGGAACGGCTCATCGCAACCAAGGCTCTCGCCCGTTACCCACTCATCCTCAGCGTCAGCCGGACAGTAGAAGCGAGTCTCGCTCCTTTCCACCGGCAGGCCCTCGCCGTCGGTACGGCGGTGGCACTACTCGTCGTCTGCCTTGCGACCCTTCTGGTGCTTATCCTACAGCAAACACGCACAGAACGGCGTATCGCGAGTGCTGAAGAGCGCATGCGCAGCGAGCGAGATCTGCGCACGCACTACGAGCGCTTTGGCATCGCGCTCGACAACATGATCCAAGGGCTTTGCCTTTTCGATGCTGAACACAAACTTGTTGTAATGAATGCTCGGTTCGTCGATTTATACAAGATCCCACAACATCTTTGTCGGCCGGGTGTAAAATCGGAGGATCTGCGTCGCCACCTGTTGGCCCTACGCCCGGAAGCCGTGGGCGAATGGAGCAAAGTCGTCACAGCTCCGGCATCGGACACCCCATCCGCCGGTGCGAACGTTGTTCATTTCTCGGACGATTTAGACATCAGTATCCTTCGCATCGCTGTGCCAGGTGGGGGCTGGATCTGCACCCACGAGGATGTAACGGAACGCCGCCGGAGCGAGGAGCGCCTTCGTTTCCTCGCTCGGCATGATGTTCTGACGAAGCTCCCAAACCGCATACAGTTCGAGGAGGCTGTCGAACGTGAGCTTGCGATCCGTGCCGGTTCAGGGGAGGACGTGGCTCTTCTGTGTTTGGATCTCGACGGCTTCAAACAGGTGAACGATCTGTTCGGTCATCCCGCAGGGGACCGCCTGCTCTCCGAAGCTGCCGCGCGGCTTAAGAGTTTTGTCGGTCAGGGCTTTATAGCCGCGCGTCTCGGGGGCGATGAGTTCGCCGTGCTGGCGACAGGCCTTGACGCCGCTCGAACATCGGGAATGGCCGCTCAGGCGGTAATCAATGCGCTTAGTGTGCCCTACAGGGACGACGACCGGCAGATTTACATTGGCTGTAGCGTCGGCATCGCATCGTTCCCACGCGACGGAACTACGTACGATCAACTCCTGACCGCATCGGATATGGCACTCGCTCACGCGAAGAGCGATGGCAAAGGACGCTATCGCTTTTTCGCATCGGAGATGGACGCAGCGGCCCGTGAGCGGCATCAACTGGCTTTGGATCTTCGTGCGGCCATCGGCACCACGCAGTTTGCACTGCACTACCAGCCGCAGTTCGAAGCTGCGACGAGGCGCGCCAGTGGGTTTGAGGCTCTCTTACGCTGGACGCATCCAACCCTCGGGTCGATTCCTCCATCTCAGTTCGTGCCGCTTGCGGAGGAAACTGGATTGATTCTGCCGCTCGGCGAATGGGTCTTGCATGAGGCTTGCCGTGAGGCTGCATCCTGGGCGAACCCACTTACGATCGCTGTGAATCTTTCGATCGCTCAGTTCCAGCAGGCGGATTTGTGCGAGCGCGTTCGTGAGATCTTGAGCCAAACCGGATTGCGGCCTGATCGGCTCGAACTGGAGGTGACGGAAAGCTTGTTCTTGGAAACGACGTCACGGTCACAGGATGTCTTGCGTGATCTCAAGGCAACAGGGGCTCGCATTTCGATGGATGACTTCGGCACGGGCTACTCTTCGCTGTCCGCCCTGCAAGCATTCAGCTTCGATAAAATTAAGATCGACCGATCTTTCGTTGCGCAGATCGGGTTAACGAACAAAGGTGGTGCGATCGTACGTGCGATTTTAAGCCTTGGTGAGAGCTTGGGCGTTCCAGTGATTGCGGAGGGGATTGAGACAGAGGAGCAGCTCGCGTTTCTGCAGCAGCACCGATGCGCAGAAATTCAAGGCTTCCTATACGGTAGACCGAAACCGATTGCGGACTACGGCGGGCTCATCGATCCTGCAAAGTATCTCCTCGTAGCATAGGCTTGTAATGTCGCTGTGCTTTCAGAGTTGAGAACTCGGCACAACAAGAGCCGTGCCCACCGTGCAGCTGGCTCTCCATATCATCACGCCTGCCGGCCGCCTATGTCTTAAAATTCGGTGTTGAGCATGCAGCAGATTTCGTCGTGCGCCAAATTTTTCTACGTATAAGAGCCCGGTGCACTTGGCCTGCCTCCTGAAAAG
>NZ_BPQD01000050.1 GCF_022179065.1 Methylobacterium adhaesivum
CTTTTCAGGAGGCAGGCCAAGGGACGTATCGCGCCCTACCAGAGCGCCCACCACCGGCCGACCCCCACCATCGCGAACAGAAGAAGCACGGCCACGATAGCGACCGTACCGGAGGCGTCGGCTTCGAACATGCCGAACAGCAGTTTTACCCGGAAGCGGTGCTGGTCCTGGTTGTCATCGGGGATCACGGGCACACCTCGCCTTAAACGAAAGGGGTGCGCTTGCGCTGGGGATGATTAGAGCGACCAGACGAGACGCCTCGTCAAGGTCCTGGGGTTGCAGTGTCGCGGTTGTCCCTGACCACGGACTACATGCGGGGTTAGCACGGTGAGGTTGTGGGGAATGTGCCTCAGTATAATCTTGGCCTTACAAGGCTTGTCATTGACTTAGGGGCGATGTCCTCGTGCCCTGTTTGTTGGGGTTATGCAGCCCGCTCAACGATCCGGCGAACCTGAACGGCGCTCCATACGCCGTCGCGAGCCGTCCGAACCCGGCGGGCGTTCAGCTCGACGGCGATCCCGGTGTTGGTCTCGATCCCGCTGGCCTTGATGCTGGCGATAATGGGCAGGACGTTCGCGGCGAAGGCATCGGCGCCGGCCCGGTTGGCATCGGCACCCTTGGCACTTGCCTCCGCAAGGTTCGTACGGTTACCCAAGACTACGCCGGCCGCCTTCTTCTCGGCCAGGGCTTTGCGGGTCCGGTCGGAGATCATAGCGCGCTCCTTCTCGCCCAGCGCGGCGTAGATGTGGAGCATGAACGGATCAACGTTCTCTCCCAACTCGGCCACGAAGAACGGCACCCGCTGCGCCATCAGGCCGGCGATGAAGGCCACGTCGCGCGACAGGCGATCCAGCTTGGCGACAATGACGGCGCACTTGGCCTTGCGCGCGGCGGCGAGGGCAGCGGCGAGCTTCGGCCTACGATCCAGGGCGTCCGAGCCTTTACCGGACTCATGCTCTTCGAACTCGGCCACGACCCAAAATCCGTTGGCCTCCGCGAACACCTCGATTGCCCGGCGCTGCGCCGCGATCCCGAGACCAGACTTGCCCTGACGATCCGTAGAGACCCGGAGGTAGGCAACGAGGGGGCGAAGGGCGTCGGACATCGGGTTTCTCCGCTCAACTGACAAAACCATACGTCGGTATGGAGTTGTCAGGCAAGCCCTAAATCATGGCTCCGGCAACGACCGGCACGCCCAACAACGAAGAAACGACATGGACATCAAACCTGCCGACGCCTGGGGGGCATTCGCCTCCGGTCTCGACCCGTGCGAGCGCCGCGCCCGCACCCGCGCCCTCAACGTGATCGTGCGCATGCATACGGGACCGCGCGGTGACGACATCTGCCGGACCCTGCGGCATGCCGAGGACGACGCCGGCTTGCTCCCGTGGGCGTCGACCTTGTTGAACGCCCTCGCTCCCCTCGACCGACGACGGGTCTGGGGAGCCTACGCCGCCTTCACGCGCCCGGCCGAACGTCTCCCCGCTTAATCATCGGATCACGCCGTTCAGACCGAGCGGAAAGAAACCACCGGGTTGGCCGTTGGTGGTGCCGTAGGCGATGTTACGAACCTGCTCCGGCGTGCGGCTGAAGGCGATGCTGTTGTTATCTGCCGGTACAATGTTGACCTGCTGAGCGGTGCCAATCCCCTGGTCGATGTCACTCGGCCCATCGAAGTAGTCACGGAGATCCGAGACCTGCTGCGCCTGCTTGAACAAGCCTCGCTGCGCCATCAGGGTCCGGATGATGCCGGCCTGATACGCTTCCGTTGCAAGCAGACCAGCCGCGCCCTCAAAAAATTCATTGTTGCGTATGAAAGGCACAGCCCCCTTCAACGCGGTGACGCAGACATCTTCCAAGATCATGGCGCCAATCAAGAAATTGTCGTCATTCGCGAAAGCGTCAAACGTCCCATCAGGAGGCACTAGGCCCGAAAAGCGTCCGAACGCGGTGAAGCCCTGGTCGAAATCAATCCGAGTCTGAGCAATCGCAGAGTCGCCTAAGATGCTTCGCAAAAACGTAACGTGAGCCAGCTCGTCAGCGCCGAATTCTTCTGCAACCGCACGGATCAGAGGATCTTGGAACGGCACTTTATGACCGCCGCGCGGCGTTTCCGATGTACCGGTACCGAGGAATGTTAAGTATCTAATAACGGCACCAGGGCTTGTGCTACCAACTCCAGTGGTACCGGGAAGCAATAAAACAGGATAGCCCCTAAAAGCTATATCATAGTAGCGAAATCCAAGGTACTCAAAGTTTAATGCGAAATTAAATACGTCTGCGGGGGAGATGGCGGCCGCTTGAGCATTAGCACTACTGGAAGAGCCACTCAGCGCCAAAGCACTGGCTGCGCCTAAACCGACAGCCCCAAGAAACGCGCGCCGACCGGCTGCGTAGTCAAAGGACGAGTTCTCACCGGAGACATCGTTCTGTTGCATCTCTTGACCTTGCGATTCATACAGCGGGCGCTTGCTAAACGCACATATGCTGATCCTCTACGCAAAACAAAATGCAGTCAACAACCGCAAACCAATCGACATGTAGTGCAGGACTAGCTCTTGCGAGCAGCACGGAGCACGGCCTCGTAGTCCAGCAACACGAGCAAGGCGTCGGCGCCGTCGGCGAACAAAAGAGCGCCGTCGATGTCACCGGCCTCGCGCCTTGCGTCAGCATCTCGCAAGAGCATGGAAGCCACAGCATCGACTTCGTTACGCATCGAACGGCTCATTGCTTGTCCCTTTGTTTGATGCATTCATCAACTATGCCACAACTCAAGGCAACATCAATCATCATTTGCATTCGTGTTTGCACTTGCCTTGCATTCCTGCATTCATGCAAACGACGATCAACCAGACTCACACCCTGTAGATTATAGTAAGCACATTCGACACTTACATGCTGCGAAGTTTGTCAGAGCGATATTTTTATCAGGCTATTCGGGTGGCCCCGATTATCCGGTCTACAAATGCTACCGCAAAAAGGACCCCTATTCTTGCAAGCACTGGGGGTATGCCTTCCAAACAGGGCGGCGCAACGCATCCAAGAAAATTTTGCGAATTCCTAAAAGGCCGCATCACCTCAAGCGCCGGTGTCTACTGGCAGAAAGCAATCTCGTGCACGTAGTCCTCGAAGCCCTCAAGAAGTCCGGCAAGATCAATACCGAAGACCTCCAATTTCTACATGAACACGGACAGCCATACGTCGGGGCTCGTCTACCAGCCGGCGTGAAGCAACGTAAAGGCGGGCAATGCCTCGACGTTGCCGACCAGCTCGAAGAGGATGGCCACGGCAAGTACGTTCGTGGCTTCGCACTAACGCCGGCCAACCGGCTCATGGGCCACGCCTGGAACAGTCGAGACGGTCGCCTCGTCATCGACGCATCTTGGGCTGGGCCGCAGGACTGCTTCTACTTCGGGATACCAGGACGGCGATACGAAGCGTTCCTCAGCAGGATCAGCCGGCCATTCATGGTCAGCTCGTTCATGCCGTGGCGGTTCTGATCCTGATCTGTAAGCAATGCTCCAGGATCGCCCAGGACGGCGTTCAGCGACTTCGTTGAACTTGGATGACTCCAAGGTCGAAACGGGCGCTGGCGGGGCTGTGAGGCGAACTTCCGTGTGGTGGCTGTAATCCTCTTGCATTGGTGCCGTAACCGCACCACCTTATTGGCCTGCCCCCATTCGGTGGCCCAGGTTCGAAGTTAGTGCATCGTCAGTCGCGTGACGATGGCGGGGTGAGCGAGCGGCCCTGAGCCGCTCGGTTCGGTTGGCCAGATGACGACCTCGGGCGCAGGCGGCTGGTAGCCGAGCGACGAGTGCGGCCGGATGTTGTTATAGTGCCTACGCCATTGCTCGATCACGACGCTGGCCTCCTTGAGGGTGTAGAACACCTCGCCGTTGAGGAGTTCATCCCGCAGCTTCGCGTTGAAGCT
>NZ_BPQD01000051.1 GCF_022179065.1 Methylobacterium adhaesivum
CGATTACGCCATCTCCCACGGACTGCCCGGCTCGATGTAGGCGGTCGCTGATCCCACCGCCGCGATCCAATCCTGAACGGCCTTGGCGATGAACTCCGGCCCGTTGTCCGAGCGGATATGCCCTGGCACCCCGCGTAGGCCGAACAGGTCCGTCAGCACGTCGATCACGTCGAGGGCCTTCAGCTTACGAGATACGCGAATCGCTAAGCACTCACGCGTGAACTCATCGATGACGTTCAGCATCCGATACTTGCGCCCGTTGTGCGTGCGGTGCTCGACGAAGTCGTAGGACCAGACGTGATCGGGCCGCTCCGGCCGCAGCCGCACGCACGAACCATCGTTGAGCCAAAGGCGCGACCGCTTCGGCTGGCGAGCAGGAACCTTGAGGCCCTCGCGGCGCCAGATCCGTTCGACGCGCTTCACATTCACCGTCCAGCCATCGCGCCGGAGCATCGCCGTGATCCGACGGTAGCCGTAGCGCCCGTACTGCAGCGCCAGGGCGACGATGGCGCCCGTCAAAGCGGCTTCGTCCTCGGCTAGGACCGCGACCTTGCGCTGGGTTGAACGATGCTGGCCCAGGACACGGCAGGCGAAGCGTTCGGACACACCGTGCTCGGCAACGACGAAGTCGACACAGGCCCGGCGGCGAGCCGGGCTCAGAAGTTTCCCGAGGCCGCCTCCTTCAGGATGAGCTTCTCCAGGGTCAGGTCGGAGATTGCTCGACGAAGGCGCTGGTTCTCGGTCTCCAGAGACTTCAACCGCTTGACCTGATCGCCCTTCAGACCGCCGTACTCGGAACGCCAGCGGTAGTACGTGACCTCGGTCACCTCAATGGACCGGATTGCTTCAGCAACTTTACGGCCCTGCGAGACCAAGACATCGACCTGCCGCAGCTTGGCGACAATCTCTTCAGCCGTATGCTTCTTCCGTCCCATGAAAACATCCTCCACATGGCTCGAAGCCATACCTCAGGGAGGACCACTTTTCAGGAGGCAGGCCA
>NZ_BPQD01000052.1 GCF_022179065.1 Methylobacterium adhaesivum
ACGGACCCGCCCCTTTCGTTTCCAACTCACGCGCTGCGTCGTCGAACCAGACGATGAGCGGGGCGGTCACACACCGCCGCGATAGCAGCGGATCTCGGCCTCGGCCTGGGCACGGCGCAAGTCGGCGACCTTGTCGTCGAACACCTTGGTGGATTTGAACTCGTTGGCGCGCTGGCCAATGCCCTGGCGCATGGAGAGCACGGTGCTGGCCTGGACATAGCGGTCGTAGGGCAGGATCGACGCGAGGGCGTCGAGGGAGCAGGAGCACCGCGACAGGGACTCGCGGGACTGCCCGTTGGCCGCCATGCACCCGAAGATGTAATCAGCCCGCGCCTCCGTCGGATAATCGTTCTCGAGTTCGGCGGCCCTCACGGATCCGGCGAGGAGCGGCCCGACCAGGAGCGCGGCGAGAAGGACCGAAGGGGCAGCGCGCTCAACCAGCGTTCGGAACATAGGTCAGCCTCTCTTCAAGGAGTTCACCGCCTTCGGCGGTCTTCGACTGCGCCTCGATGGAAACGAGTTCGCCGGGCACGGCGTCGGACGTCACGAAGGTGTAGCGGATATTCTCCAACCCGCGCATCCGCTCCTTCATCCGATCCTCCAGGAAAGGCTGCGTCTCAATGCGCCAGGCGGCGACCTTCTGCCCCTGGTAGTCGATGGTGGTCGGGGTCACCGTCGCGTTGTCGCGAAGTCCCTTGCGGATGGCATTCTTGATGTAGCGCGGGTTGGCCGAGAGAACCCGGGCCATGTCGATGAGATGATGCTCGAGGAACAGCGTCATCACGGGGTTGCCCGGCATGTCCTCGAACGGGCCGGCGGGAAAGCGATTGGCCCCCGAGAACATCTCGACGCGGATGTCGCGGCTGTCGGCGCTCTTGCCGGGCTCGATCCCGAGCTTGATCGTATCGTCCATGGGCGGCCCGAACGGGCCCTTGGAGATGCCGCTGCGGCGAAGATAACCGTAGGTGAGCTTTGTCCCGGGGGGGACGTTCTTCATCTGGGGCTTCTCGAACAGCAGATCGGACGCGGCGGGCGCACTCGTGCCGGCCGCGGCGACGGACGGAGTCTCCGCCGCCGGAGTCGTCTCGGCCAGGACGGGAGAAGCCGCGAGCAACAGCAAGGCGGCGAGGGCAACGGACTTCAAAGGGACACTTCCTCGTTGAGCGGTGACCGCACGTTGGGCTGTACGTTACTGCCGATGGTCCGGTAGGTGTAGTCCGGCGGCGTCTCGGCCGCTTCTTCCGTGGCGAGATCGCGCACCTTGGCGTGCAACGGCGAGAGCGAGCAGGCCGGATCCGTCGCGGCGGCGTCACCCGCCAGGGCAAGGGCCTGACAACGGCAACCACCCCAATCCTTCTCTCGCCGGTCGCAGGAGCGGCAGGGCTCCTGCATCCAGTCGGTTCCGCGATAGGCGGTGAAGGCCGGCGAGTTCGCCCAGATATCCCCGAGCGAATGGTCCGTGACGTACCAGAACTCGAGCTGCTTGATGGTCTCGGCGGCGTGGCAGGGCAGAACCTTGCCGGCCGGGGTGACGTTCATGAGCTTGCGACCCCATCCGCCGGCACAGGCTTTCGGATACTTCGCGTAGTAGTCCGGCACCACGAGGTCGATGACGAGCTGGCCCTTCAGGCGTTCGCGCGCGGCCTCGACGATGCGGATCGAACGGTCGACATCGGCCTTGTTCGGCATCAGGGCGGCGCGATTGACGTAGGCCCAGCCGTAATACTGGGTGTGAGCCACCTCGAGGCGCTTGGCGCCGAGCTTGACCGCGAGGTCGATGAAGCCCTCGACCTCGTGGATGTTGCCGCGGTGGATCACCGAGTTGAGAGTCAGCGGTAGGCCGAGTTGCGTCACCCGCTCGGCGAAGGCGAATTTTTGTGGCTGGGCGTTCTTCAACCCGCCGATTTTCTCCGCATTGGCCGCATCGACGCCCTGCACGGACAGCTGCACGTGGTCCAAGCCCACGTCATAGAGGGCGTCGAGCTTGGCTAGAGCGCCGCCGACACCGGACGTGATGAGGTTGGAATACAGCCCGAGCTTGGCGCAGGTCTGGGTGATCTCGACGATGTCGTTGCGCGCCGTCGGCTCGCCACCCGAGAGGTGAACGTGGAGCACGCCCAGCGCCGCCGCCTCCGTCAGCACCCGCTGCCATGTCGCCGTGTCGAGCTCGCCCGAACGCCGGTCGAGTTCGAGGGGGTTCGAGCAGTACGGACAGCGCAACGGACAGCGATGCGTGAGTTCGGCCAGGAGCCCGACGGGCGCCGGCAGGGCGGGGGCGTTCGGCGTGATGGCGTTCATCGCTCCAAAACCCGTTTCGTGGCGAGATCGTTCAGCATGACGAGGATGTCGGCCTCGATCACCGCGCGGTCGGCGGTGAACTTTTCCGCCAGCAATCCGGCGATGTCGCGCACGGTTCGGGTCCCATCGACGTATTCGAGGACCGCCACGGCGTTGGCGTCGAGGTCGAAGGTGCGCTCGGGCGCGAGCAGCACGTGCTGGTCGCGCACGGCGTCGTGCCGCAGGCGCACGCCGCGCGGCAGGCGCGGCACGTCGTGCGGGCCGAGGGTGCCGGTGCCGGCGGCCTGGGCGGTCGTCGTCGCGGCCGCCTCCGGCACGAGTCCGGTGCCCGGCGTCCAAGCGTCTGGGGGAATCATCCCGGGCGCGACATAGGCGAAGTACAGGGCGTCGAGCTGGGTCCACAGCACGTTGCACTTGAACGTCAGAGCCGCCATCGCCTGACGCTGAAGCTGGGGCGTGGTGGCGTGCTGCTGCACGTAGTCGAGGGCGAAGTCGGCATCGCGGGGCGCCTGGGTAAGGCGCTTGTCGAAATATGCCAGCGTATCCTTGGTGATGAAGTCGTAGTTCTTCAGCATCCCGGCAACGCGCTCCGAGATGATGGTCGGCGAGAACATCTCGGTCAGGGACGAGGCGATAGCCTCAAGGAGCGAACGCTCCTTCACGAAGTGCACGTAGGCATCCACGGAGAACCGGGTCGCCGACAGGATTCCTTGCGTCGACTCGACGTAGTCGCGCGTGAAGCCCACACCCTCGGCGAGCTTCAACCAACGCTCGATGCCGCCATCGCCGGGGGCATCGCCATCATGATCGACGATGCGCTGACGCCAGATCCGGCGGAGGGACGCGTCTTCCATTCGCGCCAGGACGGCCGCGTCCTTGATCGGGATCATCGCCTGATAATAGTAGCGGTTGAGCGCCCAGGCCCGGACCTGATCCTTGTTCAGCTTGCCGTCGTGCAGCAGGCGGTGGAACGGATGCAGGTTGTGATAGCGCCGGGCACCGATGTCGCGCAGGGCTGCGGCGAGTTCGTCCGGGCTCAGGAGTCGTTGGCTCTCATCGGTGACAGGCGTGGGAAAAGGCGCGGTCATGGGGCGTGATCCGGGTCCGACTGAAGACGTTTCCTGGGTGCTTCTTCTAGATGGTGCCACGGCCTCTGTCAGGCCAGCATCACCGTGAGCACAACTATATTGCGCATCATATATAGGTTCGGCAGAAAATTTCCAGGGCCTTCGCGTCGCCGCAAGGGCGCTGGCAGGGCCGTCAGAGAGACAGGCTCAAGCCGTCATGGGCCACGGTCCAGCCCTCGGCTTCGACGGACCCGCGTTCCGGCGAATCCTCCACCAGCACCGGGTTGGTGTTGTTGATGTGGACGAAGACGCGCCGGCCGATCGCGACATCGGCAAGGGCCGCGATGGCGCCGTTCGGACCGCTCATCGGCACGTGGCCCATGCGCCAGCCGGTCTTGGTCCCGACGCCGGCGCGGATCATATCGTCGTCGAAGAGGACGGTGCCGTCGAACAGAAGGGCATCGACGCCGTCGATCTGCGCCTTCAGCTTCTCGGTCACCCGGGCGCAGCCCGGGATGTAGGCGAGGCGCCGGCCATTCGCCTCGATCATCGCGCCGACGGTGGTCTCGGTTTCGGCGCCGAGCTCGACGGTCTCGCCCTCGAGCCAGAGAGGCACCTTTCCCGGCACCGAAAACAGGGTGACGGTGAGCCCCGGCACGGGCTCGAACGCGGCATCGAGGCCGATGGCCTCACGGGCGACGACCCCCTCGGCCATCACGTCGAACACCCGGTTGGCGTTGACGGAGTCGAGGATGCCGGACGTGCCGTAGAGGGTGAAGGGCTGGCCTTCGCGCAGGGTCAGCAGCCCAGCGACATGATCGACGTCGCCGTTGGTGAGCAGCACCGCATGGATGGGCGAGTGGCGCAGGCCCTCACGTGGATGCAGCACGGGATTGTCGAACAGCTGCTGACGAATATCGGGGGAGGCATTCACCAGGAGCCAACGCTCCCCATCGGGGGATACGGCGATGCTCGACTGGGTCCGCGGCCTCACGCGGGTAGCGTCCTCGCGAGCGAGGGAGCAGATGGGGCAGCGGCAATTCCACTGGGGAAGGCCGCCGCCCGCGGCAGAGCCGAGAATCACGACATGCATGGCTGAACCGACGCCGTCACGCTTCCCAGACCCGCTCCAACAACCTCAGTTGAAGGTATCGATCTCGGCGGACTCGTAGCTCGTGACTTCCATGCCGACGCAGATCTCGGAAACGATGGGGGCAGCCCAGGTCATGGTGTTTCTCCAGAGTTTCTTCTATGCGGCAGTGCCTCGACCAACCTTAAGAAGATCGTAAGACACTGACGGCGCAGTGGTTTCTGTCGCGGGACCTGTATCGGAAATTCTACCCGGCAGGGCAAGCGCTAAATTGCCGAATTATCCTAATATCCTCTCAGAAAGCACTTATGTTCCTGTCGGCTTAATGTCGGAAATCCTGCCCCTTGAGATCGAGCATGAAGCCGCGTCCGCGCACGGTGACGATGACCGGACCGCCGAGACGGACGAAGTCCGACAGCTTGGTCCGCAGGTAACCCACGTAGACATCGACGACATTCAGCGAGAGGCCGCCCTGGCCGGCCCAGAGCTTGTCGAAGATGTCGCCGCGCGACACGGGCTGGTTGGCCTTGTCCATGAGGAGGGCCAGCAACTCCGCTTCGCGCGGGGTGAGACGCGCGGTCGCATCGGCGAAGCCGACTTGGCGGATGTTGAGATCGAGGACGAGGCGGCCCGCCGTGACGATGGTGCGGGGCTCGTCGGATTCCTTGCGGCGCAGCAGATGGGTCTGCAGGCGGGCGAGCAGTTCGTCGAACACGAAGGGTTTGACGATGTAGTCGTCGGCGCCGAGGGCGAGCCCCTCGGCTCGGTCGCGGACCTCGTCGCGGGCCGAGAGGAACAGGATCGGACCCGGATACCCACCCTCGCGCAGCGAACGGCAGACGTCGTGGCCCGATCCGTCCGGGAGCGTGATGTCGAGGACGACGGCCTCCGGCGCGGATTCGCGGGCCGCGATCAGGGCATCGTCGACGCGGCCCGCGACGCCCACCGAAAAGCCCTCAGCCTCGAGGCCCCGCGCGAGCATGGCGCGGATGTCGCTGTCATCCTCGACGATCAAGACCCGCGTCATGCCGTGGTTTCCTTCTCGATTTGATGGGGGGACATCGTCGCGGCGTCGAAGACCGGCAGGGTCAGCGAGACCCGAGCGCCCCGCCCCGACGGTCCGGCACCCAGCTGGATCGTGCCATCATGCCGTTCCACGACCCAGCGCGCCAGGGCCAGGCCGATGCCGAACCCGGTCTCGCCCGATGGGCTCTCGCGGTGAAATCGCTCGAACAGGGCCTCGCCGGCCTGCGAGAATCCCGGGCCGTCATCGGTCACCGTGAGCGTCGCCGCGCCGCCGGGTAAAACGCCGAGGGCAAGGGTGACGCGGGTGAGGCCGCTGGCGTGCCGCAGGGCGTTGTCGACGAGGCTCTCGAGGACCTGACGCAGCCACTCGCGGTCGGCCAGGAGGGTCGCGTCGGCGAGGATCGGCTCGAGAACCAGGGTCACGCGGCGGCGGGCCGCCTCGGAGGTCATACCCTCGACAGCGTCGGTGAGGATCGCCGAGGCGAGGACGGGCCGCCGGTCGAGTTCGATCTGGCCGGATTCCGAGCGGGCCACCCGGAGCAGATCCTCGACCCGGCGCTGAAGGCGCAGGGCGCGCTTGCGGATGGTGGCGAAGACCGGCCCGTAATCGGTGCCCGGCCGCCCCGCCGACCGGGCGGCGATGTCGCATTCGCCGAGGATCACGGTCAGGGGCGTGCGCAGTTCATGGCTGACATCCGCGAAGAACCGTCGACGCGAGCGATCCACCGCTTCCAGCCGCTCGTTGGCGGCCCGCAGATCGGTGGTGCGGGCCGCCACCGTATCCTCGAGGGCGGCCCGGTCGGCGGCGAGGCGCCCTTCGCGACGGGCGAGGCGGGCGGCCATGCGGTTGAAGTTGGCCACCAGCAGGCCGAGCTCGTCCCGGGTCGCCACGGACAGGCGCGTGTCGAGCTCGCCCCGGCCGACGGCACTGGCCGCCTGACGCACCGCCGCGATGCGGGCGAGCGTCGGGCGGGTCACGCCCCGGTAGAGCCCGAACAGGATGGCCAGGGCCGCCGCGACCGCCGCCAGGGAGGCGAGGCGCAGGGTTGCCGAAAGCTCGCGCGCCGCATCCGAGCCCGCGATCATCGAGCGGCGCTCCACCTCAATGAGGAAGGAGAGGGGCTGGCCGGTCATGGCGCCAAAACCGTTGAGGGCGCCCCGGATGGCGCTCTTGCGCTGCTCGTCGTCCGAGCGGCGCAGAACCTGAGCGACCTGTCGGTCGAGGACGGCGCGGGCCGAGCGGAGTTGTGCGAGGGGCCGCGAACGGGCCGCGTATTGCGTCCGGTCGAGGGGATCGTCGCTGACCGCGATGCTGCGTCCCAACGCCTCGTCCACGGCGACGAGCGCCCGGTCGACATTGGTGCGGGCCACGGACAGGCCCTCGGGCTGCGCATCCGGATTGCTCACGGCCTCGAGGGCGGCGAGCCCGTACTGGGTCATGCGGCCCGACAACTCGACGAGGAGTTCGAGACGTCCCTGCGCCGCCAGCGTCCGGTCGATGGTCCGTTCCGCCGCCCCGATCGACCCAAGCACGCCGAGCGCCGCCAGAATGACGAGGGCGGCGGTGCTGCCGAGGAGCAGGGCGAACCGAACTTTCAGCGAGCGCATCGTCCGGCCGATTCTTGCCTGTTTCTCCCGTAAACCACGGAAAACCCACAACTCTTCGCGACACCAAGCCGGTGTCTATGCGCAGGTGGGCTGTGTTCGCAAGGGGAGGGCGGCGTCGGCGGCCCGATTACAGGTCACGCGGCACGTTGCCTCGCACGGCGCAGCGCCAGCGGTTGACGTGCCATTCGGGATGCTCGGCCTGCCACTTGGCGAGGGCGCTTTGGGAATTTCGCAGGCAGACGGTCGGGCTGCGGGCCTCGAACGAGAGATCGATCCGGTCCTCCCGGCATTGCGACGGGTCGGATAGCAGGCAGATCGAGAGCAGAATCAGCATCGGCTAGAACTCGGAATGGGTTGGAGAACCATCCGGGCCAGCACGATGATGCTTCCCGGCGGGACGGAAAGGTCGCCCGCACGGGAAGTTTAAGCAAGATAGTGGAAGATTCTGGAACGCAGTCCCGCTGTCGCAGCCGGGGTCAGGCCGCCGACACCCACAGTTCGCCCTTGCCGAGGGTCGCGAGATCGCCCGAGTAACGCTTGAGCGCACCGGCCGCGAGATCGGCGTGGGCGGGGCTCAGGGGCCGCAGAGAGCGGGCGAGGAGGCGCAGGAACACCAGGTCGTGCGTGCCGGTCTCGACGAAGCTCGGGGTGACGGTCCCGGTGGCGCCAGCGAGGATGGTGCCGCGGCGCATGCCGAAGCCCGGATGGTCGCCGAGCGAAACGGCCGCGATGGTGCCGGCGATCATCCTGGCGCCTGCATGCGCCCCGGCCGAACCGACGAGGATCAGGCCGCGCCGCATGCGGTCGCCGAGATGGTCACCGGCCGTGCCGCGAATGATGAGGGTGGCGCCGTCGAGGCCCGCCTTGGCGGCGTAGACCGCGCCGCCGGCGTGGTCGCCGGCATCGCCCTCGACCGTGATGGTGCCGCCCGTGGCGCCCGAACCCGCGAAGGGGCCGGCCGAGCCGGTGACCGTGAGGCTGCCGTTGCGCATGCCCGCGCCGAGGCGCTGGCCGACATCGCCAACGACCCGGATGCTGCCACCGTCGAGGGAGGCTCCGACCCGGTCGAGGCGCGACGAGCCGCCCTCGATGACGAGGCTTTCGGAGCCGTCGAGGCTGATCGTGTAGCAATCGCCCAGGGTCAGGCCGCGTCGGCTGGTGCCCACGGGAAGCTTGGCCGCGTCGGCCTCGCTGAGGCCGCTGAGCGACAGCGGGTTGACGTTGAGGAAGTCGAGCCGCTCCGGCGGCTCCTGGCGCAGGGTGAGGGTGCTCATGCCGCTCCAGCCTCGCTCGCCGGCTCCTTCGAGAGCAGGTTCTTCAAGTGGTAGTGATGGCGGCCGAGATTGCCGCCGTAATTGCCGGCCGTCACCGCCACGAGGCCGTGGGCGGCGCCTGCCGCCGTGGCCGCATGCAGGGCGGCCCGCATGGATTCGGCGACGGCGTGCGAGGTCAGGGCGTCGATGACGATCTCCAGGACGACCCCGACCTCCGCGGAGAGTTCGGTGCCGGCCCGGCCCTTGAGGGTCGGGCAATACGCGTCGTTGGTCGACGCCATCATGCCCTTGGTGCGCGCACCCACCTTCGAGCCCGAACGGACGATGCCGCCGGGGAAGGGCAGGATCGCGCCCGGCACCGCACGCGCCGCGTCGACGGCGATCTCGGCGACCTTAAGGGTCTCGGCGTGGTTGCGCCCGAGAAACAGCAGATTGCCGCCGCCGACGGCGCCGTCCACGGCGCGGACAAAATCCTCGCACAGGAATTCCCCGTCCATGACCGGGATGCGCCAGTAGCGCCGGGACTTGCCCGTGACGGGGTCGGGCAGGCGCTTGGCCACGGCGAACCCGTCACCGAAATAACGGATCGCGCCGCCGAGCTTGATCTTCGTGGGCCCGTCGACGCCCGCGTAGCAGGCCGTGCCGGGGCAGGTGAGGATGCACTGCCCGACGCGCTTGAGGAGCTGATCCTTGAGGCCGTTGGGTTCGAAGCCGAACAGCAGGACGCGCACGCCCGGACGACCGTCCGGGGTCTCGTCGGGCGACAGCTCGCAATCGATGCCGGCCTCGGCGCCGCAGCCGATGACCGAGGTCGCGAACCCCGTCATCGTGGTCGCGGCGATCATCGCCCACTTGGCCGTGTCGTTGGTGATGATGATCGCGGTGCCGGCGACGTCGAACGCCTCGGCGAACGTGTCGATCACCGGGATCCCGTTGAGGGTGAGTTCCGCCATGTCAGCCACCGGTCCTCACGCGACACCCCTTCTTCAAGACAGACATGCAACCTCCTCGAACACGTCCGCCTTCGGGAAGGCTTCGTCCGGCACCGAGAAGGACTCCAGACCCGCGCCGTAACGATCTTGCAGGTAGGTCTCCGAGCGGGCCACCATGGCCTTGTCGGACTCGACGTTCAGTTCAAGGGTATGGCCCGAGCGCCAGGCCACGACCTCGCCGTCCTCGACGATGGTGACGCCATCCTTCAGGACGAGCTTCGCCCGGGCGAACATGGCGGTGCGGTCGCGGTCGTCGCGGTAGATCGCGACGTCGGCGCGCGCGCCCTCGCGCAGATGGCCGCGATCGGTGAGCCCCAGGAGCTTGGCCGGCCCGGAACGGGTGAGCTGCGCGATCTCCGAGAAGGTGTACTCGCGCTCGATGGCGCACAGGCCCGAACGCTCGCCGATGACCTTATGCAGGCCGGCGATCTCGCGGTCGCGCTTCTCCTTGTCCATAAGGAGATGGATGATGTGCGGGTAATCCGTGAACGGGCCACCATTGGGATGGTCGGTCGTCAGGATCGTGCGCTCCGGCTCTTTCGAGAGCAGCATGAGCTCGAGGCCGATGGCCCATTGCAGCGAGCTGACGGCACCGCGCGGCTTGTACAGGAACGGCACCACGCCGCCGCCTTCCGCGTCGCCCGCGGTCACGATCCACTTCTTCGGATTGGCGCCCTTGCGACCCGCGAACTGGCGCAGGATATCCAACGAAATCGTCACCGTCTGCCCGAAGGCGACCTGGCCAACGTCGAAGGTGGCGTTGGGGTGCTTCTCCATCGCCTCCGTGATGCGCTCGGCCGCCGAGCGGAAGCCGCCGGTCGCCGGATTCTCCGGATCGGTGACGCCGTAGGCGTAGAACTGGGCGTGGGCGAAGTGGATGCGCCGGCCCTCGGCCGCCTCCAGGGTGTCGACGAAGGACTCGTCGGCACCCGGAATGCCGAGGTTGTTGCAGTGGACGTGCAGCGGGTGCGGCACGCCGATCTCCTCCACGGCGTCGAGCAGGGCGGTCATGATCTTGCGCGTGGACAGGCCGTAGACGGGGATCTCCTCGTCGAGGCTGAGTTTCAGCATCCCGTCCTTGAAGGCCGAGGCACCGCCCGCGTTGATGCACTTGACGCCCAGGCCCCGCGAGGTTGCCACCGACAGGGCGACGAGGTCGCGCACCGCCGCTTTGCCCTCGCGCTGGCGCAGGAGCTGGAGCAGCTGGTCGTCGTTGCCCATCACCGTCAGGGCGCCGCGATCCAGCAGCGGAATGTCGGCGAGCTCGAGCTGAGTGGCCAACGCGTTGGCCGGCGGCATCGCCGGCTCGACGGCGACGGTATAGCCCATGCGCGCATAGTTGGCGCCGATCCAGGCGGCCGAGCCGCCGGCATGGGCGAACGGATGACCTTCGGGCGCCGCCTCGCTGGTGTAGAGTTCCGGCAGCAGCAGGCGGCTCATCACCACGTTGCCGCCGGCGATGTGGGAGTGGACCTCGACGCCGCCGGCCATCACCACGCAGCCCGTGGCGTCGATGGTCCGGTCGGGCGTGCGCTCGGAGGCGGCGACGATCCGTCCGCTCTCGACCCAGACGTCGCCGACGGCGTCGCGCCCGGCCGTCGGATCGACGACCCGTCCCCCCTGGATACGGATCAGCATGAGGCGCCCTTCTTCTGCACGAGGCGGTCCTGGATGGCGGCGAGCACGCCGGCGGCCGTCAGCGCGGTCGCTTGCCCACTCGCCGGCGCGTACGTGATGGTGGCGCGGCGGTCGTTCCAGACGGAACCGCCGGCACTCTCGCCCGGCACGCCGACGGCGATGACGATTTCGGCGGCATCCCCCGTGGCTTCTGGGCTGCCCTCGCCCACGATGGCGATGCTCGGCAAGGTGCCGAGCCAATCCGGCCGGGGGGCGGGGAGGGAGGCGAGCCACAGGGCGGCATCGGCCTCGCCGGCGGCGATCTGGCGGGCACTGTCGAAGCGCCAGGGATCGTGCTCCGGCACGTGGCGCCCGAAGCCCACGCGCGGCGCCTGGCCCGTGGTCCAGGCCGAGAGCTGCAGCAGGGCACGGCCCTGATACGGATCGGAGACCGAGAGAGCGAAGAAGCGGGTGACCTCGTTGAGGTCCTTGACCATCCCCTGGAGCATCTCGACGCCGAGTTCGCCGAGCTCCTCCGGATCGTACAGGACGACGCCGTACTGGGCGGAACTGAGCCGCTTGGCGAGGTCGCCATAGGCGGTCTCGCCGGACAGATGGCCTTTGAGATAGGCGCGCAGGTGGGCGACGGAGACGGCGAGTCCATCGGCCTCGGCCGGGTAGGCCACGTGCCGGGTGGCGCCGTTGCGCGTGCCGCCGAGCGACAGGAGCGTGCGCTCGGCCCCGGCGGCGCGGCCCCGCGTCGGCACGGACTCGGCGATCTCCTGGACGATGGCGCGCTCCCACGGCGCGTTGCCGACGATGAGGACCGCATCCGCCCGGCCCAACGTCTCGGCCGGCGTGGTCAGCATGGCGCCCGTGCGGCTCAAGGGCCCGAGTTCGGCATAGAGGGCCGGCCCCGCCACGGGATCGACGGAGGCGCCGATGAGATCGGCGAGGTGATAGGCCGCCCGCACCGCGCTCAACTCGGCGCACAGCCCCGCCACGATCGGCGTCCGCGCCGAAGCGAGGAGCGTCGCAGCGGCCTCCACCGCCGCGTCCGCATCCGTCGCACCACCCTTCACCCAGGCCGCCATACTTTGCACCTTGGAACATCGAGGGCCCGGCGCACGCTACCAACAGGGCGTCGCGCACGGCGGGACTGAGCCAGTCCGAAACGATCGGGCGGCACGTTTGCATCGCCGCCACGGCCCAAGCAAGTCCCGAGACCAATGCGGGAGGAATCGGCACCGCAATTTTTCTTGGCGGCGGGGCACGAAAAAACCTTCGGACGACACGGACCACGGGATGCGCCCATGCGGCTTGCGGGGCGTCCGCGCTCCGTGGGAGAAGCCCGCGGCCGGGCCGTTCGCTCGCCGGCGGAGCGACAAAGGGAATCGATGTGACGCGGATCCCGGATGGGGCAGGGGACGAATCTGTGCCGAACGCCGTTCGCGTGCGGGCGCCGGGGCGCCTGCATTTCGGGTTCCTCGATCTTCACGGCGGCCTCGGGCGCCGCTTCGGCAGCCTCGGCCTCGCCCTCGACGCCCCCGCCGTCACGCTCACGGCGCGCGCGGCCTCCGGCTTGACGGTGACCGGGCCGGAGGCGGAGCGTGCGCGGACCTACGCCCTCGCCGCAGCCGGGCATCTCGGGATCGACGGCCATGCCGCCCTGATCGTGGAAGAGACGATGCCGGCCCATGCGGGCTTCGGCTCGGGGACGCAGCTGGCGCTGGCCACGGCCGCCGCCCTGGCGCATCTCGCCGGGCGCCCCTTCGTGCCGGAGGCTTTCGCCGATGCCCTCGACCGGGGCAACCGCTCGGGCGTCGGTCTCGCGGCGTTCACGCAAGGGGGCCTCATCGTCGATGGGGGCCGCGACGGCCTGGGCACGCCGCCGCCCGTGATCGCGCGGCTGGCCTATCCGGAGACGTGGCGCGTCGTTCTCATCCTCGACACCGGCATGACCGGCGTCCACGGTGCCCACGAGGTCGCGGCCTTCCGCGACCTGCCGCGCTTTCCCGAGGATCAGGCCGCCGAGATCTGCCGCCTCGTCCTCATGCGGGTTCTGCCCGCCGCCGCCACCGCCGAGCCCGAGGGGTTCGGGGCGGGCATCACCGAGATCCAGCGCCTCATCGGCGACCATTTCGCCCCGCACCAGGGTGGGCGCTACGCCAGCCCCGCCGTCGCCGAGGTGCTCGCCGCCATCGCCGCGCAGGGCATCGCCGGATACGGCCAGAGCTCGTGGGGTCCGACGGGCTTCGCCCTGTTGCCGTCCGAGGAGGCGGCGCGCCGCCTCGTCGCCTCCCTGGAACGGCCCGGCCCCTTGCGCTTCCTCATCGCGCGCGGGCGCAACACCGGCGCAACGGTGACGCCGCTTTAAGACGTAGGGCGCTACGGTGCGGCCGCTCGACCCGGCCGCGACCGGCTTTGACATTTCCACGCCCCGGCGCACGATCGGGGATCGCGTGAACGGAGGGAAACCGACCATGGCCCGCTCGATCCTGCACATGATCACGCCCCTGAAGCACATGAGTCCGTTCGACGTGAACATGGCCGTGGATGCCGGGTTCGAGACCATCGCCACCTACACGGGCGCGACGCTCCCCGACGTGACCTCCCTGGTGCAGGATTCGATCTTTTCGCGCTCCCCCCAGGACGGCGTGCGCACGGGCATCTTCATCGCCGGCAAGAACGCCGAGGAGGCCCTCGATATGGTCGACAGGGCGAAGAAGGCCCTGGTGCCGCCCTTCGCCAACCACATATTCGCCGACCCGGCCGGCTCGTTCACCACGGGTGCGGCCATGGTCGCCGAGGTGACCCGCGCCCTGAAGGCCAAGTTCGACACGGAGCTGGCCGGCAAGCGCATCGTGATCTTCGGCGGCGCCGGCGTCGTCGCCTACGTGGCGGCGGTGATCGGGGCGCTCAACGGTGCCGAGACCACCATCGTCGGCCATGACGGTGAGGAGCGCGTCAGCAAGATCGCCCATACCATGCGCTGGCGCTTCGGCGTCGAGGTCGGCGCCGTCGACGGCACCACCGTCGAGGCGCGGCGCGCGGCCATCACCAATGCCGACGTAATCCTCTCGGCCGGACCCGCCGGCGTGTCGATCCTCACGGCGGAGGATCTCGAATCGGCACCGAACCTCCTCGTCGCCTCGGACGTGAACGCCGTGCCGCCGGCCGGCATCGCCGGCATCGACGTCAACGCCATCGACGTGCCCCTGCCCGTCGGCAAGGGGGTCGGCATCGGCGCCCTGGCGGTGGGCAACGTGAAGTATCAGACCCAGGCCCGCCTGTTCCGTCGCATGCTCGAGGCGAAAGAGCCCCTCTGCCTCGATTTCCGCGACGCCTACACGCTGGCCATCGAGGTGGCGGGCTGACGGCGGGCGCCGACACCCTCCTCATCGCGGCGCAGTCCGGCCGCGCCCTCGCGCAGGCGGCGCGCCGGGCGGGCCTGCGCCCTCTGGTCCTCGATTTGTTCGGCGATGCCGACACCCTGTCGCTTGCCGAGCATCACCGCCCGGCCTCCGGCCGTTTCGGCGACGGGCGCCTCGGTGGGGCGGGTGTTCTGGCGGATCTCGACGCCCTGGCGGGCCTCGCGGATCGACCTCCCCTCGGAATCGTTCTCGGCAGCGGATTCGAGGGCGCCCCCGACCTCATGGCGGCCATCGCCGGGCGGTTCCGCCTCCTCGGCGGATCGCCCGAAGCCGTGGCACGCCTGAAGGACCCCTTCGACTTCGCCGCGCTCTGCGCCCGCCTCGGGGTGCCTCACCCCGCCGTCACCCGCGATTCCGTGGCTGACCGCACGGGGTGGCTCCTGAAACGGGCCGGAGGCTCGGGCGGCACCCATATCCGCGCCGCCACGGCCGGGCGGGCGCCACCGGGGGCCTATTTCCAGGCACGGGTGCCGGGCAGGGCCCACGCCCTGGCCTTCCTCGCGGACGGACGCGGCCTCGCCGTCGTCGGGCTGACCGAACAATGGAGCGCGCCCTCGCCCCTGCGCCCGTTCCGCTATGCCGGCGCCGTCGCCCGGGCACGGCACGAGGAGCCGGCCCTCGCCCCGCGCATGATCGAAAGCATCGCCGACGCGGTGTCCCGCCTCGTCGCCGAGACCGGCCTGCGCGGCCTCGCCAGCGCCGATCTCCTCGTCTCGGGGGCGGAATGGTGGCTGACCGAGATCAACCCGCGCCCGGGCGCCACCCTCGATATCCTCGACCGGCGCCCGACGCCGCTCCTCGCCCAGCACATCGCGGCGAGTCTCGGCCGCCTGCCCGCGATCGATGCGCCGCCGGTGGATGCGGCGGCCACGGAAATCTGTTACGCGGCCACCGGCTACGCGCCGATGCCGCCGGTCGACTGGCCGGCTTTCGTTCGCGACCGCCCAAGATCCGGCACCACGGTGGCGCGCCACGCGCCCCTGTGCACCCTGTTCGCAACGGGGTCGGATTCGGCCGCCACGAGAGAGATGTTGCGAAGCCAGGCCGCTCGCTTGCAGGCCCGGCTCGACCTGACGGAGGGACAAGCATGACCACGAGTCCGACGGCGCCGAAGAGCCCCTATCCGAGCGTCAATGCGCTCACCGCCCCCCTGGTCGAGCGCCTGGCCGCCGACGCTGATGTGCTGCGCCTCGCCGTGACGACGCAGGACGGCGCCCGCATGATCGATGCCGGCGCCTCCGTGCGCGGCTCCATCGAGGCCGGCCGGCGCATTGCCGAGATCTGCCTCGGCGGCCTCGGCACCGTCACCATCGCGCCGTCCGGCCCCGTCGCGGGCTGGCCCTACTCCGTGGTGGTCCATGCCGCCGATCCGGTCATCGCCTGCCTCGGCAGCCAGTATGCCGGCTGGTCGCTGGCCGACGAGACCGGGGATTCCGGCTTCTTCGCCCTGGGCTCCGGCCCCGGCCGGGCGGTCGCCGTCGTCGAGGACCTCTACGCCGAGCTCGGCTACCGCGACACCGCCACCCAGACCGCCCTGGTGCTGGAAGCCGCCGGCGGGCCGCCGGCCTCCGTCATCGCCAAGGTGGCCGAGGCCACGGGTCTTCGGCCGGAGCAGCTGACCTTCATCTACGCCCCGACCCAAAGTCTGGCCGGCTCGACCCAGGTGGTCGCCCGCGTGCTGGAGGTCGCCCTGCACAAGGCCCACACGGTGGGCTTCGACCTCCACAAGATCGTGGACGGCCTCGGCTCGGCCCCGCTCTCGCCCCAGCACCCGGACTTCATCCAGGCCATGGGCCGCACCAACGACGCCATCATCTACGGCGGCCGGGTGCACCTCTACGTCGAGGCCGACGAGGCCGACGCCAAACAGCTCGCCGAGCAACTTCCGTCGACCACCTCGGCCGACCACGGCGCACCCTTCGCCGATATCTTCGGCCGGGTGAACGGTGACTTCTACAAGATCGACGGCGCCCTCTTCAGCCCGGCGGAGGTGATCGTCACCTCCGTCAACACGGGCAAAAGTTTCCGCGGCGGCCGGCTGATGCCGGAGCTGGTGGAAGCCTCGTTCAGCTGACATGGATCCCGGGGCGGGACGCCCGCCCCCTCTCCCCGCCGGGCGGGGAGAGGGCCGCATGGACCCTGCCGTCCATGCGGCCAGCGAAGGCGCAGCCGAAGCGAGGGTGAGGGGGTGTCTCCGGACGAGGCTCCTTCTACGACGCCCCCTCACCCTCCGCTGTCGCCTCGCCGTGCCGACGACAAGGTCGGCGCGGCCCTCTTCCCGCGAGCGGGGCGAGGGGACTGCGCGGCAGCCGGGCCGGATCAATCCGGACATCGTATGAGAGCAAGACAATGCGGATCGGGCTCGCGGCCGACAACGGCAACTGGCACAAAGCGCGCTTGAAGGCCGCCCTCGAACACCTCGGCGCGGAGCCGGTGCTGTTCTCGCTGGCCGACGTGGCCATCGTCACGGGTGGATCCGAGCCCCTGCGGGTGCCGGGCTTTCCCGACGCCCTGCCGGACGGCGTGCTCCTGCGGACCGTGGCGGGCGGCACCTTCGAGGCCACCACCATGCGGCTCGGCGTGCTCCATGCCCTCGTGGCCTGCGGCACCACCGTGTGGAATTCGCCCGCGGCAATCGAGCGTTCCGTCGACAAAGCGATGACCAGCCTGCTCATCGACCGCGCCGGCCTGCCGACGCCCGGCACCTACGTGTGCTCCAAGCGCGAGGCGGCGGCCGAGATCGTGGCGCGGGAGGCCGGCCCCGGCCGCCCCCTCGTGCTCAAGCCCCTGTTCGGCTCGCAAGGGGAAGGGCTCCAGCTCATCGAGACCCCCGACGACCTGCCGGGCGAGGACGCCGTGTCCCGGGTCTATTATCTCCAGCGCTACATCGCCCGCCGCGACGGCCTGTGGCGCGACTACCGGGTGTTCGTCTGCGAGGGCCGCGCCATCGCCGGCATGATCCGCGAGGGCGACGGCTGGATCACCAACGTCCATCGCGGGGGCCGCCCCCTCTCCTGGGACATGCCGCCGGCCGCCGCAGAACTCGCGGAGCGGGCCGCGGCGGCCGTCGGCGTCGACTACACCGGAATCGACCTCGTCGAGGACGGGGAGGGCGGCTTCCTCGTCCTCGAAGTCAACTCGATGCCGGCGTGGTCGGGGCTGCAGAAGGTCACCGAGGTCGATATCGCGCTCGCCGTCGCGCGCGGCTTCCTCAACGCCGTGCGGGCGGCCCGCCCCCCACGCCTCGTCTCGGCCCTCGGATGACCGACCCGGCGGCCATCGGCGCGGCGTACGAGGCAAGCTGCCTCGCCGAACTCGATGCCCTCAAGCCCGGCAACGTCCACGCCTTCGCGGCCGGACACCGCATGGCAGTGGCCGATTTCGTCATCAGCGCCAAAGTCTCGACCCCCCATCTCGCCCGCGCCGGGGCGCGTGTCGGGGCACGGGTGCGCTCGGCCATGGCAGCCACCCTGGCGGCTGTGGGCCAGAACACCAACCTCGGCATCCTCCTCCTCTGCGCGCCCCTGGCCCGGGCGGCGGAAGCGGGGGGCGACGTGGCAGCCACCCTCACGGACGTCCTCGACACCTTCGACGGGCAGGATGCGGTGGATGTCTACGCTGCGATCCGGATGGCCAATCCGGGCGGGCTCGGCACGGCGGCCCGCCACGACGTGACGGACGAGGCGGCTCCGCCCGCCCTCCGTACGGCCATGACGGAAGCCGCCTCGCGTGACGCCATCGCGCACGCCTATGGGACCGGCTTCGCCGCCCTGTTCGAGATCGGCCTGCCGGCCCTCGCGGCCGCCCGCGCCGCCGGCCTCACCGAGCCCTGGACCACCACGGCGGTGTTCATCGCCTATCTCGGCCGTGTCCCTGACAGCCACGTGGCCCGTAAGCACGGCCTCGCCCGCGCCGAAGCCTTGCGCGACGAGGCCGTCGCCCTCCGCGACCTCGACCTCGCGACCCAACCCATCGATGCCCTTCTGGCGAAGGACGCGGCCTGGAAGGCGGCCGGCCTCAATCCCGGCACCAGCGCGGACTTCACCGTGGCGACCCTGTTCCTCGACCGACTCCGGGACTGAGGCGGCCCGCGCGGTACGGCCCGCGCGTTTAACCATCCGAAACATTTGTTCCGGGCGGAGATGAATAATTTGCCAAAAAGCACCCGCCGCGCAGGGTTGTTCCGGGCAAACCCCCGGAGTAGGGTCCGCGCCGCGATCCGGGCTAACCGGTCCGCCCTTTCGGGGGCTGGACGCCGTGAACAAGGATAGCTTTCGGCCGCGCTCCCCTTCGAGGGCGGTCACGTCTTTTCAAGACTCCTGGGAGAAACCCCACATGGCGAAGATCAACAAGGTTCTGGTCGGCGAGGCTCTCGTCGGCGATGGCAACGAGGTCGCCCACATCGATCTCATCATCGGACCGCGCGGTTCGCCGGCCGAGACGGCTTTCTGCAACGGCCTCGTGAACAACAAGCACGGCTTCACCAGCCTGCTCGCCGTCATCGCGCCGAACCTGCCTTGCAAGCCGAACACCCTGATGTTCAACAAGGTCACCATCAACGACGCCCGTCAGGCCGTCCAGATGTTCGGCCCCGCCCAGCACGGCGTTGCCAAGGCCGTGCAGGATTGCGTCGCCGAGGGCATCATCCCCGCCGACGAGGCCGACGACCTGTTCATCCTGGTCGGCGTGTTCATCCACTGGGAAGCGGCCGACGACGCCAAGATCCAGAAGTACAACTACGACGCCGTCAAGCTGTCCATCGAGCGCGCCGTGAAGGGCGAGCCCACCGCTGCCACCGTCACCCAGCAGCGCAACTCGGCTTCGCACCCCTTCGCCTCGAACGCTTAGATTGGGGGCAGTCCTGGGCAGAGCGAGCCTCCGCCCGCACCGCGGGGCCTGATCCAGCGACTGGCATCCATCTTCCTCGGACGATGAACTTTATGGACGGGGCGGCTTCGGCCGCCCCTTTCTTTTTGGAATCATGGCCTCCCACGGAATTACCCGGCGAGAGTGCCGTCGTGGATCGCCGAGGCCACGAGGGCGCCGGCGACGCCGAGCGCCGCCAGGGCCGCCATGTCCGCCGGCCCGCGCACGCCCCCCGCCGCGTAGAGACGCGTCGCCGGGCTGGATGTACGGAGAGCGCGAAGCCGGTCGAGGTCCGGCCCGGCCCCGACGCCGACCCGGCCGAGGGTCATCACGATCACGTCGCGCGGCCAATGAGCCGGCTCGTCGTGCAGGATCGTGGGGCCGAGGCGCTCCGCCCCCCGCGTATCGAGGGAGAACACGGCCCGGTCGCGTAAAGCGCGCACGAGGCCGGCATCCCGCTGGCTCTCGCTGCCGATCACCGGCCGGCCGAATCCGGTGGCCAGGAACGCCTCGACTCCGGCCGCCTCGCAGAACCCGGCATCGACCCACAGGCGCACCCCGGGGCAGGCGGCCCGGATGGCCGCGAGGCTCGCGCGGTCGGGCGGCACGCCGTCCATGATCGCGTCGAGGTCGGCGACGTAGAGGGTGCCGGCCCCCACCGCCTTGAGCATCCCCTCCGCCACCGCTCCGGGCGACGATCCCTTTGCCAAGGGCGTCACGATCGGGGCATAGGAAGCGCGTTCCCCGGCGCGCGCCCGCACCACCTGCCCGTGGCGCAGGTCGATCACCGGGATGATCTCGAATCCGTCCGCCATTCGGCCCCTCTCGTTCCAGGCTCGCCCCGTGACAGCAGAAACCGCCTCCACGCACGTCCCGGTGATCGGCTGGGATCTCGGGGGGGTCCATGTCAAGGCGGCCTTGGTGCAGGATGGCCGGATCGAAGCCGTGGTTCAGGCCCCGTGCCCCCTGTGGCGCGGCCTGCCAGCTCTCGATGCCACCTTCTCGGGAATGCCCGACTGGGCACACGCCCCGGCCGACCACATCGTCACGATGACGGGCGAACTCACCGACTGTTTCTCGGATCGCGCCGACGGGGTGGCGCAGCTCGCCGGTTGGGCGGCGGCGAAGCTCGCCGGTTCAGTCCGCATCTACGGCGGCCGGGCCGGACTCGTGGCGCCCGGTCAGGCGCAGGCGACCGCGGCCGACATCGCCTCGGCGAACTGGCACGCCACCGCGGCCCTCGCCGGGCGCCACCGGTCGCACGCCCTCCTCGTCGATATCGGGTCCACCACCGCCGACCTCATCCCCATCGTCGGCGGCGCGCCGGCGGCCACGGGCTACAGCGACGCCGAGCGCCTGGAGACGGGCGAACTCGTCTACACCGGCGTGGTGCGCTCCCATCCCATCGCGCTCACCGACCACGCCCCGTTCCGGGGCCGCCGCACACGCCTGATGGCCGAGACCTTCGCCACCATGGCGGACGTTCACCGCCTCACCGGTGATCTGCCCGAAGGGGCGGACCAGCAATCCAGTGCCGACGGCAAGGGCAAATCCCTCCGCGAAAGCGAGACCCGCCTCGCGCGCCTTGTCGGCCGCGATCACGGCGAGGGCACGCCGGCCGATTGGCAGGCCCTGGCCGCCCATTTCGCGGAGGCGCAGCTGCGCCCCCTGCACGACGCGGCGGCTCTCCTGCTCTCGCGCGACGATCTACCCGCGGACGCGCCCCTGGTGGTCTGCGGCGCCGGCCGCTTCCTCGCCGAACGCCTCGCGGCGCGCCTCGGTCGTCCGGCCGTCGCCCTTACCGACCTCATCACCGACGCCCTTCCCGGAACGGGGGCCGACTGGGCCTCCACCTGCGGCCCGGCCGTGGCCGTCGCCCTTCTGGCCGCCGCCTAGAGCATCGTCCCGAAGATCGTATTCGGGACGATGCTCAGAAACCCTTGTTTTCGCATCGTCTTTTTCCGAAAGCCGGAGGCCACCTTTCGGGACCATGCTCTAAGCACGCATCAAGGAGCCGACCCTCATGACCACCGCCCATCGCCTCGCCCGCATCCTCGCCACCCATTCGGGCGAAGACATCGAACTCGCCTTCGCGACGCAGGACGGCCTGACCGTCAAGGTGCTGGCGACCCCGGACCAGATCGACCGGCTGGTGGACGAACTCGAGGATATCCTGAACTCGCCGTCCGGCCCGGAAGCCCCCGAGCCACCCGCTGCAGCGTAGGGCCGGTCTCAGCGGCCCGTGCGCACCCGGCTCCACACCCGGGCGACGAAGCGCTGGGTCCGCTCGTCCCAGGCGGGGTTGACGAACAGCCGCTGCATCGTCGCGTCGTCGGGATAGAGGCCCGGATTGGCGAGGATCTCCGCCTTCACGAATCGCTTCGCGGCGGCGTTGCCGCTGGCGTAGGACGTGAAGTTGGTGTTGGCCGCTGCCACCTCGGGCCGCATCATATAGTCGATGAAGGCGTGGGCCTCGGCGGCGTGGGGCGCGTCCTTCGGGATCGCGAAGGCGTCGAACCACATGAGCGCCCCTTCGCGGGGCACGAAATAGGCGACCTCGACGTCGTTCCGGGCCTCCTCGGCCCGCTTCTTCGCCTGCATCACGTCGCCGGAGGAACCGACGGCGAGGCAGATGTCGCCATTGGCCAGGCCCTCGATGTAGGCCGAGGAGTGGAACTTCCGCACGGCCCCGCGCCCCTTGAACAGGGCGTCGGTGACCTGGCTGATGTCGTCCCAGCGCCTTGTGTCGGGCTTCAGGCCATAGGCCGGCAGCAGGCTCGGGATCAGGTCCTCGGGCGAATCGAGGAGCATGACCCCGCAATCCTTGAGCTTGTTCAGCAAGGCGGCGTTGAGGACGAGGGTCCAGGTGTTGAGGGGCTGGGCCGCGCCCAGGCGCTCGCGCACGAGGCCGAGATTCACCCCGATGCCCGTGGTGCCCCAGGTGTAATCGACGGCGTAGGCGTTGCCCGGATCGTAGATCGCGAGCCGGCCGGCAATCTCGGGCCAGGCATGGACGAGGTTCGGGATCTTCGCCTTGTCGAGGGGCTGGAATACCCCGGCCCGGATCAGACGCTGCAGGAACGGCCCCGACGGCACTACGACATCGTAGCCCGAGCGCCCGGCCAGAAGCTTCGTTTCCAGGATCTCGTTGTTGTCGTACGTGTCGTACACCACCTTGATGCCCGTCTCGCGCGTGAAGGCGTCGAGCATCTTCGGGTCGATGTAGTCGGCCCAGTTGTAGAGGCTGACCACGCGTTCCGGCGTAGACGGCCGGGGGGGCGCTTGCGCGCGCGCAGCACCGCCCCAGCCAAACGCCAGGGCCAGGAGAGCCGCGGCGGCGAAGGCATGACGGGTGCGCGCGCGGCTCACGCGGCGGCCTTGACGGCGACGATCACGATCTCGACGAGGTATTCGGGGCCGGCGAGGCGAGCTTCGACGGTGGCGCGGGCGGGGGGATTCTCGCGCGACACCCAAGCGTCCCAGGCCGCGTTCATCTCGGCGAAGGTAGCGATGTCGGCCAGATAGATCGTGGCCGTGAGGATGCGGGTCTTGTCGCTGCCGGCCGCCGCGAGGAGACGGTCGATGTTGGCGAGGATCTCCTGCGTCTGCGCCGTGACGCCTGCGCCCACGGTGGTCCCGGCCACTTGGCCGGCGAGGTAGACCATGTCGCCATGGGTGACGGCCTGGCTCATGCGCGGGCCGGATTCGAAACGTTGGATCGTCATGGGAAACGCGTTGCCTGTTGCGACCCGTCCATCACGGGCCGTGGGCTGGCGTTGTGCCGCGCGGTGGGGGCGACCGTAAAGGGGCGATGCGCCCGGGAGTCCCACCGGAGCGGCGACATCCGGCCAGTGCCCGGATGGCATCCCGTCCGGATCACATCCTTGCGACAATCTCGCCAGCTTCGGCGCAACCAGTGTTGCGGTGCGGCGTTTGATCATCACTCAACGGCCAAGTCTGGACCGGCGCGTATCGAGGATCGAACCATGGGTATTATCTGGACCATCATCATCGGCTTCGTCGCCGGTGTCATTGCCAAGTTCATCATGCCGGGGAACAACGAGCCGGCCGGCTTCATCATGACGACGATCCTCGGGATCGTCGGCGCCTTCGTCGCCACCTTCCTCGGCCAGGCCCTGGGCTGGTACGGACCGAACCAGGGCGCGGGCTTCATCGGCGCCGTCGTCGGTGCTGTCGTGGTCCTCGCCATCTACGGCTTCATCGCCGGTCGCCGCACCACCAACACCTTCTGATTCCGGCGCCACGCACCGGAGCAGGGGCGCCCTCGGGCGCCCCTTTTTCGTTCAGGCCGTGTGGCTGATCTGCTTGACCGGGCAATGCCCCGTGGCCCCCCGGATCGCGAGCCCGGCGCCGATGACGAGGGCGGCGAGGCTGAGGAACTTGTTCGGGCGCGGCTGGGCGGCGGCGGCGGCGATGCCGAGGCCGAGCACCACGGACACGGCCCGCTCCGTGGTCGTCAGGTTGGTCTCACCCTCGAAGAGGCTGGGGATCATCGGGTCGGACATTCTGAAACGGACTCCTGCGACGTGCCGGAAAGGCGTCGCGAGGCGAACGCGGGGTGAGGGCGGGCGTTCCGCGCGACCCGGCGGCATGTCCCGCGAGACGACGGGCCTCAGGCGGCGGTGCGGCGATCGGCCGAGGGGCCTCCCTCCGCCGTCACCACCCGGTTGCGGCCGTCGCGCTTGGCCTCGTAGAGGGCGAGATCGACCCGGGCGAGGAGCGCATCGACACTGTCGCCCGCGCGCAGTTCGGCGACGCCGAACGAGCAGGTCAGCGCCCCGACCGTCGGTAGCATGGTCTCCTCCATGCGCCGGCGCATCGCCTCGGCGAAGAGGCCGGCCGCCGTGCCGTCGGTATCCGGACACAGCAGCATGAATTCCTCGCCGCCCCAGCGTCCGAGCGTCCCGCCGGCCGGAGAGGCTCCGCGCAGGAGGTCGGCACAGGCGACGAGAACGGCATCGCCCGTCGCATGACCATAGCGGTCGTTGATCGACTTGAAATGATCGATATCCGCCAGAACGACGCTGAACCGCCGCCCCGCCTCGGTCGCACCCACGGCCCGCTCCAGGCCCTCGTCGAGGTCGCGGCGGTTGCCGAGGCCGGTGAGTTGGTCGGTGCGGGCGAGGCGCTCGAGGGCGCGCGTGCGCTCCTCGACACGGGCCTGAAGCGTGGCATTGGCCTCCGTCAGATCTTGCAGCAGCGCGGCATTGTCGTCGAAGGCGCCGCGCAGCTTGGTCGCCATGGCGTTGAAAGCCTGCGCCAGGAGGTGGAGTTCGTGGTCGCCACGTGCCCGCAGCAGCAACGGACGAGACCCGAGATTCTCGGAGTCGAGCCCCGCGACGAAGCGGCCGATCTGCGCAAGGGGTCGGCCCACCATGGCGTGCACCACCGCCCAGAAGATCGCCCATAGGGCCAGTGTCTTCAGGACGGAGTTGACCAGAATGACGATCAGGGTGCCCTTCACCTGCTCGAGGGCGATGCCGTCGTTGGAGCGGACGGTCCAGCGGCCGACCGGGTGGGGCCGCTTCGCCTCGTCGATATGGACGAGGACGAAATCCCGCGTGAAGGGCTGGTCGAAGAACCCGCCGCTCTGCACGCGGGCTTCCGGCGCGTCGATCCCCTCGATCACCCGGCCATGCTCGTCACGGACCTCGACGCCCGTCACCACGGGCATCTGCACGATACCGGTGAGAATCCCGTGGAGGACGCCGGTGTTGTAGCTCCAGAGAGCATCGGCCAACCCCGGGCCGAAGGTGCGCTCCATGGCCTGGACGTCCGCCTCCAGGCGGCGATGGGCGCTCCTGTATTCGGTCAGGATCTGGATGCCGGTCACCAGGACCGCCACGCCGAAATAGCAGCCGAAGATCACGCGCAGCAGACGCACGGCGAGGGATCCGCCGAAGCGCTGCGGGTCCGAGGGCGAGGGAAGATCCATACGCACCTACCTGCTCTCGAGGAACGCGTGATCGTAGACTTGGCGGATCGTCGGAAGGTCGCTGGGGTCGGCCCAGGCCTCGACGATCTGCCGGTAGGCCGAAGTCGGGCGTTCGACCCGCAGGATCGCGTCGATACGCGCGACGAGGCTGCGGCCCCACTCCGTCTTCGGGCACATGACGCGGGCGAAAACCGGTTCGGGTGCCTCGGCGAAGGGCAGGGCCACGAAGGCATCGGCTTGCCCCAAACGCTTCGCCGCGTAGCTGGAGATGGCCGGATACTCCACGAGGTAATCCAATCTCTTGGCGAGAAGCATCCGGAAGGCCTCGTCGAACTCCGCATGGATGTGAGGAGAGGCCGCCTGCGCCAGCAGGGCATCGATCCGAGTTCCCAAGGACCGACTCCTCAGGACGCTCGTCCGCTGGGTTCGATCCGCGAGCAACCGCGACAGAGACAAAGGAGTCCTTGTGGCGAAGCGCTCACGCTCGGACGCGTGCACGACGATCCGCACGGGATAGAACATTGCCACGGGAAGGGAGAACACCGCGAAAGACTCCCTATCCGGCGTCTTCACGCCACCGACGAAACAGAGGGCGGCTCCATCCCTGAGGGACGTCAGGACCCGAGGAAACGGTGCCCGGAGGGTCATACCGGGAGCACCGAAGAGCCGGTCGTCCAAGAGGCGGCGGATCCGGTCGAAGATACCCGCATCCCGATCCGCTCCGCCGGTAATCATGAAGGGGGGAGCGTCGTAGGTTGCCCAGACGGGAGTGCCCTCCTTGGCGTGGGAGCCTGCCGATAACGAAATTGTGATCAGGCTTAAAAGCAGACTTTTACGCCCTGCTCGTCTTCCGCGAGGCTTGATCCGGTCATGCCGGGCAACGGGAAGATGAAGGGCGATCGACATATGCCCCTTATCGCATGCGGAAAGTCAAAATCCCGTTGCGTCGCCCGGCGACCGTGGGCCGCACATTGCTTCACCATGATATTGCCTGTGGGGCTCAGGGACATCCTAAGTGAAACCTCCTGGAAGTTCTTAGGTCATCAAACTACATCCAGCGATTGCGATCCCTCGACGAGGTGGGGCAGCCAATAAAAAAGGCGCGCCCCGGAACGGGCCGCGCCTCGATTGTCGGAAGTTGTCCGTCTCACCCCTCGCGACGCCCCAGGGGGGCTCGGAGGCCGCGACGCGCGGGGCGCGTCACGTGTCGGGATCACGCCTCCTGGCGGGGGCCGCGGGCGCGGTCCTGCTCGGCGTTGCGCTCGGCCTTCAGCTTCTCGGTGAGGTCTTCACCGGTCTCCTGATCGACCACCTTCATGGACAGGCGGATCTTGCCACGGTCGTCCTGGCCGAGGAATTTCACCTTCACCTTCTGGCCTTCCTTGACCACGTCCGTCACCTTGGCGACCCGCGCGGCGGCGAGCTCCGAGATGTGGACGAGACCGTCCTTGGCGCCGAAGAAGTTCACGAAGGCGCCGAACTCCATCGTCTTCACGACGGTGCCGTCGTAGATCATGCCCGGCTCGGCTTCCGCCACGATGGAGCGGATCCAGTTGTAGGCCGCCTTGATGGCCTTGCCGTCGGCCGAGGCGATCTTGACCGTGCCGGTGTCGTCGATGTTGATCTTAGCGCCGGTCTTCTCGACGATCTCGCGGATCACCTTGCCGCCGGTACCGATCACTTCACGGATCTTGTCGGTGGGGATCTGCATGGTTTCGATGCGGGGCGCGTACTCGCCGAGCTCGGGACGGGCGTCGGTGAGGGCTTTCGCCATCTCGCCGAGGATGTGGACGCGGCCTTCCTGCGCCTGATGCAGGGCAACCTTCATGATCTCCTCGGTGATGCCGGCGATCTTGATGTCCATCTGCAGCGAGGTGATGCCGGCTTCCGTGCCCGCCACCTTGAAGTCCATGTCGCCCAAGTGATCCTCGTCGCCGAGGATGTCGGACAGCACGGCGTAGCGCTCACCCTCGAGGATGAGGCCCATGGCGATGCCGGCCACGGGACGGCGGAGCGGCACGCCCGCATCCATCAGCGACAGCGAGGCGCCGCAGACGCTCGCCATGGAGGACGAGCCGTTGGACTCGGTGATCTCGGACACGACGCGGATCGTGTACGGGAACTCGTGGGCCGGAGGCAGGATCGGGTGGATGGCGCGCCAGGCGAGCTTGCCATGGCCGATCTCGCGACGGCCCGGGGAACCCATGCGGCCGGTCTCGCCCACCGAGTAGGGAGGGAAGTTGTAGTGCAGCAGGAAGGTCTCCTTGTAGGTGCCTTCGAGCGCGTCGATGAACTGCTCGTCCTCGCCGGTGCCCAGCGTCGCGACCACGAGCGCCTGGGTCTCGCCGCGGGTGAACAGCGACGAGCCGTGGGCGCGCGGCAGCACGCCGACCTGGGACTCGATGGGACGCACGGTGCGGACGTCGCGTCCGTCGATGCGCGAGCCCGTGTCGAGGATGTTCCAGCGCACGACCTTCGACTGCGCTTCCTTGAACGCGGCCTTGACCTTCTCGGGGCTGAACTTCTGCTCGCCCTCGGCCGGGCACAGGGCCGCGATCACCTTCGCCTTCACGGCGTCGACGGCGGCGTAACGCTCCTGCTTGATCGTGTTCTTGTAGGCCTCGCGCAGCTCCGCCTCACAGACGCCGAGCACGGCGGCCTCGACGTCGCCGTTCTCGGGCGCGGAGAAGTTGCGGGGCTCCTTGGCGGCCTTCTCGGCGAGGCGCACGATGGCCTCGATCACCGGCTGGAAATGCTTGTGGCCGAACATCACGGCGCCGAGCATGACCTCCTCGCCGAGTTCCTTGGCCTCGGACTCGACCATCAGCACGGCGTCGGTGGTGCCGGCGACGACGAGGTCGAGGGTCGAGGCCTCGAGGTCGGCGACCAGCGGGTTCAGGGTGTACTGGCCGTTGGCGTAGCCGACGCGGGCGGCGCCGATGGGGCCCATGAACGGCACGCCCGAGAGCGTCAGCGCCGCGGACGCCGCCACCATGGCGAGGATGTCGGGATCGTTCTCGAGGTCGTGGGTCAGGACGGTGACCACCACCTGGGTGTCGTTGCGCCATCCGTCGACGAAGAGGGGACGGATCGGACGGTCGATGAGACGGGAGACCAGGGTCTCCTTCTCGGAGGGACGGCCCTCGCGCTTGAAGTAGCCGCCGGGGATGCGGCCGGCGGCGTAGGCGCGCTCCTGGTAATTCACGGTGAGCGGCAGGAAGTCGATGCCGGCCTTGGGCTCCTTGCCCGAGACGACGGTGGCGAGCACCGAGGTCTCGCCGTACGTCGCCATCACGGCGCCGTCGGCTTGGCGGGCGACCTTGCCCGTCTCCAGGACGAGCTTGCGGTCGCCCCACATCAGCTCTTCGCGTTGTACGTCGAACATTCTTTGATCCTTGCCATCATGCGGTCGGGCGAACCCGGCGCCGCCAGGGGCAAGATGGCGCGCGGTTCCCGACGAGCCGGCAAACCGCGCGCGATCCTGTCCCCGACGAGCCGCCTTCAAGTCGCCCGGGGTTCGGGAGGCCGGACCCATTCCGGCAGCCCGATCTATGGAAACGCGGCCCCGGGCCGGGCCCGGGACCGCGTGGGAGACGCCGCTTAGCGGCGGATGCCGAGGCGCTCGATGAGGGCGCGGTAGCGGGCCTCATCCTTGCCCTTGACGTAGTCGAGCAGCGAGCGGCGCTGCGAGACCATCTTCAGGAGGCCGCGGCGGGAGTGGTTGTCCTTGCCGTGGGTCTTGAAGTGGCTGGTGAGGTTGGTGATCCGCTCGGTGAGGATCGCCACCTGGACCTCGGGGGACCCGGTGTCCTTGCCGCCCGTCGCGTATTCCTTGATGAGCGCGGTCTTGCGCTCTGCCGTGATCGACATCGCTATCCCTTTCGGTGGGGTTTTCGGATCAGGCGAGCCCCGGCCATGCGGGATCTCGCGAACGCCCAGGAAGTGGCCGGTGCCGGGATGTCGTCCAGCACGGTCAATCCACAAGCAGCTTGTGCCCCGGCCCCGTTCACACGGGTCGAAGCGCGCGGACCATACACGAAACCCGGGGCCGCGCCACCCCCGCCGGGTCGAGGGGCTCTCGGCCCTTATGCGCGCCCGTCGCCGTCCCGTGCACCAGGCGAGGCGTGTAGCCCCTGCGGACGGACCAGCCGTTCGAACCGGCATCTGGTGAAACCGGAACCCCCGAGCGACAACGCCGTTGACTGCCAGATTGGATCTGTTCTAATTCGCAACTGCGGGCAGGATCACTGCCGGATCAGAATGGGGAGTCACGGTCATGGCGAACGCCAAGTGTGAGAGCTGCAAGTACTTCGACGAGCACAAGGTCAACGGCGCGGCCGCCGCCGCCGACGAAGGCCTGTGCCGGTTCAACCCCCCGGTGAGCCAGCCCGAGCCCAAGGGCCACGGCCTGTGGCCGGTGGTGGGCGCCGCCGATTGGTGTGGCCACTTCACCCCCGCGATGAGCGCGGCCGAGTAAGCCGTCGTCCGGACCCGGATACGAGAAGGGCCAGCCGTGCGGCTGGCCCTTCTTCGTTGGCGACGCCTGACACCCGTTCCGAAAGGTGGCGTCCGGCTTTCGGAAAAAGACGATGCGAACACAGGGGCTGAGAGCATCGCCCCGGATCCGATCTCCGAGACAATGGTCTAAGCCGCCCGGCGGCTCAGGCTCCGGATGTCCGCCACGAGGGCGTCGATGCGGTCCGGGTCCGAATCCCAGGCGAACATGAACCGGGCGCCGCCGCCGATGAAGGTGTAGAAGCGCCAGCCCTTCGCCCGCAGGGCCTCCAGTCCTTCGGCGGGTGCGGCCAGGAACACCGCGTTGGCCTCGACGGGGAACAGGGCCGACCAATCGGGCAGGTCGGCTACGGCATCGGCGAGGCGCCGCGCGCAGGCATTGGCGTGACGGGCATGGGCGAGCCAGGCGCCCCCCTCCAGCATTCCGACCCAAGGGGCGGAGAGGAACCGCATCTTCGAAGCGAGCTGCCCCGCCTGCTTGCAGCGATAGCCGAAATCCTCCGCCAGGGCGGGATCGAAGAACAGGATCGCTTCGCCCGCCGCCATGCCGTTCTTGGTGCCGCCGAAGCACAGGAGATCGACGCCCGCCCGCCAGGTCATGTCGGCCGGTGCACAGCCGAGACCCGCGCACGCGTTGGCGAAGCGCGCCCCGTCCATGTGGAGGCGCAGGCCGAGGTCCTGGCAGGTGGCCGAGAGGGCGCGGATTTCAGCCAGCGTGTAGACCTGCCCCGTCTCCATCGGCTGGGTGATCGTCACTGCCCGCACCTTCGGGAAGTGGATGTCGGAGCGGCCGGTGGCGAGCGCCCGCACGGCCGCCGGGGTGAGTTTGCCGTTCTCCGTCGGGGCGACGAGGAGCTTCGAGCCGTTGGAGAAGAACTCCGGCGCCCCGCACTCATCGGTCTCCACATGGGCCGAGGCCGCGCAGATGACGCTGTGATAGGATTGGCAGAGGGAGGCGAGCGCCAGGGCGTTGGCGGCGGTGCCGTTGAAGGCGAAGAAGACCTGCGCGTCGGGCTTCTCGAACAGGGCTCGAAAGGTGTCCGCCGCGCGTGCCGTCCACGGGTCCTCGCCATAGGCCGACATCGAGCCAGCATTGGCGGCCTGCGTCGCCGCCCAGGCCTCGGGGCAGATGCCGGCGTAATTGTCGCTCGCGAATTGCTGGGGCGTAGGGTGCTGGTCTTCGAAGAGCATCGCTGGGGTCGCCTGTCGATCCGGGGCTGCACGGGAGACGGACCGACGATCTGTGGCGAAACCCGTTTGTTGCCGGTCCGGCCACATCCCCTCCGCGATCCGGAGGGTGCCACCTTGCCCGGGAGCAGGTTGGCGTCAGGCGTCGGCCCGACTCTTGATGCGATTCGCAGGATAGCAGACCGGGATTCCCGTCGCAAAGGAGCGAGGACCGCACAGCAAAACGGGCCCCAAAGGGCCCGTTTCACGTCGCTTCTGGTCGTTTCGGCGTCGCCGAAGTCGAGAAACCCGGTCCCTCAGTACGAGCGACGGCTCGGCGCACCGGAATAGCGGCGACGGAAATAGGACACGAGCTTCGGCAGGAGGAAGGCGACGAGCAGCTTGCGCATGAAAACTCCAGGTTGGCCGCCCCGGGGCGGCATCTTGGAGAGCTAATGCGGCGGCCCCCGTGCGTGTTCCGCCCCGCGCCGGTCAGAGTTCCAGGGTCAGGGTCACGGGGGCGTGGTCGGAGGGGCGCTCCCAGCCGCGCACGTGCCGGGCCACGGTGACGTCGCGCACGGTGCCGGCGAGGTCGGGCGAGACCCAGGCATGGTCGAGGCGCCGCCCCTTGTTCGCCGCCGCCCAATCGGGCGAGCGGTAGCTCCACCACGTGTAGATCTTCTCGGGCTCCGGCACGAGCAGGCGGGCGGCATCGACCCACCCGGCCTCGCCCCGCAGGGTCTCGAAGGCCTCCGTCTCGATCGGCGTATGGCTCACCACATCGAGGAGCTGCTTGTGCGACCAGACATCGTGCTCGAGGGGCGCGACGTTGAGATCGCCGACGAGGATGGCCGGACCGGAGGGCCGACGCCCGCCCCAGGCGCGCAGCTCACCGAGAAAGTCGAGCTTGTGCCCGAATTTCGGATTGAGCGCCCGGTCGGGCACGTCGCCGCCGGCCGGCACGTAGAAATCGTGCAGGACGAGACCGGCGGCCGGACCCGCCTCCGGCCCCAGCACGGCCGAGATGTGGCGCGCATCCGCCCGCTCGCAGAAGGCCATGCAGTCGCGGGACAGAAGCGGGAACCGCGACAGGATCGCGACGCCGTTGTAGCCCTTCTGCCCGGCGAAGACGACATTCTCGTAGCCCGATCCCCGCAGGGCCTTGAGGGGAAACGCGTCGTCGGGGCACTTCGTCTCCTGCAGGCACAGGACGTCGGGCCGGGCCTCGGCAAGAAAGCGCAGGACGAGATCGATGCGCAGCCGCACCGAATTGATGTTCCAGGTGGTGACGGTGAGGCGCAACGATCGGCTCGCTTGGATCGGGAAAACGTATAAAGGATCGGGCGCGCGGCGGCGCGGCTTCGCCTTAGACCGAAACCGCCCCGGCCGTCGCCGTGGGAAATGCCGCGTCCGTTCGCGATCCCTGTCGGGATCGGGGCCGGGCGCGCGATTCAAGGGCTGTCGTTACCGTGTCGCGCATCCGCTCCACGCTGTTCAACCTGTACTGGGCCGGCTGGACCGCGCTCTTCCTCGTCCCTCTGGTGGTGCTGGCGGCACTGGGCTCGCCCACGGGGCCGATCCGCGCGGCGACGCGCCTGTGGTCGCGGGGCATTCTGTTCGGGTTGGCGCATATCGTGCGCCTCACCTACGTGGAGGAAACGCGCGCCCGCATCCCGGCCGAACCCTGCCTCATCGTCGCCAACCACCAATCGGCCTGGGAGACCCTGGCCTTTCTCACCCTGGTGCCCAACGTCGCCATCGTGGCCAAGCGCGAACTCGTGGCGATTCCCATCGTCGGCTGGTTCCTGCGGCGCTCGCCCATGATCATCATCGACCGGGCCAACGGCACCCAGGCCCTGCGCGTCATGATCGACGAGAGCCGGGCTGCCCTGGCCCAGGGGCGCTCGGTGCTGATGTTCCCCGAGGGCACGCGCAACGCGATCACGGATCCGGTGCAGTTCAAGCGCGGCGTCGAACTGCTCTACGCCAAGCTCGGGGTGCCCGTGCTGCCCGTCGCGGTGAATTCCGGCTTGTTCTGGCCCCATGGCGGCTCGCGCCACCATCCCGGGGCGGTGACGGTGAGCTACCTGCCGCCGCTGCCACCGGGCCTATCGGGCGCGGCGTTTATGGAGGGCACACAAGGGGCGATCGACGCGGAGCTGGATCGGTGGCGGCTGGCGAAAGTACCGCACTAGAAATCAGATCGAACAGCAAGCAGACGGCCATGTTGTTGAATGGCGTCATTTGCGCTAGCCCTACGCGCGCTGAGCAACACGCATCCATGGTTCACGTATGCTGTTCATGTATTGGACGCACCCAGATCTGAAGGATCCACCCGGTGCGCCTGCGTGGAGGCAACTGTACCCTGAGTTCAGAGTTTTCACAGACGAAGATGTGATACCGCTTCTCCCAGAAGCTTTTATCGACGTGTTCAAATCCATTCGGCTTCCAGCCGCAAAATCCGACATCGCACGGTTCTTTCTGCTCCGTCGCTATGGGGGCTTGTATATGGATGCCCACTTCGGCCCGACGGCTCCCGCCCGCCTCTTGGAGACACTCGACAAGCTCAGCGCCTATAGTGTCATCGTCTTCGGTCAAGGCTGGGAGATGAAGAAGGAAACCGATTTTGATTTGATGAACGGAATCGTTGCAGCGAGGAAGGCAGCGCCACCGCTCGATTTGATCATCAACCGAATCGTCAAGAATGTCCTCGAGCATAAGTCACGGGAGGATTCGACCTCGGAGTATGTGCCCTACAACTTGTGGGGCATGACCGGGACCTACGTGATCGTGCAAGAATTTTTCGACCAAGTGCATCCTCGCCCCCGAATCAAGGCGCACCTGGAAGAGGAGGTATTCCCCCACTTCATGAAAAACAATTCGGATTCGGGCTTCGAAATTTCGGCGTACAATGTCTACCGAAAGCCCGGCAACCACTGGAGCGAACGCCAGTCTATCGAGCGTTTTTTCTTGGATTGAGACAAAATCTCGCCGGTCCATTCGGGCTGGCGCAATTGAGCTTCGCTCAAGTGCCACGCGGGCTTCGTGATCCGGCGTCCGCTTCCATCAAACGGCTGCTGGATCACTGCGCCCGGATCTGCTTCTCCATGGCCTTATCCTCGGTCCGACCGTAGTTGATGAAGAACGCCGTGCCGTCGACGCTGCGGCCCTTCTGCAAGTTCGAGAGCTGCACCGTGGTCTGGTAGCCCTGCGGGTCGGTGATGCGCCACTGGCTCAGGGTCTTCGCCTCGGCGTCGAAGAACAGCTGGATCTTCGAGGTGCCGCCTAGCGTCGAACGGTCCTCCAGGGAAATGCGCACGCCGCCCGGGTCGTTCGACACGTCCGAGACCGTGAGATCGCGGGCGAGGTCGATCTTGTCCCGCAGGAGGAATTTCAGCGGCGTCTGGGAGATGAAGTACAGATCCTGTGTGCCGAGCTTACGGTCTTTCACCGCCACAGACGTCCCGTCGGCCACCACTTCGAGGGGGGAGGGCTGGTCGTAGTCGAAGCGCAAACGGCCGGGCTTGGCCAGCGTCAGCTTGCCGCCGATGCGCCGCCCATCGGCACCGATCTGAATGAAATTGCCCGTGAGCGTGGTGATGCCGTTGAAGTAGGCGTTGGCCTGCGTGAGCACGGCAGACGCATCGACCTCCTGCGCCAGGGGAGCACCGACAGCCGCCACCTTGGCAGCGGGGTCCGGAGCCTTCGTGGCGGCCTTGGGCGAGGCGCCCCGATCGCCGACCGCCTTGGCGGACGTCTCCTTCGCCGGTTTGGCGGACTGCGGCACGGGCTTCTTCGCCGCCGGGGCGGGTGGCGGCGGGGCCTCCGATTCGGCGGGCGCCGGAGCGGGCTCTTCCTTGCGGCCGAACAGGCCGTCGAGGAAGGAGCCCTGGGCCGCGGCGGGGGCCGGGACGGCGAGGGCGGCCGCCAGGACGAGCAGCGGGCCGGCGGCGAGACGAGGGCGGCGGCCGATCATCTGACGATCTCCTGAAGGCGTTTCGGGCGGGGCGGCCCGCTAATGGCTCTCACGAAACTCCGGCGGCACCGTCCGTGCTCGGAACGGGAACGGTGCGGGATCGGGCGTTTTGCGAGGCGCTCTTAGAGGCCGCCCCTGTGGCGATTATGCGACGGGTCCGACGATCCGTGTCCGGGCCCCCCTCCGAAGGGGGGGGGCCCGGACACGGATCG
>NZ_BPQD01000053.1 GCF_022179065.1 Methylobacterium adhaesivum
ACTTTTCAGGAGGCAGGCCATGACGAATATTGCGAGTCAGACAATCCGTATCGCCGCTGCGTTGATCGACGACGGACGAGGGCAAATCCTCCTTGTGCGTAAAAGAGGCACCCTTTGGTTCATGCAGGCGGGCGGCAAGATTGAAGCAGGAGAGGGCGCGCTCGTAGCGCTCAGCCGGGAACTGCGCGAGGAGATCAGCGTGACCCTGATCGAAAGCGAGGCTCGTCATCTCGGCTGTTTTCAGGCTTCGGCCGCCGACGAGGTTGGGGCGCGTGTCGACGCCGAACTCTTCCATGTACGGCTTGCTGAGGCTCCCGTAATTGGTTCTGAGATCGAGGAAGCGATCTGGGTCAGTCCCGATGATGCGGAAGGCCTCCCGCTGGCTCCGCTGACCCGTGAATATGTGCTGCCTCTTGCACGGAAGATCTGAGCATCCGGTCCCACGCTCTTGGCCAAGAACGGACAGTCAAGGAATTATCTGGAGGGGCCATACAGTCTCGACCCAACCCGGCCGTCGGGACCGCCATCGAAGCTTCCCGGGAGCGGACATTCACAGGCTGCCCGATAACTCCGTTTGCAGGGGGATGAGCCACTCGTGATTGGGGTGCAGATCATTCATCCAGATAACCAGTTGCTCTTTCTCGCTGGTAGAAAGTTTAGGTAGGCAAAGTCCGAAATCCGCCTGATCTTTATCTCGAAAGTGCTTGACCTTGAACAACACCGCGATCATTGGAGCAAGGTATGGGATACCTCCTTAGCTAACGCGAACAGCGTCAGAGCGCGCCATCTTTATGGTCGGATTGCGCTTATAGACCCATAGGTCGGGCGTGCCTTGCTCAATCATAAGATCGACCCGCCAAACACCTCGCTGCATGTCTCCGCCCCAAAGCTGCCATACATCGCTGGGCACGGGGGCTGAAGGCGGCAGATATTCGATAACTCCATCTCTCACTGTGAAGAAATCGAGTTGACATAAAATATTACGAAGATGGTCTGTGTCATGGCGAAGAGCAACAAAATCTAAGTCTTCGTGTGCGCGTGTTTGCTTGCCATGCCATATATCCAGCGCCCATCCACCCGCGACATACCATGGGACAATCGCCCCTTGGAGACGCTGATCCAGTTCGTGGGGCGACCATGCATCCCAAGCGTTCTCGTCGGGAGGGTTCATCGAACTAACCGGGTGCTAGTCATAGTTACGCGTAGGAAAGCGGACGCTGCAAAAGTCTCGGCTAACGGTCGTAACCGGCTCTGGCGGAAATGTCGGCTTTGAAGCATCTGCCGTCCAGAAGCGGACAGGCAGGAAACCACCCCAAGCCGACCTTCTGATAGCGACCCAACCTGGTCGTACAAGCTGCCGCACAAGCTTCCCGATAGCGGACCTTTGGCGCGGTTCTTGGTAGATGCCGACTACCCTCTGGAGGAATGGTTCGAAGGAGCCGTCCTCGGTATCAGACGGTGCCGCTACCGCGGCGTCCTGGGGGCGGGTCATCGACGTTCGAGGAGCGTGCCGGTGTGCAGCAGGTGACGGACATCGTCGGCGACCTGGTTGCGGGCACCGAGCCGCTCGATGAGTTGGGCCGGTCGGCTGCCACGCAGGCCGGCGAGCGTCAGCCGCTTGTCCCGAACATACGTATAGACGCCGCTGACCGCGAACGGGGAGGCATAGGCCACGTCGGCCTCCAGGCCCTCGGTCGCCCGAATAAAGGCATCGGACGCATAGAAGATGCTCCGGTCCAACGGCGACGCGAACGCGAGGTCGATGATCGCGATCAGGCGACGCTCGGGAGGGACCTCGTGCCCGACGTTGGGCGCCGGAGGAGCCGGGTGGGCGTTGTCGTAGGTCTCGGGCAGGTGCAGGCGGACCCGCAGCACCGCATCCTCGGCGGCGAGCGCCCAGGCGAGGCGATTGACGCGCTCGCCGAACGCCCCCGCATCGTCGTGGGCGCCGCCGAGATGGAGATGGATGCGGTCGAGCCCGTCGTCGGCGTTCGGGGAAGGTTCGGCGACCCGGTCGACCAGCGTCGTCGACCCCTTCGGCAGCGCGTAGGCGACGGTTGCCGCGAACATGTTCTGCTCGTCCGCAAACAGGATCGCGCAGGCCTCGTTGAATGCCTCCTGGTCCTCCGCCGCGTGAAACCCGATCTCGACGCCCCCATCGAGCTCGTAGTTGGGGAACGGCCGGATGCCGTCCATCGCCGGCCAGAGGCGGGCGTCCTGCTCGCGGGACAGATGGGTCTGCACGTACCAGCCGAGCCCCGGGACTCGTGAGCATAGTGGGCCATGCACGTCCCGCCAGTAGGTGGCGAACAGCTCATGCGGCACCTTGGGATGCCGCAGGACCGTGGTGTAGGAATTGATCGCGATGGCGGCGTCGCGGTCGGAATAGTCGACGGATGTCGTGAGCTTCGGCACGGTCATGTCCTTGGGTGGGGGTGGCTCGCGTGACGAGGCGTGGTGCAGTCCCTGAGGGGATGACGCGCGAGACGCACTGCCGGGCACATCGACGACGCCGGGCTTCGAACCCCGGCCGTATGAAAAGGTCCTCGACTATAGGGTTAGAGCGCTGGCGGGTCGCGCGCCACGCGGAAGGAATCCGTTAATCAAGAGCGCAGGTGTGCTCGGGGGCACCTCACGGCGGGTGCGAGGTGGATCGGTCCGTCCTTTCGGGCACGGCCGGTGATACTGCCGGGTTCATTCCGGATGCCGGACCAGCCCCGGGCTGACAGTCCACCGTCGTCGAATTGAGCGTATGTTCCACCTGATCTTCGGTCTGCCCAGCATCTACGTCATCACCCGGGTGCTCTGGCCGCTGCCTTGGCCGTTCGCACTAAGGGCGGCCATCGCGGTCCTCCTGCTGATCGCGTCGCAATACCACCTCTGGAGCCGGCTTTCGTCCGGTTCGGTGTTCGCGCCCGAGTTTCCGCGCGGGCTGATCGTGCTGTTTAATTGGGCGTTCGGCGCGATCTTCCTCGTGGCGGCGATGCAGCTGGCACTGGACGTCGTGGCCTTGGCTTCCAGGGTCATGCCCGGTGGCAGTTGGGCGATCCCCATAGGCTGGCGATACGCCGAGGCGGTGCTGGCAATGATCCTTTCTGCAGTGGCTGTGCAGCAGGCCGTACGGGTGCCACCGCTCAAGGACGTCACCGTCGAGATCGAAGGTCTCCCAGCCGGTTTCGACGGCTACACCCTGCTGCAGCTCACGGACCTGCATCTCAGCCGGCTGTTCCCGGCGACGTGGGCGCGCGAGGTGGTGGCGCGATCCAACGCGCTCGGCGTCGACCTCGTCGTGGTCACCGGCGACCTGATCGACGGGTCCCTGGCATCGCGTCGCGCCGACGTGGAGCCGCTGCGGGGCCTGCATGCCCCTGACGGGGTCTGGGTCATCCCAGGGAACCACGAGTATTTCTTCGAATACGCGGCATGGATGCGCCACTACGCCGACCTCGACATGGGCGTGCTTGAGAGCCGGCATACGGTCCTGAGACGCGGTGAGGGCGCGGTGGTCCTGGCGGGCGTCACAGACCTGTCGGCCGCGCATTCCGGCCAGCCGGCCCATGACCTGAATGCGGCCCTGGCCGGTGCCCCCTTGGGCGCCCCCGTCGTCCTTCTCGACCATCAGCCGAGAGATGCGGCCAAGGCGGCCAAGGCGGGCGTTGGCCTGCAACTGTCCGGGCATACGCACGGCGGGATGATCTGGGGCCTCGACCGGCTCGTGGCATGGGCGAACAACGGCTTCGTCTCGGGTGCCTACCCGCTCGGTAGCATGACGCTCTACGTCAACAACGGCACGGGTCTGTGGCCGGGCTTCGCCCTCAGGCTTGGGCCTCCGTCCGAGCTGACGCGCATCACGCTGCGGGCCAAGCCCTGATCCTGGTGGTAGATGTTACTCGACGACCGGATCGAGGAGCATGGGGGCATGATCGATCCGTTCGATGTCGTGACGACGTTCGTCGCCCCCCTCATGGCCGGCGTTCGCGCGAACGCCGCGACTGCAACGTCGAACACCTGTGATTAAGCCGGGGTTGGGTTGAAGGTACCTGCCACCTGCGGCTGCATAACAGGCAGCCTGAGCCTCATGCTTCTTGGCTCGTTAAGGAGCTCCGCAATCGCCCCCTCGACGCCTGTGACCCGCCCTCGGCCGGATCGTGGGCGGCGGTCGCGGGGAAGCAATTAGGGGACCTGGGGAAGGCCCATCTGCTTTCTAAAACTCTTGTCGAAGGCCTTGGCCGGCACGAAACGGCGAAGCAGGCTGGCCTGCCGCGCCACCGGTCCGGCGGCGTAGCGGCGCTTGGGTGTCGTCGCGGTGGCCGCCGTCACGACGACCTTCGCCACGACCTCGGGCGTGTCCGCGGTCGTCATGACCTCGCGCAGGAACTGGTCCCGCCCGGCGCGCTCGGTCTCGTAGATGTCCAGCGGCGTGTCGGAGCGGACCAGGTTCTGGTCGAAGGCCGTGCGGGTGAAGGCGGGCTCGACGAGCACCACCCGGATGCCCTGGCCGCGGATCTCGTGGTCCAACGACTCGGAGTAGCCCTCGACCGCATGCTTGCTGGCGCCGTACAGCGCCATGTAGGGCGCGGGGATCAGACCCTGCACCGAGCTGATGTTGATGATCCGGCCGCCCTTCTGCGACCGCATGATCGGCAGGACGGCGCGGATCGTGCGGACGACACCGAACAGGTTGACGTCGAACATCGCCTGGGCCTGTTCCACCGAGGATTCCTCGGCGGCGCCGCTGATGCCGAAGCCGGCGTTGTTGACCAGCAGGTCGATGCGCCCCGCCTCGCCGAACACGGTCTCGATCATCCCGGCGACCGAGGCGTCGTCGGTCACGTCGCAGGTCAGCATCCGGACGCCCGGGTCCGCGGCCGGCGCAGGTTTCCGGCTCGTTCCGTAAACGCGGTAGCCGGCGGCCCGCAGGGCTTTCGCCGTCGCCTTCCCGATCCCGGAAGCCGCCCCGGTGACGATGGCGGTCTTGATGGACGTCTGGCTCACGATGCTCTCCTCCGACGCGGCAGACCCTCCTGCCGCCTATTCACAATAGATTATAATCATAATATAAAAAGGCAAGACCTGATCGGTCGCGACGCAGTTCGCGATGCACCGCTTGACCTGCCACCAGGAAGGTTGCCGCACGCAGGCCCCGCAGCACCCCTTCGCCGATCTGCCATCCATCGCGGGTGCCCGACATCGTTCACCCCCTCCCGTCGATCCCGCCCGCGATCCGATGTCCGGCCATCGGCCACCGGATCAGCGCCTGATCCCCGCGGTGGGCGCGAGGCCTGCGGGGACCGGGGATGCACCCACGGCGGGATCGACCGGGATCAACCGGCCCGTCGCGAAGGCGGCCGCGTTGACGAGGCCCATGGCGACGAACCCGGCCGCAAGCGCGACGAACATGCCGGAGATGCCGAACCCGAGCGTGGCCGCGATCCAGGCGCCGCCAAGCGCCACCCCCATCCGGAGAAGACTCGCCGCCAGCGGCCAGCCGACGCGGCCCGTGCCCTGAGCGGCGAAGTAGAGGGCCAGGCCGAAGCCGAAGAACCCGTAGAACGGACCGACGATGCGCAGGTAGAGCGCGCCGGTGGCGAGCATGGCCGGATCGTCGCCGAACAGGCCGAGCCACCCGGCGGGATGCAACGCGGCCGCAAGCCCGATGGCCTCCGTCAGGATTCCGGCCACGACGGCGCCGGTGAGCGCAGCCTGACGGGCGCGGGCCGGGTTCCCGGCCCCCAGGGCGGTGCCGACGACGGCGGCGATGGGCGAGCCGAGACCGAACACGAGGGGGACCAGGAGGTATTCGAGCCGCGCCCCGGTGCCGTAGCCGGCCACGGCCGCCGGCCCCGCCATCCCGACGAAGCCGGTGGCGGCGATGACGGTGACGTTCGAGGTCATGCTGGCGATGCCCGAGAGCGCGCCGATGCGCAGGATCTCCCGGGACGGCGCCCAGGTGAGGCGGGGCAGGCGCCGGCTCGGCTGCAGGACGCCGCGCCCGGACCAGAGGTAGGCAGCGAAGACCGTCGAGCCCACGGCGTAGTAGGCCACGAACGCGACGCCCCCGCCGACGATCCCGAGTTCGGGAAGCGGCCCCCAGCCGAAGATCAGCGCGGGGGAGAGCGGGATCAGCACGATGGCCCCGAGGCACGAGACGACGGCCGGAAGCGCCATGTTGCCGGTGCCGCGGATCACCGCCCCGAGGGCGTTGAAAAGCCAGACCAGGATCGCCCCGCCGAACACGACGGACGCGTAGGCGGTCGCGGCCTTGAGCGAGCCGCCGGTCCCGCCCATCAGCGCGTAGAGGGACGGCCCGAGGGTCAGCGCGAGGAGGCTCGTGGCGGGCGATCCCGAGGCCGATGGCGAGGGCCGCCGCGTGCCATGCCAGCACCCCTGCATCCGCCTGCCGCTCCGCTCCGAGTGTGCGCGAGACCGCCGACTGGATGCCGCCGCCCATGCCGCCGGCGGACAGCATCTGGACGAGCATCATCACCGGGAAGACCAGCGCCATGCCGGCCAGGGCATCGGTGCCGAGTCCGGCGACGAAATACGTCTCGATCAGGCCGATGGAGGTCTGGACCATCATCACGAGGACGTTCGGCGCGGCCATCCGGGCCAGGGTCGGCATGAGGGGCGCTTCGAGCAGGCGGCGCGTGCGGATGTCCATGGCGAGGCGCTCACGCATTCGATTGGTGGGTGTCGGACCCGTCAGCGCCCCTGGGCGCCGGCCGGGAGCGGGCCTCCGGCGGGATGCCGACACCGGCGCGCAGTGCCGCGACCTCCGCTTCGAGCCGCGAGAGGCGTCGGTCATAAATCTCCCCCTCGGTCACGGCCATCGCGGCTTCGAGGTCTCCGAGCCTGTCCCAGAGGCGTCGCCACGCTGCCGGCGAGAACAGGTTGCGAAGGGTGGTTTCGACCATGGTCATGTCTCCCCGTGCCGCCGCCTCAATCCACGTTGACGGAGCGCAGGTGGAAGCTCGGAGCCTCCCTTCCGTCCTTCGCCACCTTGGAGAGGAGGCCCAGCTGCCCCTCGGCGACCCAGATCCTGTCGCCTGCGACCGTCACGCCCGTGGGGCCGGCGAACTGGCCGATGGGATCGAGTCTGGCACGGTCACCTGAGACCGTGACGCGGCTCAGGGCGCCGCTGCCCTCGACCATCAGGAACCCGTCCCTGAAGGCGCGCAGCCCGTCCGGGAACGTCATGGGCCGCGTCGTTTCGAGCTTCGTGACCGCGCCGGCGGTCCCGTCCCTGACGTCGATGCGGAACAGCTCGGCGCCCAGGAAGGTGTTGACGTAAAGGTTGCCGTCCGCGCCGAAGGCGATGCCGTCGAGCCCCTTCTTGAGCGCCTCGTCCTCGACGAAGACGTCGAACTCGGCGGCGCTAGGCTTCAGTCGGAGGATCTGGGGGGCGAAGGTGTTGGTGACGTAGAGCGCACCCTGCGCGTCGAGGACGAGGTCGTTCGCCAGGGTCTTCTCGCCGGCCAAGCGTACGCTCTGCTTGAGGGCGCCGGTCGCGAGGTCGAACGCCTTGACCCAGCCGCCTTCCGTGCCGGTCGGCCCCTTCGCACCGATGGCCGTGGCATCGTTCGAGGCGACCCACAGGGTCCCCCGCCTCTCGTCGACCAGGAGGCCAAAGGTCGAGGGGGTGCCGTGGTCGCCGGGCTTCAGGAAGGCCGTCGCGACCGCCCCGCCACCATCGATCCTGAGCACGCCCCCATCGGCGATGCTGCTCACGAACAGGGTGCCGTTCGCAGCCGAGGTGACGTTCTCCGGGAAGCGACCTGTGTCCGGCAAACGGATCGTGTCCGGTCTGTCGGACGCGATTGCGGGCAGGCCCAGGAGAGTGAAGACGACCGAAACCCTTAGGGCGGACCAAAGCGGTTTGGCACGATCCACGGCATGACGATGCATCATCGGCAGCCTCCTTCCGCGATAGGGACCGGCGCACCCACCCGAATGGCCGATGACACCGGAATCAATATATTACGTATATAATCTATTGAGACGCAATCGAGTCGTCAACTGCCGTGGGTTCGATCCGATTGACGCTCGCGAGAACGCCGCCACCTCTCGGAGGCTGGTCTTCCGCCCCTCAGGGGGCGACGGAGGAATGCGCCGCCTGGAGGAGATCGTTCGCCAACTTCTCGTCGTTGACAGCCCGCGCCAGGACCACGGCTCCAACGAGCGTCGACAAAGTCGCGAGGGACTTCTGCCGACGGCGCTCCCTGGAAGCCTTCGGTGTCAGGTTGGCGAGGATGGAGGCCAGACGTTCGACGCCGTGGGTGAAGCGCGTCCGGACCGGGCTGCCCAGCCCTTCGCGCGAGACGTCGTTGGCCAGGGCCGCGAGGGGGCATCCCTTCCCGGGTGTCTGGACATGCGCGAGGGACAGGTAGTTCGCGAGGATGGTGTCCACGTCCCCGCGCCGGTCCTCGCTGAGCGCGGCATCGAACGCCTCGACTGCGAGGGCGTCCTTGTTGGCGAACTGGCCGTAGAAGCCGCCATGGGTCAGGCCGGCGGCAGCCATGATGTCGGCGACGCCGACCCCGTTGAGGCCGCGCTCGCGGAACAGGGCCGCCGCGACCTCGACCACACGTTCGCGGTTCAGCCTGGCCTGCTCCTGAGATACGCGTGGCATCCTCAAATCCTTCCGTTTCAATCCTGATATGGATGCAGATCGTCATTTAAAACAGTGCCATCGCCCTTTCGACCTTTCGGAGGTGCAGATTGGACAATCGACCGGCCCGCGCGGGAGGGCACTCACGCGGACCAGCCGACGCACCGCACGCTCGCAAGATGAACGCACGATCCGGGGATCCCTACCGATCGAGGGAGCGAGGGTTCTCCCGCTTAGGCCTCGACTGGGAGGGACGATACGGATGGCTCCGCCGAAGCGTCGACCTTCGCGGGTGAGCGGGTCACACGGAACCACAGGGCGTAGAGCGCGGGCAGGAACAGCAGCGTCAGGAGGGTGCCGACCCCGACGCCACCGATCAGGACGTAGGCCAGCGCCCCCCAGAACACCGAGTGGGTGAGCGGGATGAAAGCCAGCATCGCCGCCGCCGCCGTCAGGATCACCGGTCGGGCCCGCCGCACCGTCGATTCGACGATGGCATCGTAGTCGGACAGGCCCGCTTCCCGGTCGTGGTGGATCTGGTCCACCAGGATCAGGGTGTTGCGCATCAGGATACCCGACAACGCGATCAGCCCGAGGATCGCGTTGAAGCCGAAGGGCTGATGGAAGAGCAACAGAGTCGGCGCGGCGCCTACGAGGCCGAGCGGGGCGGTGGCGAACACCATGATCATCGTCGTGAACGAGCGGACCTGGATCATGATGACGGTCAGGGTCACGATCAGCATGATCGGGAACACCGCCACCAGGGACATCATCGCCTTCTCGCTCTCCTCCACGGCGCCGGCCGTGTCGATGCGGTACCCTGAGGGCAGATTCGCCTTGATCGGGTCGAGCAGGGGGAAGACCTGGGCGTGGATGTCCGGCGGCTGCTTGCCGTCGAGGACGTCGCCCTGCACCCGGATGTAGGTCTCGCGGTTGTAGCGCTTCAGCACCGCATCCTCGTTCCGGGCCTCCAGCCGTGCAACCTGGGATACCGGCACCTGGCGGCCGTCCTTCGTCGCCAGCGTCAGGTCGCCGATCTCGCCGAGCGAGCGCCGTTCGGGGCCGGGGCTGCGCAGCAGCACGTCGACGGATCGCAGGTTCTCGCGGACCTGGGTCGCTGGCGTCCCGTTGAGGTAGCTCTGCAACTGCTGCCCGGCCTCCTTCGGCGTCAGGCCGATCAGGCGCAGGCGCTCCTGGTCGAGGGCGAGGTGGAGGTTCGGGGTCCTGTTGCCCCAGTCGAGGTGGACGAGACTTAAGTTGGCGTTGGCCGCCATGACGTCCCGGACCTCGGCCGCGATACCCCGGATGACGTCGAGGTCCGGCCCCACGACGCGGAACGCGACGGGGAAGCGGATCGGCGGGCCGAACACGATCTGAAGCACGCGCACGCGCGCCTCGGGAAACCGACCGTCGTCGACGAGTTTTCGGACTTTGGCCCGCAGCGCGTCGCGGGCGTGGGCATCCCCCGTCTGGACGACGATCTGCGCGAAGGCCGGGTCGGGCAGTTCGGGGTCGAACGAGAGCACGAAGCGGGGCATGCCCTGGCCGATGTAGCTCGTGATCTCGCCGGCCTCGGGCAGGTCGCGCACGGCGGCCTCGACCTTCTTCACGCTGGCCTCGGTGGTGGCGAAGGCGGAGCCCGCCGGCAGGGTCACCTCGACGATGAGCTCGGCCCGCTCCGAGTTCGGGAAGAACTGCTGCTCGACACGGCCCATGGCGACGACCGCGCCCGCGAACAGGGCTACGATGATTCCGGCGGCCACCCATTTGTGGTCGACCGACATCCGCACGACGCGGCGCAGGCGTTCGTAGTTCTTCGTGGCGTAGATCGCCTCGTGCCCGCCTTCCACGCGCCTGATGTTCGGCAGCAGCTTGACCCCGAGATACGGCGTGAAGGTCACCGCCACGATCCACGAGATGATCAGCGAGAACGACACCACCCAGAAGATGTTGCCGGCGTACTCGCCCGCGGTGGAGGCGGCGAAGCCCACCGGCAGGAAGCCCGCGATGGTGACGAGGGTGCCGGTCAGCATCGGTGCGGCGGTGGCGCTCCAGGCATGGGTCGCCGCCTCGATGCGGTCGGCGCCTTCCTCCATCCGCACCACCATCATCTCGATGGCGATGATCGCATCGTCGACGAGGAGGCCGAGCGAGATGATCAGGGCGCCGAGCGTGATGCGGTCGAAGTCGCGCCCGGTGATCATCATCACCACGAACACCGCCGACAGCGTGAGCGGCACGGCCAGCGCCACGACGATGCCGACCCGGAAGCCGAGCGCCACAAGGGAGACGAAGATCACCACGGCCAGCGCGGTGAAGAACTTGACCATGAACTCGTGGATGGCGTCGTCGATGACCTTGGCCTGGTCGGTGATCTTTCTGAACGTAATCCCCGTCGGCAGTTCGTGATGGATCGCCACCTCCTCGGCGTTCAGGGCCTCGCCGAGCTTGAGTCCATTGAATCCCGGCTTCATCACGAGGCCGAGCATCAGGGCCGGCTCGCCGTCGTTGCGGACCGCGAAGGTCTTCGGGTCCTCGTAGCCGCGCTTGATCTCGGCGATGTCGCCGAGCTTGAGGCTGCGGTCGCCGGCGGCCACCGGCAGGTTGCGGATCGCGTCGAGGCCGTCGATGGCGCCGTCGAGGCGCAGGTAGACCCGGGGACCGGCCGCCTCGACGAAGCCTGCCGGCGTGACGTCGTTCTGGTTGGCCAGGGACTGCAACAGCTGCTGGCCGGTGATGCCGAGCGTCGCAAGGCGCTGGTACGAGATCTCGACGAAGATCTTCTGGGCCTGCTCGCCCAGGATGTTGATCTTCTCGACGCCGGCCACGCGCAGCAGGCGCTGGCGCAGGTCCTCGGCCCGCAGCACGAGGTGACGGTGCGGCAGGCCCTTCGCCTGGAGGGCATAGAGGGCGAAGTAGATGTCCGAGAACTCGTCGTTGAACAGCGGCCCCATCACCCCGCGCGGCAGGCCGGAGGCCTGGTCGGAGAGCTTCTTGCGCGCCTGGTAGAACTCCGACTGGAGCTTGGCCGGCGGCATGTTGTCCTTGAACATGACCTTCATCAGCATCAGGCCGGGTCGCACGGTGGTCTCGACGCGGTCGTAGTACACGAGCTCCTGCAGGCGTTTCTCCAGCGGATCGGCGACCTGGCGCTGCATCTCCTCCGCGGTCGCTCCCGGCCAGGCGGCCGAGACCGCCATCACCTTCACGGTGAAGGCCGGGTCCTCGGCGCGGCCGAGCTTCTGGAAGGCGAAGAACCCGGCGCCCGTCAGCGCGAGCAGCAGGAACAGTGTGACGGCCCGTTCCCGGACCGCCAGGGCGGAGAGGTTGAAGCCGGTCATCTGGCGACTCCCGTCATGCTCGGGGGAGCCTGCCGCACGGTCTGGCCGGCCTTGAGGAGGTGGGCCCCGAGCGAGACGATCCGGTCGCCGGGGCTGAGGCCCGAGGCGACCTCCGCGCTTTCCTCTGAGAGACGGGCGATGGCGACGGGTTGGGCGGTGACGGTGCCGGTGGCCGAGTCGAACCGCCAGACAGCCGAACCGTTGCCTGCGTCGAACAGGGCGGCCAAAGGCACCTCCACCGCCGCGGCGCGCCCGGTCTCGGTGGCTTTGAGCCGAAGCGTCACGGTCGCGCCCAGCGGCGCGTCCTCACCACCGCCCGAGAGGATGTAGCGGGCCCGGTAGGTCCGGGTGGCCGGATCGGCGGTGGCCGACAACTCGCGCAGCCGCGCCGGATAGGTCGCCTCGCCCTCGGCATAGAGCGTCGCCGAGGCCGTACCCTTGGCGAGGCGTCGGCTCGCCTCGGGCAGGAAGACCTCCGCCTCGCGGGACCCGTCACGGGCGAGCTTCACCACGGTCTGGCCGGCGGCGACCACCTGACCGGGCTCGGACGGCACCTCCATCACGACGCCGTCGGCATCGGCCTGGAGCTCGGAATAGCCGGCTTGGTTGGAGACCTGGCTCGCCTGGGCTTCGGCGTTGGCGAACTGGGCGATGGCCGCGTCCGCCGCGGCCTTGTTCTGGTCGTAGGTCTGCTTCGAGGTCCAGCCGTCGCCGACGAGCTTGCGGCTGCGCTCCTCGTCCGCCTTTGTCCTGATCATCTGGGCGCGGGCGGCCTCGACGGAGGCCCGGGACGCCGTGAGCGCCAGGGTGAAATCGGTCCGGTCGAGGCGCATCAGCGGCTGGCCGCGCTTCACCCGGTCGCCCGGATCGACGAGGCGCTCGAAGATCTTTCCGCCGACCCGGAAGCCGAGGTTGCTCTCCGTGCGCGCCCGGATCACCCCGGTGTAGCGCGCCACCCCGCCCATTCCCGGGGTGACCTCGACGGTCTGGACCAGCGGCGGCTCCGGGGTCACGGCGGTCTCGGCCGGCGAGCATCCGGCGAGGGCCAATCCGGTCAGCCCGAGCACCCATCTCGTATCCATCGCCCGCCTCCTCGCGACCGGTTCAGGGACGCGTTTATATGATGATCTACATTTATTATGAGGACAGAACCTACGTCAATGGCCGTTGAGCGACGGCGACGAGTGATTTCGCACCTACCACGTCTTGAGGCGCATTCCCGGAGCGCTGGCACCGGACGACGGACGAATTTTGCCATTATAAATGTCGTAGATAATTCAATAATCAAAGCATGGCGGACGAGGGCATCCCTTCGTCCAGTTCCGGCTCAATGAGGACCGGCAACACCCGGATGTCGGTTCAGGAGGGGCTCTATGCGCAATCGCGGAGAAAGGTCTGCTACACCGGCATCCCGTCTGCGTAATTACCCACCCCTTGCGCGGGCGGGATTTCGCTGGTTCTTTCGCGGGATGGGCCGAAGCGATCTTGAGCGGCTAAGCCGCGAGGAGTTGATTGAGCTGGTGCTGCGGATGCAAACCAGACCTCTACGGACTTGACCCCGACAGCCTGCGCGATCTGCGCCAGACGGTCGGGGAAGCCTTTTTAAAAACGGCGGCAGCGTCCGGGTCCTGGGCGTGATGGCGCGGGCGAGCCGAGAGCTTCCGGTAGCCCATCGCCCGCAAGACCCGGCTCAAGGTCTGCTCGGAGACCGACACGCCGTGATCCTCGCACGGGATCTGGGCCAGATCGCACAACTGCCAGCGCACCACGCCGTGGGCGGCGGGCGTCGGCCCCTGTTCGACCAGGCCCCTGAGAACCTCACGCTGATCGGCGTTGAGGCGCGCCCGAGCCCCCTGGGCCTTGCCGTCGATCAGCCCGCGCGGGCCATCGGCGTTGAAGGCCACGACCCAATCACGCACCGTCTGCAACCCGACCCCGCCGATTTCGGCCGCCTCCGAGCGCAGACCACCCGCGGCGATCACAGACAGCGCCAACAGGCGGCAGGTCTGGGCCGCGTCACGCGACCCCTTGGCCAGGACGCGCAGGGCCTCGGCATCAAAATCCGACCGCAGCGGTACCGGAGTGGCCTGCCTCCTGAAAAGT
>NZ_BPQD01000054.1 GCF_022179065.1 Methylobacterium adhaesivum
GCGGTCTCATCAACCAGGTTTCCAAGCGCCCGACGGTCGATCCGCTTCGCTATGTCGAGGTCGGCGGCGGTTCCTTTGGCCAGGGCTATGCCGCCTTTGATCTCAGTGGTCCCGCAGACGATTCCGGCCATTGGTTCTATCGTCTGACCGGTATCGGCCATACGGGCGGAACGCAGGTCGATGGCGCACCGGACGATCGCGTCTACATCGCACCGGCCTTCACCTATAAGCCGGATGGGGCCACCAAATTCACGTTCCTGTCGAGCTACCAGCACGACAACACGGCGGTGACCTCGAACTTCCTGCCTTATTCCGGCACGGTGCGGCCGAACCTCAGCGGCCTGCGTATCCCGCGCTCCCTGAACGTCGGCGACATCGGTCTCAACACCTTCCGCCGTGACCAGGCCTTCGCCGGGTATGAGTTCGAACACGCCTTCGATGAGACCTGGACCATCCGTCAAAACTTGCGGTACTCGTTCCTCGAAAGCTTCCAGAATTCCTATATCGGCCAGATCGGCTACAGCGATCCGGCGACTGAAACGCGCCTCGCCCGTTATCAATTCCGTGACAGCGCAAAGGTCGGCTTGTTCCAGGTCGATAATCAGGCCGAGGCCCGTTTCTCGGACGGCTTCTTCCGTCACGACCTGCTGATGGGCTTGGACTATAAGAACTACCAGCTTCACGACAACCAAGCCTCAACGTTCCCTGGCCCCGACATCAGCATTCGATTCCCGGTCTATGGGCAGCGGGTCGCTAGCCCGCTCCCCTACCTGATCAATGCCGATACCTTCGAGCAGACGGGCCTCTACGCCCAGGATCAGATCAAGCTAACCGACCGCCTCACCCTGGTTGTCGGCGGCCGCGGCGATTTTGCGAACAATTTGGTTCGCGACCGGCTCAATCCTGCAAACACGAATGGCCGTAGTGATAGCGCGTTCACCTACCGGACAGCGCTGATCTACAACTACGATTTCGGGCTTGCGCCGTACATTAGCTACTCGACATCTTTCCAGCCCCAGATCGGGTCGGACGCCAACAACGTCGCCTTCAAGCCTGAAACCGGCAATCAGATCGAGGGTGGCGTCAAGTTCGAGCCGCCCGGCGCAGGCTACTTCCTGACCCTCGCTGGCTTCGATATCCACCGCTCGAACGTGCTGACCCCGGTCCCGGGAACATTTTTTCAGTCCCAGATCGGCCAAGTTCGTTCGACCGGCTTTGAGGCGCAGTTCACCGCCTCCCTGGCGGAAGGCCTCAACGCGGTCGCGGCCTTCACGGTCTTCGGCCTGACCGTCGAGCGGAGTGCGGATGCAGCGACCATCGGAAGGGTTCCTGTCGCTACACCGGACAACTTCGCTTCGCTGTTCCTCGACTACACCATTCCCACCGGGGATTTCCGCGGTTTCGGTTTCGGCGGCGGCGTGCGCTATTTTGGTCGGTCCTACGCTGACACGCTCAACACGTTCCGGGTACCCGATTACGTGCTGTTCGACGCCCAGGTGCATTACAACTGGGAGAACTGGCGTCTGGCCGTCAATGCGACCAACATCGGTGATCGCCGCTTTGTCTCGTCCTGCAACGCCGTCAATTCTTGCTTCTACGGAGATGCCCGCCGGGTGATCGCAAGCCTCGCCTACAAGTGGTGAGTGTGGTTGTACCAGAGGAAGGCCCTGGATCGGCCGGGGCCTTCAGTCCTCTGTCTCACCGGTGACCCGATCGGTTCGCCCTGAGAGCCATTTTCGATTGGTTTGTCGCCAGCCCTGATCAATCTTCCGGCCGTGCCGCGCCGGCCGGGAGAGACTGATCGCGATGGGGTCCAGGGCTCGTGCTTCCCGCGTCCATCCCGCTTCAGCCAGGGCCAGAAGCATCGGCGTCCAAAAAGGCCGATGTCTCCAGCGCCGAAAGGTCTGGTAGACCGTGCTCTGTGACCCGTATGCCTTTGGGCAATCTGGCCACCGACAATCATTCAGGAGAACGTACAGGATGCCCGACAGGGTCCTGCGCTCGTCAGCGCGGACGGACTTTGACCTCGGAATGTATGCTTCGAACACTTTCCACTGTTCGTCGGAAACCCAATACAGTACCTCCTCAGTCATGGGGGCCTCGTTGGGACAAATCAAAATACGGCCTACCGGACCCGTTTCGTTCGCGTTGTCGGTAAGCCGTTGTTCAGTGCGCATCAAGAACCTCGACTGCGAGGTCAGACGACCGCGGAAGATTCATGCACCTTGATCGTGGATCGATCGACTTGCCCGGCAGCCCGCGCGACGGCCTCCATGCCGCCTGTGAGGCCGAGCGTGAGCGACAACAGGCTCTCGCGCATAGCTTGTCCCGTCGTACCCGTCTCCGGAATCACCGCGCCGGGTGCGCGCTCAACAAGAATGTTGAGTGGGGGTAGTGGAATAATCGTCGCGACGGTCACCTGAGCGGCCTCAATTTTTGCAGGGATCGTGGCGCGCCATCGGCTGACATCGCCAGACGCTTAAAGCCAATGTAATCGCAAATAAATCTTAGTGCCCCGGGGTCAAGGTGACCTGACCGGCTAGCTTTGGACTGGGCTGATTGAGAGGATCAGCCAGGACTGAAGGAGCTGGATATGAAGCGAGGTCAGAAGACGGGTGCGGAGCAGGTGGTGCTGAAGCTGCGTCAGATCGAGGTGCAGACAGCCGAGGGCAAGAGTTTGGCCCTGGCCTGAAAGGCGGCCGAGATCTCCGAGCAAAGCTATTATCGCTGGCGCAAGGAGTACGGTGGCTTGCAGATCGACCAAGCCCGTCGGATGAAGGATCTGGAGCGGGAGAACGCGCGATTGCGCCGGCTCGTGGCTGACTTGTCCCTGGAGAAGCAAGTGCTGGCGGATGTCGCCTCGGGAAACTTATAGCCCCGGAGCGACGCCGGCAGGCAGTCGACGCGATCCAGGAGAAGTACGGCCTCTCGGAGCGCCACGCCTGCCGGATCGTCGGCCAGCACCGGGGCACGCAACGCTACGTGCCGACGGTGCCGGCTGACGAGGATGCGCTGACCCGCGCCATCGTTGCCTTGGCGTCCGAGTACGGGCGCTACGGCTACCGCCGCGTCACCGCGCTGCTGCAGGCAGCGGGTTGGCAGGTGGGGAAAGACCGGGTTCAGCGGACCTGGCGTCGTGAGGGGCTCAAGGTTCCGCAAAAGCATCGGCCGCGAAGCCGGCTGTGGTTGAACGATGGCTCCTGCGTGCGGCTGCGGCCTCTCCATCGCAATCATGTCTGGAGCTTCGACTTTGTGCAGGGTCAGACCCATGACGGGCGAAGCCTGCGTATCCTGACGCTGATCGACGAGCACAGTCGCGCCTGCCTGGCGCTCAAGGTCGCGAGGCGCATCAACAGTCTGGGTGTGATCGAGGCGCTGGCCGATGTGATGTGTCTGCATGGCATCCCAGAGAACATCCGCTGCGACAATGGTCCAGAGATGATCTCGAAGGCTTTGCGGAATTGGGTCGCCAAAACCGGCCCGCAGATCCAGTACATTGCACCAGGATCGCCGTGGGAGAATGGCTCTTGTGAGAGCTTTAATGGCAAGCTGAAGGACGAGTGCCTACGCCAAGAGATCTTCTACTCGCTCAAGGAGGCACGGACCGTGATTGGGATCTGGCAGAATACCTACAACCGCGTTCGACCGCATTCGTCCTTGAGCTACCGGCTGCCCGCGCCTGTCACCTTCCCGGATCTGGCCTTCCGGCTACCCATGGCCGCTACCATGCAGTAGCCTCTCAATCGGCTCGGTCCAAAATACCAGTCAGGTCACCCGGCAGATCACGACGACCGCATGCCCATCATCAGGGTTCGGTCGCGCAATTTCTGGTAGGATCAAAACTCGATCCGCTTGACCGTGAGAAGATCATTTCTGAGTGACGAGCGGCCACTACTCCGCAAGCCGGAGGCGAACGTTCCGCATCCGACCCAACGTAGTCCGATAGGCGGTTATAGATCCGGGGCCCCGCGCAGGTCACGTGCGGTGTCAAGGCGCATCGTCAACACGGTTCGGCTTCACAGATAGCGAAGGTACGACCTGGAACGTGGTTCACTGACCAGGGAGGACGAGGGCGAGTCACGCTTCGCCACCGGTGCGTCAGCGAAAAACGTGTTTTTGTAAACCGCCTGAGCAACGCTCAGCCACAACGTCCTATGACGCGAACAAATGTTGCAGCCTTTGTTTGTTCTTAATCCACTTTGATTGAGGGATTCCGACGATGCCAGTTCGCTCTGTACTGATAGTGATACTGACGGCCGTTGCAACGCCAGCTTTGGCCTTGCAACCGCAGGACACTTTGCGTGATTGGAGTGCAGCACCGAGTGTGGACCGGGACCGCCTCCTGCAGCAGTTGGAGAAATCTGGGGGAGGAGATGCTCCGCTCAAGGATGTGCTATCCTGCCTCAATGACGCTGCGGGCATGGACGCGCATGCAAACTTGGCGATCAGCGACGTGTTCAGGGCCTGCACGAAGCAGACACCGAAAGACTCGATCTAAGCGCCGCCCCCTCACCTCGCCCGCGAAGCAGGGGAGTATTCTCCCGAGGAACAGGCACGATATCGGTGGGACCGAGGGAAACGAACGCCGCCCGCAAGGGTGATCTGAAAACCATCGAGATTTGAAAACGATGCTCTCGCAAGCGGCTATCCTTATGACCGCCCTCCTATTCGGGGGGATGGTCTTGTACTCGTTCGGCTTCGCTTCGTTCCTGTTCAGCGCGCTTCCTGCCGACCAGGCAGGCCCGCTCCTGCGCCGCGCCTTCCCGCACTTCTACGTCTTTGTCATCGGATGCGCCCTTGCCGGCGTCGCGCTGACAGCCAGCATCGATCGGACCTCCGCGCTTATCCTGGGTCTCATCGCCGCCACGGCACTCCTCGCGCGCCAGATCCTCATGCCCGCCATCAACAGAGCGACGGACACGGGCAATCGTAGACGTTTCGGCGGGTTTCATACCGGATCGGTGCTGATTACCTTGGGCCATATCGCCGGATCTGCTGCGGTTATCCTAAGGCTGTCCGCCTAAAGGTTTCCAGCAGCGATTTGGGTGGTACGCAAGCTGCGGTACGGAATCACCCCCTCCGCTGACAAGCCGGCTCACGCGTAGGGCTTCAAGCGCGTGATCCGTGTTACTCGAGTTCGAAATGACCGACTGGATCGAGCACCTCCGCGCGGCGGCCCGCGGGCTGGTCGTCGCGCACGTCTGGCGAGGGCATGGTTCGGCCCTGTCTATCGAACTCGGAGCGCTCACGCCGAGCACTCGCCGCGACAGTTCCCCCGGCGAGCCGGAGGGTTTGATCGGGCTGATGATCGAGTGGAGTTGACGGATCGAGGACGGGCGGTCGATCACCTGTTGCAATTGGAGTGACGAGGTTCTGTGGCCTCCGGCCTTCGCCCGCCTCGCCGGCCGCGAGGGTGGGGATCTCGTGACGTTTGGCGGCGTGTCGGAGGTGATATTGTCGCTGGCGGGTGGCCTGCGCGTGGTGTCGTTCATGACGGCGGAAAATAGACTCGAGATCGTTCCCGTATACGCGTCGCGCTCTGCGTATTGATCTCTGGAACAATCAGTATTAATGCATACATATTGTGTTAATTCGCGCGTAAGCATACGTTTTCATCATCAATTACAGTGCGAAATAAATACTAGACCCTAGACGCGTATATTTTTCAGTGTGGCCTGCCCCCATTCGGTGGCCCAGGTTCGAAGTTAGTGCATCGTCAGTCGCGTGACGATGGCGGGGTGAGCGAGCGGCCCTGAGCCGCTCGGTTCGGTTGGCCAGATGACGACCTCGGGCGCAGGCGGCTGGTAGCCGAGCGACGAGTGCGGCCGGATGTTGTTATAGTGCCTACGCCATTGCTCGATCACGACGCTGGCCTCCTTGAGGGTGTAGAACACCTCGCCGTTGAGGAGTTCATCCCGCAGCTTCGCGTTGAAGCT
>NZ_BPQD01000055.1 GCF_022179065.1 Methylobacterium adhaesivum
CAGCTAAACGCGTCGCTTGCCTCCGTGAACGCCCAGGCTTCCATCGACAGCGTCACCGGCAAGATCGCCATCACCTCCAGCAACGACTTCGGCGCCGATAACCTCACCGTCACGGTCGCCGGCGGCACGGCCTTCACCTCCGGTACCTCCTCCGCCATCGTCGGCGGTGACGGCGCCACCACCCGCAACGGTCTGGTTTCCACCTACAACAATCTGCTCACCCAGATTAACCAGCTCGCTTCCGACGCCGGCTTCAACGGCCTCAACCTGCTCGCCGGCGACAGCATGAAGCTCTCCTTCAACGAGAAGAACAGCTCCTCGCTCAACATCCAGGGCACGGCGATCTCCGCCACGAACCTCGGCCTCAGCAACGTCGGCAACCTGGACTTCCAGGAGAACGGCTCGATCGCCAAGGTTATGACCGCCATCGGCTCGGCTTCGGCCCAGCTGAAGGCCCAGGCCTCGTCGCTCGGCTCCAACCTCGCCGTGGTCCAGAACCGTCAGGACTTCACCAAGCAGATCATCAACGTCCTCGACACCGGTGCTGCCAACCTGACCAACGCCGACCTCAACGAGGAGGCCGCCAACTCCCAGGCCCTCTCGACCCGCAACTCGCTCGGCATCTCGGCCCTCTCGCTGGCCAACCAGGCGCAGCAGAGCGTGCTGCAGCTCCTCCGCTAAGGGAAACCACCCCCGCCGGCTCGCGCCGGCGGGGGTCCCGAAACGGGACCGCCGAAATCGACGAAAGGCCGGAGCGTTCGCGCTCCGACCTTTTTCTCGTTTTAATCCCCCGCCCTTCCTGGCCCTTGTATCGTCAACCCCGCCCGCGAGCACCGCTCTTTTTCGGACGAAATCGCAATTATCTTTCTAGACCGAGCGATCGCGACGGGCTTCACCCTTGAACGGAACGTATAGGTGCGCAGGGCGCAAGGCGCTCTCGGATTTCGCACCTCAAGTCAGGCTCACTCCTCTTAGAAAAAGAGATCGTGGATTGTCGTCGCCCTCTTATCGGCGACACGAGGGATCAAATCCATCTAATGAGAATCGAGATCTGCGACAGATCTGCGTGATGTTACTTCGGCTCGATGCGCGAACCCATCGCCCGCCAAAGCGCAAGGAAATTCTACCGCAGGCTTATGCTTAACGAGAAAGCAACCATTTGATGGTTAATTGAGACCGTCTTCGAAATGGGGACGCATCGATCAGAATGGGTCGAACCTCATGTCTTCCAACATCACGCTCTCCGCCGCGACCCGCCAGAACCTGCTCTCGCTGCAGGGTACGGCCGACCTTCTCGCCACGACCCAGAACCGCCTCGCCACCAACAAGAAGGTCAACTCGGCCCTCGACAACCCCACCAACTTCTTCACGGCCGATGGCCTCTCGAGCCGCTCGTCGAGCCTGTCGAACCTGCTGGACGGCATCTCCAACGGCATC
>NZ_BPQD01000056.1 GCF_022179065.1 Methylobacterium adhaesivum
TGCAGTACAGCGGTGGCAGGTTCACAATCCCGACAGGCGCAGGTAAACCAGGAGACAGCGGCCGGCCGATCTTCGACAACAAAGGACGTGTGGTGGCCATTGTCCTGGGAGGGGCCAACGAAGGAGCCAGGACTGCCCTATCTGTCGTGACCTGGACCAAAGACATGGTCACACGGTACACCCCAGAAGGAACAGAAGAATGGTCCGCCGCCTTGATGATGTGCGTCTTAGCCAACGTTACATTCCCATGCTCAGAGCCCGCATGTGCACCCTGTTGCTATGAAAAACAACCAGAACAGACACTGAGGATGTTGGAGGACAACGTGGACCGCCCGGGCTACTACGACCTGCTCGAGGCCACGATGACGTGTAACAACAGTGCACGCCACCGTCGCAGTGTGACGGACCACTTCAATGTCTACAAGGCCACGAAACCGTACCTAGCGTATTGCGCGGACTGCGGAGACGGGCAGTTCTGTTACAGCCCGGTGGCTATAGAAAAAATTAGGGATGAGGCTTCCGATGGCATGATAAAGATCCAGGTCGCAGCGCAAATTGGCATCAACAAAGGAGGAACACACGAACACAGCAAAATCAGGTACATCGCCGGGCATGACATGAAAGAGGCAAACCGGGATTCTTTACAAGTGCATACTTCCGGTGTGTGCGCTATTCGAGGCACGATGGGCCACTTCATCGTGGCCTACTGCCCTCCAGGGGGCGAACTAAAGGTCCAGTTCCAAGATGCAGAATCGCACACACAGGCCTGCAAAGTGCAGTACAAACACGCTCCGGCCCCAGTAGGCAGAGAAAAATTCACCGTCAGGCCCCACTTCGGTATCGAAGTGCCATGCACAACGTACCAGCTGACTACCGCACCGACGGAGGAAGAGATCTACATGCATACCCCACCGGATATCCCAGACATAACGTTGCTGTCGCAGCGGTCAGGTAACGTAAAGATCACAGCAGGAGGAAAAACCATCAGATACAACTGCACGTGTGGTAGTGGCAACGTGGGCACCACCAGTAGCGACAAGACTATCAATTCGTGCAAAATAGCACAGTGCCACGCTGCGGTGACTAACCACGATAAGTGGCAGTACACCTCCTCGTTTGTCCCTAGAGCCGACCAGTTGTCTCGCAAAGGTAAAGTGCACGTACCCTTCCCTCTGACCAACTCCACATGCAGGGTGCCCCTTGCACGTGCACCAGGTGTCACATACGGAAAGAGAGAACTGACAGTGAAACTGCATCCAGATCATCCCACGCTGTTGACGTACCGGAGTCTAGGAGCAGATCCGCGTCCGTATGAGGAGTGGATAGACCGATACGTCGAACGGACCATACCGGTGACCGAAGATGGGATAGAGTACAGATGGGGAAACAACCCACCCGTGCGCTTGTGGGCCCAGCTGACAACTGAAGGCAAACCCCATGGGTGGCCGCACGAGATCATACTCTATTACTATGGGCTATACCCAGCAGCCACCATCGTCGCTGTCTCAGCCGCGTGTCTCGCAGTCGTACTATCGCTGCTGGCGTCATGTTACATGTTCGCCACTGCACGCCGCAAGTGCCTGACCCCATACGCCCTGACCCCCGGAGCCGTCGTCCCGGTAACACTAGGAGTACTATGCTGCGCACCACGAGCGCATGCCGCGTCGTTTGCGGAATCTATGGCGTATCTATGGGATGAGAATCAAACCCTGTTTTGGCTGGAGCTTGCAACGCCGCTCGCTGCCATAATCATACTTGTATGCTGCCTGAAGAACCTGCTTTGCTGCTGCAAACCGCTATCTTTTTTAGTGTTGGTGAGCCTGGGAACTCCCGTCGTAAAATCTTACGAACACACCGCAACGATCCCGAATGTGGTGGGATTCCCGTATAAGGCTCACATTGAGAGGAACGGCTTCTCCCCGATGACCCTACAGCTTGAGGTACTTGGAACCAGCTTGGAACCCACACTAAACTTAGAGTACATAACCTGTGAATACAAGACAGTCGTGCCGTCACCTTATATCAAGTGCTGCGGGACATCAGAATGCAGATCCATGGAGCGCCCCGACTATCAATGCCAGGTCTACACAGGAGTGTACCCATTTATGTGGGGCGGCGCATACTGCTTCTGCGACACTGAGAACACCCAGCTGAGTGAAGCATACGTTGACAGATCGGACGTATGCAAGCACGACCATGCCGCGGCCTACAAGGCGCATACTGCGGCAATGAAAGCCACCATCCGAATAAGCTACGGGAACCTCAATCAGACAACAACGGCGTTCGTCAACGGGGAGCACACAGTGACCGTCGGAGGCAGCAGGTTTACTTTTGGTCCAATCTCCACTGCCTGGACGCCTTTCGACAACAAGATTGTCGTCTATAAGAACGACGTCTACAACCTGGACTTCCCACCCTACGGGTCAGGACAACCAGGAAGGTTTGGAGACATCCAGAGCAGGACGGTAGAGAGCAAGGACCTGTATGCCAACACCGCCCTCAAGTTGTCAAGACCTTCGTCCGGTACTGTTCACGTGCCTTACACACAGACCCCTTCTGGCTTTAAGTACTGGATAAAAGAGAGAGGCACGTCGCTGAATGACAAGGCTCCCTTTGGATGCGTAATCAAGACCAACCCAGTTAGAGCAGAAAATTGCGCCGTTGGCAACATCCCAGTCTCCATGGACATCCCGGACTCCGCGTTTACGCGCGTGATTGATGCACCTGCCGTCACAAACCTGGAGTGCCAAGTGGCGGTCTGCACGCACTCATCGGACTTCGGCGGGATTGCGACTCTGACTTTCAAAACCGACAAACCCGGAAAATGTGCTGTCCATTCTCATTCGAACGTAGCCACCATACAGGAGGCAGCTGTGGACATCAAAACAGATGGCAAGATAACCCTGCATTTCTCTACAGCATCAGCATCCCCGGCATTCAAGGTATCTGTGTGCAGTGCCAAAACGACATGCATGGCAGCGTGTGAGCCGCCGAAGGATCACATCGTCCCTTATGGGGCGAGCCATAACAACCAAGTTTTTCCTGACATGTCTGGCACGGCAATGACATGGGTGCAGCGGGTAGCTGGCGGATTCGGCGGGCTAACACTCGCCGCTGTGGCAGTACTTATACTGGTGACGTGTGTGACTATGCGCCGCTAACCGGGAGGCTTGACATAATGTATATATATAAGCATCATAGTTTTAATAAAGCATATAAATAATCAAGTAGATCAAAGGGCTACCTAACCCCTGAATAGTAAC
>NZ_BPQD01000057.1 GCF_022179065.1 Methylobacterium adhaesivum
GGAGTTCATCGCCAAGGCCGTTCAGGATTGGATCGCGGCGGTGGGATCAGCGACCGCCTACATCGAGCCGGGCAGTCCGTGGGAGAACGTCTATTGCGAGAGCTTCAACGCGAAGCTGCGGGATGAACTCCTCAACGGCGAGGTGTTCTACACCCTCAAGGAGGCCAGCGTCGTGATCGAGCAATGGCGTAGGCACTATAACAACATCCGGCCGCACTCGTCGCTCGGCTACCAGCCGCCTGCGCCCGAGGTCGTCATCTGGCCAACCGAACCGAGCGGCTCAGGGCCGCTCGCTCACCCCGCCATCGTCACGCGACTGACGATGCACTAACTTCGAACCTGGGCCACCGAATGGGGGCAGGCCAGTTCGCCTTTCGTAATCAAGAAGCACTACGTTCGGCCGGACGGGACCACGCGGTGGGTTCGCAACAACGTCTCCCTCGTCCCTGACGCGCAGGGAACCCCTGAATTCATCACGGCCATCAGCGTTGACATCAATCACGAGAAGGAAGCGCAGCTAAAACTGGCGCGGCAGGCGGAACGGCAGAGCCTGGTGGTCAACGAACTCAACCACCGAGTTAGAAACACGCCCACAACAGTCCAGGCACTCGCCGCGCAGATCGTGCGGCGGGACCAATCTAACCCCGAGCAGGTCTATCAGGCCTTTGTCGGGAGGTTGATGGCACTCGCGAAGGCACACGATGTCCTCACGCGCGAACAGTGGATCGAAGCCGACCTTTCCGGATGTGGTCGCCGGAGCTGTCTCCCCCTTCCAGGGCAACCAGATGCGCATCGCGGCGGAGGGCCCTTCGCTAGCCGTCTCCCCGAGACAGGTCCTTGCCTTGTCCATGGTGCTGCACGAGCTCGGCACACACGCGACGAAGTATGGCGCCCTGAGTTCTGCCAACGGGCGCGTGACTGTCTCATGGACGACGGGTGACGACTTAGTGGTAACGTGGGTCGAGGCTGGCGGTCCGCTGGTGCAGCACCCTACTCACCGGGGCTTTGGCTCACGCCTCTTCGAACGAGCTCTGACGAACGAGCTCGGCGGTAGAGTGGAGCTCGTCTTCGAGCCGAGCGGGGTGAAATGCGTCATTTGCACACCGCTTGAGGCAACCAACAACCTTACTGGGTCGGCGTGAGGCCACCTACCTGGCTTACCTCCAATCGATGACTCAGGTTGGAAGTTCGTGCATCGTCGGTTGTGTGACGATGGCAGGGCGAGCGGACGGCACCGATCAGCTGCCTGTTTGATGGACGCCAGTCTAATCTATACCATTGGTGACACAGATGGGCTCGAAGCTGTCCTACATCGCGATTCAAGCGAACGTCCGGTTTCTCGACGTTCCTTTTTGATAGCGCACGGTCGTAAACCCACCAGACCCGGTCGTGGAGCTGACGGGCGAGTTCCGACCTAACGCAGTCGTTCACGTGCAACCGTGCGGATACCGAAAGCAGACGTGTGTTCCGATGATAATCTGGTAGTAATGCGCCCATTGCAGCCATTGAATTTTCGCGGGCGGTATCTGATAAGAAGACGTTTTTCTGAGAAAATTTTACCGAATTTGAATGCGCCCTACCGTATAAGGGTTGGTTAGGTGTTTCGTTAGTCCCGGGCCAATGCCAGGGACCGCCGGCTACAATACCAGGTGTCACCGCCTAATCTAAATCTGCACCGATCTTTTGAGCGATTGAGAGTCTGGCCTGCCTCCTGAAAAG
>NZ_BPQD01000058.1 GCF_022179065.1 Methylobacterium adhaesivum
GGCGGTGGGATCAGCGACCGCCTACATCGAGCCGGGCAGTCCGTGGGAGAACGGCTATTGCGAGAGCTTCAACGCGAAGCTGTGGGATGAACTCCTCAACGGCGAGGTGTTCTACACCCTCAAGGAGGCCAGCGTCGTGATCGAGCAATGGCGTAGGCACTATAACAACATCCGGCCGCACTCGTCGCTCGGCTACCAGCCGCCTGCGCCCGAGGTCGTCATCTGGCCAACCGAACCGAGCGGCTCAGGGCCGCTCGCTCACCCCGCCATCGTCACGCGACTGACGATGCACTAACTTCGAACCTGGGCCACCGAATGGGGGCAGGCCAGTCGATCCGGCTGGGAAAGGCGTAATCGTCAAGCCCGCCCCCTCGGCACCTCAGCCAAGTCAGAATGCTGGTACGTGCTGGTTCGAGCAGTTCGAACTGCACGGGCGACCCAGTTTTTCGCTGAACGATGATGACGCGCGCCCGTACGTGCCCGCCGCTGACAAGCTCACCGATCCTCAATTTGACGATGTCACAACCGCGCAACTTGCTGTCGATGGCGAGGTCGAACATGGCCCGGTCGCGTACACGCCGCTCTCCGTCGAGCCAGAAACGGATAGCCCAAACCTGTTGTGGTTTGAGCGCGCGTTTGGCGCCGAGCTTCCGTCCTGCGTTCCATGGTCGGCGGTTCTTGAAGGCTGGGTCGTGCTCTGAATGTCCCATTTCTCATCTCCCAACCGGCCGATGCCGGCAGAGAGAAGGAGTGCTGCGAACGGAGCCTGCGCATCACCAATTAGACGTCCGGGATGTGTGCCACGCAGCTGCCAAGCTTAAAATGCAGCCCTGCTGCGTCCGACCCAACACAGTCGCCATCATTGCCGTCGAGGCTTCTCCGAAGCGGTGGTTCGCTGGGCCTTCGTCAACTTCGGCTTGGGCTGGCAAGCGGTTCGCCGCCCGGCCGGATCAGTGATCTTGGGCGGTAGCGGGCGGCTGCATAAACTCAATAGTCGCGCCGTCAGGGCCAACGGCGTAGATCACCCGCGTTCCAGCCCGTGCGCCGATTGCGATCGACTGAGGAATGCCTTGCGCCTTCCAGCCGTAGGCGGCGATCCGCACCAGGAGCGCGTTGATGTCATCGACAACAAGGGCCAGATGCGCGAACCCAGGGTCGAACGGCTTGGCTGGCGCGCTTGGTCGGTCCGGACCCTGATACTCCAGGAGTTCGATCGTCTGGTCCGCCAGCGAAACGATTGCCATGCGCACATTCGCCCCATGTGCCCCAGTCACCTGACCAAGGAACTCTCCCCCCATCTCGCCCGTCCGAACAAGCCGCGCGCCGAGCCCATCGACCCAGAACCGAATGGCCTCGTCGAGGAAGGCGACCGCGAAGCCGACATGATCGGCGCGCCGTACGCGGATGCTCGTGTGTTCCGTCATGAGGGACGATCTACCGGCAAACAGGCCATTCGTCTGCAACGGGTCGCGGCCCGTCCTTTGGCTATGTCCGCTTCAAGGCTTCCGCTGCTCGAAAGCGGATCGACAGGAAACCACCCGACACCGTCGTAGAGCCGACGGGCGGATCCCGCGTGCACCTGACCTGCACGGGCAAGCTCTACCTCTGTCTCGGCCAGGACGACTCCGCCGATCTGCAGGCGCCCCTGCTGGCGTCTCCGCACGTTGACGAGCCCGTCGCCAGAGCGTTGGTCGACGCCATCGCACGCAAGCCGAAGGGCCACGACTTCGTCATTGTTCGGGCGCGGCTAGCCACGGTCCGGCGGCACATGAGCGTGACCGGCGGTTAGGCAGCTTCCCCCCGCGCCATCGACGATACCAAGCGGGTGGGCACGGCGTTCAGGGGGACCGAACGGGGCGCCGAGGCCATCCGGCGTCCGATTGCACCTATGGACGGGGTGCTTCCCGGGTCGCCGGTGGTAGGGTGTCGCCGAACGCCGACGCCGGCGCACCGCGATGACAAGGGAGCAAACAGCATGTCGGAACTCGCCACTCTTCGCAGCCTCTCTGGCCTCGGCACCGAATTTGCAGCCTTGAAGGGGTCCGCCCTCGTGATGGTCGACCTGCAGAACACTTACCGCGAGGGGGTGATGCGCCTCGAAGGCGTCGAACCTGCGCTTCGCGAGGCCTCTGCCCTGCTCGCCCGCGCACGCGACGCGGGCATCCCGATATTCCACATCCAGCACGACGCGGGGCCGGGCTCGCCCTACGACGTCAGGGCAGCCATCGGCCGGATCAGCGACGAGGTCGCCCCCCGGGGAGACGAGCCGGTGATCACCAAGAACTACCCGAACTCGTTCGTAGGCACCGACCTACAGGCGCAACTCGATGCCGTTGGCGTCAAGGACCTCGTGCTGGCGGGTTTCATGACCCACATGTGTATCAACTCGACCGCGCGCGGCGCATTCAGCCTGGGGTTCCGGCCCACCGTAGTCGCCTCCGCTACAGCCACCCGTGACCTACCCGCGCCGGACGGTTCGGTCGTCCCCGCCTCGCAGCTCCAGGCGGCGAGCCTCGCCGCCCTTACGGACCTCTTCGCCGTGGTCGCACCGAGGCAGGGTGACATTCGGGGCTAAGGTGCCCTAACGGCGAACGGAGCGGGCAGCCTCCAGGACAAGCCGACAGCCTTCTGCGGTTGCCACGGGTCAAGGATAGGCTGTCCTTTTCCGGGATTCCCGCTTTTACAGCGGACACTTCGCCATCGGACGGATACTGCCGAGCGTCGAACGTCCCCCTCGATTACCCGATGCTCAGAAGCCGACAGGTAGGTATCCACCCCAAGCCGCCGTTCCGCACTCGACCCAACAGCGCCGAATAGGCCGATTTGAAGCGTTCCCGAAAACGGTCATTCGCAGTTTGAACGTTCTGAAGCTTGCCTTGCAGCGTCGAGACGACAGCGACGGCGGCGGTCCAGGGCGAAGACTGGCCTGCCCCCATTCGGTGGCCCAGGTTCGAAGTTAGTGCATCGTCAGTCGCGTGACGATGGCGGGGTGAGCGAGCGGCCCTGAGCCGCTCGGTTCGGTTGGCCAGATGACGACCTCGGGCGCAGGCGGCTGGTAGCCGAGCGACGAGTGCGGCCGGATGTTGTTATAGTGCCTACGCCATTGCTCGATCACGACGCTGGCCTCCTTGAGGGTGTAGAACACCTCGCCGTTGAGGAGCTCATCCCGCAGCTTCGCGTTGAAGCTCTCGCAATAGCCGTTCTCCCACGGACTGCCCGGCTCGATGTAGGCGGTCGCTGATCCCACCGCCGCGATCCAATCCTGAACGGCCTTGGCGATGA
>NZ_BPQD01000059.1 GCF_022179065.1 Methylobacterium adhaesivum
ATGGCCAAAGAGAAATTCGCTCGTACGAAGCCGCACTGCAACATCGGCACGATCGGTCACGTGGATCACGGCAAGACGTCGCTGACGGCGGCGATCACGAAGGTTCTGGCCGAGACGGGTGGTGCGACGTTCACGGCGTACGACCAGATCGACAAGGCGCCGGAGGAGAAGGCGCGCGGCATCACGATCTCGACGGCGCACGTTGAGTACGAGACCACGAACCGGCACTACGCCCACGTGGATTGCCCGGGCCACGCCGACTACGTGAAGAACATGATCACGGGTGCCGCCCAGATGGACGGCGCGATCCTGGTGGTGTCGGCGGCCGACGGCCCGATGCCGCAGACCCGCGAGCACATCCTGCTCGCCCGTCAGGTCGGCGTGCCGGCGCTCGTCGTGTTCCTGAACAAGGTCGACCTCGTCGACGACGAGGAGCTCCTCGAGCTCGTCGAGATGGAGGTGCGCGAGCTTCTCTCCAAGTACGACTTCCCCGGTGACGACATCCCGATCACCAAGGGTTCGGCCAAGGTGGCGCTCGACAACGGCGACAAGGCCGTCGGCCACGACGCCGTGCTCAAGCTCATGGAGTCGGTGGACGCCTACATCCCGCAGCCGGAGCGCCCCATCGACAAGCCGTTCCTGATGCCCATCGAGGACGTGTTCTCGATCTCGGGCCGCGGCACGGTGGTGACGGGTCGCGTCGAGCGCGGCATCGTGAAGGTCGGCGAGACCGTGGAGATCGTGGGCATCCGCGACACGCAGACCACGACGGTCACGGGCGTCGAGATGTTCCGCAAGCTCCTCGACCAGGGCCAGGCCGGCGACAACGTCGGCGTGCTCCTGCGCGGCACCAAGCGCGAGGACGTCGAGCGCGGCCAGGTCGTGTGCAAGCCCGGCTCGGTCAAGCCCCACACCAAGTTCAAGGCCGAGGCCTACATCCTCACCAAGGAGGAGGGCGGCCGCCACACGCCGTTCTTCACCAACTACCGCCCGCAGTTCTACTTCCGCACCACGGACGTGACCGGCGTGTGCGTGCTCCCCGAGGGCACCGAGATGGTGATGCCCGGCGACAGCGTGACCATGGACGTCACCCTCATCGTCCCCGTCGCCATGGAAGAGAAGCTGCGCTTCGCCATCCGTGAAGGCGGCCGCACCGTCGGCGCAGGCGTCGTCGCCGCCATCAACGAGTAGTCG
>NZ_BPQD01000060.1 GCF_022179065.1 Methylobacterium adhaesivum
CCGCATAAATATGCCGTGGCCAATGGTTCCGCCGCTTGAATCACTTGCACTTTAGGCCTTTCTTCGGTATGCTTGGTGCCTGGTGTAACTTTCACATCTCTCTTCATATCCATCACGAAGCGGTCCATTGGCACCTCCTGGAGCGGCACCAGGTTATGCGTCTTGGCAAAAAGGGCAGCAGCCTTTGGACCCTTGAGTTTAGCCACGTACGTCGTTATGTTTTCGGTGGTGATCCGTATAGGATTGTCTTTAAATTCTTGCCAATATTCGCCGGTACAGGCGTATTTTTTGAAGCTTTCTACGTTAAACACCGCAGAGTCCATGGTTGGTAATTCTCTCATTTGGGTGACATTACAATTTCTTTTAGTGGCCGCGGCTAGCACGTTTTGTAACGTGTTTTGGAAAGGGGAAGGTACTGCGCTCCTGATTTGTGGTTGGTGGTATGCGTGGTGCTTAGGGTAACATCTTAGTTTGGCCGGGCAGAACGTAGCTCTGTCGAGGCAGCTTTCAGAGCCGTCGACCAAGTCCAGATAAGCATCATACTCATCGGTTATCTGGTAGTTCGCCACGGTCGGATAATTCTCCTCTAAGAAAGAGTTACAGGCGGCCACAGCCACTTCCGGATCGCTCAGGCTGTCATCCACCGATGGTGAGTACACAGGTCTAGGGTACTTGCTGGTGTACGTGGGTACTTTGTCGGTTTGCTCATGGAGGTACATCTTTGCTCCTTCGCGTAGTCTTTCTACAATTAATGCCTTCATGTTCTCTACTTTCCTCGACTGGTACCTGCTCTTATTCGCTTCTGTCGGGGCCATCTGCATCTTTGCCTGGAGTACCTTCTCTTTCTCTCCGTCAAATGCCGGCGGGTATATGCGTTCGTCTTCATGGGCATACAGAGTCTCGCATGGCAATTCATGTTGCCTTACGGACTTCTGCTGTAGGGGACCCGGGCCAGTGTCAGACGAAAAGATATACGCGCCAGCCCTGCCTAGTCAGGACTGGTTAAAGTCGATGTCACCGAACTGTATTCCTGTGCTGACATCTCGGTCCCTGGTGTTCCGGCGGCGTGGCTCCAAGTCACCGAATTGGATGTCTAGGTCTTCCGGCTCCCACGGTAACTCAACCGGTACCCTGGGAACGAAATCCTCGGGGTTATGCGGAGGTGTGGTGCCAGTGGTTCTTCTCTTTCTTGGTGCCGGGATAGGAGCTTCCGGTTCTAATGGAGGTTCGGTAGCGACCTTACGAACACTGGGGGCTGGGACTGGCATTGTAATGGCCCGCCGTGCCGGGACTGGGATAGCGCGTATGTCTGTCGTCGCGACCCTCTCCATGACCATGATCTCTGCTTGCTGTATCACGTACGGCTCGATCTCCTCGGTGACTTCCAGATCCTGTCTAAGTTGGGCGACGGCTGCTCTACGTCGGCGAGGCGGAGGGATCGGAGGTTCGGTGTGTACCTCGGCTACGACTTCCAGGGTTTCGTAGGTCGTTTCCGATGGAAATGACCATGCGGATCCCGTCGACGTCGTAGAAGTCAGGCTCACATTATCCAGCTGTTCCGGCGGCTGCTGTATGTACTTTCTGGGACTTACTAGTGACGGGACGGTCTGGTCAAAAATTAGCACTCGGTCACACTTCACCTTCTGCACGCCTTCTATCCTGTACTTCGGCAATGGAAAGGAGGCGCACACGATGATGTTTTTGGTGTTATTCATCCTAAGTCTGGCAACCCGCTCCGCGGTCATCGCGTACCGACATAGACACGGTACCGTTTTCGGCGGCGTAGACGAATCGGCGTCCTCTACTGGGCATTTAGTGCGTATGCTGTCCATCGTCTCCCCTAGGGCGTACAGGCAGATCTGCTCGTTAGCATCTTGGAGTCTTGGCCATAAAGTTGATATTTCAGCCATGTCGACCGCCGTCTGGTGGAACCTCGTGCCCTCAAGGTAAGAGTACAGTTTACCGTCAGTTGCACTGTAACCATTTCTGCCGACTAAGCAACTGTCCGGGTGTACCCTA
>NZ_BPQD01000061.1 GCF_022179065.1 Methylobacterium adhaesivum
CCAGGAGGTGCCAATGGACCGCTTCGTGATGGATATGAAGAGAGATGTGAAAGTTACACCAGGCACCAAGCATACCGAAGAAAGGCCTAAAGTGCAAGTGATTCAAGCGGCGGAACCATTGGCCACGGCATATTTATGCGGAATCCACAGAGAGTTAGTCAGGCGGCTAAAAGCCGTTCTGACCCCGAACATTCACACTCTGTTTGACATGTCGGCGGAGGACTTTGATGCCATCATAGCGGCACATTTTCAACCGGGAGATGCTGTACTGGAGACAGATATCGCATCCTTCGATAAGAGCCAAGACGACTCCTTAGCGCTAACGGCGCTAATGCTTCTGGAAGACCTCGGGGTCGACCAAGAACTGCTGGACCTTATCGAAGCTGCGTTTGGTGAGATCACGAGTGTGCATCTACCTACCGGTACAAGATTTAAATTCGGTGCTATGATGAAGTCAGGAATGTTTCTTACACTCTTCATCAACACGCTGCTGAACATTGTCATAGCGTGCCGCGTCTTACGCGACAAATTATCGTCCTCGGCGTGCGCCGCCTTCATAGGTGATGACAACATAGTGCACGGCGTGAGGTCAGACCCGCTAATGGCAGAAAGGTGTGCGAGTTGGGTCAACATGGAAGTAAAGATCATCGATGCCACAATGTGTGAGAAACCACCGTACTTTTGTGGAGGATTCATCCTGTACGACAGTGTCGCCGGTACAGCGTGTAGGGTTGCAGACCCGTTAAAGAGGCTGTTCAAACTCGGGAAACCGCTCCCAGCGGACGACAACCAGGATGAAGACAGAAGAAGGGCACTAAAAGACGAAACAGTTAAGTGGTCCCGCATAGGATTGAGAGAAGAATTAGACGTGGCACTGAGCTCAAGATACCAAGTCAGTGGCGTCGGGAACATCACTAGAGCGATGTCCACGCTGTCTAAGAATTTGAAGTCTTTTAGGAAAATAAGAGGTCCCATTATACATCTGTACGGCGGTCCTAAATAGATGCAGGATTACACTACATCTAAAGACCACGTATTACAGACACCATGAATTACATCCCAACTCAAACCTTTTACGGACGCCGTTGGCGACCACGCCCGGCGTTCCGTCCATGGCGGGTGCCGATGCAGCCGGCCCCACCCATGATTCCAGAGCTGCAAACTCCGATCGTCCAGGCCCAACAGATGCAGCAGCTAATCAGTGCAGTTTCTGCCCTGACGACTAAGCAAAATGGCAAAGCACCGAAGAAGCCGAAGAAAAAGCCGCAAAAAGCGAA